>CALJGI010000001.1 GCA_938074045.1 uncultured Halieaceae bacterium
TCTGGAGAGGGCAGACCTTCAGTTGTCGTGGTACGTGGATCCCAGTAGTAGTCGTCAAGCAACCCCTGTGTGGGGGCATGCAGAACGGCCCCATTGTCAGAGCGCTGGTCCCACAAGTAACCGGCGATCATCTGCGTCGCAGAGGTTAAGCCTTCGGTCGTTGTCGTGCGGCGATCCCAGTAGTAGTGGTCGATGTCCTGGCTGAGGGGCGGCGCAATGCGCAATCCCGACTCCGATCGGGAGTCCCATAAATATCCAGCATAGGATCTCTCCGAACTCAGGCCCGTGTCGGCGACGGGCGTCGCCGGGGAGAACTGCGCGGATGACCCACGCCACCCGTTAGTTATTGGTTGCAGTAACATCGCCATGCTGACCACGGTCAGGCACAAAGCGGCGGCTGCCCTGTGCCAGATGAATTTTTCTCTCTGATAAATCATTGTTTCTTCCTCTCACAAATATTTCTTGCCATACACAGGCACAAAAAAGTTTTCCGTGCACCTGATATATAGCAATAAGCGTGCCCACTTTTTATTCTTGAAAATGTGCGCGAGTAAAACTATATAACATATTGATTTTAATGAATAATATATTTTTATAAGAAAAAAATGACGAGAGTAAATTATGGCGATAATGATCGCCATATATTTTTATGCCGTATATTTTCGCCAATATTTTCTTATTGTTGGAGTGGCACTAGATGTAGGGAGTCGCATTAAATAGGGACACAGGATGAGCGATTGTGTTCGTTTTCGAGTTGTAAGTGATTGCTTACTTCAGGGTGAATTTGGCGAAATTTTCGGAATTAAGGAAATATCCGGCGAGGAATTAAATGCAGAAATTTTTGGACCTCAGCGCGGTTCAGGACATGTTTAGCTGATCAAGAAGCTTGCGGTAGGTGGGTGGAGATACTCCCGCCAAAGCCGCTGCGTTGCTCTGATTGGCAGCCTGGCTATGGACCTGGCGCAGCAAAATGGATTGGGCGTGGTCGATGGGAGACCGAGATACCAGTTTAGAGGAAGCAATCAATTGAGGAATCAATACCCCGACTGCATCCCACCCGGCATTCCTCCGCGGGCTTTCTGTGCCATTCGTCCCCTGGTAGCGGGTGATTTTGCGCCTAAGTGTGCTTTCCGGAATACGCAGCGCATCGGCGGCTTTAATGTTCACATGATTGTGGTGATCAAGACATGACAGGATGATATCTTCCTCCAGCCATGCGCCCAGAGGCGGGAATACTCCCTGATGTAGGCATTGGCTGACCTGTTCCGCCAGCACGGCCTCAAAAGCGCCCTCTATATCAGCAGATTGCGGTGCAGCGGCTTCAGATAAAGACATGCCTGATGCAGCATTCTGTGCAGGTGGTTTGCCGGCGACCACGTTATTGCTGTCCAGTCGGGGAAGTTCGAGGTGCTCCACATCTACCACCTCGCTTTTGCTCAAAATAACTGAACGAATGATGCGATTCTTCAGTTCTCGAACGTTGCCCGGCCAGGTGTAGGTTTGCAGCGCCTGTATCGCAGCTGGAGTAAAGCCTGCAATATCCTTGTTGTACTGCCGGGCACAGGATTGAAGAAAGTACTCTGCCAGATAACGCACGTCGATATTTCGTTCTCTAAGTGGAGGTGCCTGCAGCGTAAATACATTTAGTCGATAGAAAAGATCCTTGCGGAATGAGCCCTCGCGAACGCTGCTTTCCAGGTCAACATTGGTCGCCGCAATAATCCGCGTATCAACCTGCTGGTATTGGCTGCTGCCAACCGGGGTGTACTCCTTATCCTGCACTACACGAAGCAACTTTACCTGAACATCGGTGGGAAGCTCACCAATCTCATCGAGCAATATTGTCCCGCCGTCTGCTTCTTTCAATTTTCCTGGACTGGCTTGCTGAGCACCCGTGAAAGCTCCTTTTTTATGTCCAAAGAGTTCGCTTTCTATAAGGCTGGCCACAACGGCACCGCAGTCAACAATAACAAAAGGCTTCTCACGTCGGGTGCTTAATCGATGGACCTCCCGGGCAATCATCTCTTTGCCGGTGCCGGATTCTCCCGTGATCAACACGGTTGCTTCTGTTGGCGCAACCAACTGCGCATGTTCCATCAATTGTGACATTACATCAGACTGGTACAGAAGATCTTCACTGCCGCTATCGCCCGATGTGCGCTGAAATGATTGACTCTGGGGCAACTGGTTGGCGAGGGGTGTAGCCGCATAATCGACCAGCGTTTTCAAAAACTCAAGATCGCGGTGGCGGACTGCCCCCTGCAAATCGCCAATTTCAAAATACACGGCGCCCAAATAGTGGCCGCGGTTAAACAGTGGGATGCAGTACATGTTGTCCCGGTGAGCGATGGCGCGACTCCCCGTGTGCTGACCGCTGGCCGTATCTTCAATCAGTTTTCGTGTAGCGCTATCCACATTGAGGGTTTTTATAGGCCCCATTTCCTGCGCGGGAGAAGCGCCGACCAGTTGTAGCTGCTGATCTATGTGGCAGCATATGCCAACGCGACCGAAATCGAAGGATTTCTGGAAATGGTATGCCAGTTTTTCTGCCAGATCGTTGAGATTCATGGCTTTGGCTACAATGTTCATTGTGTTCCACAACAGCACCATATTGCGGTAGTCACGTCCCGAATCCGCTGAAAAAAGACCGCTTTGGCGATCATGGTTGCCGACAATCTCCATATCTGTATTGGGGCGCCACACCACTACCTTGCTGCCACCAGATTGCTTGGCGACATTCAGCGCCCAGTTGGCGCGGCGAAACAGCTCCAGCGGAGATTCAGTGCCTCTTGCGCCAGATTCAGGTTGGTGGTGCGCTATCCCAATACTGAATTTGAGACTGACCCTGCCGTCCAGATAGAGTCGTTCGCTGAGGTCCTCCATGATGGCGCCTGCTATCGTGGTTCCATCGTCCAGAGAGGTGTAGGGCAGGCTGGCGGAAAACACCGCACCGCCATAATGATTGGCAAGGTCGCTGGTACGCATGGCCCTGTTAATGTGCAGGGCAACCTCGGCAATTACGCTGTCTCCGGCTTCCCGGCCATATTCGCTATTAACCGCCTCGATATTATCGGGATTGATTAGTAGCAGTACGAATGCGCGGTCCCTGTCTGAGCCTGGTGCCAGTGGCTCTGATGCATGGGCCAGATCCGAGGGGCGCGGCAAACTTTCGATTGGATCATGAATCTCTGCCAGCTCCCGGAGAATGATCACAACACCAGTGACCTCACCACGAGTTTTTATCGGGCCGACGATGCCGTCCAACAAGGACTGACTGCCGTCAGGTTTGGACAGGGCAAAGGGTGGCAGGCGGGTCACAGCCTGTGTTTGTAGTGCGCGTTCCAGAAAATGTGCCATGCTGCTTTCGCGTTCAGGCTTCAGTAGCACATCCCAGTGTTTGCCGCGCGTTTCGGCGGCTTTGGCCGCAAAAAAAATCTCAGCATCCGCATTTATGTTAGTCACTGCGCCGTCGCGATCTACGAACACCAGAACATTGCCGATGCATTCCATCGCAGTAGCGAGTAGCTGGCGAGTTTCACGCAGTTCCTGCTCTACATTAAATTTATGCAGTGCTAATTCTATGGCGATATGCAGGTCCGGGTTTTCTACCGGTTTAAGTATGTAGCCGTAGGGGGAGGCGGACTTGGCTTTGGCGATGGTACCGGGGTCTGAGTAGGCGGTTAGAAACACCACCGGTATATCGAGTTCAGCGGTAATCTGGTTGGCGACGTCAATGCCATCCATATCGCGCTTCAGATTGATGTCACACAACAGCATGCCCGGGTGTAAGGTGCGCGCTTTTTCCAGTGCCTGAGCTGGATTGTGTGCCAGACCTACTACCCGGTGTCCCAGGGTTTTCAGCCGCGATTGGATATCACGGGCAACCAGCGCTTCATCTTCTACGATCAGAATGCCTGGGCTTTCGCTGTCCGTGGGCTCTGACATGGTCAGCTCGCTACGCGCTGCCAGTGGGCGCTGCCCTTTTGGCCGGGCCCCGAAGATACCTTCACATCCAGGGTGCGCACATCGCAGTCCTGGATGAAACGCTCATCTTCAATCAACCGGTTTTTCAGATAGCGAGCGAACTCCTCTACAGTCGTATTGCGGATCGGCAGCAGCAGCGTATCTGCCTGCAATAGCTTCATTGTTTCGCCGTTGAATTCAACGTCAAAGTAGGGCGCACAGTGAGCAATGTTCAAGTGAGGTGATTCGGCGGCGATGAGCGTGTATTCGTCGAGTTCATCGCAGAGCCCCTTTAACTTGGTCTTCAGATCACCATAGGAAAATTGCATCCCGTTGGGTCCCAGAGGTACCGTGACCCCGACTTCTACGCCAAAATTATGACCGTGCAGACGCTCACGTTCCGTAGCGGAAAAAATAGTGAAGTGAGCCGCTGAAAATTTGAGGCTCTCCTTGTCGATTTCAATTGTGGTGAGTTCTTCCATAGAGCCAGATAACCGTGTTTTTCTCCGCGTTTACTCGCGAAGTCGACAAAAATTCAGTATAAGTGATAATGCTTAGCCGCTCCTAGCCCGAATGGTGATCTGGCCGTTTATTGAGCTAGCGGAGTGTTTCAATCACCAGTATGGAGTCCCAGCGTGACCCAATTAACCGCCCTGGAACCAGAAGACCGAGAATATATCGAGCGTATCGTGGACAACCTGAAAATCGGTCGGCTACAGCGCCATATTTTCCTTTGTAGCGATCAGACCAAGCCCAAATGCTGCGCTGTGGAAGAGGGATTGGCCGCCTGGGATTTCCTCAAAAAGCGACTGCGTGAATTGGGTCTTGATACCTCGGGTCACGTGTTTCGTACCAAAGCCAATTGTCTGCGCATATGCCGGCGTGGGCCCATAGCCCTGGTTTATCCCGAAGGTACCTGGTACCACTCTTGTACACCGGAGGTGCTGGAACGGATTATCCAGGAACACCTGATCGGAGGTCAGCCAGTGGCTGAGCATGTCATTACCGACGCTGCGCTGCTAGCGTCTGATAGAGCTGAGCCTTAAGGTTCCGATTACCATCAAGCCTGCTACCGCGGACAGGCTCAGACCGATATGAACCGGCACCAGTGTTGTCAGCCATCCGACGATAAAAGCCCCGGTTGGTGGGCCAATTCGAACCATCATGCTCAGCAGGCTGATACAGCGACCTCGATATTCATCATCCACGTCACTCTGAACCATGATTTGCAGGCTGACTGCCATCACCACATCGCTGACAGCCATTAAACCTATAAAGAGCGCACCGGCCCAGAGCAGATTTGACTGCGCGAAAGCGAAGAGAAAAAACGCCGTTAACAGAGCTATATTGGCGGTGGTCCTCAGCATATGCTTACGACCTGGTTGAAACAGAATATAGAGGCTGCCGATCATTCCCCCGGCCCCTGAAGCCGCGGCAAGAATCGCCAAACCGGCGGCACCTCGATTGAACATGACCTCCGCAATACTTGGCAGAAGATCGGCGTAGGGCCGCAACAGAAACGACGCTGCGATGCCCAGCAAGAATATTTGCATCAGTCTTGGATGTCGGTAGGCGTAGTGCAAACCCTCGGCGATATCCCGAAGAATGGGTGAATGGGAGGTTGGTTTTACGGGCACTTGCAGAACCACGTGGTAGTGCAGGGTCGCCACAAAAATAGCGTAGCCAAGGAATCCCACGGCAAATACAGAGGCTACGCCGAAACCAGCGATCACCGCGCCGGCCATCGCAGGTCCTATGATTCTTCCCAGATGGAAAATAGTAGCGTTGATGGAAATGGCCGGTCCCAGATGGTCACGGTTTCTGGCAATCAGATTGTTGACCATGGACATGCCAACTGGCTGGGAAAAGGCAGATGATGTGGCCTTGGCAATCACCAGGGCCATCAAAAGATAAATATTGATTATCCCGCTGACAATGGAAACAAAAAATATAGCGCTCCATAGCAGGGACAATAAATGGCAACGCTTCAACAAACCCAGTGGATTGATGCGGTCAGCCATCGCTCCGGCTACGGGAACAACCAACAGGCTGACAATCATCTCGCAGGCGGCGAGCGTACCCAGCCAGAGTTCCGAGCGCGTCAGTTCCCAGGCCAGCCAGCCATAGCCAATGCGCTCCATCCACATCGCCGATATCAGTGCCAACCGCCCGGCAGAGTAGTTGCGGTAATTGGTGTGAGCGAAAACTTCGCTAAACAGACGAAGCTGTGAAGTGAGCAAGAGACCTCCTGTGGCAAGCCTACAGTGTACCTGAAGAACTCATGCTAACGCCTGGAAACCTGGGTTATGGTATGCTTGGCGCCGTTTTTTTGGCTCTGTCACGTGGATTTAACCTATGTCACTAAGATGCATCATTGTTCCGGTAACGCCTTACCAGCAGAACTGTTCCATTATCAAATGTGAAGTTACGGGTAAGGGTGCAATTGTGGATCCAGGTGGTGATATCGATCGAATCGAGCGTGGGGTGGCCCAGCTCGGTGCCGATATTGAAAAAATTCTGATTACCCACGGGCATATGGACCACTGTGCCGCGACGTTGGAGCTGAGTCAGTCCCTGGGCGTGCCGATTGAAGGTCCCCACCGCGAGGACGATTTCTGGATTTCCAAACTTCCGGAATGGTGTGAGATGTCAGGCTTCCCTGTCGCGCAGCCATTTGTTCCTGATCGCTGGCTGGAGCAGGGCGACAGCGTCACCGTGGGTGAACAAGTACTGGAGGTCTACCATTGTCCCGGGCATACGCCGGGGCATGTTGTGTTCTATCACCGTGAGCGGCAACTGGCCATTGTTGGTGATGTACTGTTTCAGGGATCTATTGGCCGCAGTGATTTCCCCCGCGGCGACCACGATACACTTGTGCGATCCATTCGCGAGACCTTGTTCCCACTGGGTGACGATGTGACCTTCCTGCCCGGGCATGGCCCCACCTCCACCTTTGGTGAGGAGCGGCGCACCAATCCATTTGTCGCCGATTCCCGCTACGGCTGATGGAGAACGAATCCCTCTCAATGGCGGAGATCGATCCCTCGCTGGATGATGGCGCCCTACGCGCCGAGTTCCACGCGCAGACGGCGCGCATCCCCTGGTTGGAGTTACAGACGCTCTACGCTCGAGGGTTGGTGGTCGAAGTGGCTGAGACTATTGATTTGGTGGAGGTTGCGCTGCAACTGACGCGTGATAACACTTCGCAGTTTGAAAACTGGATCGCCGAGAGTTTGGTGATGCGGGTGGATGATGACCGAGCCCTTTTGCTTTATGAAACAGAGGCGGTGGTGTGGGCTGTGGTCGCTGCTCCCTGGGTATTAGTTCAGCTTACTTCACTATCTTGATCCATTCCCCCGGCTTGGGTTCACCGCTCGGATAGTAACCGTTGATCAGACGTAACTGATTTTCGGCATCTCGCCCCGCGCGACTGCGTCTGGCGAGTTTGGCGAAGGTCATGCCCTCTTCCGCCTGGATGAAACTGATAGATGGTCCCTCTTTGGTGCTACCACGTTCCCCCGCTTTCATGGGACGAAAGCTCTGGATTAAATCAAACATTGCCGCATCATACTCGTCGTACGATGCGGCATTGTCGGTGGTGGCCTCGAACAGATAGGCGAGGCTGCCATAGTAAAGTACGGCCAGGCGCTGTTCGTCCCCATCTCGGGGGTGAGTGACCCCTGTATGACCCTGCAGCCGGAACTGATTCAGCGGCTCTGAGCGCAACAGCCTCTTGGCGTCCATATGTTTGGTCAGAAAATCACGGGGCTCAACGTCTTTTTCCCGTCTCAGGATACTGATTTTGACCTGTGCCTTGCCCTCCGGTTCGGTGGCTGTAATGGCCTTGGATCCGGGATCAACTTTCCAGTCGGTCGGGTGGGCGAAGGTGAAATTCAGCTTGTTGTGATAGAAACGATCTTCCTGGCGCTGCGGTGGCCTGGTTCTCCGACCCCATGGTAAGCCCTCAATGTGAGACCGAAATATGGATGGGTTCACATCCGACGGTGGAGACTCGCCCAATTCCTTCGCAGCGTTGACCACAGTGCGTAAACGTGCATCATTGCGTGGGTGTGTGGCAAATACGCCGTGATAAGAACCCGTTTTCCGACCGGCTTCCTTGGCCTTCAATTTTGCATGCGTCTCCTGATTCTTGAGTATGCCAATCACATCGATCAAAGCATCTGTGTCATAACCCATAGTATGCAGATACACGGCGCCCAAACGATCCGCTTCCAGTTCGTGGTCTCGACCATACCCTCTCACCAATCCGGTACCCAGGAGATTGGCGGTGTTGGCCACGTCGTAATTGCGCGTGGCGAGTAGTGCAACCACCTGGAACAACTTGTTGGTGACATTCGCGGTCTGCTGTCTGCCAGCATGGTGCGCGGTCACGTGGCCAATTTCATGACCCAGTACAGCTGCCAGTTGGGACTCATTCTCCATGTAGGCGAGAAGCCCGCGATTGATATAGATAAATCCTCCCGGCAGGGCATAGGCATTAATATTCTCATCATCGATGACTGTGAACGTCCAATCCAGATGTGGCCGCTCGGAAATCGCTGCCAGTCTCTCGCCCACCTGTTGCACATACGCCTGTAACTCCTCGTCATCGTAGCGCGCACCCTTTTTCATCATTTCTTCATGCATTTCCCGACCCTTGGCGATTTCGCCGGATTCGGTCAGAAAGGGCAGAGCGGTGTTTGCCTGGGTAGGACTTTGTATACCGGCGATAAGAGCCCCAGCTATGAGCAGGGTCAGGATGAGTGGCATTTTCATCGCGCTGAATCTTCCATTAAAGCGTTAGCCAGTTGAGGGCTTCAGGTATTGCAGGAGCTGCTGACCGAGACTCTCGCAGGCCGAGCTCTGTACTGGTGCAATAATGGGGATGGGAATAACGAAAGCAGGCATGTATGACTGCCCAGTGGCCTCGGCGCTCATCCGACCAACCTGATTGAGCTCGTCGTAGTTCCAGATGCTGGCTTCGTATTTGGCATCGTCCTTCCAGGATCCAAAGCCAAAGCATCCACCGCCCGCCGTTGATAAGGCGCAGGTCACAGAGCCAACTCCCACCGTGGTTTCGGTAGATCCGTCAATCCAGATGATGTAGCGCATGCCCATAGCATCAATGGCCTTCTGCACCTGAGGCTGCTGCAGCAGGCGTTCAAGATTGTCCACCCGCATCGGTGCGGTGCGGGGTTCAAACCATGGATAGAGGTTGTCGACAAATTCAGTTTCCGTGATGACCCGCACACCGGAACTGCGCGAGCCTATTTCTTTTCCTATGCACTGGATAAAATCCGGTTCCGTCTCGTAGTCACTGCTGTGGCGTCGCCCAAGTACAACCACAGCCGCATCGCCCAGTTCTGAGCTGGGTTCAAACACCATTTCATCTACGGTGGTGGTCACACAACCTGACAGGGCCAAAGCGAACCCCAGCAGACTGAGCGGCATCCATTTCATCACGGTGTTTCCCCGGTGTCCTGCGCTGCAGCGCGTTCTTCCAACCATAGTTGGACCTCGGGAACCCGAACAAAGTTCAGCGCAAAATTTGCACCAGCATCACGCAGGGCAACGATTGCGGCTGCATTGATGCCTTCGTCATTGGATTGCATGAAAGCGGTAGGTGTTTTCCCATAGGAACTCATGATCCAGTCGGCAACGGGTTCACCCTCAAGGTCGAACAACTGCATGCGATAGCGAACCCATATCTCGAAGACATTGATCTTGGTATGGCTGGGCACGGCATGCTGAAATTCATCGACCTCCGGTATCAAGACCAATTCCACATCGCTGCCAGGAGGTGGTGGAAACGAATCCAGAAGGACGACTTGATCGAACATGGGTGGCAGCAGCGTATTGAACATTTTTTTCTGCACGGCGCCAGTGTCCATCACCAGTTTTATTTCCTTCCTGCCCTTGGGCTCATATTCGTACTTGTGATTGGCAAAATCCTCGCTGTAATACACGCCGAGCTTGATCGGGACGGCATCTACCAGTGGCACCGGAAAATCACCCGACACCGTGATCACATTGGTGGAGCAAGCGTGCAGAACAATGGCCACGCTAGCCAGCAGCAGACGAGCTGAACAGCGCCGTGAACTAACGGAAATCGTCAAGGCCAACGAAAGTACCCCCATTGCGATGTGTGAGTTCGCGCATCAGTGTCGCGAATCGTATACCGGTTACCTGCAAGTGGCGCGGGCGAGAAAACTGAACCGGGAATCCCACGGCGTGAATTCTGACCAACCGCTCCCCAGTGTTCGTTTCGCGGTTAATTTTGTCAACCGTGTCCACAACCTGTTCGATGGAGTCTCCGGTGAATTCATCGCCAAAAACGTAGATACTGATTTTCTTGTCTTTGTCGTAGAAGGTGCGAATCGCCCGATTTATGCCTTCAACCGGGCTGCTGTTGCTAAACACGTTCCAGGTACGCATGCGGTCCATAATCACCTTGCGGCGCCCCGGGGTGTCAGGAATCCACTCGCCCACATAGCGGGAAAACATGTAGTTACCCATGTCATTCATCACCTGGATGCCCTTTACCTTGGGGTAGATTTCCAGGGTAGCCTGAAACTCTTGCAGTACACGCTCCCAGGCGTATCCAAACATACTCCCCGAGGTGTCTATTACAAAGATGATGTACTCACTATCAACCGGGATACCGCCAATCAGGTCGTTTACCCGGTTATTTTGACGTCCCAGTAGACGCTCCTGTTCGATGGTCAGACTCTGACGGGCGATAGCCAGCTCCCGGGTGACCTCACTGTTGGCGGCAGTTGTTGTATTCAGGCTCTGATAACTCGCCCTGGCCGCGTCGGCGAGTCCCCGCAGGATGGCGATACGTTCCTGAAAGCGTGATAACTGCTCGTGTTTGGCATTCAGATCACGGTTGAGAATGCGGGTTTCACCGCGAATCTCAAATATCTGTTCCTGCAAAGCGGCCAGTCTTCCTTCCAGCTCTATAGTTGAAGCCTCAATGATTTGTGGCTCTACCGTCTTGGTGATCATGAGCAGCAGTACGATCGCACCGAAACCACAACAGATGACGTCGAGAAAGGAAATACTGAATTCTTCTATGCCGCGACGGGGCTTCATGGCCAGTCCCTAGACGGGCTCATAAAGGCACCTCCGGTCTGCTGTGCCAGCATCCACAGCGCTGAAGCAGCCCAGGGGTCTCCTTCCATCGGAGCCAGGATGATATTCATGGGTACATCCCTGGGCAGCTGGTTCACGGCACGCTCAAACAGCTTCAGGCGCTCGTCCGAGTCGATGGTGGATTGCCGGGGTCGCGTGGCACCTTGAGTGGGAAGACCATCTGTAATCAGGAATATATTATCGGGTAATGGCGTCAGATCGAGCAGTTCCACAAAGGTATTCTCGAGACTGGTGCCTCCCTCAGGTACCACCCGCTCCAGATTCCCGACGGCCTGGTCCAGTTGATCGCGGTCGGAAACCTTGAGCCAGCTTCCCTCAGTTCCCGGTATGGCTGGTTTGGCGGCGGTGTTAAACGTCATAATCTGATAGCTACTATCGAGGGGAAACTGCGCTGTTAGCCAGCTCACTGTTCGCAGGGCGCGCTGCCACTTCTCTGATTTCAGCTTGGTCTGTTTGTCCATGTTGCGCATGCGGATCACGTTGACAATGCTTGGCGCGAGCATGCTGGCAGAGGCATCCAGGAGAATCAGAATGTGCCGACCGCCCAGATTGAGTCCGGTCAGATACTGGCGATTACCATCACCCACGAAACTCCGCACGCTTAGTCCGTCTTCTGCGTTACTAGCCACGCGCAACTGCTCCACCTCTTGCTGCAGACGAAGAATTTCTGCCTGTAGTTGCTCGATGTCACTTTGCGACGCAACGCCCTCGTCTTCCAGGGCCTTGAGCATGGACTGGTAGGTATCAATTTCATCGGTTATGCGAGAGGCGAGACCGCGTGCTTCAACAATTTGCAGATCCACCACAGAAAGCGTGTTGCGCAGACGCACCAGGTTTTTCTGCCCGTCGACCACATCCTCTGCCAAGAGATTGACCTCGGAGAGAATGTCCTCATTGCGCCGGTCAGACTCCTGCTCGATGGAATGATCGATAATCAGGAAAACAAGAATCACAGCGCCAAAGCCACAAGACATAATGTCCAGAAAACTGAGGCTGAAGGTCGTAAATGCGCGTTTACGCGCCATCGGATCCTATAACCGCAATCAGTTGCAGGATTTCCCCTGATCCACCGAGCATGATCAGGTCGCCACGAGCGAGTTTCTGACCGGATACAGCGGGCTGCCCATTGACGGTTACCCCGGCCGCATCTGTGACCAGATTTATCTGGCCCTGCTCGCGAACGAGGGTAAGTGATATATCTGCGTCTATGTGTATATCGGCTTCGCTCTCCCGCCGCCCTATGCGAGTGACGCTGGTAAGAGGGTAGGCTGCGTGCTTGATCAGCACGTGACTTACACTTTTCTCCTCGGTGGGTGTTTCCGCAGCCGGGGGTGGCACCTTTGAGGTACTGTTAGGGAATTCGGCGGCAACGGGTTTTTCAGCAGCCTGTTTTTCAGCGGGCAGTGCAGTGACGAAGGCCAGCGTTTCCTCTTCCTGGCGAAGGGTCCCGCTATTTTTATTGATAGCATTGGCGCTGGCTTCGGCGTCGACGTAGAAGACGTTTTCAGCGAGGGTGGCAATGCCCGGGAGCACCGAATGTTGTTGTCCCAGCAACAGCGGTAGCGAACGGTCCCCTGCTGATTCGCGGATGCGTTCGAACCTGTCGCTCAGGGTATCAGCCAGTGTTTCTGGTTGTAGACGAGCCGTGTATCCACCGAGTTCTACTTTGATTTCTCCAGCTGCCGCCAGATCGCCTAGTATGTCTGGTAGCCGATCGAACAGCTCTTGCTCCACGGCGGCAGTGTGCCGGGGGTCGAAACGTGTTTGCTCAATGAAAGCGTGGGCTATAGCGCTGGCGATGCGCTCGTTATTAGATAGTACCCCGAGACCGGGAAGTGGTGTTACGTCCACGCGCCGCAGCATATTCCCATCATTTTCCACACGCGTGAGAACCGCCTGGTGCAAGTGGAACTCCAGCAGCAGGCTGACGCCAGGTGGTGCTGTACTTGCAGTGGTCGCCACGGCACCGTCAATCAGGCCGATCGCCTTAAAGGGGCTCTCCCTCAAAATACCCAGCAGAAGCGCAAGCTGGTCACGTCGAAAACTGGAGGGGACCGCAATAAAGGTGTCGTCTACGTTCTCCGCTTGCCCGGCTATGTCCAACAGATGGGCGTGGGCGAGATCAGCAAAATGGCGTTTGCCTGCAAACGTGGTTTTCAGCGGATCAAGACTCAACTCCGACCAGTAGCGATGCTCTACATCTCTGGGGTGCAAGCGTGCTTGTGCCTTGGCCGCATCACCGAATACAAGATTTCCGGTCTGATTGAGCGCGAACCCTGGACTTTGATGGATCAACTCCTGGTCGCGCCAAAGACGCAATGCCGTGTCGCGTAGCTCCAGAATCATGGGAGACATAGGTCAGGACCTCACGGCAAGATTTCGGAGCAGCTTTTGATCACAATAACGCTGGCAGTCCAGTACAAGACGCTCCTGACTCAGCTGTAATTGATGTAGACAAAACATGATGATGATGCTCAGAATCAGGGCGACAAAGGTCGAATTGAACGCTACCCCGAGTGACACGGTTACGCCTGAAATGTCGCCCTCAACGGCTCTGTAAGCTTGCCCCAGCGCCTCGCCGATACCACGTACTGTGCCGATAAACCCGATGGATGGTATCGCCCAGGCAATATAGCGAATCATCGATAACTCCGAGTCCAGACGATCTGACTCTCCCTCGCATTGCTCTTTTACAGTGGTGGATACGTCCTGGATGTTTCTGGTGGTGCCGAATCGTTGCAGGGAAGCGATCAGAGTACGCGGTAACAGGTAGCCGCGTTGCTCGCCGTCCAGTGCCTCCAGCGGGCGGCTGAATTCCCTGCTGTCCTCCGGCAAAATGCTCGTGCCCTCGGCCACCTGCAGCAGCGGCAGTTCCAGAATCTCTCGCTCATACCAGGTTCGACGTCCCTTGTAGCCTATGATGGTCAGCGCCCAGATCAGCAATATAAAGCAGGTTTCCTGCTCGTAGTCCTTAATGACAACAAACAGTGAGCGCTCGGGTACAAATTGCTCGCCGGCAGCCTGTCGTATCATCTGGCTTTCCAGAATGGCTTCGGCATTGGGCCGCACTATCCCCACATATACGGCGTGCACCAGTATCACGGCGATCAGCAGAGAAAACAGTTGAAATAAAAATTCCGAATTTTGTTGTTGTTTCATCTTGTTATCCTGTTTTGGCCGCCTCTATCAGATATCCACCGGAAACGAGACGCCCAGATCCTCAGAAATATCTTCGCTGGGCCGATAGTTGTCCGGTGGCCGCTCGGAGCTGTTTTCTTCTACAGCCTGATCTGGTTGCGTACTCTCTGATTGAGTGTTTGCTTCGGCTTCTGTAACCGTTTCGGTGACCGGTTCCGCGGCGGCTTCTGGTTTGGATGCATCCTGGGCCAACGCTGCGGCCGGCAACCATAATATGCCGATCATTACAGACAACCATGAGACATGCTTCATCATTGTACCTCGGCGTAGCGCGCTACTCTGAAACCGACGTCGTCCCGGCCGCTCTGGTCGTAGTCGCGATAGGAAAGGCGCAGTTCTGTGACTGTGCCATGGGCCCAGCTGGAGCCACGAATGACGCGATTTTCACCGGAACTCGGCCCGGTTGGGTCTTGTTCGATGACGCCGCTACTGGCTGTCACGGCGTAATAGTCATTAGTCCATTCGGCGACGTTGCCACCCATGTCATACAGTCCTCGTGGATTTTGATCAAAAGAGCCGACGGGGGCCGTCACGGCGAATCCATCATCATAGTTATTGATTGTGCGACCCGTAATATAGGAACTGCTGGCGTCTGCATAGTTCCCGGCTCCTTCGCTCGGGGGCAAACTCGGTCCCCAGGGATATTTGAGTTGGTCACTGCCGCCGGTGCGGGCTGCCCAGGCCCATTCAGCCTCCGTCGGCAGGCGATACCCGGTAGCCTTGTCATTGGTGCCTATTACCCGGCCATCCTCAATGCGGTAAAACAATGGCAGCTCCTCTTTGGCGCTCAACCAATTGCAGAAGGTTGCGGCCTCTTCCCAGCTGAGCATGATGGCTGGCTGTCTGTCGCCATCCATGGAGTTACCCTCCACCTGACCAGAAGTAAAATCGGACTTGAACTGACGGTAGTCAGCATTGGTGACCTCGTGCAGACCAAGATAAAACAGCCTGGTCAGCTCTACAGGGCGCAGCACTTCATTGGAACGACGTCCCGGTTCCCGGCGCGAAGCGCCCATGGTAAAACTGCCCGGGGTGAACAATTTCAGCGATTGCCCAACAGAGGTTTTGATCATCGCTGGAAGCTCTGCCAGGCGCGCCTCCGATTCGGTTTTGAGAGCAATCCTCAGTGCTTGCTCGAACCCCGGACGCGGGGTGATTCGCTGCCTGTATGTGCGATAACCCGGCTTTCGCACTTCCAGCGTCTGTTCAAATGCGGGAATCTCAAGGGTTTGAGAGGTAGCACCGTAACTTTTGCCATTCACAATCAGCTCGGCATCCGCCGGCGACATGCTGACGCGGAGTTTACCCAATTGGGCCTGCAGAGAGAGGTTAAGGGACTTCTCTTGATCTGGCGCTACTTCAAGGGTGGTGTTGCGGGTGCGGTATCCCGGCTTGAAGACAGCCAATCTATGCCCGCGATTGGGGCGCAGGGCAATGGTAATTGGCGTCTGTCCCCGGAATTCGCCATCGACGGTCACGTTGGCTCCTGTGGGCTGACTGACCAGGCGCAGGTATCCGTCTGCAGCCAGAAGCGGCAATATCCCCAGATCCTGCGGTTTACCCGCGATGACTTCCAGACTTTGTTGCCAGCTCTGATGGTGTTGCAGCTCAATGCCAAGTTCGTGCTCGCCTTCCAGCACCTCCACCGTTATCGGTGTGGTACCACGGGGTTCTCCATCGATGGTGAGTGTGGCGCCGCTGGGCTCACTGGTTACGGTGATATCAGCCCAGGCGGGCAGTAGTTCAATATCAAGGGACTGGCGTTCATCCATGCCCGTCACCTCCAGCATTTCCCGGTAACTTTGATACCGCTCGGCGGCGATGCTAAGTTGATGGGAGCCTGCTTCCACGGGCAGGTCTTGAACGGGTAGAACCCCCCTGGCTTCTCCGTCGATAGCAAGCCTGGCGCCGGCTGGCGTGCTGTTAATACTTATCAAACCAGGTGTCTTCACCATAGTGTGAGAGAAAACCTGAGTGTCCTTCTCACCCACCTCAACAGAGGCGGCGAGATCACGGTAACCGGGCGCAGCCAATGAAATGTCAAAGCTGCCCGAACGCATAAGATAGCGGTTGCCCAGGCGTACGGCGATTCCTCCGCTTATATCCAGTTGGGCGTACTCAGGCGTGTGCTGAAACTGAACTGACTTTGCCGTGAAAATGAATCCGAGCACTGCCGCGAAACTCAGTAATGTTATGCCGATAGCCGCACGTGCCGGGTCAAGGCGAAACCCGCCCTTCTTTGCATCTGCATCCAGTGGCGCGAAGGCGAGG
Source organism: uncultured Halieaceae bacterium (assembly GCA_938074045.1). Taxonomy (GTDB): domain Bacteria; phylum Pseudomonadota; class Gammaproteobacteria; order Pseudomonadales; family Halieaceae; genus CALJGI01. Next base: position 16,588 of record CALJGI010000001.1, read on the forward strand.
GGTTGTATCAGCTCATTGTCTGGAGTTTGATCCTGCTGCTCTGTCGCCATCAGATACTCTCAGTACACTGCACGATGATGGGTTCCAGGTTATTGCCCGCTCTTACCGTGAATTCCCGACGTACATCCCGGTAGCCAGGACGACTGCCCACGGCTACGTAGGTGCCGGGCTTAAGCGTCAGCGAATGGCTTTCAAATGTACCCAGTACAGCAACTTTGCGCAGGGTGACGGCGGTCTGCTTATCTGAGCGCAATTCAATTCTTTGCGGCTTTATCGCATCCTCGAGAATGCCTGCCAGCGCTGCGATCTGCTGTTGTAAAATGGGTCCCTTGTCGCCGATGGTCGAGGCATCGCGAAATAAAATTCTGGCTGCCTCGTAAGCCCGGCTGTCGGCGAGGCGCTCGGGGGATTCGATCGCGGCGCCGAGGTCGCGGTCCAGAGTTGCCCTGGCACCCGCCTTGATTTGTCCAACCCGGGCGAATACCAGGGAGTTGTCCTGGCGAAGCAAACCTTCGTAAGTGTCCAAAGCCTTTTGCCACTGCTCTTCTGACTCCGCTTTCTCAGCTGTGGCCCTGGCCGATTCTATGGCCCGCAGTGCTCGGGAGTCCTGAGCCTCGCGTAGCGCGGTCTGGACCTCTCCTGCTTGCGGTCGCAGGCCGGCAGCCACGCGGAACTGTTTCTCGGCCCTATCAAAGTTGCCCGCATTCAACGCCTCATATCCGGCTGACATCGCCGTATTAAAGCGCCGCGAAATCAACTCGTCCTCGATGGTGGCGAGAGTTGCGGTTGCACCGGTGTACTCGGGATCCAGCCTCCTTACCACTAGCAGGCGCTCCTTGGCCTCCAGCAAATCACCGCGTTGATACAGTATGTCGGCCTGCTGGACCAGCGCCAGTACTTGCTCAATATTGTTAGCACGGGCTGACCCAGCTATCGCGTCGTTGTCGATTGGATTAATGCGCAGTGCCAACGCAAAGGCTTCGCGTGCGCCCTGCGCGTTTAACTCGTTTAAAGCGACCTGTCCCTGACTGATTGCGTCGGCGAATATCTGATCAGCGCTGTCGCGAACAGAGCTCATCGCTGTTACGGCGTCGGAATAGTGATCGCGTGCCACCGCAAAGTCTTTCGCTCTATATGATTCGTCTGCCAGTGCTGCGGTTTCCAGTGCCGCGTTATACGCATCCGTCGCCCAGTCAGGTGCCCCCTGTTCTTCCAGCTCAAACTGTAAATCCAGCAGCTGTCCCAGAACATCCTGAGCCTCCTTACGAATTTTGGCGGCCTGGGCTTCGGCCCAGGGCGAGCGTTCCGGCTCACCAGCTCCCGCAGTGGAGGTTGTGCTGACTTCACCGTTGCTTGTGGTGGTGGCATCAATAGTGGGTTTTTCGACCGCATCGGGTAGCCAGAAAAACACGATCGCTGCGATGATCATCAGACCAGTGAGTAGTGGTGGTATCCAGCGATTGCTCACCTGTGCCTGTTCCTGTGGTGCAAAATCAGCACTCAGGGCCGGGTCGGCGGGCTCGATTTGCTCAAATCCCGCCGGGATTATTTTATCTGGTTTGTCTGTCATCCGACTCAGGTCACCGGCAAGTGCCTTTAATCTCCTATAATCGAGGTCTCAGCTTTTCCGGGCCGGGGTTTCAAGGTCCCCGATTTCTGCGTCGTATATGCTTTTCAGCAATTCTCGCCACTGGTCGTACTGATCGTTGACTGATCCTGACAAGGTAATGGTTCGATCTTCCAGCTGAATAACCTGGGGAGTGACTTCGGCTTGCAGTGAAGTGCCTAATTCCTCAAGTGCTTCAACGTGAATCTCAGCCTCGGTGCGCTTATCCAACCCCGACTTGACCATGTAACCGCCGCCGGCAATGGCTACATTACCAGCGGCCCTGGCTGAGCGATTTCCTGAGCTGGCTGCCGCTATCCCGGCTATAACCGAGGCCACACCTCCGATCAGTTGATCTCGCGCCGTCTTCCGCAGCTCGCGCAGGGCTATCACCTCACCATAGCTCTGTTTGCGCCACTCCTGGTAGGGCGCCAACATCTGACTGTTAAAGGAGGCATAGTGTTCCTGCAGGGTATCAATGAATAGATAATCCCGTTCGCGGATCTTTCGCACGCGCTCCAGCATAGGGTCGTCTTCAGCAGGCAGGCGAGCTACGGTCGTCCGACCCTTCTTGGTGGTTGTCAGATACTCAGAAAACGCGTCCGGGGAAAAGTTGCGCGCAAATGCCATCTCGGTGACCAGTCGAATCTCGCTGGTGGCAACATTCCCCAATGCGAGCTGTTTCTGCAGCAAATCATTGGCAATCCGGTTGTATACCGCTTGAAAGGGGTCCATACGGCTGCGACTACCCTGTTCATAGCTGTATTTTGAGGCCAAGCCGGTGTAATCCTCGTCCAGCCATACGCGCCCCGTGGTGTCGTGGGCGGCCACTTGCAAAGTGAGCTTTTCGCCGTCGGAATGAACAATGGTTGCCTCTACTGTGACGTCCACCGCCTGATCACCGTTTGGTATCACCCGCACCGCGCCCCAGGCCGCCGAGTTTTGTACCGCCTCCATGAGGACAAATGGCATGTAACGGGATTCTGCCATTCTCACTTCGGGGAAAACGATTTCGTCGTACTCTTCATCTAACCCCGGGTCGAAGATGGCAATCCCTAAATCGAGCAATCGATGCTCCGGTATTTCTTCCGGTGACGACTGAACTGATGGTATGGATGTACTTTTTACTGTCCCGCTTACGCATCCTGACAGGGTGAGAAAAAGGGCGAGCAGTAATCCGCCGCGGCGTAATTGTATTGCTGTTGTCATCACTCGATACCTTTGTATTTTCGGTACTCATCCCATAATTTTTCGCGCAGCTCGGGATCGGCCTCACGCATCGCAGCCTCCCTCAGCTGGCGGGCAACAACATCGTCGTCATTGCCATCTGGAATATCGGCAGGCGGGGGATAGGCCGCTGCTGTTTGGCCGTAATCACCCTGACGACTGCTACCGGGAAAACCACCAGTGCCGGAATCGTTTGAGGAGGCGCTACCGGGTTCACCATAGACCGCGCCGGGATACTCGCCGCCCCCGGAGGGCTCGGGCACTTCCTCCATCGCGCCGGTACTGCTTGTAGCGGTGCGGCGGACATAATCCCTTTCCCGCAGAATCATGTCGTCGAACTCTCCGGTACCCCGCGCCAACTCGCTGTCCAGCACTGCCACTTGTTCTGCCGTGGTCAACACAGGACCGCCGCCGGGTTCGCCGCCACCCTCAGCGCCGCCGCCACTGGCACCGCCACCGGCTTCGCTGTCAGATTCAGCATCCGCTACGCTACTGCTGCTGGAAGATTCCACTTCTTCATCATCGAGGTCCGGCATGACATCGCTGGGCGAGGAGGGCAGCGGAGGCCCATCTTCAAACACAACTTCATCCGGAATGCCGCCGCCGGGTTCCATACCAGCAGAATCCTCTGCACCGGCATCGGCAACGTCGCCCGCCTCGCTATCGGGCATTCCGGCGGAGGATGTCTCTCCCGAACTGGAGCCAGGGCTGGCGGAGGAACTGGGTGGACTGCTGGATGGAATGCTGGGCCTGCCTTCGGCGTCAGTGGGCGGACTGGATGGCGATGGCATACCCGAACTGCTGCTTGGGGGCGAGGAACTCGGTGGCATGCTGCTGGAACTGGATGGTGAACTTGGTGTTGTCGGTGTCGAAGAGCTGGGGCACCCATTAAGTATTGCCACTGATGCCGTAACCACCAGTATGCGGGCCACGCTTTTCAGCTGGCAGGTGATTGGGAACGTGCTCGATTCACTCGAAATCATGGCGCTTCTCCATATTGTAGGCAACGGGCACACCATCGGCGAAGGCCGGTCGAAATTGTGCGCGCTTCAATTTGCGTAGCGTTCGCGCTATACGAGGGTCATCGATAGAGGGGTGGGCTTCCAAAACCTCAAAGTCGTTCGCTCGTCCCCGTTCGTTGACGATGTAAGTTAGATTTACCCATCCCGGTCCCAGACTGTCCTCGCTTTTTGGTGACCGCACATAAAACCCGGAACTGAGATCAATCCCCCTGGGTAGATTTGACGGAGCGCCTAGTAGTTCTGCTCGGCGTTCTTCACCGCCGGGGATATTACCCATCTCTTCCCATGCCCTGGCATACAGGCGATGAGCTCCGCCGTGCTTGCGGTTCATCAGGAACCAGTCAGCCAAGGCGATGGTATTTTCCGGAACGCCAAATGGTGGGGCGTCCGGGTTGTTTTCGTAAATGACGCGCATAGCTTCAATGGCGTCTCTGCCGCGCTTGAATGCGACCTGACTGAGCCTGGAAACTCTTGTTTCATCGATACTGCCACCCTCCTCGAGGGCAGAATCACGGAGCGTGCGATTAGTGTAACCGTGCTCACCGTTGTATCGGCCAAGCAGGAAATGAGATTCCACCAGTCCGTTGAGAGGAACCAGCAGTTCAAGGGCGTGATTGCCGTGGATGCTGCGGATGAGAGCATGCACCTTCGTATAAATGTCGTACATGGAGAGCAGTCGCGTGTACGAGGTTTTGCCAACATCGGCCAGATAGGTTCTGCGTTGCCAGTCGGCATATCGCATCATCGCATCAGCCCGTTCGGGATCATCCAGACCATAGCCTTCCCGAGAGATGTAATACAGGTACCGCTGTCGTTCGTCGGCGGTCTCGAGGTCACCCATAGCAAGCAGACTGTCTATAAGGCTATTGGTAACCGGAATTTGCTCAACATTGTTCAGCCCGCTGTTGACGCGGGTGAGATGAATAGATCGCGTGAACTGACGGATAGCCGCAGGGTGGTCGCCGATTGCAGCGTAAAGCTCGCCAAGCCCCAACAATTGCTGAGAGAGATTGCTCGCATATGGCCCCTGATCCGCCTCCAAATCTGATATTTCATTGAGGTAGACAGCAATATCGCGTTCGTAAGCGCGTCGATTTTGCTCGATCTCGTTGAGTCTGTCATCGGTGGCTTCAACAGCATCGACCGCATCGATTTCGGTACTTGTTGCCGGGCCTTCCGGCAATACTGCATCCTGCGCGAGTACGCTCTGCGCACCTATGGCCGCGGCCAGCGTGATGACAGCCACTGCACGAGTGGTAAGTTGGCTAGGTAAGTGGAGCTTCATGTGTCTAACTGATATTGAATACCTGATGGGTTTGGACCGCAAATTCCCCTGGTGGTTTCATCACTGTACACGAGGATAGCTGCCTGCAAGAATGAATATATTACATGTATTACGAGTATCCTGACGAATGCCACAGCCCGCGGCAAGGGTCTTCGGTTAGTATAGTGCGGTGTGGTTTAAGGAGGCAAAAGTGATGAGCAGGTTCGAACAGGCGACGGCATTGGAAAAACTGGGAGAAAACCGCTATGCCGGCGAAATTCACCGGGGCTGGCGGGTTGGAGAAGCTGCCAACGGTGGCTATGCGCTCGCCATCGTCGCCCGGGCGCTGAGCGACACGCTCGATCATGCTGATCCGATGACTGTGCATGCGCTCTACCTGGCGCCCGCGGTGCTGGGGCCGCTGGAAGTCGAAGTTGAGGTGCTCAGGGCCAGTAAAAGTATGAGTCATGCCGTAGGCAGATTAATGCAGGAAGGACACTGTAAGTTGCAGGTAACCGCGGTTTACACCGATTTTACGGCGCAGAAAGGGGAGAGCTTCCAGTTGCGTGAGCGCTTTCCCGTCAGCCCGCTGGAAGAATGTGAATACCTGGTCGCGAGGGGCGTTGAGTTTCGCGAACAAGTGGATATACACGTAGAACCCGGCGGTGGGTTTTCCCGGGAGACCACAGGTGTGGATGCATGTTTGCGTGGTTGGATGCAGTTTGCTGATGGCGCTGATTTCGATTTGCTGGGGTCATTGATGGCCGCTGACGCTTGCCCTCCGCCGGTTATGCGCTATGTCGGTCTGGTGCCCTGGATCCCAACCGTTGACCTCAATGTCCAGATTCGCGGTTATCCGGCCCCCGGGCCGCTGCAAATGCGGCAGCGCAGTCGATTTATGACGGCTGGCCTGGTGGAAGCCGATGGTGAGCTGTGGGACAGCGCCGGTAAGCTGGTTGCCATCAGCCGACAGTTGCAGAAGGTCAGAGCGCCCAAGCGCGGATGAGTCACGCCGATGTCAGGTCCGAGGGTGCAGCGCTTGCAATTCTGCGCTCCACCTTCGGTTTCCACGAATTCAGATACCCCCAGGCGGATATTATCGCCGATGTCGCTGCCGGGCGAGATGCTCTGGTGCTTATGCCGACAGGCGGTGGGAAATCACTCTGCTATCAAATACCCAGTCTGCTGCGATCGGGTTGCGGGATCGTCATCTCACCGCTGATTGCCTTGATGCAGGACCAGGTAAATGCCCTGCGTGTTGTGGGTGTGCGAGCCAGCTGCCTCAACTCCACAATGACGCTTGATCAGGTGCGTGCTGTTGAGACCGCCCTCTTGAACGGGGAGTTGGACCTTCTTTATGTTGCTCCTGAGCGTTTGGTGCAGGAGCGCACGCAAGCGCTGCTGGCCAGATCCGATATTGCACTTTTTGCTATCGATGAGGCCCATTGTGTGTCCCAGTGGGGTCACGATTTCCGCGCCGACTACCTGGAGCTGGCGGTTTTGCAGGAACGTTTTCCCGCCGTGCCGCGGGTGGCGCTGACGGCAACCGCCGATGCGCGCACCCGTGCCGAGATTGTGAGCAGGCTGGAGTTGCATGGTGCCACGCAGTATGCGGTCAGCTTCGACCGGCCCAACATCTGTTATCGCATTGCACTGAAGGACAACGCACGGCAGCAATTGCTGCGCTTCCTGCGCGAGGAACACGTGGGCCACTGCGGGATAATATACTGCCTGTCACGACGAAAGACGGAAGACACCGCTGCCTGGCTTCAGCAGCAAGGTTTTGAGGCGCTGCCCTATCACGCTGGGTTGAGTGCTGCGCAGCGCGCGGACCATCAGGCCCGATTCCTGCGTGGGGAAGATACGATTGTGGTGGCGACAATTGCTTTTGGCATGGGTATCGATAAGCCCGATGTGAGATTTGTCGCCCATTTGGACCTGCCAAAGACAGTGGAAGCCTATTACCAGGAGACTGGTCGAGCGGGGAGGGATGGTCAACCCGCCGATGCCTGGATGGTTTATGGGCTGCAGGATGTGATCAAGCTGCGGCAAATGATGGCGGAGTCCGATGCGGGTGAAGCGCACAAAAGAGCTGAGCAACAGCGTTTGAATGCACTGCTGGGCTTGTGTGAAATCAACACCTGCCGGCGCCACGCACTGCTGCATTATTTTGGCGAGGAGTCGCCGGATGCATGCGGTAACTGTGACACCTGTATCACACCCGTCGAAACCTGGGATGGCACCGAGGCGGCGCAAAAGGCCATTAGTGCCGTCTACCGTACCGGCCAGCGGTTTGGCGTCAATCACCTGATTGATGTATTGCGTGGCGCTGATACCGCCAAAGTCCGGCAGTTTCATCATCAGGAGCTGCCCACATTTGGGGTTGGTGTTGAACTCGACGCCAAGCGCTGGCGTTCCGTGTTCAGGCAATTGGTGGCGCGCGCCTATCTGGAGGTCAATCTGGATCGGCATGGAGCGCTGGTATTGCGGGATGAGTGCCGCCCGGTTCTGCGTGGGGAAGAAACGATCGCACTGCGTGTTGACGTCGGCAAGACAGTGCGTCGCGACAAGAAGCGCGGCGGTTCCATAGCCGTGACGGATTCAGTGCTTTGGGAGTTGGTGCGCGAGCACCGCCGACAGCTCGCCCTGGATCAGGGTGTACCCCCCTACGTGATTTTTCATGACAGCACCCTGGCAGAGATGGTGAATGTGCGGCCGAGGACGCGGCTCGAATTCGCCGATTTGAGTGGCGTCGGGGCCAGCAAGCTGGAGAAATACAGTGAGGGGTTTCTCGGCGTGTTGGCGGATTATGCCGATCAGGTGCCCGCAGAAAGTCTATCCTAGAACTCCTCGAGCACCTCGAATTTCAGAAGAGGAGCGCCTCCATCCACCAGGTCACCGGGTTGGAAGAGGAACTGTGTAACCTTACCTTCGCGGTGTGCAGAGATAGTTTGTTCCATTTTCATGGCTTCCATCACCAGCAGAGCATCACCCGCGGTAACGGGAGCACCTGTTTCCACCAGTAAAGCAACAATGGTGCCATTCATGGGGGCGGTAAAATCACTACCCACCGATACATCTTCGTCAACACCGAGATCGGGTTCAGGAAAGCGGAAGTGACAGGCGAAATCTGCGGTATACAAAGAATAGGAGTCGTCTTGTTCCGCAACACTGACCCGATGCCTGTGGCCATCGATGGTGGCGGTCAATTCATCCGCGTCCAGCTGACCCGAACATATCCAGTTGTTTTCTGCGTGTTGCAAGCGATAAGCACCGGCGCTATCCACGGTGATGGATATGCCGTACTCGACGCCCTGGTATTCGATGCTGATCACCCGTTCACCAACAGAATTCAAACGCCAGTTGCTGCTGATCCCGAAGGGCGACCAACGATCAGCGGATGATTGCTGTGCGATTTGGGATTTGCGCTCACCCGCCAGCATTGAGTAGAGGGCAGCCAGGGGGAGAACTCGACTCAGGTCAGCGTCAGATTGGTGGAAAATCTGCTCCCGGTGCCGCTCGATAAACCCAGTGTCTAGCTCAGCGCCGGCGAAGGCATCCGTACTACTGAGGTTATACAAAAACTCAACGTTGGTCGTGATCCCCGCGATTTCGTACTGGCGCAAGGCGTCCCGCAATCGGGCCAGAGCGCTGCTGCGGCTCTCATCCCAGGTAATCAGTTTGGCGATCATGGGGTCATAGTGAACGCTGACCACGTCGCCACGGCGTACGCCGGTATCGACGCGAACATGCCTGGACTCAGCAGGGGGGACCAGGTGATGCAGGGAGCCGGTTTCCGGCATGAAGTCACGATCGGGATCCTCGGCATAAATACGCGCTTCGAAGGCGTGTCCCGTGATCTGAATAGCATCTTGCTCCAGAGGCAGCGGCTCTCCCGTTGCAACGCGCAGCTGCCACTCGACCAGGTCGACACCCGTGATCATCTCGGTAACCGGGTGTTCTACCTGTAGACGCGTGTTCATTTCCATAAAATAGAACACGCCGTCACTGTCGAGTAAGAACTCAACGGTACCAGCGCCTTCATAGTCGATGGCCCGGGCCGCCGCGATGGCAGCCTCGCCCATGCGTTTTCTCAGCGCTTGATCCACACCGGGCGCAGGTGCTTCTTCTATGACCTTCTGATGACGGCGTTGCACTGAACAGTCACGCTCTGCGAGATAGACGGCGTTGCCCAGGGAATCACAGAATACCTGAATTTCGACATGTCGAGGACCGACCAGGTATTTCTCGACCAACATGCGGTCATCGCCAAAGCTTGAACTCGCTTCGCGTCTTGCGGCGTCCAGTGCCGCAGAGAATTCATCATCGGACCAGACCTGACGCATGCCTTTGCCACCACCCCCGGCCGTTGCCTTGAGCAGCACCGGAAAGCCCATCTCACGGGCTGCTGCGGCGAGCACATCATCGCTTTGGTCTTCGTCGTGGTAACCCGGGACCAGAGGTACTCCCGCCGACTCCATGATGCGCTTGGCGGCAGATTTGGAACCCATGGCGTCTATCGCCGCAGGCGGTGGCCCAATAAAGCAAATACCGGCCTTTTCACAGTCGAGGGCAAAGCCGCTGTTCTCACTTAAAAATCCGTAGCCGGGATGTATGGCTTCTGCGCCGGTCTGCCGGGCCGCTGCGATGATCTTGTCACCGCATAAATAGGAGTCCCGCGCCGGCGCCGGTCCAATGTGAATCGCTTCGTCGGCCAGTGATGTATGGAGGGCATCGCGGTCAGCATCGGAATAAACGGCCACGGTTTTTACGCCCAACCGCTGTGCCGTTTTGATGACACGACAGGCGATTTCGCCGCGATTTGCAATCAGGATTTTGTTAAACATCGTCATGACAATCTCCGGCGCTACATGCGGAACACGCCAAAGCGTGTTTCTTCTATTTCGCGGTTAAGCGTCGCCGAGATCGACAAGCCCAACACCATGCGTGTTTGTGCTGGATCGATTACGCCATCGTCCCAGAGGCGGGCAGACGCATAGTATGGATGTCCCTGGTGATCATAGGTGTCCAAAATAGGTTGTTTGAATGCAGCCTCATCGGCTTCCGCCCACTCTTCACCCCGACTCTCCAGCTGATCGCGCCGTATCTGTGCCATGACCCCGGCGGCCTGTTCACCGCCCATGACCGAGATGCGTGCATTCGGCCACATGTAAAGGAAGCGCGGATCGTAGGATCTGCCACACATGCCGTAGTTGCCAGCGCCGAAAGAGCCGCCGATAAGCACGGTAAATTTGGGCACATTCGCGCAGGCCACAGCGGTCACCATTTTGGCGCCATGTTTGGCGATACCGCCGGCCTCGTATTGCCGGCCGACCATAAATCCGGTGATGTTCTGTAGAAAAACCAGCGGGATTTTGCGTTGGGCACACAGCTCTATAAAGTGTGCGCCTTTTTGCGCGGATTCGCTGAAAAGAATGCCGTTATTGCCAAGAATCCCGACTGGGTAGCCCATAATTCGGGCGAATCCACAGACCAGCGTAGTGCCGTAGAGGGCTTTGAATTCCTCAAAATCAGAGTCGTCAACGACCCGGGCAATCACCTCGCGTACGTCATAGGATTGCCGCGTATCTCTGGGCACGACGCCGTAGATTTCGTCGGCGGCGTAGCGAGGATCAATCGGTTCAGCTATATCCAGGGTTGGTTGCTTGACGCGGTTGAGGCGGCTCACCGCCCGTCTCGCCAGGTCCAGTGCGTGGCGATCATTACGTGCATAGTGATCTGCCACTCCGGACGTGCGGCAGTGTACGTCGGCGCCACCAAGGTCTTCCGCTGAGACGATTTCGCCGGTTGCCGCTTTAACCAGCGGTGGGCCACCGAGAAAGATAGTGCCCTGTTCGCGCACGATAATCGATTCATCGGCCATCGCGGGTACATAGGCGCCCCCCGCGGTACACGAGCCCATCACCACAGCAATCTGCGGTATGCCTTTGGCTGACATATTGGCTTGATTGAAAAAAGTTCGACCAAAATGCATACGGTCGGGAAATACATCGTCCTGTTGTGGCAGGTTGGCGCCTCCGGAATCCACCAGGTAAACACAGGGCAGATTGTTTTCCTCGGCAATGGTTTGTGCCCTGAGCTGCTTTTTAATGGTTAGCGGGTAATACGTTCCGCCCTTTACGGTAGCGTCATTCGCGATGATGACGCACTCCTGACCGCTTACCCGGCCGATGCCGGTAATAATGCCCGCGCCCGGGATATTGTCTTCGTATACGTTCAGGGCCGCCAGTTGTGAAAACTCAAGAAACGGCGTGCCGGGATCCAGCAGACCATTCACGCGTTCCCGGGGCAGCAACTTGCCGCGACTGACGTGCCGTTCACGGTACTTTTCCTCGCCACCCAGGCTTAGCTCAGCGACGGTTCGCGCCAGGTCTTCCACCTGGGTACGCATATGTGCAACGTTCTCAGAGAACTCCTCGCTGCGCACATTGATTTTTGAATCCAGAATGGCCATGGCTCAGGTCCTGCTCAAGCGGTTTGTTGGAATAATTCGCGGCCGATCAACATGCGACGAATTTCGGAAGTGCCGGCACCGATCTCATAGAGCTTGGCGTCCCGCAGCAGGCGTCCCGCCGGGCAGTCGTTCATGTATCCCGATCCACCGAGAGACTGGATGGCCTGCAGTGCCATCTGTGTTGCCCGCTCCGCGGTGTAGAGAATGACCGCTGCGGCATCCTTGCGACTTTCCTGACCGCGATCACAGGCCTTTGCCACCGCATACAGGTACGCCCTGCTGGCGTTGAGTTCGGTGTACATATCCGCCACCTTGCCCTGCATCAGCTGGAATTCGCCGATGCTTTGGCCGAACTGCTTGCGATCGTGGAGGTAGGGGATAACCAGATCAACACAGGCCTGCATAATGCCGACGGGGCCACCTGAAAGGACTGTTCGTTCGTAGTCCAGACCTGACATCAGCACACGTACGCCAGTGCCGATCTGGCCCAAAATATTCTCGGCCGGAACCCGGCAGTCGGTGAATACCAGCTCGCAGGTGTTGGATCCCCGCATCCCCAGCTTGTCGAGTTTGGGGCTGCGGTTGAGGCCTGGCGCATCACCTTCTACTATAAAAGCAGTGATGCCACCGGAGCTGGCGCTGGGGTCAGTTTTAGCGTAAATGACAAACGTGTGGGCGTTGGGTGCGTTGGTGATCCACATCTTGCTGCCGTTCAACACGAAATCTTCGCCGTCCTGATCGGCGCGCAACTTCATACTGACCACGTCTGAGCCGGCACTGTGTTCTGACATCGCGAGGGCACCTATATGCTCCCCACTGCACAGACCGGGAAGATATTTCTGCCTTTGCGCTTCGGTACCGTTTTTGAAAATTTGATTGACGCACAGATTGGAGTGCGCGCCGTAGGAGAGGCCGACCGACGCTGAAGCTCTGCTGATCTCCTCCATGGCGATGACGTGGGCAAGATAACCCATGCCAGATCCGCCGTATGCCTCGTCCACGGTCATACCCAATAATCCCAACTCGCCAAAGCGCAGCCAAAGGTCGGCGGGAAATTCGTTGTCGATATCAATCTGTGCTGCTCGCGGCGCCAGTTCTGTCTGGCAGAACTGGGACACCATGTCCCGCAGCATATCGATTTCTTCGCCGAGATCGAAGTTTAAAGAGGGGTAGTTAATAGTCATGATTTTGTACCGGTAGCCTTGGCCATTGGGTTGGCGACTGTCAGCGCTGCATCACATCGGCTGTCCATATGATCGAGTTCCCGTAGCATGGTTTTGATGTCATTGAGCTGGGCCTTCAGGGCGGTGCGCCGTTGGTTTACTTTGTCTTTTACAAGAAGTAACTGCTCGGCATTGTCGCCCCCGGGTTTATACATCTGAATCAAGTCCCGGCTCTCTTCGAGGGAAAGGCCGATACGCTTGCCGCGCAAAACCAGTTTCAGTGCAGTCCTGTCAGCGGCTGAATATATACGGCGTTGGCCATCGCGCGCGGGCTGGAGTAAGCCCTTTTCTTCATAGAAGCGGATGGTGCGCGTGGTGATATCAAACTCCTGCGATAACGCAGATATCGAGTAAACGTCTGACATGAGGCCTCCCTAATTGGAGGAATCACTATAGTTAACGTTGACGTTAACGTCAAGGTGGACGTGTGTTTCGTATCACGTCACATGAACAGAGCAGGCCGTTGCTGATTTATGACATGTTCTGAGACAGTTGATCGATGAGCAGCTGTTTCATTGGCAATACCCAGTTGCTCTTAAGCTCCGCGGATAGCAGGCCAGCGGCTTCGAGATCGTCGCAGAGGCGCATCTGATGGGCCAGATCAAACATATCGAACTGCCTGCAGATCTGCGCATTGTGGTCAAAACTCAGGAAGGAAATCCCCGGTGTATCGAAATGGCTGCCGTCTTCCCGCAGTCCGGGACCGCGATTAAGCCAATGGGTGATCACCCTGTTGTCGCTGCCGACGTAAACGCCTTCATAAGGGAAGCTCCACCCTTCCCAGCCGCGTTGCATATCGCGGCCGTAGTGGGTCGCTTTGATTTCGTCCAGGCCGTCGGCGACCACGATCATGGTGCCTGCGTATTCACAGGTGTAGACACAATCCTGGGCATACATCTCATCTACAAAAAACGTCCATTCGTTTTTCTCCGTGGCTTCGCGATGGTATTGGATCAGGCGATCGGCTGCAGCCTGTAATTCTGCGGTTGTGAGTGAGGACATGCTCGGGGTCTCCTGTTGTCAGGGGATTAACATACTCTATCTGAAGTCGATTTTGCTATGATGGCCGCGCAAATGACGAGGGAGTTCAGTAGCTTGAATAGCGCACTACTGAAGTTGATGGCGGACGGTGAAGTTCATTCCGGGCAGGAGCTTGCGGAGTTGCTGGGTGTCAGCCGCACCGCCGTGTGGAAACAACTGGGCAAGTTGGAAGGCATTGGGTTGGAAGTCGAGTCCCTGAAGGGTCGCGGTTACCGTCTGGCCGCTCCGATCCAGCTATTGGATACGGATTTAATTGGTAAATATCTGGGCAGTGACGCGCGCAGGCTGATTTCCGCGTTGGATTTACACGAAAGCGTTGCTTCAACTAACAGCCTCGCGTTGGGTCTCGCCCAGGAGGGTGGAGCTCAGGGTCGAGTGGTTGTAGCGGAACATCAGACCGGCGGGAGGGGGCGTCGCGGGCGTACCTGGGTAAGTCCCTATGCCAGCAATCTATATATGTCACTCTGCTGGGAATTCAGTGGCGGGGCAGCAGCGCTTGAGGGCTTGAGTCTGGCGGTGGGAGTCGCCGTGGTGGATGCCCTCGAATCGCTTGGTGCAGAGGGCTGCAGACTCAAATGGCCAAACGATGTCCTGCACAGCGGGCAAAAACTCGGTGGTATTCTGCTGGAAATGACCGGCGATGTGAGCGGCTTGTGTGCCGTAGTGGTGGGCATTGGAATCAACGTTCAGATGCCGGACACAGCAGCCCGCACTATCGATCAGGAGTGGACCGATTTACACGTGGTCATGGGTGGTGACACACCCGACCGAAATTGTACCCTGGCCGCAATACTCAGTACATTACTGCCCACGATGGACGCCTTTTCCAGAACTGGCTTCCCTGCTTTTCGTGAGCGCTGGATTGCCCTGGATGCCAACGCTGACAAACAGGTTAACCTGTTGCTGGCAGAAAACGAGATCAGCGGAGTAGCCCGGGGCGTAAATGAACAGGGTGCGTTGCTGCTGGCGACGCCAGAAGGCATTCAGACCTTTTATGGCGGCGAGGTTAGTTTGAGGGCAGTTCATTGATACTGGATATCGATGTGGGTAACACCCGGGTCAAGTGGCGCGCGCAAAGCGAGGAAGTTTGCGAAACCGGCTCTTATGCACGGCTTGAACAAGCCATATTACCTGCTGCAGTTCCGCAGCAGGTCAGGGTCAGCAGCGTTGCCGGGACAGATTATGAAGATTCACTCTCCGCGTTGATGATAAAGCGCTGGGGGGTTCAGCCCTGGTTCGCCAGAACGCCTGCCCAGGCGTTGGGTTTGCGCAATAGTTATTCACAACCCGAGTTGCTGGGGGTCGATCGTTGGCTGGCCATGTTGGCTGCGTGGAGGCAGCACGGTGGCCCTCTTTGTGTGGTGGACGCCGGCAGTGCATTGACGATTGATGTGGTGGATGCTGAGGGGAATCACCTCGGGGGCTACATTATTCCTGGTCGTGAGGCGATGAAAAAGGCGCTTCTGGGTGGTACCGATCGTGTTCGTTTTGACGCAGAAATGTCCGCTCAGCTGCAGCCTGGCGTCAACACAGCGGAAGCGGTTGGCAATGGCGCGCTGCTGACGGCAGTGGCAGCCGTGGAGCGGGTTGTTCAGAGCACTGAGAAATCGGCAGGGATAAGACCCACCGTTGTTGTCTGTGGCGGCGATGGAGAGCGCCTGTTTGATGTTTTGTCGCTACAAAGTCTGTATCAACCTGATCTTGTTTTTGATGGATTGGCGCTCGCCGCCGGAGCTCCTTGATTGCGTTTCCTGATCGCCTTACTCATCATCGCTAACATGCTTTTTCTTGTGGGCAGTCAGTGGATTTGGGACCGGCCTGAGCGCATTGTTTACCAGCTACCTGAGTGGCCTTCACCTATGCCTGATGACGTAAAACCCATCGAATTGCTAAGCGAAAAGGTGGACGCCACAAGTGTGACCCAGGATGTGTCCGCAATCCTTGAGGTCGATGCTGCGATTGAGCCGGATGTCGACATTGTCACCGAGTCAGTAGTGGTCGATGTTGTGGCTGAGGTGTTCACCCCCTTGCCTGAGGATGAAACCCCGCGACTCTTTGTACTGAGTGACGAGCCAGCAGACGATAGTTTGGCGTGTACCCTGGTTGGACCTATCGTCGAAACGCAAGGCACACCGTTGCTCAACCGGATTCGCACAGCTGCTATCACCGCTCGGGCAGACGATGTGCTGAAAATACAGGTGGCTGGGTATTCGGTGATATTGGGGCCCTATGTAAACTCCGAGGAAGCATTGACGATTCATCATGCGCTGGAGGAGGAGCAGCTGGATAACTTTGTGTTTTCAGATGAAGAGCAGCGCAATGGTATTTCCCTGGGTTATTTCGGTACCCGGGATGCGGCTGAGCGCCTGGTCGCATCAGTGAGAGAACTGGGTTTGAAACCAGCTATCCGCGAGCGTGAGCAAATGAGTAGAGAGCACTGGATAAGTGTTACCGGAATCAGCGCGGAGCAGTGGACTGATCTGGTCACAGATGAGTTTCCGGAGGCCCGCTTCTGGGAAGGATACTGCAGCGTGTATTTGGGACTGGCTCCCTGATATTTCGTAGGTGAAAAAACTGCCACATTCGCGATTCTTAATCGTTATTTCTCTCCCGCAGCGCAGTTTAGCGGTGCCGGAAGTAGTAACTTAGTCTACACTAGAGTTTCATCGCATTATCCAGAAGTAGCTGCTTCCATGGATCGACCGAAGTGCCCCTATTGTTCAGGAGAACTGAGCTTGAAAAATGTGCTCACTGCGCCCTCTGTCTGGGATCTTAATTGCGAGCACTGCCATCACAAGTTGACCTTTGCCCGCTATAGTTGGTACGCCAGTTTGATTGGCATAACCCTTGGCGGTATTGCGACGCTTATTGGCGTGACGATTTTTGAGTATTCTGACTCTGTCGAGCTGGGCGTTCTCGCCTTTTTTGTGGTGCTGTTTGTGGTGACTGGTGGGCACGGCACACCATCTTCAGCACGCGCCCGGCTTCGGGAACGCATCGAAGCCCGCGCGCGAGAGGATGAGTGAACTTGAAAGCGGGTTTAGGCAGCTAAACGTGATTAGTAGCGAAACGGAAGAGGCATCTGTTGGCCTCTGCTACGAAGTCTATTGAATTTTTCTTTTCCCCCGCCACGCATGACGCGACGCGGCGGTCAGGAATGAGTGCTCCAGGCCGCGCATTTCGCCGGTGAGAGCACCAGTGAACACGATGCTGCACTGCTGTTCTACCATAGTGGACTGATTATCGCCTCCACCAGAGTTTATAGGTCCAGCTCTTCCTCCAACTGCTGCTGTAACTCACCATACCGAATCATCACCGCCTGTAAAACCTTTGAATCAGTGATATCTACACCTCCGGCCTTCAATACGTCGATGGGGTAGCGGCTGCCGCCCAGTTTCAGGATGGTCAGGTAATCCTCAGCGGCGGACTTGTCGCCGCTGCGAAATCTCGTGGCCAGCGCTTCACCGGCGGCGTAACTGGTCGCGTATTTCCAGACATAAAAGTTACGGAAGTAGTGGTCGATTCTGGCCCAGTAATTGCGCTGCAGCGGGTGATGGGTCAGGACCTCGCCATAATACTTCTCGCTGAGATCCATATAGGCTTTACCCATGGAGTCCGCGGTCAATGCCTGCCCATCTTCCGCCATCTTGTGTACCGCCGCTTCCCATTCGTGGAAAAAAACCTGGCGCACAAACGTGTCGCGAATATTGGTCAGGGCGAGGTCCAGCAACTGTATTCGCTCCTGTTTGTCTGTACTGCGGGCAAACAGCCACTCTCCGAAAAGTGACTCACTGGCCACCGATGCTACCTCGGCAATAAAAAGATCGGTGTCCGCCTCGTGGGCGAGCTGATGCCGGTCGGCCAGAACACCGTGCACGGAATGACCCATTTCGTGTACAAGAGTTGATACATCCGATAGCGATCCAGCCCAATTCAGTAGCAGGTAGTAGGGCGCGCGGTAGGTACCCCATGAATAGGCACCATTGGTTTTACCCTCGTTGCTGTAGACGTCTACCCAGCGTTCGTCCAGTGCCTGCTGTGCAATGGCGGCGTACTCCGCACCATAGGTCTCCGTCCAGAATTCCATGGCCAGTTCCCAGCCTTCTTCAAAGGTATAGACCCGCTCTCCCTCCTGCAGTGCGGTGGCGTGCCTGTCCCAGGGATGAAAGTCTTCAAGGCCCAGCAGGCGGCGACGAAGGTCGGCGTATCCGGCCACCTTGTCCAGATTATTGTGTACGGCACCGATCAGCGCTGTCATGACTTCCCGGGGTACCGGGACGGCATCCAGCGCCGCATCGACAGCTGATGGGTAGTTGTACACCTTGGCGAGCCACACGTCACGCTGGATTTTGGCCGCCATGGTTGCCGCGAGGGTATTGCGATAGTCCTCGTACACCTGCATGTGCGTGGTGAAAGCTTTTGCCCGCAGCGACCGGTCGGGGCTGCGCATCAAGCGGCCAAATTGACCGGGGTTCAGCGTGGCACTTTCACCGTTTTCGTCCTCGATGGTGGGCCAGGTCATATCGGCATACAAAAGGCTTTCGTAGGCAGTCACATGACCCTGGCCCGATTGGCCGGAACCTGCAACGACCTCCTCTATTTCCGGTGAGCGGGTGTGTTCCCGCTTGCGCCAGATGTTGTCGAGATACTGAGCGTACGGTTTGAGCGCTTCGTGAGCGCTTAATTTAGCGGCCTCTTCGGCCGGAACCATGGCGATTTCCGCGTCTACAAATGAGACAGTCTGGTTTAACTCGCTCAATAGACCGGTGGCTCGACTGGCTCTTTGTCGTGCATCCTGATCATGTCCTACAAGATGCTGTCCTTTTAACGCATAGGTGTAGATGGGGCCGAGATCGCCATACAGATCAAACTGGGCCGCCAGGGCATCGGCCATTGTCGTGGGTGACAGCGCCACCTTGCCCTTGAACAGCTCAATATCACCGAGCCTTTCCTCAAGACGCGTCACGGCCTCGTCCCAGGCAGCGGGTGTGGCGAATTGCAGGGACAAATCCCAGGTGTACTGTTCTGGAATATCCGCGCGATCCTCAAAATAGAAAACGGGTTCCTCGGCAGCAGCGCCTGATCCGAACAGACAGCTGGCTAGCGTGAGGCAGGCAATGGTGTGACGATTTGGCAGTTTAATGTTCAAAATCTCTCTCCATTGGTGATATTTATTTTACAACCAGTTGGGGTCACGCTTTTCAAGAAAGGCATTGATCCCTTCCTCGGCATCGGCCTCCAGCATATTGGTAACCATGACTTCACTGACATAAGCGTAAGCCTGTTCGATCTCCATATCCAGTTGTCGGTAGTAGGCTTCCTTGCCGATCTTGATCGCGGTGGCTGAGCGACTGGCGACGCGCGTTGCCAGTTCCAGCGTCGCGTCGACCAAGTCATCCTCCGGTACGACGCGGTTAATCAAACCCAGTTCGGCGGCACGCGCCGCGGGCAGCATCTCGCCGGTGAGCAACATCTCCATGGTGTGCTTGCGGCTAAGGTTTCTGCTGACGGCGACCATGGGGGTGGAACAGAACAACCCCAGATTGACACCAGGGGTGGCGAATTTGGCGTGTTCGCTGGCCAGGGCCAGATCACAGCTGGCGACCAATTGACAACCTGCCGCCGTGGCTATGCCATTGACCTCTGCGATTATTGGCTTGGGGCAATGCAGAATTTTCATCATCATGGCTGAGCACTCGCGCATCAACATGGCGAAAAACCCGGCGCCCCGATCAGCGTCAGAGCGATGGGCGGTTAACTCTCTCAGGTCGTGCCCCGCACAGAAGGCGGGCCCATTCCCGGCCAGGATAATAACCTTTACAGTTGCATCCACAGCCGCTGTGTCTATGGCATTGGACAGCGCTGCAATCATCTCCCGTGACAGGGCGTTGCGCTTGCCGGGTTCGTTGAGGGTAAGACGTAATATCCCGCTATCTTCGTCTCTGTCTGCCGTGAGAATCATGGTGTCTACATCAGTAGCTGATGGATTGCTCCATGGTATGCCAGCGGCCGTCGCGTATTTGTGACAGAGCGGAGACAGTGACGCCCTGATGTTTATCCGGACCGAAGGATACGGGGTAGCCAAATATATCCGTGTAGTCGTCGATAGATTCCAGGGCTGCGATCAGCGAGTCCACCGTCAGGTCCGGCCCCGCTCGGGTCAGTGCTTCAACCACAATATCGGCATTGCGATAGGCTTCCAGAGCCACATATTCCGGGTTGCGGCCATGGCGTTCAACAAAGCGATCCCACCAGTAGGCGGCTTCCTCAGTGGGCGGCGAATCCCGGTACATCATGCCCATATGAACAAAGGCGTAATAACCCTCGCCGGCGCCGCTTTCCTGGTCGGCGACCGTCTGATTATAAGCGGCATTGTTGCCAACCCAGGCAACGTCTTCCCAGCCCAGTTTGCGTGCTGCCTCCAGAACCAGAATCGTGTCTCTCACCACCGTACCCATCAGTACCAGATCACACTGTGCCTCCCTCAGCTTCAGTATGGCAGAGGTAAATTCGCTTTCAGTTGGTTTGTGAGCCGAGGTCGTCAGCAGACTCATCCCCATGGCTTCCGCCTGATCTGTCGCCGCTTCGAGGATTTCCTGACCGTACTCTGTGTCCTGATAAATGGCGCAGATGCCTTTCACGCCGCGTTCTTCGACAAAGTAGCGAGCGGCGGCCCTTATTTCATCGTAGTAGATACCGCGGGCGTGAAACTTGAGCCGATGTGCGGGGTCGACCATGGACCTGGCTCCCGAGATGGGGAACAAGTTGGGTATATTCTCCTCCAGCAATTGGGTCAGCACGGCATTATTAGTCTGGGTGCCAATGGCCATCACCATGGCGAATATATTGTCCCGGTGGATCAGTTTATTGGCGACCGATATGGCCTTGGGTACCTGGTACTGATTGTCTTCCACCACCAGTTTGATTTTGCGCCCGTGAATGCCGCCGGCTTCGTTGGCCTCATCAAACCGCATGCGCGTTCCGTTTGCACCATCCACCCCCAGGGTCGCAATGGCCCCGGATAAATCGGTGTGCATGCCCAGAACGATTTCGGTATCGGTGACCCCTCTAACCTCGGCTGCACCGGTGGCGTTGCCGTCCTCTGAATCAGTGGCCTGTTCACCACACCCCAACAGGAGAAAAAGGGTGGCGGGCAATAGCAGGGTAATATTTCTGATGGTCTGGTGGATGCCTGGCTTCATTTTGGTTGCTCCATGAGTGGCTCTGAGTCGTCAGGGGTTATGCCGACGACCGGATTGGGTGCGGGCTTATGTGTACATGCTATCAATCAGCTCGGCATATTTCACATTGACCACTTTGCGCTTGAGTTTCATTGTCGGTGTCAGCTCTTCGTCTTCCGGGTCCAGTAACTGGTCTATCAGTCGACATTTCTTGATGGTTTCGACCCGGGCGAACTTGCTGTTTACCTGTTCAATCTCCTGCCAGATCAAATCCTTGACTGCATCGGTGTGACACAGGCTGGTGTAATTGGTAAATGGAACATTCTCGTCCTGCGCAAACTTGGTGACATTTTCCTCGTCTATCATAATCAGGCACGTGAGGTAGGGCCGTGCATCACCAATCACGACGGCGTCGGAAATATACGCTGAGAATTTCAGTCGGTTCTCAATCTCGCTGGGCGTGATGTTTTTGCCTCCAGCGGTAATGATCACATCCTTGATACGGTCCAGTATGTAGATAAAACCGTCTTCATCCACCCGTCCCACATCGCCGGTATAGAGCCAGCCGTCTTTGATCGTTTCAGCGGTTTTCTCCGGATTGTTCCAATAGCCGCTGATGACGCCGGGCCCACGGATGAGGATTTCCCCCTCATCTGACAGTTTGACCTCGGTGCTGCCTACCGCCCGACCTATGCTGCCGATACGGAAATCTTCCCGGGTGTTGGCGGTGGCGAGGCCGGTGCATTCGGTTTGCCCATAGACTTCATACATTGGCTTGCCGATGGCCCAGAACCACTCGATCAGTTCCGGGGCAATGGGTGCTGCTGCTGTGGATAGCCAGCGGGCATTATGTATCCCGAGGAATTTTTGTATGTTCTTGAACACCAGGTGATGGGCGATAAAACCCAGTAGTCGTGTCATTAGCGGCACCGGGACCTGGCGCTGCTGCATATCGGCCATGCGGTAGCCTATCTTCAGGGCTGTTTCATAGGACCAGCGGCCAAGAGCGGTGCCATCTTTCAGCTTCATGGCGATGGTTGAGAATTGTTTTTCCCACACCCGGGGCACAGCGAAATGGATGCTGGGTGAAACTTCCTGCTGGTCGTGGACGCTGGTTTCCAGACTCTCCACGATATTTACGGCGGACCTGCTTTCCATGGGCGAGGAGGTATAGAACATACGACCGGCGATATGGGCCAGAGGCAAAAAGGCCAATTGTTGGTCATCGGGAGATATGCCATAGGCCTCCTGCAATACCTGCATCATGTACAGCATATTGCGTTGGCTGATCATAGCGCCTTTGGGTGGGCCGGTGGTTCCCGAGGTGTAGGTCAGAACGATGAGTGCTTCCGGATCGGCGGCGTTGATTTCTTCCAGCCAGCACTCGGGGTGCTGCGCGGCGTACTCCCGGCCCAGCTCCTGCAAAGCGGCGAAACTCAGGCACTGCTCGTCATCCAGTGTGCGCAACCCTTCCATATCGAAAATAATGATTTTGTCCAGACAGGGCGTGCGCTCGCGCACCTGCAACACCTTATCCAGTTGTTCCTCGTCTTCGGCGAAATAGAAGCGGGTGCCGCTGTCATTGATCAGATACTCCACCTGCTCTGCCGCATCGGTGGGATAGACACCATTACAGATGGCGCCGATGCCAAGCACCCCAAGATCAGCAAACAACCATTCTTTGTTTACCTCGGAAGCGATGGAACAGACGTCGCCCCGGTTGAGACCCAGGGCCTTGAGCCCCAGGCCAGCCAGACGGGCTTCTTCGCCGTAGTCGGCCCAGGTGTATTCGTTCCAGATACCCAGGTCTTTTTCCCGCAGGGCCACCCGGTCGGCATCTTCCACAACCCGTTTCCAGAACAACTGCCCAATCGTGCGGCAGCCATCGACCTCGATTTTATAGGGAGGGGTCGTCATCAGCGCCACGTCTTTCTCTGTTTCCAGCGACGTCGTCCGCGCACGCCTTCGTCCTTCATGCCGAGATAAAACTCCTGGATGTCGGGGGCATCCTTCAATCGTTCGGAGGTGTCCTCCATCACGATACGACCGTTCTCCATCACGTACCCGTACTCACTGATATCCAGTGCCATTTTCGCGTTCTGCTCGATAAGCAAAACGGTGATTCCCCGTTCCGCGTTCAGGCGCTTGACGATGGCGGCGATCTCGGCGACATACTTGGGGGATAGACCCAGAGAGGGTTCGTCCAGCAGCATGATGGAGGGGTTCAGCATCAGCGCACGTCCAATAGCCAGCATTTGTTGCTGGCCGCCGGACAGGAAGCCCGCGGCCAGGCCACGCAATTCCCGCAGTGCCGGAAAGTATTCGTACACCTGCTCGAGATCGGTCTGTACGCCGGCGTCACGTCGGCTGAAGGCACCCACCTTGAGATTTTCATCAACCGTCAGGAAAGGAAAAACTTCGCGTCCCTCAGGTACGTGAGCAATACCACGTCTGGCGACCACGTCGGGGTCAAGATTGTGAATAGGCTCACCGTTCAGATGGACGCTGCCCTTTTGCGGCTCCATGGCGCCGCTGATGGTTTTGAGAACCGTGGTCTTGCCCGCGCCGTTTGCGCCCAGCAAGGCCACCACCTGGCCTGCGGCGACATCCAGACTGATCCCGCGTATGGCCATGATAGGGCCATAGTAGGTTTCAATGTTGCGCACCTGGAGTGCGCCTGCCGTTACATCAGTCACCGAGATAGGCCCGCCGTACTTCCGGATGATTCTGGATATCCTGCGGTGCGCCGATGGCGACGACGGCGCCGTCTGCCACGGCCATCACCCGACTCGATGCCCGCGCCACCAGGCTCATATCATGCTCTACCATAATGACCGTCGCCCCGTAGTCCTGACTCACATCTTCTATCCAGTGGGAAACGTCTTCGGTTTCTTCGGGGTTCAGCCCGGAGGAGGGCTCGTCCAGCAGAAGCAGTTTGGGTTGGATACACAGCGCCCGGGCCACCTCTACCATTTTGCGCACGCCATACGGCAGGCTGCCAATCACTTGATCGCGATAGCTTTGCAAATCCAACAGATCAATGACGTCCTCTACGACCTGGCGAAATGCGAGTTCCTGGCGGGCGACGCTGGGTAAAAACAATAACTCACTGAACAGATTTGTGCGGCTGTGCACGTGACGCCCGATCAACATGTTTCTCAGTACCGTTTCGTGCTCAAACAATTCAGTGTTCTGGAATGTGCGCGCAATGCCCAGTTCAGCAATACGGTGTGCGGGAATATCGCTGATTTTTTGCCCATCAAAAACGATATCTCCGCTATCGGCGTCGTAGAGTCGACTGATTAGATTAAATAAACTGGTTTTCCCCGCACCGTTGGGGCCAATGATGCTGAAGACTTCCCCGGGCATGACCTCAAAACTGACATCATCCACGGCGCGCACTCCGCCGAAACTCAGCGACAGTGAATGGGTGCTGAGCAGAGCTTCGCTCATCGTACCCGCTCCGTGCGTAAATAGGATTTCTGTCGTTTGTGAGTCGACTTTCGGTAAAGGGGAAATTCGCTGAAATACTGGCGGATTTTCAGCCAGCGCCCGTACATGCCGAGGGGCTCGTAGATCAGCACCAGCACCAGAATCAGGCCGAAGACGCCTGGCTCCAGGCCGGGTAGTTGGGCCACGGCCGCTGGCAGCAGGTCTCGTGAGATGGCCAGCAGCTGGGGCAGTAACACGATAAAGATGGCGCCAAAAAACACGCCATGCAGAGAACCCAGCCCACCCACCACCACCATGAGCAAAAGCTGTATAGATGTCAGCAGGGTAAAGGCGTCGGGGGATAGATAGCCCAGCTTGTGGGCAAACAGGGCGCCAGCAACGCCGGTAAAGGCGGCGGAGATAGCAAAGGCGGTGCTTTTGGCGTTGGCGAGATTGATGCCCATGCTCTGGGCGGATATCTCTGAATCCCGTATCGCCGCCAGGGCTCGGCCGGTGGGGCTGCGCAACAGGTTCAGGGCCAGGAACAGGCACCCTGTCACACAAGCCAGGCACAGGTAGTAAAACGGCCAGCTACCGCTGAGGGAATATCCGAAGAGTTCAGGTTTGGGTACCACGATGCCGCGGTAGCCCCCGGTGACAGACTCCCAATGCGCAATCAGTTGCTCCACCACGATGGCGAAGGCCAGGGTGGCGATGGCCAGGTAAATGCCGGTCATGCGCAGGGTAGGGCGTCCGATCATAATGCCCGCCACGGCACTCAGGAGGCCAGCGAACAAAATAGATAGGGGTAGTGGAACACCCCGCTGCAAACACCAGGTGTGGGTGTATGCGCCGATGGCAAGAAAGGCGGCGTGGCCCAGGCTGACCAGTCCGGTGTAGCCCACCAGCAACATCAGGCCAATACCCGCAATAGCGTATATAAAGACCAGCGACAACTCACCCAGAAAGAACCGGTCCAGAAACCAGGGCGCCGCCAATACCGATAATGCGAGCAAGGCGTACCAGAACCGCTGGCCGTTGTGCAGGAACAGATTGATGTCCTGCTGATACCGGGTTTTGAGTACAAATCTCATTGTTCGAAACCCGCTACTGGTGTGGGTAAGGCCATTACGCTCACACCTTCTTCTTCTGCATGGTGGCAAAAAGCCCCTCGGGGCGCAGAAACAGCATGATCAACAGAATCGCGTAGGCGGTGGTGTCCGCAAACCCCGGTGGGAGATACAGGCCGGCAAATTGCTCGGCTATGCCCACGATCAGGCCGCCGATAATGGCACCGGGCAGGCTGCCAAAACCCCCGACAATGGCCGCCGCAAAGGCTTTGACGCCGATAAAGCCCATCACCGGTTCCACCAGGGAGATGGGAGCAACCAACACCCCGGCAACCGCCGCCAGTGCCGCCGACATGGCCCACACCAATGAGTAAATGCGTTTCACCGGTATTCCCACGTAGTAGGCGGCGAGTTGATTTTGGGATGCCGCCTGCATGGCAATGCCCAGGCGGGTAAAGCGGAAGAAGGCAAACAGCAGGGCGCACAAGATAACGGTGCCAAGAATAATGGCCATGTTTTCATAGCCGATGGAGATATCACCCAGCCGGATCACATTGCCGGAGAATGGGTTTGATACTGCTTTGGTTTCTGTACCCCACACAGCCCCCGCGAAGGCCCGAAGCATAAAGCCGAGACCGATGGTGATCATAAGTACCGCGA
This sequence comes from uncultured Halieaceae bacterium, assembly GCA_938074045.1. GTDB lineage: Bacteria > Pseudomonadota > Gammaproteobacteria > Pseudomonadales > Halieaceae > CALJGI01. Next base: position 42,789 of record CALJGI010000001.1, read on the forward strand.
AGGGGGGTTCCCCAATCATGGGCCGCAGCAGTATGCGTTCGATCAGCACACCGACGATGGCCAGACTGACGATGGTTGCGACCACCCCGAGAACAAAAGGCATGCCCGCGATATTGATCCAGGTGTAGGCCAGATAGGCCCCCAGCATCATCATGTCGCCCTGGGCAAAGTTGACCATTTCGGTGGCTTTGTAGATCAGGACAAAACCCATGGCGATGAGGCCATAGACGCAGCCCTGAGATATACCACTGATGAGTAGCTGAAGAACTTCCATGCTGTACCTTATTTTTCTGGCCTGATAGTACACGGGGGTGGCACTCTGTACCACTGGTGTCTGCCGGCTTCAGGCCTTTAGAGGATTGCCAATACCGATATCGTGGTGCAGGCTGTGACCAAAGGGTTGCTGGTACTGGAGTGTGCTGGGATTAACGCTGCGATGGGCTGGAGTTGGTACGTGTGTTGAATATGAATTTCGAGGAGCGGGTGGTGTTAAACACCCGACAGATGGAGTGGGTAGCCAGTCCACGGGCTGGGGTCTGGCGCAAGCCGCTGGTCCGGGAGGAGGCTGAGCAGGGTCACGCGACCAGTATCGTTCAGTACGAGCCGGGTGCGAGTTTCTCTGCGCACAATCATCCCGGTGGGGAGGAAATTCTGGTCCTTGAAGGCACATTTTCCGACCAGACCGGAGACTATGGTCCCGGTACCTATTTTCGAAACCCCGCGGGCTTCAGGCACGCACCCTTTAGCGATCCCGGGTGCGTCATCCTGGTGAAGCTGCATCAGTTTCATCCGGGGGATGACGCTCACGTGGTCGTAGATACCAAGACAGCTGAGTGGCTGCCTGGGCACGGCGGACTCAGGGTGCTGCCGCTGCATGAATACCAGGGGGAGTCAGTCGCGCTGGTCCATTGGCCCGCCGGTGAGCGTTTTCAACGTCATGTGCACCCGGGTGGTGAGGAAATATATGTCATGAAAGGTGAATTGCGGGATGAGCATGGTCAGTATCCCGTGGGCACCTGGATTCGTAGCCCCCACATGAGCGAGCACTTTCCCTTTGTTACTGAAGATACGCTTATCTGGGTGAAGACGGGTCACCTGTAAAGCAAAGTGCGCTAGAAGATGAAAAGAGAAATAGAACCAGACACGTTAAAAGGTGAGCTCCGGGAAAATGGCTTCCTGATTGTGCCCGGCCTTTGCGAAGGTGGACTGATGTCTCGTATACGCGCTGTCGCAGAAAGGGAATCTGCAAGGGTCAGGTCAGAGTTGGGTGATCGTGATATCGGTATTGGAAGCGCGGCCGGTTACCACGAAATTGTTCAGCGTTCGCCGGGCCGTTGGGATGTGCCCATCTCGCTGGAGGAATTTGGTCTGGATCGCCATGCCATGCCCTGGTGGCCTCTTGTCGCCGCGGCGCTGGGTGAAGACGCCGAAGATACCTATAGCGGGGTGGTGTCGTCGGAACCTGGCAGCCCGGCACAATTCTGGCATTCGGACTCGCCCCACATCGATGCCGATCATCGCCCACCCCACGCCATAAATGTGCTGATCGCATTGCATGATATCCCGCTGGAAATGGGGCCGACTGAGTGCGCCGCGGGTAGCCACGTTCTGACTAATCATCTTCAGAACCCGACACTGATTATTGAGCAGCTGATTTATCAGCATGCAGAAACCACACCTGAAACCCTGGTGGCCGGTGGCAGGCTGCCCATCCCTGTCAATTGTGTGAGCCCCCTGACCGTTGGCTCCGCTCTGATCTTTGATGATCGATTGCTGCACCGGGGACAGGCCAATCAATCGCAGGCAACGCGACACGTGGCGTATTTTTCCTATTGCGCTAAGGGCTATACCGAAAACACACATTTCGAGGCGCAGCGTTCCGTATTCGAATGAAGGAGAAACGCCCAGGTGTTATGGGTCAGGGGCGGCAGGATTCTTCTATGTGCTCGACCAGGTAATCGCGGTAGTTGCTTGATTCTTCCTGCGTGCAGCCGGCCAGGTTCAGCAATCTGATGTTGCGAAATTGCACGGGATGGCCCTCCGCTTGCAGGCTGAAGTACCCGCCTGATACCGCTGTTCCATCCTGTTTGTATTCGGGCAAAAACCCGGACACCATCCCGCCGCCTATCCGGGGTTCGGTGTAACTGAGCACCGATGTGCCGTTGATGAAATGCTCCATATGTTCGTTGCCCAGCACCAGAAGATCCAGCGTTACCCATTGTTCGCCCGGGTAGGTTTTAGAAGATGAGTTAACGCAATGCTGCTCGATCAGGTTGCCGTTCATGTGTACATGAGTGCCCGGGGTACATAGATTTCCGGTCGGGCGTTGTGCCTGCCCACCGCTGCCGAGTAGCTGAACTTCTATCGAGGTGGGGAAATCCTGCATCAGGCCCATATTCTCCGCTGAGGGGGAATGTGCCATGACGCCACTGTTTTCCAGGGCCCACCCCGGGGCGCCTTTGGCCTGCTCACCCTGAAATCGATACTCCAGGGCCAAAATGTAGTGTGAATACGGCGTGTTATAAAAAATGTGGCCAAAACGGTGATCAAATTCATCATATGCCGCATAACTTACGGACAGCGCGCCATCGGCAACATGGAATGTGTCGCCGAAATTTTCTCCCGCGGGATAGCCACGAATTTTTGGCGTCCAGCCATCGAGATTGCGGCCATTGAACAAACTGACCCAGTCCTCTTGCGCCATGTCCGGGTTTGCAATGAGTGCATAGAGGCGATCGAGCCGGCTGGCATCACCCCCGGCGCTTGCCGGTGCTGTCAGCAGGGGAAGAAGTAGCAGGGCAGCCAGACCGCGTCCGATTGCATTTCGAAATAAAGAGTTCACAGTTACGTTCCTGCCAGCGCTCTGTAGCTGGCTCTGATGGCCGTTTCGGGATTGTGGGGGTTATCGTTTTCCGCGTAAAAATGCTTTACACCTGCCGCCTTCGCCGCTGGAATCAGCGCCGCAAAATTTATGGTTCCTTGTCCGACATCGACAATATCGCCGTTGCTGCCCATATCCTTCACGTGGCATTGGGTGAATCGACCAGGGTGCTTGTCAAAATAATCCGTGGCGGAATATCCAGCTTTGGTGATCCAGTACAGATCCAGTTCCATCTTGACCAAATCCGGGTCTGTCTGCTCCAGCAATACGTCGTAGGGGAGTTTGCCTTCCAGTGGCTGGAATTCGAAATCGTGGTTATGGTAGCCGAGTTCAATCCCGGCGCTGCGGCAGGTCGCGCCAGCTTGGTTGAGCGTTCTGGCAAGTGCTTCGTATTGCCTCATGGTTTGCCGCTGATCTTCCATTAGCCATGGCAGCACGAGATGGCGGTGGCCGAGCAACGAGGCTGTTTTGATGGCTTCGTCTAATCGCTGCTTTACGGTATCCAGTCCGACGTGAGCGGACGGCGCGCTGAGCTGAAGCTCCTGCAGTAGCGCACCAACGTGCTGAATTTCCTGATAGTGGTATCCGGCAAATTCCAGTTCGCGGTAACCGATGTCCGCTATCAGGCGAAGCGCAGAATCAAAGTCTGCACTTAGTAAGTCGCGCACGGTATACAGTTGCAGTCCGATTTTTTCCAGGGGTAGTAGGGCATCGGAGTGGCTTCCGCCACTGTGTACATTGCGTGATGTCAAAAGTGTAGCTCCCAGGGTTAGGCAGGACATGTTCCTGATCCAATCGCGTCGTGACAGGCTAGATGAGTTCATGACAGTTCTCCGGCTTTTAGCAGGTTAGCTGCATGATTTGCCGCACGCGCTGTGATGGCCATGTAGGTTAAAGAGGGATTTTGGCAGGCGGAAGAGGTCATGCATGATCCATCGGTCACATAGAGATTGGGTATATCGTGAGCCTGGTTATTGCCATTCAGGACAGATGTCTTCGGATCCCGGCCCATACGCGCCGTGCCCATTTCGTGGATGCACAGACCGGGCGGTGCAGCATCATTGTATTTCGACACATCCTCCAGCCCCGCCGCTATCAACATTTCCTCAGCGCTGTCCGCGATGTCTTGAAGCATCTTCATTTCGTTGTCACTCCACTGGCAACTGAAATGGAGCTGTGGCATTCCCCATGCGTCCACGTTGGTCTCCGAGAGCGTCACCTGATTTTCATGTCTTGGTAACATTTCTCCCCAACCACCAATATGCATTTTCCAGGGGCCGGGTGTTCTAATCGATTCCTTGAACTCAACACCGAAGCCCTTGGTCGATTCGGCTCCATGCCAGCCATCACGCCAGGCACCGCCCTGATAGCCGTAGCCGCGAAGAAAGTCCGGGTGTTGGTCAGTCACGTTTCTAAAACGCGGAATATAAATGCCGGTTGGCCGCCGACCCCAATCGTATTTGTCCTCCATTCCTGCAAAGGTGCCGCTGGCGCCTGAGCGGAAGCAGTGATCCATCAAGTTGTGGCCCAGCTCTCCACTGGAGTTGGCGATGCCGGTTGGAAATTCGGTGGTGCGGGTATTCAGCATGATCTGCGCTGTACCCAGGGTGGATGCGCACATAAACACCACTCGGCCAAAGTATTCGGTGGTGCTGTGTGTATCAGCATCGATGATATTGACACCGCTGACCCGGTTTGTTTTCCCGTCATAGATGAGGCTGTGCACAATGCTGTCGGTGAGTACGGTGAGATTACCGGTGGCTGCCGCCGCGGGTAGGGTTGAGCTCTGGGTGCTGAAGTACGCGCCAAAAGAGCAGCCACGTTGGCATTCGTTGCGGCTCTGACAATTGTGGCGTCCCAGTCCACGTTGTTCTGCTGTTGGCTTGGTCAGATGAGCGGTGCGCCCCATGGTCAGGGTTCTGCCCGGGAATGCCTTCTCGATGCGCTCTTTGGCGATTTCTTCCAGGCAGTTCATTTCGAAGGGCGGTTGGAATTCTCCGTCCGGCAGATGGGCCAAACCCTCTGCCTGCCCGCTCACACCGATAAATCGTTCAACCCGGTCGTACCAGGGTTTCAGATCAGCGTAGCGGATGGGCCAGTCCACGCCGTGGCCGTCCTTGGCATTGGCCGTGAAATCAAGATCACCCAGGCGGTAGCTCTGTCGGTGCCAGAGCAGAGATCTGCCGCCAAGTTGATTACCGCGAATCCAGCTAAAGGGCTTATCCTCATCATGGGTGTATGGAATGGCTCGGTCGTCGGCAAAAAACTGCTTGGTGTAATCGCTGAAGGCGTAGCATTGGCGCTGAATATTATACTTGTCCTCAACCAGTTGCGGATCTACCTTGCCGCGCAGCGGCATTTCCCAGGGTGCTTTTCCCTCACCGGGGTAGTCCTGTCGGTGCACCACATTCGGGCCACGCTCTATCATCAACACACGCAGGCCGCGTTCACAAAGTTCCTTGGCCGCCCAGCCGCCGGAGACGCCCGAACCAACGACCAGGGCATCAAAATGGTGCTCACTTATAGCGCCCATGTGCGTCCTACCTCCGAATAATCAACACAGCCGCGATAGGGGCCGGGAACCGGCAGGTAGTTAAGTTCCTGGGTGGCGCCAATTTCGGATGTGTAATATCCAAGAACTGTCAGCTGTTTCACCCAGCTGATAAATTTTCCGGTCTCAGTGTCTGGTTCATCAGCCTCTACCATGGTGAGCAAGGCGACTCTCTCAGCTTCAGGCAGCTCGCTAAAATTTTTATCTAACTGACTCTGGCAGCGACCCGTCAGTGCTTCCATGCCAGACTTAAACCTGTTTCTGTCTGCAGGTTCATACCATGCATTCAAAAGGTGCTCGATAAACTCGGGCACTCCAGCCTGGCTAGCTCCGGGTGTGCCTGTTTCTGGAATGATCGTGCCAGTGAGCTCAGTCAGCAGTGATCGTTCATTGCTATTCAGAATTGGTGTGACCGACTTCGGTGTGGGCGCTGCTACCAGGTCAGCAAATGCTTTGGAGGTTGGGAGCAGAGTCAGGGCTCCCAGCATGGTCTGTATCAGTTGTCTGCGCTGCATAGTTTAAGGTCCGGTCAATTGAACCTCAGCATAGCAAACCTTGTTGTGAGAGTAATTCTCGGGTGACCTTTTTCTATAATGCACCTCGAACCGCGTCAACCCAGCGGCCGCTTTCCTTAAGGACATTGATCCAGATGGCCTCGGCGTCGGGCAGGGGAGGGCTGCACACGGTGCGTAGCACGTCGTCGGGTATCTCCTCTGTCATGCCCATTTCCCGGTACATTTGATCGAGATCCTCGATACTGTTGCAGGCTTCCAGCAGTTCATAGGTGGTGCCTGCAATCAGTAGGGAAATACCCAGATAGGGAATAGCTTCCCCGGGAAGTGCTGCGATGCTTTCCGCAGCGACTCGCTTGGTGCGGCTGGTAAGCCGTGTTCCAAAACGTCGCGCCGCCGCCTTGCGTTTTACCGCCACCATCTGGTTTTTCTTGATCGTTTTATTGCGGCTGTTGAGGCGTTGCCGCAGTACGTCGGAAACCGTTTGCACACCCAATGCGGTGGCCATAAACCCAGAAATGGCAGAGTTAAACCCGACACTGGTGAGGGTAAGTACATTGGTGCCGATGAGTGTCACGAAGAAAAGTGATAGCAACACGCGTTTGATCAGAATAGACATAGTAGCCACTCACTTGGTCAAGACGAGGGACTAATGTTACCGTGGAATTCGCTTAATAGGAGACGAGAATATGTTTTCAGCCAAATGGTTGTCCGCCATCGTGCTATCGCTGGTTGCAGTTTACGGGTGGGCGGAGGAGGCTACCGCAGAGTTTTCAATGGGCAATGGCGAACACAATTGGATACTGACCGAGGGCGCGACCCGGCAGGGTTCTACCTTTGTTTTTCCTGAGGTGCAGATCGATGGCAATGGCTGGCTGGTCATGCATCCTTTTGAGAACGGCAAACCCAATGGTGATATCTATGTCGGCGTTACGTATTTAGCCGATGGCAAGTCCGTCGATGTTGAAATCGAGGTGGACAATGATCCCGCCAGCGGCGATTACTACATTGTTATGCTGCACCGGGACGTCGATGAAGACCGCGAGCTGGATTTTGTATTTGTCGGCGATACCGGTCATGTTGAAGACCGGGCTGTGTTCGAGGGAAGCAAGATGATTGGCCAGGCCTATGCCGCGCCCTGAAATATTCACCGGATGAGTTGAAGGTTATCGCGTTGGAGTTGAAGCTCGATAATGGCGTGATGTACTACGACGTGCGTGGTGAAGGACCGAATATTGTCTTCCTGCATGCGGGCGTGGGCGATTCACGAATGTGGGCTACTGTTGTCGAACTTCTTTGCAAAGACTACACCTGCATCACATGCGATCTCAGGGGCTACGGTAAGTCCTTTCTGCCGAATTCACCTTTCTCCTACGCACGTGATGTCGGTGATCTTATTCAGGAAGTGGCTGGTGGGTCGGCCTGGGTGGTGGGTGCTTCCTTTGGTGCTGCCGTTGCCATCGATACAACGCTGCAAACGCCAGAGCAGATTAAAGGTTTGATTTTGGCGTCCCCTGCGGTGGGTGGTTTCAAGCCGGTTAGCGAAGTGCTGGAATTTGGGCGCAAAGAAGACGAGCTGTTTGAGTCCGGTGATATCGCGGCGGCGTCACAGCTTAATGTGGCGATGTGGTTGGCTGGCCCGCAGCGCCGGGTCGAGGACATGCCGCAGGAACTTTGCGAGCTCGTGTATGACATGCAACACCTGGCATTCACGCATCCCGAGCCGGAACACGTGGTGTTTGAAAAGCCGAGCAGCCCGGCGATTGATAATCTGGCTAAGCTGAGCACGCCGACATTTATAGCTTCAGGTGAGCTGGACGCCCCTGAATTCCTCGCGCTTTCTCACCGCTTGAATGGGGAGATAGCCGGGAGCGAGAGAGTTCAGTTTGCCGATGTGGCTCACTTGTTAGTGATGGAGAAACCCCGTCAGTTTTCGGAATATGTGGGAGAGATTGTCGGTCGTTTGCAGACGGTTTGATCCAGAAGTTTCTTCACCACGTCTCTGCATCCTGGATCAGTGACACTCAAAGTCCGTGTCCCCAACCGGCTTGCAAAAATCACCCCACCCATACTCCCGCCAGTAATCCACCAGCCCCATATCGCGTACCAGATCCTTGAAACCCGGCAGACGTCGGGTGTCCGCGTACCAGGGTGCCCACAGCGGCATATCTGTGGGCGAGCGCAGCATGAATTTCAATGCCAGATCCGGGAAACCGTGTGTTCCGGCATATACCGCTGAACTGGAGTCCAGCGAGCTCGCGTCTGTGGTGTCATACAGGTTGGCCAGCCAATCATAGCGCGCCTGAGTGTCCTCAGGATTATTGTCGTACATCTCCTCAAAGGCAGCGAACACGTTGTCCACAGGTGTTGGGTGCTGACTCCACCTGGCGCCCCATTTTTCCACGCGCTCAGGATTTCCCGAGTGCCCGGCCAGCGCTGTTGCCAGGCCCAGGAACCGCAGCGACCCTAGTTGGTAGCCGCGTTCAAGTTCTGCGTCTGCCTCGTCCAGCCTTCCCGCATTCATGTAACCCCAGCCCAAATGCATGGCAACAAGGGTGGAGAGCGGTTCAACATCCCTGGCACGCTCAAGCAGAGCGATGGACTCTGTGTTGTGCCCCACCAGCTGCAGGTAGGAACCGAAATTGTGCAGAGGTGCAGCGAGGCTCTGAAACTGCAGCGCATCCAGGCTCTGCTCATAGAGCGCCTGGGCTTCGGCCCACTCGCCTTTTCTCGCGAGATTGACCGTGGCCGTGGCCCTTACGCTGGGGGAATCGGGTGCTACTTCCAACGCGCGTTGCAGCGCCTCGTCTGACCTGGCCTGTGAGTTACCTGCAGCTTCCGGACCAACGATCATTGGAAGCCTCATATTGATGTGGGCAATGCGCTCCCAGGCCAGTCCATAATCCGGATCGAGATTGACGGCTGATCTGAACAACTCCAGGCTCTTGTCATGAGCCTGGGGTGTACCTTCCATGTAGATTTTCCAGCCCTGCAAATACTGTTGGTAGGCGTCGAGATTCCGAGTGCCACCGCGAAGCGCACCGATGTCCCCCACGCTCAATTTGATGCTGAGCGCGGTGCTGACAGATGCCGCGATTTCATCCTGCACCGAGAACAGTTCTTCAGGGTCCAGTTCGAAGGTATCTGACCACAGCTGATAGCCGTTCCCGACTTCAATCAGTTTGGCTGAAACACGCACTCGCTTGCCGGAGGATTGCACGCTGCCCTCGAGCACATGCTGCACATTGAGTCGCTTGCCGATTTCTTCGAGTTCAATGGATTTGTCTTTGAAATAGTTGGATGACGTGCGACCGGTCACTCTCAGTCCGCGCAGTTGACCCAGGCTGACTTGAAGCTCCTCAGCCAGTCCGTCGGCGATATAGGTCTGGTCCTGGCTCTTACTGAGATCAAGAAAGGGTAGTACCGCGATAGACTGTGTCTGGGGAACATAGTGTACGTCGTCAGCCAATTTGGGACCATTAGGCCCGATTTTTAAGAGACACTTTTCTGCCAGTTATTTCTCCAGTCTAGCCTGCAAATCGCAGGTTGTGTAATTTCCGCTGGCTCAACGTGCGGGATTTGATTAGCGCA
>CALJGI010000002.1 GCA_938074045.1 uncultured Halieaceae bacterium
GTAGTGTAATCAGCGATCACTGCTCGCTGCCCCGCGAACGCCCTTCGCCCTGCATGGCGAAGGGCCGGGGGAGCTACAAAATTAAACCGACTTGCTTGCCCTGAACAGGCGCAGCAGATTACGCACTGCTTTCAAGTTCCAGCGCGAAACCAAAAATCGCGGTGAGGGTGCGGGCCCCCAATAATCCTCAAATTCTCCGGGCAGCGTATCGCTGGGCACGTGATCTTCATTCACGAGGTCAGTATCCGTCCAGTGTTCATGGATGACACCCCAGGGATTGGCCCAGTAATCAAAAATCTGACCGCCCAGGCGATGTCTGCCAATACCCCAGACATGTTTGTAGCGTTCGCGCTTCAGGTGCTCATGCCCCCCCATCAGGTCATCAAGATTGCCGACCTCAAAAGCCATGTGCTGCACTCTTGTGCCTTCGTCGACGGCAAACTGGAAGCCGACCACGTGGTGATCAACAAATTCACGACCGCGATCAAGACTTGAGAAAATCATCACCGCATCTCCTTCCGGCAGGTGGACCTCATCAGCCTTCTTTAGCCCGAAATGCTCGTGATACCAATGATATACAGACCGGGGATCGGCACTTTCAAGCACCAGGTGACCCAGGCGCTTGACATGAGAAGGTCCCCGCTGCCCTGCCGGTAGTTCGCCCTCTCGACGTCGCTCCCCATCCATATTGAAGCGGTGCGGTACCGCGCCCTCAACTGCCTCAAGCGAGGTTTGTCCGTATACGATTTCAACCTGCATACCCATGGGGTCTTTAAGCCTCACGACCTGGCCGCCCGCCGGCCCATCCAGTGCTTCGATGGCTGAGCTTCCGTCCAATGCCGCAATTTTCTCGAGGTCTCCAATATCATCTGCCTCGAAGGCGATGGCGGTCACACCGGAGACACCCTGGCTCAGCACATAACAGGGCGGATAGGGGTCGCAGCCTCGCAGGTAAATAGTGTCCCCCAGCCGTACCGCTACTTTAAGGCCAAACTTATCCAGAAACTTCTCAGCCTGGTCCAGGTCAGGCGCGCTGACGCGCACGTAAGCCAAACGTTTTACCTTGATGATGGGCGCGGTCATAGTCATTCTCCTGGTCAAAAAGCGGCTCTTCACCCTTTAAATGCAATCCGCCGGCTATGGCCTTATCTCCACCACGATGTCACCGAGCATGCTGGCGCGATATACCACCGTGTCACCGGGCTTCAAAAAATGTCCTGACGCCCGCTCGTTTTCAATGAAGACGGGTATGGCAATATCCATCAGATTTTTGCCGCTAAAGGGCCCTCCCTTAAGCAGGTAAGCCACTGCTATCTCGATGTAATCGTGCCGGGCCGGCGTTGTAAAGATGACCCCCTCCGAAGTGCCGGACATTAAGGTCATGTCCGGATCTATGCGTTGATTGGGCGCAAGCTTGTAAAACTCCCCAGCGTAATAAAAACGCCGGGATATCATTTCGCCAAGCACTTTTTCCGTTAGCTCGCGAAAATCAAGGGTCATTTCGCCTCCGCGGGCGTCCTGGCGTGCTTCGCTATTTAGCCAGGTCATCATTCGCGTGTCAGCGACAAATGATGACCAATCTTTAGGGATCAGTAAAAATGGGCCGGAGGGAAAAAAACCAGGCCCGCTTTTGGCGTCACTAAAGCCGTATCCGGAATCAAGGTTGTCAGGATCCGCGAGTTCAAGCAGCGCGATCCGGTCTGTAAAATCAGCGCACAGAAACAAGCCCTTTACCGCCGCATCGAAATCTTCCAGCGACCGGATCGGGCGATCGAAGCGCATGCACAGTTCAACCTCGTAATCCAGAAGGCCGCCCTCTGGGGCAACCACCGTCGTTCGTGCCGGTGTGGCGGTGCCAAACTTAGGAAAGACAAATACGGATTCGCTGTGCGCCTCCTCGGCGTGTTCCGGGAAGTTTGTGCCAATTCCCAGATGTCGCCCGCCTGGTGGCGCTGTCGGCAAAAGTCGTTCGATGGCCACCACATGACGCTCGAACGGACCGGAAAATGCCGCCGTCAAACGGTCGACGTCAACAGATGCGAGTGCGACAAATGGATCTTCCACGCGTCGGGCACCAAGGTCGGCGAGGTCGATACCGCTTATGGCCTCCTCGTGGATCGCATCGACCAGAAGAGTGACAATTTCACCTGCGTCAGCGCGGTATTGTGCCAGCGTCAAGGCCGTATCAGGGTGTGCAATCGACCGGGTCAGTGCTTCGCGCTCGAAACTCGCGCTGTTGAATTTGGGGTCCGGGGAAAACAGCCATGCAACAATGGTCAGGGCACTGACCAGGAGGCCGGCGAAAACTAAATACCGAAGAAATTTGACCAACATAACTCCGCCTCCGAACCAGTTTGCATCATTACTTACCCCTAGGGGATATATTGGATATACGGGGACAGACCACGATTAAAGAGTTTAATTGTGGTCTGAAGCTCCCCCAGTTTAAATCAGTCCCCATCGATTTCAGACCAGGGAGCGCGATCCTCTTCACCGCCAAAAAAATCGATGTCCATCAACGATCGCCACAAAGGTACATTCACGCTTTCGCCGCGGGGATATTCATCGAGCGCTTGCCACAGCTCCGCCACCTTGTCGGGCTGAGCCGCGCTCAAATCGGCGGATTCAGTAGGATCGTTATCCAGCCGGTAAAGCTCTACGTCACCCGATTTGAGTGCTAGCAGCTTCCATGGGTAGCGATACAGTGCCTCACCTTCGTCAGCGTTAATAAGATAATCAGGTGTATTACCTTCTGCCCCAGCAATCAAACTCGGCCACTGGTTAACCCCGTCGAATGCCGCCATCGGCTCCGCTGTGGTCAGCTTGGCGGCGGCCAACACAGTCGGCAACACATCACGTACTGTTACCATCTGCGCGCTTTGACTGGGCGCAACCTGTCCTTTCCAGTAAACGACTGAAGGCACCCGAGCACCGCCTTCGTAGATGGATTTCTTACCTTTGCGCAGAGGTGTGTTTGCGCTGCCGCCGTCCAGGGCATTGGTGCGAATAAACTCCCACAGGGTAAAAGGCAAGGGGCGGCCAAACCAGCCTTCCAGACGTTTGGACCAGATAAGCATCCACTCCGGATTCGCTGCTGGATTGAGGCCGCCGTTATCGCTCATAAACCAGATCAGGGTGTTGTCCAAAATCCCTTGCTCATCAAGTGTCGTCATCAACTGACCAATCGCGTTATCCAGTTCGCTGACCATAGCAGCGTGGATGCGGCGATTCGGGTCTCCAATGTTTTCATATTGCTTAATTGCTTCATCAGGTGCTTCATTGGGAAGGTGCGGAGCATTAAAAGCAGCATAGAGAAACATTGGCTCTTCTGGATCACGCCGTTCAATGACTCGATCTATTTCAGCCGCCATAAGATGTGTGCTATAGCCTTCCTCACGCAATGTTGCACCATTGCGTTGCCAGTCCAGCCCACCGCCGTGCACATGATCCCAAAAGCCGATGCCACCGGTTAAATGGCCATAGAAATGATCGAAACCCCGGGCCGTCGGGCGATAGGCCGGCTCGCGAAAGCCGAGATGCCACTTCCCCACCAGAAAGGTCTGATAGCCGGCATCGCGAAAATATTCCGGCATCAGCTTTTCCGTCAGGGGTAATCCGGTCGGGTTCAGCTTGGACAAAGGAGAATAAATACCCAGGGCTTGCGACGACTTGCCGGTCAGCAGCGCTGCCCGGGTGGGGCTGCAGGCAGGTTGTGCATAAAAGCGATCGAGCTCAAGGCCTTCTGCCGCCAACCGGTCTATGTGCGGGGTACGTATCTCGCTGCCATGGTAGCCGACATCGTTCCACCCCATATCGTCTGCGAGAATGATGACGATATTGGGAGCGCTTGCCTGGGCAAGCGCGCATAAGGGAACGAACAGGCTACACAGACACCAAAACAGCACAGCCAACACTTTTCGAGACATACATTTGCCGCCATTCACCATCAACGCTTTCCCCACTCGTCGGTCAGATCAGGCCCTCGTAGGACCCTCCGTCTAACTGAATGTTCTGACCTGATATATAGCTGGCTTGCTGGCTGCAAAGAAACGCGCAGTAATCGCCAAATTCTTTCGGTTGCCCAAAGCGCCCGGCGGTGATCCGCGAGACCAGTTTTTCCCGCGCCTCCTCATAACTCACGCCAGCGAGTTGCATAATGAGTTCCGCGTTATCGCGTTGACGACCGGTATCGAACATTTCCGGCAGCATATTGTTGATGGTGACGTTATCCATCACGGCCTCCTTCGACACCGCTTTTGACAGTGCGGTTACCCCGGCTCGCGCGGCACTGGATACACACATTATGGGAGACGGCGACTTCACCATGGCCGAGGTAATGTTGATAATGCGGCCAAACCTGCGTTCGCGCATACCGGGCAATACAGCCTGGATCATAAAGATGGGCGCCATCATGTTAGCGGCAATGGCTTCGTCCCAATCCTTCTGGCTGCTTTGGGCAAACCCCACCGGATTAGGCCCGGCGTTGTTGTTAATGAGTATGTCCGGGTCCGGACATGCCTCGATCAGCGCCCTGCGCCCCTCCTCCGTCGATACGTCGGCCTGCACAATAGTCACCTCGCCACCGTCGGCCCGTATCTCGTCGGCCGTGGCTTCCAGGGTTTCCAGCGTTCGACCGTTAATATAAACGTGCACACCTTCCCTGCTCAGTGATACTGCACAGGCCTTTCCCAGACCTTCGCTGGAGGCACACACCAATGCCTTTTTTCCTGATATTCCCAAATCCATACTCACCTCCCGGGTGGGTTCAACTCACACTGATTATTTGAGGTACTTGACCAGGCTCTGGAACCACATCAGGAACAGGGGGTTACCCTCGATCATGATGCACTTATCCTGTATGCCAGAGATCATCGCCAACTGCTTATCCTTCGCCGTCAGGGCCTGGTACCCGGTCGCCGCGCTGTCAAAAATAATGGCAAGGGTGGGTTCATGGGCCCGGCTGAGGAACACCGGCGCACTCGCCTTGCCCGGATAACTCATGACCTTTTGATCCTGGATGATGAAATGCCGGGCATACCCGCCCTCACAACCGATTTCCAGCGTCAGCTCCTGGCCCTTGAGCTTCTGTTTAAACCTGGGGTTGTTCTTACTGGCTCGCTCGAGCATGAAACCCATAACCCACAGCACAATTTTAAATCTCATACGTCCTCCATTATCCGCAGGCGGCCTGGTCAAAGGCGACAAACTTTGCCACGGCCTTGCTCAATGCGTCTTTCATCGCAGGCGCTGTCACTGAATCCTCCATGAAGCGTTCAGCAATGTGCCCATCAGGCCTCACCAGTACGACGGCTGCTTCGTCCATGCCCATGGTTGCCAGGTTGTCGCTGCTGGCGGAGAAATCCACATTTTGGCTCTTCACCTGGCAGGGCACTTCGCTTTCAAACTCGGGAAGCGTGACGCCTTCGCGCGCGATGAAGGTAAACCGCGTTGCACTGAGCAGATCAAGTGATGAGACGCGTTCGTTGCCCACCGACAGCCAGGTATGCGGAAACCTCGCGCCCACATCCGAAAACTGGAAATCTTCTGCCCGCAGGTCGGGCGCATTTGCGCGGCCGTAGTGCTGGCCTATATGCAATGCCAGGCCGTCAAAATGGTCACGTTGCTCTTCAATACCCTGTTGTATCTCTGCCCACCTGACGGAGTCGGCCTGCAACTGCTGGAAAGTTGGCTGCATCCCCTCGGGCATAAGCGAGCCCGTGGCCAGCATAATGCTGAACAACTTGCCGGCGTTCTCGGTACTGAAGTCCGCATTTATCTGCGCCACATGCTCGCGCTCAGGGTGATAGCTGTCCAACAGGCCCGGCCAGACCCAACCCTGCAGTACCCCGGCAATCTTCCAGGCCAGATTATGTGCATCACCGACGCCGGTGTTCAAACCCAGGCCGCCTGTTGGCGGATAGCGGTGTGCAGAGTCACCCACCAGGAAGACTTTTTTATTACAGTAGGATTCGGCAACCTGTGACCCCAGGCCCCAACTCCCGTTGGAGAGCACCTCCATCTCGATATCGGATCGGCCAATTGCCTGGTGAACCATGTCGCGGCAACGCGCCTCGGTAAAGCTGGCAAGGTCGGTATCGGCTTCATCATAGGGGTGCATAAAGACCCAGTTATTCCTTTGATCAAAAGCGATGAGGGTGCCACTGCAATTCTGGTTTAACACCCAGTACAGAATTGCCGGGTTGTCCTTGACCACTTCGCTTAAATCCGCCTTGAAATGAATCATGACGAAGTCATGGATAATCCCCATGCCCTTCATGGCAATGCCCTGGGATTCGCGTACCGGGCTACCCGCACCGTCGGCGCCAATAAGGTATCGGCTCAGGATGCGCTGCTCCTGCCCCTGGGCATCTACGACAACAGACTCTACGCCCCCGGCAAGATGCTCACAGGACTTCCATTCCCAGGGGCGTAGCACCTGTATGGATGCTTCGCGCTCAATGTAGTCCTGCATCACCGCTTCGACCGCGGGTTGGGCGATATTGAACAGGGGCCACGGCGTGGGCAGGTCTTCTGCGTCCTGCATCCTTTCATAGGGGAGCTTGCCGTATTCACCGCCGCTGAGGGTGTCGGTGAAACGTACCCAGCAACTTTCTTCGACCGGCGTGGCTACCGCTTTGAAATCTTCGATATCCATGCCCAGGGCAGAAAACATTTCCAGCGTACGGGAGTTCAGTGCGTGCGCTCGGGGCTGCTCATAATTCGTTTCACGGCGATCAATCATGATGCAGGATATCCCGAACCTGGCCAAAGCGAGGGCCATGGTCATCCCGGATGGCCCAGCGCCCACGATCAGGACATTCGTTTTTATGGTGTCTGACATAGTAAAACCTGTACTTTCCTGGCGAATAATTAGTGCCCTTACGCGGCGGGCACCGCGGAAACGATGTTGTAGCTGGCAATGATCAACACCAGCGTAATATTGCTGAATCCGACGACGTTGGTATCCAATTCAACAATCCTGCCACCAATATTGAACTGGAATGGTCGCAGGCCATTGACGTCTTTTAACGCACCGTCGAACAGGCTCATACTGGCGATGGTGATGTACAGTGGCGCAAGAATCGCGCCCTGCACCAGCGCCACCAGGATCAACTGCAGGTTGTACTGCGCCACCAACGGCGTCCACAGTACGTACAACATCATCAGGCACAGAGAGCTGTTAGTGATCACCTGCCAGACCACATGAAAGCGCGCATGGGGTGGCCACAGCGGATTGGTGGCATGGGTTTTGTTGAAGTCAGCAACGGCGGGACCGATAGCCAGAGCGATGGCGGTAACCGTCATCAGAATCCGTGGCAGTAGATTCTCGTCGTACAAAAGTTCCATCTGGATCTCCAGTGTTCTTATAGCGAGTGGGGTGCACCGAAGGGCCACTAGGCCTCTACGATATGGTTTCTCTGGCAACCGAGATCGATACTGCCGTCGAGCGATTTGATCTGCAGTTCAAGCATGTCGCCTGGTTGCAGGAAACGGGTTCTGGCCCGTTGCGCTGCAACAAATTTTGCGCGCCGCTTGGCGTCATTTTTCATGTTCAGCATAATGCTAAAACCGGTTTTTAGATCCATTTCCAACAGTACGCCACCTGGGGTTCCAGTCAGAATACAGTCGCCCCTGCGTAGATCGGCGAAGGAGGAAATTTCCGTGAGGGTGGCGGCCGGCTTGTGAATGAGCAGATCGGTCGAGGCGTTCTGTTTCACCTCGCCATTGAGCTTCAGGGTCAGCTGTAGCTGATAGAGCTGCGCCAGATCCCCGGCATCGAGCAAATACAGCACCGGCCCCATGGGACAGAATGTCCTGTAGCTCTTGCCTTTGAACCACTGCATGGCCGTGGCGCCAAACTGATCGTCTCTGGAGGAGACATCGTTAGCCAATACCAGACCGCCAATCACATGTTCGAGCTCACTCTCCGCCACGCTCTGCGGTCCTTGCACGTCTGACTTCAATACAAGGCCAAGCTCTATTTCGTAGTCCAGCAGCTCACAGCCTCTGGGGCGCACAATGTCATCGCTGGGGCCACAGATACTGGAAGTAGCCTTGGTAAAAATCAGGTTTTCGCCGTTGGCGCCGTCGTCCAGCCCGCCCTCAGCTCGATGATCGGCGTAGTTCAAGCCTTGGCAGAACAACTGTACGTCTGCAGAGACGGGTGCAGAAAGCGCCACCTCAGCCAACGGGATGAACAGCTGGCTCACCGCGGCATCGAAGCTCGCGCGGTCGTTGAAATAGTGCTGCATCACCTCCTGGTGCGTACCCATTTCGAGATCAATGGGAAAGATGCTCTCACCCCGGAGCACGCCCCAGCCAGGGGCGGCACCCCCGGTGTTTTTATACCTGACCACTGATGTTCCCAAGCGAACTCTCCAATTCTTTATCAAAGAAACCCATATTCTTGATATGGATGATTGCACATATATGGACAATTGTCCACTATTAATCATTAATTTATAATTGGGCACATGATTTGTTTGTGATAAACTGCAGGAAATGACAATCAACGGATGAGTACTCGACCCAAAATGACCCCCAGGATTAATACCCTTCCCAACCGGATGGCCAGGCGACGCCAGCGCACCCGGCAACAACTCCTGGATGCTGTTCAACAACTGATCCTGGAGCAGGGCTACGAGGACGCAACCGCCGAAGCCGTAGCCGAGCTGGCCGACCTCGGCCGCAGCACCTTTTACAATCATTTCGACAACAAGCAGGACGCCGTAGTGGCAATGCTGACGCAGCATTATCACGACTACGGCGATATCGCTTACGTGCCTCTCGAGGAAACCCTTGATCGCGCCGAGTCTGTCGCCCGCTCAACTATGAGGGTATTTACGGCCATGGCCCGCGACCCGTTGACCCGCAAACTGGTAGACAAGCCCCGATTTTTGGCCAGAGCGATAGCCGAAAGCCAGGGCGAGTTCATGGTCCGGGACTTTACCGAGGGCATCATGCAGGAGCGCTTCAAGTTTGCCGTGAGCATAGAAAGCCTGTCGACCATACTCAACTGGAGCTATGTGGGTATGTTGATCACCGCAATCAACCAGGATTCGATAGACGAGGTCAGCGTCGAATGGACGCGATTTCTGTTGCACAACCTGGGCATTCCACAGGACGAAATCGAGGGTTTGGTCAGCACCGCGCTAGAGGATTAAAACGATGGTTTTGCTGGCAAGAGACGACATAGCAACGCGGGAAGTGTTCGATTGGCAGGGCATTCACCTACTGCACTTCTCGGGTTCCACCTGCTCCAAGAAGATCCGGATATTGCTTGGTTACAAGCACATCGACTGGGTTTCCCACCCGATTAACCTGGTCAAACGGGAGAACAACAGCAACTGGTTCATGGGGATCAATCCTAGAGGCCTGGTCCCGGTGCTGGTGCACGATGGCCATGTTCACATCGAGAGCAACGACATTCTCGACTACCTGGAACAGCTGCACCCGGAGCCGCCACTTATGCCAGCGCAGCAGTCGGCTGAGCTCGCGACACTTTTACAGGCAGAAGATGATCTGCACGTGGATCTACGCAATCTCACCATGCGATTCACTGCCCCCGCCAAACTGATGCAGCGCAGCAAGGAGCAATTGCAGCAGTATCAGTCCTCGGGAACCGGCACGGTTGGCGGAGAGCCTGATTCGCACAAAGCAGAAGAGCTGGAATACTGGCGCAGCTTCGCCGCCAACCAGGGCATCACCGATTCCCAGGTCACCGAATCAGTATCAAGGTTTACCCAGGAGTTGGACAAGCTGGAGCGCCGTCTCAAGGAAAACAACTTCCTGCTTGGGGACCTGGTCTCCCTCGCTGACATCTCCTGGTTTGTCACCATCAATCGTATTCTGCTTGCAGGCTACCCGCTACAAAGACTTCACCCCCGCTTGTGGGCCTGGCGCCAGAGACTGCTGCAAACTCCCGCATTTGCCCAAGAAGCAAGAGCCCCTTTTCTGCAGACGCTGATGGCAAAAGCAATCTGGCTTCGAGACAAGCTCAGGCGTAAAACCCTGGTCAATATTGCAGGGATCTAGCCGAACCCTGACCTCCACCCCATATCCGCAATCCTGGTTGAGGATTCGCTAGCAGTTTCGCATTGGGTCGCCCTTCGCCACCGATTCACCGGGGGAAATTCGTTGATTTTGTAAGGCTTACCCTTCACAAAGCCGCCGGATTTTTTTGAACGGTTCGCCAATTGGGTCGCCAGCGTGTGGATCCAGGGCAGTTCGCCAGGAGAACCCCTTATATTTCATGGCCTTACTTGCAACGAAAGAACGGGGTTCGATCTACTGTTAATCATTGGGTCGCTGGTTCGAGCCCAGCAGGCGGAGCCATATTCTGATTAAAGCCCTTGTAATTCTTTGAGTTGCAGGGATTTTTCAGTTTCTGCGACAGTGAAATAATGCTCGCCTTCGACTTGTGGAAACTGAAAAGTTGGCGCCCATACACAAGCTAATGGCCGAATCCTAAAAATTCCCCAGATAAAGCTGAAACAAACGGCTGGCATAGGCGTTGTCTTCAGATCTGGGTTGCTCTCCTAGACGGAGGTCGGCGAGCGTCAGTGATCCAAGCTGATCAAACACATAGGCATAAGCGCGGGTGACTCGCTCTAGCTCATTGAAGCTGACGCCCTGCAGGTCTACATCAGCCGTGCTGTGGTAGTAGGTGCCGGTCTGTAGCCAACCTGCAAAGATCGGATCTCCGAGTTTTGCAAATGGTGGGTAGAAGGCAATCTCGTCAGTTGGCAGATCCGTGATAGCCTGGTCGGCGACAACGACCCCGTATTTACTCGCGGCTGCATTAAAGATCTCTATCAGCGCCGGACTCCGGTTACTGCTCGTGAAGAACAGTGGGGTGGGCGCATTAGTCGGCCCACCAAACGGTCCTTCCGACAGCTGCTGCACGAAGCCGAAATGCTCCATCCGGGTCGTCATCAGCAGCTTTTCTCTTAGCATTTCTTCGTACTTCTTTACAAAGTCGCGGGTTCCGCCGACTCCCGTCCGCTCGTGACCTCCCTGGAACAGGAACACGAAACCATGAGGACGATGTTCAAGAGGTTTCAAGGCGTAAAATTGAGCCAGGGCCATGTGTGCCGCCACAGAGGCACCGTTGTCGTGAAGGCCGTAGAAATACCCATCCACGTGCGTATGAATGAGAATGTACTTGCCCGAGAGCCCTGGCAAAAAGGCGTAGACGTTGCCGGTCTCAAGTTCTGACGGCGGGCGGTTTTGTCCCTCCACTACCATGCGAACGCGAACGGGTGCTTTTGGGCCGGCCCTGTCTAAAAGTTTACGGAGGTAATAACCTGCGTCATCGCCAATACTAATCCATGGAAGGACTTCACCTATCTCGTCACCTCCGCCCGGAGCACCCACGCGTCCTGCAACCTGACTTACGCCGGGTACAGCCCACCATACAATCACACCTGCCGCTTTACCGTACTCTCCCGTCGCCACCCGTGAGTACGCGACCCGGATCGAACTGAAGAGGGCGCTGGATTCGGCACGCCCTCTAATCATCACGATCTTGTCTGTAAGATCGCGCCCCAACAATTCCGCTGCGGTGCCGTCACCCACATAGACAACTTCACGCTCAAGTCCGCCATTTGGCGTAACTTTTGAGGGAAACGGTGTGATCGCATTCTCGAACACGTGGGTGTGTCCCCGATCGAATCCAGGTGCAGCGGTTACTTCCAGTTGGTTGGCTGAAGGAAACCAGATTTTTTCGTAGGTGGGAAAGCGGTCATGGTGCACATCTTCTAGCCCAAACTTTTTGAGGTTGGAGAAAATCCAGTCCTGCGCCTCCCGCTCATACCGGGTCCCCTCAATCCGACCCCAAAGGATTTCACCGTCCTTTCTTGACTGCTCGGCGAAGCTTACCAGTGTGTCTGCGTAATCTTTAATCTGATGAGCGGATATCCCCGCGCGAGGGTCCCCTGACTCATCGAGCGGCTGGGGCAATGATTTTAGGCCAAGTGAAAAAGTACGTTTCTTGCTCTCGACAGCGAAAGCAGCGCGATACGCTTCGGGGGTTAGAAAGGCCGGGCTGGTGACAGCCTTCACCAGACCCCCTGGGTCTGCTGCCATCGATATGGACTGCCCAGTGGGGTCACTACCTGCGGTATGGCTATAACCGACAAGCGACACAAAAGTGAAACAGGCGAGGTATTTTGCACCTCGTACAACTCCTACCAGAAATTCGATCACCCACATTGTCATTACTCTACTTGTTATGTCCTTATCTTATCGCGACGAATAGTCAGTCGATTCCTACCTGGTGCACCAACCGACCCCCAACATAGGTGGCATCAACAGTTATCCGGTCTAAATGCTCAGGAGGACTCTGAAGAGGATTTTCTGACAAAACCACCAGGTCTGCGAACTTACCCACGGCAATACTGCCCGTATTGTGGTCTTCATGAACCTGCCACGCTGGGTTGATCGTGACTGCCCGCAACGCTTGCTCCACTGATATCGCCTGCTCCGGCCCAATAGGGTCCCCTTCTTTGGAGAGGCGCATCACTGCCGATTTCACCATTTGCAATGGGGTGGAGGGAAACATCGGATGGTCTGAATGCAGACTCGCTTCGAGCCCTGCAGCGAATGCCGACTGCAGCGGTAACAGGCGCTTGACGCGAGCCTCTCCGAATAAACGATCTCTGAGAACGCGACCGTAATAGTGAACATGCTGGATATGAAAGCTCGCACCAAACCCCGCTCGGGAGAAACGGCCGAACAGTGCTGGATCTGCAAGCATCAAGTGCTCGAATCGGTGTCGGGTATCCGCTCGAGGTGCTTTCTTGATGACATTTTCCAGTACATCAAGCACTTCCCTGGTAGCCCTGTCACCCTGAGTATGGATACCGAGTTGCCAACCCAACCGATGCATTTCATCAATAGCATCATGTAGCTCTTTTTGCTTCCAGTTCGCATGCCCAAGAGCACCTGGTTTGATACCGATAGCCTCTCGCGTGAAATTGTTACTCAAGTAAGGATTTTCCAGGAGCATGGTAGAGTTGTAGGGGGAGCCGTCGTACCAGATTTTCATGCCTTTATAACGAAAGTAGTCGTGTCCATCGCCCGGCTGCAGCTTCAATAGCTGCTTGCGCGCATACCAGGTTATAAACACATTGTGGCGGATGATAGGGTCTTCGGCTGTTAACTCCTCATAGATTTCCAGCACTTCAGGCAAGGGAATCATCACCCCCATCGTAGTAACTGATGTGACTCCCATTTGGGCATAGCGGTGGAATACTTTTTGTAATGCGTCTTCCCACGCAGCCCGAGATTTCGGCATCCCGTATTTTTCCTGAATAGGAAAAAAAGCAGGCTGTTCGACCAAGCGGCCAGTAAGTTCGCCATTGGCGTCCCGCTCGTAATATGAACCATGCCCCGGATCTTTTGACTCACGCGTGATTCCTGCGGCTTCCAGCGCGCGACTATTCAAATAGACCTGGTGTCCACCCTGCGGTGTAATAAAAAGAGGATTATCAGGTGCCAACTCATCGAGCTGTTCGAGGCGCGGCGCCTTGAGCCCGTGAACCAGGATTGGGTCCCAGCCGTAGGCAAAGACCCACTCTCCAGGTTGATATTTCTTGACTGCATCCCGCAGTGCTTGCCAGCTTTTTTGCACTGTCGGGTAAAAATAACCACTGATATTTTCCCAGCCCAGCGCAACAGCTGCCAAACCGGGGTGAACGTGCGCGTTATGAAATCCCGGCATCAGAGTCTTGCCATCTAAGTCAATCAGGCGGGTTTCGTTTGTCCGCCGCTGAAAGGTAGATTCGCGATCGCCGGCAAAAATGATTCTTCCATCGCCGACAGCAACAGCCTGTACCTCCGGCTTTTCCGGCTCCATCGTCAAAATCGGGCCACCGAAAAAGATGGTTTCTGCCTGGTTCGATTTGTCCGCCGATGCCGGGAAAGCCATGACTCCTATCGCGAATGTAGTGCCCAACAACAATCGCTTCGGGAGTTCTGGACTTAAACCTTCATTTAAAGGCATTTGGCTGTCTCAATAAAAAAGCAAAATCTAGATTGACTGTACCTTATAGCCTGCGTCCTCAAAAGCAATAAACCTGCTGCACAGCCAACGAAAATCTGACCAGTGTACGCCTTCTTGCACAAGCCAATTGTAGAGTTCGGCAGATGGTTCAACAGCGGGTCGCCTTTTCGCACCGAATTCGTCTAACACTGGACGCTTTACTCCTCGATGTGTTGCCGGGAAATTTCCTGATTAGCTATCTCATCCTCACAGAACGGCAGCCTGATCCATCCCTTTTCTGAGTACAGGCGGCTGGCGTCGGCATAGTGCGGCGACTCCGGATCGGTGGACTGCGAATAGGTCAGCACAACGTGACCGATCGGGCAGTCGGTCTCGTCCCAGGTCACGGCCATAATAAAGCTGGAACCGGAAAAGTCATCGGTGTAACCCACACCGGGCACCCGGGTTGAATATATAGCGTTAAACATGAAAGCGCCCGAGCCCCCGTGCACGCCAATACGCTCGTCGTTGCGCTGGGTGAACTGCAGATTGCCCCATGTCTCCTCAATGGGAAGTTCGTTCGTCACCAGTTCATCCACAGCATCTCCCATGCCGTGAAGTAGTATCTCCAGCGTAGTAGCGTCGCCTGTATTTAGATCTCGTGGCGTATTTATCGGGTCTTCCGGATCAAAGGCTACGGCAAAAATCGTGTCCTCATTGATCACATTGGCCCATATCTCGAAGAATATGTGCGCGCCAACACTCTCAAGATTAAATCGCAGGTCCCAGTTTGCGAGCACGCTGCAGGACTGAGCGGCTTCCGCCGGGTTTTCGCTATACTGCGACCAGTTACTGACCCCTTCACAGGCATCGACGATGTCCGGTACCACCATCTCCGCTAATATATTGCGGTTGTCATACATAATTTCCCGCAGGTTATCGATGTTGAATCCTGGATCGCCGAGCCCATCGCTGCCAGCTTTTCGCTCCTCAGCCTTAATCATCGTCTGTCGTGCGCGAAAGTCGATCTCGATGCGCTCACCGCCCATGATGGGAGGAAACCCTTCCAGGCGATGGTTGGCGTTGGGAATCCAGTAGCTGTTGTTAGCATTTGCACCATAATCACGGGTAGGAAATGTTGGGAGGTTGTTGAAGCCAAAGATGCCTTCCATAGGCGCGTCTTCGTCGCTGCCCCACTCGCAATCACTGTCGGAGCCGTCGAGGGTGATAACACCCAGGTTGGTGATAATCGGTGCAAGAAAACCTCTTACGCATTCATCCATCAATTGTTGGGACACATGCGGCATCACCGATACGTCACCGTAAAAGGCATCCCCATGTCGATCGGCGGCCATCGTATTGGTCCAGGGATTACCCAAAGTCGACGTAGCCTCCTGGAATTCTTCCATGCTCCCGGCCTCAGCCATAGCTTTCCACATTGAGAAGCCCCGCAGGTTATCCAGGTTGGCGTCACGGTAGGTCATCACCGTGCCAAAGGCATTCGGCCAACCAGCGACGAGGGCGTCGAAAGCAGCCAGGTCCACAATGGGACCAAAATGGCTGGTATAGAAGGTATGTTCGAGTTCCTCGATGGCACCATCCTCAAGCCGTCGCTCGATCGTGACCGGGTGTGCCTCGATGCTGCGCATCTCGCCATCGTACTCATACTCGAGTGGATTGGTTGGATTAAGAGTCAGTTCGTAAAAAGTAAAACGACTGCCTTCGGCCACCGTGTGTGTCCAGGCCAGGTCTTTGTTCACCCCCATGACCGGCATCGGTATTCCAGCGAGCCCGACACCGAACGTGTCATAAATCCCTGGAATAGTCACATGGAGCATCCCCCAGCGCAGCGTTCCCCGCCACGGGAAGTGGGTGTTACTCAGAACCAGCCCATAGTCGGTCTGGGATGCGTCTGCGCCAACCCCGTATCCGTTGCTCCCCATTTCGTGGGATTCAGGTAAGTCAAGGATGTCTGCAGCAATGCCCGGCTCCAGTCTCGCCAGGGCCCGCTGAACAGACTCGCGTGCGGAGCTATTATCCTCACGAGTCGCCGCAACTGCCGCGACGGGCATGGTGGGTTCCGCATCGAAGGTGATACCACGCAATGGATCTGCGCTGGCTCGAAGCACCAATTTATGCAGCATCTTGCCCAGATCGAGCACGGTGATCGGACGCACCCAATCCTCACCCCGGCAGCCGTCCTGGCCTTCGGGCAAGTTATCGACTCCGGTGTCCTCAAGGTAACGGTTTATTCCCGCCACGAAGCCGCGATTCAGTTCCTGCACTTCTGCTGGTTGCTCATCGATGAAAATACGCTGGATACGCTCATCCGTGTTCAACCACGTGTACAGGAAGTCTCGCCGGGTATCGCCACCATCCTCAAAATAGCGAGCTGTCTGCCCGTTGGCACGCACTATCTCGCGCATCAGGTCACAGTAGCGCAAACTGGCCTGGGCATAGCCGGAGCCATAACCGGCACCGGCCCAGTCAGGCGCGGTAATATGCGGGATGCCATATTCAGTCCAGACAATGTCAGCCTCCAATTCCGCAGGAACTGGTTCAGGCTCGGGAGCGACCGGTGGAGTGTTACTGGAATCGCTACATGCCGCGAGGATTATGATCAGCCCAATTCCTGCAAGGACATTCTCCAGTACGGCCACACATGTGCGGTAATCAATCGTACGCAACGTCATAATGAACTCCGAAATAGATTTGTTAGATGCCATTAGAACCTCCGCGTATTCGCGGACTCAAGCCATGCATACAAACATCGAGTATTATCCAAACTCGGTCTGAAAAGCCATCCCTACGGCAAGTTCTCAATCAGCGACTTGTACGTTGACACAGGATATGGGACCACTCGGGCCGCTTTCTAATAGACACTTTCCTGCCAGTTACCGGTCCAGTCTAGCCTGCTAAGCGCAGGTTGTGCATCTTCTTCTAGTTTTGTATGCCGTCGAAGCATGACGAACCAAAAAGCCTGTTTCGATGAGTCACACCTGGCGGAAGCTATACTTAATCTATGTCCTCACCTCGAAGACCATCCAGAACAATGTGGATCTCTTTCTCTGCGGAGTACTGGCGTCTTGCAACCCTGCGGATGTCGCCTACAGTTTTTTCAGAACTGGGCTTGTTGGGATTGTGTTTCTTTATCGTCCCTCCTCATGGAGTTAAAGATGAGTCATATGTGTCTCTTTACCAATTCGGTCAATGTGCCAAAATGGTGCTGACGAGGTACAGGAAGTGAATGCTAATTGGTACGCAAATTGCAACTCAACCCGGCTAATCGGTTAGAAAGGGCAGTCACGGTTATTTATGTACTTATCTAACACCCCTAATGGGCCCAATGGCGGTGCCTGTAGCTCGTTGTGAGGCAGAAAGCCTGGTTATGGCTCCACTGATATGGAACAGTGTATTTATTCATTTTTTGCAATATGCGACGCATATTGCAAATTCAGTTGCAAATTGCAATGCAAGTCATTTACCCATCAAGCTATCGAAATACACGCCACGGAGCGAGCGGACCTGCATAATCCACTTGCTATTTGTATTCCAGCTTCTGGGAATGTCGCAGTCTAATGAAGCTAACGCTGACGAGTGGAGTGACGGCTTACGCTGGACCGTTGATCTGAGTAGCCGTGCGCAGCACCTTTCAGGGGATGGTGCAAGTCACACCGGATACTGGAATTCAATTGGGCTGGATGCGAACAAGGTGATCGCTGGCAAAAGCAGTGATTTTGCGACTGTTAATCTACAACTCAACTTGTGGTGTATTGATGAGTTAAGTCGTCGCCCGGCTATTTTCGATGACAGTAAAGACTGCAAACTTGTCTCAAAGGTCAGCACGTTACAACTAGCTGCAAGTGGGGACGGCAAATTCAACATCTTGCTGGGACATGCTGAAGTGCCCTATGGACTGGACTTCAGTGTCAGTACCAACCAGACCCTCAGAAGAACACCTAACCAAAGAGATCTCGGACTGAAGCTTGACTGGGGTATTGGTGTCAATGGCACCGTATCAGGAATTACATACGCCACTCTCTTGAGCCGCGGCTCTGGGATGGAGTACAAAAATCGTAAAGACCCATGGGCTTTATCTGGCCGCATAGGGACCGCAACTGATGGCGAAGCCTTCCTGGGAGTAGAGGGATTTGGTTTTTCCTGGTTTTATGGCGACATATTAACCCGTACTGGTAATATTTCAGAACGCTGGAGACTGGCTGTTGACGGAGTCAAGTACTACGGCGGAATCGGTTTTATGGCACAGCTCTCAGTGGGCGAAACAGACGACAGAGAAACTATCAATGCGCTAACAGAATTGAACTCAATTAGCAGAAATGCCTCTACTGTCGGCTACATACAGCTGCAGGCATTCAACCAACGATCCTCTGCTGGCTGGGAAGATGCCTTGTCGGCCATCATCGGAATACGTTACACCCCCGATCAAAATTGGACCGCAAGCTTGCAGTTGGAAAAAGAAATCTCAACGTTCGGCCACAAAGCTCAACAGACTATTTTAGATGCTCAATTACGTTACCGATTCTGAACAGAAGCCTTACGAATGAACACAAAAGCCATCAGCACATTCCTGCTACTAACATCAGCACTTGCTGTGCAAGTACTGCCCAACCGCGCTCACGCAGTTGCATACTGCGCATTGAGAGATCCCGTTGATGCAATCCAAAATTTTTACCCTGCCTATACGGGTTACAGGTCGCTGGTTGGGTCGATTGACCAAGAGGTTCGAAGAGCACTCAAAAGTAATATACCCCACCACATACACTTTAATGAGTTTGGCAAACACACTTTGTACGTCGTTATTTCTAACAATACAGCTGTCGGGCTTGTGCACGCGAGAACCGAAAAGGGTGATTGGGGCCTGGACGAAATTATATGGTCACTGGATACAGAATTATCGATCCAAGACTTTCGTTACCAAAGGAGCCGGAGTAAATACAAAGAAGACGTCAGCACTCAGGAATTCAAATCACTGTTGCGAGGAAGAAGTCTCGAGGAACTCACAGATCTGCTATCCGCAGACGGTACCAGTCTTGCATTAAGTGTGCGAGATCTTCCTAAAGAGGCTGAATCGTTAGCGGTAACGGTCATACTATCGGCCATGAAAACGATAATGGTCACGGAACTGGTATGGGGTAAAGATCTGAGCCTGCTAAAAAGTAGCTATAACTCCGACACTGCCGCACCCAGGCAATCATCGTCTAACCTACCATGACCCTCAGAAAATACCTTTTCGCGATCGTATTCTGCACATTGATATGCGGACTTGGAGTAGCCGGCTATTTCCGCTACAGCGCAACAGTACTCGAGAGACTGCAGTACAAAGCTACGGATAGCTCGCTCATGCTGCGTGAATTTGACCGAATAGGCGAGCACCTTGATCTTCTGTTGATATCAGCTGATCTGACAATTGGGACAGGTGAATCCTACACCGGGCAAATAGCCTTAGAACAACTGCAAGTGATGCGTAATCGACTTGCGGCATTTCAATCTGATAATTCTGCTGAGCTGGAAACACATGCCTTTCTGCGAATGATCGAGCTTCTGGGTATGATCGATATGCAGCTGCGCAGTCAATCTTCTCTAGCTACCGCTAACAATACAATAAATAACAAAATCCTCGTGGAATTTGATAACGCGTCTGCGGAACTGGTATTGATCTACGATGAGTTAAGAAAGTTTCTTATCGAAGGCACCCAAGCTTTAAAGATAGAGTCAGAGAAGGGCAGTAAACAGGCGATGATATCCGGGGTTTTGGTAATTATGCTTTATGTACTCGCCAGTCTGTGCCTTGCGCTCTGGTTAGGTCGAAAAATTGCGAGGCCCCTGGAAGCACTTTCTCTGTCTGCTGACAATGCCTGGAGAAAAGGTGCCGTTTTCGAAGCGCCTATTGAAGTATCAGTAGTGGAGATTAGCAAGCTTAGTATAAATCTCGCCAGCCTAATCTCCCGCCTGGAGATAATGGTAGACGCTCGGACGAAAGACTTAAGTGATAAGACTCATTCACTGGAACTTCAGATAGAAGAGCGAATTGCCATACAGGCGGAGTTGGAAGAGGCTAGAAAACTGGCCGAGAAATCCAACATGGTGAAGTCAGAATTCTTGTCGGTAATGAGCCACGAATTACGGACACCGCTGAACGCCATACTCGGCACGCTACAAATATTGAGAGACAATGGCCTTACTAAAATTCAGGAGCAGTACATCGATATGGCCGACAATTCTGGCGCGGCATTACTGAGCCTGCTGGGAAACGTGCTCGACCTGTCAAAAATTGAAACGGATGGTATTACTCTGGTGGAGGACACGTTTCATCTTCATCCAGTCTTGGAATCCACACTTGACATGATCAGGTCCCCTGCACAAAAAAAGGGTCTGGAGCTGTCTCTGCAGATTCTGCCTGACGTTCCAGATCTACTGATGGGTGATTTCAACAAATTACGTCAGATCATAATGAACCTTGTGAGCAATGCAATAAAATTCACAGATGCTGGCTCTATTATGATCCGCGTATGCCGCTCAGCCGATGAAAACGCGCCCGATAAACTTCTTTTTGAAGTTATCGATTCTGGTATCGGCATCCCAGATGAATCACAGGAAGCCATTTTCGGGAAATTTACACAAATCAATAGCTCACTCTCACGAAGCCACTCCGGCGTTGGCCTGGGACTTGCGATCTGTAGCCGACTAATAGAGGCGTTGGGAGGTGACTACGGTGTCAACAGTAAAGAAGGCCATGGTAGTACGTTCTGGTTTACTGCAATTTTGCCACAGCAGAAAACTTCACAGCATAATAAGGTTGTGCCTTTTTCGAAAAAATTAGACACCGATTCTCAACACGGCCATGTAGATGCAATTTCAAATGAGCATCAAATGAAAACCGTGGGCCCTTCGAAGGGCAGTGTGCTCATCGTCGAGGATAGTAAGGTCAATCAAATGATAGCCTCAGCAATTATCGAAAGGGCGGGATACGAAATAGAGGTCGCGGATGACGGCTATCAGGCTTTAAATATATTATCAAGTCGACGCTTCGACGTAATATTATTAGATATACAGCTGCCTGGAATAGACGGAATCGAGGTAACACGCAAGATTCGTAGTTCACACAAATGGTTTTCGGATGTTCGCATTATTGCCTGTAGCGCGAATGTTTTAGATTCGACTATAAAATCGTGCCAGGAAGCTGGCATTGACGATTTCACTACTAAACCGATCGTCGCCAAAGAGCTTCTAAAAAAACTCTCACAACCGTGATTTCATATACGCCAAATCGTGGGATTTTGGTGCTTCACTACCCTGATTAGTACTCATTAGATATATTTTACGTGCTGGTTCATGCAGCTTCTCGAATCTACAGAGTCAACCGTGGCCCACGAATACAATTTATGAGGAGGTGCATCCCCTCAGCCACGAAGGTAGCAAATGACTGACTGTGCAACTGTACCAGCACCGCATTACATCTTCTCCGTAGCTAATTCGTCAGCTAGTTTGCAAACGGGTCGACGCCCGTCGCTGCTTCGAGTCCCACAGTCTTGGCAATGCAGGGCGAAAGGCCGGAGCAGCCATATTCCGATTAAAGCCTTTGTATCAATTGAGTTGCACGGGCCTTTCAGTTTCATGGCCGGTAAGATTTACTTTCGGCAGCTACTGACAAGAGATTATTGAGTGAATAAGGACTGATGAGCATAAGTGCTATAAATCTAAGCCATCATATTTGGTGGAAGTGTGCCTAAATCCGTCTTTCCATGCCCTGACATCATGATACCCTATTGCGCTAAACCATATGGAGGCTACGCGTGCGTCGCCATTTCCTGAATTTATTGCTCTGTACAGCGCTCGCTGTACCTTCTGTCAATGCTGCAGGCACCTCTGAGGAGTATTCCAACGGTGCACCTCGGGGTGAAGATGGTCGTTTCACCAATACTGTCGGAGAGATTGGTCACGGAACTCTTGCAGTGCGTTTTCCGTTTATGCTGCGTCGGCTTGGTACGTATTTTCGCTCTGGAGCGGACGCCCCCGAACGGGTTGCCAACGATGGAGTGTTCCTGCGCGAAAATGCACGCCACAGCATTCCCACTGTCACCTGGGTTGGTCATGCCACACTACTGGTACAGATGGAGCATGTCACCTTCCTGACCGACCCCACGTGGTCTAACAGGCCCAGCCCGGTGCCGCTGATTGGCCCCGGCCGTTTCGTAGAGCCCGGCTTGCGTATGGAGGATCTGCCACCGATCGATTTCGTGGTTGTTTCCCACAATCACTACGACCACCTCGACCTGCCCACTTTGCGTGCCTTGTCGCAGCGCAGTGCAGAAACGGTTTTCTATGTGCCGCTAGGCAATGGGGAATTGCTGCGAAGCCAACGCATAGCCAATGTTAAAGAACTCGACTGGGGGGAAACGGCAGTTTACAAGGGTACGACTATTCACTGCTTGCCATCCCAGCACTGGAGTAAACGCAGCCTTGCAGATGACCAAAAGGCCCTCTGGTCGTCCTGGGCAGTAACGGGTGCCAAGCGACGCTTTTATTTCGCGGGAGACACTGGTTATTTTCCGGGCTTTGAGATCATTGGTGCCAGCCTGGGCCCCTTTGATTTGGCAGCCGTACCAATCGGGGCATACGAGCCTCGCGCCATGATGCAGGAATCGCATATGAATCCGGAAGAGGCCGTCCGCGCCGCCATCGACCTACGTGCCCGCCGGGCGGTTGCCATGCACTTTGGCACGTTTGACCTTTCCGACGAGCCGCTTGGAGAACCCCCGGTACGCTTCACAGCAGCAGCGCACGACTCAAGTCTGGCAGAGGACACCGCGTGGGTACTCAAAATTGGAGAAACGCGTGAATTCTAAACCAAAACAGACCAGTTCCAGCCAGCGATCAACAAGCGACTGGCTCGGCAACATCGTCGCCTTCATCGGGGTGCTTGTCATTAACGCTATGGCCAATGGTATTCCCATCAACGGACAAAATACCGGCGAGGTGTCTGCCAAATACCCCTCACTTTTCACGCCAGCCGGTTTCACGTTTTCAATCTGGGGGCTCATTTATTTATCGCTGACCGCGTTTGTCATCTATCAGGCGCTGCCGGCTCAGCGCTGCCATCATACTCTGGCCAAAATAGGACCGCTGTTTATCGCCAACTGTGTCGCCAATGCTGTGTGGATTTTAGTCTGGCACTACGACCTACTATGGTTATCGTTGTTGTTAATGGCAGCAATCTTGCTTACCTTGATAATTATTTATCGCGCCTTGCAAGTCGCGGGCCCGACCATCTCAAGCGGCGAATTGTGGTGCCTGCGAGTACCCTTTAGCTTGTACACTGGCTGGATTATGGTGGCGAGCATTGCCAATATCAGTTGCGTGCAAATTGCCATGGGCTGGGACAATGTAGGATTGTCAGCGGTGAATTGGACCTTGCTAAAACTGGCCATTGCCGGTGCTATCGGCGCGGCTGTGATATTACGCCTCCGGGACATCCCGTACGTGTTGGTGATAGCCTGGGCGGCCTATGGCATTGCCAGTCGGCAGATTGCAACGCCAGAAGTGGTTGGTGCAGCTGCCACACTGTCGTTGTTGGCCTTACTGTTGGCCGTAGCTGAGGTGATTAGGCGGGCTTACGGTAAGGTGGCCGGCGGCAAAGCTTAAGCGGTCAAGCAATTCCAATGCTTGCGGCGACTGACCAGCGACGCTCACAACACACAGCACATAGTCATATCGGGCCTTCACACCGTTTCAGATTACAGGGCTGATAGATTCTTACGATTCTGCTTTTCGCTTTCTCTCATAGGCATAGTGTCGATCAGCGCATAGATATCCTTCATCGGCGTTGGCCGCTCTGTCGCCAATTTCACTGACCCGTCCTTACCTATAAGCCTGACTGCAAACTCTCCGGGAAGTATCCCCAGTGCCCTGCGCGTCGCATCGGTTTCTTGGGACGTCAATCTCCTGTCCCGCAACCCTGACCCTGGTGTATCCCGAAGAATTACGAGAATCATGTCACGGCTCTCAAATTCCCATGGCGCAGTCATGAGTTCATTTTTCAAATCATTGAGGTGTCTGTCGCCATCGTTTGGAACGCTGACAACCAGTGGGCGTTTTTTCCATTTATAGTTCGCTAACGTGAACTGTTCGTAGGAAGGATAGGCGAGTATGCTGGCCACGCTCAACTCAAACGGGCCGTCCTGTTTGTCGTAGATCATTAGGCCCATACCAGTAATTCTCGCCACGTCAAGTTCAGGTCCATCCAGTGGTCTACCCCGAAACCTTGGAACAAAGCGGGTGAAGGGAATATCCACTGTACTCCATGTACCCTCTTGGGTGGCAAAATCAGCCATGTAACTGATGGTTCTTCCTCGCCAGCTGGCTACTGTTGTCAACCGCCAGGTGTAACGGCGACCGTCACCCTTCAGTGACAAGCGAATTCCCTCTTGGCCAGACAGATCGATCTGCACTGGAGCGGTACGTATAGAACTGAAGCCACCTCCATCAGTATTAGTATTGCCAGAAAAAACTAACTCACCTTGATTGTGCCTGAAATCACCCTCACTCTTTCCGCCCATGACATTATCGTTGACCACATACCATCGTAGATCCAGACTCCTGCTGGTGAAGTCTGAGATCAACTTTTCTTCTGCGGCGAGGGCATCCGAAGGTATGAGCGGTATGGTAGATAAGGTCATCAGCAGTGTTCCAAAGAGGGAAAAAATAGAAAGTCGATTTGTACTGGCCAAGTTTTGTACCTCTGGCTGGCAGACAGGACAGTGGTCTCATCTAACTGCCTATTTCAAAACGTTGCTAGATGTTGGGCTCGCCTACATTGTGCAATCAGTTTGCTATTGTGTATACGATCTGGGGGGCTTGATGGATTACCGCCTTACCAGTGACCCGTGCCCGGGGCACCTTTAACGGGCCCAGCGATACTACTGGTAACCCAACCACCATAGAACTGACCAGGCTGAGGCTTGACTCTCTCACCACTGACAAAGCAGGCAATGCGACCGGGGTAAAAGGATATGCAACCGTCTATGTTGCGGAAGTATTCGCTGGGACTCTCGTAGCTCCATGCCACTATCGTTGCATCAGAATCTGATATGAGGGCCCAGTAGGTTGCCGTGCCTTTCCATTCGCAGTAGCTGCTATTGCCTAATCTTACTAGTTGTTTCCAGTCGACATCATCACCTGGAAGGTAATAGGTCGGTGGGCTGGCTGTTTCCAGTACCCGCATTGATGAACGTGTACTGGCAACCATGTTTCCATCCCATCTGACCTCTACCAGTGCATCACAAGAAACAAGAACAGGAGGCCTTGGATAATCCCAGACCGACTCCTGCATAGGTCCAGGTTCCTGAGCAAAGTAAGGACGTTCTTCGCCGGTATACTTCCACATGGTAGTGCACTCTTTGTTAGACGATATAGTGTACGTACGCCGTGACAACCAGGATCACATGTCTTCTTCATCAGTCACGATGAAAAAGAGAGACCTGACTAAACAATATATTTACTACCTACCTTCAAACCAAAGTACAGTAGCATCTTGATGATGCCGCCAGTTTTACGTTCGAGCTCAGCATCCGGAGCCAAACGGGTAGAAGGGAACGCACGTTGTGCAGCCATTTTTTTTGTTTGATGCCGGTTGCATCAAGCTGGGGGCAGGCCAGTTGAGTGAATGGTAGGGAAAATTAAGGGCTGCATGAATCCTCATGCAGCCCACCGGAAGGGGTTGAGTTACTTCAGGTCAAAACGATCCGCCTGCATCACTTTAGACCAAGCGGCCACAAAGTCATTAACCAACTTATCCGCGCCATCTTCGCTGGCGTAAACTTCCGACAAAGCACGCAATTCGCTGTTTGATCCAAAAATCAGATCTACACTGGTCGCAGTCCACTGCAATTCACCGTTCGAGCGACTATGCCCTTCGTATACTCCTTCGTTGCTGTCAGATTTCGACCACACCGTGCCGATATCCAGCAGATTGACGAAGAAGTCGTTACTCAGTATGCCCGGGTTACCGGTCAGTACACCATGTGATGAACCGCCGGCATTTGCCCCTAGTACCCGCAATCCACCAATCAGCGCTGTCATTTCAGGTACAGTCAGCCCGAGTAAATCAGCTTTTTCTACAAGCATTTCAGTCGGTGACCCATAACTATCAGCACTATAATAATTGCGGAAAGCATCAGCCTTTGGTTCGAGAACCGCAAAAGATTTCACGTCAGTGCTCGCCTGGTCCGCATCGCCGCGTCCTGCCGTGAAAGGAACTTTAATATTCACACCCGCCGCCTCAGCGGCCTGCTCAATTGCCACGGCTCCTGCCAGAACGATGGTATCGGCAAGTGAAATCTGCTTACCCCGGGATGCGGATTCATTGAACTCACCTTGGATTTTCTTAAGTCTGCCCAGCACCTTGGAAAGTTCTGTGGGGTCATTCACCGTCCAGTTGTTTTGTGGCGCCAGGCTAACTCTGGCTCCATTAGCGCCACCACGCATGTCGGTATCCCTATACGTGGAAGCAGACGCCCATGCTACACGCACCAGTTCGGCAGTGTTCAAACCAGATTTAATAATCGTCTTTTTAATCTTGGCTGCGTCGCGATCTGAAATGAGCTTGTGGTCGGGAGTGGGCACAACATCCTGCCAGACGAAGGTTTTCTCCGGCACATCACCACCGACGTAGCGAGAGACAGGTCCAAGATCTCTGTGGGTCAACTTGAACCAGGCTTCAGCAAAGGACCGATCAAACTCTTTCGGGTTATTGAGGAAGCGCTCCGATATCTCTCGGAAACCGGGGTCCAGCTTAAGGGCAAGATCGGTGGTAAACATAATGGGAGCGTGCCGCTTTCCTTCAATATGGGCATCTGGAACCATGCTGGCAGCAGATTCATCGGTGGGTACCCACTGTGTTGCGCCTGCGGGGCTCTTTGTCTGTTTCCACTCGTAGCGGAACAGATTGTCTAGATACATGATGGACCAGCGTGTGGGTGTCGCTGTCCAAGCGCCCTCCAGACCGCTGGTCATCGTGTCAGAACCCCTACCACTGCCACAGCTGTTTTTCCATCCAAGACCCTGGTCTTCTATTGGAGCAGCTGCTGGTTCAGGGCCAACACAATCGTCCGGCTTCGCACCATGTGCTTTGCCGAGTGTATGACCGCCGGCTACAAGAGCAACAATTTCAGCGTCGTTCATAGCCATGTTCCCGAATGATTCGCGCATATGTTGCGCCGCTGAAAGTGGGTCACTATTGCCATTAGGTCCCTGAGGGTTAACGTAGATAAGACCCATTTGTACTGCACCCAGCGGCCTTTTTAGTTTGCCGTTCTCGTCATAGCGCTTGTCATTGGCCAGCATTTTCGTTTCGGCACCCCAATAGACAAGATCAGCTTCCCATTCGTCTTCGCGGCCACCGGCAAAACCGAGGGTCTCGAAGCCCATCGATTCCAAAGACACATTGCCGGCAAGAATCATCAGGTCAGCCCAGGAAACACTCTGGCCATATTTCTGCTTGACCGGCCACATCAAGCGCTTGGCTTTATCGAGATTGGCGTTGTCGGGCCAGCTATTAAGAGGTTCAAACCGGTGCTGCCCACCGTCTGCTCCACCGCGGCCATCATGCACTCTGTAGGTTCCGGCGCTATGCCAGGCCATTCTGATCATAAGGCCTCCGTAATGGCCCCAATCGGCAGGCCACCAATCCTGCGAAGTCGTCAGGGTTTCTTCTATATCAGCTTTCAGCTGCTTAATATCTACTTTGCTAAAAGCTTCAGCGTAGTCAAAATTATCCCCATAGGGGTTTGATCTTGCATCGTGTGCTCGTAGCGGTGCCAGGTTCAGCATATCCGGCCACCAGAACTGATTTGGCCGGGGTTCGGTCTGCGCGAGACCCGGGATTGATCCGGCTAACGATGCTGCAACAACGGCGGCAGCGACTACCAATTTTTTATAAGAGACATTCATGAGTAGAACTCCTGTTTAAACAAGCATTAATCCGACACTTCCATTAAAGCCGTGATCCGTATATTTAACAAATGAATTGATTAGCTAAAATAAATCGTAAAAACCGATTGATCTTCCAATGCCCTTGGAGCAAAAAACAATCCCACAGCCCCCTACGATGATGAACTCAAGGTTGTACGCTAATTTTTTCCAAGGAAGACATCTCAGACTATATTTGGATTAATACTTTCAAGTCTGGCTTCGAAGGTTTATCTGGCTCACCATAAACGACGAATGTCCGGAACGTCTATATCTACAGCTTTCCGCGTCACCTTATCATATACACAATACGCTGCGGTTATAATTATCTTCCACCCCCCGTTGATCCATCATCAACAAGGGTCCGGCGCAAACGTAAACAACACCGTCTATCACAGAGTAGATGCTACCGGACGCTACCTGAACGATGACACCACCGCTCCACTGAGCATTTTATTGCTTGATAACGGTTTTGCCAGTATGGATGCAGCTCAGCTGCTCCTGAGAGCTGCGAAGTCATGCTTTCACATCACAGCGATGGAGGCCGGTTTCTGAGTGCCAGCGGTGGATATTTTCCGCTTCAGTAAATGAGGCAAGGTCAGCATCGCGGGAGTTGCTACCAGTGTGAGAATAGTGGCGAAGGCGAGCCCAAAGACGATAGCCTGAGAAAGTGGAGCCCAAAAAATGGCCATTTCACCTTCGGCACGAATAGTTCGGGAAACCAGATCGATCGAATAACCGCAAGCGAGAGGCAGCAATCCACACACCGTCGTTACAGTGGTCAAAAGAACAGGTCTTAAACGCTGTGTCGTGGCTCTCACAACCAAGGATTCTACTGTGCAACTAGGGTGCGCCCGGCGCAAGTGATTAAAAGTGTCGATGAGAATAATATTGTTGTTCACCACGATTCCTGCCAACGCGAGGATTCCAACGCCGGTCAGCAGCGCGCTGAAGGGCTTGGCTAGTAACAGCAGGCCCAATAGCACTCCAGCTGTCGACATAACAACGCCAAGAAGGATAAGGGTGCTCTGATAAAAGTCGTTGAACTGGGTGACCAGTAGAATAAACATCAAGGCAAGGGACAAGGCGAATGCTGCAGATACAAAGGCAATCGATTCAGATTGCTCTTCGTTGGCACCCCGAAACCGGATATTTATATCCGCATCAAAGGTTTGCTGTTGCAGCCAGGACTCAATCTCGTTCACCATGGTCTGCGCGAGCACTCCATCAACCACGTCGGCTTTGATCAATTCTACCGGAACGCCATCAATCCGTTGGAAAGAGTCAACGCCTGGCCCTGGCTCGATCTTGACAAAATTGCTAAGCGGCACCATACCTTCACGTGTACTTAGCTGCAGTTTCTGGATAGCATTAATGCCGCGCTCCTCGCGGGGGTAGCGTACCCGGATATCGACAGCGTCATCTGCATCGTCTGGCCGGTACTCTGCTATCTTCACACCATTGGTTACCAATTGGACTGCCAGTCCCGCCGATGCGACATCGGCTCCATAGATTGCAGCCTGGCGTCGATCCACCATCGCTTGCCACTCTATTGATTCAAGAGCGGCAGTGTCATCGATATCGACGAGTTCAGGCAGTGTATCCAGGTAACTTCGAATCTTCTCCATCGCGGGCTCAAGCGCATCTCTATTCCCGGATGTTAACTCTATCTGTATAGGTTTACCCACCGGAGGGCCCTTTTCCAGAGGTCGAATTTCAACGCGTATACCCGCAAGATGAGCCGTGCGTTGCCTGACTTCCCGCATGATCTCATTGCCACCCAAATCTCTCTCTGACTCAGGATAGAGCTCAAGAAAGATTGATCCTATTCGGTCCGAACTACTACTTTCGAATATGCCGGCACTGACCCCGGGCAGCATGGCGGTTGTATTGATAAACCGAATGCCTTCAATGCCAATAATTTCTTCCTCAACCTCAAGTACGAGTTTGTTTGTCTCTTCGGCGGAGAAATTACCTCTGCCCAACACTGATACCTGGATGAACTGAGGGTCTGCATCGGAAAAGAAGATCGTACCAGCACCGAACTTTCCATACGCCCAGAAAATGCCGACGAGCAAGGTAGCTATTACACCCAAAGTCATCGCGGGCCGCATGCATACGACGGTTAAAAATCGTGCAAATCTTCCCGTAAGTGTGGTCAATTCTGTGGGATCTCCAATGTCCCGGGTGTTTTGGTTTCTGCTGCTGTTCAACAGGTAGTCAGAAGGCTTCCCGAGCAGCGAGCCGAGCACCGGGCCAAACACCAAAGCATAGAGAAGTGACCCTAGCAGTACAGTGAAAACGGTGACAGGAAGGTAGCTCATGAACTGTCCTGAAACGCCCGGCCACAACATCATCGGCAAAAAGGCAACCAGAGTTGTACCTGTAGAAGCAGTAACCGGCCAGAACATCCGCTTTACGGACTCAGCATAGGCTGATCGGTGGTCCATGCCTTCTGCCATCTTTCGATTCGCGTACTCTGTGACAACGATGCCACCGTCTATCAGTAAGCCTAGTCCAAGCAACATCCCAAACATGACCATGAAGTTGAAGGTATAGCCCAGCAGGTAGATGATGCTTATAGAGAAGAGTAGTGAAAATGGTATGCCCAGGCCAACCACCAGGCCACTTCTGAATCCCATCGTGGCTACAACCAGCACCATAACCAGTGCCAACGCAGTGAGAATATTGCCTTCGAGCTCCTCGACTTGTACCACTGCAAACTCAGCCTGATTTTGCGAGACTATGACTTCGACGCCGCCTGGCAAATTGGGTTTTTCTGACTCAATGATCGCCAATACGCTGTCAACACTGTCTATGACATTTGCATTGGCACGTTTTCGAACCTCGACAGAAATAGAGCTGCGACCGTTGTATCTGGCGTAGCTCGTGCGGTCTTTGAAAGTTCGCCGTATCGTGGCCACGTCCTGAAGTTGCACCACCGTATCCCGCGAGACACGAATCGGCAAATCGCGGATATCTTCAACTTCTTCTACAACTGCAGGCACTTTTACCGCAAATCTACCTTGCCCCACATTGACGCTACCCGCGGGAATAAGGCGATTGTTACGCTGTAGAGTCCTTATCAATTCTTCGGCGGAGATTTCATATGAGCTCAGTACCTCGGGATCGATGGTAATCTCTAGAACCTCGTCTCTGTGGCCTCGCATATCGGCTCTAAGTACCGCAGGCAGAGATTCCATTTTTTTCTGTAAATTGATAGCCGTACGATACAGCAATCGTTCACTTACATTGTCTCCAATGAAGTTGACTTGAAGCATTGGAAACGCATCTGTATTGAGTTCTTCAACGAAAGGTTCTTCGGCTGTAGCGGGTATCTCTGCCCTAGCGCGACTGACGGCTTCACGCACCTCGGTGATGGCCTGGCTCAGGTCTTGTGATACGTCAAACTCGATCAGAAATGAGGCCATGCCCTCGGCGGCAGTTGACTTCAGCTCTACCAGGCCTTCAAGTTTGCGCAGTTCAGCTTCCATGGGTTGAACCAACAGACGTTCTGAATCTTCGGGGGAAATGCCATCGTGTACCACTCCAACATAAAAGAGCGGCAACTCGATGAGCGGATCATTGGCAATCGGTAACGCGTTTCTAGCCATCACTCCGGCAATAATCAGCACGACGAATAATGAAAGGGTCGTACGGTTTCTGCTGAAAACCGCATCTATGAACGTGTTCATAAGGTAGCGATTTGATCAGCCGTAGCAGTTTCTGCGATATAACGTGGCTCTACTATGTCACCCAGTGCCACATATTGCTGACCCACAGTAATAATGTGGGCCCAATCAGCGAGCCCAGTAACCCAGGTGCCTTCTTCATTATCGTCCAGAATAACAACGGGCTGAAATACGACGGTATTTGCCGAGTCCAGCACTTTTAAACCAATGACGCCAGCATCATTCAAGGAGAGCAATGAGGGAGCCACAAGATGCGCGGTCACTTCTTCTACGGCGATGTCCATGGTCACGGTTAAGCCAGACCGGATACTGTGGTCGGTATTGTCGATGGAGATTTCTACCGGATAGGTTCGAGTTTTTGGGGCACTGTGACTGGCAACAAAGGACAGCACTCCTTGTAGCTCCCGGCCCGATGCAGTCCACCCACGTGCCGGTTCACCACCCCTAAGACTATCCACTTCAGACTCGCTCACATGAGCGACAACCAGCATGGGATTGAGATCTATGAGGGTCACGCAGGTAGTACCTGGATCAGCATGGTCACCCACATTGACATGTAATTTATCAACGACACCGTCAAAGGGAGCAAGAATCTTCGTACGGGCCAGATTTAGCCTCTGTCGGTGAAGTTTAGCTTTTGCTGCCTCTCGACGTGCTTCTGCCTTAGCGATGTCAACATCCGAAAGCAGGTTCTTCTGCTTCAAGCGCAAGCTGCCCTGGTATTCAATGCTTGCCGTTTCATACATAGCCAGCGCCTCTTGCAGAGCTACACCACGATCGTCTATGTCCAGCTCGCACAACAGGTCTCCCTGTTTGACATGCTCACCCCGATTCGCGGGCATGGCAACGACCCTACCAGCTAGCTCAGATTTGACATCAACCATACGCTTGCTTTCAGTCCTGCCGCGCAGTTGAACATGCCGGACTCGACGTTCAGCTGGAATGATGGCGACACGGACCTGGCTGCCAAGTCTGTCAGCGCTTTTCCCAGCGCTGCCACCATGCTCACCAGATTCGATAATTATTTCGTGCTGGCCGGGCACACCCGGGTTTCCAGATAGTTGCCCCGAACCAAGCCATAGAGCTATTGTCACAAATACAATCGAGGCAGAGGTGAGATTTTTTGACATTAGTGGCACCGAAATCGCGGCTAAACGCCGCATTAGATTAAAAAACACATGCTATGAGCCGACCTTCTCCCCATGTGCGGTTGACTATGCAGATTCATACGTATGGAGTGCTTGATCGGACTTCCGACTGGCTTAAATATTTCCCACAAACCGCCATGCCTAGCCGACTGCAGTATCCAGCAGCGCTATGTCCTCTTGCCGCAGCCTGCTAGTCCTTATCTGATAAAGTAAAAACCCAATCATGCAGATTAAATGCAGTCTTGGGTGCATTAACTGGAGCTACGCAGAGAGTTTGAAAGAGTTTTTTGTATTTCAGATTGCCCTTCTCAGACATCTGAGTTGTATTTCGAGCTATCATGTTCACTATGTTAACATCTTAGCCACCAATGTTTACTAAGTCAACAATGATTTATTATGAGCTATATGTGATCCAGCAATCCGGGGCGCCTACTTACCTACACAAACGAAGAATCGATAGACACTGTGTTGCATTCCACATACCCTCCGATCAGGCTTCTTCATCCAATTGCCATACACATTTGGATGCGTTACTCAACGTCCTTAGAGGCATCTGAATGCTCTCAGCTTTCTTGTTCGCATCGCGAAATACACCAACGGTTAACGCCACGCCACCGAAACATAAAACATGTGCCATCCAAACGTAACCAAATTGGAAAATAGACAAGAAAGACAGACTGAATACCATACTCCACATCCAACCCAATACCTGCATAAAATAATGCTGACTGGCC
The DNA here is from genome assembly GCA_938074045.1 of uncultured Halieaceae bacterium. GTDB lineage: Bacteria > Pseudomonadota > Gammaproteobacteria > Pseudomonadales > Halieaceae > CALJGI01. The sequence continues at coordinate 33,545 of CALJGI010000002.1, forward strand.
AGATCCAGATGCCGCAAGGGGTTATGTCGATTGTCCATTACAACTTTCCAACTCATGCATATAGCGTCTTTCATTTTACTCCATCCTCTGAACGCCAACGTCTGTGAATATACGATCACGGGGGACATGTGGTTCACATTGCCTGTCTGAATTTCACATTAATTTCACATTGTGCAAGGTAATCTACCCGCAAATACGACCAGGTGGATACCATGTTAAAGAAAATCGCTTTATCATTTTTAATAGTCGTCTCTGTGGGGACGGCGTCGGTTTACGGTGGTAAAGAATGGATTAAGGGCCTAGTGCCAGACAAGGCTCATTTTATTGACCTCAAAAAGACCACGACCACTGACCTACCCTATCTGACGACAGATATCCCGTCTAATCGCGGCAACATTCTCGCTGTGGTCACCAACACAGATTCAATGGGTGAAGGCAAAAGGACAGGCTATGAACACACTGAGCTGGCACGAGCGTATTGGGTTTTCGTAGCTAATGGTTTTGTTGTCGATATCGCCAGCCCAAAAGGCGGGAAGCCCCCTGTTGTGGTCGATGGTGAAGACATGGGAGCCTACGACTATGCTTTTCTGAATGACACTGCCATTCAAGAAAAAATCGATAATTCCATTCCATTGACAGAGATTGATCCCCGAGATTACGAAGCTGTTTATTTTGTCGGCGGCAAAGGAACTATGTTTGATTTTCCTGACAATAATGAGGTTCATCGAATCACAAAAGCCTTATACCAGAACGGAAAAGTGGTGAGCGCTGTCTGCCATGGGCCAGCTGCACTCGTAAATGTGAAACTGGATAATGGTGAGTTTCTGATTGCCAATAAAACAATCAGTGGTTTTACCAATGAAGAAGAATTGACATTGATCCCAGAGGCAAAAGATATTTTTCCTTTTCTACTCGAAGATAAGTTGGTTGCTCGGGGCGCGAAATTTACCGCAGGTAAAACCTATCTGGAACAGGTCAGTCAGGACGGTAAACTGATTACAGGACAGAATCCGTGGTCGGTATGGGCTATGTCTGAGTTGGTCGTCAAAGAGTTGGGCTACCAGCCCAAGACGCGGGAAAGAACTCCTGAGGAATTCTCTGTCGACCTGTTAATGACCTATGAAAAATCAGGTTTGGAATCAGCGAAAACAGCCGTGCAAACACAGCCGGAGTCTTATCAGCGAGTACTCATAGTAATGCATGCCATCCTCGCGTTTATGCAATTTGAAATCGGCAAAGGACTGGACATTCTCAGCCTGGCCTCACAGCTGCGAGATTTAACTTCATAAATCCGACCCATGCATGGAAGAGAGATTCGTAACTGGATCGCAATGCGTTCTGGCCTCGAATCCAGCTAGGGTGTGACGATATCGAATGTATCGTCAGGTACCTCTAACAAACTGAAAAACCTCAGCAGATCGACACTCGACCCCTCAATCGCGACATCGTCAGACAGCATAATATCGCGAAAGCCGGCGTTACCAATTAGCATGTTGACGAACAATTCATGGGTAATGCGCACGGTCGCTTGGGCATCTGGTGACGCCTTGCCAGTGCTGTGATGGAGCACGGAATTTTCGATCGCCAACGTATGTACTTCGTCAATGTCTGTGAAATCAAAGTTAATTACATAGTTTTTACCCGAGGCTGCCGGCCCATTGAGCATCACGGCAAGTAATTTCATAAATTCCACTGGAGGCGTTTTCCGCAGCAGGTCACCGGCATTAGACAAACCCATCCCCCTGGAGGGAAGACCGTGCCTCAATTCCAGTGCCCCGCTCAGGTAGACATCCCGCCAAGGGCCCGACTCTGCCCGGTAAGCCAGCTGGTCATAGGTATCGGCCAACAGCGCTTTGGCATCGTTATTTTCTGGATCGGCGAATACCAGGTGATTAAGCAGTTCAGCCACCCAGCGGTAGTCGCCATTATCAAAATCAGCGCGAGCGCGTGTTAGCAGAGCTTCACCACCTCCCATAGTCTCTACGTAGCGACGCGCAGATTCCACCGGAGGCAGGGGATCAAGATTGGCAGGGTTCCCGTCAAACCAACCAAAATAGCGTTGGTAAACCGCTTTGGAGTTGTGCTTTAGCGTACCGTAATAGCCACGATTGGGGAAACTGGCAGCCAATGCATCAGGAAGTTGAATTTCCTCAGCGATTTCTCTGGGCGTCAATCCGCTGGCGGCCAGGCGCAAGGTCTGGTCATGTATATACAAATAACCATCACGCTGTTTTTCAAGAAAATCAATAATCTTCGCATTTCCCCACATGGGCCAGTGATGACTGGCAAAATATACTTCCGTATCACTAAACAGACGTAGTGCTTCATCAATATAGTTTCCCCACTTGCGGGCATCTCGCACTTTGGCACCCCGAAGGGTGTAGAGATTATGCATGTTTCGGGAGACGACTTCGGCACCGCAAAAGGCCTTCTTATCAGGCAGGTAAAAGGTTAGCTCCGCAGGAGCTTCCGAACCCGCTGCATTCTGAAAAATAAACTCCACACCATCGATATGGATGCTCTCCCCGGTGGTATCGATAATGCGTGTCGGTTGCGTGATGCCGGGACTACCTGCAGCCGGCATCTTGCCCAGCCCAGTATCGACATGTCCCCTGGGTGAACGCTCCAGCCGGTTGCCATACATAAACATAGCACGCCGGCTCATGGTGCTACCTACCAATACATTCTCACTTGTGGCCTCTTCCATAAAACCAACCGGAGCAAATACCTCAGTACTGCGGTCAGCTTCCATTACCGAGAGTACACCACCGAAATGGTCTATATGTGAATGGGTGAGAATGACGGCTGACACAGGTCGGCTGGTCAGATGTTTTCTAGCAAACGCAATAGCCTCAGCTGCGGTTTCTCTACTCGTCAAAGGATCCACAATAATCCAACCGCGCTCACCCTCGATTATGCTCATATTGGCGAGGTCAAATCCTCTTATCTGATAGACCCCTTCTGTAACCTCAAACAGACCATGAATATTGTTAAGTTTAGCCTGGCGCCACAGGCTTGGATTGACACTATCCGGGGAGTCGCCGGTGACGAAGTCATAACTTGTCATATCCCATGCGACCGTGCCGTCGGGTAGCCAAACTTGAAGTTCTTCCGGCTGAGCAATGAACCCGCGGGTGGCGTCCTCGAAATCACGTTGATCGGTCAAGGCCAGGGCATCGGCAACAGATTGATTGGCCTGCACAGTAAACTCAGTCGGCGGGCCGTTCCCCTGACTTCCAGGGATCGATTCAACCTCTGCGGACTCTCCCCCACACCCAAAAAGCACGCAACACAGGAGAAGGAGCGTGGTGCTTATGATTATGTTTATTGTGCTCATTTTTTCTTCTCGATCTTCTAATACAGGTCACGACGGGCGGGACGACTAAAGATCTACCTAGATACGAGCATACACACTATTGCACCCAGCATGTTGGTTCCAATACGACGGTCGAAGACTAAGGCACGAGCTAGTTTTCACCTAACGAAGCGAGAGCTGCCAGTGCACTTGCCCGGGCACACTTGTGATCAACTATCGGAAATGGGTAGTTGTCTCCCAGCGCTACGCCCACCGATTCCAATACAGACTGTGGAGCTTCCCAGGGACAGTTGAGGTACCGATCTGGCATTCTACTCAGCTCGGGAACCCATTGACGAATATATTCTCCACCAACATCGAATTTCTCACCCTGAGTAATGGGATTGAAGATTCTAAAATATGGAGATGCATCTGCCCCACTACCAGCCACCCATTGCCACCCACTGGAATTATTGGCCAGGTTTGCGTCCAGCAATGTATCCCAAAACCAGTTCGCTCCCTGCCGCCAATGGATCAATAGATGTTTGGTGAGAAAAGATGCCACAATCATTCTTACCCTGTTATGCATGAAGCCCGTTTGCCAGAGTTCGCGCATTCCGGCATCGACCATGGGATACCCGGTCTGCCCCCGTTGCCAGGCCAGCAGGTTCCCCTTGTCGACCAACCATGGGAACCTCCGGAACTGCTCCTTGAATGCTCGCTCGGGAATATCTGGGAAATGATGTAACAGGTGATGAGAAAACTCCCGCCATCCCAACTCACTCAAAAACTTGTCTACCTGCCCTTCCAACCCAGTGTCCGCGGCTGCGGCAGAGCGAGCCCGATGCCATACCTCTCGAGGCGATATCTCACCAAAAGCCAGATGGGGCGATAGTCTGGTAGTACATTGTAGCGCCGGCTGATTACGACCTTCGCTGTAATTTGTAATGCCTTGTCGAAGAAACGAAGCAACCTTTGCACGCGCCCCCTGCGTCCCGGGAGACCACATATGATGCCACTGTGCACTCCAATCCGGATTTCTTGGGCAAAGTTGCCAATCAGCCAGGTTCTCACCAGGCACCGGCTGTGACCACTGGGTGATCGTTTGCGCCAAAGCCTTAGGGACAGCGGGCTCACCGCCCGCCCTACAACGCCGCCAGAACGGTGTGAACACCTTATATGGCTTACCGCTGAGGTTGGCAATCGTTTCCGGCTCAAAAACCAGGGACCCACCATAGCGTTTCACTTGCACGTCCTGTTCAGCGAACGCAGCGTTTACTTTCTGTTCCAGGTCAGACGCCCAAGGCTCGTACATCCGGGAAAAAAAGATGCTGTCTGCACCCGTATCTTGCACTAATTGCTCAAGCAAACTAACTGTCTCGCCACGCCGCAGCACTAGTACCACGCCCCGAGAAGCATAATCATCGGCTAGTGAAACAAGGCTGTGATGCAGCCACCAACGGCTGGCTCCGCCCATTGCCCAGTGGCCCGGGGCGCCATCATCCAGAATGTAGCAAGGGATGACTGGTCGACCTGACGCCGCCGCAGCCTGTAAACCGGGCAGATCGTCGGTGCGCAAATCTTGCCGATGCCAATATATAATGGGTTTTTTCATACCAATAGCTACGGCTGCCAGCGGCGACTGGATCAATCTTCAAAGATATCCCCAATCAGCACTGTGCCCCTAGAGAATTTGCTCTATTCCGCTGATCAAAGCAGCCGCATCTGGTTTCACACTACTGTCAAAGCGATCGGTCACAACCCCGTCTTTGCTAATCAAATACTTGTTAAAATTCCATTTCGGTTCGCCCTTCTCCGCGCCTAAACGCCGAAACAAAGGATGCGCATCACTGCCACGTACTTTTTGTGGTGCGGTCATCGTGAAAGTAACACCATAGTTTACGTAGCATACCGTCGCGGTTTCCTCTTCAGTTTTTGCCTCCTGGCGAAAATCGTCAGATGGCACACCCAGCACAACCAGCCCTCTGTCCTGGTAATGCTTATGCAATGCCTCCAGCCCTTCGAATTGTGGTGTATAACCACAGTGACTGGCTGTATTCACCACCAACACTGGCTTGTCACCCAGTAACGAACATAGATCAACCGTATCACTGCTTCTTAACTTATCGACAGAATGGTCCATCCACGGAGCACAATTCCCAACGGCGGTATTACTTATGAGCAAACCAGCAACCATTCCCAGACCTGACAGGGCACTTTTCATTTTATACATCTCTCTTTTCACGTTGATTTACTCCTATATACGCAATCTGCCAGAAACTGGATGCAGATTGTTTCTGAACTCGCCAGGTTGATCCAGCTGCGCTTGATGCGCGTACCAACTGTATCATCAATTCGTGACAAGAAACGTATGACTACCAACCCGTCAGACAAACAATCTACAGCGGCAGAAATGCTCTCCACCATTCGCGGACTGGCACCTGCTCTCAAGGGCCGGATCCCGACAGCAATCCGCGACCGTCGTGTACCTGATGAGAACATAGAGGCACTCAAGGACGCTGGGTTCTTTCTGGCATTGCAACCCAAAAAGTATGGTGGTCATGAACTGGATCCGCAGGATTTTTTTCGCATGCAACTGGCAATCGCCGAATCCTGCATGTCAACCGCCTGGGCCAGTGGCATTATTGCAGTACATGCATTCCAGCTTGCATTGATGGATAAAAGAGCACAGGAAGACGTGTGGGGAACAGATATCAACACTCGTGTCTCTTCGTCATACGCTCCGTTGGGCAAGGTCGAACCCACAGCTGAAGGCTTTCGGTTAAGTGGTCGATGGGGCTGGAGTTCGGGTTGTGATCACTGCAGCTGGGTATTACTGGGTGCTATCGTGCCAGACGAGGGATACCGCACCTTTCTTCTTCCACGCAGTGATTATCAAATCATCGATACCTGGCAATCTATGGGGCTACAGGGAACCGGCTCAAATGATATTCTGGTAGAACATGCATTCGTCCCCGATTACCGAACACACAAGCAAGCAGATGGTTTCGCCGGCACAAATCCGGGCAGGGAGGTCAATCAAGCACCGCTCTACCAACTACCCTGGGCACAAACGTTTGTACGTGTGGTATCCACTCCTGCCATAGGCGCTGCTAGAGCGGGACTGAACCTATACAAAGATATGGTGACTAACAAGGCCAGCGGTGACCTCACAAAACTGTCGTCAGATAACAGTACGCTGGAGAGGATTGCTAACGCGACTAACGCCATCGAAGAAATGGAGGCTATGTTGTTGCGTAATTTTGAAAAAATGATGGCTGCCGCAGAATTAAACCAGTCTATTGCCCTGACTGACCGAGCACTTTACCGCTACCAAGCGTCATTGGTTATCGATCGGAGTATCGAGGTCATTGACTCCCTGTTCTCCTCTGCCGGTGGGTCGTCAGTGCTCAACAATAGCGCTATTCAGCAGATTTTCCTCGACATTCATACCGCTCGTGCCCATGTGGCCAACAATCCAACCCCATTTTCCCGCAATCTTGGTGCGCTCCTTCTTGGTGCAGAGAATCAGGACTTCTTTATCTGAGTGGTGTACATGTGGATGACTTTCTATCGATGGCTAAACCTCTGACACATTCACCAGGGTAGCTCAGTGCCATCCCATGACAGAAATTGACCACTGCTGCTTTCACCCAATGAATCCAGCGTTTTCAATATCATTTGTGCAGCACGATCGGCAGTAAACAATTTGTCTTTGGGCACGCTTTTCTGAAACGGTAGTGACAGATCAGTATCTACGGTTCCGGGATGCAGGGCCACAACGCGAGCGGCTGGCATAGCGCGCGCCCACTCAAGCGCCAATGTACGTACAGCCATATTAAGCGCAGACTTACTGATACGATAACTATACCAGCCGCCGAGGCCATTTTCGCCGATGGACCCTACCCGCGCCGATATTACCGCGAATACAGGTTCCGGACTATTCTTCAACAAATGACGTGCGTGCTTCGCCAGTAACAAGCTAGGTAGTGTATTAGTCGAAATAACAGTCATGAAATGACTGGGATTTATAGTAGCGATTGTTTTTTCCGGTTTGATATCCCCCTTTAGAAGAATACCTACGCAATTTATAATCCAGTCCAGTTGAGATAGTCCGGAAAGCAGTGCTTCAACATCTGCTTCGCAACTGGCATCCAGCCGTACCCAGTGCATTTTTTCGCCATGAAACGCTGGCTTGTTCCGGTGGTAAGTGCCTATTACAACTCCTACGTCTTCTCGTTCGCACAGATGAGCTGCGACGGCGGAGCCAATACCCCCACTAGCACCAGTTACCAATATATGCTTTTTCAATCGTAATCTCCCGCGCACCACAATTTGCGCTACTTACATGATACGCTGTCGTGAGACCATCAGGTATGTTTGACTGGTACTGATCCCGTGTGAGTAAACGACCGTATCATGCAATGAAACCGAGGATCACGAGCACATAGAATCATGAAAAACAAAGCTCTTATAGACGAAATTACCGATAACAGATCGAACGAGATTGATAATTCTCTGAGAGGCCAATCCCTGAATCGAGCGTCAAAAGGTACGACTCCCAAAACGATGACGCCCTGGGAATGGGAGGAATGGTACGCATTGAATGGTATTCCTGACAGCCACAAAAGGACACATGACAAATCGCGCTTTGGTTTTCTGAAAAAAATTTTCAGCTGCAGGTCAGCCTAATCTCCTGACTGTGCATCAACATCTATCTCCCTTCCGATCTGTCCACGATCAGCCCGCCAGGCAGGCTCCGGTGGAGTATCGAGCCAGCCCTCGCATTCACCATCGAATACACCGATAGGATCATCACCAGTGCCATGGGGGGTATAGCCAAGCAGCGCTCTCAGACGTGGCTCAAATTTAGCTGCCACATCAGGCGGAGTTTCAAGGTACTGGTTCGCCTCCTGACGCAACCAACCCAGACAATAGGTATTGATAAGACCCATTCTAGGTTCCTCGCTATTGTTAGCTCCCCCACCATGCCAGGTCGATCCAAGATAAAAAAGAGCAGAACCTTTGGGCATGACGGCAGACTCCCAGCTCGTAACATTCGGAAGATGCCAGGAACGCAGAAATCTGTGAGAACCCGCAACTACCCGGGTGCCACCATTTTCCTGGGTGAAATCATTTAGCGCCCACATAACACCAATCTGAGTTTCAATGCCGGCGAGTTCAATAGGGTAAAGCGAGTCATCGCGATGCAGCGCCTGGGCATTCTCCCCGGGCAGAATCTCAATGGCAGTCAGACTACCCACCTGATAAGTGGCACAATGTGGTAGCAAGATTTCGTCCGCTACGGCCACCAGCATATCGTGATCCACCAGCGCTGCAGAAGTAGGCGACTCGCGCATAATAGCGCCGAAACGACGGGTTTTGTTGCCATCGAATGGGCTCTGCGTATCTATGTCCACCGCCTGCAGGCTGGGTCGTAATTCCCCGGCGACGGCATCCGCCACCGCCGGCGCAACCAGTTCACTGACAACAACGGCGCCATGCTGGCGCAGGGCTGCGACCACTTCAGTAACAGAGGTGTTGTTATCCAGATAACTGATCGCCATATCATCTCTCCCGCTTTGTAAAATAAATTCTGGCTGGCGTGTGACACCACTAGCCGATCGCCATTGATGTAACCTTATTGTATGTTCGGTCTGCAATACAGCGCCAGCAGTGACAATTGCCGAGCACGGCGCAACATAGTGTAATGTACCTTTCTGCTGATCGGATAAACGCCGATTTCAAACGATGACTCCATGACATGAATACCGTGCCCGCCCACACAGGGCTCCGGGATCGAGCTCTGCTATTACTTACAGTATTGGTTGCCGGAATAAACCTGTACCAATACCGCCGTCCAGAAAATGCACTGGACGATGCCTGGATTTCTTTCAGAATCGCCAGAAATCTGGTCGAGCACGGAGTACTGACCTATGACTTGAATCTCCCTCCAGTTGAAGGCATGACCAATATGCTGTGGACACTGATGTCTGCGGTATGGATATTCATGTTTCCAGCTCTAGACCCCATTATTGTGGCCAGGATGCTGGGAGCGCTACTGTTCCTGGCCACGGTAATTCTTACCTATTCAATAGTGCTGAAGCTACAACCAGCATCCCATGGAAATCGCTCTGTACCTGCGTTTATGTCGTCATTGCTGGTCGCCAGCAATGGATCGCTCGCCTATCACTCAATGTCCGGCCTGGAAACCAGTCTGTGGATGGCCCTCTTTGCCTTCTCACTGTGGCTTGTCCATCAGATTCTGCACGGAAACGCTCGCGCTCGTATTCACTTGCTTGCAACGCTGTGCGCACTGGCTATTACACGACCAGAGGGAGTATTGCTGTCCAGCCTGATACTGGCAGGACTCTGGTTACTCGATAGCCATCGATCCGCGGTTGTAAGGCTCATGCTCGGGTATGGTTTGTTTGTTGCCCTTATAGAGTGCTTCCGCTTTCTCTATTTCGGTGATTTGCTACCCAATACCTATTACGCAAAACCTCCCAGTGGTTCCCTGGGCATCAACTACCTCCTGAGTTACCTCCTGTTCGGTGTGGCGGTTATCGGTGTTTTTCCTATTTTCCTGGCTCCCACGATCGCACGGATGACGATATTGATCGCCGGAATTGCGGTCGTCATGGCTGCCGGGGCTGTTCTCTCTGGTGGCGATTGGATGCCCGGATTCAGGCGATTTACTATCACCACTCTATGCATCTATGTGCTGGCCGGAATCAGCCTCTGCCACCAGAGTCGCTACTGGCAAGTAATAAGCGGCGCTGCCATCGCCGCCATGATTGTTATGAATATCTACACTGCCTCCAGCGACAAGTTTGAATTTGGACGCTTTACCCATCGCAGTTTTGCCGTACTGGGGCAAACAGCAGAGGCCAGTTCCGGCGTCTCGGAGGTGGCCCTGCTAGACATCGGAAACTTTGGCTGGCACTTCTCCGGATCAGTATTTGATGTGGCGGGACTGACCGACCAGCATCTGGCCAGACTTCCCCGACAGGATAGAGAGTCTGGTAGCTGGGATGAAGCCTATTTTCGAGAAAGGTCACCGGAATTGGTGGTCATAGCCATGGCCAACGTCATCGACCCGCAGGCACCACTGTGGGCCAAAGTACGATCACAGGAGCAACCCATGTTGAACTCGCTGCTGTTACGAGGCGGGTATACCTACCATGCCGCCTATCCACTGGCTGAGACAACCTATCTTTACGTGTTTGTCCGCAACGACCTTAGACTGGATGAAGAGCAATGGGGCCCCAGGCGGCAAAGCTCATACTTCACAGAACGCGGATTGTAATCATGTCCCCTTCTGGAGATGTTATAACAGCTAAATGCTATTGGTCAGCATCAATTCTTTGGGATGCGGCTCCATGTAGTAGGAATTGCCAATAAATTCATCGGGCTCGCGACGAAAGTGATGCTTTAACAGGGTAATCGGCACAATAAGCGGGAGATATCCCAGCCGATATTGATCGATTGTTTCCTTCAGTTCCTGGCGGTCCTCAGCATCCAGCTTTCGCTTGAGATATCCCTGTATATGCTGAAGTACGTTGACATGATTTTTACGTGTGGCAGGTTTCTTCACCAGAGCTGTCATTTGCCTCAAATATTCCTCGGCAAAGTCCTCCTGACTCAGTGTACTGATGCTTGCCACCAACCTGCCGAGGGCTCTCGCTCCATTCTGGTTGTGGCTCATATAGATTAGTTTGTGGCGAGTATGAAATTCGACGAAATCCTGCCGCGCTGGGCCTCGTGCTATCATTTGACGCCAGCGATCATACATAAACACCCTCTTAATGAAGTTTTCCCGTAAACCTGCGTCCCCGAGTCGCCCCTCTTCCTCAGTCGGCAGGCACGGGAATTCCTCCATCAGTTCTCCCGCGTAGACACCAACACCGGATCGCTCAGGATTGGAGTTAAAATACACTTTTACTCGTTCCATGCCGCAACTGGGTGAATCCTTTTTGAAGATGTAACCTGAAAGATGAGCTACCCAGTGGCTCTGTTCAGCTGCCACTGTCTTCAGTCGACTGGTGACATCCATCTCTGCATTCTTTACACCGACGCAGCGCGTGTCCCCGTCACGCTCGTCTTTTACCAAGCGAATCGTTTCACGGGGCACACCAAGCCCGATCGCCATTTCCGGGCAAAAGGCTCGAAATTCGAAATAATCAGATAGCGTTCCCGCAATATAGCTGTTGTTTTTGTGGCCCCCATCGAAGCGCACTCGTTCGCCGAGTAGACAACTGCTGATACCGATAGGGATTTTGACCGTTGTCATTGTTTCGGAATGCCTCATTGCCAGCCTTCAATAGTGAGTTTTAATTTTTACGTATCGAACTGCAATTCAGATGACACACTCGAACGCATTCCAATCCGGGGCTTTCATCTTGTCGACAAATCGTTGGTAGTTCCAGGGCCAGCTCGAGGGAATACCATCATCATCGAGATACCAGCTGGTGCAACCACCGGTATACCAGATCGTAGTTTTTGCTGCGACTACCCGCTCTTCCTCGAAACCCTCCAGCGCCGCATGCGTGGGACTGATTTCACGGCACTCTCCGCTTCGGATTCTGGCTATGCACTGGGCTATATAATCCCATTGATGCTCGGCAATATCGATCAGCGAAAAATTACCAACTGGACCATTAGGACCGTTCAGCATAAAAAAGTTGGGAAAGTCAGGCATGGCAACCGCCAGATATGCTTTCGGTCGATCGCGCCACAACGATTCCAGCGCCACGCCGTTGCGCCCGGTAATGGTCATCGGTCGCATGAATCGGTCGGCCTTAAAACCGGTTGCCAAAACGATGGCATCCAACTTATGTAATACACCATCAAGGGTACGAATACCTTCTGCCTCGATTGTTTCTATGCCTTCCCGCACCAGAAACGTGCCTGGGCGCTGAATAGCCCCATAATAATCCGGTGAGAATATCAGCCGTTTACACATGGGTTCATGATCGGGACGAAGTAGTTCACGTAACTCTGGGTCCTCCACGTTCTGTTCCAGGTTTTGCAGACAGGCGGCGCTCCACTGAGCTCGGGTATCGAGCTTCGACCCAGTGATAGCCTGTGTATAACCCTCGACATTGGCAAGGTACTGCTCTGTACCCATGGCGGCGTCAAGCGCGTCAGGATCAGTGCGAAAGCTTTCTCGCTCCTCGGCACTGAAGTATCCATTTTCAACCGGCATGATCCACTGCGGTGTGCGTTGAAAATGGCTGACGCCGGCGACTTGCCCCGCCAGGGCCGATATTATCTGCACGCCAGTGGATCCACTGCCTATGACGCCGATACGTTTACCCTTTAAATCAATGGAGTGGTCCCAACGCGCACTGTGAAACAAATCTCCCAAGAAATCTTCCATTCCTTGGATTGCGGGAATATTGGGTTGATGCAGCACACCGGTGGCGGCTACCACTATGTCAGCAACGTCTGTTTCACCCAGGCTTGTCTGCAGATGCCAACGACCAGCAACAAAGCTGGCGGTCTCGATTCCACAATTAAACCGAATCAGCTCATCGATGCCGTACTTGGTACACGTCCGTTCGAAGTACGCCTGAATCTCATTGCCAGGAGGCAGAAAGCGAGTCCAGTGCGGGTTTCGTTCAAACTTATAGGTATAATGGTGTGAGGGGACATCGCAGGTTAGGCCGGGGTATGTATTTTCACGCCAGGTGCCACCGATGCGGTCAGCTTTTTCGTAAACAACCACATCATTGATCCCGTCTTCCAGCAGCTTGATCGCAGCTAGAATTCCGGCCATGCCGGCGCCAATGACTACCACTCTCAGGGACTTATCCACCATCGTCATCCACCTGAAATACGCTACCCATCATACCACTACAACATAAGAGCTAATTTGGCCATAATGCTGTATAACTCCTGCCATTGACACCTACACGGGCAACTCGTCACTTTTCGGGGTTTACCAATAAATACAATAAACTCCATGAATGGGGATAGAAGTATGTCTGGAGAAGAACTTGATAAAATTATTGTGGGCAGCGAAGAGTGGTGCCAATTCCCACATCTGGGCGTACCTGCCGTCAAAGCGCGGGTGGATTCCGGGGCCAAAACCAGCGCCCTGCACGCCTTCAATATTCAAGCATTTCGCCGGGGTGATGCGCCCTGGGTTTCGTTTGAAGTACACCCTCTGCAACAAAATCGAAAAGTCACCATCAGATGCGAAACCCCAATCCACGACCGTCGGATAGTGAAAAGCACCAACGGTGCCAGCGAAAAGCGCTATGTTATCCAGACGCCGGTAAGACTTGGTGATCAGGTGTGGGATATTGAACTGACACTGGCAAACCGTGACAGTATGGGTTTTCGCATGCTTCTCGGCCGCGAGGCAATGACCGGTCGAATTCTGGTCGATCCTGCGGCAGGCCTCAATCTAGGGCGCTTTACCGATACCGAGCTGCGCACTCTTTACAACATTCCCGAGACAAAAAAGACTGGACTCAAAATCGGTGTTCTGGCGACGAATCCCAAGTTGTATTCAAATATGCGCATCATGGAAGCGGGTGACGAACGTGGTCATGAAATGACCTTTCTTAACATCACAGACTGCTATATGAAGCTGGACGATGACAAGCCGGAGGTACACTACCGCGGTGGCCATATCATAAGTGATCTGGACGCCGTCATACCCCGCATCAGGCCAAGCGCCACTTTCTACGGCTGTGCCCTGACGAGGCAATTCGAGAGCATGGGCGTTTACGCGCTTAACAGCTCCCTCTCCATCAGCCAATCCCGTGACAAATTGTTCTCTCTGCAGTTGTTGATCAAAAGCGGTCTCGATATACCGGTCACCGGTTTCGCCAATTCCCCCATCGACACCAAAGAGCTTATCGATATGGTGGGTGGCGCGCCACTCATAGTAAAGTTGTTGGAAGGAACTCAGGGTCGCGGCGTCGTATTGGCAGAAACCGGTAAAGCGGCTGAAAGTGTAATCAACGCATTCAAGGCGGTTAAAGCGAACCTCCTGGTACAGGAATTTATCAAGGAAGCGAACGGGAAAGACTTAAGATTGCTGGTTATCAACGGCAAAATTGCAGGCGCGATTCAGCGCTCAGCTGCACCTGGTGAATTTCGTGCCAACTTGCATCAGGGTGGCTCAGCTTCTGTCGTAAAACCTACCAAAGAAGAGCGCAGGCTGGCCCTGAAGGCAACCAAAGCAATGGGGCTTGCCGTCGCTGGCGTTGATATCATCCGGTCCAAGGCTGGACCACTGCTGCTGGAGGTGAATTCCTCACCCGGTCTGGAAGGTGTCGAAACAGCCACGGAAAAAGACATTGCCGGGTTGATGATTTCCGCTATCGAGAAGCAGGCGAAGGTCTCAAAGTCCCGGTAACGAATACATTCCGGATTCAACAGGATCATAAACATCTGTGAGGTTAGTCTGAGTATTCAAGTCCTGGGAGAGCCAAACGAGCCCAGTGAATTACACCCCCGGGAAGATTGGCCACTTCTGTAAATCCAGCTGCCTGCAGTATCTGCACCGCCATAGCGGAACGTTTGCCCGACTGACATACCGCTACCACTGGCTTGTCACGGTTCACCTCGTCAACCCTCTCCCGCAGTTCACTCAGGGGAATCAGCAAAGAACCCCCGATGTGACCCAACTCCCCACCGTATTCAGCTGAACTGCGAACATCGAGTAGCGTCAACTCACCCGCGTGTCTGGCGACCCAATCGGGCTCAATCTCCGGTAATCCCGCAAAGGTTTGTACGATAGGGCCCCAGGTAGATTCCGGTGCAGGGTCAGATTCCGGTTGCCCCGATCTCAGATTCGCCGGCAGCGCGAAGACCAACTGACGTGGATGAGGCAAGCCCAGGTTATCCATAAACCCGGCAAAATCCTCCTCGCGTGCCTCACCCCCGATACGTGGATTAAAACGCTTTTCCTCTGCTACCGTTGAGACGGTGCGACCCAGATAATCGTGCCCCGGATAAATTAGGCAGTCATCGGGGAGGGTAAATATTTTTTCCCGAATGCTGCACCACATAGTGTGAACATCCCCGGCCTGGAAGTCCGTACGACCGGCACCACGGATCAGCAGGCAATCACCGGTAAAGGCCATGCTTCGATCGTGAGTCACAAAGGTCATACAACCACTGGTATGACCCGGCGTCGACATTGCCGTCAGGGAACAGTCGCCGAATGCCAATACAGTACCGTCCTCCAATTCCAGATCGACGCCTGCAGCGCCACTCTCGCGACTCAGTGCAATGCGCGCACCCGTCGCCTCTTTCATACGCCAGGCACCTGTGACATGGTCGGCGTGTACATGGGTATCCAGTGTGTAGCGCAATGACAAACCCAGTTCACGCAACAGCGCGTAATCCCTCCCGTGCTGCTCGAATACTGGATCTACGATAATCGCCTGACGACTTACCTCACAGGCAAGGATATAGGTATAGGTGGATGATGCAGAATCAAATAGCTGCCTGAAGATCATCGCTGATATCTCCCTGTGTTAACATTGCCTCCGGACAATCAAGGTCAGGTTCCTGTTGGCGGGTTTCGGCATCACCTGGCAGTACAAACCAGCGCAAGCGCTCAGCTTCTGCCGGCAATTCGATGAAATAGGAATTTTGTTGCTCAAAATCTCCCAGCAATATTTCGCGACCAGCTTCCAGGTACGCGGCAAGTGAAGCTACCACACCGCCAGTTTCTTCTTCGATATCGGAGCCACTAGTTTGCACTGAGCGGAAATCGATGCAGCCAAGACGCTCAGGCAGCTCCTGCGCTATCTCCTGAAAGCGCCAACTGCCTGCTACGACATCCCAAGCATAATAGGGTAACAACCGCCATCCATGTTCTGCAATCAGCTCCACCGCTGCCAATAAATATTCAAAGGTGTCCTGATCAATAAAATAATTGAAATTGAGTCTGGCCCAGCCGGGCCGCAGAATCATGTGACCAGCTTCGATCTGGCGCTCAATCGCCCGGCTTTGCTCCATATCCATATCCAGCAAATGGTGGCCGTAGGGACCAGCGCAGGAGCAGCCGCCTCTGGCTTGGATACCAAACAAATCATTCAGCAGTGCAACAACAAAACCATAGTGCAGATCAAGCTCCCCGCGCTTGATGCGCAGGGATAGAATACTGAGCCTGTCAGCATCGAGAGAACCCAGAATATCGATGTTTTCATTGTCGCCCCACCGCTGCATCGCCCGCTGCACAAACTCTCTTTCAAGATTCTCTATTCGCTTGGTACCCACATCCTGCTGCAACTTGAAAGCCAATCCGGCACGTATCGACTCAACAATGGCGGGCGTACCGCCCTCCTCCCGATGCTCATGGTTACTCAAGTACCTGTGATGTTCGGGCGTTACATAACTCACCGTCCCACCTCCCGGTATGGCGGGTACACTGTTATGCACCGCGTGCTTCTTTACCACCAGAATTCCCGGCGAACCCGGGCCGCCAACGAATTTGTGCGGCGAAATAAATACAGCGTCGGGAGCGGCTGAATGCTCTGGGTTCATATCAATCGCGCTATAAGGCGCGGCAGCGGCATAATCCCAGAAACACAAACCACCGTACTCATGAACGAGATCGGTTACTTGTGTAATATCTGTTTTAATTCCGGTGACATTGGAAGCCGCCGAAAAGCTGGCCAGCAACCCGGGCGCGTCCCGATGACGCTGAAGCCGCTCCTCCAGATCAGCCATATCCAGTAAGCCCTGTGTATTCAGTCTCACCACTTCAATCCTGGCGATGGACTCGCGCCAGGGTAACTCATTGGAATGATGTTCATAGGGCCCAAGTATCACTACCGGTCGCTGAGATTCAGGAATCGATTCGCCCAGCCCATAACGCTCATCAAGATCACGGGGGATGGTCAGATTGAGCAGATCCAGCAACTTGTTGATGGCGGCGGTAGCCCCGGAACCACAAAAAATAATGGCATCGTCGTCACTGCCGTTTATGGCAGTGCGGATGATATCGCGAGATTGCTCTCTCAAAGCTGAGGTATGTGCCCCGGTGTAGGAGGTTTCGCTATGGGTATTCGCATAGTACGGCAGCACCCGCTCCCTGATGATATCCTCAACAAATGACAGAGCACGGCCAGAAGCCGTGTAGTCAGCATATACCAACGGCTTGGGGCCAAAACAGGTAGGGACATGTTGCCCCTCACCAATCAGTGATTGTCGAATCAGGGCCAGAAGATCATCGGACATGGGGTATCTGAAGGTGAATTCACGATCCTTCCATAGTACGTGAATACAAGCCGCACATTGTCTCTATATGTTCCGATTTATGCAAAAAATATAAAATATTATTCCAATTTATATGAATATATTGGAATTTAATACCAAATAAATAGCTTAAGACCGGCTTTAGTGTCCTCGCCAACGGCGTTTGATATGGGACTGTCTCACAGCTATTTCATTTGTGCGCTGAGTCGGCGACACAATGGGGATATCCTCAGGAAGAAAGTCCCGCAATAGTGTCAACTTGACCAACTGCGCTGTCGCCGTCGGCATCTGCTCGGGGCTGGGATCTTCTCTGAATATAAACCGCATAGAGTGTGTTCCCTTCTCCAAACCAGTGGTATCGACCCACCCCCGCACCCCCGGATCGCGGTGCGCAACGATGTAGTAACGAGCGCCGTCACTAGCAACCGGCAGCTGATGCCCACTCAATGAGCTGGTGTAGTTTTGCTGGTCAGGTCCTTCAAACCACAGATTGCTCAACTGAAATCCTACATAATGCGGTTCGACTGGCGCTACCACACGCACCACCAGTGCTTCATCCACTTCAAGCTCGAATACACCAGCCGCATACAGCTGTCGCGCCCCTGCCACCCCACTTGCAGTAAATGGAGGCGCCGGAGGGTTGATGCCATTCACCGGCATTGACCTAAGGCCATCCCGGTTGTAATCCGATCTAACTTCCAGCGCAATCTCCTGCAATGCCTGCCAAAACCTGATCTGGTTAGGTAGCTCACGTCCAATCTTCACCAACTTCTCTCTCATGAATTCTGACGTGACTGGCGCCCGACGGGCACCGATTGAATCCAGGCGCTGTATTTCCATGTCCAGGGGCACCTCGTGTTCCCAGTCGGAAAAAATTTCGCGTACTGACAACCATTGTGCTTCACGCATGGATTCTGCGCGGGTTGTGGGACAGGACATGAGTTTTCGGGACACCAGAAAATTGCCGGTGAAGTTCTCCGGTCGTTCCGGTCCAATCAATATCTGGAAATTTCCGTCGGCCTGTATATGCAGGGTAAAGCTATTAACAAAGTCCAGTGTCTGACTTTTGCAGACTGCCATTTCCGCCAACTGCCCAGTCGCCCCCGGCACGTCAGTGATAGTGGCAAAGGTCACCATACGTGGTGCTTTGGGTCCGGAAATACCTCGCTCCGAAGTATTCCATTCTCGCGCGTCGGACACTGTGCCCCGCACCCGATAATACCCGGTCGCATCAATGGGCGCTTTGAGATACATGGTGTCCGGGTTTTCTGCTGTCCACTTTCGCAACATGTCCATGGAACGATTGAATTCTGGAAATCGTGGGTCCTGCCGCATTTCCATTTCGATCATGCGACTAACGTGCGCCAGAAGGTACCGGTAGCCTTCCGCCAGGTTTCGATCTGTTGCTTCCGGCGGGAAGTACTCCGGATTGCGGAGGCTGTCCTCAGCCTGCCTCAGTCCATACAAGAAGTCATCCCAACCCGATTCCAATTCTGGATTGGCATTGGCGGTTGTCGCCAACCCCCAGCCAAACACGGCGTACAGCGCTAGCAGACAAACACAACGGGATTGTTTCATAGCAGTTTCCGGATCCGGGAAGGATTTCTACCGCCATAATAGCGACGGTACTCTAATAATAATCAGATCAGGTTTTGGGGAACAGGGATTGGACATTGGACTCTGCCTGCTCACTGCGAGCGCGCTGCCGAATCCAGAGGTGATCGTGCATACCCTCGTGCTCATGGAACCCGCTCACCGCGCCCAGCAATACAGCTTTTATCTCCGCGCAATCCATATCGTCGCAGTGCTGCTCCAACTCATATAACAGCTCCCGAATAGTAGGCAGATCCAGGTATTCCTCTTCCGCGCGCATAATCATTGGGTGTCCGGTTCCTGTGACACCGTGTCCAAGCAACAGCTCTTCAAACAATTTTTCACCCGGTCGCAGACCCGTAAATTCGATACCGATGTCGCCCTGGGGATTGTCCTCTTCTTTGACTTCATATCCAGACAACTGAATCATGCGTCGCGCGAGGTCCTGAATACGAACCGGCTCGCCCATATCCAGGACAAATACGTCGCCCCCCAACCCCATCGCGCTGGCCTGGAGTACCAGCTGTGCGGCCTCAGGAATCGTCATAAAGTAGCGTGATACATCAGGATGTGTGACTGAAAGAGGTTCACCTCGCTTAATTTGCTGTCTGAATCGCGGCACCACCGACCCGGAAGACCCCAGAACGTTACCGAACCTAACCATGCAAAAACGGGTACCTGTGTTATTTCGTGCAAGAGCCTGTAACAGCATCTCAGCGAACCGCTTGGAGGCCCCCATCATATTGGTTGGTCGTACGGCTTTATCGGTTGAAATCAGTACAAAGTTTTCTACACCCGCCTCGATAGCTGCCTGAGCGGCATACCAGGTACCGAACACATTGTTGCGCACCCCTTCGGCAACGTTGTATTCCACAATGGGCACGTGCTTATAGGCCGCCGCGTGGTAGACCGTATCCACGGCGAAGGTTTCAAATATGCGCTCCAGTCGTCGCTGGTCCTGCACCGAACCCAGCAGTGCAATCATCTCTACATCTACTTCTGCGCGTTGCTTCACAGTTTGCAGATTTTCTTCAACCTGGTATAGGGCATATTCGGAGTTGTCAAAAAGAATAAGCTCCCTCACTCCTGAAACGAGAATCTGGCGACACAACTCCGCACCAATGGAGCCACCCGCACCGGTTACCATCACGACCTTGCCGGTGATACAGCGTTCCATCAGTTCCGGATGTGGCGGCACCGGGTCTCGACCCAGTAAATCCTCCAGCTCGATATCCTTAATTTCAGAAACTGTGGCTTCACCCTGAATCAGATCATTGAAATAAGGAACGGTACGCACATACACAGGAAGATTAACCAACGAGTTAATGATGGACTTCCGTCTTTCACCGGTCACCGATGGTATGGCGAGAAGAATCTGACTGATGTCGTGACTGTCAATCAGTTCCGGTAGATCGGCGGGGCTGCGCACCGTCACGCCGTTGATAACACGGTGATGAAGGCTGTGATCGTCGTCCACAAAAAATACAGGATGAAAGTCTTCTCCATGCAGCAGCGCGTGGAGTAGCTGGCGACCAGAATCTCCGGCGCCGTATATTACCACCTGCTCGCAACTGGATCGCAGTCGGTTCTGGTACCAGGCACGCAGCGCCAACCGTGAACCACCAATGGCAAACATGGCCAGACCCCAATAGATGAAGGGTAAAGAGCGCGGGACGTGAGCCTGGGTAAAAAATATCAGTGCGGCAAGACCCAAGGAGGAATAGCTGACACCGCGAATAATTGCCCAGATGGCCTGCTGCCCCATAAAGCGGATAACGGCGCGGTACAGGCCCAGACGCAGGAAGACTAAGGCGCTGATCAGTATGGTGCCCAGGCAGACGGCGATCTCGGTGGCGCCGAATTGCACATTGGCACCACCCAGGCGCAGGGCCATGGCAAACCACATGGCAGCAGTCACGAAACACATGTCCAGCGTAAGCAGCAAAGCCTGTTTGATATTACGAGGTAACTCGACTCCCTTCTCTGCGGACTCTATAAGAGCGCGCACCAGGGAACGATAACTTCGTTTTACCAAATTAGATGTGGAAACCAATTTCCTACCTGAATCAGCATGTTAGACCGCCATTCTACTGAAATCGGTGAGCATTGACCACGACAGACTACTGTACTGAAAATAATGCCTTTCGATTCGTAAGCATCAGGCTAATCGACGACACCAATGGATTGCCAATAACAGCGGCGTGTACGCAAGCATGACCATCCAGACGCCCAGTTCTGGCCATATTCGCGCAGACCATGCCAGCGGCAATAGCCACAATACATTGACGCTCAACAGTAAATACGCAGTGCGGCGGTGACTGCCCCAAAGGCGGGTAACACGCTGGTACGCATGCAGACTGTGCCCTTCAAGAAAGGGCTGCCCGCTGGTCATGCGCCAGATCAGCGTGTAACTGGCGTCACCTATAAACGCCGCCAGAAGGATCAACCAGACGGCGAGACCCAGAGTGGATGAGCCTATCGTAAGAACAGCAAATCCCGCCAGCATAAACCCGAGGAAAACACTGCCAGCATCCCCCATAAACAGTCGTGCTGGCGCCCAGTTCAGCGGCAGGAAGCCAGCCAAGGCCGCGGCCAACAGCAACATGGATTGCTGTGCCTGGCCAAGATCTGGCGCCGTGCCGCCGATAGAAATCAATGAAGAGGCCGCTACCAGGACCGTCAGCGCCTGAATGGTGGCAAGACCATCTGTACCGTCCATAAAATTGAAAAGATTCGTGTGCCATAAAACAGCGATAAAAATTAGCGGGTAAGAGACCAGGACCGGGAACGGCGCCATATTCGCCACCTGGTCCGAAACCACGAATCCCACCAGAAACAGGGCGATGATTATGGCGTACCCACCCAATCGAACCCGTGCTGGTAGCGGTCGAAGATCATCTATCAGCGCAATGGTGGCGATGGCGACCCCAGCTAAACAGAGCCCATCAAATGCCAGCGACGTTTCCGGGAGCAACCAGTACAGCCCGACAAAGGTGAGGATAAATGCCACCCCAGCGCCCCGCGGCACCGAAGTCGTATGAGCGCTCCGCGAATTGGGGGTATCCACCACCCCTTGTCGCTGCGCCCAGTGTCGATACATAAGGGTGAGCAAAAACGCCAGGGGAGCTGCCAAACCCCATAGTATGTACACCTGCTCAGGCATGGGCGTTTTCTCTCTCGGCAACGGCTGCCAACATGGTGGGGAGATAAGATTCCAGATTCCTCATTGGCCGCCATTCCGTGTCAGCCTGCAGCGCCGCACTACTGAACAACTCTGCGCCAAACACACGCTGGAAGGTTGATGCCCCCTCTTTGTGACGGATCACGTCGACCGCTGCCAGTATCGCGCGACACATCCAGCTCGGGACAGTCACGCTGGGGGCGGGACGACCCAGAGCGTGACGGCTCAGCTCCTGAATATCGCGACTGCTATAGGCATCGGCTCCGCTGACGATATAACAGCGGTAACCCGGCAGCGGCCGTCCCACAAACAGGCTTACGGCGGCCAACAGGTCCTCCAACGCCACCATCGAACGCGCCCCCAGTCGGGGTAAACCAGGCAATGGCTTTATTGAGTAACGCAATAAAGTTGCGAGATTTCCCTTGGCTTCGAATCCATACACGAGAGCGGGCCGGAGAACAGTGACACCCATGTTACTGGCCGCAGCAATATCCGCGAGTCCCAGCTCTGCGGCTCTCTTGGCCTGACCATAGGGCGATGCATCAGCAGCAATGGAAGCTTCTATCCTCAAACCGTCTCCGTCAGACTCACCCATGGCCTTGACGCTACTCATATAAATAAAATGTTGCACCCCCGCCTCCGCTGCCGCAGCCGCCAATTGCAGGGTGCCGGCTCTATGAACCCGATCGTGCTCCTCCCCGGAGTAATCTGTGTGCGCTGTCCCGGCGAGATGAATCACGGTTTCAACCCCTGCCAGACTATCTTCTGGTATGGGATCCACCCCAAGATTGGCAACATAGTGCTGCACTTCCCCACCAACACTGGAACTGCCGCTACGTTGCAGAGTGCGACACGCATACCCGGATTCGACTAGTGCCTCGAGCAAGGGGCGGCCTACAAATCCACTGGCTCCGGTGATTAAACAGCTGCTCATCGCGCAGAATCCGGGACAGGCATCACCCCTGAAGTATCCAGTATATGAGTGGGCTCTAATGTCTCAATATAAAAAGGGGGCATAAGCCCCCTCATGATACGGATGCGCCGGTCCTTATTCCAATATGATACGGTCGCGATTTTTATCGACGACCGACTGACCGATACCTTTGACCTTGCGCAAGTCCTCAAGAGAAGCGAAAGGTCCATAGGTGTCTCGGTAATGCACTATTGCCTCAGCCCGAACCTTACCTACACCCAACAGGGCTTTGGCAAGGGTCCCGGAATCGGCAACATTGATATTGACTGCCTCGACGTTTACCACAGCAGTGGCATCGGCGAGTTGCAGGTTAATGTGTTGGGAAAGCGCAAGCGGTGCGCTGGTTACCAGGGTTGCTAGAAAAATCCACTTAATCCATGTGAGTTTTGTCATGATGATCTCCTTGATCTGACATACCGTGACATCCGTATCACACATTCAGTATAGACCATCTACAGGAAGGTCAAGCGGAAACTGCCAGTTCTTCCAGTACTGATCGCACAAGGGCGGCAGGGTCAGCACTCGCCGTGACGGATCGGCCTATCACAAGGTAGCTGCTACCGGCATCCATGGCAGCGACGGGGGTCAGCACCCGGCGCTGATCACCTGGATCATCACCCGCCAGACGGATGCCCGGTGTCACCAGTTTAAACCCTTCGCCATATCGGGCTCTTAGTAAAGGCGCCTCTTTCCCGGAGCAAACCACGCCATCGAGTCCAGCCTCTGAAGTCAGTTTCGCCAATCGACTTACCTGGTCCGCCGGAGTGGCAGTTACTCCCGTTTCCTCCAGGTCTGGCGCAGCCATACTCGTCAATACAGTCACAGCTATCAGCAGAGGCGGTCTATCGAAATCAGTGAGTGCCGCACGAGCCGCATCCAGCATACGCCGCCCCCCGCTGGCGTGAACGTTGACCATCCATACATTCATTTCTGCTGCGGCCCTTACCGCGCCAGCAACGGTATTGGGTATATCGTGAAACTTCAAATCAAGGAAAACCTCGAATCCTCGTTGCTGCAACGACTTGACCACCTCAGGCCCACTGCGAGTGAACAGCTCCTTACCGACCTTGACCCGACAGCTTGTTGGATCCAACTGCTCGACAAATTCCAGCGCTGAGCGACTGTCTGCATAATCCAATGCAACGATTACTGGTGATTCCATCTATTCATCAATCCCCCTGTGTTCCCCGTATCGCTTTGATACGACTCCATTGTTTACAACTCGGACACAACCAATGTAACTCCCGACCGGAAAAGCCGCAATGGCCACACCGGTATGTCGCTCGGTCCGAGATAAGTTTTTCCACCAGCTGTTGCAACAGCACCAAATTTTCCCGCGCTGCATCCCGGGCGCTGGCAACATGCAGCTGAATCAATGCAGCCAGCCCGATCAGCGACGGTCGGGACTTCAATTCCCCGGATATGAACTCACCAGCCGCCACATCACCACTAGCAGACTGGATGTCCTCGGCAATTTTCAGCATCAGCGTCACTGATGGGTAGTAATCCATGCAATCCCACAGGTAATCATGTAACCCAGGAATGTCGTCCATCACCTGATGGCATCTGTGGAGCAGATCGACAGATTCGGGAATGTACTCGGGATCCTGAAAGCGGATTCGTTTTAACGCCTTGACCGCAAGTTTGGGATGACCACTCTCCAGCTCGAGGTGTCCCAGCAGCATGGATGCCCTCACACAATTGGCATCGTACGCCAATGCGTCGTGCAGCCTTTGTCGCGCCGCGCGCAAATGACTAGCAGCAATTTCGACCTCGGCCATTTCACAGCAATAGTGTGAAAGCGCCACCAGAACGGTTTTGTCAGCCGCAACCGAACCGGGTAGAAGTGACTTGCGCGGCAGCATTTCCTGGGCCACTTCTATGGCCTGTTCCCACTCCCGCTCACTCTCGTAAATCTGTAACAAGTGCTTGCGACTGGTGTTTGCAAGCTCGGTTGACTCTCGTACCAGATCCAGCAACAACCGTTCTGCGCGATCCAGCAAACCAGCGCTGATGTAGTCTCGCGCAAGCTCAAGGTGAGCTGTGTGTAACTGCCGGGGTGGCGCGTCTGGCCGGGACAACAAATTCTGATGTATTCGAATCGCTCTATCGGTCTCACCACGTCTGCGCAACAAGTTTCCCAGCGCAATATGGGTATCGAAGGTGTCGCTGTTTACTTCCAGCGCATCGATGAAGGCGTCGATGGCCCCATCGGGCTGATCATCCAGCAGGTAATTGAGCCCCCGATAATACTGGGAGGGGATACCAATGGCGTCTGTGGAGGAACCGGCCTGCACCCCTGCACGACGGCCAAGCCACCATCCGACCCCGATAGCGACGAAGATAAGTGTAAAAAGGGCCAGATCGCTGATCACGTCTCCTGCCCACTGCTACGCAATTTATCCACCTCTGTGGACTTACGCTGCAGCTGAGACCGGGTAGAGAACAGATCCTTGCGCAATTTGAGTAACACGCCTGAGCTTGCGACCATGCCGGCAATGGCACCGACGCTAAACGCCAGTAATACCCACAGGGCCACACTGCGCTCTGGCAGTTGAATAATCAGTAAATCCAACGGGACAGTTTCTGTATTTTGAAGGGCAAACAACATGCCGATGAGCAACATGCCGAGGACGAGCGCAAGAGAAAGAAGTTTCTGTAAAAAATGCATGGCGTTTGTCAGCGCCTGATCTCCATTCGAGGCCAATTTACCCCCGCCCGACCCCGGACGAGAATCGACGCTATAAGACCACAATTCGAGCAAAATTTCCTTAATTGATCGCGGAAAAATTCACAGTGGGCCCTACAAACAAAAATGGCGTGTCAAAGACACGCCAGTGCAGAGACGACTGGCTTCGCTATCAGTAGCCAGCCTGCAAGCCCATGTTCACCCGCTCCCGCAGTTCCTTGCCGGGCTTGAAGTGGGGGACATACTTGCCGCTGAGTTCAACCGTATCACCGGTTTTGGGGTTGCGGCCCTTACGAGGCTCCCGGTAATGCAAGGAAAAGCTGCCGAATCCGCGAATTTCTATACGCTCACCCTTAGCCAGGGTTTGCGACATATGCTCGAGAATTGTCTTGATAGCCAGCTCGACATCTTTTGCAGACAACTGTGTCTGCCGGCCGGCGATAACCTCTATCAATTCTGACTTGGTCATATTGCTCTCCTTTCAACGGCAAACCGGGACATAGTACTACTATCTCTGGATCATTGCGGTGGCGGACAACCGCCACCGCTAATCGGAGGCTTAGCCTTCGCCGCCTTCCATCTTGGCCTTGATCAGATCACCGATGGTGGCCGGGCTGGCGGTCTCACTTTCCTGATCTTTCAGAGACTGGACGGCTTCCTGCTCGTCTTCGTAGTCCTTGGCCTTGACTGATACGCTCATTGTACGGTTCTTGCGATCAACCGCAATCACCTTGACCTCAATGCTTTCACCCTCTTTCAGCTCGCTGCGGGCATCTTCTACCCGTTCCACGCTGATTTCGGATGCTCGCAGAGTAGCCTCTACATCGGGTGCCAATTCAACAACGGCGGCGCGTGCGTCCACAGACTTGATGATGCCAGTGACAATTGAGCCCTTGTCATTCTGCTCTACGTAGTCAGAGAAGGGGTCGGACTGCAGCTGCTTGATACCCAGCGAAATACGCTCACGCTCTGGATCAACAGAGAGGATAACGGTTTCGATCTCATCACCTTTCTTGTAGTTGCGCACGGCTTCTTCGCCAGCGACATCCCAGGAAATATCTGAAAGATGAACCAGGCCATCAATATTTCCATCCAGACCGATGAAGATACCAAAATCGGTGATCGACTTGATGCTACCCGAAATACGGTCCCCTTTGGCACATTGTCCGGCAAAGGCGTCCCATGGATTTTGCTGACATTGCTTGATACCCAATGATATACGACGGCGTTCTTCATCAATATCCAGAATCATCACCTCGACCTCGTCGCCCAACTGGACGATTTTTGATGGGTGAACATTCTTGTTGGTCCAATCCATTTCCGATACGTGAACCAGACCTTCCACACCTTCCTCGATTTCGGCAAAGCAGCCGTAGTCGGTAAGGTTGGTGATCGTAGCCATAACACGGGAATTCTCGGGGTAGCGCTGAGTAATAGCGACCCAGGGATCTTCACCCAGTTGCTTGAGGCCCAGTGATACGCGGTTACGCTCGCGATCAAACTTGAGAATCTTGACGTCTATCTCGTCGCCAACATTAACGATTTCGCTGGGGTGCTTGATGCGCTTCCACGCCATATCAGTGATGTGCAACAGACCGTCCACACCGCCCAGATCAACAAATGCGCCGTAATCAGTAAGATTCTTGACCACACCTTTGACCGACATGCCTTCCTGCAGGTTCGCCAGAAGAGCATCGCGCTCGACACTGTTAGCTGCTTCCAGAACCGCCCGGCGTGATACCACGACGTTATTGCGCTTCTGATCAAGCTTAATGACTTTGAATTCCAGTTCCTTGCCTTCGAGGTGCGTTGTCTCACGTACGGGGCGAACATCAACCAGTGATCCGGGCAGAAACGCGCGGATGGAATTGATATCTACAGTGAAACCACCTTTAACCTTGCCGTTGATGATGCCAGTGACTACCTCATCGGCTTCCAGGGCTGATTCCAGTTCCGTCCAGGACTCGGAACGTTTGGCTTTTTCACGCGACAGGCGAGTCTCACCGAAACCATCTTCGACAGTTTCCAGTGCTACCTGTACTTCGTCGCCAATTTCCAGCGTAATGTCGCCGTTGGCGTCGATAAATTCGCTGCGGGATATGACGCCCTCAGATTTCAGTCCAGCGTGGACCGTGATCCATTCGTTGTCGATGTCGATGACGACACCAGTCACGATTGAACCGGGCTTCATATCAATAGTCTTTAGACTTTCTTCAAACAGATCGGCGAAATTTTCGCTCATGTGGATTACCTACCTTTGGATAACAGCAGTCTTTCTGCTGCTCCGCATCTCCAGTTGACGCGGGTTATTTACGTAAACCCGATAAATGGTGCAATTCTGGGTACCACCAATTATCGGAACCTTGTCTGGACCACAGTTGCTGCGGACCGGACTTCGGGGCTGTCAAATGACGCCCTGCGAGAGTTCCCCTATGTTGCCGGGATTCCTTTTTTTGCCAATTCAACCAGCACCCGTTGCATCACTTCTGCTATCGGGGTGGCCGTGCTGTCGATGACTATCGCATCCTCAGCTGGCACCAGGGGGGACACTGCTCGCTCACTGTCCCGCCTGTCACGGGATTGGATGTCCCGCAAAAGGGCGGCGAGATTAACACTTTCCCCCTTTTGAATCAACTGCTTATAGCGTCTTTCAGCACGCTCTTCAGCGCTCGCCGTGAGGAAGAATTTCGCCACTGCATCAGGGAAAACCACGGTGCCCATGTCGCGACCATCCGCCACCAATCCCGGCTCCCGCGCAAACTCCCGTTGTCGCTCCAGCAGTGCAACTCTTACCGCCGGTAATGCCGCCACTGTCGAGGCACCACGACCCCCGGCTTCACTCCGAATAGACCGGCTGATACTTTGACCCTGGTAGAGGACGTCCACTTCTTCGCTGTCCAGGCGGACAAATTTCAGATCAAGGCTCCTCGCCACTTCGGCAACCGCAGGCTCATCATCAAGCTCGAGCCCAGCGGCGGAGGCCGCATAGGCCGTAACCCGGTAGAGCGCGCCACTGTCCAGCAGGTGCCAGCCTAAAAACCCAGCCAGTCGATGTGAGATTGTGCCCTTGCCAGCGCCACCGGGACCATCAATCGTTACTACGTGAATATCAGATTTCATTAAAGGATAGGGCCGGGCAAGAAATCAGGCGCTGCGCGCCGCCAGATCCTGCGCAAATTGATCCCTGGATTCCTTGGCGTGCTCAAAAATCTGCTGCAAGCTTGTGCTATCGCCACTTTCGATTGCCTCTCGCAATAAATCCAGGTGAGAGCTGAAGCTGTCCAGCGCAATCAAAAGCTGCTCTCGATTCGCCAGGGCAATATCGCGCCACATAACCGGATCGCTGGACGCGATCCGGGTAAAGTCTCTAAATCCGCCGGCAGCAAAGCGGAAGATCTGCTCCCCCTGATCAGATTTTGCCAGTGCATCCACCAGCGCATAAGCCAATACGTGGGGCAAATGGCTAGTATTGGCCAACACGGCGTCGTGATCCTCCACGCTCATGGTGAGCACTTCAGCGCCGGTGCTGGACCACATCGCAGCTACCCGGGAGACGGCGTCGGCAGCGGTTTCCTCGACCGGCGTCAGTATCACCCGATGATTGACAAACAAATCGGCCCGCGCAGCGGACACACCGCTTTGCTCTGACCCGGCGATGGGATGACCCGGCACGAAGTTGGCAGGCATACGACCCATTAGCCGCTGCGCCTCTCGCACCAGGCTGCCCTTTACACTCGCCACATCAGTGACAACAGCATCCACAGCAATCCTGGGCAATACCTGGGCCAACATGTCATTGGCGGTCAGTGTCGGCGTGGCGATGACGACCATATCCGCACCGTCCAGCGCGTCATTCACGTCAGTTGTGTATTCATCAATGATACCCAACTCAAGCCCGCGTTTGAGGGACACGTCACGGTAGCCACAGGCGCGAATCACGCGGGCAGCACCGGTTTGTTTGGCCGAAGCACAAAGGGAGCCACCGATCAGCCCCAAACCAATAACCAACAGCGTATCCACACTGGATGTTTTCTCAACCATCTATCACATCACCGCTCGCGGATATGAACCGAGCAATTTCAGCAGAATGGACTGCTCCTCAATTAAGCTCAAAATGGCACTGATATTCTCATCCCTCACATGACCCTCAAACTCGATAAAGAATACATAGGCCCATGTTTCGGTACGCGAGGGCCGGGTATCAATACGGGTGAGAGAAACGCCGTTGCTGTGAAACGGCTCCAGCAGGCTGAACAAAGCACCGGGCTTGTTGCGGCTGGAAACCACAACGGAGGTTTTATCACACCCCGAAGGTTCCGCCTCGTCGCGGCCGATAATCAGGAATCTTGTTGAGTTGTCAGAAAAATCCTCAATGTGAGTGGCGAGCTTTTCCAGGCCATATTGCTCCGCTGCAATCTCCCCAGCGACGGCTGCGACACCGGCTTCATTCGCCGCCATGCGCGCCGCCTCCCCATTGCTGCTGACCGCAACTTGCTCCACCCGAGGCCAATGCTTGTCCAGAAACATACGGCACTGGGCGAGAGCCTGCTCATGGGCACAAATTCTAACTACATCCGCTTCCTTTGTTCCCGGGGCAACTAATAAATGATGGTGGATCCGCATTTCCACCTCACCACATATCTTCAGTGGCGAATCAAGAAAATTGTCCAGGGTATGTGACACCATTCCCTCGGTGGAATTTTCAACCGGCACCACGCCGAAATGGCATTGGCCTGTCTCGACCTGCGAAAACACTTCGGCAATTGTGGTACGGGGGTTACAGGTAGCTGCATGCCCAAAATGCTTGATAGCGGCCGCCTGTGTAAATGTGCCTTTGGGACCCAGATAAGATACTTGCAATGGCTTTTCCAATGCCAGGCAGGCTGACATGACTTCACGGAAAATGTGAGCAACATTCTTGGCCGGCAAAGGCCCCTGGTTTCGCTCCATAATTCGACGCAAAACCTGAGCTTCACGCTCGGGGCGGTAAAACTGGACTTCAGCGGGCGTTTCTCCCACCTCGGCGGCAGCTGCCACTGCCGCCATCTTGATGTCTGCGACCCGTTGCGCGCACTGCGCTCTCTGATTGAGCAAGATCTGGATCTGCTGATCCAGGCTGTCAATTTCTGCCCGCACATCCTGCAGTTCGTCGGATTCCTCTGCCATATCTCAGCCCTGTCGAGTCCGAAAGCCGTCCATAAACCCTATCAGGGCATCCACGGCGTCTTCACTCACAGCATTGTATATGCTCGCGCGCATACCCCCAACCGAACGATGCCCCTTCAAATTCAATAGCCCCGCCGCCTCAGCCTCAGCCAGGAACAGCTTATCCAACTCAGGGTCCGCCAGCGTGAAAGGTATATTCATGAGGGAACGGTCGTGTACCACAACCGGGTTAGCGTAAAAATCACTGTCGTCAATATAACCGTAGAGCTTCTCGGCCTTGCGACGGTTCACGACTTCTATGGCTTCAAGACCGCCCTGCTCTTTAAGCCATTGAAAGACCAGTCCCGCCAGATAGACGGCGAAGGTGGGCGGCGTGTTATACATGGAGCCGTTATCATCGGCTGTTTTGTAGTTCAGCATGGCCGGCGTTTCAGGGCGAGCACGGCCCAGCAGGTCGCGGCGCACCACGACGATGGTCAAGCCGGCCGGACCGATATTCTTTTGTGCGCCAGCGTAAATCAAACCGTACTGGCTGACGTCTATGGGTCGCGACAGTATAGTAGAAGACATATCCACCGCCAGTGGAACGTCTACCCTGGGCGTCCAGTCAAATTCCACACCTCCTATGGTCTCATTGGGAGTGTAGTGCAGGTAGGCCGCATCAGGATCGATCTGCCAGTCTGCAAAGGACGGTATGGAGGCAAAATTATCGGCCTCAGCTGACGCGACCACGTTGACCTCGCCATATCTTCTGGCCTCGGCAATCGCTTTCTTGGACCACTGGCCGGTATTGACGTAATCGGCAGAGCTTGCCTCGCCCAATAAATTCAGAGGTACAGCAGAGAATTGCGAGCTTGCCCCGCCCTGCAAAAAGAGGACAGCGTAATCGTTGGAGATATTTAGCAACTGTCTGAAGTCTGCTTCCGCGGCGTCATGAATGGATACATACTCAGCGCTGCGGTGGCTCATTTCCATGACCGACAAGCCCCTACCCTGCCAGTCCAGCATTTCACTGGCCGCTCTGGTAAGGACGGGTTCGGGAAGGGCCGCAGGGCCCGCACAAAAATTATATCGACGACTCATTGACGATCTTCCTGCCTAGCTGCTGTGTGAGTTTTGTGCAAAAGACGAATGCCAAGGGCTGCTGCCAACACGAGCGTTGGCTAGCTACCGCAGCGGCTTTCCTGGTTAATCCGCCACGGGGGATTCCGGGGCATCACCCGTGTCGGAGGAAACCGCAGACTGAGTGACGAGGTCTTCATCATCTGCTTCCGGTTCCGCGACTCGTTCCACGCCAACGAGGTGCTCGCCAGGCTTGAGTTTTATCACCCGGACGCCCTGAGTATTTCTACTAAGCACAGACACCTCGTCCGTCCTTGTTCGCACCAGCGTGCCCTGATCAGAGATAAGCATCAATTGATCACCATCGAAAACCTGCACCGCCCCAACCAGATCGCCATTGCGATCGCTGGTTTTGATGGCGATAACGCCCATATTGCCACGCCCCTTAGCAGGGAAATCGTCCACGTCAGTACGCTTGCCGTAACCGTTGGCACTGACCGTCAGGACTCGACCCTCAGGTTGTGGGATGATCATACTTATAACGCGATGGCCCCCTGACAGCTTAATGCCCCGAACACCACGAGCGGTGCGGCCCATTGCCCGCACATCTCTTTCCTTGAAGCGAGCGGCTTTGCCCGAGCTGCTGAACAACATCACGTCGCAATCGCCGTTGGTAATCGCCGTCCCTACCAGAACATCGCCCTCATTCAGTTCTACAGCCCGCAACCCAACACTGCGCTGTCTGGCGAAATCGGTGAGGGCAGTTTTCTTCACTGTGCCCATGGCGGTAGCCATAAAGATGTAGTGGCCCTCCGTGTACTCGGCGACGGGTAATATAGATGTGACGCGTTCACCTTCGTCCAGAGGTAATAAATTGACCATGGGACGCCCGCGCGATCCGCGACCGGCAACCGGAATGTGGAACACCTTCAGCCAGTAGACTTTACCCACATTGGTGAAGCACAAGATGGTGTCGTGGGTATTGGCGATCATCAGGTGCTCAACAAAGTCTTCATCCTTGACCGCCGTTGCTGACTTGCCCATACCGCCGCGGCGCTGTGCTTGATAGTCCGCCAAGGGCTGTGTTTTCGCGTAGCCACCGTGGGAAATAGTAACAACACGGTCTTCCTCTGTAATAAGGTCTTCCGCCGTCAAATCCTGGCGGGAGGCGACAATTTCCGAGCGTCGCTCATCACCGTAGTCGTCCACCACCTGCCTGAGTTCTTCCCGAATCACCTGCAATAACCGCTCCGGTTCGCCAAGGATCTCGAGAAACCCGGCGATTTCAGTCAACTTGTCAGAGTATTCATTGATCAGCTTCTCGTGCTCGAGACCGGTGAGTCGATGCAACCGCAGGTCAAGAATGGCCTGCGCCTGGACGGGAGAAAGCTGATAACGGCCATCGTGCAAACCGTATTGCGGTTCCAATTCGTCCGGTCGACAGGCATCGGCACCGGCCCGCTCCAACATGGTCATCACATCGCCCGCTGACCAGGTACGCGCTACGAGCTGCTCGCGTGCTTCGCCCGGGCTGGGAGAGGCTTTGATCAACTCAATGACGGGATCAATATTCGCCAGGGCCACAGCGAGCCCTTCCAGTATATGGCCCCGCTCCCGAGCCTTGCGCAACAGATACACGGTGCGGCGTGTTACCACCTCACGCCGATGACGAATAAAGGCCTCGAGCAGCTGCTTGAGATTCAGAATCTTCGGCTGCCCGTCTACCAGAGCGACAATATTGATACCAAATACACTTTCCAACTGAGTCTGCGCATACAGATTGTTGAGGATTACTTCCCCTACCTCACCACGACGCAGCTCAATCACGATGCGCAGGCCATCTTTGTCGGACTCATCGCGTAACTCCGTAATACCCTCTACTTTCTTCTCTTTTACCAGCTCGGCGATCTTTTCGATCAGGCGCGCTTTATTTACCTGATACGGAATCTCGCTGACAATTATCGTTTCTTTGTTGTTCTTTTCGTTGCTGATAACCTCAGCCCGCGCCCTGACATAGATTCGCCCCCTACCTGTGCGATAGGCCTGCACGATACCAGCGCGGCCATTGATAATCGCAGCGGTTGGAAAGTCGGGCCCGGGAATATGCTCCATCAGCTGGTCAACGGTGAGACCGGGATCGTCCAACAGTGCGAGACAACCGTTCACAACTTCTCCGAGGTTATGCGGCGGGATATTAGTAGCCATGCCCACGGCGATACCGGAGGACCCATTGATCAGCAAGTTGGGCACCCTGGTGGGCAGCACTTCTGGAATCTGCTCCGTGCCGTCGTAATTGGGCACAAAATCCACGGTTTCCTTGTCCAGGTCAGCCAGGAGGTCGTGGGCAATCTTGCGCATACGGATTTCTGTGTACCGCATGGCTGCCGCGGAATCGCCATCGATAGAACCGAAATTGCCCTGGCCGTCCACCAGCATATAGCGCAAGGAGAACGGCTGCGCCATTCGAACGATGGTGTCATATACCGCTGAGTCGCCGTGTGGGTGATACTTGCCGATAACATCACCCACAATCCGGGCCGACTTTTTATACGCTTTGTTCCAGTCGTTCCCCAGCACACTCATGGCAAACAGCACGCGACGGTGAACGGGTTTCAGTCCATCTCGAACATCGGGCAGTGCGCGCCCGACAATAACGCTCATGGCGTAATCGAGATAGGACTGCTTCAGCTCGTCTTCAATATTGACCGGAAGAATTTCGTTGGTCGATTCAGCCATGGGGAGATGGTTCCTGTTTATGCGGTACCGGGGCAATGCCGGAGCCCCCCGACGACGTCTGGTCGGGGAAAAATTCATGCTGGGGACCAGCATTCCAGCCGCTACCGGCGCTGCCGACAGGACCGACTGCCGGTGCCTTTGACAACTGGAAATACAAGCCGTCGATTATAAGTAAGTTGCGGGTTTTTATCCATTTTTTTACTGATTTTGCCGGCATTTTCGTGCCCTTTTAGCGGGCTCATCGAGACAGGGACCGCCGAGGCGGTATACTGGCTCTCCTGCGCCACACCAAGAACTCTGAACATGCCGCCTGACACCCTGACAACCCCGGTTGATTTACTGGTTTTTCCACGCTGGATAATCCCCATTGTGCCCGACGGCACCGTGCTGGAAGACCATGCTCTGGGGGTTGTGGATGGCCGAATTCAGGCCATCCTGCCCGCCGTCGACGCACGGCTCAGACTATCGGCGAAAGAGGAATTGCATTTATCCGAGCACGTCGTGCTACCGGGGCTGATCAACGCGCATGGCCATAGCGCCATGTCACTGTTGCGAGGGTATGCAGACGACAAGACATTAATGACATGGCTCAACGATCACATCTGGCCAGCAGAGGCCACCCATGTGGACGCCAGCTTTGTTGCGGATGGTGTACAGCTGGCGCTGGCAGAAATGATTTGCAGTGGCACCACCTGCTTCAGCGATATGTACTTCTTTCCCGACGTGACCGCCAGACTGGTCAGTGAATGTGGCATGCGCGCACAAATAGCATTCCCGATCTTTGATTTCCCCACCGCATGGGGTAGCGGGCCAGAGGAATATATCGCCAAAGGACTGGCCCTGCGTGACACCTATCAGGATCATGCATTGGTACGTCCCGTATTTGGTCCCCATGCCCCCTACACCGTCGCTGAAACCACACTGCGCGACATCGCGCGGCTGTCCAAAGAGCTCGACTGCCCGGTACATATACATGTGCAGGAGACCGCAGAGGAAGTGCGGAACAGCCAGAGCCAGCACGCCAAAACACCGCTGGCTCGCCTGCATGATCTCGGCTTACTGGGCCCACAAACCCAATGTGTGCACATGACTCAACTATGTGATGGCGATATCGAGCTACTGCAACAACACAATGCACATGTTGTCCATTGCCCCAGCTCCAATATGAAGCTGGCGTCGGGTATCTGCCCTACCAAGGCTTTGCTTGAGGCAGGCATCAATGTGGCGCTGGGCACCGATAGCGCCGCCAGCAACAACCGTCTGGACATGTTCTGGGAAATGCGATCAGCCGCGCTGCTGGCCAAACTTTCAACCCAGGATGCCGCCGCGCTTCCCGCAAGACAGGTATTGAATATGGCCACTATTCATGGCGCGAGGGCGCTTGGCATAGAGATTGAAACCGGCAGTCTCGAACCCGGGAAAGCGGCCGACTTCATCGCTGTGGATCTGAACCACCCCGGCAGCCAACCAGTGTATGACCCCATTTCCCAGCTGGTCTACGCCACCAGCTCAGATCAGGTCAGTCACAGCTACGTTGCTGGCCGCGCATTGCTGACCGATGGAGTGCTGACAGGACTGTCACGCTCATCTATCATGACCGCCGTACAGACATGGCAACAAACTATTGCAGGTTCATCTTGAGCGAGACAGCAAACGTAGACCCGGCTGAAATTGCCAAATTCGAGGAACTGGCCTCCCGTTGGTGGGACCGGAACAGCGAATTCAAACCCCTGCACGACATCAACCCCCTGCGTGCCAACTTTATCGACGAACGCTCACCAGTGGCCGGGGTTACCGTTCTGGATGTGGGTTGTGGCGGCGGAATCCTGGCTGAGGGGTTGGCGCACCGTGGCGCCCAAGTCAGCGGCATAGACATGGGCGAAGCTCCTTTGACCGTCGCGCGCATTCACCAATTGGAATCCGGTGTCGATATCAATTATCGCCAGAGTACCGCTGAGGATCTGGCCGCCCAGGAGCCCGCCAGCTATGACATTGTCTGCTGTCTGGAAATGCTGGAGCACGTACCCGATCCCGGCTCTGTCATCGAAGCCTGCAAAAAACTGGTCAAACCCGGTGGCGATTTGTATTTCTCGACCATCAGCCGCAACCCCAAGGCCTGGCTGTTTGCCATCGTAGGAGCGGAGCATATCCTGAATCTGCTGCCCCGGGGAACGCATGAATATACTCGCTTTATACGGCCCTCGGAACTGGCCTCCTGCCTGCGGGACAGCGGTCTGGAGTTCTGCGAAATTACCGGCCTGGTATACAACCCCATAACCCGACGCTATAGCCTCAAAGCCAACGACGTGAGTGTCAACTATATGGTACACGCTCGTCGACCGGTGGCTGAAGGTGACTGAAAGGCTAGCTGAAACACCGTTGCGCGCGGTTTTATTTGACCTCGACGGCACCTTGTTGGATACCGCTCCGGATTTTATCGAGGTTCTACATCAAATGCGGGAGGAAGCTGCCCTCGAGCGGCTGGCTGAGGATGTAATACGAGGACAGGTTTCCAACGGTGCCCGCGCGCTGGTTACCCTGGCTTTTGGACTTGACGAGGGGGACAGGGGCTTCCCGGAGAGCCGACAGCGGCTGCTCGATCTCTACATGACGCTACTGGGCAGACATACCACGCTGTTTCCGGGCTTGCAGGATTTGATTGACGGATTGCATGCGCGGGGCTTGTGCTGGGGTATCGTGACCAACAAACCCTCCTACCTCACCGATGAATTGCTGCGGCGAATTGATATTCAACCTGCTCCAGCTACCGTGATCTGTCCGGATCACGTTACCAATACCAAGCCGCACCCCGAACCCATGTATCTGGCCTGTAAAGAAATGGGATGCTCCCCTGCCGAAGTGCTGTATGTGGGCGATCATTTGCGTGATATTCAGGCCGGCCTGGCGGCAGGCATGCAAACCATCGCCGCAGCCTACGGATACCTGGCGGAGGGTGAGGATATTATCGACTGGCGGGCACACCATGTCGTCCATCACGGCGACCAGCTGCTACCGCTGATAACCCGATATTTTTGAATGAGCTGCCCTCCCATTATGAACCTAGAGAACGCCGCTAAAGACTATCAAGCGCCTGCAAATCTGCTGCATCGGCGCAATATACTCATCACGGGGGCCGGAGATGGGATCGGCCGAGCGCTGGCGCTGGCCACGGCTCGCCTGGGCGCAACCGTTATCCTCCTGGGTCGCACGGTTGCGAAACTGGAGTCAGTGTATGATCAAATCGAAGCTGAAGGACTGGCCCAACCCGCCATCATCCCACTGGATCTGGCGCAGGCTGATGAAAGTGAGTTAAAGGCGGTTGGTGATGCCGTCGCCGGAAGTTTCGACGCCCTGCATGGGCTGGTCCATAACGCGGCTGTTCTGGGTGACAGAAAGCCCATGGCCAGCACCAGTTACCAGGGATGGGTGGAGCTGATGCAGACCAATGTCAACGCACCCATGTTGATCACCCAGACCTTGCTACCAGTGCTCAACGCTGCTGATGATGCCTCCATCATCTTTACCTCTTCCGGAGTTGGTCGCCGTGGTCGCGCCTATTGGGGTGCATATGCCACATCGAAATTCGCCAATGAAGGCATGATGGAAGTGCTGGCGGACGAACTGAGCAACACCAGTAACATTCGCGTAAACAGCCTGAATCCCGGGGCGACTAACACACAAATGCGGCGCACGGCATTTCCCGCTGAGGTGCCCACTGAAAACCCTGGGGCAGAGGATATTTTGAACGCCTATCTCTATTTACTGGGCCCGGACAGCGCTGCTGTCACCGGTGAAAAGCTATCAGCCCAATGAACCGCTTGTTCCTGGAAGCGACCGTTAACGGCGGTTACGCGGAGGCCGGGAAGCACTGCGTCCCCTTTTTTGAAACTGTCTTTCCATGTTCTGACGCTGTCGCGGCGTGGTGCGTACAATCTTGGGGGCCTTCATTCCCGCCAATTGGTACAAGCCTTTGATTTCAGCTCTCTCAAGTTCAGCCCATTGACCCTGACGCACCTTCGACGGAATAAACACATTGCCAAACCGCACTCGCTTGAGCCTATTCACCTCGACGTCCTGTGATTCCCAGAGGCGTCTGACCTCGCGATTGCGGCCCTCCATGATCACCACGTAATACCAGTGATTGGTACCTTCGCCCCCCCCATCTTGCACATCGGTGAAACGCGCCGGTCCGTCTTCCAGTAAAACGCCGTCAAGAAGTCGCTGGATCATGCCGTCATCGACCGCGCCGTGCACGCGCACCATGTACTCTCGCTCGATGCTGGAGGACGGATGCATCAACGTGTTGGCAAGCTCCCCATCTGTTGTGAATAACATCAAACCGCTGGTGTTAAAATCTAGCCGACCGATGGATATCCACCGACCGTGATCCAGCTTGGGCAGGCGATCAAATACTGTGCGGCGTCCTTCAGGGTCGCTGCGGGTTGAGATTTCGCCTTCAGGTTTGTGGTAGATGATGACCCGGGTGGCGTCGTCTTTGACGACGTCAACTTGCCGCCCATCCACCTGAATTCTAGCGCCGTGGGAAACCCGGTCGCCCAGTGTGGCGGTAGCGCCATCCACCGTCACCCGCTGGTCGCTGATCCAACGTTCCATCTCCCGCCGCGAACCTAAACCGGCCCGGGCGAGTACCTTCTGTAGCTTCTCTCCGGTCGGCTCAATGGATGTCATGCATCACTTCGCTGTCGTCCTCATCATCGTACCCATCGTCGCCGCTCGCCAGATCCATGTCGTGCTCGTCTGCCGATTCTGCAGCCTCGACCTCGACTGACACCGTCTCAGCACCTACAGATTCATCCGGGGATGCTGAAACTATAGTTTCAGCGTCATCGCGTTCGCGCCCTTCTATTCCTTCCGGCGACTCGGCTTCATCGCCCTCTGTGGGTTCGTCGACCGGCACCTCGCGCAGACCCATCGCCTCCTTGATCACCTCCGGTGGAAACCCCAGTTCCTGGTTTAGCGAATCCAGGTCCCGGATGGCAGCCAGCGCTGGTAACTCACTCAGACTCTTGAGATTGAAATAATCCAGGAATGCCTTGGTTGTGGCATACATAGCTGGCCGGCCTGGCACATCCCGGTGACCGACTACCTTCACCCAGTCGCGGTCCAATAGTGTCTTGATAATAGCGGTGCTGACCGACACACCTCGGATTTCTTCGATGTCACCCCGGGTCAGGGGCTGCCGATAGGCAATCAGTGCCAGTGTTTCCAACAATGCCCTGGAGTACTTTTGCGGCCGCTCCTCCCACAAGCGAACTATCCACGGACTAAGCTCCTGGCGCACTTGAAAACGAAACCCGGTGGCGACCTCCTGCAATTCGAAACCACGCCCCTCACAATTAGCAGCCACCTCCTCCAGTGCTGATCGTATTTCTTTCTTCTCTGGTTGCTCATTCTCGTCGAATAAATCAGCCATCTGCTGCACGGAGAGTGGCTTGCCCGCGGCCAGTATGGCCCCCTCGAGGATGGTTGCCAGGTAAGTGGTTTCCGTGTTCATGTTGTTCTCGCCTTGATGTGTATGGGACCGTAGGCCTCGGTTTGTACGATTTCTACCAGTGCTTCCTTCATCAATTCCATGATCGCGAGGAATGTCACCA
This sequence comes from uncultured Halieaceae bacterium, assembly GCA_938074045.1. Lineage (GTDB taxonomy): Bacteria > Pseudomonadota > Gammaproteobacteria > Pseudomonadales > Halieaceae > CALJGI01. The sequence goes on from CALJGI010000002.1 coordinate 74,084, forward strand.
CTACACCCAGACGGCCTTCCCGGCGCGAAAACAGTGAGACAAAAGGCAAAAATTGCTCTCCGCGCAGTTTATCCAGCACCTCAGACATCCGTTCTCGCGTCGACAATGCTTCCAGTTGTATATGATGACTCTCGAACATCTCCGCCCGCCTTAAGGCAGCACTAAGCGCAACCAGAATTTCCCGCATATCAACTTCGGGCAGTGGTTTGGTCTGTTTCAGATCAGGCGGATGCGCCGAGGCTACCTGCAAATCACGACCTATGCGCGGCATCTCGTCGATGTCCTCAGCGGCCTTTTTATAGCGCTCATATTCCTGCAATCGGCGGATCAATTGTGCACGGGGATCTTCCTCATCCTCTTCCAACTCACTGGACCGTGGCAAAAGCATGCGGGATTTGATTTCCGCCAACATCGCCGCCATCAGGAGATATTCTGCCGCCAGTTCAAACTGCATAGCATCCATCAGCTCTACATACTGCATATATTGTTGTGTGATTTCTGTAACATTGATTTCCAGAATATCGATGTTCTGGCGCTTGATAAGATAGAGCAGTAGATCGAGTGGACCCTCAAAGGCTTCAAGAAAAACTTCAAGCGCCTGAGGCGGTATATATAGATCGCGTGGTAATTCGGTAATTTCCTTCCCCAAAAACACGGCAAAGGGTAATTCGCCCTGTTGTGCACCCATGGCGGCGGGCTGACTAACAGGTGCGACCTCGGAGGAGTCGGAATTTTCCTGATTTTCCACGTATTGTGCTCGCCGTCTGAAGGAGTTGAAACTGATGCATCATGCCGCGCTTTCAGTTAGCGCCACAGTATAAACCGAATGACTCTATGCCCAAAGCGTCACGCGACAAAGTCTGCAATATCACCCTTACCTTCACGCAGAATAACCGGTACATCATCCATAAGATCGATAACCGAGGTAGGTTCCAGGCCACAGTAGCCGCCGTCTATAACGAGATCTACATCATGCTCAAGTAGCTCACGAATCTCATAGGGGTCAATCAAAGGGTATTCGTCGCCGGGCATGATGAGCGTGACGCTCATTATAGGTTCTGACAACTCACGTAGCAGAGCCAGAGCAATGCGGTTATCCGGCACTCTGAGTCCAATGGATTTCCGCTGCGGATGCTTGAGGCGAGTGGGTACTTCAGAGGTCGCCCGCAGGATAAATGTAAAGGGGCCCGGCGTGTGGTTCTTGAGACGCCGATAGTTAAGATTGTCGACCTTGGCATACAGGGAAAGCTCAGAAAGGTCGCGGCACATCAGCGTAAAATTATGCTTGCTGTCCAGCCGACGTATCCGGCGAATTCGGTCGAGCGCCGATTTGTCGCCTATGTGGCAGCCCAGTGCATAGGCTGAATCCGTTGGGTATACCACCACGCCACCCCCGGCCAGGATTTCGACGGCGTGTCGTATCAGCCGTGCCTGGGGATCGTCTGGATGAATATGATAGAACTGACTCATTACCTATCTTTTCACTCCCACTCAGACCACAATGGCCTGCAAACCGACGGCAGTGCCGGCGACGAGCCCAGCGGCGCACCATACGTGAAGTCCCGGTGATAGTCGCTACCAACCGTAGCAGCGAGGTTGAATTTGACGCACAGCGCTGCCAAGGCTGCGGTCTGGTCCCGGGATTGTCGTCCACTAATCACTTCCAGCGACAGGCCCCCGGCCTCCTTGAATGACTGCACCAGGCGGCGCAACTTGGCCCCAGTGAAACGGTATTTCAAGGGATGTGCCAGACTCGCCTGACCCCCGGCACTGCAAATCCAGGGGACGACTTCCTCCAGCCGAGGCCAGAACAGCTTTACATCACCTATTTTCCCAGACCCAAGATATCTGTCAAAGGCGGTATTCACATCCTCGACAAACCCTGTATCCACCATGTACTGCGCAAAATGGGGGCGCCCGATTTGAGCGCTGCCGGCAATAAAATGCGCGCCTTCCAACGCGCCGTCACAACCAGCCTTGGACAGCCGCTTCGCGATACGCTCAGCCCTGGCCTGTCTGGCATCGCACAACAAATTCAAGCCAGCCCGCAGAGCCGGATGCTCCATATCCACATTCAAGCCCAACACATGGATGTTAGACCCACCCCATTGGCAGGAAAGCTCTACACCACTGATCAACCTGGGGCTGGCTTCCATAGTCGCCGCGTGCTCGCGAGCCTCAGCGTAACCCGACATCGTATCGTGATCTGTAATAGCCAACAGACTTACATCCAGTGCCGCGGCACGCTCCAGTAGTTCAACCGGCGAGAGCGATCCATCAGAGGCGGTGGTATGTGTATGAAGATCAACAATCATGACGAAATTATGGTCTGGTGGATTCGCGCTGGTGAAATAACCGTATGCACTATAAAATGCTGCGTGCACCCTATCTGAAACACTTCCTCAGTACCAGTCGCGGATTTAACTAGACATGAAACAACTGGCAGAGCTCATTCCCCTCGCGCTCTTCTTCATTACCTATCAACTCGACGGGACCGTGCTGAACGTCGGCGCTATCCAGTATGAGGTGGATGGTATTTTCAGCGCCACCGCCGTGTTGATCATAGCGACGACTCTGCAGGTCGTACTTACGCGGCTCATTACCGGGCACCTGGAAAAGCGTCTGCTCTGGTTGCTGGCCGCCGTGGCGGTATTCGGCGGCGCTACCCTGATATTCCGGGATCAAACCTTCATCTATTGGAAACCAACCGTTTTTAACTGGGCACTGGCCGCCGTCTTCGCTGGCAGTGAATTCATCGGTGAGAAAAATCTGATGGCACGTACATTGGGAAGCCAGGTGCAGCTGCCAGCAACCGTATGGCGCCGGCTTAACTGGACATGGGTGGGTTATTTCGCATTTGTTGGGACACTCAATCTTATCGTGGCGTACGGTTATACCGAGGCCTTCTGGGTCAGCTACAAATTCTATTCGGCATTTGGATTCACCCTGCTGATTTCGATTCTGACCGCTGTCATTATTGCACCCCACCTCAAGGACGATGATGGGGATAGTGATCAGCCCGCGGAGCAACCATAGTGAAAAGTCGATACCACCCAACATGCCGCCCGTAGCCGATGACCAAATTACTGGAGGTATGATAATGAAGGTAAGTAGCTGGCTGTTAGTAGCGCTGTTTGTCTCCGCAGGAGCATTGGCGGAAGAAATCCGCTACATCAGCGACCGACAGTACGTTCCCCTCCGCGCGGGACAGGGCACCAACTTCCGCATCACCCACCGCGGACTACCCAGCGGAACTCGGCTGACCGTGCATGAGTCCAATGAGGAGTCGGGCTACAGTAGGGTTACCACCGACCGTGGCACCACCGGGTGGATCAAAAATCAGTATCTGATGACTGATCAGCCCGCTCGAGAGCAGCTGAAATTGCTACAGGGAAATTCCTCAGAATTGCAAACCCGCCTGAGCGAACTGAGCGAACAGCTGCAGGCACTGGAAACCACCAACCGGGAGCTCAGCGGCCAGCTGGAAGAACTCGAACAGCAGCGCCGTCAGGTGAGTGGTGAACTGGTAGAGGTGAAAAGAATATCCGGCAACGCGCTGGCACTGGATACCCAGAATCGCCGTCTGACGGAAGACAACGAAGACCTGGGTCGCGATCTGGAGCTCACCCGGGCAGAAGTATCCCGATTGCGGGATAGCGAAACCAACGAGGCGTTTCTCAACGGAGCACTGGCGGTACTGATCGGCGTTATGCTGACGCTCGCAATCCCGCGTCTCTGGCCAAAAAAACCCCGCCAATCTGAATGGACTTAATGCTATGACCGTAAAATCTGTATTACGACTGATGTCCGCTGTCCTGATCACGGCGGGGCTCAGCATGACCACCCCGTCAAACGCGGCGGAGTCGACCACCCCGGGCAGCAAACCTGTAGTTGTGTTGGAAACCACCATGGGGGACATCGTTGTCCAGCTGGACCCGGAACGCTCACCGGTGACGGTAGCCAACTTTCTGAAGTACGTGGATTCGGGCCATTACGATGGCACTATTTTTCACCGCGTGATACCCCGCTTCATGATACAGGCCGGTGGTTTTACACCCAAGATGAAAGAGAAACCAACCGGTGACCCCATAGTCAACGAATCCAAAAACCGCTGGCACAACGAGCGTGGCACCGTGGCCATGGCACGCACCAATGACCCTGACAGCGCCACCGCACAGTTTTTTATCAACGTGAAAATGAATTTGCCACTGGACTATCGCGCGGGACAGGCTGGTTATGCTGGTTATGCCGTATTCGGTGAGGTCATAGAGGGTATGGCAACCGTAGATGCTATCGTATACCAACCAACTACCACGGTGGGACCCCACGCCGACGTACCCATAGAGCCAATCATCATCAAGCACGCCCGTCGGAGATGAATCATATTGCCCTTAGCGTCAATCTCAACAAGATTGCGCTGATTCGCAACTCCCGGGACACGATCAACCCCTCGGTACCCGAACATGCCAACATGTGCCTGTCGGCTGGGGCGGACGGGATCACCGTGCACCCGCGCCCAGACCAGCGGCATATTCGCGCCGATGACTGTTTTGATCTGGCCAAATCCTTACCCCGCGGTATTGAACTCAACATAGAAGGTAACCCCTTCGCAGGTCCGCGCCGATCTGATCGCGATGGTGTCGGTGACTATCCGGGTTTTATGGAGCTTGTTCGCACAATCCGCCCGGCACAATGCACGCTGGTACCAGACGGTGATCAGCAACTGACATCGGACCACGGATTCGACCTGTATCAAGATGGCGATCGCGTTGCACCATTGATCGCCGAGCTGAAGAGTCTTGGCGTTCGCATCAGTTTATTTATGGAGCCGGTGGCGGAACAAATCGAACTGGCCCGCAGTGTTGGCACCGACAGAATTGAGTTGTATACAGAATCCTATGCGGTAGCCCACAAGAACAAGCAAAATGTCGAGGCGGTTTTTTCAGAGTTTTGTGATGCAGCTATACTCGCCGGCGAGTTGGGTCTCGGTGTTAACGCCGGTCATGATCTGGATCTGTACAACCTTCCGCTGTTTGCCACCCTGCCCGGTCTGCTTGAAGTATCAATAGGTCACGCTCTGACGGTAGACGCCATAAGGATGGGCTTGGGAGATACCGTGCGCGCATACCAACAAGCTCTGAAAAAGAAAGATTAAACGAACTATAGCCCATCTCTGGACACAATTCGGAACCCCGTGTTTCGACGCTATAGGGGAAACTATGAGCAGCTCCAAGAACTACTCACGACGTGAGATTACCAAACAGATTGGGGTGGCCGCCGGCCTGAGTCTGGCGACCCGCGGCTTCGCGATGACCGGACCCGCCACACCGGCCCAGGTGGAAGGCCCATTCCATCCAGTGCACCCAAACGCTGAGACTGATACCGATCTGACTTTACTCGCCGGGCATACACAACGGGCAACCGGAGAAACCGTCCTGGTCCGCGGTATCGTTCGCGATACCGAGGGAAAACCATTATTCAACGCCTTGGTCGATGTGTGGCAAGCCAATCACCACGGCCGCTATAGTCACTCCGAAGATCCCAATCCGGCCCCGCTGGATCCTCATTTCCAGGGGTGGGGCCTGATGACCACCGGCAGGGAAGGAAACTACGGTTTCAAAACCATCAAACCCGGGCCCTACCCGCTGAAATTCCTGGGTGAAGGCGGTTGGCGCTGTCAGCACATCCATTTCAAGGTGTCATGTCTGGGTTATCAGTCGCTCACTACACAGATGTACTTTCACGGCGACCCACTTATCGAACAGGATCTGGAGATTGCCAAAGCGCCGAAAGTACTGCGCCCACTGCTGATTGCTTCATCCGTGCCCGATGAAGCCACGGGACTGCCACAGTATGCTTTTGATGTGAGCCTGGCACCGGCGTAATAGCCAAACAGGGTTATCAACCGTCGCGCTCAGAGTGCGTTGGAACTGTAGCAGTCCCGATGTCGCTATCCCACCAGTTTGGGTCGAATTGATATACCCCACACTTCGACATCCACGCTGCCAGAATGTTACGCTTCGCGCCAGCACTGTTTCTCCATCGCGCCTACAAAAAATATCAATAACCAGCGCTGTGGAGATTGCAATCGGCTGCACCTCTAAAAATGGGGTTTGAGCCACTAGCTTAAAACCCAACTGGTTGGAGACGGCCTATGAGCCAGGAATCTGGCACGTCGCTGGACACTTACTCGACAAATCACGAAATTGGTCAGGACAATGTCAGATTTCTCGGGCTGGATGTACACAACCCGGTATTCCTGATCTCTGGCACTCTGATCGTTGCGTTTGTCGTATTTACCCTCATATTTCCTGATCAGGCTGCAGTCTATTTCGGCGAACTGCGGCCCTGGATAACAGCCAAATTCGACTGGGTGTTTATGTACTCGGCCAACTTCTTTGTACTGTTCTGTATAGCGCTGATATTTTCGCCCCTTGGCCGTATTCGGCTTGGTGGCCCCGACGCCCGCCCCCAGTATTCTTTTTTGAGCTGGGTGGCCATGCTGTTCGCCGCGGGCATAGGTATCGGCATCATGTTCTATGCCGTCCTGGAACCCATGAACCACTTTTTGAAACCAGCGCTGGGCATGGAATACGCCACCGACGATGCGGCACGTGAATTCGCATTGGCAGCCACGGTATATCACTGGGCGTTGCACCCCTGGGCCATCTATTCGGTAGTTGGGCTGGCCCTCGGTTTTTTCTGCTTCAACAAGGGTCTACCGCTGGTGATTCGCTCAACATTTTATCCCCTGTTGGGCGAACGTATCTGGGGCTGGCCCGGGCATATCATCGACATTCTCGCGGTACTCGCAACCATGTTTGGTCTTGCCACCTCATTGGGTTTCGGTGCCGAACAGGCAGCCGGTGGGCTCAGTTACCTGTACGGCATCAGTGCCGGCGGATTTGTGAACATCGTTGTAGTGGCTGTTATCACGCTGATCGCGCTGATTTCGGTTATGCGGGGTCTTGACGGCGGCATCAAGAAACTCAGTGAAATAAACATGATCATTGCGCTGTTTCTGGGCTTGTTCGTCCTGTGGATGGGCTCCACCACAGAGAGCCTGATCAACATCTTTGATAATACTGTGACATATGTACGCTACTTGCCGGCACTCAGTGAGTGGCGTGGCCGCGATGACTATTACTACATGCACGATTGGACGACATTTTATTGGTCGTGGTGGGTAGCATTTTCGCCTTTTGTCGGCATGTTTATCGCACGCATTTCCATGGGCCGCACGGTACGGCAATACATGCTGGGAACCATGTTGGCACCATCTTTTATCTTTATGGCCTGGATGACGGTGTTCGGCGGGTTTGCGATGGACCAGTATGTGACAGACGGTTACACCGGTGTCGTCGACACGGTTCAGAACTGGCAACCCGAGCTGTCACTTTTTGCCTTTCTGGCGGAGCTGCCCCTGAGCGGACTAACCTCGGTTATCGGTATCATTCTGGTGCTGGTATTTTTCGTCACCTCTATGGATTCGGGGTCCTTGATTGTGGACACAATGACCGCTGGCGGTAAGATCCAGACCCCGGTGGCACAGCGTATTTTCTGGTGTGTATTCCTTGGCTTGCTGGGTGCCGCTCTTCTGCTGGGTGGTGGCCTCGCCTCACTACAAGCACTGGCACTTACCACCGGTTTTCCCTTCTGCATCATCATGGTGTTTATGTGCTTCAGCACCTTGAAGGGTATGGTGGAGGAATACAGAAGCGAATCAAAGGGCTGATGTAGCGTCATTTGAGAGAATTCACGCTACAAGTATACTGACCCGATGAAGCAGCTACTAACCCTGATTTTTGTACTCGGAATGGGCGCGGTCACCTCCCAGGCCACGGAGCCCGACACCATCCTGCATCTGGTGTGCACATCGGGAGATGGCGACTCACCACAGGGAATCTCCAGCCGAGAGTTTGCCGAAGAAATCGCACAAACATCCAACGGCCGTATCAGGGTGAACGTGTTCTACCAGAATGAGCTGGGCGGACAGAACGAACTGCTCGATCAGCTGATGAAGGGCAATGTGCATTTTATGCTCGAGTGGCCTCTTACCGCCTACGACCAACGCCTGGCCCTCGGTTTTCTTCCCTACCTCGTTATCGGCTGGGAAGACGCCTTTACAGCCTTTGATGAAGGCGGCTGGCTACGCGATTTGATCGACCCCCTGTTTGAGGAAAATGGCCTCAAGTTTCTGGGCCCATACCCCGAAGGCTTCGGTGGCATCGGCACCCGGGGCAGGTACGCAACCAATGTTGCCGATGCCCAGGGTATCAAGGTGCGCTCGCAAACCATTTTTCCACTTCCTCAAACTATGAAAGCCATGGGGTTTGAAGCTGTTCCAATCGATTGGTCTGAGGTATACACCTCCATCCAGACCGGTGTCGTGGATGGCGACTCGGGCAACGTCATCTATTGGGACTATGAATACTTTGGTGACGTGCTGGATTATTTCGTCCACAGCAAACAAAACTTTGCCTTCAGCATTCTCTCCATGAATTTCGCCACCTGGGATGCGCTGGACTCTGCAGATCAGCGGGTCATTGGAACGGCCGCCTCCAACATGATGACCCGACAATTCGCGGCGGCACGTGCTGAGGACGAAAAATGGATTCGCACCGCACAAGAGAATGGCATGGAATATATCGTCCCCAGTGATGCGGAAATGGCCGCTTGGGTAAAAAAAGTGCGTGCCGAAATCTGGCCACTGGCGGAGGAAGCGTACGGCAGTGAAATCATGGATAAAATTCGCGCCAATGCATCGGCACCACAATGAAAACGCTGATTTCATCAATTAATCGCATAGACCAGATTCTGGCACTGTTGCTACTGCCATTAGTGGTGATTCTTAGCCTGGCAGTAGCGGGTCTTATGGTGACTGGCATCTTTACACGCTCGGTGTTGGGTTCGCCGCTGCTTGGTCTGGAGGAGGTTATCCTTCTGGCGGTTATGTGGGTGTATATGGTGGGAGCTGCCCTCGCCTCCCGGGACCGCACCCACCTTCGCGCTGACTTTGTGAATGTTTTCGTTACCGATGATGTGCTGCGCAATCGTCTGCATACCGTGGCTCATCTCATATCCACCGTGATGGTCATTGCATTTGCAATCTGGAGTCTCGATCTTCTGATGTGGGGTCTGGACAAGCGGCAGGCGACAACCGCTCTACAAATACCCCTGTTTCTGGCCCAGGGCAGTATGTTTTTTGCCAGCGTGTTAATGCTGTTCTATGTGCTGCGGGATCTTCTGCTTACCGTATCCGGTGAAGGGGCGGATTCCTGATGGGCGCGCTTCTGGCTATTGCTGTCGTCATTGTATGTATGCTGATCGGCGTGCCAGTGGTGTTTTCCTTCGCAGCCATGACGCTTGCGCTGGTAATTTTCTACGACGTCAGCCTGTCATTTGTTATGACCACCGGGTTCTGGTCGATTAATTCAATGATCCTGGTGGCTCTGCCCCTGTTTATCATGACCGGTTACCTCATGCAGGCTGGTGGAATGGCAGCCCGCCTGGTCCGTTTTGTTGAGGAACTGGTCGGACGATCGCGAAGTGGCATGGGTTCATCCATGGTGATTGCATGCGGCATTTTTGGTGCGATCTCCGGTACGGCGTCTGCGGCTGTCGCCTCCATCGGCACAATAATGACCGACCCGATGGAGGAGCATGGCTACGACCGCTCCTATACGTGTGCGCTACTTGGAATTTCTTCACTATTGGGGCTGTTGATCCCACCAAGTATTACCATGATTCTCTACGCTGTGGTTACTCAGCAGTCTGTGGCCGCCTGTTTTCTGGCGACCATTGGCCCGGGATTGTTGTTGATTATTGCGCTGATCATGTTGAACAAATTCAATGTTCGTCGCATGGGTGGTGACGCGGAAGACAAACCTCAACGTAGCCTGGCCGCTATCAGTCGGGCCGGCTGGCAGGCCCTGCCTGCCTTGCTGATTCCATTTCTGATTCTTGGCGGTATTTATGGCGGCGTATTCACTCCCACTGAAGCCGCAGCAATCTCTGTTGTCTACGCGATTCCCGTGGGCTGGTTCGTGTACCGGGAACTGGATGCCCGCAAGGTAGCACGCGCTTTAATCGATGCCGCTACTACGACCGGCGTCATCATGATAATTCTGGTGTTCTCCTTTGTTGCCAGCCGGATATTCACCTTGGAACGTATACCACAGGAGCTGACCGCCCTATTGATGGACTCGTTTCAGAACAAATACCTGGTCCTGTTGGCGGTAAACATTCTGTTGATCATGCTCGGGATGATCATGGACGACGTAAGCGTGGTAGCCATTGTCAGCCCATTGCTGCTGCCGGTTATGCAAAGTATCGGCATTGACCCGATCCAGTTTGCAGCGATAGTGGGAACCAGCGTAGTGATCGGCTGCAACAGTCCGCCGATGGCGCCCATCCTTTATATGAGCTGTCGGGTATGCGATGTGGGCATTACCAAAGTCACACGCCCCGCACTTGGCTTTATCGCTTTCGCTGCGCTGCCGGTGATGTTGGTCACGACGTACTGGCCGGATCTATCGCTCTTTCTTCCGCGTTACTTCGGCTATATGTAACGTATTGGTCTCAGGTACGGATATCGAATAGCTATTCAAAATCGTAGTCGAACACGCGTAAATCCTCGGCATAAAACTCACCCACCAGCTCGCGTAACTCTTCGTCATAAAAGTCGGAATATACCGCATGCTCTGAGGCGTTTTTTTGCTCAAGTGTCGAGCTTGGTAATCCCAGCCGGGACATTACTTCATCCAGGGATGTCTGCAATGCTTCATACCTGCCAACGTAATCAACCGCCAGTTTATTCTGACTGTCAATCAATAGCTTTACCTGAGGCCTAACCAACACACGCTCACGAAAACGCGGGCGGGATAGAGACAATTTCATCCACTGTAGTTCATTGTGTGGAAATGACGGATTATCCCGATTTAAAAAGTGGCATATAGAAACAAAGCGATCATAGGGATTGCGTACGATCGCGAATTTGAAGTAACTATCCCAGAGAGATTGCCCAAAAAAAGGACGAATTTCCTGCGCTGTAATGTGCCCATGCTGGATACGGGCAATGGCAGGAATAGGTGACGCCTGTTTACCAAACAACATCTGCTGTTCCCAATCATCACTTCCCATATAAGGGCGCAGTAGAGCTCGCACTGAGTGTGTTGCCGTTTTTGGAACAGCAAAAAATATAAACCGCTGGCGATTGGAGACGATCACGTCGCAGTGATAGGGTAACGCTGCAGCAGATCCTGCCCCAGTGCTTCAATCAAAGGCTGCAGCTTGGTCTCATAGTGACGCCACTGCTCCAGCTGAGTGTTATATATCGGCTGTCGAACCTGCTCGGAGCTTGGAGTCCGCACATTGCGTTCGGTTTTATGAAACTCCAGGCAGGACTTTTCAAATGGCAGATGCAGAAATTCCAGCATACGCCGCACCTCTGACTCCAGATCAGCCACCACGTCTTCATGCTGTACCCGCAATACAAAGCCAGGCAACACCTCATCCCAGTGATCCATAAGCTCTACATAGGTTTTGTAGTATGTGCCTATTTCTGTAAGGCCGTAGGTAAATTCCTGACCCTCTGCAAACAATTGCTTGAAACCGCTGAAGCAACAGGACATCGGGTGTCGACGAGCATCAATAATTTTGGCATTGGGTAAGATCAGCTTGATCAGCCCAATATGAAGGAAGTTGTTGGGCATCTTGTCGATAAAGTATGGTGCTTCCTGACGAAAAACCCGGGTATCGTCCAGAAATTGCTGTCCGAACCGTTGGAAGTAATCCAGATCCAGGTCCGCCAAAACCGCCGGGTATTGCGGTTCTTCACCCTCTTTGGGCACAGCCCGACCTCTGAGTCGCCGTGCCAGATTGAGCACATTCGGTAGCTCCAGGGTGCCGTCAATTTGGGAATGAGAAGCCAGAATCTGCTCCAACAAGGTTGAGCCCGCTCGCGGTAATCCAACGATAAAAATTGGGTCGGGGGCATCACAGCCTACACCCTCACGCTCAGAAAACAGTGCTGAAGTGCACACAGTCTTTTGCCTGGCCGCCCGGGCCTTGATATCAGGTGCACTGTACATCAGCAGTCGGCGGTTGATGGCATTGCCCCGTTCGTAAAAATCAAAAGAGGATTCATACTCACCCAGATCCTCCAGGGCCTTGCCCAAGGCAAAACAAAAATGAACGCGATCTGTTTCTGTGGTACTGCTGCGCTGCTCATAATCTCGCATATGGGCTAACTCAGCGTCGGTGAATCGATAGGTCTTGGTATTCGCCAGGCTCCAGAACGCGTCGCCAAAATCGGGGAACTGCGCATAGAGTTGTTGATATGCTGCAACAGACGCCTCTATGTTTCCCGCAGTTTTTTCGGCATGCCCAAGCAAAAGCAGCGCATTTTTCCTGTTATGTCCAGCTTCTATCAGCTCTCTATATATTCTAATCGCTCCCCGGGTATCTCCCACTCCCAGTCGTGTGGCACCAGTCAGTAATTTGAATTCCAGATTTTCGGGATGCTCTTCACTCAGGGCGCTCGCGTATTGATCCGCCATCGCAAATTTCTGTCGTTTGAGCAAAATATTGACCAGATCGAAGCGAGCACCAACGTGCTTCGGTTCAAATGCAACGGCGCTATCCAGAAAAAACTCGGCATCATCAATAATCTTTGCGCGGTCAGCAATCTCGGCGAGAAGTCGCAAGGCTTCAACGTGCTGTTTGTTTTTGCTCAGAAAGTGACGACAGACTTTGTCAGCACTCTCCAGATTGCCCTGGTTGAGGTAGCTGCGCACCGCGAGCAGTGCTTCGGGCATTTGCTCCAACTCGGTAACACGCGCCTCAGCGATTTGCTGGTTCCTGACATCCCCAACCATCCGATACAGCATCACCAGCGGGCGCCAGCTACTCAACAGCGCAGGATCTCGCTTGACCGCTTCCACATATCCGGCAATCGCTTTATCCGAGTTACGACCAGCCACATGCACATGGCCCAACTCCTGATAAGCCCTGACATGGTCGGGACTAGATGCGAGTAGCGCTTGTAGTACTTCAAGTGCTTCGCCGCGTCTATCTAGGCTGCGCAGACACACCGCCCTGACATATAGAGCGCGGGGCTCGGCAGCTTCGTCTAGTGCTTCTGTATCGAGCAGGGACAGGACTTCAACGTACTTTCCCTGTTGTGCCAGCGCTTCAGCTTGTTCGATCGTTTGCATGGAATACATTCATCATGAAAGGGTCGCAATTCTACTACAGACAGGGATTGTTAAAAGAAAATCAGTATGTCAGCCAACAAAAAAGGCGAGCCCGCGGGCTCGCCTTGAGGGTACAGCTTTAACACAGATCAGTCGAAGGTATACCGCAGACGCATACCAGCCGTCATGGGTCGATTGGTCGACACCGTGGGCACATAATCCAAAGTAGAGATATGTGTGATCGCCCGCTCATCTGTGATGTTGTCGATAAAAACTTCTACGCCAAGGTTATCCTTGGTAAACCCCGCCGCAACATTGATAAGCGTGTAATCTTCCTGCACATAGCGCCCGTTCTTGAAGAACTGACCATCAGCCGTCAAACCAAAGGTATCAGGCAGCGCCGTCGCCGTTGAACTGGCACCGAAGGTTCCACCTTCATTTTTGATCTTCAGCCCAGTGCCCTTGCCATAGACCCGTCTTGCCACGTCTTCCGCCAGGTAGGCATTACCGACGATACCGGCCAGGCTTTCATCGGTGTAAGCCAGGGCTGCCTGAATGTAAGCATTGGCGCCCATCGCCTTCCATTCAAAATCATAGCGAGCGCGGACATTGAAAGAGAAGTCACCTGTGTATGGAAGAGAGCTCCCTTCGGGTACTGCGACCCCCTTCAATTGTTCATTCAAACGGGTAATTTCCGAGTCAACCCATGCGGCAGCGCCTGAAATAGTGAGATTGTCTGTTACCAGCCAGGTGTAATCGAGGTCGATCCCTTGAACCTCGGCATCACCTACGTTCTCAATAAATACCAGGAATGCCACGTTAGATGGGTCAAATCGAGACGTTTGCAAGTCATCAATTTCCGAGCGGTAGTAAGTAGCGTTTATTCGCACCGAACCATCAAAGAAATCACCCTTTACACCCAACTCCGTGTTAGTCATTTCGTCAGTCAAAGCGACTGCAGGCACGAAATAACCGTTAAAGGGGCCGGTTTGGTTGGCCGAGAAGGTACCTGCATTCCGGTTTGATACCGGCGGACGGAATCCTTCAGACCAGGTTGCAAACAGCATTACATCCTCGTTGATATGCCAATCCGCCGATACACGCATGATCGTATCAGATTGATTCAACACCCCATCTGAACCCAATCCCGGAGCAGGAATACTGGTACCATCTACACCATTCACGAAGCCGGTTGAACCGATGTTCTTAAGGCGTTGCGTGACGTGGTTGTCAAAGGAGTTGCCGTCACAACCGATCGTTCCATCGGCACGTGCCGCCTGGTGTGGACCGCCACCGCCTGCGCTTTCGGGTGAGAGCGTCAGGGGATCCACATTTTTACAAAAGAAAGAAGATCCCGTAGATCCCTGGAACTCGAAATCCAAATCGTAGTCACGAGCACCCAATCGCACCGAAATATCGTCAGTCATCTGGAAGGTCACTTCACCAAAATAAGCGATTTGATCTTCCTTACGAGTAAAGTCATTGACGAAGATGGTTGAATCTCCACGCGGATGCGTGTTGCCAACACCCTGGCGAGGACTATCTGTGGCGATTCCTCCACCGCCCCCCGGGGTCACAGCGACATCAAATCCCGCGCCGATCGCGCCGTCGTACTGAAATTCACCGGTAGAATTCGTGTCGATTTCATCGATAAATATACCCGCCGTGAAGCTGATTCGCTTATCGGGATCGCTTGATATGCGGAATTCGTGGGTCAGCCGCTCGTTAGTCGTATTGTCGACATAGCGCTTGGTGAAATCATGCAATTCAGAGGCGCCGCCATCAACATATGAATACGGTGACCCCAAATAATAGGCCTGATACCCACCACCGAAGGTATACAGCGTATAGTCAATCACATTGAAGACCTCGCGATCGAGAAAGCCACCGGTATAAACGATATCCAGCTCGGCGATACGTCCATTCAATGTCCAGGTTGTCAGTCCAAATTCGTCATCGTTGCGATCAGGGGCATACAACTGAGAAGACTCGTCGTCCAGGACCGGACTATATTCCCATACACCTGACGTGCTGAGCTCCTGCTGAGCATGCTGAACCAGCATGTTCCAGTCGTCACTGATATCCCAGGCCAAACTGGCGCGACCACCGCGGAAGGTCGCCTGGTTCCAGTCTTCTTCAATCAGGGCACTATTGCCGACCCTGTTAACCTTGGCGGTCTGCGAGATCGAAGACGCACTGCTGATCTGATTGCGATTGATGGTGTTAATAAGTTGTTTGTCATCTAAATTCCAGCGCCCAGCGACGTTATCAATCCAGCCACCCTGGTCATCGGTATACATCACCACACGTGCAGCAACGTTGTCCGTCAATGGCAGGTTTACAAATGCTTCTACTGAAGTACTGGTTTCACCGCTCTTGGTGGCACTGAAAGTGCCATTAAAACCACCATAAAATTCGCCCTGCTCAGGCTTGTTGGTGATCATACGTACCGTACCTGACTGGGAGCTAGCACCGAACAAGGTGCCCTGTGGGCCAGGCAAAACCTCTACCCGCTGTATGTCGGCCGCATACACATCAAGGTTTCGGCCACCAAAAGCCACAGGTTGCTCGTCAAGGTAAAGAGCCACCTGGGGGGCAGAACCCTGCACAGACGAAACCGAGTTTTTAGACTGCTCGGTCGCCACACCGCGGATATATATTTCATTTCTTCCCGGGCCGCGACCCTGCTGTGTCACATTGGGTAGAAATTTGATGTACTCGTCGAACGTGGAGACACCCAACTGCTCCATTGTGTCACCATTTATGGCTTGTACCGCCACTGGGATATCCTGCATGCTTTCCGCACGCTTGGTTGCGGTTACCACCACTTCTTCCAATTGCGCCGCGCCGGCTCCCGCCACAAGGGCAGTATTGGCAACGAACGCGGAAGCGATAGCGCAACTCAGTCTGGTTTTACGAATCATATGGACCTCCGAGATCAGTCAAAGTATTTATGTTTATTCTTTCTATCATCTTAGGCTCTAACGGTTGCACAAGTCACGGGGAGAATCCTCCGCAAAAATACAGCTAAACCAGCAGGCAGAAACACGATACAAAGCCCATCTTCCATCGCGCTGTAAGGCCTGTCTGGTGAAATAACAACATGCTCCCTGCTAGTTGAAAAATTTTTAAACACCTCCATGGGTCTGCCAGGTGGAGCAAACCTACTGCGATCTCCAACCAGTGGCCCTAACTATCGCCTTTCCAAACAGCCAGATCAACCATTTATCGAGAGCTGAAACGCCGCTTAGCCTATGGCCTATCGTTTTGCAATGCGACAATTTATTTACGCCAAGCGATACTTTAACTGTAATAAAACTGAATCATAAGGGTCAATGCACTAATTCATAGAACTTCTGTACTGGTCACAGATCTAACCCGACATGTCGTTAACGAACCGATTTCTGCCGAAAACAGTCGAAGTACTCCACCGGCCGGTCTTCTGGAAATTGGTAATAAGTTACTTTTTACGAGAATCTGAGCATCCATTGCACCCTGGAATAACTGTTATTTCGCGGGATTTGTCTGAAATTCCTCATGCACCTCGATCACCAGAGCGGCACGCAGTAGTCGCTGAACAATAACAGGGTTGACCCCCACACCGTTGCTGGCGGTAAGCAGCGCTCGACGTTCAGGGTGCAATTGTTTTTGCGTGGCATTCAACAGCACACGGTAATGCTTCCAGCCTTCCGGCTGTACACCATAAATATACCAGAGCTCACGCCAATCACGGCAGAAATCCTCCAGTAGTTGTCGGTACTGACTGACCAGTAACGCAGGGTTGGTGTCACAGCGGGAGAAGTCGTCGATTAACTCCCGTACGATGGCATCGACCTCCCCCGGTGCCATTACCGGAGTCACATTGAAATTTTCGGTACGCGGGGTCACTTCTCGCTCCGGGTCGAAGCTAATCAACTGCAGCGTCTCTGGGCGACCGCCTGATGCGACGCTCGCCGCAACCATCTGCCAGAAACGGGATGAACCGGACAAATCAATGACCAGGTGAATTCGATCCTCCGCACCGGCGTTAACCACTCGATGCCAGCGCCAGGAATCAAATATCCAGCTTTCACCAGCCTGCATATGTAGTTCCCTGTCACCGCATTGAAACATCACCTCGGCGTTGGTGATCACAGGGATGTGAATTCGCAGACGCGAATACCAGTGATAATTGAAATCGACATGAAGAGACACTTCACTGCCCACCGCGAGCTTCATTAATCGCGAGCGGCCAATAACCTCATCGAAGCTGGCGAGTACCTGCCGCAGGTAGGGGCTGGACTCCAGGTGATGGGTAGGCACCATACGACCAGCAAAATCATCATTCTCAGTCCCGCCATGCGAAATCAGCGCTGCGGCTGAGTTCCCCACCAGCCCCGAAGGATGATCCATCCACGCAGAATCCGGCAGGGCTTGCACCTCTGATGCCAGGCGTTCCACATCAAAGGTAAAGGGCAACTGCACAAAGGGTAGCGGCAGTCTCATGCGATATGCCCCGCATGGCCATTCAACCGGAGGTTAAATTCCGCCAAAAGCAGGTAAAGGCTAGCTTTCGCCATCACGGAACCACCAATGACCATGGTGAGGCAACACCAGGCACAGCAAACCCAGAAAGATATAGTCGAGCATCTGATTAACCGCCGACCATTCCTGCAATATGTAGTGCCCAACAAGCAGACTCAGCATAAAAGCAAACCAGGCGCACACCGTGAGGGGCTTCAGTTGGGCACTGATCAGGATCAAACCCAGTCCCACCTCGATAAAGGGAATGCATGACAGGTAAAAATTGACCAATCCAGCGGGCACAACGATCCGCAGATCACCCTGAAATAGCTGGGAGTAGTACTGGAAAAAGCCCCCGTCACTGAACCACTTGCTGACCCCCGCCGTTAGCAAGATAACAATCATGGTCAAACGCACCACGCGCTCTGCATCCTTCAAACGCTGCACTGGAATCATGACACCTCTCCGCCACATTGCTTTCACCGGGAACCCGCCATGTTAGCAACCCCTTCTCCGCCGGGCAAAGGGCTGAGAACGATACTCTGGTTTACCCGAGATTGAACCCGTAATACTCTGTCGCTGATTGATAACGCTCAACTAACGACAGACTATACCAATAAAAATACCTACTAATGAGTCAGTCTATGGACACTACCCATTCCAAACGCCGCGCTGGAGTTCATTCCACTTCCCGACGCGAAACCCGGCGCGGCCGATCTTCTCGAGGGTCCGGCCTGGAGAGCCCTGCGTCTGCGTATATAAAACGGCAGATTCCCTATTATGAATTTCTGGATGAGGAAGCTCTGCTCCGAATAGAGAATCATGCTGACTGGCTGTTACAAGAAATCGGTATCGAATTTCGGGATGATCCAGTGGCGCTCCAAATCTGGCAGGACGCGGGTGCGGATGTCGATGGCGTTCTGGTGAAACTTCCCGCAGGCATGGCTCGAAAGCTCTGCGCGACGATACCCCGACAGTTTACGCAACACGCTCGAAACCCAAGCTACAACGTTGAGATCGGCGGCGACAATACAGTTTTCTCCCCGGTCCACTGCCCGCCCTTTGTGCGAGATCTGGATGAGGGCAGACGGTACGGTACGCTGCAGGATCTACAGAACCTGATCAAGATTACGTACCACCTCCCTGCACTGCATCACTCCGGAGGAATTTTGGTTGAACCCTGCGACATACCCGTCAACAAAAGACATCTGGATATACAGTACGCGCACATTCGCAGCAGTGAAAAAGCCTACCTAGGCGCGATCACAGCCAAAGACCGTGCATTAGACTCTATCGCCATTGCGCGCCTGTTGTTCGGTGAGGATTTCATGGCAGAACACTGTTGCATTATCGGCAACGTCAACGCCAATTCACCATTGATGTTCGATAAAGTGGCTACTGAGGCCATTCAAGTATATTGCGGTGCCAATCAGGGTATTGTGGTTGCCCCGTTTATTCTGGGCGGAGCCATGGGACCAGTCACCACCGCCGCGGGGATCGCTCAGGCATTGGCGGAAGGTATGGCAGCCGGTGCCTTCAGCCAGCTGGTCCGACCTGGCGCGCCATTTGTTCTGGGTAACTTTCTCTCCTCCATGAGTTTGAGGTCCGGCGCACCCACCTTTGGTATGCCTGAACCCGTCATGTCCAACTATGCCATCGGGCAATTGGCCCGGAGACTGGGCGTACCACTTCGCTGCGGTGGAGCGCTGACCGCCAGCAAAGTCTGCGATGCACAATCCGCCTATGAAAGCGCTGACAGCCTGCACTCCACGGTGATGGGTGGCGGCAACTTCATCATCCATGCAGCCGGATGGTTGGAGGGCGGACTAGTAACCGGCTACGAAAAGCTGGTCCTCGACGCGGATCGACTGGGCGCGATGGCACGCCTGCTGGGTGGACTGCGCACTGATGAAAATGCCCTGGCCGCCGGTGCTTATCGAGAGGTAGCACCCGGCGAGCATTTCCTCGGCTGCGCCCACACCATGGAGAATTATGAAACAGCATTTTACGATGCTGAAATGTCTGATTCTGAAAGCTTCGAGCAATGGACGGACAAAGGTAGCAAGGAGGCAGCGGAACGGGCCAACGAACGCTGCAAAGATATACTGACACAGCATGAGGATCCCTACCTGGATCCTGCCACGGATGAGGCCATACGTGACTACATTGACCGACGCAAAGCAACAGCCGAGGATCGCTGGTACTGACTATGCCCGCTGCGCCGATTCAACACTGAAACACCTGCAGAACACACGAGACATGAGCGAATACACAGATGGATAAACATGCGCGGGTAGTGATCATAGGCGGCGGCGTTGTGGGCTGCTCCATCCTCTATCACCTGGCAAAGTTTGGCTGGAAAGATGTCATCTTGCTAGAGCGATCAGAACTGACCTCCGGCTCATCCTGGCACGCCGCCGGACAAATTCACACCCTGAGTTCAGATCCGAATATCAGTCGCCTGCAAGGCTACACTATCAACCTTTACCGTGAACTAGAGGAACTTTCGGGGCAATCCGTGGGCTTGCACAGCACCGGTGGATTCTATCTGGCCTCAACGCCCGAGCGCCTGGACTATCTCAAGCAGGAACGGTCAAAAGCGCGCTACATGGGGCTGGACCAGGAAATGATCAGCATGGATGAGGTGGTAAAGCTCAATCCGTTGATCGACCCGAAACAGTATCTTGGTGCCCTGTACGATCCTCTGGATGGCCACATCGATCCTTCCGGCGTCACCTTCGCCTACGCTGCCGCGGCGAAAAAACTCGGGGCGCAGTGGCACCGCAACACACCGGTGGTCGAGACCAATCAACGAGTCGACGGCAGCTGGGATGTTATCACCCCGGAGGGTAACATCCATGCGGACATGATAGTGAATGCCAGTGGTTTATGGGCCAGAGAGGTCGGTCAGCTGGCAGGGTTGCGACTACCGGTGCAGCCCATGGAACATCACTACCTGATAACAGAAGAGATACCGGAAATTGCAGAATTTGAGGGCGAGATTGCCTGTGGAATCGATTACGAGGCCAATATCTATTTCCGCCAGGAACATCAGGGATTACTGTTGGGTACCTATGAACCCACTGGTACACCCTGGATGGTGGAAGGGACACCGATGGATTTTGGGCATGAGTTGCTCCCGGATGATCTCGATCGGGTGGCCAACCGCCTGGAGCTCGCTTTCAAACGCATTCCAGCCCTTGGGCGAGCTGGCATTAAATCCGTGGTAAACGGACCCTTCACCTTTGGGCCGGATGGCAACCCCATGATCGGACCAGTGCCAGGGCTACCAAATTACTGGTGTGCAGTGGGTGTCATGGCCGGATTCTGTCAGGCCGGCGGCGTCGGCCTGTGTCTGGCGGAGTGGATGATAGACGGCGAGCCATCCATTGATGTCTGGGCCATGGATATCTCGCGCTTTGGCAACTTCGCCACGTCGGACTATGGACGAATAAAGGCCACTGAAAACTATGAACGCAGATTTTTACTGACCTATCCCAATGAAGAGCTTCCAGCGATGCGTTGCCAGAAAACAACAGCCATCTACGATACACTGCTGTCCCGCGGTGCGGTTATGGGCAGCAGTTTCGGTCTCGAGCACGCACTATGGTTTGCTGATAGCCCGGCGAATGCCCACGAAGAACCCAGTTTCCGCCGATCCAATGCGTTCCCTTACGTGGCTGCCGAAGTTCAAGCCGTGCGGACACGGGTAGGCGCGCTGGAAATCGCCAACTTCGCCAAGCACGAGTTCTGTGGACCCGGAGCGGAGGCGCTACTGGACAGACTTCTGACCAACCGCTTACCAGATACCGGGAGGATAAGGCTGTCACCCATGCTTACACACGGTGGCAAGCTTTATGGCGATTTGACGGTGGCCCGCCTTGCCGCAGATCGCTTCCTCATTATGGGGTCCGGAGCTGCCCAGGAAATGCATCGCCGCTGGTTTGAGGCACATCTACCAGCCAAGGGAGTGAGCTATCGCAATCGCTCTGATGATTTACATGGGATCGCGATCGCAGGCCCTCTGGCGCGAGAGCTGTTGAGCCGGTTGACCCTGGAGGACGTCTCCAACAATGCACTTCAATTTTGCGCAATGCGGGAGACTGAGGTAGCCGGTGTGCCCGTTACGCTGGCTCGTATTTCCTTCTCGGGAGAGCTCGGCTACGAAATCTACTGCGCTCCGCCATTTCAACGGCAATTGTTTACCGCGATCGAGAATGCAGGACAGGAGTTTGGATTGGCTCTATACGGCAATCGCGCTCTCATGTCCCTGCGACTGGAGAAGAATTGGGGCGTTTGGACGCTGGACTACCGTCCTGACTTTACCGCCGCCGAGGCAGCGCTGGAGGAATTTATCGATTACGACAAACCGGGCGGATTCATAGGGCGGGACACAGCTCTGGCGCAACAAGATCAGGGCACTCAAAGATCACTAATCACTCTGACCGTAGATACAGACATAGACTGCCATCACGACGAGGCGGTGTTCCTGGATGGGCAGTGCGTGGGGTTTGTCAGTTCAGGCGGCTATGCTCACCACACAAAGCAAAGCGTCGCCATGGCATATGTGCCCAGCCACCTCACAGATGCGGCAGATTTCGAGGTCGAAATCCTCGGCGAACGCCGGGGGGCGAGACTGCAGCCCGAGCCGCTATATGACCCCACTGGGGCGAAAATGCGAAGTTAGCGCTCAACCAGCTTTAGACCACATCTGCAAGGACAGGATTTCAAGCACTCTCGCGCATGCGTTTCAGAGACTTCAGCCGCTGCTCTTCAAGCGCGCTGGGCAAACTATCACCAAAGCGCTCAAACAGTGTCCGCTGCGCCTCCATCTCCGCGATTCCCGGTGCGATATCAACCTGCATAAGCTCGGCAAAGGTCGAATGATCAAACTCCAGCCCAGCCCAGTTCAGATCGGCATGATCTGGCACAGCCCCGAGAGGCCCTTCAATAGCCGCCGCTCGACCTCGCACCCGCTCCACGATCCATTGCAGCACGCGCATATTTTGGCCAAATCCGGGCCACAGAAAACCACCCTCAGCATCCTTGCGAAACCAATTTACCCGGAAAATTTTCGGCGCCTGCTCAACCTTATTCTCCATGTCCAGCCAATGCTGCCAATACGCTCCCATGTTGTATCCACAAAATGGCAGCATGGCCATGGGGTCATGACGGATAGCCGCCTGATTATCCGCCGCTGCTGTGGCCTCCGAACCCATAGTTGAGGCCATATACACGCCGTGCGACCAATCTGTAGCTTCATACACCAGCGGGAAGGTCTTGCTAAGCCGTCCACCAAAAATAAACGCGCTTATTGGCACACCCTCCGGATTCTCCCACTCCGGTGAGATACTGGGGCATTGACTCGCAGGGGTGGTGAATCGTGCATTGGGGTGTGCCGCTTTGGTACCGCTCTCAGGTGTCCAGTCGTTGCCCTGCCAGTCGGTGAGATGGGCCGGCGGTTGCTCGGTCATGCGCTCCCACCACACATCGCCATCATCAGTCATGGCAACATTAGTGAATATAGTATTGCTCTGGATGGTTTCCATCGCCGCGGGATTTGAGGCCTCTGACGTTCCCGGTGCCACACCAAAGAAACCCGCTTCAGGGTTGATTGCATACAAACGACCATCAGCGCCAGGCTTAATCCAGGCGATATCATCACCCACGGTCCAGATTTTCCAACCCTCATATCCTGCCGGTGGAATCAGCATAGCCAGATTCGTTTTTCCACAGGCACTGGGAAACGCAGCAGCCACATAGGTTTTCTCGCCTTCGGGATTTTCGATACCCACGATCAACATATGTTCAGCCAACCACCCCTGCTCACTGGCCATCGCCGACGCAATGCGCAGGGCTACACATTTTTTCCCCAGCAAGGCGTTACCGCCATAACCACTGCCGAATGACCAGACCGCCCTCTCCTCAGGAAAGTGCACTATGTAACGGTTTTCTGGGTTGCAGGGCCAGGCCACATCAGCCTCACCCTCACTTAGCGGCGCGCCAACCGAATGGATGCAGCGAATAAAATCACCATCACCGAGGACGTCCAATACCGGTGTACCAGTCCGGGCCATGATGCGCATACTGACCACCGCATAGGGCGAATCTGTAATTTGCACACCGATCTGGGCAATATCCGAGCCTAAAGGCCCCATGCTGAAGGGAATCACATAGAGCGTTCTGCCGGCCATACAACCATCCAGCAAGCCCAGCAAACGACTCTTCATAGCCTCCGGTTGTTCCCAGTTATTGGTTGGCCCAGCTTCCTCGTCGGTGGCACTGCAAATAAAGGTTCGGTCTTCAACTCTCGCCACATCGCGGGGATCTGATCGACAGAGGAATGATCCGGGTCGTTTCTCGGGATTCAAGGGGATAAAAGCCCCATCATCCACCAGTTGCTGGCACAGGGAGTCATATTCCTGCTGACTGCCAGTACACCAGTGGACAGCCTCAGGCCTTGTCAAAGCTACCACTTCAGCTACCCAGCTCTCCAATTGAGTGTTTTGTACAGCAGCTGTTTCGGTCAGGGCCATCTGGCAGTCTCCGGGGGATATGCGATCGAACTTCGACAATTAGCGAATCGGCAGGCGAGCGACGCATTATAGTCGTGGCATCAGGGACCATCAACAAAAGCCACTAATGTCCACTATTGGTTTGGGAAATCTTACCGAGAACTTGACATGCAACCTTTTTGTTGCTTATATTTATGCAACCAAATAGATGCATATGGTGATGTATGGACCTGGTGTTCAAGGCACTGGCAGATCAGAACAGGCGAATACTGCTGGATCGCCTGTTTGCGGATCAAGGTCAGACATTGGGCCGATTGTGCGAGGACATGGCGATGAGTCGTCAGGCCGTCAGCAAGCACCTCGCAATACTGGAAAGGGCTGAACTGGTCAGCGTGTTGTGGCAGGGCCGGGAAAAACACTACTTTCTCAATCCGCTACCGCTGGTCGAGATAAGCGAACGCTGGATTGACAAATACGCCCGTTCTCAAGCCAGCGCTGTTCTGGCACTGAAACGAGCTGTTGAAACAACCTCAGAACAAGAGACTATGGAGAAATAATATGGGCACGCCGGACTATCATTACGTCACAATCATAGCCGCGACCCCCAAGACGGTATGGGAAGCAGTGACGACGGCGGAGTTTACCCGCCAGTACTGGCACTCGACCCGCGTACAAGCTGACTGGCAGGTGGGCAGTGAGATCGTTTTTCTGGTCGATGGTGAAGACGGCGACGAGGTGGGTTGTCGCGGGACAATACTGGTCTTAGACCCTCCCAGGGAACTGTCCTACACCTGGAGCTTTCCACGAAATCCTGCAGTAGCGAATGAATCTCCCTCCCGGGTTACGTTCAAACTGGAAGCATTGGAAGACTTTACGCGACTACACATCACACATGATCAGTTCCCGGTCGACAGTCTGATGTATGAATATGTCAAAGATGGATGGCCTCTCGTACTGGCTGGTCTGAAAACGCTGTTGGAAACCGGGAGGGCGATCGACTTTTCCCGGTTTTGAGCAGGTTGGTATACAGCTACAGAAATTGGCGGAGTAATCCGATAACGATGGATATACCAACCAGCGGAAGAATCCAGCGCGAAATTTTAGCAGTCTGCTCTGCGGACATGGGCTTGGCATAGCGCTCGGTTATGTGGATAAAAGCGAACAAGGCGACAAATAGCACAATGAGTATCAAAAAAAGGTTATTCACTCTTGTTCCCTCCGTCAGTGGATGTTGAATCTGAGCACCAGCACATAATCTGATTTCCTCCGCTACCCCCCCCCCTCTGGAGGACATCGAGACATATTGGATACATCGTAATCGTGGATGACGGTAGTCACAAGCGGGTATTGTAATGGTATCAGTCTGTTTTGACGGGTTAGACTTGGGTCATGCAAGACGAAACCATAATCCGCCGCCGAGCCAGTGCCCTTTGCATTGCTGACTCACGATTGCTGTGTATACAGTACCGGGACCCAACCAGCGGTGTTTTCTTCTGGGGTGTTCCAGGGGGTCAGATTGAGCCGGATGAAAGCCCGGCGATCACAGCAATCCGGGAACTGAAAGAAGAAACTGGATATACCTCGGTGATCGAAGGCGAGATTCTGGACAAGACCACTTACGGTTTCTGGTGGGATGGGGAGCAAAGACAGTGTGAGACGAGTTGGTATCTGGCACGTCTGTGCAAACCAGACCAACCACCAGCCAGAGTGGACGATGCGGACTACATCGTTGGGCGCAGTTGGATAACACTGAATGACCTCGTGGTTTTTCTATCCCACCACAGCGCTGTGGGCCTCACGGTAAATCGATTATTGCGGCAGGAAAAAGAACGCCACTACCCCAGCACCCCACACTAGTGAAGGCTTCTCCGAAATGCCAGCTAACACACCTATTCTTCGCGTAATAGATGTGGGGCCAGGGAAACGACCATATCGCGGATACCTTCCCGCCAATCCATGCTGGTGGGTCCGATCAGCTCATGCATCAGGGTAGGGTCAATCTGCAGACTGCCAAAGGCAGTCTCGGAGAAAGTGAACTGCGGTACCAGGCCAGTGAGGTCTGTTATCCAGGCGCACCAATCCTCAACAGATGTGCTGACCGAGCCGCCAAAATTGACCGTAATAGGTTGCTCCCCCGCTGCGCCCAGCAAACGTGGGATCTTCTCCAGATAGTCATTCACGTGCAACAGGTTATAGGAGTTAGGCTGGTCCGGATGTAGCTCAATTGGTATGCCCGCTTCCATCATCATCAGGTGCCAGTATGGCCAGCCGCCATTGTTTCCATAGGGAACGCTGAGGCGCGCAATAACTGTGGGAATTTCATATTCTCTGGCGGCGAACCGACACATAGTTTCAGCAGCAATTTTGCTGATGCTATAGGTGGGAAACATCGCGCGATGGTTGTCACCCAACGGTGAATTCTCGGATCTGGGTTCCGCACCCGCGTACTCATAGACAGCCGTCGATGAGAAATGTAAAAAAGCAGAGACATCCCGGCATTTACTCATCAGCCGCCCCAATCCCTCGGCGTTTGCGGCCAGGTCATAATCAAATTCACCAGATTTGACCACGGCAAAATTCAGCACGTAATCAATGCCACCAGGAAGCATGGAGAGCGCATCCGGGTCCGCCAGATCGGCAGCGAGACAACGTGCACCCGCTGCCTCCAGTTGCTCGCGATCACCGCTGCGGGAAAACCGCGCCAGTGCGAAAACCTCCGCACTCTTTGCCAGATGAGCGACAACCGGCTGCGCCACCTGCCCTCCCGGCCCGGTAATGAGTATACGGGCCCCATCCAAATCGATGGCGTCACAGACCATTAATGTCTCCTAATGAAAGAAAGCGATGTATAAAGTTTGGGGGAAATTTCGGGCGGACACTAAAGCAAAAGGGTGGTTAAGCGTGCCAGACTGACCGCATTACCGCCCTGGGCTGTAGATTTTTTCAGAGCCGCATTTACGCTGTTGACCAACTGTCGACTCAATTGTTCCATATTTACGGCGGGATACTGTTTGGGAAACCACGTGGTCAATCCCAGGGATGCACTCAAAGCCACCTCTGTCTGCCCGTAGATGACTGACACGTTAATCTCAGTAACCTGATGCCGGATTCTTTCACACACCTCCTGGGCACGCTCCTCGTCACAGCCTGGCAACAGTACGCTGAATCTGTGCTCATCATAGCGGCACAATGAATCGGTAGTTCGCAGCAGGTCGCCAATTTTTTCACTGATTTCTCGCAGACTTTGTTCACCCGCTGAGTGCCCATACTCCTCGTTGATCAACGGAAAGCCGTCCAGATCAACGAACGCCAGGGTGAGGGGTTCCCGGGTTCGATCCGCTCGCGATATTTCCTTCGCCAGCTCAATGTCGAACATCCGATGGTTGCCGATGCGTGTCAGCGGATCAACAAGGCTAAGTTTATTAAGTCGTTCCCGGTTGAGGCAGTTTTCGATACAGATGCCAATCACCGCTGACAGATGGCCAATCATTTCCAGCGTTTTCTTGTCATCAAAGCGATCGTTTTCCAGACTACCCCAGTGCAGACTACCTACAATTATGTCACCGTGGGTTAATGGCATTTTGACCGCTGCAATCATACCTCGATCAACCTTGAACAAGTCCGCCATGGGGGCGGTCAACTCTGTCACTCGCTCAACTTCCGGCGTGGTGCCATATAGAACCTGAAACTCGTTGGCATCCTCGACATAGATAATCCGACCGCCATGATCAAGATGGTCCGGAAGATCAGAGCGTATCTTTTCTTCCGGGTCTAACAAAACCAGCTGCACGCCCTCCAATTCAAACTGGACACGGCTCTCCACTACAAGTACGTCAATAAGGGCAGCCATGCTGAACGCGTCCAGCAGCTTCAGCTCAAACCGTTGTAGCTGTTCCAGATTGTATTCAGTAAGTTCTACCAGCCGAATAAAATCCGCCAATTGCTCGGACACCTGCTGAGAGTCCTCAAACGACACTTCGTGGGTGAGTTCCGGCAACGGAATCCCATTCTTATCTGTCTCAGTCATCGCCGTATCGTCCTGCCATCTGTATTCCTTCCATTTTAGGTCAACCCAAGCTAAACGCCAGTTTCAACCTCCAGGCGTTTTTACCTCAGCGCAAATGCGTTGCGGATGCCACCATACTCGCGGAAATTCAATGCTAAAGAACTTTATGATCAACTATACCACCAGATCAAAAGAGCGGGGACGAGAACAGCGCCAACAATACAGATCATCCAATCCAGCCGATTGAAGCCACCCAGATCTTCATGATCGAGAGCCTCGATTTTTTCGATTCTCTGCTCCAGGTCTCGCACCAGATCGTCCTGCATTTGCTTTCCCCTACCGCTTCAAAACAGCCCGCGCCAAGCATATCAGAGAAACATCATAACGCATTGCTTAACCAGCAGGGATCTGGTCACTAACGGTAGCCCGCTGCTTGCAGCGTGAATAATTCAGCATAGCGACCATTGATAGACATCAGGTGCTCGTGGTCACCATGTTCCACCACCACCCCACGCTCCAACACAATCACATGATCGGCCATCCGCACCGTGGAGAATCGGTGGGATATAAGAATCACCATCTTGTCTCGTGTGTGGCTGCGGAAGTGTTCAAAAATAGAAGCCTCCGCACCTGCATCCATCGCCGCGGTCGGCTCATCCAACACCAATATATCTGCCTCAGTTCGCATGAACGCCCTGGACAAGGCGATCTTCTGCCACTGTCCGCCAGACAATTCCCGCCCGCCAGCGAACCAGCGTCCCAACTGTGTGTGATAGCCTTGCTCAAGACGCCCGACAAAGTCATCGGCCATGCCCAGATGAGCCGCTTTCTTCCACGCAGCTTCATTCTCAAACTGATGTATATCCCCTGCCCCTATATTTTCACCCACTAACATTTGGTAACGGACGAAGTCCTGAAAAATAACCCCGACTCGTTCCCGCAAAGCCGATGTGGCCCACTGGCGCAAATCGCGCCCATCAAGCAAAACTCGCCCTTCATCGGGGTCATAAAGCCGTGTCAGCAACTTAATCAACGTCGTCTTGCCCGATCCATTCTCGCCGACGAGCGCGAGACTACTTCCCGGTAGAATATGCAGGTCGATTGCAATCAATGCTGGCTCTTCAGCACCGGGATAAGTAAAAGAGACTTTTTCGAAACGAACGCCATCACCGGGAAGAGGACCATCCACAGCATCGCCTTCCTCCAGATCCGCTCCCTCTTCAAGGTATTCATACAAGTTGGATAAATACAGATTATCCTCATACATCCCACTGATGGCAGACAGGATATTGGATACCGAGGTCTGCCCCTGCCGGAATACCATCAGGTACATGGTCATCTGGCCCAGGCTTATAGTGCGCACAATCGTCGCCCATACGATCCAGAAGTAGGCGCTGTAAAACGCGAGTGTGGCTATACTACCCAGCACAAAGCCCCAGAAATCACGTTTTAGCGTCAGATTTCGATCACGGCTGTAGAGCCGGTTGAAAATATCGCGATACTGGCTGAGTAATTCAGGGCCCAACTGAAACAATTTCACTTCCTTGATGGTATCTTCACGCGCGAGTACCGTTTCCAGATACAACTGCCGGCGACGCTCGGGAGAACCCCATCGAAACAGTCTGAAGGCGTCGCCAGAAAACTTGGTTTCGCCAACGAAAGCAGGTAATCCGCCCAGTAGTAGCAGCAACACCGCCCAGGGTGAAAACTGAATCAGCAGCACCCCGAGGCTGAGTAGTGAAATACTGTTCTGCAACAGTCGAAAGGTTCGTTTCACCAGGCTGAGGGGGCGACTGGATGCTTCACGACGCGCCCGGGTGAGCTTGTCATAGAATTCGGAATCTTCGAACTGAGCCATACGCAAGCGTTGGGCTTTTTCGAGAATGAGTACATTGACTCGCTGTCCCAGCTGCGCACGAAGCAGTGATTCCACCGCGGATATACCGCGTTGCATGGCATTCAAACCTATAACAAGCAGGGCTTCCAGCGCAACGTAATAAAACACCAGCATAGCGGCTGCGGCTTGTTCGTCCCCTTCAAGACTGGTAGCACCGACAACGCCATCCACAATCAACTTTCCTACATAGGCGGTGGCGGCAGGTACGATTCCAGCACCTATGGTTAGCGCGGCCAGTATCAGCGTCAGCCGGGGCGATGTCAGCCACACCAGTTCCAGCGCACGCCGCGTATAGGCAAACACTTCGAGGAAGCCGCGGCTCAAAGAGGCCTCGGCTGGCGCGCGATGCGGGGGACCGTGCGGGCTACTCAAGTTAGCGGCACTAGTGGCGGGCGATTTGCCATTCGACCTCTTCGATTTCCTCGCCCATGATCGAACTCAGATACAGCGCAGCAGCGGCCCGCTCATCCTCCGTGGCAGCAAATGAAGACTCAAAAAAGCTGCGGGTGACAGCTGCCGTTATCATTTGCTGGCGCAATGGATTAATGGTCTCCGGGAGAGGGTCAAGCAAACACAGATCACTGATCACGTCGTAATTTATGCCTTGTTCGGGCGTACCGAAAAGGTGATGCCAGCTCTCTTCCTCAACACCTTCCAGACGACGAGTAACCATATAACAGCCCAGGCTGTCGGGATTGTTAAGCCAACGCAGGGCGCCCGCAGTGCCAGCAAAGCCGGTGTGCGATCCGCCTCGCACTGTAACCAGTTGACTACCCGGAATATCCGCTAGCACATTGAGGGCATTACTCTCGTAGGTCACCATGGCGTCGACGTCGGCGGCCAGCATCAGAAAAGGCAAATCGGGTCGCGTCTGATAAAACCTTGCGTTGAATTGTTGTGTAGGGCCCGCAATAGCCAGAGCAGCAGCGATACGCGGATCTCCAACACTGGGGTGGTAAGACGCGAGAATCGATGTCAGTCCACCCAGTGAAATACCAGTTACACCAATCCGGCGCTCATCGATCAGCCCCGCCATCGTATGACCGGAATCATTACTCCATGCAAGCAGTGTATCTATCAGGAAACTAACGTCTTCCGGCTGGTTGACTACATCCTGAACCAGGGGGCCGCCCGGCGCTCCCATGTGTGTGAGCGGGTAGTCGGTTGCAACGACAACATAGCCAATGGACGCAAGCAGCTCTGCGAGATAAGCGCCACCCATTTTGTTGGATGAAAAACCATGGCTGTATACAATCAGAGGGCCCGCCTCTGGTTCGCGATGGTCGACTATCTCAGGATGCCAAACCGTGGCAATGAACCGTCTTTCCGTACTGCCAGCGAACTCACCATTTGGCTGAGTTGGTCGGCTAACATCAATCAACTCGATATTGAACTGGGTGACATCATGTACACCAGCGGCGAGAAGCGCTTCACTATTTGAACCCTCAGCAAAAGCCCGGGGCTGCTTACCCAGTGCCAACACCAGTGAAATAGACACCAACGTCACTGCAAGGCCCGCTAAAAATCTCATGTGGCTATCCTGATTCCGGTCAATTCTGAGAGCGGCAGTTTAGCGTCTAAGGCGTTGGGACACTACCAAAATGCGGCTCAAGCCGCGCCGGATCCTTTACTGGATCAATATCTGAACCGGGGGGTCGATTGCTGCCACCTAGGTCAGCCCGCTCTTCTCTGGGGGTGATACCCAGGTGTGTGCGATAACATTTGCTGAAATGTGGTGTGGACACAAACCCGCACAGGGAGGCCACCTCAATAATGGATAAGGAGGTCTGCTTCAACAACTGCCGCGCGCGAAACAGCCGTAACCGCAGATAGTAACGGGAGGGAGAACAATCGAGATTGCTCTTGAATAGTCTCTCCAACTGACGACGGGAAATGCTCAACAATCCCGCCAGCTCTTCCAGTGGAATAGGCTCTTCAATATTTGCATCCATCAGCGTCACAGCTTCCACCAGCTTGGGTGATGTGACGCCGAGACTTTGCTTGAGTGGAATTTTCTGGGTATCACTCTGATCCCTGATCCGGTCCAGAATGAACATTTCAGAAATACTGTTGGCGAGGGCCTGACCGTGGGCACGGCGAATGATGTTCAGCATCATATCCAGTGGCGCTGTACCACCGGTGCAGGTTAATCGCCTGCGCTCCACCGTAAATAATTGATTATTGCAACTGACCTTGGGGTGAAGTTCCTGCAGCGCAGTCATGCACTCCCAGTGCACGCTGCACTCCTGATCGTCGAGCAAATTGGCCTCAGCCAGCACAAAGGCACCTGTACAAATACCACCCAACTGCACACCCTTGATATCCAGGCCCCGCAGCCAGTCCAGTTCAGTTTCAGAGTAGCTGTGAGCGACGTCGATGCCCCCAACCACTAGTACCGCATCCATTAGTGGGGCATCAGCGATGGAAGAATCAGGCAAGGTACGGATACCATCACTAGCGGTCACCGGCTCGCCATCATCAGTGACCAGCGTCCACTGATAGAGTTTTTTACCCGCCAACTGATTGGCCATACGCAGTGGTTCAACAGCGGCGGCCAGTGAAATCAGCGTATAGTGCTTGAGTAAGAGAAAACCGACATGGGTCGCGCTACAGGAATTTTCTTCTCTGTCTGCCTGTCTTCGGGACTCACTCATACCTAATTATGTTCCATGGGATATATCCATCAGCCGACGGAATATGCTGCCATTTACCGCACTATATTGTGGCTTACGGGGCGGCGCAAGCATTCTTATAGGAGCTCATTTTCCTCCAGAACTCGACGAGCAACCCGGAAACATTCAAGACTCTGCGGAATACCGCAGTAAATACCAATAACATGGATTATTGAACGAATCTCCGCCACGCTGACACCATTGGTCAGAGCGCCTCGACAATGAATTTCCCACTCATGCATTTTGCCCAATGCGCCTATCATTGACAGGTTCATCATCGATCTGGTCTTGGCATCAATGGTTTCGTCATCCCAATCAAATCCCCAACACCAGGCGGTCATTGCCTCCCGAAAAGGCCGCGTGAAGTCATCGGCAGCTGCCAGGTTTTTCTCAACACCTCCGCACCCAACGTCGCCTTGCGCAGGATTAGTCCACATTCAAAAAGATCCTCATACATTTACCTGTACTCCACGTTAGTAAATCTATTCCATAGCGGGCCTAATGCCCGCCGATCTCACCTCATTGTTTAGAAATCATCATGCTGCAATACCGTTGATATGGATCGAAAAAAACGCAGTGCAAATCAACCGTTATGTGTCCCGTGGTCATCGACAAGTACGGGGCCGCAGGCATAAGATAATGCGCATTCAGTGTCTGCTAACAGCCGCTCATGGGCAAACTTAAAATACTGACAGCTCGGCACCTCCGGTGCTCCCACCACATACTACGCAGCTATATACGACGGTGCTGGCGTCACATAGTGTAATCTGCGGGCAGAAGCTACCAAAGGTGTGCGCAATGTATTCTTCTCTAACAGACGAAGGCGAGATAAGTGGGATTCGCATGGGTACGGGAGACCCCATCGTCCTTGTTCACGGGGTAGGCATGGCAGCGGAGATCTGGCAATGGCCAACAATACGCGGTACGGGCTGGCCGCCGCACTGGATTACACGAGAACCAAGTCTGTCTGGGTGCGCACATCTGATGATCCCATCCCTGATCCCTTTGTGATGCGCTGAGATACAACAACAAAATCGATAAGAGACTACTATGCCTAACGTTACATTGGACGAAATTGAAAAAACTGCGACACAAGCTCTTACACGACACGGTTGTGAGCCCTGGATTGCAACTGAAGTTGCCCGCGCGATTCGACGGGCGGAGGAAACTGGAAACATCATCTGCGGACTCTACTATCTGGAAAGTTACTGCTTGCAGCTCGATTCTGGCCGGGTCGACGGTACCGTTGAACCTGAAGTAACAAGACCGCGACCTGCTGCAGTAAAAGCCGACGCCAAATATGGTTTTGCACAGGCGGCTTTTTCGCGAGCACTCCCTGAAGCCATCAAATCGGTAGTAGAAAGCGGTACAGCATCATTGGCAGTGGCACACGCCCACACCTGCACGTCGCTGGGGTACTTTACCGAACAAATTGCTCGAGCCGGCTATATCGGAATTGGTTTCACCAATGCTTCTCCTGTGGTCGCCGCTCCGGGAGGTAAGCAGCGAATAATAGGTACCAACCCCATCGCAATGAGTGTTCCGGACGACAACAATGGCGTCGCCCTGCATTTCGACTGCTCAACCTCGGCGGTGGCGTTGGGAAAAATCACCATGGCAAAAGCAGCTGGCACTTCAATACCGCTGGGCTGGGCTGTGGATACTCATGGCGCACCTACGACAGATCCGGAAGCGGCGCTGGCGGGAGCTCTGGTGTCGGCGGGGGAATACAAGGGCTGGGGATTTGGCCTGATGGCGGAGTTACTGGCAGCCGGTATGACAGGGTCGGTCAATTCTCTTGACGTCGGGGGACTGAAACTGGCTGAAGGACCACCCCATGGTCTGGGACAGTTCTACATGTTATTTGATACGACCACCTACACCGATGAGTTTCCACGGCGACTTCAGCGGCTGGTAGAGGCAGTGGATGCAGATCCCGGCGCACGGCTGCCGGGACAGAACCGACAACTCCACGCCTCGGTTACTGTGGAGGACGATCTTTGGCAGCGCCTGCAGACGATTTAGACCGCCTGCGCCGGCGTCGACCGGAGGCATCTCCGGTTGAGCCGGCATCCGCCTGGGTGTTCGAAACCACCGGTCGGTCTACTACTGAGAACAGCTGTTCAAAGGGATCCGTTGCGTGTGGAAAGGCCATCGCTTCAACAAAGTACTGTTGAAAATCGGGTTCGACGGCGGTCTCTATTTTTTCAATATCGCGGACTATGGTCTCAATGACCTGTCTTGCCTGCTGGTTAAGAAGCGCGATCCGTGCACCGGTGCCAGCGGCGTTGCCAGCTGAAGAAACATGAGCGAGGTCACAGTCGGGTATCAGCCCCAGCACCATGGCGTGTTTGACATCAATATGGCTGCCAAACGCCCCCGCCAGACGAATGCGGTCTATTGACTGCACCTCCATCTTGTCCATCAACAGTTTAATCCCTGCATACAACGCAGCTTTAGCCAACTGAATCTGGCGGATGTCGTTTTGGGTAACAATGATTGGCGACTCCGAGGTGTGAAGAACGTAAGACCAGGTACGATCATTCTCGACAATGCGGCTGCTGGACGCACTCAGTCGCCCATCGATGACGCCATCAACGCTGACGATCCCCGCCAGATACATTTCCGCCACCACCTCAATAATGCCGGAGCCACAGATTCCCGTTACCCCGGTGTCCGCAATCGCATCTGCAAACCCTTCCTCGTTCGACCACAGTTCGCTGCCAATGACCTGAAAGCGCGGCTCCAGAGTTTCTGGATCCACACGCACCCGCTCGATAGCGCCTCGTGCTGCCCGTTGTCCGCAACTGATCTGAGCACCCTCGAATGCCGGGCCGGTCGGGCTGGAGCAGGCCATTAGTCGATCGCAGTTACCGAGTACGATCTCGGCATTGGTGCCTACATCTACCAACAGAGTCATCTCTTCCTGTAACTGGGGTTCCTCCGACAAAACCATACCAGCTGCATCCGCTCCTACATGTCCCGCTATGCACGGCAGAATGTAAACCCGTCCACCCGGATTGATACGTAAATCCAATTGCGCGGCCTTGATATTTATGGCTGCGTCAGTCGCCAGCGCAAAAGGAGCGCCACCCAGTTCCACAGGGCTGATTCCGAGCAAAATGTGGTGCATGATGGGGTTGGCGACGAGGCACATCTCCAACACATCATTAATTGTCACGCCTGCTTTTTCAGCCACATCCTCTATCAGAGAATTGAGGGCCTCGCGAATGATGGCCGTCAATTCCTGCGCGCCCTCAGGGTGCATCATGACGTAAGAAACACGGCTCATCAGATCTTCGCCGAAGCGAATCTGTGGGTTCATCAGGCTGCTACTGGCCAGAACTTCTCCGCTGCCCAGATCACACAGGTGCGCGGCAACAGTGGTTGAACCAATATCGATGGCAATACCAAGTGCCTGCTCCTGAAACCCGGGCCACAGGGCCACCACAATACCTGCCCTGTCGACCGCCGCCGTTACAAACCATTTTCCTTCGCGCAGAATAGATTGCAATTTCGGCAGCAAAGCTTGATCGCAACTCAGGTTTTCAAGATTCCACTCTCGATTTAACGCATCAAACAAGCGTTCGAGATCCCCCTTGGGATCGTGCATATCCGCTTCATCAACCTGAACGGAATAAAGATGAATGCCCGGGTCGAGACTGATGTCCCTGTATTCCGCATCCTTCCTGACAACCTGGCGGTGCACCTGGCTGTCCGGCGGCACATCGATAACGACATCGTCCAGCAAAAGGGTATGACAACTGAGGCGCCGACCCGTGGCGAGCGGTTTTTTGCGTTCGCTGTAGCGAATCTCAGTATCAGACAGCCCCGACAGGTGGCTGCTGCGCGACACCAGTTGATGCTTGGGAAAGTCACCTTCCATGCAGGTGATCTGACAGCGCCCACACAGGCCGCGTCCCCCGCATACAGAGTCAATATCAACTCCCAGAGAACGGGCAGCGTCGAGTAGCGGTGTGTTGACGGGAAAACTGCCGCGCCGACCGGAGGGCGTAAAAACCACCTTGACCGAGCGCACGGATATAGCCTCGCTCCCGCCCTCCTCGCCGGCACCTTGTGTATTCATGTCATCGAGTGTGGTCATGGTGTCCTGACTTACGCGCGACGACGGCGCCGGGCCCGGCCTCCACGTGCGCCCTCATCCGCCCCCTCCTTTGGTGGCTCCCGATAGGCACGAATCCAGGCAGCACAATCCGGGTCATGACCCATCATGACATCGGCGCCGCGGACAGCCTGCATGACTTCCGGATGCAGTGGACTGGTTATGGCCGAGGTCATACCCGCGGCAATCGCCATATTCAGAAATGACGAATTAATGCCATTGCGATTGGGTAATCCGAAACTGACATTAGAAGCACCACAGGTTGTATTGACCTTCAGTTCATCTCTCAAGCGGCGCACAATATGCATCACTTGCTTACCGGCGCTGTTGATTGCGCCAATGGGCATAACTAGTGGATCAACGACTACATCACTATATGGAATGCCGTAATCCGCGGCTCGTTCGACAATTTTCTTTGCTACCAGAAAGCGTTCGTTGGGATCTTCAGAGATGCCTGTTTCATCGTTGGAAATAGCCACCACCGCCGCACCGTAGCGCGCCACGAGTGGCAAGACCCGCTCG
This sequence comes from uncultured Halieaceae bacterium, assembly GCA_938074045.1. Lineage (GTDB taxonomy): Bacteria > Pseudomonadota > Gammaproteobacteria > Pseudomonadales > Halieaceae > CALJGI01. Next base: position 111,518 of record CALJGI010000002.1, read on the forward strand.
AGAACCTCATCTTCCCCGGTCACCGAATTCACCAGCGGCTTTCCCTGATAGACGGCCAGGCCGGATTCCAGCGCCTCGACTATTGAGGAATCGATGGATATAGGAACATCGGTGATCGATTGCACCAACTTGATCGCTTCGGCCAGAATCGCCGGTTCGTCCGCCAGAGGTATGCCGGCATTAACATCCAGCATATGGGCTCCCGCAGCAACCTGTGCCAGTGCATCTGCTTCCACACGACTGTAATCACCGACCTTCATTTCCTCGGCCAGAATTTTTCTGCCCGTTGGGTTGATCCGTTCGCCGATTACAACAAAGGGATGATCGAAACCGATCCGGACTTCGCGAGTCGCCGAGCTGACGAGGGTTGTTGTCATTTCTGTCTCCGAACTGAAATTAAATTAATGTGATGCCACGCTTCGTTTTCTGGCTGCCGATCCCGGCCCGGGGGCCTGTGCAGCCAGCGTTGACCAATCGGGTTGCCAGGGTTTCCGGTCTGCCAATATACCGGTTTTCTGTACGATTTCTGGCACCCGATCTTCCTGTCTGTAAGCCATAATGTGTACGCCATGTAGCCCTTCGATTTCCTGGATCTGTTGAATCATATCGATACAGATCTGAACACCCTCGGCCGTTTGATCTTCCGCACCTTCAAGCCGCTTGATGATGTCGTCCGGGATATGTACGCCAGCGACATTGGTACGAATCCAGTTAGCCGAACGCGCGGAGGCCAGCGGACCTACCCCCGGCAATATATACACTTCCTCATGAATACCCATATCGCAGACACGCTTCATGTACTCGCGTAACATGTCGATGTCGAAACAATACTGTGTTTGCACAAACTGCGCGCCTGCCGCCACTTTCTTGGCCAGTCGCAATGGGCGAAAATCAAGGGGGGGCGCAAAGGGGTTAGCCGCTGCCCCCAGAAAAACTTCCGGCGGATGACTGAGTTTACGGCCACTGAGAAACCTGGCTTCATCGCGCATGGTACGAATCATTGACAACATACTCATGCAATCAAGATCAAACACCGGTTTTGCGCCGGGTTGATCGCCAGACTGAACACCGTCACCGGTCAGACACAGCACATTCGAGACGCCCATTGCCGAAGCGCCCAACACGTCACCCTGGATGGCGATGCGATTCCTGTCGCGACCTGATATCTGCATCACCATGGAATACCCACAGCGAGTTAACAAAGAACACATGCCCACGCTGGACATATGGCAATTGGCGCCCGACCCGTCTGTTGCATTAATCGCGTCGACGCAGCCGTCAAACACCTTGACCCGCTCATAGACGTCATGCGGGTCAGCCGAGTCAGGGGGAGCTATTTCCGCCGTGACAGCAAAAACCCCGCTTCGAAGAACACGTTCAAATCGCCCGGGAGATACATGCCCCGGCAGGATGGGTAAATTTTCACCCGGCGCTGGTTCATCCTCAAAGTACACGGACAGTCTCCACCACTGCGTCGCGGCGTTCTCGAGCCGCATGTAACCATGAGGAATGTCCCCTGAGACTAGTATCTATCGCGCCCTGAACCACGCGAATTGCATCCACCCCGCCAGGAATCTGTTGACTGCCCTCCCAGGCCATAACCCACACACAGGGCATCTCGGGTTTGACCTCGCAGTTACCATTAGCGCGGACTCCGCCGCAGGGACCGTTACGCAGCGTTTTCGGACAATTCATGGGGCACACCATACCGGTAGAACCCAGCGTGCATTGTCCACAAGACTGACTATCAAAAAGAAAACCCTTCACGATGCTTTCCACCCACTCAACAGCGCGATCGGATCGTTCAATCCCCAGGCGCTCAAATAGCGGCAACAGGCGGACCATAACTCGTTCCAGTCCTTCGTAGAACAAATAAAGCCATTCTGCGTTGCGCATGGACCAGCGCCGCATTCCTACACCGCTCATTCCTGAGCCCGACCCTTTGCACGAATAAGTTCGAGTAGACGGTCATCGCTGTAAAGACCTTCCAGCCGCCTCGCCTCCGCGGTAGCCAGTTCGGTTGGATCACCGCCGGTTTCCAGAGACACACGCTCGCGACGCCAGTCTTCCATATAGGCATCGCTGCTGCCTTTACCCGCCCGCATCGCTGCGCGGTCAATCGCTTCCTGAAAGCGGATGTGCAATTCAGCTTTGCCCCGTGTGCGACCGCGTTTGACAATCACCTGAGCGGGAATATCCCGCCAATACACAACCACCATTTCCATACTTGCCGTACCTCAGCCGATGGCAATCACCTGCTCGCGCAGGCTGGATTCAAGTTCACCGTAACCGCAGTGACGATGATCAAAGGAAAGATCAAGATAGGATGCTGCTTTCTCAGCCCGCTGTAACAGGTCCTGATCGACACGCTGAGAGAGATACACAAGTCGGTTGTAATTGGAAAATATAATTTCCTGTAATTCCGGGTGACGATCCAGGCCCATCCCTCGAATGATCAGCCGTTCAAAATGTCGCGCCAGAAAATCGGTCAAATAAAACGTACCCGGATCCTGTTCCGCCAGTTCCGCAAATTCGCTCTGTCCCGCATAAAATGAGTAGCAGTGAGCACCCGGCAGCCGTTCAATTTTTTCCTGCTCCAACATGCGGTCCAATTCACCACCGGTTCCACAATCGGCATAGCCAATAAAAATTTGTTCGTAATGGTCCCGGTGCTGCGCCAATTTTTCACGCAACCGGGGCACGATCTGGTCAGGCCGATTATGGAGGTCAGCATCCAGACAGGTTAGCTCCAGATGCGACCATGCATTCAATGCCTTTAGTGTCTGGATTTCCCGGGCGAGTGCGCCACAGGCTATGACCAGTAAGCTGGGGGAGTGGCTTTCAGCTGTCTGCATCGATGCCTGCTCTCCGCCAGCTCCGCTGGTTCCGTCAGCCGCCAGCTGCCGCACGGCGTTCACTGACCAGACGTACAGCCGTTGCCGAAGCCTCGGCGGCATCGCGGCAGTAGGCATCGGCACCGACTGCTTCCCCGAATTCCTCATTCAGTGGTGCTCCACCCACCATGACGATGTATTTTTCGCGAAGGCCCTTTTCTTTAAGAGCGTCAATCACGACTTTCATATAAGGCATTGTTGTGGTCAGCAACGCTGACATGCCAAGCACGTCGGGCTCGTGCTCTTCAAGTGCGGCCAGATACTCCTCTACGGAATTGTTAATGCCGATATCCGTCACTTCAAATCCCGCGCCCTCCAGCATCATGGCCACCAGATTCTTGCCGATGTCATGGATATCGCCTTTAACCGTACCTATCACCATGGTGCCCACCGGCTTGGCGCCAGTTTCTGCCAACAACGGCCTTAATATGGCCATGCCACCTTTCATGGCGTTGGCAGCCAGAAGTACTTCGGGGACAAACAATATACCGTCTCGAAAATCGATACCGACAATAGTCATACCGCCAACCAGTGCATCCGAGAGTACTTTCTCCGCAGACCAACCCCGCTCCAGCAGGATGTTGGTGCCCTCTTCAATTTCTTCCTTCAACCCGTCATAGAGGTCATCATGCATCTGCTCAACCAGCTCCGGATCTGAGAGCTCCGAGAGTACAATATCCTCTTCATCATCAAAGTCCTGCGGCTCATTCACACCTTGGCTCATACTTGAGATCCTCGTTACTGCTCTTTAGTATTGTTTGTCGGGAAAAGACGTTTTTCGCCTTTCCATGTAGTCAATCAAGGCCTCGTCCACAGCTGGATCCAGTGGCGGTGCCTCATATTCCTTCAACATGGTTTTCCACTGCTTGTTGGCGCGCATTGCACAATCCATGGAACCGTCAGCTTCCCACTGCTCGAAGCTGTTGCTGTCAGCCACTGTGGACCGATAGAACGCATTCTCAAAATTCGCCTGGGTGTGTTCGGAGCCCAGAAAATGTGACCCGGGACCAATCTCGCGCAGAGCGGACATCGCCTGACCATTGTCAGACATATCCATCCCACTCAACAAAATATTGATCATGTTGGCCTGGTCAGCGTCCATAACGAATTTTTCGTATCCCATCGACAGGCCGCCTTCCAACCAGCCTGCGGTGTGCAGCATGAAATTGACACCTGACATCGCAGCCGCCTGCAGGGTATTGGCAGATTCATAGGCTGCCTGGGCATCGGCAATCTTGGAGGCGGTTAACCCACCCCCACTGCGGTAGGGTACGCCCAAACGCCTGGCCAGAGCCCCCACTACATACATCACCATGCTAGGCTCCGGAGTGCCAAAAGTCGGTGCTCCTGTTTGCATGGAGACAGCACTGGCGAAGGTACCAAAAATAACCGGCGCACCGGGCCGCACCAGCTGTACAAAAGCCATACCTGCAAGAGCCTCCGCCAATATCTGTGTAGAGGTTCCAGCGGTGGTCACGGGCGACATGGCACCAGCCAGGATAAAGGGAGAAATCATAGTTGCCTGATTGTGGCGCGCATATACCTTGGCCGCTCCCAGCATGGTGGCATCAAAGGTCAACGGAGAATTGGCGTTGATGAGACTGGTGCAAACCGTGTTGTTTTCAACAAATTCGTCGCCGAAAACAAGCTTGGCCATATCCACCGTATCCTGGGCCCGTTCAGGGTCAGTAACCGAACCCATAAAAGGCTTGTCGCTGTATTTGATATGGCTGTAGACCATATCGAAATGCCGCTTGTTCACCGGAAGATCAACCGGCTCACAAACCGTACCACCCGAATGATGTAGGCCCGGCGCCATGTAGGCGAGCTTCACGAAATTTCTGAAGTCCTCGATGGTACCGTAGCGCCTACCACCATCCAGATCGCGAACAAATGGCGATCCATAGGCGGGTACCAGCACTGTGCGCTTGCCACCAATGATCACACTCCGTTCGGGGTTTCTTGCGTGCTGCGTGAATTCTGCGGGGGCACTGGCCTGAATTATTGAGCGGCACATACCGCGGGGGAATCGCACACGCTGTCCCTGCACATCCGCGCCGGCATCTTTGAGGATGGCTAGTGCTTCGGAATCATCACTGAATTCAATACCAATTTCTTCAAGCACGGTATCGGCGTTGTGTTCAATAATTTCCAGCGCCTCTTCATCGACATAATCGAAATAAGGTATCCGACGCTCGATAAAGGCAGCGACCTCAGCCTGGGTACGAGCGCGCGCTGCGTGCTTGGCTTCACGCCCCCGCGATCTTCTGCGCCCGCTACGTTCACTCATGATTTTGACCCTCGCACATGTCCCCCCGGGTCCACTCCCGAAGTCGGCGCTAGTGTGTGCGAGATTGCCGGCATATGGGTGTAAATTTGCGACGTGAGAATACGCGTGGACGACAGTGCTATGGAACCCCGTAAACCGCCTGTCGCAACACTTTCCTGCGGCCACCGGCCGATTAAGTCTTTTACAATACCCATGACTTAACGCGAACTATCTGGCTAGTCAGGAACGCAGTGCATTGTTTTCCGGATCATAAGGCGATTCTGCTACAACCGTACAGCGATGACGTTGGCCCAGAATCTCGATTTCCATCTCTGTTCCAATCTCACTCAGTTCGGGTTGCACCATCCCCAGAGCCAGGGATTTTGCGGTCCTGAAGCCGTAACCACCTGAGGTCGCCCGCCCTACCAATTGCCCTTCCCGATAAAGGCCCTCGGAACCACGAGCATCCGCATCTGTTACATCGTGTACTTCAAGTGTTACGAATGAGTTGCTGAACCCGCGCTCCGCCCAGGCCGTCAGTGCTTGCTTTCCGATAAAGTCGATTTCTTTATCCAGCTTCACAAAGCGATCCAGCCCGGACTCCAATGCCGCGTACTCAATCGACATCTCTCGAGGAATAAGTCGATAGGATTTTTCCAGGCGCATGGAATCCATGGCTCGAATGCCAAAGGGTTTAACATCGAACTCGGCACCGGCGGCCATCACTTCGTCAAAGATGTAATTCTGCATCTCTATTGGATGATGCAACTCCCATCCCAACTCGCCAACGAAATTCACCCGCAGGGCGTCCGCCTGGGCGAAGCCAATATTGACCGACTTACCCGTCAGCCATTTAAAGTTATCGCGTGCGAGGTCTGTATCCGTCAGCTTCTGCAACAGCTCCCTGGAGCGGGGGCCCGCTAAAACGAGAACCCCCATCTGTGTGGTAATTTTCTGTAGCTGCACACTGCCGTCCCGGGGCATCAATTTGCTGAGATAGTCCCAATCATGGCGCTCCATGGCACCGGCAGATACCAGGTAGTAATCCTCTGTACCGCGTTTGTAGATAGTGAATTCTGACCGCACCCCACCATTCAGTGACAGCATATGGCACAGGCCTACCCGGCCAATTCCCTTGGGAACAGAGTTGCATACCAGCGATTCAAGCCACGCCTCCGCTCCCGGCCCGGTCACAGTGAATTTTGAGAACGCCGACATATCGAGTACGCCAACCTTAGACTGGACATGCAGACACTCGTGTCCCACATGCTCGAAATAATTGGAGCGGCGGAATGAGTTCTTTTCCACAATGCGACCATCTTCCAACGGCGCGGAGTGATTTTTGTTGAGCAGCACATCGTCCCGATTCAGTTCGGCATCGCTGAGGGAGTATCCAGGGGGGGCGAACCAGTTCGCCCGCTCCCAACCATAAACCTGGCCAAAAACGGCACCCATGTCTTTTAGGCGATCGTAACAAGGTGAGCGCTTTAGGGGCCGGGCTCCGGCCCGTTCCTCATCAGGATAGTGGGTGGTAAAAACGTTTGAATACGCCTCCTCGTTTTTTGCCCGCAGGTAACCCCGGGCGGCATAGGGACCGAAACGCCGGGGATCAACTCCCATCATATCGACGGTGGGCTCACCGTCGACAATCCACTCCGCCAACTGCCAACCGGCGCCACCGGCAGCCGTAATTCCAAAGCTGTGGCCTTCGCTAAGCCACAGGTTTTTCCGATCCCAGGCGGGACCGACAATGGGATTGCCGTCAGGCGTATAAGCGATGGCTCCGTTGTAGACCATTTTTACACCGACTTCTGCAAAGGCCGGAACCCTGTTGATACAGGCTTCGATGTGAGGCATCAGTCGATCGAGATCACCGTTGAATAACTCGTACTCCGAGTCCTCGCTGGGTCCATCGACATAGCAGCAGGGTGCACCCTTCTCGTAGGGACCCAGAATCAATCCACCGGCTTCTTCCCGCAAGTAATAACCGGCGTCGGATTCACGTAACACGCCCTGCTCAGGTAAGCCCTGTTGCTTGCGCTCGAGTATCTCGGGGTGTGCTTCGGTGACAATATACTGGTGCTCAACCGGAATTACAGGTATATCCAGACCAATCATTGCACCGGTCTGACGGGCAAAGTTTCCGGTGCAGGAAATAACATGTTCGCAGTGGATGTCACCTTTGTCCGTCATGACGATCCAGCTGTCATCACTTTGTTGTTCCAGCGCTGTTACCGTAGTTCCACGATAGATTTCAGCACCCCTTGAACGCGCCCCCTTGGCCAGAGCCTGGGTGAGATCCGCCGGTTGCACATAGCCATCATCCGGATGCTGGATAGCGCCAATAAGACCCTCGGTATTACACATTGGCCACACTTCGGCGACCTGCTCCGGTGTAAGAAATCGCACATCTACGCCGACGGTCTGTGCTACTGAGGCGTAATAGCGATACTCATCCATTCGGTCCTCGGTGGTGGCCAGGCGAATATTGGAAACTATTCGCAACCCCACATCCTGGCCAGTTTCTTCCTGCAACTCGTGATAAAACTGCACAGAATACTGGTGCAATTTGCCAACCGAATAGCTCATATTGAAGAGTGGTAGTAGACCCGCCGCGTGCCAGGTAGACCCGGACGTGAGTTCTTTGCGTTCCAGCAAGACAACGTCATCCCAGCCTTTTTTGGCCAGGTGGTAGAGCGTGCTGACTCCTACGACACCGCCACCAATCACCACTGCTCTAGCTCGATCTTTCATGATCACCTCACCTGTATACACTCTGCAAAGATGTCCGCCAAAGGCGGTTAAGAACGTTCGTTTGTCGAGCCAGAACGCCAATCCGGCGCAGTGTACAAGGAGTGCCGGGGACCCCGCACCCGAATGCGACATGCCACTGTCAGGCAGCGGCATCTGGAATGGCAGCGGGCTCGACGCCATCTGGCACTGCAAATGGCGCATAGTCAGTCGCGATCAGGACATAACCTGCCGCCCACGCGCCGCCTCTTCCATGGCGCATGGCGGAAGATTGCGCCCGCTGAGAACCGTACCAACGTCGGCGCTATTGACCGCGATATAAATAACCCGGAGAACTTATCATGAGTAATCAGATGGTGAAAAGTGATATCGAAATTGCCCAGGCAGCCACCCCCAAGCCCATTGGAGAAATCGGCGCCAAACTGAACATCCCCGATGATGCATTGAGCCCTTACGGTCGCACCAAGGCAAAAATCGATTTTCACCACATCGAATCTCTCAAGGACAAGCCGGATGGCAAACTGATTCTGGTGACTGCCATCAGCCCTACCCCAGCTGGCGAAGGTAAGACCACGACCTCGGTGGGCCTACACGATGGACTGAGCCGCATCGGCAAGAACTCGCTGGTTTGCCTGCGCGAACCCAGCCTCGGACCCTGCTTTGGAATGAAGGGTGGTGCAGCCGGCGGTGGCTATGCGCAGGTAATCCCTATGGAAGATATCAACCTGCACTTCACCGGCGATTTTCACGCTATCGGTGCAGCTCACAATTTGCTGTCCGCACTGCTGGACAATCATATCCACTGGAGCAACGAAAACCGTCTGGATATCCGTCGCCTGGTGTGGAAGCGTGTCGTGGACATGAACGATCGGGCTCTGCGTGAGGTTACCGTCGGCTTGGGTGGCCCGGGTAACGGGTTCCCCCGCCAGGACGGATTCGATATTACTGTCGCCTCGGAAATCATGGCCATCTTCTGCCTTGCTACGGACCTCGAAGACTTGCAGGCGCGGTTGCGCAAAATTGTGGTTGGCTATACCCGGGACCGCAAGCCGGTTCGAGCTGAAGACCTCAAGGGATCTGGCGCTCTGGCAGTACTGTTGCGCGACGCCTTGTCGCCCAATCTGGTCCAAACTCTTGAACACAATCCGGCCTTGATTCACGGTGGCCCCTTCGCCAATATTGCGCATGGCTGCAACTCAGTAATAGCCACCAAAGCAGCCCTGAAGATGGCCGACTATGTGGTGACAGAAGCAGGCTTCGGCGCAGATCTGGGTGCTGAAAAATTCTTCAACATCAAATGCCGCAGCGCTGGCCTGCGTCCCGACGCTGCGGTGATTGTCGCAACGGCGAGAGCACTGAAAATGCATGGGCGGGTCCCCAAAACTGAATTGGCTGGAGAAAACCTGGACGCCCTGCGCGAGGGTTGCGCCAACCTTGCCCGACATATAGAGAATGTGAAGTCGTTCGGTGTACCCGTGGTGGTGGCCATCAATCGATTTTCCGCTGACACCGATGCGGAGATGGAAATCATCCGGGAAGTTGCAGAACAGAATGGTGTGCGCGCAATAGAATGCACACACTGGGCAAACGGGGGTGCTGGCGCGGAAGCACTGGCGCATGAGGTCGTTGAACTGGTCGACAGTGGTCATGCGAACTTTGCGCCACTATATCCGAACTCAATGCCCATCTGGGACAAAATCAAAACCGTTGCCACTCGCCTGTATCGCGCAGATGACATCATCGCCGACCAAAAGATCCGTGATCAAATAAAAGCACTGCACGAGGACGGCTATGGTGAGCTCCCGGTATGTATCGCCAAAACCCAGTACAGTTTCTCAACCGATCCTAACCTGGTCGGTGCACCCACCGGGCATGTTCTGCCTATCCGCGAAGTACGGCTCTCAGCTGGCGCAGGCTTCGTGGTTGTCGTCTGTGGCGACATCATGACCATGCCTGGGCTGCCGCGAGAACCCGCCGCCAATCGGATCAACATCAATGCCCAGGGTCAGATCGAAGGGCTTTTCTAGGCATGGGCAGGCCAATGACCGCTGTGATCAATGACTGGGGACACTGGTCAAATGCTCCAGCGGTTTAACCAACTTTCAATCGCCGTTCCGGATCTGGCATCCGCCCGTCAGGATTATACCAATCTGCTGGGTGATTTTGATGGCGCATCCATCGCATTGTCCAATATCGGCATTCAACTGACCCAGTCAGCCCAGCTTGAAAAACCCGCGATTGTCGGACTACAGTTCGGGGACGATGCCCTGGAGAGCCATGACCACGTGGTTCTCGAAAATTCATTGGGGTTGAACCTGTCAAGCGCTGCCCCAAACGCCAACCCATGTTCTGTACCTGCGGCGACTGGTATTCTGTCGGTGGACCATATCGTGCTCAGAACCTCCGACGCGGATGCCTGTATTGCCCAATTTGGCGCACAGGGAATGGGCCTGCGCCTGGCGCTGGATCAACAGGTACCCGAGTGGGGTGGTCGCATGCTGTTTTTCCGCTTTGCCAAAATGACGCTGGAGGTAATCCACGATCAAAAAAATCCTCCCCGGCAGGACTATTTTTGGGGGATTACCTACCTGTGCCCCGATCTTGATTTCACATTGACGCAGTTGGATCAGCGCGGCGTGGAACACTCGGAAATGCGTCCCGGACGCAAACCTGGAACGCGGGTGGCAACGGTTCACAGTCACTGTCTGGAACTCCCTACACTCCTTATAGAACCCGCCCCCGAGTAGTCAGCAGCGTAAATTCTAGCCTCTAGCGGCAAACACGCTATAATGCGCCGGTCGACCTGTGTTCGACGAGTCCTGAGGGGTGGCTATAAGCCTGAGATACCAGCCCGGTAAACCCTTTGAACCTGATCCGGTTAGTACCGGCGTAGGAATAGGCCTGACCTTCTGTGCCATCCCCGTGCGTCATCTACCGGGTCTCCACGAGATTGGAGAACCCATGAAGTTCCGTCAAGTTTTGTCCCTGGGCTGCAGCCTGTTCAGTTGCATAGCGCTCGCTTCCAGCACCGACGAGATACCTAACATCGTAGTGACCGCCGAATTTCGCCCCATTGCTTTACAGGATGTCAGTGGAAGTACCAGCGTAGTCACCGAAGACATGATCAAGGCGCGCTCGGCAGAACACCTCCAGGAAATACTGGCGACCATGCCCAACGTTAACTGGGCAGGTGGTACCAGCCGCGCACGTTACTTCCAGATTCGCGGCGTCGGCGACCGCTCACAGTTCAAGGCTCCGTTGAATCCGTCGGTGGGGGTCGTCATCGACGGCATCGATTTCAGCGGACTGGGCAGTGCAGGCACCTTGTTCGACGTGAATCAGGTCGAAGTACTTCGCGGTCCGCAGGGTACCCTGCACGGCGCTAATGCCATGGCTGGCATTGTAAATATACGAAGCAACGCTCCCGCCAGGGAGTCATCGCACAGCATTCACGCCTCGATTGCCGACTATGGAACACAAAGCCTGGGCTTGGTTTCCACCGGTCCGCTCAATTCGGATATCTCTTACCGCCTGGCCGCCCAGGTCCACGAGAGTGATGGCTATATTGAGAACATCTATCTCCACCGTGATGACGTCAACAATCATGATGAACAGACCGCGCGCTTTCGTTTTCGCTGGGCACTGGATGAGAGTGCTCAACTCGATATCATCGCCACTTACGTTGATCTAGATAATGGCTATGACACGTTTTCCCTGGACAATGATCGTAAGACACGTTCTGACCAACCGGGTCATGATCGCCAGCAGTCAACCGCCCTGGGACTACGTTACGCCCGGGAGTTGAGTTCGACACGCCTGGAAGCCGCCCTCAGCAAGGCGCGTACCGATGCCAGCTATGGTTACGATGAGGATTGGACATACCCGGATTTTCACCCCTGGGGCTGGAGTTCGACGGACAACTACGATCGCGACAGGGACAGCTACAGCGCAGAAGTCCGCTGGTTGTCAGATAGTGACGCCCGAATCTTCGACGATAGTACCGACTGGGTCACTGGGTTCTACCTGCTGGACAATTCAGAGGAGCTCAACCGGGTGGTCACCTATATACCTGGAGAGTTCGCGAGCCGGTATGACACCCGCTCCACGGCCGTCTTTGCGCACTTGGATACAGCTTTAAGCGATCAACTCAGCCTCAGCTACGGCTTACGGGTGGAACAGAGACAGACTGACTACCGCGACAATAATAACGTCGCTTACGATGACGACAGGACGCTGTGGGGCGGACAGATTACGCTGTCTCACGGGTCCGAAAAATGGGGGCTGTTCTATGGAACATTGGCCCGTGGCTACCGAGCCAATGGCGTAAATGCCGATATTCTGGCCAGCGCAAATCTCGAACAGAATACCGAAGCCGCATCGATTCTGGGCAGCGCCGTGGACTTTGACGCTGAGCGGCTTAACAACCTGGAACTGGGATGGAAGGCGGGTTCCGACGATGGCGACCTGCAATCCAGAATTGCGCTGTTTTATATGGACAGACGCGATCAGCAGGTAAAGGGTTCACTGGTCGTGCCGGTGGAGGGTGGTGGCAGCAGCTTTATCGATTTCACGGACAATGCCGCCGAGGGATCCAACTATGGCGCTGAAGTGGAGTTGGAGTGGCGGGTTTCAGCGTCGCTGTCACTTTACTCAAACATCGGTTTTCTGCGCACTGAGTTCGATAAATTCGTCAATGAGTTCGGTGAGGATCGTTCGGGGCACGATCAAGCACAGGCGCCTGATTACCAGTTTGCAGTGGGATTAAACTACCGCAGCCAGAGCGGAGTTTTTGTGAATGCATCTATCGAGGGTAAAGACGACTTCCTGTTTTCCGACCGCCATGACGCCGGTGCAGAAGCCGTGGAACTGGTCAATGCCAAGATAGGCTATCGAGGCAATGGCTGGGAGGCATCGCTGTGGGGTAATAATCTTACGGACGAGGACTACTATGTACGCGGCTTTGGCAGTTTTGGCAATGACCCAAGAAATGACTATGTCACCGAACCTTACTATCAGTTGGGCGAACCCCGGGTGGTTGGTCTCAGTCTGAGCCTGGATCTCTAGGCGTGTCATCAGCCCTGACATGGATAACCGCGTTTCCCTGGTGGGAACCATGCGCGGTAATTCTCGGTGTGATCTACCTGTTGCTGGCTGCAAAGGAGAACATCTGGTGTTGGCCAGCCGGTTTTATGAGCACGTTGATCTTTATGTTCCTATTCTGGGATGCGACTCTGGTTATGCAAAGCGCCCTGCAATGCTATTACCTGGGTATGGCCGTATATGGTTGGTGGAACTGGCGGGAACAGGAATCCGGCGAACATTTACAAGTATCACGATTTACAACCTGGCAGCATATTGCAGCCATGGCAGTGATCGCCATAGCCACCCTTACTTCCACCTATCTGCTCAACATTTACGCCGAATCCGCCCGTCCCCTGCTGGACTCGACGACTACCTGGGCGGCGGTCATTACCACCTGGATGGTGACGCGTAAGATTCTCGATAACTGGTTGTACTGGATCGTGATTGATATTCTGTCGGCTTATCTTTACTTCGACCGGGGACTGTTGATGACCGCTGTATTGTATGTCGCCTATTCGATTATCGCGGTTGCCGGCTACGTGGAATGGAAAAAACAGCTATCATCGAACAACGCCTGAACGCAGCCCTCGCCCGATGGCAGTTGTGGCCGGATCACCTGGGATTACAGGAAGCTCCCGCGGTTATCAGTCGCTTGTTGGCAGACGTCCCAACACAGAGCAACAGTTCTTTTCTGGTGTCAGGCGGCGACGATCTATGGGTAGCGCGAATTCAATCAGCGACCATCGCCGCTCTGGCACTGGACCCACGGGTGGAGTGGCAGGCACAGCAACAGGCATACCATGCCGGCATCGCGCCGGAACCGCTGGTGCTCGACCTGGAACATGGACTGCTGGTTTCCCGCTACATGGTTACAGACGCGGGAGACAAAGCCGACAGCGTCGAATCGGTGGCTAATCTGCTGCATGCCGTGCACGCGCTTCCCGGGATAGAGCACGCACTCGATAGCACCGATCTCGCCACCCACTATCGTAGCCTGACCGGCAACACGTTCATCGCTGTTATTCGCGAGTTGAACGGCCTGCAACCAATGCTCGCCAGCCTGCGCGCAGAAGCGGCAGCCCTGTGCTCAACTCTGAAGCTGTGTCACAACGATTTGCTGAGCGCGAATCGGTTACCTACCCGGAACGGACTGCTGGCGCTGGACTGGGAGTATGCCGCCATGGGTGACCCTGCATTTGATCTGGCAGCCATTTGTGCGGGAGATGAGCTAGATACCACTGCAAGAGCCAATCTGATAGACGCCTACGCGCCAGAAGACACCAACATGACTCGCCGCGTTTCAGTGAACCTTATCCTCTACCGGGAACTGGAATTGGCCTGGTCGATGGCGACCGAAAACATAAGTCATGATAGTGCTGTATGTGCTCTGGCAGCGCTGCTGGATCTGATGGATGATCTGTAGAAACCTACCGGATCACCGCACTGCGGCGCAACGAGGTGCGCCGCGATCAACCACCGCTGCGTAGCACGGTGATTGGCCTACGCCCGAATTCCTCGGTTTTGCCGTCCTCTGTGGTGACGAGAACAGATAACTCATGTGCGCCGGGAGTGACTATCGAAGTATCCCAGCTTAACCGAAATCCCAGCGCCGGATCATTGGGATCATTCAATGCGGGAAAATGAACGGCGCGCAAATCTCGTCGTTCTTCACCATAGGGGATCTCGCTGACCCACTCACCATCGATCAACAGGTCAACGCGCTCCACACCGTGGACCTGAAACGCAAACCCCAATACTTCCGTCATACCGAAAACCTGTGCGCGCCGGCGAGGAGTCTGTATCAGTGCTGTCGCGCTTGGTTGACAATGCGTTGTGCGAACCAGATCAGACCCACTCAGCATTCTTTCTTCCACGGAGGTTGATCTGAGGAACACATAGTCGCGTATTTTGTCGGCGCCGCTGGAAAGTGTTCCCACGGGAACCAACCCCCAGTCAAACAGCTCGCAAAACTCCCTGTTAAGCGCTATGAATGCATGCTCTGGTATTGCGCCGCCAGATGCCTGCTGATTGCGCAGCACTAACAGGGTCTCACCATCTGTGAGCGCAGACTTCAGGGACGGCTTATCACGACCCCATATCGCTATCTGGAGTGCTCTGCCGTCGCGCACCGCACGCTCCATATCGGTTGTGAATATCGACGAATCATCTCCCGACATAAAGGCAATCTGAGCCGCATCGTGGTAGTCGGCGGTAACAATCATTGGCCTGGCTTCACCCTTGTCGACCTCTAGCAGTTCCGCTGTCTTCTGCCCCAGCTCTTCCCAGCCGGACATCTTGGACGTGCCCAATCGCGACACAGAGGTCGGAAGGCGTTCGCCCCAGGCCGTGATACTCGCGTAACCCAACATACCCAGGACTGCCAACAACCCCGACACCGGAACCATTAGCAGAAAAAACCGGGCGCCAGCTTTCCTCCAGCGGTCACACAAAAAGCGTAGCGTTTCCGGTAGCAATACCAGGGCAAAAACATAACCTGGCAGGGGCCAGTGCAGCGTGGTGCTGCGCTGATCCGCCCAGGGATTGACAAGGCCAAAACCCACGACATACACGAGGGAGAAAATTACCACCAAGCCTCTTTGCCAGTCACCAGCGCGCGCCCGGGCGGCGGCATGGAACACTCCATAGCCCAGGGTCAGAAAAAGTAGCGGGGTCACTAATACCGCCTGCTGCCACCAATACCCCAGACCTGCCGTATTGAACACCCAACCATGGCGTTCAGAAAAATGGAACAGCACACCGCCAAATTCATTGGCAAGATTGAAGCTCACCAGCGGATACAAGCCGGGCAGACTCAGCAGTATCGCGAGATAGAATCCGGGCCGTTGCCATTGCAGTCGCCCCCGCTGCGTGACAACAAAGAACAAACCCGCCGCCGCGATAAATGCCGCGAATCGATAATGAATGCAGAAACCCACAGCGTTCAACAATCCACCAAGCACCCAGTAGCGCATCAGTCCCGTGCGCAGGGCACGCTCCAGCACCCCCAACAAAAACGTACACACCACCACCAGCGGCACATCAGGGATGGCAAGCAGGCCCAGGGTGGCTGCCATGGGTACGGCAAAGCTGGCCAGTGCAGCATAGTAAGCATCCCGCCGACCAGTAATGGGAGCTGCAAGGAAATACACGGCCATCGGTAGCAGCGCGCCAATTAACAAAAAAAGCAAGCGCACACCGAAATAGGTATCACCCAGCACCGCAGTGCCCAGGGCAACGAGAATTGCGGTAACGAAGGGAAGATCACTGTAGGCGGGTGCCAGATGTTGCGACTCCCACCAATAAAATGCCTCATCACCGAACAGCTGAAGTTCCTGACCAATGACCATCTTGATCGATGTCATCAATAAAGTGGCAATCAGCAGATAACGCGGCAGATCACGTTCGGAGCTCGGATGCGAAAAAGGCATTCTGGCTGGCTTTACACCTGTACACAGCTTGTTTATGAAACCGCGCGTGCGAGTTGGCACTACATTTAGCGCGATTCGGGATCATACCCGGTACAGCTTCGATTCGCACCGATTGATCCACCAGACCACAGGGCATAAGCTACCTTTATCGCCAATGGATCAACCGGCAAGCTCAGGGGCATTTTCTCGTGAGACCGTACGCCACGCATGCTTGAATTTTACTTTGGCCTTTTCATACTGGCACTCGCCATAGGTTCAGTACTCGGCTGGGTGGCTATGAGCAGGTTGGCAAAGGTTCAGCAGCAACTGACTCAGCTGCAGCGCGCGGTAAAGGCTCTTGAGGCGGGAAAACACAAGCCATCCACGAACGCACAATCGAGAACACCACAGCACGATCCGCTCTGGACACCCGTTGCAGGGCAGGTAGCGGATGCAACTCCAGCTACCATCACTCGAGTGCCCGGTAACGCGGCCGATCGACTTCCTGAGCAAGAATTCAGCATAGAACAAACGCGGCCATCCAAGGTACCCGAAACAAACCTTTTATCCAGCAGTATAGGATGGGTAAAACAATACTGGATGGTCAACCTCGGCGCTTTGTGCATAGCTCTTGCTGGTATTTTTCTGGTGCGATACAGCATTGAGCGTGGGCTGCTGGACCCAGTGGGACGCATCTTGCTGGCAGTCTTTACCGGGCTGACCTTGCATGCAGCCGCAGAAGTTTTATGCCGGCGAGTTGACAGTCATCCCGCACTCACAGCGCTGGCCGGCAGCGCATCTATCGCTCTTTATTCCGCGACTCTCGCCGCCTTACATCTTTATGACCTGTTGTCTCCCGGGGTTGCGTTCCTGGCACTGGCACTAATAGTCCTGCCTACCATGGCACTGGCGCTGCGTCAGGGTCCCTCGCTTGCAGCTATAGGCATCCTTGGTGCCTATGTTGTTCCCCTCCTGATTTTTGACGGTGGGTCACCTCGTTTATGGGGTTGGGGCTTGCCTTGCTCGGCGTTGCCTATCTACATCGACTTATGGGACCACAAGATACAGTCGTCGAAACTCCACCCTAGGAAAAATTCAATCCTGCGATCCGCAGCCAGGGCAGATCTTCGCTTCCCGTATCAATGGTCTCCGCACTGACCGCGACTATATTGCGCAACATATCCGCCATGTTCCCGCTGATCATCACTTCGGCAAGTGCGTCACCCAGCTGGCCGTCTACGATTTCGAAACTGCCCTTTATGACCCCGGAGAAATCGCCATTCGCCGCCGGTCGACCCATGGACAAGCGACCTACCCAGGCGCCTCGATCCAGTCCGGCACAGAGTTCGTTACGCGCTGTTGCACCGGCTGCCACCTGCCACCCCGCGCCACTGGGGCAGTGTTCTATGCCGGTTTTCCTGCTGCCATAGAGGCTCGGCAGCAATGTTTGCAAACAACCCCGTTCCACCAGGTTGACTGGCTTCGCGACAAATCCGTCACCGGTAACAGGCGCCAGACCCGGCCCATCAAATCGACTGGATACTGACAACAGGTCAGCCGCAATCAGCTCACCCACAGAGGACTGGAACACAGAGCTACCCGACAGCAACTGCATATCTGAAAGCTGGGTAATCAACCATGACAACAGATCTGACACGGCGGACGGTTCCAGTACAACCTCTCCCTGAAACTTGTCCTCTATCGGTCGGGTGTGAATCTGTCGCTCGGTGGTACGCAACATCTCATCAATGCCAAAATAGCTGGTGGCGTGGCTGTCAAGATTCCGACAACTGCCACCGGCATAGGCCAACGAAGATGACTGATCACCCTCAGTGGCGGTACCAAAAGCCAGCAGGGAGTAGCTCCCGACACGGGTACTGATATTGGTACCACCCGATGTCAATATCCGGCTTTCAGTTCGCCGGTGACTGGCACCGCCTTCATCCATCGTAATGAGTGGCGTCTGTGACTCCCTGAATTCCAGCAGCTCAGCGACTTTATCCGTCAGCAGATCCAGATTTCGTTCCTGCGGGCCATCCACGTAATCAAGGCTTTCAGCGGATGACACTGCATTGGCCTCATCGCTGGGAGCCAAGAGAGCATCGGCATACAGGCCTTCAACAGCAGCGGCGATACCCTCTTTGTCAAAATCACTCAGTTCAGTGCTGGCACGGCGGCCATCTATTATCCCGCTCAGCGCGAGCTTCTGCTCTTCTGTGCTGCGCAGCATACTCGCCTGATTGTGACCGATGTAAACCTCGTCCTGCTCTGCTCGGGAGGCTCCCACCTGGGCCTCCGTGAACCCTTGTTCCAGCATCATCGCTAATGCGCCTTCAGCAGTTGCCTGGAGATTGTTCATCTTTTCACTCCCCTCCCAGGTGTGCTTTACCGCGCAGCGCCGGACCACCCATGGATACAATCATGGGCTGTTTTTTCCCGCAGTAGCCCGAACAGGTCCAATGCATGTCATCAGAAACCGCATCAACCGTCTTGAGCATATTGATCGCAGTCCCGGACACCGTAGTGTCAGCGATCGCCGCCCCCAACTTGCCATCCCGAATTTCATAGCCCAGATCAATACCAAACATAAATTCAGTCGTGGAATCTGCCTGCCCATTGCCGGTCTTGACCAGATAGTAGCCGTGCTCTACCTCGGCAATTATGTCATCCAACTTGTCAGTGCCAGGCAGAATTGCCGTATTGCGCATTCGCACCAGCGGCTCATCGCTGTAACCGTAGCCACGTGCATTCCCTGTCGGAACAGCGCTGGTCTCGGCTGCGGTTTCGCGACTATTCATAAACTCCGTCAGCACACCATCTTGTATCAATACGGCATCCCGGGCGGGGGTTCCCTCATCGTCGGCGTAAACCGGTACCAGCACCTCGCTCCCACCGTAACTATGCGCGTAATCGACCATGGTTATTTTATCGCTGCCCACGGACTGTCCCACCAGATTTGCCGTTACCGCTCCACCAAGAACAATATCAGCTTCACAGGGGTGGCCCATCGCCTCATGGGCCAGCATGCCGGCCAACTCAGGTGACAAGACTATGGTCTGCTCACCACCCTGCGCGGGCACCGCCTGACGTTTGGCCTGCAGGTGTTGGTACAGTGACTCAATCTGGGGCGCCAGGCGATCGACCGAAAGCTGCAGGTCCGCGAGACTGCCTTTACCAGAAATGGATTCAAATAACTCCACCGGGCGTCCGTCTGCTGCCTCAGCGGTCAGAAAAATATAACAGGCCGCACGCTGAATGGCGTTGGTAACGTCACTGCCAAAGCTGTTTTCCAGATGCTTGCTGTGGTCCTCGTCGTGCAGAATAAACGTAGAGGATTGCAGTTGCGGGTACTTCTCACGACAGTACGCATGCAGAGCCTCAAGCAATTCCATGCATTCTGCGGCACTCATCAACTCCTTACCCGCAAACCGGTGCTCCCCGCGATAACTGCCCGCAGGAACATTCAGTATAGATCTGGCACCAAAACGAGACATGGCACTGGCATTCACCGCGGCCTTGCTGCTCAAGCCCTCAATATCGATTCGACTTCCCGGCGCGGACGCAAAACCCCAGTAGCCGCGATCAAAAACCCGGGCCGAAGCGCCTCCCTCCACCGTTCGAGAATTTACGGCGATGTTCCCGTCCACCATAACAATTCTGGTTTTGCGCACCTCGTGATGCCGCTGCTCGCGATAGTTTTGAGCAGGCGGGTCAGAAATATTGGCAGTCTGTTCACTCATCGATTATCTTCCACGTTACAGATATTTTTGCAGTCACTGGGTATCAACGACACTACCGCATAGTGTAAACGCTTTTCCCGGTACCTGTCCCACAGAACCGCCTTATGTGCCGGTGAACCAACTGCAAACTCCGGGGTCTCAAGCATGACACTGACAAGGGATAAGCAGGATGATCAAAACATTCAGTACCATCGTGACCCTACTTTCGCTGCTGTTTCTGGCGACGCCATCTCATGCGCAAACTGCCACGGCCACCTTTGCCGGCGGTTGTTTCTGGTGTATGGAGCAGGTATTTGAGGCACAGGATGGCGTCAAATCGGTGGTCTCGGGTTTCACTGGAGGGACCCTGCAAAACCCAACCTACCGCGGTGATCATACCGGCCACTATGAAGCCATTGAGGTGTCGTATAACCCGGAACAAGTGACCTATCAGGCGCTACTGGATTTGTACTGGAAAAATGTGGACCCCTTCGATGATAGCGGCCAGTTCTGCGATAAAGGATTCAGTTATCGCGCCGCAATATTTCCAGGTAACGAAGCAGAACGGGCCCAGGCTGTCGCCTCAAAAGAGGCAGTTCAGCGCCGTTTTGCGGAGCAAAACGTGGTGACTCAAATACTGGATGCGAACCGCTTTTGGCCGGTAGAGGAATACCACCAGGATTATTACCTGAAAAACCCACTACGCTACCGTTACTACAAGGGACGCTGTGGTCGGACCAAACGTCTCGAGCAGGTCTGGGGTAAAAAGTAAAACCTCTTACCCTGCCGATCAGACGACCGCTTCAATCCGCGCGGGTACGAACTTGTGCCAGGGCGTACCGGCAAATGCGTCCCGATCATCCAGTGATGTCAATTCGTTGGGAGCAACTCCTATCCGCGCGCCATCCATGTTATCCAGGCCAAATCCATTGGGCAGCGATACATGACCCGGAAGCATGCGATCATTGACTTCCAACATAGACCTTGCAGACCCGGCCCGGGTGGTTATCAGTACTTGGTCTCCGGAACACAAACCCATTTTTTCAGCGTCATCCGGACTCATTCGCAGCGAACCGGCAGCATCCTTCCGCCGCCAACTTGAATCCCGGTAGATGGTATTAGCCGAATAATCACGTCGTTCCCCCGCCATGAGGACAAACGGAAAATCTCCGCTATTTTGCTCTGGTGGTTCCACAAGCTGCTGCAGTTCGGCCAGCAAATCCTCGATAACCAGATTTATCCGACCCTCGTTGCCTAACCTGGACCAGGATCCCGCCTCATCATCACGCGCAAAAATGGTGCCGGAGTGGCT
This sequence comes from uncultured Halieaceae bacterium, assembly GCA_938074045.1. Lineage (GTDB taxonomy): Bacteria > Pseudomonadota > Gammaproteobacteria > Pseudomonadales > Halieaceae > CALJGI01. The sequence continues at coordinate 132,952 of CALJGI010000002.1, forward strand.
GCTCAGAATGGCATCGAAGAGGGCGTCGGCCTGCTCAAAAGCAGTCCCCGGAAAACCCGCGCGTTCCAGTGCTGCCGGCTCGCGCATGGCCAATCCCAGCGCCAGCGGCCACAGCACGGCAGCAACGTCTGCACCCTCTGGCAAGCCTGGACCCAGGGTGCGATAGAGAATCACTGGCGCCAGATCAGATACCTGGGAATCCTCCGCTAACGCTTGTAAAAATCGATCTCGATAGCCGTCACGACCGCCGCTGGCCAACGCTGCCACAAGTTCTTCACAGAGGCCCAGTGGCATGGTACCCAGTGCTTCAGTCAGCCGGGCGTGAATTTCAGCCTCGGTCAGTACAGTGGCTGGAGCTTTGAAAAGCGGCTTGCGGAGATGAAAATAGTTGTCTGGATATTCGAAGTTAAAAAATGTCGCTTCCCACTTCTCATACTGGGTGGCAACCGGCAACACATAGTCAGCGTGACGCGCCGTTTCACTCATGGCTACGTCTATCACCACCACTGTATCCAGATTCTCCATTGCCTCGATAAAGCGCTGTGTGTCTGCCAGCGAATGCACCGGATTGGCGGCTTCGACTATCATCCCCCGGTAGCGGTCCGGGTGATCGGTAAGTATTTCATCAGCGATCACGTTACAGGGAACCAGGCCGCTGATAATGGGAGCGCCAGCGACAGGACTGCGCGCCGATACGCGGCCACTACCAGCTATGTTCTGCAGAAAAATTGGCACGTTCTGCGCACCAGGGTGCCCAAACTGACCACACAAGGTCCAGATCAACTTTTCGAGGTAACTGGCTAACGTCGAGTGCCGGTTCATTTGGATACCGAGATCCTCGGCAACCGCCAGTCGGTTTGTCCCCGCCAACACAGCTACCGCACCCCGGACCTGTTGCTCGGACAAACCGGCTATCGCGCAATAATCCGCCACTGGTACGGCGGAAAAAACCTCAACAATACGGTCCAGGCCAGTGCTGTGCTCCTGAAGCCAGGGCGCTCGGTAAAGCTGCTCCTGCACCAATATGGCTACCATAGCTGCCAACAACCAGGCGTCTGTTCCCGGCTTGACCCGCAGGTGGATATCCGCCAGTTTGGCTGTTTCGGAAACGACGGGATCAATGACGATCATGGTGCGGGTTGAATCCTTGGCGAACTCCTTCAGCCAGGCTCGTGCACGTGGAATCCCATGGGAATGCCAGGGGTTCTTACCAATAAAAAGGGCGACGTCACAGTGTTCGAAATCTCCCTTAACATGGCTGCCAAACATCTGGCCATTGACCCAGAATTCGCCGGTTTTTTCCTGCGCGAGCGCATTGGAACGATAACGAATTCCGAGCGATCGACGCAGTGCGGTGGAGTAACCACCCGGCAAATGATTGCCTTGTCCACCACCGCCGTAATAGAAAATCTTGTCGCCGCCAAACTGGTCCCTCACGGCGCTCAAGCGGGTACTGATCTCCTCGATTGCGGTATCCCAGTCGATCTCGACAAAGCTGCCATCTGGCTCACGCCGCAGCGGTTGTGTTACGCGGTCAGTGCCGTTCTGATAGAAGTTCAGACCCGAGGCTTTCTGACAGAGATAACCCTGTGAGGCAGGGTGTGCCTTATCCCCACGGATACGTAGAATCTCGCTATCGTTTTCACCCCCCAGTTGCACTTCGATACCGCAATTGCATTCACAGAGAATACAGGCACTGACTTTCCATTCGCTCATCACTGGATTCCCCGATGTGGACGACCATGTTACGCTAGCACCATCAGTTTCATGATACAACTAACTAAAATGCCCCTACTTCTCGGCACCACTCCCTGGCGGGATCATTCCGTCCACAGCGCCCAACAACTTAGTGAACAGGCTCGGCGAGCCGAGACACTGGGTTACTCTTCCTTCTGGTTACCGGAACATCACTTTCAACCCGGCGGGTTTCCCGATCCGCTGATGTCACTCGCGGCGGTGGCAGCAGCAACCAGCCACATCCTGCTTGCTACCACTTCTCTACTGATAACCCTGCGCAATCCCCTGCAGCTTGCTGAGCAAGTCGCTGTGCTTGATCAACTATCAAAAGGCCGGGTACTGCTTGGCCTGGGTCGCGGATTTTCGCGCATTGTATTGCAGGCATTTGGAGTTGATCCCCGGGACAAGAGAAAACTCTTCGAGGACAATCTGAAAGTGATGGTGGACTTGTGGTCCGGAGCCAACCTGTCTGCGGTCAAAGATGCTGCGGCGGAATCTGAACCCAAACTTACACCTACACCTTACCAGCGACCGCATCCTCCGCTATGGGTGGCCGCATTCGGCCCCAAAGCGCTGACACAGGCAGGCGGCCTGGGATTGCCCTACCTGGCCTCACCTATCGAAAGCCTGGAACAGCTCAAAACAAACTATGGTCTGCATAGAGACGCCATAAACAGTTCCGCTGGCGACGACCTACTACCGGTTCCGGTAATGCGCACGGTGTGTATCGTTGACTCAGCGCGGGAACGCAAGCAATTGGTCGCCCGAATGGATCAGGCATTGCTGACCCGCGTATCTGAGCGCAGGCAGGTGGCACTGGAAGACTGGGCCATCATTGGCGAACGAGCCGAAGTCGCGGAGCGAATCGCGCGCTACCAGCAACATCTTGGCATGACACACCTGATCGTCACGGGACTCGGCCTCGGCGCCCACGAACACAGGGAGAGAACTATTGAGGAACTACCCGATCTGATCAGGCACCATTAATCATTCACCAGCTGTTGCGAAGCTCCCGCAACTTCAGAAACACCGTTTCTGGATCAGGGGTTTCCGGCAGATCCGGAAAATCCTCTCGTAACTGCGCGATGATGGTCGGATTCTGCAAACGGAAGAAGGTATTGATCTCTTTCTCGATGGCCATGGTGGACACCATGGCATTTTCAGGGTTCTGATTTTCCACCTTGTCCATCAAGCTCTGTGCATGCTGGTTGTCGTGCTCCCTGGATAAGGTAAATGACAGATTATTGGCCATGTAGTCATGCCCCGGGTATATCAGGGTTTGCTCGGGAAGACTGGCCAGTTGACTGGCAAAGGTGTGATAGAGCTCCCGCGGATGTCCGCCATGATGACAGTTCCCGGCCCCGGCATTAAATAAGGTGTCGCCGCAAAACAGTGCCGGTTGTTCAGTTTGGGATAACAGACAAATATGAGACATTGTATGCCCGGGGGTATCTAGCGCGAGCAATTCGACAGTGCTCCCTACCCGGACCACATCACCTGCATCCAAACCCACATCCATACCCGCAATTGCATCTCCAGCGTTGCGATGCGCCAGTAATTTTGCACCTGTCGCTTCGATAACCGCCTCATTGCCACCCGTGTGATCAAAGTGCTCATGAGTATTCAGCACCTGAGTAATCGTCCAACCCCGCTCCCTGGCCGCTGCAAGGCAGCGCTCGTGATCAAGTGGATCGATGGCCAGGGCCTGGCCAGTTTCCTCGCATACGATCAGATAATTGAAATTACGGTAGGCATTACCCGTCCAGATCTGTTCCACCAGCATACGGTTACTCCATTTTTCAGTTTTGCCGTAATGTCATGGTGCCATTTTTCTGAACGATCTCAAGATGTTTCAGAAAGGACATCCCGAGAAGAACTTCTTCACCCGGCATATCGGGAATAATCGAGGCACGCACATCTCGCATCTGGATATTGCCGAGGCCCACAGAGTCCAGATTGAGCAGGAAGACCTGCACTCTACCCCCGGCAGTATGACTACTGGCGGCTCTACCACCCTCCAGACCCAGCTCTTCAGCCACGCCGGCGGGAATGCCCAGCGTGGTGGCCCCGGTATCGATCATAAATCTGACAGATCTACCATTGATATCACCTGTGGCCAGATAGTGGCCCTGGCGGTTTCGCTCAAGGGTCACTTCCCTCGTTCCGCCATCAGTAATGACGCCGTGCACGACCCGATTGGGATTATCCCGCTCCTCCAGCCATTCTTGAAAATACATTGTCGCCAGCCCCAATGCCGTCACCCAGGTAAGTACAACCATGGCCAGACCATAACGATTAGATGCAGAGGATTGAGATTCTGGCGATTCATTCATAGCAGAAGTGCCCACTGGACTCACCGTATCGATAAGGTGGCTGCGCATGCTCCGTGGTTAGTCTTGTCTTTCAGAAGACGAAATAAATGTGATCAGTTTCGAAGCCAGGTAAAAAACACCCCCGGCTACAATCAGTGCAAAGACTACCATTATGATCGCGCCCATGACGCCCCCTCATGTAGATGCTTGAAATGAGCATAGCAGAGCTGCAGATATAGTTCTCCCCCGCTGTTGCTGGCACGTCACCCACCTTTTACCTTAGACTCGACTCTAACAGTTGAATATCTGCAATGACCTGGTTGTACAGCAGGCGTGAGAGGGATGAGTGAACGACGACAGGATGCGCAGATGCGAGCGCTGAAGACATTTCGCGGGTTTATTCCATACACGTCTATCGTATTCCTGAATGCCTTTGTCGATCTGGGTCACAAGATTGTCATTCAGAATACTGTATTCAAGATTTACGATGGGCAAACGCAGGTCATATTGACCGCCATCGTCAATGCACTCATTCTGATTCCCTTTATTCTGCTGTTCTCACCGGCGGGATTTCTCGCGGACAAATACCCTAAACATCTCATTATCCGCTACAGCGCCATGGTAGCTGTCGCCGCCACCCTGCTGATTACGCTGTGCTACTACCAGGGCTGGTTTTGGGCGGCCTTTGCGCTGACCCTGGCTCTGGCCATACAGAGCGCGCTATACAGCCCTGCCAAATACGGGTATATCAAGGAGTTGGTGGGCAAGGAGCGACTGGCACCCGCCAATGGTGTTGTTCAGGCCGTTACCATCAGCGGCATCCTGCTTGGCACCTTTGTGTTCTCTGGCCTCTTCGAAGCCTTTCTGATTGACGAAATGATCACCGGCACGGGTTTCATCATGCTGTCTGTCGCGCCGATAGGTTGGGTACTCGTACTACTCTCACTGGTTGAACTTGGACTTACGTATCGTTTGCAGGCCAAGCGTGAGATAGATCCTGACATGCATTTTGAGCGCACCGAATACTTCAAATTCCATTACCTGAAGAAAAATCTGCATGCTATACGTCTGCGACCCACGATCTGGTTATCCATTGTCGGTCTGGCCACCTTCTGGGGTATTTCCCAGGTGCTACTGGCCGCTTTCCCGGCTTTTGCCAAGGATACCCTCAGCGAAACCAACACCCTGGTGATACAGGGTATCCTGGCTTGCTCAGGTATCGGCATAATCTGCGGCTCACTGATTGCTGGCCGGATGTCACGGAATTACATCGAGACCGGACTGATACCGGTGGGGGCGGTGGGTATAGCTGCCATAATCGCGCTCATTCCAACGCTGGACTCTCGCCTGACCATGGCGTTCTCATTTTTTCTGCTGGGCACCGCCGGCGGTATGTTTATCATTCCGCTGAACTCGCTTATCCAGTTCAATGCCGAAGAGGACAACCTGGGTACCGTACTGGCCGGCAACAACTGGGTGCAAAACGTCACCATGTTGAGCTTCCTGGTGATGACCGTTCTGTTTGCACTGGCGGGCATCGGCAGCGTGGGCATATTCTACTTGCTAACGCTGACGGCAATTGTTGGTACCGGATACACCGTCTACAAGCTACCTCACTCGCTGGCCAGAATCATCGCCAGTGGCATTCTAAAGCGACGCTACCATATCGAAGTTGTCGGCTTTGCCAACCTGCCAGCCCGGGGAGCCGTACTACTATTGGGCAATCACATATCCTGGATAGACTGGGCCCTGGTTCAAATTGCCTGTCCTCGCCCCGTACGCTTCGTAATGCAGCGCCAGATTTACAATACCTGGTATCTCAAACCGTTTTTCAAAGTGTTCGGGGTTATCCCCATTGCTTCCGGCCAGAGCAAGGAATCACTGAAAGCGGTCAATGATTTGCTGAAGGCGGGAGAAGTCGTGTGCCTGTTCCCGGAAGGTGCGATCAGTCGCAATGGCCATCTTGGCAAATTCCATCACGGCTTTGAACGCACAGTGGCAGAGGTAGAGAACGGCGTCATCGTTCCCTTCTATTTGCGCGGTCTGTGGGGCAGCACGTTCTCACGCGCCAGCGAAGGCCTGCAGCATGCCCGAACCAGCCACCAGAAACGCGACATCATCGTTGCCTTTGGACAGCATCTGCCAATGGACACCACGGCGGACCGGCTAAAGCAAAAAGTCTTTGAACTCTCCATCACCGCCTGGGAAAACTACACCGAGACGCTTCCTCCCATTCCCTTGGCCTGGTTTGAGACGGCGAAAAGGCAACCCAGTCATCTGTGTATGGCGGATACAGGGGGAACGGAGCTCAGCCACCGCAGGGCAATGGCTGCCAGCCTCTGTTTTGCTGCTGCCATGCGCCGCATCGATCGAAACACTCAGAACGTCGGCCTTATGCTTCCGGCCAGCGGCGCTGGCGCCCTGGCTAACATGGCGATCATGCTGAACGGAAAGACCACTGCGAATCTGAATTTCACGGCCAGCAAGGATTCTGTCCGGGCCGCGATCGATAGTGCTGATATAGCCGTGGTGTACTCCTCACGCCAGTTCCGCAGTCGACTCGAAGAGCGCGGCATCGATTTCGATGGCATGCTGGAGAATGTACGCGTCGAATTTCTGGAGGATGTGCGGGCTGCCATACCCACCTGGAAGCTGCTATTCGCACTGGTACAGACGGCATTGCTACCAACACGTTGGATTTACCGGCTGCACGGAAAGAAAGTCGGGATCGAAGAACCTGCCGCCATTCTCTTTAGTTCGGGATCTGAGGGGCAACCCAAAGGGGTTGTGTTAAGCCATCGCAACATCGTCGCCAATTGCAAACAGATCAGCGATGTCCTCAATACCCGCGATGAAGACGTCATCATGGGCACGCTGCCACCCTTCCACTGTTTTGGTCTAACCGTGACCACGTTAATGCCACTCATCGAGGGCATTCCTGTCATTTTTCATCCAGACCCGCGCGAGGTGTTGAACATCGCAAAAGCGATAGCGACCTACCGCGCTACTCTGTTGTGCGGAACAGCCACCTTCCTGCGCCTGTACACAAGAAACAATAAGGTGGAACCGCTGATGCTCGACTCTCTGCGAATCGTTGTGGCGGGCGCTGAGAAGCTGACTGACACGGTGCGCAACGAATTCCAGCTCAAGTTCAACAAGACAATTTACGAGGGTTATGGCACCACTGAGACCACACCGGTCGCGAGTGTCAACATTCCCGATGCCATAGATACCAACTACTGGCATGTGCAGTACGGTAATCGACCGGGAACGGTCGGCATGCCATTACCCGGCACCTGCTTCCGGATTGTAGACCCAGACACTATGGCTGAACTACCGCTGGGAGAAGATGGCTTGATTATGATTTCAGGCAATCAGGTCATGCTGGGCTATCTTAATGACGAGGAGCGCACCGCACAGGCGGTGGTCGAAATTGATGGTCGACGCTGGTACAAAACCGGAGATAAAGGGCACATTACCCCGGAGGGCTTTCTGGAGATCATTGACCGCTACGCCCGCTTTGCAAAGTTGGGCGGGGAAATGATCAGCCTGGGAGCGGTTGAAGAATTTGTCATTAGGTGCATGGATAACGAAGACATCGATATAGCTGCGGTATGCATGCCCCACGACACCAAGGGCGAACAAATTGTGCTGTTGGTCACCGGTGACATCAATTTGCCGGAACTGCGGGCCAAACTAATAGCGCGAGGCATGGAAAGCATGATGTTACCGGGCAAATTCCTCCCGGTGGTTGAGATACCAAAACTTGGCAGCGGCAAAACAGATTTCAGTGGCCTGGCTCAATTAGCTGAGGACGCTGCAGCAACCGCGTAAACCATTCTGTGGGCAGTCCTCCCACTACAACATTTTCCGCAGACTCTTGGATGCCGCAATTTTGCTCTGGTCAAAATATTCGTCGTGATTGAGTTCAATCCTTTCCAGATCGTACAAATAGTTCACCATCATACCGGCTGACTGCCGCAGCCCTTTCCCTGACAGATCCGCAGCCCAGTTAAGCTGGTGAAGTGATGCGCCATTACCCAGATGAAAGCGCGCTACCGGATCCAAAGCCAATCCACCAAGGCGTGATTCGTAAAGGTAGTGCGCACACAGTTTCATCAAGGTCTGCGCAGTTTCACCTGTCGGGTCGCCCGGTGAAAAATCACCAGCTGCGGACAATACCTCAGTCACGATTGCCTGGGTGCCATCATCCAGCAGATGCGACAGATCTTCACTACCCAGCCATCTGATAAAGCCAGGAATGGGAGAAAGGGTGACAAACTGTTTGATACCCGGTATCTCCCGGTGGATTTCTTCCACCACATGCTTCAGCAAAAAATTGCCAAAAGATACGCCGGCTAATCCTGGATGGCAGTTGCTGATAGAGTAAAACACAACGGTGTCCATTTTATCGGGAGGAATCATTTGCCGGGGACGGGTAAGCAGCGGACCGACACGCCGCGCCACCCCCTGGGTGAGAGCAATTTCAACAAAAACCAATGGGTCATTGGGCATCGCCGGGTGAAAAAAGGCGTAACACAAGCGATCGGGTTGCAAGCGACTGCGCAAATCCTCCCAACCATTGATTTCGTGCACTGCCTCATACTTGATGATTTTCTCCAGCACGACAGCGGGCGAACCCCAGTCAATGCGACGCATTTCCAGAAACCCCTTGTTAAACCAGGAAATAAAGGTGTGCTTCATATCCTGGTCTACCGCGCGTAAAGCTGGATTTTCGGCCAGGAAGGTCATCAGGTGCCCGCGCATCGCCACCAGCGTAGCAGTGCCTTCCGGTGCCATATTAATGCGCCGAAAGAGCTTGATTCGCGGCGCCTCCACTGCCTTGACCAGGCGCGCCAGTGCCACATCATCGCTAGACTGCGCGTAGTGCGCCGCCGCGGCATGAATCTCATTGGAATCAACCGCGAATTCAGTCGCCAAAGCCTGGAAAAATTCTTTCCGCCCCGCCGGATCCAGCATATTGTAGGCTGAGCGGATTTCGCTCGCCAGGGCGAGTCCAGAAGCCTCGCCACGGTGCAGCAGTAGTTGTCGACACGAATTAATAAGCGCCTGGGGACCACTACCCTCAGGAGACACACCGAATCCTCGCCGCGCCAGAATTTCGCGACCCACCTCCAGTACAGAACTGATAGCCCGCCCGATGGGGTTGACCCGATCAACCCGAGGGTATTGACCTACACTCATTTCGGGCTGTTCATCTATCATTGAATGATCTCCAAATTTTTCACGGTAGTGCTAACTCGCTGTGCTTACACTGGGAAAAATCAGCGGCCCAAACCAGGCCCACTGACAATTTTACTGGCCGATAGCATTCCGGCGCAGAGCACCCGCCCGGTTGCTCATCGAACGGCCAAAGCGGGCCGCGCGAAAAGGATTTGCATCAAGTCCGTTACCCAACAAACAAAAGGACACGCCGCTTTGCGGGTCGCACCAGGCCACCTGACCGCCAACACCATTGTGACCAAAACTCTGGGGCGAACAAGTGCTCCCCATACCCCGACGGGGAGCTTGTTCGTCATTTCCCTTGATGACCAGTCCAAGCGACCGGTTTGCAGGGACACCGTTGCTGGGATCCAGATGTGCCACGCGGGCTTCTCTGCAGCCCATATGCAGCATGTCAGCGCTCCACAGGTGATGTGAGTTTGTCAGCAACTCCTGATAGAACAGCGTCACATCTGCCGCGGTGGACACACCCGCGGCGCCAGGGACGCCCAGCTCAAGAACCCGAGGTTCATTGTAGCGCAGCAGGATATCGTGCCCCAATTCACTAAGATCCATCGCCGAACCAAGCACGGCCTCGACTTCTTCCGGTGTTGGTGTCTCTCCCACGATCATGACTTGATTGATATCATCTTGACGATCGGCGGGTACACCCAACTCAAGGCGGGGCAGTCCGATGGGGTCGAGTACGAGTTCCCGCAGGGCCACTCGAAAGTCCTGCTGTAACACCTCCTGGATCAACTCCGCCAGCACCCAGTGACCAGAGGTGGCATGATACTCAAAGTGCGATCCGGGCTCCCAGTTCAGCCGCCACTCTGCCATGCGTTGTCGACGGGTAGCGCTGTCCCACCAGTGTCGTGGCCCCATTGGGGCATGGGGGAAGCCAGCGGTGTGACACAGTACCTGTTCCAGGGTAACGACCTCTTTGCCATTGGTGGCAAACTCGGGCAGGTAATGACTGACCGACTGCGATAGATCCAGTGTATTACTATCGATCAGTCGCCATATAGCTGCACTAACCATCGGTTTGATACAGCTGTACATACAGTAACGACTGGAGGCAGCCGCATTACCCAGCGTCGCTGACAAAAGTATTTCTCCGTCACAGGCGATCGCAATCTGCACCGACGGTAAGGGCCCTGCATTCAATTCCCGCTGCGCGCGCTCCACCAATCCCAACAGTGCTTCAGCAGTCACGCCAAGGCTCTCGAGTCTGGAGTCGCTGGCCAGAGTAATGCTGGCTACATCTGTCGACATATGACTATCCAATTACGGTATCCCTTGAGGGTAAACGACGAATATACCCCCATTATCTCATCCGTGAGTAGGCTGGGAACAATCAAGTTTCAGGTCATACTCCCCTTTTCAGCAGCGGTGGGGATCAGCTATAGTTCGCCACCCGAGTCCAAACCGCGCCAACCATGACTTCAAATACAGACGATTTACGCATCACCCAAATGCGCCCCCTGCTCCCCCCTGCCATTCTGATGGAAGAAATTCCCCTGCAGGATCAAGCCGCCGACACGATCACCACAGCGCGTCGTGGCATCGAAAACATACTGGGTGGACATGATGACAGACTGCTGGTGGTGGTGGGCCCCTGTTCCATTCACGACACTGACGCAGCGCTGGAATACGCCGAACGCCTGCACACCGTGAGAGGTGATCTGGCAGACGATTTACTCATTGTCATGCGAGTGTATTTTGAAAAACCACGAACAACTGTGGGTTGGAAAGGCCTGATAAATGACCCACACCTCGATGACAGCTTCGACATAAACCAGGGATTGCGAACAGCCCGCAATTTACTGGCAGAACTGGCGGGAGGCGGAATGCCAACGGGCTGTGAGTTTCTCGACACCATCATGCCGCAGTTTATCGCCGACATGGTCTCCTGGGGTGCAATAGGTGCGCGAACCACCGAAAGTCAGGTTCATCGTGAACTGGCATCAGGGCTATCTATGCCGGTGGGTTTTAAAAACGGTACCGACGGCGGCATTCAAATAGCCATAGATGCGATTGGTTCTGCCAGCCATCCCCATCATTTTCTTTCGGTAACCAAACAGGGTTTGGCAGCCATTGTTACGACGGCGGGAAATCGTTACTGTCATGTGATTCTTCGGGGCTCCAGTCAGGGTCCGAATTATGACGCCGCCGCCATCTCCACAACGATTGAAAATCTCGAGCAAGTCGGGTTGAACCCGCGACTGATGGTTGACTGTAGCCATGGCAATAGTCGCAAGGATCACAATGCACAGCCTATGGTTGCCCAGGATTTAGCGGAACAGATCAGTGCCGGACAGTCGGCTATTTTCGGTGTAATGCTGGAAAGCAATTTACTGGCCGGGCGACAAAACCAACCAGTGGAATACGGCAAAAGTATTACCGATGCCTGTATCTCCTGGGAGCAAACAATACCGGTATTGGAAAATCTGGCTGCTGCAGTGCGTGCTCGTCGCAGCCGATAGTCTTGCTGCCCCCTAGTCGCGGAAGTTAGTGAACTGCAACGGTTGTCCGAGATCTGATTCGCGCAAAAGATTCATCACCTTTTGCAGTTCATCGCGCTTCTTGCCGGTGACCCTGACCTGATCACCCTGAATCTGGGACTGCACCTTGAGTTTCGTTTCCTTGATCAGTTTCCCAATCTTTTTAGATAGCTGGCTGTCTAACCCGTGCCGCAATGGGATCGACTGTTTGACCAGCTTTCCGGACGTAACAATATCCCCTGGTTCCATCGCCAGCGGGTCAATATCACACTTGATCAAGGCACTTCGCAGCATGTCCTCCATCTGCTGGAGCTGGAATTCCACCTCCGCCGTCATTGTGACGAGTCGCTCTTCGCGTTCAAAGGATGCGTCGACCCCTTTAAAATCGAAACGGTTGGCGATAATACGATTGGCCTGATCAACAGCATTGGTAAGTTGATGGATATCTACTTCAGAGACAGTATCAAACGATGGCATACGATAATTCCTCAACAAGGAAACAAAATAATAGCAGTGTTGTGCGTTATGATTAAGGCCGTATGAAAAAACAATCCCCACTAAAAAATCAATACCATAAGTATGCAAGGCAACAATAATGTCTGGTACATACTTGGCCTTGGCGCTATTGGGTGTCTATTTGCCGGCGCCCTGCTCGAAAGTGGAGCGCAGGTCATCGCACTGCTTCGATCAAAAGAAAAGGTGCGAGCACTCAGTGAGAATGGCGGAGTGCAGCTCTGGAAACATGGCACAAAGCAAAGCTACGTCCTGCCCGGTGAAGTATCGACGCAGCAGAACATCCCGATAAAACGTCTGTTGGTTGCCACTAAGGCACATCAAACCTGCGGCGCGATCGGCGGACTGGATCATCGGCTCAACAGGGATACAACAGTCTTTTTGCTGCAGAATGGTCTGGGCGTGTACGAACAACTACGCGGCCAATTTCCACACCTTAACATTTTCAACGGCGTAACGACCGAGGGTGCCAACAAGATAAGTTCCTTCGAGGTCGTGCACGCGGGCCTCGGGACCACAGCTCTCGGTAGTCTGGCAGGCTCCCAGCCGCCAGCCGCCTACAACGAATTGAGTAATACAAGTCTCAACATCGAATGGGCAGAAGATATCAATCGCCGACTGCTGCATAAATTGGGAATCAACTGCTGTATCAATGCGCTGACCGCCATATACCGATGCACTAACGGCGAACTGTTGGACAACGGTAAACGGGAACAGGAAATGACTATGCTGGCCGAAGAAGTCGCCTCGATTTATCGAGCGGCAGATCTACCCGGTCTGGCCTCCTCACTGCTGGATGAATGCAGGGCTGTCGCAACAGCCACGGCCGAAAACCGTTCTTCCATGTTGCAAGACGTAGAAAGTGGCAAGGGCACTGAAATTGAATACATGAATGGTTATCTGGTCAGACTGGCACTGAGTTTTGGCATCGACTGCCCCCACAATCGCAGGATAACCGCGGCCGTACAACAGCTTACACTGGACAAAAACGCCTAGTCTGTGTCAGCTCAGTGGGTGGGATCAGTCTGGTACAGCCGCGGTACCGCACCAACCAGTCGCCGGTGCATGACACCATAGGAATCCAGTGGCACCTGCACGTCAGCCAGTTCCACGAGATCTTCCTTAGCGTAACGGCGCAGACTGACATTACAAAAGGCACTGGTACAATCCATGTGGGAGGAAACCAATTCGTCGGCTTGCAGCGCTGAAAGCAATTCCGAAGGCGCACCTCCTCGCAACGGCAGTCGCTCTATGGTCAAAAATTCTACCCCGCTTGCCCGCGGCAGGCCATCCATGACTGCCTTGTGCACAGCACTTCTCATCAAGCGGACATCCGCCACGTGTTCAGGGTTTTGCAATGTTGGTATGACGATAGCAACCTTTTTTATTCCATTATCATCTGTCGGAGGCTTGTCAGGAGGCCTGAGAACCAGCATAACGGCGGTACTCACAAGCACTGCTATTACTGTGACTTGAGCCCACACACGCTTTTTTGGCAGTACCGGCGGATTGAATCCTATGGTGACTGGATCTGTCTCGACACTGTTCGAAGCACCTCCACCGAAGCACTCAACTCCTGCACCGTCTTTGCGCCAATTAATCTGTTCCAGTCTACCCACGACTTCCTCAGCGGATTGGGGTCGCCGCGCGGGATCAGGTGCCAACAACTGCTCGACCAAAGCCAGCAGCGAGTCCGACACGCTCCAGAACGACATCGCGGAATCTAGCGTCTCTCTTCGTTCCAGGTGGAGCAAAACCTCGGCCGGGTCATCGAATTCTTCGGCTGGAAACTGTCCGCTGATCAGCCAGTGAATCAAACACCCCAGGGAAAAAAGATCACTCCGCAGGTCCAACTCTTCGCCGCGCAGTTGTTCGGGAGACATACAATGCAGGGAGCCCCATACCACAGTTTCAGGCTGCCCTTGTTCATCAGCGAGGCTTGCGATACCAAAATCCGTGAGCTTCGCGTCACCCTCCACCGTTACCAGCACATTGCGCGGCGCTAAATCCCGATGAATCACACCCTGGTGGTGAGCTGCAGCCAGACCCTGCGCGATGCTTGTTGCCAGTTTGAGACGCGCCTCCGATGGGGTAACGACTTGCGCCAAATAGCGTGTCAGTTCGACACCGGGAATGTATTCCATGACGACAGCGGCAAATGTGATTCCATCGTAGACATCGAAAACCTGCACCACGCCGGGGTGATTGATGCGAGCCAGCATGCGCGCCTCGCGTAACAGGTTATCACGGGCGTCAATTTCCTGTGCACCCCAGAACTTGATCGCCACATCTCTCTGCAAACGCTCATCTCGAGCCTTGTAGACCACACCGGTGCCGCCGACTCCCAAAAGCTGCAACACGCGATATGGCCCCAACCTCTCGGGGGGCCAAAACTCGCTGCCCTGTTTTGCGTCGCCGTCCATATCCATCATCATTTCGGTCGCAAGTCGCGCAATCGACGGCGTAATCCAGACCTGGAGACTTCCAGCGCCAGGCACATATTGTCGGGGCACCCCTTGTGCTCATCATGACTACTGAGCAGTTCGTCAATGGACACATCGGCAGCGGTTCGCAAACAGTCACTACGCGCTATGGCACGATAAATAGTCTGTCGCTTTACACCGAGAAGACGAGCCGCGTCAGCGATCTCCCACCAAGACCTCCGCAATGCGTCCCGCACTTCTTCCTCCGTGGGTATCGGCGCTCTACCGCCGGGAATATTATCCGCGGTGCACCCAGCCCCCGCAGACCCCGGGTCCCAGGTGTCATCCCGCAGAGCCTGTTCAATATCACCGGAAATCAACACCCCGGCCTTATCGCGGTTCAGTACAGCTAGTTGGCACATCATATTGCGCAGCTCACGCACATTTCCTGGCCAGTCATAGGCCACCAACAAACTGAACAGTTGCGCCCACTGGCCTGCGCTCTCTGCACTCGAAGCATCACAGCTCAATCGCTGACTTTCTCCGAAACTGGTAAAATTCTCCTGCAGGAAATGGGCGGCGAGAATCGCGATATCCATTCTCCGCTCGCGCAATGCCGGCAACCGGATATCGTAACCCGACAGACGGTGACGAAGAGCCGTTTTAAAGGAGTGATCTCTCACCCCGGCATCCAGATCCGCATCCGTGGCTGAGATGACCCTCAGATCCAGCCTCAGGGGTACTCCGCCAACCGGATGTATTTCTCGGGTTTCCAAGGCACGCAAAAGCAGCGACTGCACCTCCAGCGGCACATCACCGATTTCATCCAGGAACAGCGTGCTGCCGCTGGCCTGGGCAAAGTATCCCGCCTTATCCCCGCGTGAACCAGTGAACGCGCCATGTGCAGAACCAAATAATTCCGAGGCACAAAGTGTGGCGGGAATTGCTGGCATGCTCACCGATACCATGTCCTTCCCGGCCCGGGAACTGGCTCGGTGTATTGCCTGCGCAACCAGTTCTTTACCGGTACCAGACTCACCCAGTATCAGAACATCTAAATCTATGGTCGCAACCTGTTCGATAGCGTGACGCACTTCGTCGATCAGGGCAGATTGCCCAAGGATCTCTGATCGCAAACCCTGTTTTCCGGCAGCAGGCGGCTGAGCGATCTGCCAAAGCAGCACCACCCGGCTAGCAAGCTCAATGATCACTCCACGTAACAGCGACTCCCTGCTCAGATACATCAAACTGCCGTTAACGATTTTTCCATTGATGGCTACAGGGCTGCCGGAAGCGGGCGCTACCACCGTGTAACTGTCACCCTGTTTACCGATCAATAGTGGCTTGCGTGATATATGCAGGTCATTCAGGGGAATTTTTCTCCCACCTGTCACATCGTGGAAATCAAGAATGGAACGCCCCAGGGCAATCTCTTTGCCCATCGTCAGGCTGGCCAACAGGGCGAACTGGCCGATTCTGCTAACATCGGGGTGATATACAATCGTCAGCAATGGCAACGCTTCGGCACGCAGACTTACCGGATCCGACGCTATATACCGCGCTGTATGTGCCGTTACTTCCGCGAGGTCCTTCAATTCCCTTTTCCCCGGGGCCAAATTCAAGCAGATAGTAACTATACCTAATTCCCTGATCCTGAAAACCCCTGGATTTAGATCAGACTTCAGCCCACCGGCATAGCACGCTATAGTTGGCCCTATTTGGTCGCCAGCCGGCGGCCGTACCAGGGAGCAACTTAAATCTAATGAACACCGCCATTATTACCGGGGCAAGTGCCGGCATCGGCAGCGCAACTGCTGAACTTTTTATAGAACGTGGGTACCGTGTCATCAATCTATCCAGGCGCCCCTGCCAGGTCTCTGGTGTAACTAACGTCTCATGCGACCTAGCCAATGAAGATCGCATTAATGCGGTCACTCGCGAGCTGGTAGCAGAGATAAAAGATGCCAATGGAGTGACCTCGCTGGTGCATAACGCCTGTCAGATGCGCAAAGACAGCGTCGCGGACTGTACCAGCGCTTCGCTACGGGCCGTGATGGAAACCAACCTGATCGCAGCAAATACACTGAACCAGCAGTTGCTGCCCGCCTTCAATCACGGCTCTAGCATTATATACGTAGGTTCCACGCTCTCGGAAAAGGCGGTGAGTAACTCGTTCAGCTACGTAATTTCCAAGCACGCTCTGCTTGGCATGATGCGGGCCACCTGCCAGGATCTGATGGGAAGCGGTATTCATACCGCCTGCGTGTGTCCCGGATTTACCGACACCGAGATGTTACGGGAACATCTGGGAAATGATCTCGATTTAATGCAGCAAATCGGCGGCGCTAACGGCTTCGGACGTCTGGTTACAGCCGCTGAAATAGCAGAACTCATTGAATGGGCTCACACCCATCCCGTGCTCAATGGGGCGGTATTACATGGCAATCTGGGACAAATGGAAAACTGAGGAACTGTCTGACTCAGCTCGCCTGTGCCAGCTGTGCAGAGTGCAATATTTCCTCTGCCAGACGCTCGGCAATGCTGTGAGTATCCAGAGCCTCGCGATCGCTGCGCTGGAGTATCTGACGCAGATGTTGCCCAATCAAATCGAGCTGAGAAGATAATTCTGAGGCTCGTGTACCAGTACGCTGGCAGTGCACATCCATGATACCCCCCGCGTTGATAGCAAAATCCGGGCAATAGAGAATGCCCCGATCCCGTAATTCCTGTGCGTGCTCAGGTCTCTCCAGTTGATTGTTGGCGGCACCTGCGACAATTCCGGCACTGATGCTTGCCAATGATTCATTGTTGATTACCGCACCCATGGCGCATGGCGCTAATACATCAACAGCCAGGGACAGCACTTCATCCGGGGCAACCCTGGTTATACCCAGTTCAGAGGTAGCGCGATTGACGTGATCTGCATTCACATCCGCACCAAAGACCCGGGCGCCCGCCTCTGTGAGATAGCGTGCCAGGTGAAACCCTACATTTCCCAGGCCCTGAATAGCGATCGATTTCCCCCGCAAATTGTCACATCCCAGACGATGCTCCACGGCGACCTGTATCGCCTTTAAGACACCTGCCGCAGTCGAGGGTGAGGGATCACCGCCATGCAGGCTGCCTGCATCCAAACCACTGACAAAAGATGTGTGTCTAGACATGGCACGCATATCAGCCACAGTAGTTCCTGAATCTTCAGCGCATACATAGCGGCCACCCAGGCAATCGATAAACAAAGCCATGGCTGACAATAATTCATCGGACTTATCACGCATCGGGTCACCAATGATGACGGATTTACCACCACCCAATGGCAATCCTGCCAGGGCAGATTTGTAGGTCATGCCACGTGATAACCGCAGCACATCACGCAGGGCGGCAGCCTCATCGCAATAGTTGTACATGCGGCAACCACCGACTGCCGGTCCAAGCGCAGTGCTATGCACAGCAATGATTGCTTTAAGTCCGCTGCTGTCATCTTCGCAAAACTGCACCAACTCATGGTGATCAAACTCAACATGCTGAAACAGGGTCATGCTATTTTCTCCTATTAGGTGCTCAGGCAGCACGTTCCACTACACGGACGACGTCACCATGCCCATGAAAATCTTCCAGCAATCGCTGCCAGCGCTGACGTATTTTTTCCAGGTTATTTAGTTTGACGTGACCAAAACCGCGGATTTCTGTGGCAGCTTCCGCAATTTCTGCGGCGATTGCGATATTGTCAGGTGCCAATGTTTCGAGCAGGCCCGAAATCAGTTCACGATATTCATTGATCAGAAAGCGCTCTGTCTTACGCTCAGCGCTATATCCAAACAAATCAAAGCGGGTACCGCGCAATTGTCTCATTGACGCCAAAACGGGAAACAGATAGCGAATCCAACCCGGCAATTCGCGCTTTTTCGGTATCCCGGTGACTTGGTCACGTCGAGCAAGTAGCGGTGGTGCAAGGTGGAAACGCAGTCGATAGTTACCGATGAATTGCTTTTGCAAGCGGTGGGAGAAGTCACCGTTGGAGAATAGTCTAGCTACCTCGTACTCGTCCTTGTAGGCCATGAGTCGAAATAGGTTGTTCGCCACTGCACGAACAAATTTCTCAGACGCAGCAACCTTGCGAGCAACAATTGCCTCCCGCAGCGATGTCATAAATGCCTCGTATTGTTCAGCGTAGGTGTCATTCTGATAGTCCACCAGTCGTGCACTGCGATCGGCTATAAGTTCATCAAGGGTGTTAGGTTCACTGCTTATTGCTGTTTGCCGTGGCATTGCTGCCGCCAGTTTTTCGGGGCTGGCCACCGCCGTTCTTCCCCACCGAAAAGCCTGTTGATTAAAGACAACAGCCACGCCATTGAGCTCAATCGCCTCGTCGATGGCGGCAGCTGACACCGGAATCAGGCCGGCTTGATACGCGTAACCGAGCAGGAACAGGTTACTGCCGATGGCATCTCCCATCAGTCGAGTGGCGATGGTGGATGATTCTGTGAAGTAAGCGTTTTCCTTACCGACTTCCTGAATCAGGGTCTCCTGCATGGCAGTTGTAGGAAAAACTGCGTCGGGGTTACGTACAAACTCAGTGGTCGCCGCTTCCGTGATGTTTACCACTGCACTGGATCGTTTCTGGTCAACTTTTGCCAGGGCATCCGCGGAGGCAGCCACCGCCAGATCACAGCCAATCAGCAGGTCAGCATCTCCCGCGGGAATACGCACAGTCTGAATATCTTTCTGGGTTCGACCCACACGTACATGACTGACTACGGCACCAAATTTCTGCGCAAGACCTGTTTGATTCATGGTTGCACAACCCTTGCCCTCAAGGTGTGCCGCCATAGCGATGAGAGCACTGACGGTTAGTACTCCAGTTCCACCTACGCCGGCTACTACTGTATTCCATGGTCTGTCCAAGCTCGGTAGCTGTGGCTCTGGCAGTGCATCGAAATCCACGGTTCCCGGATCGACTGTGTCCTTGCGCAACTCGCCTCCCACAATACTGACAAAGCTGGGGCAAAAGCCTTTAACACAGCTAAAGTCGCGGTTACATGCACTTTGATCGATCTGACGCTTACGACCCAATTCGGTCTCAAGAGGGAGTACAGACAAACAGTTGGACTCCCGACCACAATCACCGCAGCCCTCACAGACATCGGCATTGATGACCACACGGCGCTCTACAGCCTCGCTTTGCCCACGACTGATTTTCCGTCGTTGCTGTGCAGCACAAGGTTGTTGGTAAATGAGTACAGTAGTGCCGGT
Organism: uncultured Halieaceae bacterium; assembly: GCA_938074045.1. Lineage (GTDB taxonomy): Bacteria > Pseudomonadota > Gammaproteobacteria > Pseudomonadales > Halieaceae > CALJGI01. The sequence goes on from CALJGI010000002.1 coordinate 152,917, forward strand.
GGTCTCCTGTAACTCCCGTTGCACGGATTCCATTTCGTCCCGGTGATGCAGTGTCATGCCGGAAAACTGCGCCAGACTACGGCGCAATAATTGTGGATCAATACTCACCACAGCAATGCGTTCCACCCCTTCGCCCTTGAGCTGGTAAACCATGCGTTCTACGGACATGTGACCATCCAGTGGTTGACCACCGGTCATTGCGACAGCCTCGTTGTAGAGAATCTTATAAGTAATGTTTACACCCGAGGCGACCGCCGCTCTGATCGCAAGAATGCCAGAATGAAAGTAGGTACCGTCTCCCAAATTCTGGAAAACGTGCTTGCGCTCCGTGAATGGAGCCTGACCAATCCAGGTCGCTCCCTCCCCACCCATCTGAGTGAACGTCTGCGTATTGCGGTCCGGCATCCACGTCGCCATGTAATGACACCCAATACCTCCCAGTGCCATCGACCCTTCAGGGACCCGGGTAGAGGTATTATGCGGGCAACCGGAACAAAAATGAGGCACACGTTCGGCCAGAGACCTCGGCTGTGCCAGTGCGTTTTCCTTTTGTGTAAGAAACTCCAGTCTTTGGGCAATGCCATCACTCTGATAGAAGCGGGCAACACGTGCCGCAATAGCCCGGGCAACCATCGCCGGGGTTAGCTCTCCAAGATTTGGCAGCAGATCCCGGCCGTGCTCATCAAATTCACCAACCACCCGGGGTCGCTCAGCCACCGGCCAGTTGTAAAGCTGCCCGGTCAGCTGATCCTCCATGATGGAACGCTTCTCCTCCACCACGATGATCTCTTCCAGTCCGCGCGCAAACTCATGTGTGGCCACAGGTTCCAGCGGCCAACTCATACCTACCTTGTAAACCCGCAGCCCAATGGCACGGGCCAGCGCCTCATCAATGCCCAGATCCTCCAGGGCCTGTAATACATCGAGATAGCTTTTCCCGGTCGTCATAATGCCAAGACGCGCTCGTGGGCTATCCACGGTAATTCGATTCAGTTCATTCACCCTGGCAAATTCACGAGCCGCATAAATCTTGTACTTGTTGAGTCGACGTTCCTGTTCAAGTGGCGCGTCAGGCCATCGAGCATGTAGCCCATCCGCCGGCAACTCGAAATTTTGCGGTAGCACAAACTCATGGAGTCCCTGACTTAAATCGGCGGATACAGCCGAGTCCATGTTTTCAGTAATCGCTTTCAGAGCGACCCAGCTACCGCAGTAGCGGGACAACTCCCAGCCGAATATGCCCAGATCCAGAACTTCCTGCACGTTACTCGGATTGAGCACGGGAATGGAGGCACCGATAAACATGTGCTCACTCTGATGAGGTAGGGTTGAGGATTTACAGGCGTGATCATCACCGGCCACGGCGAGCACCCCGCCATGCCGGGCGGTACCAAAGGCATTGGCGTGCTTGATCACATCCATGCTGCGGTCAACACCAGGTCCCTTGCCATACCACATGGCAAAAACACCGTCGTAGCGTGCCCCCGAAAATAGATTGGTCTGCTGACTACCCCACACAGCGGTGGCGGCGAGGTCTTCGTTGATGCCCGGCTGGAAATGAATATTACGCTCCCGCAGATGCTGTTGGGCCGCCCACATAGCTTGGTCAACACCTCCCAACGGGGAGCCGCGATATCCCGAAATAAAACCAGCCGTATTCAGGCCACGGTCCCGGTCGCGCTGATGCTGGATCAGTGGTAATCGGGCTAATGCTTCGATTCCAGACATGTACGCCCGCGACTTTTCAAGGTTGTACTTATCCTCCAACGACACCGCGCGCAACGCCATCATCCGACTCCTGATTGTTATTTCGGCTGATCGCTATTCTAGTTGGCAATAAGGGAAATTTTTATTCTATCTTTTACATTTTCTGCATAAAATTCGGTATATTCATGCCACAAATTAGACTTAATAGGTTTTTTAATTCATGAAACTCACCAAACAAGACATTGCCATCCTAGATTTACTGCAGCGTGATGCAGCGATGAGTACCGCGGCTATTGCCGAGGAGGTCAATATGTCTCAGTCACCCTGCTGGCGCCGCATCAACAGAATCGAACAGGAGGGTCTGATCCGGAGACGGGTGGCGCTACTTGACCGTGACCGACTGGGTATGGAGGTCGTGGTGTTTGCCACGGTTAACCTCTCAACTACCGGGCGTCAGGATCTGGAGAACTTTGAACAATCGGTTATGATTCATCCAGAAGTGATGGAGTGCTACACGATGACGGGAATATGGGATTACATGCTCAAGATTGTGACCCGTGATATTCGTCACTACGAGTACTTCATCCGCAATAAGCTGACCACCCTGCCGACTATCCGGGAATTGCACTCACACATGGCTGTCACGGAAATTAAAAACAGCAGCGAGCTTCCGCTGGAAACGCAATTGATATGAAGTCCGCCACTCCTCTGTTTGAAAGCAAACTTCCGAAGGTGGCTACTACTATTTTCACAGTCATGTCCCAGCTGGCAGCCGAATGTAAGGCGATCAACCTGTCCCAGGGATACCCCGATTTTGACGGCCCATCGGAGTTGCTGGACAGAGTAGCCTGGCACATTGGGCAGGGCCACAATCAGTACGCGCCTATGCCAGGACTCCCCGCATTGCGGGATCAGGTTGCCGCTAAATGTGCACGTATCTACGATATTGCAACAGATGCAGAGACAGAAATAACGGTAGTGCCGGGTGCCACAGAAGCCATCTTCTGCGCCATCATGGCGACGGTAAGTAAAGGCGACGAAGTCATCGTCTTCGATCCATGCTACGACTGCTACGCACCCGCGGTGGAGCTTGCCAGAGGACGCACAATTCACGTACCGATGCGGGTTCCCGGTTTCTCTATCGATTGGGATGCGGCGCGGGCCGCGGTCAACGCCAACACCAGAATGATTATCATCAACTCCCCACACAACCCGACCGGGAGCACCCTACTGGCAGATGACCTGGCGCAACTGGCGGACCTGGTTAGAGACACCGGGATTATTATTCTCAGCGATGAAGTCTACGAGCACCTGGTCTTCGACGGGCGCAGCCACCACAGCGTTTTGCAGCACCCGGAGTTGCGTGCACGGGCCTTCGCAGTTTTTTCTTTCGGCAAGACCTATCACGTAACCGGATGGAAAACCGGCTACTGTATCGCACCCCTGTTGTTGACTAAAGAATTGCGCAAGGTTCACCAGTTTGTGACCTTCGTCGCCGTTACCCCACTGCAATACGCGCTGGCGGATTTCATGGCAGCCTATCCCGGGTTTCCCGACACCCTGGCCGATTTTTATCAGGAAAAAAGGGATTTGTTCTGTGCTGGACTCAAGAGCTCACGCTTTTCCTACACACCCAGTGCAGGCACCTATTTCCAGCTGCTGGAATACAGCGCAGTCAGCGATATGAATGACTACGAACTCGCCCGCAAGCTCACAAAGCAGCACGGCGTCGCAGCGATTCCAATTTCCGTATTCTGCGAAGAACCCGGCGATACCCAATACCTGCGCCTCTGCTTTGCCAAGCACGGCGACACCTTGCTGGAGGCAACCAGACGACTATGCAAAATTTAAACGTATGCCTGGTACAGGCTGAACTGGTGTGGGAGGACAGTACTGAGAACTGTCGGGAATTGGGCAATCAATTGGTACAGGTTTCACCAAAGACCGACCTGGTGGTACTGCCTGAAATGTTCAGCACTGGCTTCTCAATGAATGTAAAAACCATCGCGGAACCGGTGGATGGACCAGGACAAAAATGGCTGGGCGAGCAGGCGACTGCGTTAAATTCAGCGCTGACCGGCAGTCTCTCTGTCAAAGATGGGGAGGCCACCTACAACCGCCTCTTTTTTAATTATCCCGATGGACAGGTAGCTCAGTACGATAAAAAGCATCTGTTTCGAATGGCGGGCGAGCATCAAAGATACGCCGCCGGTGAAGACCGGCTTATTGTCGAACTGGCGGGCTGGCGAATCTGTCCTCTGGTGTGTTACGACCTGCGCTTTCCCGTGTGGTGCCGCAACAGGCAAGACTATGATCTGTTAATTTTTGTTGCCAACTGGCCGAAGCGCCGCCGCATGCACTGGCGCCAGTTACTCATAGCCAGGGCGATCGAAAATCAGGCCTATGTTATCGGTGTCAACCGGGTGGGCACTGACGGCAACGGCGTGGACTACTCCGGCGACAGCCTGGTTATCTCGCCTACAGGGGAGCTGCTGGTTGACTGCCGGGATCAAAGCGGCCTCTTCAGCGCAGAACTGGATGCCGAAGCGCTACAAAGCTACCGCGAGAAATTTCCCTGCCATATGGATGCGGATGAATTTACGTTGCACTCATAGAGGCAAATATGGCGATACTGAGGATCGAGTCATGATGGTCCGCGTGAACACGCTGACCAATAAACGGCATTGAGCCAAGTGAATCCGGGGGCGTTTTCGCCCCCGGGAATCAAGCCGGACTTATTCTTCGTAAACAACCGAGTCAGACGCTACCAGGCGACGATTCGCGGTACGTCCTTCTTCCGTATCATTGCTGGCAATCGGCCGGGTTTCGCCATAGCCCTTGGCTGTCAGACGAGCGGCATTGATGCCAAACCGATTGACCAGAATATCAACGACTGCCTGGGCGCGACGATTAGAGAGGTCGAGGTTGTACGCCGCCGAACCCACACTGGAGGTATGCGCTTCAATATCCAGATTCTGTTCTGGGAAGCGATTCATATACGCCGCCAGATCTTCTACCTCAGTCATGTACTGCTCTTCCACAACATCGGAATTATTGGCAAAGATGACCTTGAGCTCAATTTCCGCTCGCTTGGGTTCCTTGACTTTGCAACCGGTTTCATCAACCTCTGTTCCTGGGGGTGAGTCAGGACAGGCATCCACATTGTCCAGTACACCGTCATTGTCGCGATCACCGATAACAGGGGCGGGCTGAGGTTCAGGCTCGCGCACAGGCTCTTGCTTGCCGCCAAAGGCGTAACTCAATCCCACCATCCACACAGCGTCGGTAATATCATTGTCAAGACTGTTAACTACGCGTAGATCCGTACGCGCGGACCAATTGTGGTTGAAATGATATTTTGCGCCAAATCCGGCATTAATCAGGGTCTCTACATTGTCAAAACCGCTTCTCTCAAACTCGCTTTCACCGGCTCCTGCCGCCAGATAGGGCGCCCAGTTGCCATACTGACCCAGGTAATAAAGACCATCCAAACGCCACTGACTGTAGTCCAGCGCGCCGACCAGAGGGTCATCGGGATCAACACCGCCTTCCATCCCCAACACTTCCAGTGCCCACTTTTCATTGAGACGATACTCAAGCCCCAGCGCCGGCATCAAGTCCCCTTCGATGTCGCGGTCACCGTTGAGTCCAACTCCGGCAGCGCCGACGGTCACAGAAACGGGTCCGCTGGCCAGTGCCGGTCCCGCAATCAAAACTAATATTGATGCTAACAATTTGATTCTCATGATCTTTTCTCCTAAAAAGGTCAACTTTTCTCTATTTTCCGGGCGCATTGTACACACAAAGTGGCCTCCGGTCGTGCCGTCAGGCGGCCATATCCGATATCACCATCACAGTCAGAACAATATCCGTACTCATCCTGATCTATCGCAAGCAGTGCTCGCTTTATCTTGACAATATGCAGTCGCGCCTGCCGTTCCCCCGCTTCTGACATAGCCTGTTGCTGCATGGCGTCCATACGGCTCAGGCGTCCCTGCAGTTGTTGATCAAGTATCACCGGCCCGCTGTCTTGAGCCAATCCTTCCAGATATTGGACCAACTCATCGCGTTCACGTTCGAGAATGCAACGTAATTGCTCGAGTTCCCAGGCGGTAAGTGGCTCAACCGCTGCCATTACCAACCCATTACCCGTTTTACAAAGGGTTGAGTTAACTGCCTTTGTGCCTCAAGCGACGCCGTGTCCAAACGCTCGAGCAGGTCAGTCAATGCCTGGGGGCCCCGTGCCGCACGCCTGATAATATAGCGCGCCAGCTCATCGTCCAGTGACAGCCCGCGTTCCCTGGCTCGCAGCTGTATCATGGCTTCCAGTCCTTCATCATCCAATGGATGTAGCTTAAACACCAAACCCCAGCCCAGTCTTGAACGCAAGTCTTCCAGGTTCAGATCCAGCGAACGGGGCGCAGAATCTGCCGCCAACAGAATTTTTGCTCCACTGGCCCGCGATCGATTGAGCCAGTGGAATAGCGCTTCTTCCCACGCCGAATCCCCAATCAATGCTTCAACATCGTCCAGGCACACAAGATCAATATTTTCCAGTGCTTCCAATACAGAAGCAGCTTCATAGGATCGAATCTCCAATCCGGGAAAATAGGCAGTTCGTTTGCCTTCGGCATCAGCGCTTTGGCATGCCCCCTGCAAAAGATGACTCTTGCCGACACCGGACACACCGTGCAGATACAAGGTGGGCTCGCTTGTCGCGTCAGCCGCCAGCCATGCTTGCAGATGCGAATATGCCGCCTCGTTATCCCGACTGACAAAATAGTTTTTCAGATTCACATCGGTATCGAGGCTCAGTCCCAGCGCTATTTGCGAGGGCATCTGCGCCTCTCCACATGACTTAGAGTTGTTCATGGTCCAAGTATTCTTCAGTTTCTGCGGTCTCTGCGGTCTCTGCATCGAGCAGCTCTGCGTTTACAGGTTGCACATCCCCTTCGTTTTCATTGTACCAATCACTTAATTTATAGCTCACGTGGAAGTGGCGTAAAAAAACCATAATCACTGCGGAGACGGGTAGCGCAATCAATACACCAACAAAACCTGCCAACTGGCCTCCCGCTAGAATGGCAAATATCACAGCCACCGGATGCAGACCAATGCGATCTCCAACCAGCAGCGGGGTCAGCAGTGAACCCTCAATAATTTGTCCTATCCCGTACACGACGACCACACCGATAAGAGCACTCCATTCTCCAAATTGACTGACCGCCGCAACGCTCGCAGCGAGGATACCTACAACAAACCCCATATAAGGAACAATACTGGCGAGGCCCGATAAGACACCCACCAGAATCGCGAGCTGAAGGTCCAACACCCACAAACCAAATGAGTAAATCGCGCCCAGAGCAAGCATGACCAAAAACTGCCCACGCAAAAATGCCCCCAACACCTCATCGCACTCGCTTGCCAGTGCATCGGCCGTGCCAACACGGTTTCGGGGAATAAGCCCTCGCACTTCCGCGACCAGAATGTCCCAGTCCCGCAGTAGATAAAAGGCAACTACTGGAACCAGCAAAAGCTGCGTTAACCAGGTCAGGAAGGAAATGCTGGAACTGCCGATCTGCCCCCACATCTGGCTGGCTATGCGGCCTACAGACTGCCAGTTTTCAACCAACGCCGTCTGGGCGTCAGCTACAGGAAAAGACCAAATCGGAATATTGAATTTCTCCTCCAGCCATGGGGAAGCGACGTCTCTGGCCCAGTTCAAAATAGCCGGCAATTTTCCTGAAAGTAGATCCAGCTGATGACCCAGCAAGGGAATAACCACCAGCAGGGCCACTGCTACCACCAGGCAGATCAATGAAAAGACCAGGCTTGCTGCGAGGGAGCGACGCATCCCCCAGGCCTCAAAGCGATCAGCCAGCGGGTCACCCAGATAGGCGAGCAATGCACCGATAAAAAAGGGCGCCAGAATGGGTTGCAACAAATTTATTAAAACCGCCGTCACCAACAGTACGACAGTGAGGACCACGGCTGGCTGATTGAAAGTCATCTGGAAATATCCCCGTAACCATCAAGACTGTAAAACAGATTCACCGGCAGCTTGTGCAGTCGGCGGGCGGGATGCCCATCTGGCAGGCGATGAAGGTCAGCAGCAAGCCCGATCGCCAGCTCCAGTTGTTGTAAACTACCCTCCGCCACCAGCCTCAAATATACACTGTTACCATCGACCCTATCGATATTTGCATGAGTTACCGCTTCTATCGCTTCCAGCGACTGCACCAAATGCGCGTACTCTTCGAAGCCATCCACTCCTTCCACGTAGAGTAATAATCCGTCTTCAAAATACCGGTGTGGGGTAATGGCATATTCCGCGGCCAGAGTAGCGGCGATCCGATCAACGGCTCGCTCAAATAATCCGGCAAGATCAACTGCCTCGCCGCTGAGACTCAATTCAGCGCTGTGTTGTCGATAAATCCAATCTCCAACTAATTCGCCACTGCTCAACTGCAGAATGCGACCGAACAGCAAAGCGGGGGCGGCATAACGCTGCGCGGCGGGTAACAATCTGGACTCATCGAACTGCACTACATCTGAGGGCGCAACCAACATCTCATCCTGCAGGTCAAACAGGGGGAAGATAACCGGTACACCGCGCGACGCGAATGCTTGCGTCAATTCTTGCACCAGCGCTGGCGTTGTATCCAGCGACACAAACTCCAGGCCATTGCTGCCATCTAACGCCAACCACACCAGGACCGCGGGTCTTTGCGCAGACCAGATTGGCAAGCCTGATGCCCGCAGCAATTCTGCTACCGCCCGCTGATCAAAATCCAGACGCAGCAGCTGACCCAGGTTGCCCTCTTCGGTATAACGCTGTTCGCCGTAGCCATACTGAATAATGAAGCTGTCAGCGCGCGCGAGCGCGGCTCTCACGGCTGCGTCCCGCAACACGCCACGACTACCCGACACCCGAACCAACACCTCACGCAGAGCCTCTGCGGCCACACCCCTCATGGCATCAGGGCCTTGGCCGACGACAACCCGTTCTACCCGGTAGAGATTATCCAGAACCAGAGCCTGCGCCGGCTGGCAACACAACGAGATGTACAGGAAAATCAGGGAGAGAATATATTTCACAGTTTCTGTCATCTTTCCGCTAGCTGAACCATTTGACCTCATTGTAACAGCCGCGCGACAGGGGCAACACAGCAGCGGTGAGCACAACGGACAAGCTACGATTGGACCCACACGGTATACGGGATAGAATACGCATCCAATCACTTCCGGGTCGGGAACAACTTCCTCAAATGACAGATTCAACAGCAAAAAAATCGCTCAGCTACAAGGACGCCGGTGTCGACATTGACGCTGGTGACGCCCTTGTTCAACGTATCAAGGGCGTGGCGGCGGCCACAAAAAGACCCGGCGTACTGGCTGGGCTGGGTGGATTTGGTGCCCTGTTTGAGCTGCCGGGTGGTTACCGCGAGCCGGTACTGGTTTCTGGGACTGATGGCGTGGGCACCAAGTTGCGCCTGGCAGTGGATCTCGGCATTCACGACACCATCGGTATAGATCTGGTAGCGATGTGCGTCAATGATCTGGTGGTCGCCGGGGCCGAGCCCTTGTTTTTTCTGGATTACTACGCTACCGGTAGTCTCGATGTTGAAACCGCCGCGGCTGTTGTAACGGGTATCGGTACAGGTTGCGGCCGGGCCAACTGTGCACTGGTCGGCGGCGAAACCGCTGAAATGCCAGGCATGTATGCTGAGGGCGACTATGACCTTGCCGGCTTCTGTGTAGGTATCGCGGAAAAGTCCGACCTAATAGACGGCAGTACCGTTCAAGCGGGTGACCAACTAGTGGCCCTGGCTTCCTCAGGTCCACACTCAAACGGCTATTCGCTGATCAGAAAAATTCTGGAACACAACGAAGCCGACCTGTCGCAACCCCTTGCAGATGGTAATCTGGCATCCGCCCTGATGGAACCGACCCGCATCTATGTCAGCAGCCTGCTCAAGCTCTTTAAAGAGGTCGAGGTCAAAGCCCTGTCGCACATTACAGGCGGTGGTTTGTTGGAAAATATCCCGCGGGTACTGCCTCCAGGCGTGTCGGCGCACCTGATGCGTGATAGCTGGAGCATTCCCCCGGTGTTTGACTGGTTACAACGTGCTGGTAACGTCGACCAACAGGAAATGTATCGCACATTTAATTGCGGGGTCGGAATGATTTTATGTGTCGCACCGGAGGATGTAGAGACCGCGCTACGTAAACTGGAAAACTACGGTGAACAAGCCTGGCACATTGGTGAAATTCGCGCAGCAGACGAAAACGAAGGAGCTGTCCATTTCTACTGAGCCAACCAGAATCGCCGTTTTAATATCTGGCAGCGGCTCCAATTTACAGGCCCTTATCGATGCCACAGTAGACGGTTTCATTCCCGCCAGCATCGAACTGGTTATCAGCAATAAACCCGGCGTGAAGGGACTGGAGCGCGCCGCTGCAGCAGGCATAAGCACTGGCGTCATATGCCATCAGGACTACAGCAGCCGCGAATCTTTCGATGAGACCCTGGTGCAATATCTCAGCGACTGCCGGCCGGACCTCATTATTCTTGCAGGCTTTATGCGCATCCTGACACCGGTTTTCATAACAGCTTTTCATGGCCGTTTATTGAACATTCATCCTTCGCTGTTGCCCAAGTACCCAGGGTTACATACACATCGGCGCGCGTTGGAGGCTGGAGATAGTGAGGCCGGTGCGACTGTACACTTTGTAACTGATGAACTGGACGGAGGCCCACCAATTGTGCAGGCACGGGTTCCGATCATGGCAGAAGATGACGAACAAAGCCTGGCACAACGTGTTTTACAGGTTGAGCACAAAATTTACCCCCTCGCCGCGCGCTGGTTTTGCGAGGGTCGTTTGCGACTTGGCAAAGAGGGTGCAGCACTGGATGACGCCAAGCTGCCGGCGCAGGGAATTGACTATCAAGCCTAAGTGCATATTTTGGTGGGTACTGAGCTTATCTCTGACAGCCACCCAGCTACAGGGGCGCGAGACGTCAGATACTCCAACCCGGGTAATGACACCTTATACCGCACACTACCAATCCACGGCTCGCGGAGTCGACATCGACCTCTATCGTCAACTGTTGCCGGGGGATGCAGACACCTACCAACTGGAAAGCCACGGTGAGAAGATGATGTATGGATTCCAGGAGTCATCCTCTTTCACTGTGACCGGCGAGCAATTAATACCCGTCTTCTACCAGTATCGCGGGAAAGGTTTGAACAGGCGGGAAACACTTACCCGGTTCGACTGGGCTAAGGGTACCGCAGCCAGTGAATACAAAGGAAAAGATTACACGCTGGCTCTGGAACCCGGACTATTGGATCCGCTGTCCTGGCAGGAATTCCTGCGCCATCAACTGCTGCAGGACACAGCACCACAGGCGCTTGATCAAACTACACTGCGCATCCTTGATGGCCGCAGAATCAAGGAATATGTCCTTGAGTACAATGGTATTGAAACAGTAAGTACCGCGACCGGATATTTCACCGCGCTGCGTTTCACACGGCTGGGCCGAAAACCGGGGCGCTATCTGCAGTTCTGGCTGGCGGTGGACTGGGACTTCCTGCTGATCAAAGCACAACACAGGAATGAGGATGGTCAGTCAGTGATCGCTACCTTGCGAGATGCCCGGATAAATGACGAAACAGTGGTCGGTCTTGGTAATGCCGGTAAAAACCCGATCACTCAACAGCATCACGAAACCACTCACTGATACGCTCCGCCGCTGCATCGGTATGGGATTGCTTGATATGAGCGGCCACCGTCAGGGCAGCGGCAGCCAGGGCCCCAAGATCATCGGTAAAACCAACAGTTACCAGATAGTCGGGTATCGCGTCCGCAGGAAGGATGAAGTAGGCCAACGCACTTACGATCACCGTACGCGCCCAGGCCGGTGTGTCTGTATCCTGCAGGCAATAGTACAAAACCAGGGCTCTTTCTATCACCTCTCTGCCAGCACGCAGCGCCTGTCCACGCACTTTTTCCCAGAACGATGTTTCGCTGATTTCATCCTGCACATCAGTCATGACCAGCCTCATATCGCGATCCCACATTAACTGAAAGGTTACCACACCCAGCATACCTGTCTTGTCGGCTAGCCATGGACGTCCAATGCCGCTCGATAATGCTTTAGCCCGGCACCCAGAATCATGGCAGCCAGCGGGCAGGCCAAAGCGGCCATCAGTGCAAGGGAGTACGACAAAGCCGAATCATGGCCAAAAACATAGTCGGTAAACAGGGCAACGAGGGAGGGACCAAGCGCCAGACCAAAGAGGTTTGTGCTAAAGAGCAAGAGTGCCGATATCTGGGCGCGCATCCGATTGGGGGTAACAAGTTGCAGCGCCGCAATGCAGACACCGAAGTAACTGTTCAGAAAAAACACAATGGGCACTGCCAAAACAACCGCCCAGGTCGCCGAGGTCGCCAGTGGACCAGCAACGGCGGGAACAACCCATAACAAAGGCACTAACATAACTACCCGCATATTGGCGTCCTCGTAGCCCAGTCGGCGCAATAAAACCGGGCTCCATCCACCGGCCAGGGTGCCGAGGCTTCCCGCCACGATGAACACCGTTCCAAACAGAGATCCAGCCGTCGCACGTTCGTAACCGTGAACCCGAATAAGGTATTCGGCATACCATGCCATGGTGCCGTAACCCACCACAGACAGCAGCGATACGCCGAGTATTAATGATCCATACACACCCCGATACGTACGCAATTGCTGAATCACCGCTGAAATCGGGACCTTTTCGCCGGGGTCATTCCCGCCCCCATCCCCATTTCGACGCGGCTCCCTCACCAGCATCATCAACGTCCCGATAAGGAGTCCGGGCGCAGCGACCACCAGAAACGTCAGTTGCCAGGGTCGAATATTACCCAACCAGTCATAGCTGGCACGGGGCAATGACTGGAAGTAGCCATACACCGACCCGCCAACAATGTACGCCAGACCACCACCGAGGGTGATACCCAGGGTGTATACAGCCATGGCCCGTGGCAATCGTTCAGCAGAAAAATAGTCACTCAGCAGGGAGTAGGCAGGAGGTGACAGCGCCGCTTCTCCGACCCCAACACCCATCCTGGCCAGAAACAACAGGTGGAAATTTCGCGCAAGGCCACAGAGTGCAGTCGCCGCTGACCAAAAGAAGATTCCCACGGTTATGATCCACTTGCGGTTCCATGCGTCCGCCAGTCGGCCGATAGGGAGCCCCAGGAAAATATAGAACATCGAGAAGGCGAATCCATGCAGCAAACTGTACTGAAAATCGCTGATGGCAAAGTCCTCCCTGATCGGGCCGATCAAAACGGCCATAACATTGCGATCGACAAAGGACAGTACATAGGCGCCGAGCAACACGGCCAACGCATAGTTAGCCGAGCCCGAATCCTGTGCTGGAAAAGCCAGGTGTGGAGGTCTCACCGGAAACTCTTATTCGTATGCATCCATGGGTGGGCAGCTGCAAACGAGATTGCGATCCCCATGAACATTGTCCACCCTGCCCACGGGTGGCCAGTATTTGCCCTCAACCAGCCAGGGCAGGGGATATGCCGCGGTATGTCGGGAGTAGTTTCTACCCCACTCATCGGCTGTGACTTCCACCGCGGTATGTGGCGCGTGTCGCAACGCACATTCTTCGAGATCAAGTTGTCCACTTTCGACAGCCTCTATTTCAGCCCGGATAGCAATCATCGCATCGCAAAATCGATCAAGCTCAACCAGGGATTCGCTCTCCGTCGGCTCAACCATCAACGTCCCGGGTACCGGAAATGACATCGTGGGGGCGTGAAACCCGTAGTCGATCAGCCGCTTTGCCACGTCTTCCACATCTATCCCACATCGTTCCTTGAGAGGACGGAGATCGAGTATACACTCGTGGGCCACGAGGCCTCCACGACCGGTGTACAGTATGGGATAGCTCGCGGACAGCCGCCGTGCAACATAATTTGCACTGAGAATGGCGCCGATCGTGGCCTCCCGCAGACCAGACCGACCCATCATTCTCAGGTACATCCAACTGATGGGAAGAATGCTGGCGCTGCCTGCCGCCGCAGCGGCAACCATACCCACAGGTGCATCACGTTCGTGATCAATAGCTGGCAAGAAAGACGCGAGATGAGCCGCCACACCGATAGGTCCGACGCCGGGTCCACCACCGCCATGGGGAATACAGAAAGTTTTGTGCAAATTCAGATGTGAGACATCACCACCAAACTCCCCTGGGTAGCAGACACCTACCATGGCATTCATGTTAGCCCCATCGATATAAACCTGTCCGCCGTTATCGTGAACGATCTGACAAACAGTCCTGATTTCCTCTTCGAAAACACCGTGTGTGGAAGGATAGGTAACCATAATGGCAGCCAATTCAGTGCTGTATTCCAACGACTTTGCGCGCAGATCCGCAAGGTCAATATTGCCGCTGGCATCGCACTGCACAACCACCACGCGCATGCCACACATATGCGCGGAGGCAGGATTGGTGCCATGGGCGGAGCTCGGAATAAGACACACGTCGCGGTGCCCTTCTCCCCGGCTGCGATGGTAGGCACGTATCGCAAGGAGTCCTGCATACTCGCCCTGAGAACCGGCATTGGGTTGCAGCGAAACCGCCGCGTACCCCGTGACGGCACACAGCATTTGTTCCAGTTCATCACAGAGCTGGGTATAACCCTGCACCTGCTCGCTGGGTGCATGCGGGTGGAGACCACTGAATTCCGGCCAGCTGACGGGAATCATTTCCGCCGCCGCGTTCAATTTCATGGTGCAGGAGCCCAGCGAGATCATGGACCGGTCCAGCGCGATATCACGATCAGCGAGTCGACGCAGGTAGCGCATCATCTCGGTTTCAGAGCGGTACTGCTTAAAGACCGGGTATTCAAGTATGTGATCTTCCCGCAACATCCCCTTAGGCAGCCCTGGGCACGAGGATTCAGACAAATCCTGTACAGAAAATTGTTGGTCCGGATCAAAAAGTTTCCACAGCAATTCGATATCGGCTGTATCCGTGGTCTCGTCCAGCGATATGCCAATAGTGCGCGCATCCACCCGCCGCAAATTGCACTGCTGGGCGATGGCACGCTGATGCACGGTCTCCGTGGCATCACCCGTGATTACACACAGAGTGTCAAACCAGCTCTGATTTACGATCTCAACCCCTTTTTTTGTCAGTCCCGCCGCCAATATCGAGGTCAGCCGGTGCACCCGTGCCGCTATACGCCGCAATCCGTCAGCCCCGTGGTATACAGCGTACATTCCAGCCATTACAGCGAGCAGCACCTGTGCCGTGCAGATGTTGCTGGTGGCTTTTTCGCGGCGAATGTGTTGTTCCCGGGTCTGCAACGCAAGTCGATAGGCGGGATTACCCTGGGAGTCGATTGAAACCCCGACCAGCCTGCCGGGCATGCTGCGTTTAAATTTTTCGCGGGTAGCCATATAGCCAGCGTGTGGTCCGCCATATCCCATAGGCACGCCAAAACGCTGGCTGGAACCAACCACGACATCGGCGCCGAGCTCCCCGGGCGAGCGTAATAGCACCAGACTCAGGAGATCAGCCGCTACGACTATCAGGTTGCGGTGCTCCTGCGCAGCTGTTGCCAGTGCGCTAAAGTCACGAACCGCCCCTGACGCACCAGGATACTGCAGTAAAATGCCGAAGTGTTGCTCGGCTTCGTAATCCGACCAGGCATCACCAACAACCAGCTCAATATCCAGGGGCTCGGCGCGAGTTACCAGCACCGCCAACGTCTGCGGAAACACATCCCGGTCAACAAAAAACCGACGAGATTTCGACCGAGACTGCCGCTTGCACAGCGTCATTGCCTCTGCCGCAGCCGTCGCTTCATCGAGCATAGAGGCATTGGCGAGATCCATGCCCGTGAGATCCGCGACCATGGTTTGAAAGTTGAGAATCGCCTCGAGTCGGCCCTGGGATATTTCCGGTTGGTATGGCGTGTACGCGGTATACCAGGCTGGACTTTCCAGAACATTGCGCTGAATAACCGCAGGCGTATGGCAACCGTAATAGCCCTGTCCGATAAAAGATTTATATACCTTGTTGCGCGCTGCAATGGCTTTCATCTTGGCCAGCGCCTGGTGCTCATCCACCCCTTCAGCCAACTGAAGCGGCCGCTCCTCCCGAATCGAATCGGGAACAATCCTTTCCAGCAGTTCCTCGGCAGAGCTAAGACCGAGATACGCCAGTTGCAGAGTTCGATCGTCATCATTAACACCTATGTGTCGGGCCTGAAAACCGCCGCGATCAAACAATTGCGCAAGGCTTTGCTCGCCGAGCGTGACCGTCCCAGGTTGAGGTGCATTGTCCGTCCTGGCATTGACTTCAAACGTATCACATTGATTACCCACGAAAATATCTCCGTTTTACAAAAGGTAGCTGAGTCACCAGAACGCTCCGGGGCTTGCCCCGCACCAGTGCCAGCAACCGGGTGCCCGAGACCGCATATTCCGCTGCAACCATAGCCATCGCTACCGGGGCGGCCACGCTTGGACCAAATCCACCGCTGGTCACCTTTCCAATTTCATCACCCTGCAGGTTGATGACTAGTGCTCCCTCCCGCACAGGCGCCCGGTCTTCCACCCGCAGTCCAACCCGACGGCACTTGGCTCCCTGGACCATTTGTTCCATGATTATTTCTGCCCCGCAGTAGCCACCAGCCCGCTCTCCATCACGTCTTCTCTCGCGTCCGATCGACCACTGCAATCCCGCTTCGACAGGGGTGGTGCTAGCTGTCATATCGTGTCCGTACAGGCACAGACCAGCCTCAAGACGGAGTGAGTCTCGCGCCCCCAGGCCAATCGGACTTACCCTGTGGTCCGCGAGCAACTGTCTAGCCAGGGGCTCTGCATCAGCAGCGGAAACAGACAGTTCGAATCCATCTTCACCGGTGTATCCCGAACGCGTCACGTAGGCGTCAAATCCCGCGACCCGAGCGCTACTGCCCGTCATAAACTTTAGCATGTATACCACGGGCGCGAGGGTTCCCAGTACGTCTGCCGCCTGCGGACCCTGCAGTGCAAGTAAGGCCCGATCTTTCAGTTCAGTCACTTCCTGGTCTGCCAGTTCGGCTCTGAGATAGGCCAGGTCTGCCTGCTTGCAGTCGGCGTTCACAACCAGAAAAAACTCATCCTCCGCCCAGCGACACACAATCAGATCATCCCTGATACCGCCTTGGTCATTCGTCATTACCGAGTAACTTTGCTGACCAACAGCCATCTCCATGATATCCAGCGGTATGAGGCGCTCCAGAGCTGTTGCTGCCCCCTTACCCCTGATGAGGACCTGCCCCATGTGGCTGACATCAAATAGTCCAGCGGCGGTGCGCGTGTGTAAATGTTCTGCCTTGATGCCATCAGGATACTGCACCGGCAACTCATAGCCCGCGAAGGGAACCATCTTCCCACCCAAGCTGGAATGCAGCGCGAACAGCGGCGTGTGCATGGTTTTCTCTGTTTCAACATTCATGAGCGACAAGGGCAGTGATAGCTACAACTGTCATTGTAAGAATCAGAGAACTATTTTAAAAATTAATATTAAATATATAATCATAAAAATAGCTAATTATCTGGAGTCCCGATGTCGCGCAATCTTCCCATGGATATTCTGCGTAGTTTTCTCACTGTTGCCGATCTAGGTGGAGTCACACAGGCAGCCGATGCGCTGGGTCGCTCGCAACCGGCGATCAGCCTGCAAATCAGGAAACTGGAGCAGCAACTCGACACCAGTCTGTTCGACCGTCGCGGTCAACGTCTGAGACTATCGGATAACGGCCGTCGGCTGCGGCCAGTAGCTCAGCAAATCATCGCCCTGAATGATCAGGTGTTTCACGACTTTGTACAGCCGGACATCAGCGGGCTTATTAGATTTGGGATACCCAGCGAGTTTGCCACAGCATTACTACCCAGAATTCTCGGCAGATTCAGCCAAGCCTACCCTCAGGTGACCCTTGAGATAACATCAGACCTCAGCCGCAATCTGCTACAAAATGAGCGGGAGCGGTTTGATCTGGTGCTGGCACTAAAAGAAACCAATGCCAAAATGACGCCGGATCTGGTGCGTGAAGATGATTTGGTATGGGTGGCAAACAGCTCGGGACTAAGCCCAGATGCCAGTGTCATCCCACTGATTGTCGCCCCGGCTCCCTGTGTCTACCGATCACGAGCAATCCATGCCTTGCAGTCAGCGGGCAGAGAGCATCGTGTCGTCTACACCAACCCGGACCTTACCGGCATCAACGCAGCACTAAAAGAAGGCCTGGGGGTGACGGTGCTGGCGCGATCAACAGTACCCGCCGGTCTGCGCATACTGAGCGCAGCTGATGATCTTCCGGACCTGGGTCGAATTGCGATTCACCTGCTCTACAACGATCACCACCCCGTGGAGGCGGTCAGTCGACTGGTGGACTTTGTTCGAGCAGGACTGGAGCAGTCCTGGTCGCCATAAACGACGCGATCATGGCGCCGGGTTGACACCACCAGATTTTCGATCAAGTTCAGTCAGCAAACCCTGTACCTGCAACAGGAAGATAGTCATGCTTTCATCTGCCAACAGTTCCTCATTAATCAGCATTCTTAAGGCGTGGTCTTCAATCCAGCGCACCTCGCTGCGCAACTCAGATACCGGAGCGCCCTCCTCCAAGCGACTCCTGATCTCCAGAAGCTGGGCATAAAAAACGTCGATGCGGTTTTTCTTAACCCGTCGTCGAGACCGGTATAACGCAATACCCAGAGAGACAATCAACACCACGCCATACATGGCAACATTGATGACATCAGCATAACGCTCAAGAAAATCTGGTTCGTCGCGATTAAAATAGCGCCATGCTCCGGGGTGCAGGGGCAAATTGTAATCATCCGGATCCGGCTCACGTCCCAGATACTCGAAAAAAATTGGGTTCAGACTGGAAAAATAAGCTTTGTTTTCTACCAGAGACTGCATCATCAAATAGATGAGGGGGGCGGGGACCTGAGTGCTTGATACCAGAATTTTATCAACTCCCAGAGTCGCCACCGGCTGTGTGTATTCAGGACCGTAGAAGCTCTCGGGAATAAGCACGGTATACATTCTGGGCAGTGTGTAGCGAATCAGTTCCAGTGAATTGCCCGGCCCGAGTTCTGTCGAATCCGCCAGGCTGAATAGCCGCCACTCATCCAAGAGCGCATCAAACTGGTTGGGAATCAGCGGTGCCATCAAAAACATTACGTCTACAGCATCTGAACGCTGATGGGTAATCTCAAACTTGAATCCCCTGAAGGCCTTCAGTTTCTGCAGCGAGTCCAGGACTTGACCAGCGGCGGAGTCTGGAGAGGACACATACACCAGGCGACCATCCAACAGTTCCAGCAAATTGGCTGCCCGTACGCTCTTCCTCGTAAACACATGAAGAACATCCTGATAGACAGGCATTAGCACACTCACGCCGTCGGTGTAGGGCACACTATTGGAAATGAAGGCGAGATCGATATCACCGTCGATCAGGAGCTGTAACTTGTCATCCTCCGGCGCAACCAGAATGCCATCAACATCCAGTCCGATTCTTTCTTTCAAGCCATCACCTGAAATGGCGGCATTCGCAAGCGGGCTCTGCGAGTCAATCCCCATCTTCAGTGAACCTATTTCAATATCACAACCGACCAACATGCCGACAAGTATCAAAAGATGAAACAAAACCGCGGGTTTACGCATGATTGTCATGTGTGTTGAAGTTCATTAACGCCAAGCATAACGCGGCCACGGAAATTACAAAACCGCGGAAAACGCTACCCACCCTGGCGGACATGGAATCCGCCGCGATATGAGGCAATCACGGACAAAGTGTCGCCTTCGCCGCACAGCGTTGCGGTATCAATTCAACTACCATAATGCCAGTGGGTAATAGCCCGGACAAAAATCGGGCAATGACTGCATTCGGAGCTGATTTGGTGGAGAACGGCAATGATTGCAATGGTGCACTGGAATTCGCGCGGCACATCTTTAGGGGTTATTCTCTCAGGCGGAAACCTGGATCGAGAATTATACCAACGCGCACTGTCGCTTCAGGACGTGACCTGACCTCCACTCAGAAAGGGACCATCGACACAGATCCTGCGACCGTCCGGCGCATTGCAGGCACCGCAAATTCCTACACCACATTTGGTCCAGTAATCGACGGAGCTGAAAATTTGGGTTTCTAAACAATAGGCCTGCTGAACTTCTATGGCTGCTTTCACCATGGGTTCCGGGCCACAGTTGTAAAATACCAGCTCCGATAATGCTTCGGTAGATAATGAATCGAGATAATCCCGCAGGGCCTCTGTTACGCGGCCATGGTAACCCGCACTCCCGTCATCGGTTGAGATATGCAGATCGGCGACGTCCGCACAGGCTGCTGTGTGATACAGGCGGTCAGCGCTACGCGCTCCGACGAACAATGTGGCGTTGCCATGATCGCGAGCGATCTGAAAAACTGCGGCCAGGCCGGTGCCTCCGGCCACCGCGACCAATGGCGCGCCGGGGGGCGGACTAACAGCCTGCCCATGGGGGCCACGCACATAGGCCTCGGTACCGGGAGCCAAATCCATCAATGCATGGGTGAATTCGCCTACATCTATCACAACCAGTGAAAAGGGGTCGTCGGTTAAGGCCGAAAATGGTTTTTCTCCCAGACCTGGAATCCACAGGAAAATAAATTCACCCGCCTCAACGCTCACTTTTCGATCAAATGTCAGCACCGCAATGTCATCACATACACGTTCCACCTGCTGCAGCACCACGGGGCTGAATCTCATATCCACATCGTAGCGAACCAGGTTCTCGGCCCGGTTGCTGGATTCCTGAATATCCCGCGAGAGCACTGAGAAATACTTTGCAATTTCTGCTGTTGTCATCCCCACCAGTGCAGAACCGATACCGGTTATTGCGGCGCCGGCCCGGGTGAATTCACGTACGTCGTCAGCGCTGCTCAGACCACCACAGGCAATCACCGGCACGTCCACCGCGGCGGCGATCTCTCGTACGCACTTAAGCGCAATTGGGAGCACGCCCTTACCCGACATTCCCCCCAGATCATTGGTCAGCACGGGATGTCCATGTGCGTTGTGCGCACCCGGGCCAAGGGTATTGATGGCACACAGCGCATCTGCTCCTCCAGCCACCGCGGCCTGGGCGATTTCCACCAGATTAGGTACATTCGGAGTAAGTTTGGGTATGACGGGAACATCAACCGCTGCCTTCACTGCAGCTGTGATTTCTCGGACGAGTTCGGGGTCCTGGCCCATGGCCATGCCATAACCGCTGGCATGGGGGCATGACAGATTCAACTCTATCCCATCACCGTAAGGTGCCAGTGCACTGGCTACATCGACGTACTCCTGCACTGACCCACCAAAAACTGATATCAGGAGGAAACGGTCCGCCGGGATCTCCAACTGCGACAGGGTCTCCGCCGCCGCGATGGGACCTGGATTTGTCAGACCAACAGCATTCACAAAGCATCCCGGCGCGTATTGGCTGAGTACGGGTTCGCGATATCCCAGACGTGGTTCGGGGCCAATACTCTTGGTCGTCAGCACTCCGATTTCGGGAACCTGCTCAAAGAACGCTTGAATTATCGGCGCTGAACAGGTGACGATGCCCGATGGAATAGTGAAGGGACCAGATAGTGACTTGCCCAGAAAGGCGGTACTCAATCGAAAATTCCTGTATTGGTTGAGTTGCAGCAGCGTGGCGGTATTCTATAGACAGCAGAAACGGAAAGCCATGTCATCGAAACGAACTATTGGCCCCCAATAAGGTCAATGATGCTTGAGAGCAAATTAAAACTGAAGGTTGCTACATGAAAAGAACAAGGGTGCGTGGTTTGTTATTGTCAGTGTTGTGTGCATTGGCAATAGGGCAGACGGTAAACGCGGAATCAAATGATCAATCGCCTTTCCAGAAACCATCGGATTCTGAGTTGCGAGCCTCACTGAGCAGCATGCAATACAAGGTCACCCAGCACGAGGGGACGGAGCCGCCCTTCAACAACGAATACTGGGACAACAAGACACCTGGAATCTATGTTGATATTGTCAGTGGAGAGCCCCTGTTTTCATCGACGGACAAGTATCGCTCCGGCACAGGATGGCCCAGCTTCACCCGTCCAATCAACGAGCACAATATCGTTACCAAGTCTGATTTTCGATTATTCTATACACGCACTGAACTACGCAGCCGACTGGCGGATTCGCATCTCGGACACGTTTTCGACGACGGTCCACGCCCCACTGGCAAGCGCTACTGCATCAACTCCGCCGCCATGCGCTTCGTACCGGTGGAAGATATGGCGGATAGCGGCTATGAAGAATACCTGACGCTGTTTGAAGACTGATTCAGGACAGAACCAGTGACTCACGGATATAACAGACTCAGTTATTGGTGGCACGAAGCCGGGCTTGAAGCTGCTCTGGAACAGACACCAGAACTACCCGACACCTGTGATATCGCCATCGTCGGAGCCGGTTTCACCGGACTCTGGACGGCTTACTACCTTGCGGTGGAAGACCCTTCACTCAACATCGTCGTTCTAGAGGCGGAAACACCCGGTTACGGTGCCAGCGGCCGCAACGGCGGTTGGTGCCTGGGAGAAGTGGCTGGAATTGAGAAACAGTTGATGAACCCTGCCCATCGTCCTGGCGCTCTGCGGCTGCTGCGAGCTATCCAGCAAACGGTAGACGAAGTCGGGCGCGTATGTGACACAGAAAATATTGACTGTCACTTTCAAAAAGGCGGTTCACTGACGGTTGCCACCACCGCATTTCAGGCCGAGCGATGCCAGCATCATCTGCAGGAACAACACCGCTTGGGTCTCGATGAAGACGACATTCGCTGGCTGGACCCACAGGAATCACGGAGCCGCATCGATACAACCACCAATCACGGCGCTCTGTTTATGCCACACTGCGCGGCGCTCCACCCACTGCGTCTGGTACACGGACTGGTTCGATGCCTGCGTGATAGAGGCGTCAGGATTGTAGAGTGCACTCCCGCAACAGCCATTGAACCTGGCCTGGTGACCACTGTCAGAGGTGAACTGAAGTGCGCTATTACACTGCGGGCAACAGAGGCATATACAGATTCCATCAGGGGACAGCGGCGCAAGCTGATTCCTGTTTACTCGCTGATGGTTGCCACGGAACCCCTTGACCTCAAGACCTGGGAAAACCTGGGATTACACAATCGAGAAACAGTGGCCGGAGCACAGCGTACTGTCACCTATGGTCAGCGCACTCAAGACGACCGATTTGCCTTTGGTGCCAGGGGTGGCTATTTATATGGATCCGGTGTCAAGCGAACATTCGATGCCGGCGATCCCGGTCTACTGGAGGTCGCCCGCATTATGCACGATCTATTTCCTCTGTTGCGTGACAAAGCGATAGATTTTGCCTGGGGAGGCATGTTGGGGGTGCAACGCAACTGGCAGCCCTCGGTAACCTATGATCCAGAAACACGAATCGGATCAGCTGGTGGCTATGTTGGCGAAGGTGTCGCTGCCAGCAACCTCGCCGGGCGTACACTCACAGATTTGGTTTTGAAGAAAAACACTGCAGTGAGCGAACTACCATGGATTGGCGCGTCCCCCCGCCGCTGGGAACCGGAGCCCTTACGGTGGTTGGGATACCGTGTCGCGGAAGTTGCGGAACGGCAGATGGCAAAGTCCGAAATGAAACATGGTCGCCCTTCACGGATGGCAGGTCGCGTTGTGGACTGGTTTTCGGGCTAGTTAACAAGGTCGGATGCTTGATCTCGCGCAATTACCGGCACACACAACGAATGATAGTGTCTCTGCATACTGCCACACGCCTATCGCAAACGTAGTTTTCTACGCTTCGACGTACCCATTGACCTGCAATCCCTGGTCAAGGACTACCACTCCCTGCCCGACAGTGCGTGGGCGACTTCCTGCTGGGGCGATGCACATTGCTCTGTGGGCATGTTGCTTCTCAGAGGTGGCAGCAGCGGTACCGAGCGTGATTTCTACAGCGATACAGTGGTGGACTCCCCGCTGCTTTCCAGTCTGCCAACCATCTCTTCCCTGCTGGATGAGGATGGACCCTTTGGCGGTGCACAATACGCCTTTCTGTTTCGTACCCAACCGCGGGCAGTATCCCTGGTCCACCGGGACCTGATCGACAAATGGCAGGATATGGACCGTATTCATGTACCTTTAATCAACAACCCCGGTGCGCACCTGACTTCCGATTGCTTATCCATTCATTTCGCAGCGGGTCACGCCTGATCCTTCGACAATCACAGCCGACACAATGTGGTAAACGGTGATGTCAAGCGTATACACCTGATTTTTGACATACCGATGAATGATCGGCTGGCATCCGGCATCGATCGCTCGACCTTATCAGACGCGCAAGTGGAACGCACGCATGGTAGCTGATCTGCGCAATAACTATGCTACCAGGGATACAAACAGAGACAGCCAGTAAAAAACTGCATACTAAGGAAAACGTGCCAGCTGGCGCTGGAGACGGTTTTACGAATTTATGACTCGGGGGTCTGGCGAATAAACGTCCGGGGTGAAAAAGTAATCATGTGCTTTCCCAGGGTACGATCAATCTGGTAGTTGTCGTATTCGCGTACAAAGCGCTCAGCCGCAGCCGCGGGGCCTGGTCCATATTCTGGCCAGGCGCATGATTTCCAGGGCATCTTCCGCGGTCATTTTTTCTGGCCCTGCTCGGGCGGTTTTTCACTCATACGCCATTCCGCAACAGGCGTTCAAATTCGTCAACCTGTGCGCGAGCAATTTCCACGCTGGCCAGCCAGAAGTCCGGCTCTCTCAGGTCGACTCCCAGGTATTGCTGCGCCAAATCCTCAGCCGTCATCCGCCCGGTCGCACGCAGCAGCTCGACATAATCGGGGAAAAACTGTTCGCCGCTGGTGCCACGGCGAGCATAAACGCCTTTGCTGAAAAGATATCCAAACAGATACGGATAATTGTAAAAACTGACGTCAGCGATACTGAAATGCAGCTTACTGGCCCAAAACATATCATCGGAGCGAGTCATCGAGTCTGCATACCAGCTGGACCAGGTCTGATCCATTAGGGCACACAGGTCATCGACGCCCAACTCACCGTCCGCACGCCGCTCGTATAAGGATTTTTCGAACTCATAGCGAACCGGGATGTTGATCATAAAACCCAGAACAGAAGACACCTCTTCCCACAACATCATGCAACGCTCGCGATCGGTTTCAGCCTGCTCGAGTAAAGCATCGCGGACTACGCTCTCCGCGAAAATCGACGCAGTTTCCGCCAAGGTCATCGGGTAATGGTTCTCTGCAAAGGGAAGGTCACGCATGACCCAGGAGTGGAAGGCATGACCCAGCTCATGAGCCAGGGTCAGGACATCCGACATACTATCCCCCCAGGTCATGAATACGACAGGTATTCGGTGCGCGGAGAATCCACTGCAAAAAGCACCAAGCCGTTTACGGGTACCGGGCGCTGCGTCGATCCATTGATTTTTCACCATCATATCGACGAATTCGCCCATTTCAGGGTGCACACCGTTGAAACATTCCCGAATTAGATCGATGCCCTCTTGGAAACTGTAGCTGCGCGACTGATGACCCTCACCCGCCGGCATGGCAGCAAGTTGATCCCAGGGCTCGAGCGCATCAGTCCCATAGACCTCAGCCATCAATCGAGCGGCTTTGCGGCCGATCTCAGCCTGATCTCTGGCCACCCCCATCAGACAGTCGAGGGTTGCTTGATCAATGCGGCTGTCATGCAGACTGGGATCAAGAAAGTGTACTTCACTGACTGTGGAACGCTTGCGGTTTTCGCTGATCCGCCAGCCGGACAGCGCATTGAGAATAGCGGCTATCGACTCGCTGTGCGTATCCATAGCCGCCCTGATGGCACGCCAGGCCGGCTCGCGGCGCTCGCTGTCACCGCCATAGAGAATGCTGGCCGCCTGTGATAGACCCATGGTTTCCACGCGGCCGCCCCCAAATTCCAGATGCACATCCAGACCCCCCGTGACACGATCATACAGCCGGCCCCAGGCATTACGTCCATCAACCGTCATCGCAGCCAGTAATTGCTCTTCCGCTACTGATAGCCGGGAATCTCGCAATAATCGACTCCGTCCTACCTGGAATGCGAAGCGATTGAGCGGACCCAATTCGTCTTCAGCCGACAGCACCAGGTCCAACTGCTCCTGCGGCATACGAACCAAATGATCGTCAAAAGGTTCAGAAGCCTCACTTAGCTCAGATAACAGCACGTCGATACGACCTGACAATTTTCGCGCGCTGGAGTCCTCACTATTGACGGCCAACAAACAATCGACGTATTCGGCCACCGTGAAGGCGGTAACAGTCACCTCTTCGGTTTTACTCAGAGCCCTCTGTAACACAGCGGTCTCAGCAGCCTGGGAATGCCACTCCTCGAGCTGATTAATACCCTCTTTAACGAGCAGAAGATCGTGCTCAATATGGGGATCATCAATCCCCGAATAGGCAATAGACAAATCCCAGCTGGGTGCTTGCATGTGAGCGTTCCCGTGGTGTTAGTTAACTGAAAATGGTGAACAGAGCGAGCGCCGCAATCCAGGCCGCGGCGCTGCGTTGTAGCAGCTTCTGCAATTCCCGGGTCCGACACTTTACCGGATCTGAGGCAGTATCCGGATTCGCCGGACCCAACGCAGCCTCAGCCGCTTCCACTAACAGTCCCCGCGCAGATTGCTGCCAATCGCGGACACTTTCTACCAGTGGCTCCAGAGTCTGTACAAAGTTTCCGGTTACCGCGAAGGCCAATGCCAGGACACGCACCGGCAACCAATCCAGAATGGCCAGTAAAGTCGCATTCACATCCCGTTCTTCAGCTGACTCAGCGCGATCCGCCAGTAAGTGAACAAGCCGGTAAACCAATGCCCCAGCCAATCCGCCAAGGAGAAAATAGAACACAACGGCAAACCAGCGTTCGTAACCGTTATACAAAATTTCTCGATTGACTTCCTGCAGAATACTATCTGGATCGTCAGAATCCTGTTTTGGATCTTCGAGAGCAAGGGTGCCCGACGCATAGAGATAGGCTCCCTCGAAATCTGCCCGCCGCCAACGTTGTACAAAGCCCGCCACCAGTTCAGCGAAATCACCACGACCGAAACCATAAAGCAGCACCACTACACCCAGACCCAGGTGTAACAATCCGAATAGAATGTGCTCGAACCAGCTGGCAACAATCATCAACGCCAGGGCTGGCACCAGCAGTGTGACAGCAACAATGCCGACGGGTTGTCGCACACCCTCTCGCACCTTGCTGTACCAAAGATCGAACCAATCGTCACGCTGGATTGGAGTTCCGGAACCCCAGTGCTGTACGAGGCCCCACGCGATAATAATTGTAATAAAGCTCAAGAATATGCTCCGTTAGCAATGTCAGCCCGGTAGCGACGCCAGTCGAAGGCTGGTCCAGGATCGGTCTTACGGGCTGGTGCGATATCGCAATGGCCCACAATTCGATCAGTTGTCAATTGGGGATACTGTATCATCAACAGTGTAGTCACCCTGGCGAGTTCTGCATACTGCTGATCAGTATAAGGCTCGACGTCCGTCCCCTCCAGTTCGATACCAATGCTATAGTCATTGCAGGCTGCGACGCCGTCAAACTCGCTCTCACCAGCATGCCATGCTCGTCTGTCAAAGGATACGAACTGCACACAGGTCCCGCAGCGCTCAATAAGCATATGAGAGGATACCCGCAGACCCTCCAACTGCTGAAAGTAGGGATGTGCCTCGCAGTCCAACTCGTTTGCGAACAGTGCTGCAATGCAGCCCGTGCCATACTGGCCGGGTGGCAAACTGATATTGTGGATAACGAGCAGGCTGACCTCAGCGACGGCGGGTCTCTCATCCGCATTCGGAGAGGGGCACTGGCGCACCCCTGCCATAAGACCCTGAGCTATCTGACTAGCCACGGCACGGCACCAGCAATGATGCTACCAACTGTTGCACCCAAATCAGAGCAGCGTCTGAGCTGCTCCGCGAGCACAAGTGGTCAGGAACATGGCATACCCGGCTTGCGCATACCCGCAAACCAACCACCGTCGGCGACAAATTCCGAACCGGTGCTGTAGCTGGCTTCATCGGTGGCCAGAAACAGAGTGACATTAGCAACCTCCTCAGGTCTTCCTACCCGTGGAATGGGAAACTCAGGGTAAAAGCCTGCACTCATTTCCTCTTCGCTGATACCGCTGTTGGCTCCACCCATATCAGTAAATATACCACCGGGGTGAACACTATTGACCCGTATGCCATATTGGCCCAACTCAATCGCCGCATTTTTTGTAAGACCCCGAACCCCCCACTTAGTCGACGAATAAGCTGCTAGTCCAGCGGAGGAATGCAATCCGTCTATCGAGGACACGTTGATTATCGAGCCTCCACCCGCCGCTTTCATGGGATCGATTACAGCGCGAATGCCCATAAAACTGCCCAGCAAATTGATTTGCACGACGCGCATAAAATCTTCCGGCGTGGTATCTGCAATGGCAGCCATGTGCAAAATTGCCGCATTGTTTACCAACACATTCAAAGGTCCGAGGGATTGGGCCATGCTCACAACAGACTGCCATTGTTCTTCATTACCAACGTCATGCAAACAGAAATGAGCATCGCCTCCCAATTCTTCAGCCAGCGCTTGACCGGCCTCCGTCGCCACATCCGATATGACGACCTGCGCCCCGTTTTCGATAAAAAGACGTGCTGTGGCTGCACCCATACCCTGGGCACCCCCCGTCACAATTGCCACTTTTCCCGATAGACGACCCATCTACACACTCCACTTGAATTTCCATACTTGCAGAACCATTCTACCCCACAGCCCTTTCATGGCCTGCATTTCGTTGGAATTCATCACTGATCGGCTGAGAGCGGTATTATCAGGAATACCGTCAACTGCTACAATTTCGTCCCCAATCGCTGTGACCTAACCACATATGCCACCAGTAGCGCCCGATCTGGCTGATATCAAACACTCCGTGTCCAGTGCCCTGCGGGAAGATATCGGCGCCGGAGATATAACGGCAGAACTGATTGCCGCGAATGAGATGAGCTCAGCCTGGGTAACTACCCGCGAGGATGCAGTGCTATGTGGCACGCCCTGGGTGGACGAGGTATTCGCCCAACTTGATGATTCGGTTGCATTGGAGTGGCACTGCCATGATGGTCAGAGCATTTCAGCGGGCGATACTCTACTCACTCTCAGAGGCAACACCCGAAGTATTCTGACCGGCGAGCGCACAGCACTGAATTATCTGCAGTTGCTGTCTGGTACAGCCACCATCGCTGCCCGCTACGCGGCCATTGTCGCCGATACAGCTGTCTCTGTGCTCGACACCCGCAAAACCATTCCAGGACTGCGAACGGCGCAAAAGTATGCCGTCGCCTGTGGCGGCTGTGTCAATCACCGCATTGGCCTTTTCGATGCCTACCTGATCAAGGAAAACCATATTGCCGGATGCGGATCGGTGGCCGCTGCGGTGGCCGCAGCCCGTTCTTCGGGTAATAAGAAGACCGTGGAAGTCGAGGTTGAGACGCTAGCTGAGCTGGCCGAAGCCCTTGAGGCCGGCGCGGACATCATCATGCTTGACAACTTCAGCCTGGCGGATATGCGCAGCGGAGTGAAAATCTGTGCCGGCAGAGCCCGGCTGGAAGCCTCCGGAAACGTTACCTTAGATACCCTGGGGGCTATCGCTGCGACAGGTGTTGACTACATCTCAATCGGAGCGCTGACCAAGGATTGTCGCGCCATCGATCTCTCCCTGAGGCTCGATCATCACGCCACCTGACGTTACTGTGAAAGCGTCCAGGTGATGCCATCAGAGCCCAGCAACTCCATCGACGAGCAGTTGTTCAGCTGCGTTACTAACGGCATTGCCATGCGCGGCCGCTCTGGGCATTATCTGCCGGCAATAGAATGCTGCAGTAACAATCTTGTGGTGATGAAAGTCGCTGGCCGATCCGCTCTCAATACGCTCCCGACAGATCAAGGCCGATCGCAGCAAATGCCAGCCCCCAAGGACATACCCCGACTGCATCATCAGATCATATGACCCCAGCAGCGCATGGGGCATGGAGGAAGCGCTTCGCGCCACCGTAACCGCCGTAGACTTTCGCAGATCAGCCACGGCGTTCGCCAATGCTTCTCCCATCTCCTTGATGGCAGGCGCCGCACTGGCGGCGGCCTCGCTGGCGCTGCTGGCCGCATCGTCCAACATCGTTTCCAGCGTCGATCCACCATCCCGGCGAATCTTGCGCCCCACCAGATCCGCCGCCTGGATACCATTGGTACCCTCGTAAATAGCTGCAATCCTGACGTCACGGAGGTACTGGGCCGCGCCGGTTTCTTCGATATATCCCATTCCTCCATGAACCTGAACACCCAGCGACGCGACCTCATTGCCAATCTCGGTAAGCCAGCCTTTGATAATGGGAATCATCAGATCAATGCGCAACTGAGCATGCTCGCGGGCAGCAGCGTCCGCCGCATAATGGGCGAGATCCATGGTTATCGATTCCACGTAGCTGACTGCACGCATGGCCTCGGTCAGTGATTTCATCGTATACAGCATACGCAGTACGTCGGGATGTTCGATAATGGGAACACCGCCCTGAACCCGCTCCCTGGCATAGGCTACCGCCTTCTGCAGCGCAGCATCGGAGATGCCCAGACCCTGCATACCGACCTTTAGGCGTGCTTCATTCATCATGGTAAACATACAACGCAAACCCTGGTGAGGTTGACCGAGCAGGTAACCCACGGCGCCTTCGGAATCCCCAAAAGACATCACGCAGGTAGGGCTGCCATGAATCCCCAGCTTGTGTTCTGTAGACACTGGGTAAACATCATTATGTGTCGCCGGGTCACCGTTTTCGTCGAGTAGATACTTGGGCACAATGAACAACGAAATACCAGCACTGCCCTCTGGGGCATCGGGAAGACGAGCCAGTACCAGGTGGATAATGTTGGAAGTCGCGTCGTGATCACCCCAGGTAATGTAAATCTTTTGCCCGTATATGCGGAAATGATCACCTTCGGGTAGGGCTTTCGCTTTCATCACCCCGAGGTCAGAACCAGCACCGGACTCTGTCAGATTCATGGTTCCGGACCATTCACCTGAATTCATTTTTTCAAGATAGAGATTTTTTTGTTCCGATGTACCGTGAGCGCCAATAGCGAGCGCTGCGCCTGCAGTCAACAGTGGCCCCAGACCAAAAGCCATGTTGGATGCGCTCCACATTTCAAAGGCGGCGCTGCCATATATTTCGGGTAGTCCCTGTCCGCCGTGTTCCGGAGGGACTGCAATACCCTGCCAGCCACCCTCTGCCATCTTGGACCAGGCCTCAGCAAACCCGGGCGGCAAAACTATTTTTTTGTCCTTGCACACTGCAGGCTGCTCATCTCCCACCGTTCTCAAGGGGGCCAATACTTCCCCGGCCAACTTTCCAGCCTCACTCAGCACCGCTGTCGTCAGCTCCGGACCCACGCCGCATTCAGCGTAGGCATCCAGCGAACCCACGGTGGCACCGGCGCACGCCAGTTCGTCAATAACGAAGGCCATTTCCTGCTCTGGTGCTGTGTACATAGACATTGACTGCCTCCGCTGCAGTTTTCTGCTGACTTTTATCCAACGCGCTAGCCGAGCATGCGCATCCCACCGGGCAGACGCAGTTTAAGACAGCTCTAATAATTTATCTAATTTATGGTTATTATCCTGCTCATTCACAACATGAATTGGTTAACCAACGCAAATCATGGATATAAATCGCATAGACCTCAACCTACTCGTTTATCTCGATGTCCTCCTGCGGGAACGGAATGTCACCCGCGCTGCCCATCAACTCAACCTCAGTCAGCCCGCTATGAGTAATGGCCTGCGCCGCCTCCGTGAGCTCTTCGACGATCCCATTCTGGTGCGCACCAGCGAAGGTATGCAACCAACAGAGCGAGCGCTGGATCTTGAACCCATAGTCCGGGAAGCATTGGGGGCGGTTGACCGTCTGGTGCAGCCCTCAACAGAGTTCAATCCGGGGGCGGCTGAGAGAATATTCCGCATCATGGCCAGCGATTACGCAGAATCCACACTGCTTCCCGCTCTGCTAGCGCGTCTGCGTGTCGAGGCACCACAGGTCGCTCTGGACATACTAACGCCCAGCGACGTCAGTTTTCTGGACGTGGAGCGCGGCAAGGTTGATATGATTATAAACCGCTTTGACAGCATGCCACAGTCCTTCTACCAGACCACGCTCTGGTACGACTCGTTTTCCTGTTTGCTGAGCGTTGAAAATGAGCTGGCAGAAAACTTCACCCTCTCCTCCTATCTCGAAGCTGATCACGTGTGGGTAAGCAAAACAGGAATGGGCGTCGGTGTAGGTGTAGATCCTGCCGATGTGCAACGCCTGGGCTGGGTGGATGGGGCACTGAACAAACTGGGCAAGAAAAGACACATCACGGTGTTCACCCGCCACTACCAGGCCGCCATGCTACTCGCCGAGCGACACGACCTGGTGGTAACCATCCCCACACGAGCGGCGGAGTTACAACTCGAAAATCCCAGGCTGATCGTCAAAGAGCCGCCTTTTGATATTCCCCCGCTGCAGTTGCAGATGGCCTGGAGCCCCCTGCTACAAAAAAACCCTGCCAATCAGTGGCTGCGCGGCGTTATCGAGGAGGTCGCGCGCACGCCAAAAACCCAGACCTGATTTTTCGCGCGGCATACCGAATTCACGGACTGAATGGTGGTGATAAAATGTATCAATTAGCGAAATAGTGCAGGGAACCATAGTATCCCAGCAGTAACCTCCTGAACTGGAAACTCTGATGACAGATTACGAATCACGCGGAAATTTGCGGGTAGCCACTCAACTTGCGGCGTTGGTCGAAGAGGAAATCCTGCCCGGCACACGCCTCGATCCGAGCTCATTCTGGAAGTCCGCCGAAAGGCTGTTCGACCAGTTCAGTCCAGAAAACCGTACCTTGCTGGCCGCACGAGACCGCATGCAACTGGCCCTGGATAACTGGCACAGAGAGAACCCTGCTGATCCTCAGGCCTATTATGCCTTTCTTCAGGAAATCGGCTATCTCCTCCCTGAACCGGGAGATTTTTCAATTTCGACCGCCAATGTTGATCCAGAAATATCCTGTTTACCCGGCCCACAATTGGTTGTACCCGTCATGAACGCGCGCTACGCCCTGAATGCCGCCAACGCCCGTTGGGGTAGTTTGTATGATGCCCTTTACGGCACCGATGTTATTGCAGAGGACGCCGGCTGCGAACGCGGCGGACCCTATAATCCGCGCCGGGGACAGCAGGTTGTCGCCTTCGCCCGCCACTTCCTGGACACCCATTTTCCACTCGAAGACGGCAGCCACCAGGAGGTTACAGCTTACGTGGTCGGTGACGATGGCTTGCAGGCACTCTTTGGCAACGCCGGTTCGACGGGGCTCGCGGACAACAAGCAGTTCGCAGGCTTTCGCGGAGTAAAGGATGCGCCGGAATTGATCTTGCTGATAAACAACGGATTGCACGTGGAGTTACTGATAGACAAGGAACACCCAATTGGTAAAACGGATGCGGCGGGTGTTTGTGACGTGATCCTCGAGTCTGCGATGACAACAATACAGGACTGCGAAGATTCAGTGGCAGCCGTTGATGCTGAAGACAAGGTTTTGGTGTACAGAAATTGGTTGGGGCTGATGCAAGGAGAGCTGTCAGACACATTCCAGAAGGACGGGAAGACAATGACCCGGCGCCTCAACAAAGACCGCGTATACACGT
The DNA here is from genome assembly GCA_938074045.1 of uncultured Halieaceae bacterium. Classification (GTDB taxonomy): domain Bacteria; phylum Pseudomonadota; class Gammaproteobacteria; order Pseudomonadales; family Halieaceae; genus CALJGI01. The sequence goes on from CALJGI010000002.1 coordinate 186,491, forward strand.
CCCCAAACGGAGACACATTGACCCTGCCGGGACGCAGTGTGCTCTTTGTGCGCAACGTGGGTCATCTGATGACCACTGACGCTATCCTTGATGCCAATGGCGAAGAGGTGCCCGAAGGCATACTGGACGGATTGATTACAGCCGCAGCCGCTATTCACGACCTTGAGGGTGATCGCGAGGACAGGAATTCACGCTCGGGCAGCATGTACGTCGTAAAACCAAAGATGCATGGTCCCGAGGAAGTTGCTTTCACCAACCGCCTGTTCAACGCGATAGAAGACCTGCTGGGATACGCTCGCCATACCATCAAGATGGGCATTATGGACGAGGAGCGCCGCACGACAGTCAACCTGAAACGCTGCATCATGGAGGCCAGAGAACGCGTTGTCTTTATCAACACTGGCTTTCTGGACCGCACTGGCGATGAGATACATACCAGCATGATGGCGGGTCCAGTCCTCCCCAAGGGCGAGATCAAACAGCAACCCTGGATTTCCGCCTATGAAGACTGGAATGTCGACCAGGGCCTGGCGACGGGCTTTAGCGGCAGCGCACAGATTGGCAAGGGTATGTGGGCCATGCCTGATCAGATGGCTGATATGATGGAAGCCAAAATTGGGCATCCGCGTGCAGGGGCAAACACCGCCTGGGTACCGTCTCCAACGGCGGCAACGCTGCACGCCATGCATTACCATGCCGTGGATGTGCTCGCGGTGCAGAGCGAGCTTGTAAGTCGCGCACCAGCCCGTCTGGCCGATATTCTCAGCATTCCCCTCCTCGGCGATCGCGTGCTCACAGCGGAGGAAGTTAGCCGGGAGCTGGACAACAATGTGCAGGGAATCCTCGGCTATGTGGTGCGCTGGATTGACGGCGGCATCGGCTGCTCCAAGGTACCGGACATCAACGATATCGGCTTGATGGAGGATCGCGCCACGCTCCGCATTTCCAGTCAGCACATCGCCAACTGGCTACATCACGGCATCTGCAGCGAAGTCCAGGTGCGGGAAACGCTGACGCGCATGGCGGCCATCGTCGACGAACAGAATGCAGGAGATCCCCACTACCATGCCATGCAACCGGATCTCGACAACAATATTGCATTCCAGGCCGCCTGTGATTTGATTTTCAAGGGCTGTCAGCAACCCAACGGCTATACTGAGCCGCTACTTCACCAGCGTCGCCGGGAGTTCAAGGCAGCGAACAGATAGTGCTATGCTAAGACCGTCTCGCTGGAGCCGGCATGCCAATTCCTAGAAAAGCCTGGTACTCAATACTGGTGCTATCAATGCTGATAGCACTGCTCTACGCCCCCGGTCTCAATGGCGCTTTCAACTTCGATGACGATGGCAATATAACCAGCAACAAATTGCTGCAGATATACGAGCTCGATCTGCAGTCGTTGGCGAAAGCCGCGGGATCCGGCTACGCGGGACCTACTGGCCGCCCGCTGCCCATGCTCAGTTTTGCACTTGATCACATGCTGTCCCAGGGTTTCAGTCCCCAGGCCATGAAGGTGACCAATCTCCTGATTCATATATCCTGCGGTATTGCGTTGTACGTGCTCAGTCACCTCTTGATTTCACGAGCGCTATCGACCGGGCTGCTACGATCCGAACACCCTGTAGTCGTCGCAACCTGGGCCCCTGTTGTCACCGCTTTTCTCTGGCTCGCCCACCCCGTTAACCTGACGCCGGCACTGTACGTGGTGCAAAGGATGACCAGCATGAGCGCCTTTTTTTGCGTGCTCGGCATGATTTGCTACGTCCATGGTCGAACCAGACTAGAGGAACGTGGAACAGGATATGCCTATATTGCCGCGGCCTATCTTGCCTGCCTGCCACTGGCCGTTCTCAGCAAGGAGAACGGCGCACTATTGCCCATCTATCTGTTACTCATTGAAATGGTATTTTTTCGTGGAGACCGGAACCGCGGTCAACATCTTGCGCCACCCCATCGCCAGAACCTGACCGCGATCCATTTTTTCATCGGCGTGTTGCCAATCATCGTCTTTACCCTCTTTTTAGCATTCAATCCCGACTTTATTCTGAATGCCTACCACATTCGCGATTTCACGTTGTGGGAACGTGTGATGACGGAATCCCGGGTTATTTTTCTCTACCTGCGCCTGACCCTCAAGCCACTGATTTCCGAGATGGCTTTGTTTCATGACTACTTTCCCATTTCCAGGGGCCTGCTAAGCCCGATGTCGACTCTTGCTGCCTGTGCAGGCCTGGTCGTCATGGCTACCGGCGCATTACTGCTGCGTCAAAAACAACCGCTGTTGGCTTTCGGCGTTGCCTTTTTCCTGCTTGCTCACAGTATCGAATCCACATTGCTGGGCCTGGAATTGATTCACGAACATCGCAATTACCTGGCGAGTTGGGCATTGCTGCTGATCCCCACCTGTTACCTCTTTACGCTCTGGCGGGAACCACGGACCAGAGCACTGGTGTGCTGCATCATATTGGCCTGTGGATTGATTTTGTCATTCCAGACCTGGCAGCGAGCGACGATCTGGGGCAACCAGCTGTTGCATGCCATGGATGAAGTGGAAAATCATCCGGACTCCCCACGCTCAAACTACCAGGCGGGAAGGGTTTATGCGTTTCTGGCCTACGCCGAACAGGATCCGCAGCAGAAGCTACAATATATCGACCAGGTGCAAACCTTCTTCCGCCGCAGCGCCGCCATGGAGCGCAACAACACCGATGCCATGTTTGGCTTGTTGATGCTATCGGCGATAGAGGGAGTAGAGTTAACTGATGCAGAATTTCAAAGCTTTTTGCGCAGATTCGAACGTAAGCCATTTCCCCCAAACAGCTATAACTACCTGCAGGCGATGTTTTCGTGCCTGAATGACGGGGCCTGTAAAATAAGTCACCAGAGGGTGGCTGACATTATTGCAGCAAGCGCGACAAATCCTGGTTTTGGCGGCAAGCCAGCCGAACTGGTACTAGCCGCCTACCAACGCTATCTGCTTGACCATGAAATGGCCGGGCATCTCAACTCAGGCTGAGAGTTGTAAAGAAGCTACATCCAGCGCAGCAAGCGGCGACAGATAGTCATAGCCCAATGCAACCGCGACAGCCTCACAGGTAATCATACCCGCGTGCACATTGAGACCGTTCGCCAGATCGGCGTCTCCACGGAGTGCTTCTTCGCCCCCCCGCGCCAGCTTCATGACATAGGGCAGCGTGGCATTATTTAGCGCCATGGTCGCCGTACGGGCGACCCCACCCGGCATATTTGCCACACAGTAGTGAACAACCCCATCGACCACGTAGGTCGGATTGTCATGCGTGGTAGGCCGGCTGGTCTCAAAACAACCACCCTGATCTATGGCCACGTCCACCACCACAGCCCCGGTCTTCATTCGACCTATCAATTCGCGACTGAGAAGCTTCGGGGCAGAAGCCCCCGGCACGAGAACGGCGCCGATAACGAGATCTGCGTCCAGCACATGGCGCTCGATCGCGTCGGCTGTTGAATAAACAGTTTTCAGTCTCCCGCCAAACTGCATGTCCAGTTCCTTTAAGCGCGGGACCGATCGATCCAGAATCGTCACATCAGCTCCCATACCCATAGCCATACGCGCCGCGTTAATGCCGACAACCCCGCCGCCTATCACAACGACACGGGCGGGCTCCACACCAGGCACACCACCAAGCAGGACACCACCGCCGCCCTGTGCTTTTTCCAGATTATGCGCCCCCGCTTGCACAGACATGCGACCAGCCACCTCACTCATCGGCGCCAGCAATGGCAGGCCACCCCGAGGGTCAGTAACAGTCTCGTAGGCAATACAAGTGGCACCCGAATCCACCAATAGGCGAGTTTGCTCGGGATCGGGTGCAAGGTGCAAATAGGTGAACAGCAATTGTCCCGGCCGCAAGCGACGGCACTCCTCAGGTTGCGGTTCCTTTACCTTGACGATCATTTCTGCACGCGCAAATACATCAACAGCATTTTCGGCAAGCATAGCTCCGGCTGAACGATAGCTATCGTCATCAAATCCAATGGCTGTTCCGGCACCAGTTTCTACCAGCACCTGGTGTCCTGATGCCACCAGTTCCTTGACCGAAGCCGGTGTCAATCCGACACGGTATTCGCGATTTTTTATTTCTTTTGGCACGCCAATTAACATTCCAGAACCCTCATATTTATCAATTGAGAAGATTGCGATAGATTAAGCGAACATATATAGTGATTTATCTTTATTTTTATTCCAAATTAGATGTTTTCACTAAATTTTATTTAATTATAGTTAATTCCACTATTTTATAATCAATTATGACGAATAAAACGCTTAATAGAATCGATAGGAATATACTGCGCATATTGCAAGAGGCCGGTCGTACCAGCTTTGCGGAACTGTCCCGTCGCGTTGGCTTGAGTACCACTCCCTGTATGGAGAGGGTAAAACGCCTCGAGCGGGATGGCGTAATCAAGGGATACCAGGCCATACTTGACCCCGCCTGCCTTGACGCAGGTCTGGTTGTCTTCGTCCAGATTCGCTTGACCCGTACGTCGCAGGATATTTTTGACGATTTCAAACGGGCAGCAATAGCGCTTGACCAGGTGCAGGAATGCTATCTGGTATCGGGTAATTTCGACTATCTTATAAAGGCTCGTGTGGCCCACATGGCGGCTTACAGGGAATTTCTGGGCGACACTCTGCTAACCCTGCCGGGTGTGCATGAATCCACCAGTTATGTCGTGATGGAGCAGGTTAAGGAGACTCTGGCGCTGGCGGTGCCGTACTAAAACACAAAGAACCCGACTTTGAGTTACCAGAATGTTGCTATGAAGCGCGAGGAGCAACGAATACATAGAAGTTTCGGATTCCAAAATTCCATACAAAGATCAACCCAATCGCGAAAACCTTGGACCAAAACAACGACACGGCCAGATTCTCATGGATCAAATAGATGGCGATTTCATGCAGCAGCAAACCAACACCGCTGACCACATAGATGCTGAAAACCTCTGTCCGACCGCTAAACCGCTCTCCACTGGTATAAATAAACCGTACACACAACTGGTAGTTGACCGCGGTCGCGATCAAAAACCCTAAACCGGCAACAATCAGATAGTTAAAGTTCAGATAAAGCGCAAATATCCCGAATATGCTGAGGTCCACCACTGCAGCCGTGCCGCCTACTGCTAGATAGCGAATCAGGTTATGTATGTGTGTGCGCATAATGTGATGTACCGCGAATCCGGTGTGGTGCCTTTGCAAATAGGTTATTCTGATGATCGCAGCCCATAAGAACATAAAGGGTCAGAGCAAGACCACGGGCCCTTGAAAAAACAGCAATTTCGCGGACACAGGCATGATCGCATAATGAACGTCTTCACGGCAATCGCGGCGAGAGCTCGGGAAGCAGGGAGCACATCGGGCGTCGTTCTGCGCAATACTGCCTGGATTGGATCAGAACGATTATTGGCCCTGGTACTGGGATTTGCGGTCGCCATGCTCGCCGCGCGGCTGCTCGGGCCCGAGAGCTATGGCAGGTTTGGCTATTATCTTTCCTACGTGAGTATATTTCTCCCGCTGATGAATCTCGGACTCGACAGAATTCTGATGCGCGAAATGAATCAACACCCTGAAAATGTAGCTTCTATTCTGTTCACGGCATTTCTTGCCCGCATGGCTGCCAGCGTGCTTGTGGTTCTGGCAGGACTATTGATACTGCAGATTTTCGACCAATCAATCTACAGCCTGGTCCTGGTTTCCATACTTTTTATGGGCCAGAGCTTTCAGTGTTTCCGCGTTTACAACATATGGTTTCAACATCGTTCCCGTAACCAGGTAATTGTCAGATTCCGAGCGTTGTGCCTGGTACTAGGAGCGACAGCAAAAATAATCGTCCTGTTCCTGTCAGCTGATCTGACACATTTTATTGCCGTCACGGCCATTGAGCAGTGCGTGCTTAATGGCGGACACTTTATGGTGTTCCGACGCGAGGCGAAGGCAGTGGACCGCGACCATGGTCAATTTGACATACAGCGCCTGAAGCACATGCTCGAGCAGTCGCGTTATCTGATCATGTCTGGCTTCGCGTATTTGATTTACGTACGACTTGATACCATCATGCTCGCCAGAATGGTGGGCGACTCCGAGGCCGGAATTTACTTCGTAGCCGCCAGAATTACTGAAGCCTGCCAGATACTACCCGAAGCATTACTGGTCGGCTTGTTCCCGGGTATGTTGGCACTGCACCAAAAAAATCAGGCGGCCTATCTCGAGCAAGTCGGAATGTTGTTTCGATTGCTCTTTGCCGTCGGTCTGGCTGTTGCCGCCGCCGTGTTTTTCCTGGCACCCTGGATCATCCCGCTCATATTTAGCGACGCCTATATCCCTTCAGTGGATGTTATCCAGATTCAGGTCTGGGCATGCGGTTTCCTGTACATGCGAACCATGTTGAGCCATTGGCTGGTGGCTGAACGCTTTGCTCAATTCTCGCTGTTCAGTCATCTCCTCGGCGCCATCGTCAACGTCATCCTGAATCTCATATTGATTCCCCGGTATGGCGCTGTCGGGGCAGCGTACGCCACGGTGGCATCAATCTTTGCCTCCACCTACATCTGTCTGCCGTTTCACGCCAGAACACGACCGCTGTTTTTTCTTGCGTCAAGGGCGATCAACATACCCGGTACGCTGTGGATCATCGCTCAGAAAATGCTACCGAGAGGTCGCGCCGATGGTTAGCGGTGGTACAGTAGGGAAATACAAAAAACTTGGATCCTGTAATCCAGCCTGGAGATCAATCGGGAAATGAACCCGTGAAAAAATTTATCGTTGCCGTGTTTGGCGAAGCTCGACTGCTGAGAATCAGAGATAGTCTGGAAACGGTGGACTATCACCTGCTTAAGGTCATCAGACACAGTCGACTGTTGACCAGCCTATACAGCCTCGGTTCCGGAAAATTCAGGCGGGAAGCACACGCGGTCGTCAACGGGCGATATACATACGAAAATGCAGTGCGACGCCGGGAAGGATCCAGCAACGCATTTCTGGTCAGGCGAAACATTCATCGAATTGAAAAGGGTCTGATCATGCGTCCCATGCGCGGCACCTTCGCCCTTGAATACATTGGAGAGACCCTGACAGCATTTCAGGCCTTGATGGAACAGGATGTAAGAGACGTCACGCAACTGGAATGGGCCTATTCAGTATTGGTAGAGTTTTTTGACGCCACGGCTGCAAGCGATAAGCTGAATTCTCACCGGGACGTTTTTACCCGGATGTGCTGTGCCTACGAACCTATCTTGTCGGAATTTCAAAATCCGCAATCTATCCCCAGCGTTCCCCGTGCACGCAATTTATACCCGGATGCCGGAATCTCCACAACACAGCTGGAGATTCTGTTCCAACAGCGAAGAGCCGTCAGATGGTACACCGACGAACCCGTCGTCCGGGACCAGATCGAGAAAGCTGCAGAACTCGCTTCTCTGGCACCCTCGGCGTGCAACCGACAACCCTTCGAATTTTATTTCGTGTCTAACTCCCCGCTTGCGGCAGAAATTGCGACGATAGCGATGGGAACCAAAGGATTTGGCGAGCACATCAATAACCTGATTGTCATCGTCGGCGACCTGAGCGCTTACCCAGCAGAGCGCGACCGCCACCTTATCTATATTGACGGCGGTCTCGCCGCCATGCAGTTTATGCTGGCACTGGAAACCATGGGACTGGCTTCGTGTCCGCTGAACTGGCCTGATGTCGAAAAACTCGAGTGTGCCATGGACAAAAAACTGGATCTTCCTCCTCACAAGAGACCCGTAATGTTAATTTCCGTCGGTCATCCCGATCCACAGGGTGGCGTACCCTACTCTCAGAAGAAGAATATCATCCGGAGTTTGAATGACCCTGATAGTTGAGGCCAAGGGCGCAGATTTTGTTAACCGTGGTGGCGAATTGATGCTGATGGCAGCGCTGGCACGACTACACCGGATGAATATTGAATTCACCCTGGTTATCGAGCCAAGAGCCAACGCAAATTTCCGCGCCATTCAATCAATTGGTGCTGCACTGAAACTGCCGTTTAGATTCAAAGGGCTGGATATTAGCAGTTTGTCCTACCTCATTCCCCGATCATTGCGTCGCTATCTACAGTCGCACTATGGAATATACCTGGAAGCTGACATCGACGTTATTCTGGATATGTCCGGATTCGCCTACGGTGACCAGTGGCCAGCACGGAGCTTGCGCAACCTCTGCCGGGAAATTCAGCGTTTCAGGAAAAAGGGCAAAAAAGTGATTCTGCTGCCACAAGCCCTGGGACCTTTTGACAACACCTCCCCACAGAACCTGGCTCGCAAAAGTCTGCCACTGGCCAATCTTGTCTTCCCGCGCGACAAAATTTCCTTCGAGCATCTGACAAAGCTATGCGGTGCCAGTGAATCTTTTGTCTGCTGCCCAGATTTTACTGCTGAAGTTGTCATGGTGGATGAGCAACCCATCACGCGTCAGGAAGCTGACAAAACGGGCACATTTTTACTCATCCCAAATTTCAATATGCTATCCCAGACCGCGGAAGGCAGCTTTTCACAAGCTGGTTACAAAGAACTTTTTTCCACCCTCGCAGTACTTGGCAAGGAAGCTGGATATACGCCAATTCTACTTAACCACGAAGGCAACAGGGACGCCGAGCTATGCCGGCAGATTCAGGCCCTGATCCCGTTTGAGATAGAAATGATAGCACCCGAATCGGGCATGGCTATCAAAAAAATAATAGCTTCATCCAGCATGGTCCTGAGTTCACGCTATCACGCCTGTGTGAGCGCACTCAGTCAGGGGGTGCCCTGCCTGGGAACGAGTTGGAGTCATAAATACGAAACGCTCTATTCCGAGTACGGTGTTCCACAATGGCTATTGCGCCAAAATACGCCAGCCACAGAACTTTCACGCCTGCTTGAACAATGTGGCACACCAGACCAGCTTGTAAAGCTGCGGCAGCATTCAGCGCAGGTCAACCAAAAAATAGACGACATGTGGAATCGAGTCGAACTGGAACTGACCGATCAGATCACTTCGGACCAACTCAATTAAGCCCCTGTCTGGACATTCCCACCACTCTTACCAGCATCCGATAACAGCCCGGTGCTTTGGTCAGCAGCCAAAGAGCCAATATTTTGCGAGTGCTTCCCAGGTCTTTCATAGAGCGGAAACCATCCATAAACCGGGGAGCCGCACGCCTGTTATACCAATCAGAAACCTGGATAGCATTTCGTTGGCGATCATCCAGGGCGTGACCGTGTTTTTCCAAAAACATGCAACAACCTCTGGCTGCTCCGGGCGAATCGCTGATCCGGTCATGAGCTGCATCAAGATACATCTCATATGACGCATTGGACAAAATTCTGGCCGATCCGTAGTCACGCACCAGCCTGAACCAGCATTCATAGTCCTGCCAGGCGGGCATATCCTCAGTAAAGCGATGATCTTGATCCATGCGGTCCCGTCGGATGAATATCTGGTTGCCAACGGCATTACCTCGCTTCATGTCCGCAAACGAAACTTCTCCGGTGGGTCGCAGCTCCGGCTGTGATCTTCCCGCCTGCACGATAGTCTTGGTGGTGCATAAAAAACTGTAGCGATCGTCATATGCGTCAACAAACTGCGCAATGCGCGAATGGGAAAAACAATCATCATCATCCAGTCCCGTAACAAAGTAACCACTCGCGGCATCTATGGCCTGGTTCCGGGCCGCACAAGCTCCCCTGGAATGCTGATTGTGGATAACGCAAATATTGTGATGATCTCGCTGCAATTCATCGAGCATCTGTGCGGTGCTATCGGTGCTGCCGTCATTGACTACAATTACCTCAACATTGGCGTAGGTCTGTGACAGAACGGATTCGATAGCTCTGCTTAGCAATTCTGACCGGTTTCGGGTTGGTATATAGACAGATACCAGCGGCTCCTCACGATCGAAATTTACAATGCCCATAAGGGGACACCCGGCAACCACGAGCTGTTTGTTCTAGTGTATTCCATTAGTGCCGATGGTAATCTATCCACGTCCCGTTGCAAGAGACGAACAACCTCATTCGTAAACCACATAATCAATATGAAACTACCCGGGTGGCCAAGAAAAGCTGCAAACACAATTATTTACGCCTATCGAAATCGAAAGATTTTTCGTAATGTAATCTCACTCGACGATTGTGACCTGGGCTATCGGTCCGTGCTGCTTGGGAGGATGATATCCGAGCAGGAGGTGGCCCAACACATCGCAGCGGGTGACGTCATCATCGTGGAATCACTTGTGCAAAAACTCGGCTTGAAAGATCGGCTGGACCGATTTTGTCGATCTCATTTTGCAACCGGATTTGAGCATCTGGAGAACATCCACAACTCGCAATCAGTGGAGCAAATACTGGACAGTGCATTTCATGCCCGCAGCGACGAGGAATGCCTGGCCATACAGACATCCATCATGTCACGCTTGCTGAAACCACACAGCAATAACTACTACGTTGAACTTCAACCGAATCTGCGACTGCATCTTCCCTATAAATCTATCAGGGATGAAGAAGCACTTATTGAGAAAATAATAGGGCGCGGTAAGCTGAACCCCCATGGCCAGCACAAGGATTCGTGGCGTTATCATCCCGAGAACACAATCAATGTCTGGATTGCGCTTACGGCGGCCACACCCAGGAACGGCATGGCCATTCTGCCCGAAAGCCTCGACTACCAACCCAGGTTCTCGGTACATGAACAGGAAATAGAAGAGAGAGTCCGCACTTACCCGTCCCAGCAATGGGTGACCGACCTCAGTCCCGGTGATGCTGTATTGTTCAGAGCCGAGCTGTTACATGGTTCGATTATTAACACCTCAACACAGACGCGCTTTGCATTTTCCATGCGCTGCAGCCTGGAAGAACCGGCATTTCATCGCGACCATCAATACAACTACGTAGGTTATCGCAGTGGGCGCTGGCACAGCCTTGTCTTCAACAAACTGTTCCGGGCACACGACTTCCAACCACTATCGAGAGATGAATCTTTCGCGGCGGCCGAGTCCCGGGGCGCAGGACTGTCACCGGAATACTATGATGAGGAATGTATTCAGCTAAGGATTAATGGGGAATTGAAAACTTTTCCTCGCCGATGCCCACACGCTGGCCGGGATTTGCTCTTCGGGGAACTCGACGCCGATGGCAGCATTCTATGCCCCGCACATCGCATGCGTATTCGCGAAAGAGTCAGTCGACAGAATGCTGCAAACACAGACTAGCCTGCAAGCACCAGGGGCTTTCTCAGATCAGAGACGCAAACAAACTGCGATATTCTGCGGCGACTCTATCGAGTGAAAAACCCTGCTCTATCCTGGCTCGGTTGAATAGCCCCATCCCCGCTCGCATCTCGGCATCACCTGCCAGCAAACTGATACTCCCAACCATTCCCGCCACATCTCCCGGATTATGGAGAAACCCTCCCTCACCAGGCACCACCAGCTCAGGCATTGACGAACAATCTGTCGTCACTACGGGTAAGCCGCACGCCATCGCTTCAAGTGCGGCGAGACTCAAACCTTCGCGCAGTGTAGGAAAAAACAAAATATCGCATTGCTGATACACATTTGGCATTTCCTCATAGGGTACCGGTGCAAGGCGGCTAAGACGGCTGCTTCGCTCTGTGGCACTGCTGGAGCGCGGCGCTATGTATCGCATCGTACAATTGTCCGGCAGCATTTCCGCTACCTTGTACAAGACATCCGCCCCCTTGCGTGATGAAAGATTTCCAACAAATAGAACCGTGACCCCAGACCGACGGGGGGTGTCGAGCCGGGAAAAATAATCAATATCAACGCCATTCTTGATGATGTCAATTTTGGTACCGGGAAAATGTGCCTGCACGAGTTTCGCCGTAAATTCACTTACCGCGACCAGTGCACTCGCCCTCGCAATCGACTGCTCTACCTGCTTCTGAAGCACTCGGCGATAGTACAACTTCTGGGCGGGGGTCGCCCAGGTCATGGTTTCGGCGTCCAGATAAAAATTATGGAATGTAGCGATTAATTTGCTGTCGGGGTGTACCGCATGCACACCAAAATCAGGCGCAGTATGGGTGAATTCGGCAGGACTGCGAAGCAAACGAAGTGAGGGTAGGAACAGTGACCGTAAAGGACTGAATGGATTTACCCTGTACTGCGGCAGCCGGGCCTCCAACTGACGATGTACTACCAGGGCCCCGCTCCCCGTCACCATCGGCGAAACAATATCAACGCTCAAGCGCAGGGTACCTTACTGAAGATGGCTGCCTGTACCATCCAGTGGTTGCAGACAGATTCATTGCTTCAGCCACGGTCTTTGTAAAGCAGATTGGTAATCTGCTCGGACAGCAACCCGAATAGGAAAACAATAATTGCAGAGAGCATAAAAACTGCACTCATATTGGTGAAACGACCCGTGCTCATGTAGGTGTAGGCATAGTTGGCGACTCCCGCACTGAAAAGAACCGCAGCAATAGGGAAAAAAATTTTCAGCGGAGAATACAAAGTACCCACCTTGAATATGATGAGAAAAAAGCGAACACCGTCTCGCCAAAGGTTGATATGACTCCGGCCGATCCGTTCGGTAACAGAGATGGGAACAAAGGTGACAGAATAACCTGCCCTGAAAAACGCCATGGTGGTTGTTGTCGGGTAGGAAAATCCATTTGGCAACAAGTACAGAAATTCCAGAAATTTCTTGCGCCGCACCAGACGAAAACCAGAGGTCAGATCTTCGATTTCATGGTTTACCATCCAACTCGCAATCCGATTATAAAGCGTGTTGGCACCCCATCGTGCGATGCTGGCTTGATCAGAGCGTCCCTGCCGCGCGCCGACGACCATGTCAAAGCCCTCACTTGCCCGCTGCAAGAGGGTCGCGATGGCTGCAACATCGTGCTGCCCATCTCCGTCCATGAACAGGATCCAGTCCGCGCTCGCCCTTCTGGCCCCTGACTTGATAGCTGCCCCGTTCCCTTTTGCGTACGGATGTGACACCACAATCACTCCATGAGAGGCGCAGAAGTCCGCAGTATTATCTTGAGAACCATCATCGACCACAATGATTTCAGCATCGGGATAAGCACTGACCAGGTGCGGTAGAAATGTTTGCAGCCCTGCCGCCTCATCGCGCGCGGGTATCACAATTGACAACTGTGGTGAATCATCCATGTAAGGACCCTGTCTGTTATCTCACTCGGTTCGCGATCAGAAACAGCTGATCATTACACCCCAGCCAATAGCGAATCGCAACCGGGTCAATCAGACACTATCTGCCGGTATTTTTCTATGTAGTCGAGACCAACCTGCGCCCAATCGAATCGACGTGCGGCGCTTTCCCGACCGGCAGCAGCGAGACGGCTGACCAGGCTCTCATCTTCCATCATCTGTGCCAGGACACGGCGTACATCGGAAGGATCTCCGGGTGCAACCAGCATTCCATCAACGCCGTCAGTGATGACGTCCAGAATTGCGGGAATCCTTGATGCAACCACCGCACAACCGCAGCCCTGTGCTTCCACAATTACCAATCCCAACCCTTCCTGATCGCCGTCAGCGGCCACAACAGATGGCGTTATAGCAATGCGGTGGAGGTTCAGTAATGACGGAACCTCGCTATTGGGTATAGCTCCCAAAAACTTGATTGCACCGGCACAACCGAGTTGCACAGTGAGCTCTTCAAGACTGCCGCGAAGTGGGCCCTCACCAACAATATTCAGCTCGATTTCCGGAAAATCTTCTCGAAGCATGGAAAAAGCCTGGATCAGCACCTCCACGCCCTTTTTCTCCACTAACCTGCCCACAAAAACCATACCGCTTCTTTCGTCTACAGCTCGCGAGACGACAAACCTGTGCTGCAGGTCTACCCCCATAGATCGCACCCAGATCAATCGATCATCCGCGCCGAGTCGAAAACATTCCTTTGCCATCGCATGACTGACAACGTTAATGCAATCAAATGCCTGCAATACCCAACTCTTTATCCATGTGCTCATCCGCCCCTGGAGCCCGTACAGGTCCCCTCCGTGAATGGTCAGCATGGCAGGCACCTTTACGAGACCCACTTTCTTCGCCACAGCCAAGACCAGTCCCTGCGGTAATATCCAATGTGAATGCAGAATGTCGAAGCGAGCTGATCGCAGTATCCTGCGCAGCGCCAGAAGTTGCCCCAGCACGAAAAGCGGCACCAGCAACCATCGCCACCTTGCAGCCCGCAGTTTCGTCATCATTCCCCCTTCATAAGCCAGGGACTGAAGTCGAAGGGGTGCATAGCGAAAGCGGACGACTTCGACCTGCCCCATCCACTCATGTGTGGCCGCACCACCGGTATGGGGGACGAGAACGGTTACGCGATGGTGATGTGACAGCTCTTCAGCAAGTTGCAGAATAAATTCCGGCTCGGTGTCGCCACTAAACCGCGGAAAAGTCGAAGCCGTAACCAGTATGCGCAAGCTCTTATCCTGGGTGATGTTCAAAGCTCTCCATTAGATGAAAAGTGCCAGATTCGCTTCATCGAGTCGACTCAGTTCACCGGCATCACGCAATTCCAGCAGCCGCTCAAGCGCTTCGCGACGAGCTGTCTCATTATTGAGCTGACTCGCGAAATACAGCTTCATCAGCAGTCCCTTGTGATGCATCGGCGCTTTTAGAAGTACGCTCTCTGTGTATTCCAGCGCTTTTTCCAATCGACCCAGCTGATTTTCAAGTGACGCCATTTCACTGTAAATACGGCGGGTTCCCAATCCGACCCCGGGAATCTTTACGAGATCATAAATCTTGTCGGCAAATTCCTGAGCATCTATCGTCGGGCAATTGTCATTGCGTATGAGTTCGCTGACCCGGGTGAGGACATCATTGGTTTGCGCATCAGCAAGCTGGTAACCATCCGCCTGTAAACCCACCAAGTGCATAGTGCCATCTTTTCCTGCGAGACAATGCAATAACAAGTCTCGTAGATCATGCCTCAGCGCCATTGCCGGCTCCAGCGAACGGGCCAGATCAGACAACTGCATTGCCTGTTGAATATGACCTTCCTCGGCATAGATGCGCGCTAATTCAACGTGGGCGCGTGCCGATGCAGGGTGAGCATTGACCGCACCAAAATGAAGGAGAAAGCGGTTTGACCACTGCGCGCTCACGTAGGTCAAGCCATAGGCCGACTGCAGCAGGAAAATAGCGAGGATACTGATAGCAACACCCCGCAACAAATACCATCGATGTACCAATGCAGCGAGCGCGGACAGAAATGCGAAAAACAACCCCATTGAAGCGAGATAATTTCTGTGCTCGAAATACAGCTCCAGCGGTAAAAAACTGGATTCCATCCCATGCGCCACAAGGAAAAAAAGCAAACCAAAACCAACCCCTTTGAATTCTGCACTCTGGCGCAGCCGCACTGATACCATCACCACACCCACCCAGCAAGTAACCGCATAAAACGTAGTATCCGGATGTGACAGGCTTCTGGATACCACAATATCATCATGGAACACCCCCATCTGGCGCACCTCGGGGAGCAGTAGTTGCCCAACGTAATGCCAGAGAATTCGGGTCTGAGTTAACATTCGCTCAAGCATGTCGAAATCTCGGATCTCGTAGCCTCCCATCAATAGGACCGGCTGCAACCACATGATCAGACAGACACAAAACACTCCGAGACCCAAGACGGAGAAACACACTCGTCGAAACAGGGATGACACTGCACCGTTTGCCACCCGAAATCTGAATATCCACCATTCAACCAGCAAAAGTAATGGCAACAGGAGGGCACCATTTTCTTTGGAAAACACACCCAAGACACCAAACAAGACAACAAGAACGCAGAATGGCCAGGCCACCCGGTCACCCATCTGGCGTTGTCGCAATTGCAGATAACTCAGCATGGCCAGCGTAACGAACAACATTGAGAGTTGAGCCATCCGCTGCACGGTGTACAGCACTGTGCTGACGTGAAGCGGCGTCAGCAGCCAACAGGCCGCGACGCCAACACCTATCCAGGATGGCCGTGACAAATTCATTTCGCCGGCCAGCACTCTGCAGAATAACCCCACCAGAATCCCAATAATCAGGTGGATCAACAGGTTGGTACGCTTGAGCCCCCATATACCTTCATCGAGATAGACTTTTTCCATCGCAAAAGTAAACATGGAAACTGACCGACCCAGTATTCCTGAGCGGTTACCCCAGACTACATCCGCAGCGTATTGCGGAGAGTCTTCCAACTCATCCAGAACAGACAGATTGACCGCGTCATCGAGCAGCGTGGGACTGTCAAGTCCTGGGTCGTAGAGCCATGCAGCTAACACCAAAAAGAGTGTTATCGGAAACCAAAATCTGACCACATTGTTATTCAACAAGATGCAAACTGCCTTTCTCTGCAAACATCTGACGCAACTCGTTCAGTAAAAAAACGCTGCCGGAGATCGCCTGTAATTGACGGATAGCCTCTAGTGCAGCGCCAGTGTCTCCAACCTGAAGCTGCGCTGTAATTAGCTCTCGATGTAATTCGAGATCCTGGGGCCACAGGAGCAGTGCCTGCCGTGAAATATTCACTGATTCTAGCGGCTGCCCCAGGGTCTCTCTGAAAAATTTCGCGCGGCGGGTTGCAATATCTCCACTATCCGGGTGACGAGTTTGCAAAATATCTAGGTAAGCAAGGTACTCGGAAGGGTCCAGCACGCAGACCTGGTAATGAGCGCAGCCGGCCAACGATGTCAGTGCGTTAAAATCCGTTGCCACCAGGTGCTTTTCCTGCATCGCGACAGTCAGCAAATCAACCCACTGAAGGGGCTCAGACCCCTCAAAATAGATGCTGTCCATCCAAACCAATGCCGCCAGGGCAGCCAGCGATTGGGGCTCTCTCTCGATCATCACCTGATAGGCGGCCCGGCTCGCCAACAGATGCTCATAATCTACAACTTCTCCACTTCGAGTGGTCGCCGCGCGATAATGCGCATTTGCAAAATCATATTGCGCGCGAAGAGAATCGGGATGCGACTGCAAATGGTGACGAGTCATCAGAAGTTCATCACCCCACTGGCTGGAGCGCCATGCCAATTGGCCCGCAAAAAGCACCAACAACCCGAGGCTGGCTACCATCGCCACGCTTTTGGACCAACGCAGACTGCGTACAACTACCGCACCCAACAATAGGATGGGGCCAATTCCAGCCAGATAGTTGCGATGCTCATATACCATCTCCAGTGGCGCCAGAGTTGACTCCATCGCGTGCGAGATCAAATACCATGCTACGGCAAATACAATTCCAGGTGCTGCCTTCCGTGTCAGCCAGCAGCCCAAGCCCACCCCTAGCCAGGCCAACACTGCAATAAACGTCGTAATGGGACTGATAAGATTAGAGGAAACAGCAATGTCATCATGGTGTAGTCCCAACTGCGTCAGATCTGGCCACCATATCCAGTACAGGTAATACCAGAGGATTCGCGCCTGGGTCAGTACACGCTCCACCATGGTGAATTCACGCGACAAAAAACTATTCTGCAGCCAGAGTGGCTCAGCGAAAAAAAACACCAGCAATAGCAGCACTGGCGCCCAGGCCAGAATGTAGAGCAGCCGGCGTAGTCGCCACTCAGCTACCGGAGTCAGAGTGGAAAAACAGGTGAGTTCAATCACCACCAATATCCAAAACACCAGCAGACCATTTTCCTTGGACAAGGTAGCGAGCAAACCGAAAACAAGCGCGCATAAAATTCCGTTAGCCAGTATGCGATACTGCGACTCTTTAGTCGTGGCATGGACCGCAGCAACCCGCGCATGGCAGTAAAACAGCAGTGCCAGTAAACTAAAAAGTGCGGCCAGTTGCGCCATCCGCTGCACAGCATACAGCACCGTCGACACATGCAAGGGGTGTAACAACCAAAGCGCGGTGATGAGAAAGACCAGAAAATCGCGTTCGGAATCCCGCCAGTCAGAGGGGAGCAGGCGCGTGTTCGCCAGTATCTGTATCAATTTCAGCAACAGCAGACCACAACACAAATGGATTAGAACATTTGTTATTTTGATGGAGAGCGGCGTCAGCTCTCCCAGTAGAGCGTGGTTTGCTGCAAAACTGAGGATTGCAACTGGACGCCCGAGAGGCCCGGTAGAAGAGCTCCCAGCCGCGCCCATCCATTGTGCAAATTCCGATCCATTGATGTGGATAGCCATGCTACCCGGCAGTGCAGCCAGACTATCAAATACAAATGGGCCGGAGACGCCAGGCCAATATGCTGCAGCACAAACTCCGAATAGCAGCAAATAGTAATACCACCGAACCATACACTACCCTAATTGAGGATTTGGAGCTCCACGTATGCCCCGGACGGGTGTCCCCAAACAACGGCGAGGGATCCGCACTAGTATTACCTTTCAGGCAGATAAAAAAAACCCCGGGACATGCCCGGGGTTTCGAACCTACAAAAGCCTTTAACCGCGGCAGTTAGCCGGCAAATACTTGGCATTAATGCCCTTGGAAGAAGGGGCCTTGCACTTCCACTGCGGAGTACCGGTGGTCGTACTAGTCAGCGAGAACATCACCTGATTGTTTGTAGATGTGTCGCCACCGATATCATTCACATAAACGGTGATCTTCCCACTGCTGTCCCAACCAATACTTTTCACGTTGTTCGTGCCGATTGTAGTACGAATACCAGAAACACCCTGGGTAGAAGGCAACTTGCCATTACTGATGTAGTACTCAGCGATGGTAGTCTTGGCCTCACCCAAAAGCGCCATGGCTTCTGACGTTTTAGCACGCACTGTGTAGTCCTGGTATGCAGGCAACGCAACAGCCGCCAAAATACCAACGATTGCGATAACGATCATTAGTTCGATGAGGGTAAAACCCTTTTGTACTTTCTTCATTGCTCTATCTCCTTGGAGCTTGCTTTAGTGTCCATTGTGTTACGCCTGCGTAAGATTTTCAGACAACAACAACCAGGTCGTTGGGATAGTAGTTAGCAGCATTCGTGCCAACTTTCAAAAACTCTCCAATGAATATGGGTATATCTATATGTGTCAATGGGTTACATGTTAATATTTCGCGAGGTGCTGGACCGCTAGCACACCCGAAAAAGGACTGGTGAGGCGCTGAACTCTAGCAATTTTGGACAGCATATGACAAATATTGTCACCTCGGTCAGAGCAGCACAATTATTGGGCTGGTGTTAACGCGTGATAACCACAATAATAGACTGATATGCAGCGCAAGAAATCGGACAGATAAACATGAGCTCTAAAGCAGGTATCCACCTAAGCGGTCTGGCCCGGCGTCTGGTTCGGGACAATCTGATGGATGAAGAGTCAGCACAGGAAATCCACGAGCAAGCAAAAGCGAACAAAACACTGTTCGTCCCACAACTGGTAGAGAGCGGCAAGGTAGACAGTCAAGTAATTGCAGAACTTGCGTCCGATGAGTTTGGTGTGCCCCTTTTAGACCTCAACTCTTTCAACCCCGAAATGCTGCCCGTCGGCATGGTGGACCCCGCATTGATAGCCAAGCATCACGCCCTGCCACTGTTTCACCGTGGCAATCGATTGTTCATCGCGGTATCCGATCCAACGAATCAGGCCGCGCTAGACGAAATCAAGTTCCACACCGGCATTAAGACCGACTTGATCCTGGTCGATCAATCTGCTCTCGCCGCAGCTATACTGACAACGGTAGAGGCCCAGGAAGGCGGCGACTTTGGCGACTTCGATGATGTCGGAATGGAAGAGCTCGATTTCGAGGCGGTCGATGAAAATGCGGATGACCAATCCGATGCGGGAGACAGTATCGATGAAACTCCCATCGTGCGGTTCGTTAACAAGATTTTAGTAGATGCCATTCGGGAAGGGGCATCCGATATACATTTTGAACCTTATGAAAAAGCCTATCGCGTACGCTTTAGAACCGATGGGATATTACGGGAAATAGTGCGGCCGCCCCAAAATCTATCCGGGCGCTTGGCCGCTCGACTCAAGGTCATGTCACAGATGGATATTTCAGAGCGGCGCATGCCTCAGGACGGTCGCATCAAGATGAAACTTTCCAAGAAACGGGCCATCGATTTCCGGGTCAATACTCTGCCCTGTCTGTTCGGCGAAAAAATCGTACTGCGGATTCTCGATCCATCCAGCGCCCAAATGGGAATCGATCTTCTGGGATATGAGCCAGAACAGAAAGACATGTATATGGCAGCGCTAGAACAACCACAGGGTATGATCCTGGTGACCGGACCCACCGGGTCCGGCAAGACTGTATCGCTTTACACGGGTCTAAATATCCTCAACACGCCAGATGTTAATATTTCAACTGCTGAGGATCCGGTGGAGATAAATCTGGAGGGGATCAACCAGTGTCATGTAAATCCGAAGGTCGGTTTGACATTTGCAGAGGCACTACGCTCATTCTTGCGCCAGGACCCCGACATTATCATGGTGGGAGAGATTCGAGATCTGGAGACGGCCGAGATATCAATCAAGGCGGCTCAAACCGGGCACATGGTGATGTCCACACTCCACACCAACAGTGCGGCAGAGACCATCACCCGCCTGCTCAATATGGGTGTACCCTCATTCAACCTGGCAACATCGGTCAATCTGATTATTGCCCAGCGGCTGGCGCGACGACTATGTAAGGAGTGTAAAGCCCCGGCGGATATTCCCCGGGAGGCTTTGTTGGAAGTCGGATACCTCGAGGAAGATCTGGAAGGCCTCTCACTGTTCAAAGCGGTCGGCTGCTCAAAATGCAGCGCCGGTTACAAGGGTCGGGTCGGCATCTACGAAGTGGTTAGGATTACACCCCCCTTGGCGCGTATAATTATGGAAGAAGGTAATTCTATCGAGATAGCAGAGCAGGCGAGAAAAGAGGGTTTTAACGACCTTCGTCGTTCGGCATTAAGGAAAGCAGCCGCAGGGGACACCAGTCTGGAAGAGGTTAACCGGGTAACACAGGACTAAAAAATGGCTACTAGCGCAACCAAGAGCCAGATATTTGTCTGGCAAGGGCAAGACGCCAAGGGTCGTAAGACCAAGGGCGAGATCTCTGCCATCAGCCAATCCCTGGCCAAGGCGCAATTGCGCCAACAGGGTATCAGGCCCAAATCGGTCAAGAAAAAATCCAAACCGCTGTTTGCTTCCGGCCGCAAGATAACGGCTTCCGATATTGCAATCTTTACTCGCCAGTTGGCCACCATGATGAAAGCGGGTGTGCCCTTGGTCCAATCCTTCGATATTGTTTCGGAGGCTCTTGAAAACCCCAGCATGAGAGATCTGGTTAATGCGATTAAACATGAGGTCGCGTCAGGTACAGGGCTGGCGACCAGTCTGGAAAAACACCCACAACATTTTGACGAACTGTTTATCAGCCTGATCGATTCAGGCGAACAATCAGGTACGTTGGAGACCATGCTTGACCGTGTGGCCACCTACAAAGAGAAAAGCGAAGCGCTGAAAGCCAAGATCAAGAGTGCCCTCACCTATCCAATTGCTGTTGTGGTGGTGTCCCTGATCGTTACCGGTATCCTTTTGGTCAAGGTCGTACCACAGTTTGCGGAGACCTTCGCCAGTTTCGGTGCCGATCTTCCCGCCTTCACACTGTTTGTACTGAATATCTCCAATTTTGCCCAGGAATGGTGGTTTGTGGCACTACTCGGCATTGTGGCATCGGTCTACGCCTTTGGCGAAGCTCGAAGGCGGTCCAAGACCTTCTCAGATGCCATTGATGCCGCCATGCTGAAGGCACCCATCGTAGGAGACATTATTTTTAACTCGGTCATTGCCAGATTCTCGCGTACCCTGGCCACGACCTTTGCCGCCGGTGTACCATTGGTCGACGCACTGGAGTCGGTTCGGGGCGCAGCGGGCAACGCTGTCTACCACAAAGCCATCGGAAATATTCGCGACGACGTCATGACCGGCACACCTTTGTACAACTCGATCAAGTCGACCAACCTCTTTCCCACCATGCTGTTGCAAATGGTATCTATAGGAGAGGAGTCCGGCGCCCTTGATGATATGCTTGAAAAAGTAGCGCTGCATTATGAGGCAGCGGTTGATGACGCCGTGGACAGCCTCAGCTCACTGATGGAGCCTCTGATTATGTCTGTACTCGGGGTTCTCGTTGGCGGCCTAATGGTGGCAATGTATCTGCCTATCTTTATGCTCGGATCTGTCGTTTGATCTGAATGGCCTTTTTCCAACTCCTGGCACATTATCCAGTGCTGCTGGTCGCTTTCCTGGTGGTAATCGGATTGCTTGTCGGCAGCTTTCTCAACGTGGTTATTTATCGCTTGCCAGTCATGATGAATCGCGACTGGGAACGGGAGTGCCGCGAGTTTCTGAACACTGACGGGAACGAAGAGGAATCGATAGAAGAACCATTTAACCTCGCCACGCCCAATTCACACTGCCCATCCTGCGACCACCAGATCAAAGTCTGGGAGAACATCCCCGTCATCAGCTTTATCTTTCTCAGGGGCCGCTGCTCCCAGTGTCGAACCTCTATCTCACTGAGATATCCAGCGATTGAAGTGGTCACTGCTATGTTGGCAGTGAGCTGTGGCTTGGTTCTGGGAGCCAGTTGGCCATTGCTCGGGGCACTTGTGTTGAGCTGGACGCTGCTTGCCCTGTCGATGATTGATTTCGATCATCAACTGTTACCAGATCAAATTACACTGCCTCTGCTCTGGGTGGGCTTGCTGGCAAATTTTTTCGGGACGTTCACCACTCTGGAGTCTGCCGTGCTGGGTGCAATGTGCGGATACCTGGCGCTCTGGAGTGTGTATTGGCTGTTCAAACTGGCCACCGGCAGGGAGGGTATGGGGTATGGGGACTTCAAACTACTCGCAGCACTTGGCGCCTGGTTGGGCTGGCAAATGATCCCCATGATTCTGCTGCTATCCTCCCTGGTTGGTGCGATTTTTGGTGTGACCGCGATACTGATTGGAGGCCATGAGCGCAGCAAACCAATCCCCTTTGGACCCTATCTGGCTGCCGCCGGCTGGCTGGCACTTTTGTGGGGAGAGGATATTGTCTCCCGCTATCTGACCATCACGGGGTTGGGCACTGTACAGTGAAAAAGCTGGTAGTGGGTTTGACGGGTGGTATCGGCAGTGGAAAAACCGCGGCCAGTGATCATTTCGCCGAATTGGGTATCGATGTAGTAGACGCAGACCTGGTGTCCCGGGAGATTGTTGAACCCGGACGACCCGCACTGCTAAGTATCGCTGAACATTTTGGCCCGCAGTTTGTCCGGGTCGATGGCAACCTTGATCGCGCTGCATTACGAACACGCGTATTCGGCGATGACGCGGCTCTTAGCTGGCTTAACGAGTTGACACATCCGCTCATCGGCATCGAAATTACGGCCCGGTTGCAAGCTGCTCGCAGCGACTATGTCATACTGGTATCACCTCTTTTGCTGGAAACTGGACAGCGCCACTTGTGTCATCGGATTCTGGTCATCGATGTGCCAGTGGAAGTTCAGACACAGCGTGCTGCGGAAAGAGATGCTACGGAACCTGAACAAATCAAGCGCATCATTGCCAACCAGGCAGACCGCGCATCCAGGCTGGCGCAGGCAGATGATGTGCTGACTAATTCAGGGACAATCCAGGCATTGAAGGAAGGCGTCGAGCGTCTGCACAAACAGTACCTGGGATTGGCTATGGAGTTTAATCGTGACAACTGAAACAGAACCACTAACGGTAAACTGCCCAACCTGTGGCAACCAGGTGCCGTGGGTTAACGAACGCCCCCACCGACCGTTCTGTTCCAAACGGTGCAGAGACTCCGACTTTTGTGATTGGGCCAACGAAGAACATGTGCTGGCAGGAGACAGCACTCACTCGGATGTTCTCAGCGATGATCTGGAATAGCCCAAAATCCAGCTCGTGCTCACATTCCCTGCACTACTTTAAGGATGGCCAAATTGGCGGCTGGAAACTCCAGAGTTGAAAGTTCGGCGACGGGAACCCAACGCACCTGCTGACCTTCCAGACTTTCCGGCACCCCCTCAAACGAACTCACCAGCCACACATCCAACAGGACCTCCTGGTCGGGATAATCGTGGCAGACCTCCACCAGAGGTTGCATACCGGTGGCTACAATACCCAGCTCTTCGCGCAATTCACGCACCAGTGCCGCCTGCACAGTTTCACCGGGCTCGACCTTCCCACCCGGAAATTCCCACAGTCCGCCCTGATGGCGCTCTGGGTGCCTTTTGCTGACAAGAATTCCGGCCTCACCTGCTACAACAGCAACAGCCACGTGGGTTCTACTGGTCATTGTGTCAACTGCGGTACTCTGCGTTAATCCGCACATACTCATAGCCAAGATCGGTCGTCCATACGGTGGCTGATTTGTCACCTCTCCCGAGGTCGATAATGACGCGAATTTCCTCACCCGCCATCGCCGCAGCACCTTGCTCCTCAGTGTAATTGGCCGCGCGCATGCCCTGCTCTGCGATCAGCGTTTCTCCTATTGAAACCGCAACAGCTCGCACATCCAAATCGGGAACTCCAGCCCGACCGATTGCGGCAAGTATGCGCCCCCAGTTTGGGTCACTGGCAAACAGGGCCGTTTTTACCAGAGGTGACTCTGCGACAGCATATGCCACCCTCCTGCTCTCTGATGCTCTAGCACCTCCGCCAACGCTGATTTCGACAAACTTGCCAGCGCCCTCTCCATCACGGATTAAATCCTGCGCCAGGTTGGTGCAGAGATCCCCCACGGCTTCTAACAGTAAGCCATATAGCTCTCCGCTGGTTGATTCTACCAATGGGTTGTTCGCAGCACCGGTGGCCGCCAAAACACAGGCGTCATTAGTGGACGTATCGCCATCCACAGTTATGCAGTTAAATGAGGTCTCGACACACTCATTAAGCATTTCCTGTAATACGTCTGGTGCTATAGCGGCGTCAGTAGCCAGAAAAGCAAGCATGGTCGCCATATTGGGACGTATCATGCCTGACCCCTTGGCAATACCGGTAACCGTGAAGGTCTGTCCCTGGAAACTGATTTGCCGGCTACCACCTTTCGGTCGAGTATCCGTCGTCATGATGCCTTCCGCCGCAGCGGCCCAACCCTGGGATGTAAGACTCTCCAGCAGTGCTGGCAAGGATTGCACGATCGGAACCAGAGGTAGTGGCTCGCCAATCACCCCCGTCGAAAACGGCATCACACTGGCTGCTGTGACGCCACTCAAGGCCGCAAGTTGGGCGCAACATTGCAGGGCAACAGCTTCTCCCGTCTGGCCGGTCCCAGCATTGGCATTACCGGTGTTCACCAGCCAATAGCAGATACCTGTATCTCCTTGCCAGTGGTCCCGGGCCACCACAACCGGTGCAGCACAAAATGCATTGCGGGTGAACGTCGCTGCAACTGCGGATTCAGACGCCAGCTCAAACAGAACGAGGTCAGGTCTGTCTGCGTACTTTATACCGGCCGAGACCGTCGCAACCCGCACGCCAGAAACGGGTAACAGAGGCGGCAATCGTCCTTCACCAACGGCCATATTCTAAAGTCCTAAGCGCCGATCTTACCGTGACACTGTTTGTATTTCTGGCCGGAACCACAGGGACAGGGTTCGTTTCGGCCAACCTTACGTTCTTCCCTATGATAAGGCTGTTGCTGCACAGGCTGCTGCGGCTCTTCCCCCACTTCCGGATCCATGGCAGAGGCGCTGGCGTGCTGAAAAGCCATTTTCTCCCGGGCCTGCTGTTCACGGCGTTGCTGCTCAATCAGCTGGGCCTCATCTTCACGTTGCACCTGTACGTGACTCAATATTCGAATGACCTCATGCTTGAGGTTATCTAACAATGCCTCAAACAGTGCAAAAGATTCCCGCTTGTATTCTTGCTTCGGGTTTTTCTGCGCATAGGCGCGCAGGTGTATCCCCTGGCGAAGATGATCCATCGTAGCCAAATGCTCCTTCCAGAGTGTATCCAGCACCTGCAGCATAATATGCTTCTCAATCTTACGCATGTCAGGTCCGACTTCGTCCAGCTTCCGCTCGTAATCGGCTGCCACTCGCTCTACTATCTTCTGCCGTAAGGTTTCTTCATGCAGTTGATCGTCTTCCGCCAACCAGGATGCGACTGGTAGTTGAATCCCAAATTCAGCGGCGAGCTTTTCCTCCAATCCAGGGACATCCCATTGCTCTTCCAGACTTTGTGGCGGCACGTAATCACTGATCAAATCATTGACCACATCGTCACGTATCAATGTAATCGTGTCGGAAATATCCTCCACGGTAAGGAGCTCATCCCGCTGCTGATAGATGATCTGCCGCTGATCATTGGCAACATCATCGTATTCGAGCAACTGCTTGCGGATATCAAAGTTTCGACCCTCAACTTTTCGCTGTGCCTTTTCAATAGCATTGGAAACCATACGATGTTCAATGGCTTCACCCTGCTCCATGCCCAGGGCTTGCATGAAATTTTTCACCCGGTCAGAAGCGAAAATACGCATCAGGTTGTCTTCCAGCGACAGGTAGAAGCGACTGACACCTGGATCGCCCTGTCGACCCGATCGACCACGCAGCTGGTTGTCTATGCGCCGCGATTCATGCCTTTCTGTACCCAAAATATGCAGGCCACCAGCATTGAGCACCTGTTGGTTGCGCAGCTTCCACTCAGTCCGCACCTGTTCGATCCGGGCTTCATCCTCGCCCTCCAGACCGGCAATTTCGGATTCGGGATTTCCACCCAAAACTATGTCTGTACCACGACCAGCCATATTGGTGGCAATGGTCACCACGCCCGGCCGACCCGCTTCGGCGATGATTTCCGCCTCTTTCTCATGGAACTTGGCGTTGAGAACCTTATGCTCAATACCTGCCTTTTTGAAACGCGCCGACATCTCCTCTGATGTTTCGATCGAAGCCGTACCTACCAAAACAGGTGCGCCGTTCTCAACACACTCTTTTACGTCAGCAACGATGGCATCATATTTCTCCGCGCGGCTCAGGTAGACCAAATCATTGAGATCGCTTCTTTGGCTAGGTACGTTAGTGGGAATCACAACGACCTCGAGTCCGTATATTTGTTTGAACTCAAAAGCTTCGGTATCCGCCGTCCCCGTCATGCCGGCCAACTTGTCGTAGAGCCGGAAATAGTTCTGAAAGGTGGTTGAGGCCAGCGTCTGACTTTCACTCTGTATCGCCACGCGCTCCTTGGCCTCCAGCGCCTGATGCAAACCTTCAGACAAGCGCCGGCCTGCCATTTTCCGACCAGTGTGTTCATCAATGAGCACGACCTGACCGTCTTGCACTATGTACTCAACATCACGCTGAAAAAGAACGTGGGCGCGCAGAGCTGAGTTGAGGTGGTGTAACAAACCAAGATTGGTAGCGGCGTAAAGACTGTCACCTTCAGCCAGCAAGCCTTCGCTTGTCATTAGTTCTTCGACGAACTGATGCCCCTCTTCAGTCAGTTCAACCTGACGCAGTTTTTCATCAATGGTGTAATGGCCACTGGTTTCCTCTACTTCCGACTCTGATTCTATTTTCTCTCGGAGCTCAAGCCTGGGAATCAGCTTGTCGATGCGCTTGTAAAGGGCCGAACTATCCTCGGCCGCGCCCGAAATAATCAATGGTGTACGGGCTTCATCAATGAGAATGGAATCGACCTCATCCACAATTGCAAAGTGTCGACCTCGTTGCATTCTGTCTTCAGCGACGAACGCCATGTTGTCTCGCAGGTAGTCAAAGCCGAATTCGTTATTGGTCCCGTAGGTAATATCCGCCAGATAGGCATCCCGTTTTTGCTCACCACTCTGTCCGGATACGATTACACCAACGCTCAGTCCAAGGAACTGGTATAGCGGTGCCATCCAATGCGCATCCCGTTGAGCGAGGTAGTCATTGACCGTAATGATGTGCACCCCGCGACCAGAAAGCGCATTGAGATAGACGGGCAGAGTTGCCACCAGTGTCTTGCCCTCACCGGTCCCCATCTCGGCAATCTTCCCCTCGTGCAGGGTAATCCCTCCGACGAGTTGTACATCAAAATGCCGCATTTTGAGGGAGCGAAGCCCGGCCTCACGTACAACAGCAAAGGCTTCGACCAACAAGTCATCAACCGAGGCACCACTGGCGAATCTGGCCTTGAACTCATCGGTTTTGGCCTGCAACTCCTCATCCGAAAGATCTTTTAGCCCTTCCTCCAGCGCATTGATGGCGCGAACCTGCTTGTTCATGCGCTTCAAAACCCGGTCATTTTTGCTGCCGACTAACTTGCGCAACAGATTTCCAATCATGATATTGAATGTCCCAGAATAGATGACGATAGCACCACCGGACAGATCAACCGGTGACGCCTGGATAGATGTCCTGCGGAGTGGGAACTAGCGTCGTGTGCGGTGGACGTATGATGCGGGGTCGACCGGGCGACCGTGTTTGTAGACCTCAAAATGAACATGGGGGCCAGTAGAGCGGCCAGTATTACCCATGAGGGCAATTTCCTGCCCCTGCTTGACAATATCGCCCACTTTGACAAGATTTTCCTTATTGTGGGAATAGCGGGTTACGTAACCCGCTCCGTGCGTTATTTCCACCATCTTGCCATAACCACTGCGTGTACCCGATCCGGTCACAACCCCGGAGGCAACAGCAATGATTTCACTATTTTCTTTGCCGGCGAAGTCGATCCCAGAATGCCAACCGGCACGACCGGAAAATGGGTCTGTGCGTCGCCCAAACGCAGATGACTGCCAACCCTTGTTGATCGGTCTTCCCGCCAGATATATCTGGTCTTCCAGTTGGCGATTAGCCAGCAGATCTTCAAGCACCTTCAGTTGTTGCTCCCGATCGACTATCAGGGCATCCAGACGATCAATTTCAGTACCCAGATCACCATCGGTAAAAGCCAGTCCAAGGTCCACCTCAGCGGGTCCGCCCAGCGCCGGCTGCTTACTGAAATCAAATTCGCCGGTATCCAGTCCAGCCATAGTAGTCAGGCGCTCACCCATAGCATCGAGTCGCACCAGACGCGCCTGCATCTCTGCCACCCTCAGCGTGAGTGCCTGCAGAGTTTGCTCCGCGCGTTGCCGCAGCCCGCTCAAACCTTCACCTTGTCGTTCGGTCTCTTCACGAAGACCAGCAATGGCGAGCTCTCCGGCGGCAGAATTACCGTCGTGGACAACCTGGTACCCCAATACAGCCATGCCGAAGGGAATACCAAGAAAACAGGCGGATAGGACCATACGCGACCACCGCCCCAGCGTGAATGTTCTGGAACGGCCGTGGCGGTTAGAAATGACGATAACCTTCATACGGCGCCTGGTACCCATATTTGAAAGCCGGCAACTATCTCATAATCAGGGTATTTTTTCCACGGGCTGTCATGGCTGGCTCGATTCATGGGATCACACCGCTGCAGCGGGACTGGCATAGGAGATCGGAGCTGTGGCGGCATCATCAAATGTCACCACCTCCCAGGCATCAGGCTGCTCAATGAGGGCGCGTAGCGACTGGTTGTTTAAAGCATGACCCGATTTATGGGCGCGAAATTCACCAATCAGACTATTGCCGAGCAGGTAAAGATCACCAATGGCGTCCAGGACCTTATGCTTGACGAATTCGTCTTCGTAGCGCAAGCCGTCCTGATTGAGAATGCGGTACTCATCGACCACAATGGCATTATCCACGCTGCCACCTCTGGCCAGTCCTTTCGAACGCAAATACTCGAATTCATGCATAAAGCCAAAGGTGCGAGCCCGGCTCACCTCCTTGACAAAGGAGGTGGTGGAGAAATCTACCTCGGCATTAGCGACCCGATCCCTGAAGACCGGGTGATCAAACTCAATGGTGAACGAGACTTTGAAGCCATCAAAAGGGAGGAAGCTGGCTACTTTGTCACCGTCCTTAACAACCACGGGGCGTTTGATCCGAATAAATTGCTTGGCAGCGTCCTGCTCTTCGATCCCGGCCGACTGAATCAGAAATACGAAGGGACCAGCACTGCCATCCATGATGGGAACCTCGGGCGCGCTGAGTTCAACATAGGCGTTATCAATACCCAAACCCGCCATAGCCGAAAGCAGATGCTCAACCGTAGAAACACGTTCATCCCCGGAGGTCAGCGTCGTGGACAGCGTGGTGTCGCCAACGTTGGCAGCCCGCGCCGGAATTTCCAGTACCGGATTCAGGTCAGTTCGACGGAAGATAATACCAGTGTCGACGGGCGCGGGGCGCAAAGTGAGGTACACCTTTTCACCCGTGTGCAATCCGACTCCGGTAGCCCTGATGGTATTTCGCAGTGATCTTTGTCTAATCATAATCTGCCCGTCTGCAATAGTTTTTCTCCACTACGCCCATTGCCAGGATACCGTGGCTTTCACCTTACGCAGCCCGAAAATGCCTGACATCAATCCGCCTGCCGTCGCAGGAAAGCCGGAATATCAAAATAGTCCATATCTTCCTGCGGACCGCCGGCTGCACTGGTGGCAGCGGAGCGGTGCTGCGGTGCAGACTCTTCCCGCGGCACTTGTCCCTGACGCATTATAGTCGGTCGATCCAGCTTCTTATAGTCAGCCGCGCTTTCGGGTGGCGGTGTTGCTTCAACAACCTGCAAGGGCTTGCGCAAAGCGTCTCCACCCAGTCCTGTGGCAACGACGGTAACCTTTAGCTCCTCACTCATTTCAGGGTCAATCACCGTGCCAACTACGACGGTCGCATTTTCAGACGCAAATTCCTCGACCGTATCACCGACTTCCGAAAACTCTCCCAGAGAAAGGTCCAGACCTGCTGTGATATTCACCAGAATGCCCCGCGCACCCTCCAGATTGATGTCTTCCAATAGAGGACTCATAATCGCAGCTTGCGCAGCTTCACGGGCACGATTTTCACCACTGGCATATCCCGTCCCCATCATGGCCAGGCCCATTTCGGACATCACAGTGCGAACATCGGCGAAATCGACATTGATCATGCCGGGTCGGATGATCAGGTCAGCTATGCCCTGCACGGCGCCCAATAGTACGTTATTGGCTTCCTTAAATGCATCCAGAAGACTGGTATTTTTCCCCAGTACGTCCAGCAACTTTTCATTGGGAATCGTGATCAGAGAGTCAACATGCTGTTGCAGTTCAGCCATGCCTTCCTCAGCAATCCGTATTCGCTTTTTCCCTTCGAAGGGAAACGGTCTGGTCACCACGGCAACGGTGAGAATACCCATCTCACGCGCCACTTCAGCAACAACCGGAGCGCCACCAGTACCGGTACCACCCCCCATACCGGCAGTGATAAACACCATATCCGTGCCCTGCAGAGACTCCGCTATTCTTTCACGATCCTCCAGGGCGGCGGCACGGCCAATTTCCGGGTTCGCTCCGGCACCCAGTCCTTTGGTAATGTTGCTGCCCAACTGCAGAACGGTTCGTATATCGATGTCAGACAGTGCCTGGGCATCGGTGTTGGCACAGATAAACTCAACGCCCTCCACCTGACAATCGATCATATGCTTGACCGCATTGCCGCCACCTCCCCCGACACCAACTACCTTGATTACCGCGCTCTGCGGTAGATTGTCGACTAGTTCAAACATGTCACTTCTCCCTTTTTTATGTAGACGCCAGACAAAGCCCAGCACCGCCTTACTGCTCTAAAAATTACTTCTAAACCAGGTTCGCAGGCGTCCAAACCAGCCATCGCTGGCCGCGCCACGAGACGAGTGCGCCGACCCGTCAAATTGTTGTTTTAATCCGTACTGAAGCAACCCGACACCGGTTGAAAAAATGGGGTTGCGAACAATATCGGTGAGCCCCTGCACGCCATGGGGAAGCCCCACCCGCACAGGCATGTGAAAAATTTCCTCTGCCAGCTCAACCACGCCCTCCATCTTGGAGGTACCGCCGGTAAGAACGATCCCCGCGGGAATCAGGTCTTCGTATCCACTGCGGCGCAGTTCGGCCTGCACGAGCGTGAATAATTCGTCGTACCGCGGTTCAACCACCTCTGCCAGTGCCTGACGGGACAAGTCGCGAGGAGGTCGCTCTCCGACGCTGGGCACTTTGATGGTTTCATCGGCCCCGGCCAGTTGTGTCAGGGCACAGGCATACTTAATCTTGATTTCTTCGGCAGAGTGCGTCGGTGTGCGCAACGCCATGGCGATGTCATTGGTCACCTGATCCCCGGCGATGGGAATAACTCCTGTGTGCCTGATCGAGCCATCGGTGAAAATAGCGATATCGGTGGTGCCTCCACCAATATCGACCATACATACCCCCAGCTCTTTTTCGTCTTCGGTCAGAGCGGAATAGCTGGAGGCCAACTGTTCCAGGATAATTTCTTCCACTTCCAGGCCGCAGCGACGTATACACTTCTCGATGTTTTGGGCAGCATTAACCGCACAGGTCACCAGGTGGACCTTTGCTTCCAATCGAACGCCGGACATACCCAAGGGCTCTTTGATACCTTCCTGATTATCAATGACGTACTCCTGCGGCAGAATGTGCAGCACCTTCTGATCCGCCGGTATGGCGACTGCTTGTGCGGCGTCAATGACGCGCTCCAGATCCAGCGCAAAAACTTCGCGATCTCGAATAGCGACGATCCCATGGGAATTCAAGCTGCGGATGTGACTTCCCGCAATTCCCACATACACCGAGTGAATCTGACAACCCGCCATCAGCTCGGCTTCTTCCACCGCTCGCTGAATAGACTGTACCGTCGATTCAATATTGACTACCACGCCCTTCTTAAGCCCGCGCGAGGGGTGTGAACCGATACCGACAATTTCTATACCACCATCGGAATTGATCTCGCCGACGATCGCCACAACTTTCGACGTACCGATATCCAGCCCCACGATCATGCTATGTTCCTGTGTGCTGCCCATAACCCGGCTGCTCCCCTTTCAGTTTTGATTCAGCGTGAATTGCACTTTGTACCGCAACGATTGGCTCAGGCCCATCCACCCATGCTATCGCCATACCATTGCCGTACCGCAAGTCCACTCGCGCCATCAATTTGCCCGTGTCGCGCTGCAATACCTCAACCGTTGCGAGGAATCGCCGCATCTTGTCAAAAATCATGTCAACCCCAAGGATCACCTCGGTACCGCCGGTCAGTTCTGCAGTCCAACTGCCGCGGGTATCCAGTTGCAGCCGTATCAACTCGCGGTTGTATCGACGCCCGATACCCGCAAGCCGTCGATAGGCTTCGAACACTTCCAGATCCCGGCCTTCGGGACCAGCCAGGCGCGGCAACCCCAGCAACGGCGGCAGAGCATCCGGTTTAAAAACGGTGCCGTCGAAATCAATCAGTGCTTCATCACGCCATTGCGCTATCGGCGTGCGTTCGTGCACAGAAATTTCCAGCAAATCGGGCCAGCGTCGCTGGAGTTCCGCGGCCTTAACCCAGGGAATCTCTTCGAGCTCTACCCGCATTGCTTCCAGATCAGGACCGGATTCAAACTCCTCAATAAAGGGCTGGAGGCGATTGCTGACCATAGTTTCATCCAGAAAACGAAACTCTCCGTTAACCACGATGCGCTCCAATGGCAGTTGCAGGACTGATTGCACCAGTATTGTGATAAGCGCCAGGACGCCACCGAGACCAGCGCCAGCCACCATGAATCTTGTCAAACCGGCGACCCGGGAATCTGTCTGGCCGGACTGAGTCCGGCGGCGCGCCGCCCCGGTGCGAGGTATGGAATTACCTCTGTTCATAGCTCACCCCCGGCGTCATTCCATCTGGATGCGCTCAACGTCAGTATCCGGCCCACCAACTCACTTACCGAATATCCATGCTCACGCGCAGCCATGGGAACCAGACTGTGTGTGGTCATTCCAGGAATGGTATTGACCTCGAGAACTACGAAGCCAAGCTTGTCGTCAAACATAAGATCCACTCGACCCCAGACAGCACAGCCCAAGGCCGCAAAAGCGCTGATGGCGAGATCCGAGATGCTGGCCAATTCTGCGGACTCCAGTCCGCAGGGACAGATATAGCGGGTGTCGTCCGAGAAGTATTTGGCTTCGTAGTCATAAAACAGGTTATCTGTTTCCAGTTTGATTGGGGGTAGCGCGCTGTCCCCCAGGATGGCAACGGTATACTCCGGTCCGGACAGATAGCGCTCCATAATGACAACAGGATCTATCTCCCTAGCGGCGCGCCAGGCCTCTTCAAGTTCAGCAGCCGACTCGACACGCGTCATGCCGAGACTGGAACCACCTCTGACTGGTTTGACAAAGGATATCGGCCAACAAGCTACCAGAGCCGACCAATCACTGGATTCGGTGAGCACCTGAAACGGGGCCGTGGCAACACCCATTGCCTGCCAGATTCTTTTGCACTGCAGCTTGTTCATGGCGAGCGCAGATGAGGCCATATCACTGCCGGTGAAGGCATATCCCAGCGTCTGCAAGAAACCCTGAATCACACCACCTTCACCGTCGCCACCATGCAGGCAATTGAAAACGAGATCATCAGCATGCAACGCCTGCCACCAATGCTCATCAGCAGGATCGATACCCACCCAATCAAGCCCAAGATCGTCCAGCGCTGTCGCTACTGTAGTCGCCGACAGCAGAGATATTTCGCGCTCTGGAGACGTACCTCCACGAAGCAGTGCTACGCGACGCCCCAAGGCAACTGTCGCTGAACCAGTCATAGCTCGGCACCCGCGGCGAAGAACGTATGAATATGTGCGGCCAGACCACCAACGCTGCCAGCGCCCTGCGTCATGACAACATCGCCTTCCCTGACCAGGGCGCCCAGTATTTCGGGAACGCCCTCGGGCGATTGCACATACACCGGATCAAGCGCCCCTCGCTGTCGCAGGCTCCCGGCGAGACTGCGGCTATCAGCCCCGACGATGGGGTCTTCGCCAGCGGCATAGACATCGAGAAGAATCAGCGCATCACAGGTCCCGAGTACTTGTACGAAATCTTCATATAGATCCCGGGTCCGGGTATATCGATGCGGTTGATATATCATCACCAGCCGCCGGTCCGGCCACGCCTGGCGAGCCGCTTGCAGCGTTGCTCTTACCTCGGTGGGATGATGTCCGTAATCATCCAACAAGGTGAC
The DNA here is from genome assembly GCA_938074045.1 of uncultured Halieaceae bacterium. Classification (GTDB taxonomy): domain Bacteria; phylum Pseudomonadota; class Gammaproteobacteria; order Pseudomonadales; family Halieaceae; genus CALJGI01. Next base: position 221,516 of record CALJGI010000002.1, read on the forward strand.
GCGCTTGCCCTCAATACTGATGTCACCATGCAATTCAAAGCGCCGTCCAACCCCCTGAAAAATCTCCAATCCACGGATAATCGCCGCGTCTGCAATACCTTCGTCACTGGCAACGGCTACCGCAGCAGTTGCATTGAGAACATTGTGGAGCCCGGGCAACGCGAGCTGTGCGGTCAGGTCTGTCAAATCACCGGGACGTTGCACCGTGAAGCGAGTGGCAAGCCCCAACTCGACAACGTCGACTATTCGATAATCGGCATGCTCGCTGCAGCCATAGGTCACTGTCGTTCTTGTGGTGTCCTGCATGAGTTGCAGCACGGCTTCGTCATCCGCGCAAAGCACCGCTACACCGTAAAATGGCAGATTGTGCAAAAATTGCGCAAAGGTGTTGTGCAGCATGGCGAAATCTCCGCCATAGGTTTCCATGTGGTCAGCTTCGATATTAGTGATCACTGCCACCATTGGCTGCAGATGCAGAAACGAAGCGTCACTTTCATCGGCCTCAGCAACCAGATAGCGGCTGCGACCTAGCTGTGCATTGGTACCCACACTCTTTAACAGTCCACCAATAACAAAGGTTGGATCCAGTCCCGCCTCCGCGAAAACCGAGGCGATCAAACTGGTCGTCGTCGTCTTACCATGGGTGCCGGCGACAGCAATACCGTGTCGGTAGCGCATCAACTCAGCAAGCATTTCAGCCCGCGGCACAACCGGAATACGACTCGCCCGCGCCTCCTGTATTTCAGGATTGGTTTCATCGACCGCGCTCGAGCAAACCACAACATCAGCGCCCTGCACATTGCCTGCCTGATGGCCAAAGAGTACGGAGATACCCAGGCGAGACAATCGATCAGTCACAGTCGACTCGCGCAAATCGGAGCCGGTCACCCGGTAGCCCAGATTAATGAGCACCTCGGCAATTCCACTCATGCCGGCTCCACCAATACCGACCAGATGAATCTGTGAAATACGGCGCATCTCCGGTACCACAAAGGCATCCATATCACTCACCGCGGTATACCTCCCGGCAAATCCGAGCGATATCGTCTACCGCGTTGGGTCGCGCCATTTTGCGCGCTGCCTGAGTCATAGCAATGAGTGTCGATCGATCAGCGGAGAGCGTCTGAATCCGCTCTGCAAGAGCCGGAGCACTCATTTCACTCTGCACAAGTATCTCTGCGGCACCACCCTGGACAAGCCAGCGAGCATTGACGGTCTGATGATCGTCAATAGCCCCTGGAAGTGGAATCAGTATCGCCGGGATCCCGGCCATGGCGAGTTCCGCGCAGGTTAACGCACCAGCCCGACAAATCGCTAAATCCGCCCACGCGTATGCCTGGGCCATATCTTCAATATAGGCATCCAGTCGAATTCCGGCAGTGGATTGGCCATAGGAATGACTCACGGATTCCAGATGCCTCGGCCCGCACTGATGCCATAACTCACAGCTATTCGCGGGCAGTTGCGTCATCAAATCCGGCATGACTTCATTCAGCGCCTGGGCGCCCAGACTACCGCCGAGGACAAGAATACGCAGCGGTGCATGCTCGGTTGAAACGCCAGACTCATCACCATGAATACGCTCAATATCCCGCCGCACTGGATTACCGGTTTCAAACACATCTCGCTTGGCGCCAAATGCATCTGGATAGGCAACGCAGATACGCTTGGCCAGTGGAGCCAGCATGCGGTTGGTGGAACCCGCCACAGCGTTTTGTTCGTGAATAACCAATGGACGGCGCAACAGCCAACTGATCAGGCCCCCGGGAGCCGACGCATAGCCACCCATGCCCAGAACACAGCCCGGTCGATACCGCAGCAGAATCGCCAAGGATTCACACAGAGAAATCACCAGAAAAAACATGGCTTTCAATCTCGCGATCACGCCTTTACCACGAAAACCCGCGACATGAAGGTAATTCAATTTTATGCCAGCCTGGGGGACCACACGCGCTTCAAGTCCGGCGCGAGTACCCAGCCACTCGATATCATACCCCCCTTCTTGCAGCGCCTGGGCTACGGCCAGCGCTGGATAGACATGTCCCCCCGTGCCGCCAGCCATGACCAATATTTTTCTCTGCACCGCATTCATGGTTTGGCCTTCCCGGTGGTGTCGTGCTCACCTGAAATTCGCAACACCAAAGCCACCAGGGTAAGGCTCGCCATCAGACTACTGCCACCATAGGACAGAAATGGCAGAGTGAGACCCTTGGTAGGCAACAGCCCGGTACTAACGCCGATGTTGATAAAAACCTGACCGGCAAACAGCAGCGCTATACCACAAACAAGGTGCTGCCCGAATGCATCGCCCTTGTCACCCACCTGGCGTGCCAGCATTAGCATGCGACCAATCAATGCGGCGTATAAGAAAAGCACCAACAAGGCGCCTATCAAACCGGTTTCCTCTGCCCAAATGGAAAACACAAAATCGGTATGAGCTTCGGGAAGATAAAAGAGTTTCTGCACACTATTACCCAAACCCACCCCCAGCCATTCCCCCCGGCCGAAGGCAATCAGTGATTGGGTAAGTTGATAACCGCTGTCGAACTGGTTTGCCCAGGGATCTGTGAACGCGGTGAGTCGCTTCATTCGATAGGGCTCACTGACAACCAGAGCGACCAGAGCGAGTAAACTACCGGCTACCACCAGCAGAAAGTGTCGCAGTCGCACACCAGCGAGAAACAGCATGCCGAAGGATGTAGCAACAATAACAACCGTTGCTCCAAAGTCGGGCTCCAACATCAGTAGCAACGTAATACAGAAGAGCACAGCCATGGGTTTGATAAACCCCTGCCACTGCTCTCTGACCTCGCGCTCGCGCCGGGTGAGATAACCTGCTATGTAAATGACGACACACAACTTCGCAAACTCTGAACACTGGAGATTCAGCGGACCTATCGATATCCATCGCTGACTACCGTTCACTTCGCGCCCGATGCCCGGAACGAGTACCAGTAGCAACAACACCAGGGCGGCAAACAGCCAAACCCAACCACTCTCCCGCCAGAATTTGCTGGATGCCCGGTATGCAACTGCTGCCACCGCCAGCGCGACCAGCAAGTGCAGGACATAGCGCTGGGTATGAAACAGCGAATTTCCGAACATTTCTTCAGCGTAATCTACTGAGGCGGAGCTCATGGCGACCAGTCCAATCAGAACCAGCAAGGCCGTATTCACCAGCAACCAACGGTCGAGATTCAAGCCGGGAGACCACAGCATGAGGCCCGGAGCTGAAGAGCTCAGCGCCATGCTCATAAGGATTCCCCCCATGCCAGTACGGCCGAACGGAACTGATCTCCACGATCGGAGAACCCATCGAACATGTCAAAACTGGCGCAGGCTGGCGACAGCAAAACGGTGTCGCCGGGCGCCGCGAATTTAGCGGCGCTCGCTACCGCCGCCTCCATGGACAAGGCTTGAATGGATGGCAGATTTCCAGCCAGACCTAGCAATTCAGTCGACGCCTCTCCCATCACAACAAGGGCCCGGCACGAAGCGGCCATGGGACCAGCTAGCGGCGAAAGATCAGCACCCTTGGCCTGGCCTCCAGCTATCAACACGATCTTTTCGCCATCTTCTCCACTCAGGCCGCGGAGGGCAGCCAGCGTCGCTCCCACATTGGTCGCCTTGGAGTCATTTATCCATCGGTTGCCACCAATCTGCCCGACCAATTCGGCACGGTGAGGAAGACCGGAAAATTCGCGCAGCTCCTCTGTAACAGCTGTCATGGGAATGCCTACAGCTTCCGCAATCGCCACCGCAGCCAGCGCGTTCTCCAGATTGTGTTCGCCGACCATTCCGATTTCATTAATGGCTATCAAATTCTTTCCACCGCGGCTGATCCATGTCTTACCGGCATATTCCACCAGACCAACACTGCCAGCCGAGGGCAGATCATTGCCAAAACTGACGGATTTTCGCTGTTCACTTACAGGTACAGTCGCTGCATCATTCCTGTTGTATACAGCGCACTCGGTAGCGGAGAAAACGCGTTGCTTGGCGGCCAGATATGCATCGGCAGTGCCGTGCCAGTCCAGATGGTCTATCGACATATTCAGCATGACACCCACACTGAGTACTGGCTGGCCGGTGTAGGTCAACTGAAAACTCGAAAGTTCCAATACATACAGCTCCACATCCGGTGCGAGTAGCTCCAGAGACGGCACGCCCAGATTTCCACCTACGGCGACATTCATGCCAGCGCGCCTGGCCATTTCTCCTACCAGACTGGTCACAGTACTTTTAGCATTAGACCCGGTGATACCTACAACCGGTGCAGTTGCCAGGCTCAAAAACATCCCGATATCACTTTCAAGAGGAACATTGGCCCTTCGCGCTACCTCCAGCAATGGCAGATCGGGCGCCAATCCAGGGCTGACAATGACCCTGGCCGCCTGTCGTATACTCACCTCATCGACGAGGCCAGTGAATATGGTTGCCTCGGGCATCTCGTCATGAAGTGTCTGCAACAGCGGTGGTTTTTCTCGAGTATCAGCCACCACGAACGGCTCCCCCTGAGCTCGGAGAAACCGAGCCACGCTGAGGCCGGTCTGACCCAGGCCCAGTATCAGGCTGTAGGGTTGGTCCGGTAGAGGCGTGACTGTCAAATTTCTACTCCTGAGCATGCTTAACGCAACTTCAATGTGGCGAGACCAAACAACACCAACATCACGGTGATAATCCAGAATCGCACAATAACGCGCGGTTCAGGCCAACCCTTGAGTTCAAAATGGTGATGAATCGGCGCCATGCGAAACAGTCGCTTGCCGGTTAACTTGAAAGACGCGACCTGGAGGATTACCGATACTGTTTCCAGAACAAATATGCCGCCCATGATAAAAAATACAATTTCATGCCGGGTCAGCACAGCCACTGTTCCCAGTGCAGCACCCAGTGCAAGCGCCCCAACATCTCCCATAAAAATCTGGGCGGGGTAGGTGTTAAACCACAGGAATCCCAGCCCGGCTCCGGCGATAGATCCACAGAAGACCACCAGTTCTCCAGTACCAGCTACATAGGGAATATGCAGGTAATCGGCAAAGTAGGCATGCCCGGTCAGGTAGGCAATAATCGCAAGCGCCGATGCAACCATCACCGTCGGCAGGATTGCCAGCCCGTCGAGGCCATCGGTCAAATTGACAGCATTACTCGACCCAACGATGACGAAATAAGTGAGCAGAATGAACAAAGGACCCATTTGCCACGCTACATTCTTAAAAAACGGTACGAATAGTTGGGTGGTCACGGGGGACTCAGCGTAAAAATAGAGGAACAATGCAGCCCCGAGACCAGCCACCGACTGCCAAAAAAACTTCCATCGCGCCGGCAATCCACGGGAATCGCGCTCAATCACCTTGCGGTAATCATCTACCCAGCCAACCGCCCCAAATACCAGGGTCACCAGCAAGGCCAACCACACATATGAATTGCGCAGGTCAGCCCAAAGCAATGTACTGACGCTAATCGCAACCAGGATAAGTGCGCCGCCCATCGTCGGGGTGCCCGATTTACTGAGGTGCGACTCCGGGCCACTGGAACGCACCGACTGTCCGATCTGGTGATAGTTCAATCGCTTGATCATGTGGGGGCCAACCAGCAACGATATGGCCAGCGCGGTGAGAACACCCAAAATTCCGCGGAAGGTCAGGTATTGAAATACCTGGAAAGCACCTACGTACTGCGAGAGATATTCCGCCAGGAACTGCAACATATCAGCTACCCACCCCGGTCTCAGCCAGCAGGTGAGCGACCAATTGATCCATACCCGCGGAGCGAGAACCCTTGACCAACAGAATATCTGTTGTAGACATCAAGCGGTCCGCTTCCTCGATCAATTCGGCAAGCCTGTCAAAGCACCGCGCACCGTCTCCAAAACCCGTCGCCGCCAGAAAGCTACCAGGGCCTACACACCACAACTCATCAATACCACGCTCGAACGCGTATTGGCCTACTGTACGGTGTAGTTGCCCAGAATCAGCGCCAAGTTCAGCCATGGCTCCCAGCGCTAACACTCTTTTACCCGGATACTCCGCGAGCACATCAATTGCCGCGTGCACCGAGGCTGGATTGGCGTTATAGCTGTCATCGATAATCACGCGCCCTTCGGGTATGGCGTGGGCGCACATTCGACCGGGTTCAGCCTGCGCCGACTGCAAGCCCTGAACCAGATCATCCAGAGTACAACCCGCGGCAATCGCGGCAGCCGCCGCCGCCAGTGCGTTAATGATGTTATGCCTGCCCAAAAGCTGCAGGCATACAGAAGCTGAGCCCAACGGGCTCACCAATTCGAACTCCACACCAGTACCGCTGTTTGGTGTAACTCCTCCGCAGTAGACATCAGCGTGGCTTGACATGGAGAAAGTCATGACCTGAGCACTGCCCGCAGCGGACCTGAACAATTCAACGTAGTGTGAGCCTGCGTCAAAGACAGCGGTTCCCCGCCCCATCAATCCAGAAAAAATCTCTGATTTGGCAGCAGCTACCCCATCAATGGAACCAAAGCCTTCAAGATGCGCCGGCATCACATTCAGTAATATGGACACATCCGGCCGAGCCAAACCACACAGATAGTCAATATCCCCTTTTCGGCTTGCGCCCATCTCGATCACGGCAAATTGGTGCGCGGGCGCAAGCTGCAACAGAGTGAGTGGTACACCTATTTCATTGTTCAGGTTGCCATGCGTAGCGAGCGTAGAACCACGGGTCTGCAAAATCGCAGCCAACAGGTTTTTGGTCGTGGTCTTGCCACTGCTGCCAGTTATTCCAACCAATGGCCCGGTGAACAATTCCCGGTTACACGCGGCGATCCCACCCAGAGCCCGCAGCGTGTCCATGACCTGCAGCGTGGTTCCTGCTGTTTTCACCTCTCTCTGAATCACGGCCGCGCAGGCACCTTGCGAAAATGCCTGCTCAACAAATTCATGGCCATCAAATCTTTGTCCGCAGAGGGCGACGTACAAATCGCCTGCGTTTAGTTGCCTGGTATCAGTGGATACGTGATTGAAAATGGCGTCTGGCCCACGCAACTCGCCCGGAATAGCGTTCGCGATCTGGTTCAGAGTCATCGGCTCCATCACTGTACCGATCCTCCTTGCAACGCCAGTTGAGCATGCTGAACATCACTGAAGGGAATTCGACTGACGCCTATCTCCTGATAATCCTCATGTCCTTTTCCGGCTATGACCACAGTGTCTCCTGCAGCGGCTTCGGCGACGGCCAGGGCGATAGCCAATCCGCGGTCTGACTCAACACGGATATCACCGGAACAACCTCGCAGAACATCATCAATGATCGCCAGTGGTTCTTCTGTCCTGGGGTTGTCGCTGGTTACGAGCACAACGTCTGCACCTGCACAGGCCGCCGCACCCATCTCGGGCCTCTTGCCCCGATCGCGATCCCCCCCACAACCAAAGACGCACCACAATTGCCCAGGCGTGTGATGGCGGGCAGCTGTGAGAACTTGTTTCAGTGCGTCTGGTGTATGCGCATAATCTATAATCACTTGCGGTGCGCCCACAGAATGAAGCGGCTGCATACGACCGGGAATTGGCGAGCAAACTCGAAGAGTTGATAATACTTCCTCAAGTGAAGCACCGCCGGCACACAAACTCGCCAGGGCTGCCAGGGCGTTCGATAGATTAAACTCGCCCAGCAATGGCAGTTGCATGTCACCCTCACCCCAGGGGGAATGCACCCTGGCGGACAGCCCGTGATCGTGAAAAACAGCATTCGAAGCACTGATATCTGCCGCGCGATCCCTGCTTGAGTAGGTTAGACACTCCACTTCCGCGCCCACCTCGCCCCGCAATACCTCACTAAAAGGATCATCAGCGTTCAGCACGGCCCGTCTGAGTCCGGGCTGACGAAACAGAGTCGCCTTGGAAGCCCCATAGGCCGCCATGGAGCCGTGATAATCAAGATGATCGCGGGTGAGATTGGTAAACACAGCGCAGTCAAAATCGAGCGCCGCTACGCGCCCCTGCTCGAGTGCATGAGAGGACACTTCCATCGCGACGAAGTTAACTCCGCGGTGATACCACTCGGACAGCAGTCCCTGTACTCTGACAGCATCTGGCGTGGTATTGATAGCGGCTTTAACCGTACCAGTTGAGCTGGCACCTAGGGTACCAATCACCCCGCCGCTTCCATACATTCGGCGATACAGCTGACCCAGTAACTGGCTGCACGTAGTCTTGCCGTTAGTACCGGTTACGCCTGTGAGGGTTATATGCCTTGATGGGTCATCATAGAAATTTCCCGCCACTGCACTGAGTCGTTTGCCGAGATCAGGCACCACAAATATCGGAACGTCTGTACGGGCGTATGCCGCCGCCACCTGATCTTCCTCTCCCCTCACTGCATCCAGGGCAATAGCGCCGGCACCGCGGGATACTGCCTGCTCCACATAATCTCGTCCGTCGTGAGCTTCGCCGCGACAGGCCAAAAACAGTTCACCCGCTACCACCGTTCTGCTATCAAGTGTCAGCCCGGCAATACTCATGGTGGACAGCGCTGGCTCCGTGATTTCCGGAAACAAATGTCCCAGATTCGTGACGGGTCTGCTGCGTGCGGGGGACGGACTATTCATGCGGCACCCCGGGATACGGGCGCGTCCGGGACGACATTTAACAGACGCAGCGACTCGGCTACAATTTTCGCGAATACAGGTGCGGCGACCTCTCCCCCGTGATAGCGGTCGCCCTTGGGCTCATTGATCACAACCACAGTGACTAATCGCGGATCAGTGACCGGTGCAATTCCGGCAAAAGCGGCGATATATCGATCCGCCGCATAACCACCTGCACCCACCTTGTGCGCTGTTCCAGTTTTCCCCCCGGTGGAATATCCTTTGACCGCTGCGCGTGTAGCAGTACCGCCACTCTCGGTCACCCCGGTCAGCATATCCAGGATTTGCCCTGTCAATTTTTCATCGACGACCCGGGTTCCAATCGGGGCCTCATCTGTAAGCAGCAGCGAAATGGGAATACGATTACCCCGATTTGCCAGCACGGCATATACTTGCGCCAGTTGCATTGGCGTCACGGTCAACCCATATCCATAAGCCAGGGTCACCGTCTCGATCGGCCGCCAAGTACGTTGCTGTGGCAGTTCTCCAGACACCTCACCGGGATACCCGGTACCCAGCACTTCTCCCAGACCGAAGCGCACAAACATGTCCCGGACTGCACCTTCATCCAGACTCAGCGCAATCTTGCTGGTGCCGACCTGACTTGATTTAGCCAACACCGTGGCCACAGAAATCTGTCCGTAATTGCGCGGGTCGAGTATCATTTTGCGACCCACGCGAATCCGACCCGGGGAGGTATCTATTATTGTGTCAGGGGTATAGAGACCGCTCTCAAGGGCAGCCAAAAGGGTCAGTGGCTTCATCGTCGAACCTGGCTCGAGAAGATCGGTTATCGCCCTGTTTCGGTAGTCGGCGTAGTCAAAATCTTGTCGTCGGTTCGGGTTGTAGGTGGGATAATTAACCATGGCCAACACTTCCCCGGACCTCGTATCCAGCGTTACCACCGAGCCTGAAGAAGCACCGGTGCGTTGTATCGCCGCCTGCAATTCGCGGTAAGCAAGATATTGCAATCGCAGATCGATACTCAACGCCATATCGCGACCGGGTTGTGCCGCAGTCTCGACCCCTAAATCGCGCACCAGATCACCAGAAAGGTCTTTTACATAGCGTTTGCGCCCCGGCTTTCCCTGCAGCCAGTCGTCGTAGGCGAGCTCCATTCCCTCTATGCCGACATCGTCGATATCAGTTACGCCAACGATATGCGCTGTCACCTCACCGGCAGGATAAAATCGCCGATACTCTCTTTCCCCATAAACTCCCGGTAAACGCAGACCCAGCACCGCGCGCGCCTCAGCGGGTCGCATATGGCGGTCCAGGTAAAGAAACCGCTTGCCCTCCGCCGCATCAACACGGGCGGTGAGTTTATCGCTATCGCTACCCAGCGCGGCGGCCAGTTGATCAATTGCCCTTCGATTACCTGCCAGTATTGCGGGATTGGCCCAGAGCGATACCACCGGGGTACTAACCGCAATAGGCTCGCCATTGCGATCCGTCATCTTGCCACGATGGGCCGGAATTTCAGCGAACCGGATGGTGCGAGCCTCACCCTGACCCTGCAGGAATTCGAATCCAAATTCGGTATCCAGGACCTGCAAACTGACCACTCGCCACAACACCGCAGTCAGCATTGCCAACAGGCAACATGCCACCGCCGCAAACCGCCAGGCAGCAACCACGTTTACATTCCCCTTGGGCTTGCTCACGGCTCCACCAGCTCTATTTCTTCGAAACCCGGTACACGCATACCAAGATCGCGTCGCGCGAGACGCTCCACCCTGTGGTGTGCGGCCCAGGTACTATGCTCCAGAAGCAGGCGACTCCAGTTTTCCTCCAGTGCCCAGGCATACGATTCCCGCTGTTCCAGATCTGTGTACAACATCCTTGCCCGGTGCGTAGATTGAATAATGCCCAGAGCTGACAATGCACAGGCCAGCGTGAGGACCACCGCTAATACAGCGGCCTTATCTGGTAAAAGTTTGCTGAAGTGCTCAGTCAGCATTGCCAGTTCGCCAGTCCATCAACACAGTTTTTCCGCAACTCGCATTACCGCGCTGCGGGCCCTTTGATTGTGAGCAAGCTCCTCTGAGCTCGCCCGAACAGCTCGACCAACGGCACGCATGCGTCGGTTACGCTGAGATTCCATCACCGGTACTCGCGAGGGAATAGGATCGCCCTCACACATCCTCCGAATAAACCGTTTGACCATGCGATCTTCCAGCGAGTGAAAACTGATCACCACCAGACGGCCTCCGGGAGCCAACTCGTCCAGGGACGCATCCAGCAGCGAGCGCAGCTCGTCCAACTCTCGATTGATAAAGATCCGGATCGCCTGAAAGCTTCTCGTCGCGGGATGCTTATGTTTCTCCCATGAAGGGTTGGCAGCACTGACGATATCGGCCAGGCGGCTGGTCCCGGTAATCGGGGCTTCTGTCCGGGCCTCTACAATGGCTCTGGCAATACGGCGATGAAAACGCTCCTCTCCGTACTCTCGCAGTACCCCCGCCAACTCCGCCTCCTGCACCCGGGCAAGCCATTCAGCCGCCGATTCACCGGATCCGGTGTCCATTCGCATATCGAGGGGGCCGTCGTGACGGAAGCTGAAACCTCTTTCCGGATCATCAATCTGGGGAGACGAAACACCGAGGTCTAGCAGCATGCCGCTTACCTTTTCTAGGCCCCGCTCATGGATTACGGCGGGGAGATGAGCAAATGAGGTTTGCACAAATTCAAACCTGCTGTCGGTGTTCATCAGCTTCTGCGCCTCGGCAAGTGCCGTCTGGTCTCTATCAACGGCCAGCAAACGCCCTTTATTCCCAAGGCCGTCCAGAATCTTTCGGCTGTGGCCACCCCGACCGAAGGTGCCATCTACATAAACACCTTCCGGGTCAGTGACCAGCGCTGCCACAGACTCTTGCAGCAAAACGCTTTCGTGCACAGCGTTCGCCTAGAGCGCTAGAGACAACATTTCGTCTGGCAGTGCCCCATCTTCGTGGGACTCCGCCAGCCATTTGTCTCTCTCTGCCAGCCAGTGATCTTCGGCCCACAGTTCCAGCTTTTTACCTTGTCCGGCGAGCACCAGTTTTTTTTCCAATCCAGCGTACTCACGCAAGGGGGTGGGCATCAGTACCCGCCCGTTGTTATCCAGTTCCATATCCGTGGCATAGCCAATCAAAAGCCGTTGAAAGCGTCGAACGGCAGGGTTCAGTGCGGGTAGTTCTTGTATATCCCGTTGAATGTCATCCCATACCGGCTGCGGATAGATCAGCAGGCAACGGGCCTGGGTGTCTATGGTCGCGACTATCTGTCCACCAAATTCCTGCAACAGGGGCTCGCGCTGACGCGCAGGAAAGGCAAGCCTTCCCTTGGCGTCCATATTGATATGCTGCACCCCTCGAAACACGCTCACCTAACTCCCGTATAACCCCAGAAACCCCACAAAAAGACACTAATATCCACAAATATCCACTTTGCGACACTATGCGTCCGCCCAGATCGACTGTCAAGGCGTTGAATAAGTAAAAAACCCTGTAATTTCTGTTAGTTAGGTAAAAACGAGGGGCTCGCGTCGGGTAGAGAAGAACGAAAAATAATCAAAAACAGCGGGGTATAGGAGAGACCTTACAAAGCACTTTAATACAAAGCATATTTTAGAATATATAAAATATTTTTAATTCATAAATAGAATTAAAAAGAAGTCTGCGGACAAATTGTATGAGAGCTGGTCGATAAGCCGGGTTCTGTCTTGAACGATCATTCATCTGGGACAGCCGTCGCCGACTGCCTCTAGCAACCTACCCGAGCCCGCCGCGGGCAGCGGCAATAGGCTCCTATTTGGTCTTGCTCCGGACGGGGTTTACCATCGCCACGCCTGTTACCAGCCGCGCGGTGCGCTCTTACCGCACCTTTTCACCCTTACCTGAAGCACCGAAGTTTTTCAGGCGGTTTCCTTTCTGCTGCACTTTCCGTAGGCTCGCACCTCCCAGGCGTTACCTGGCGTCCTGCCCTATGGAGCCCGGACTTTCCTCCAACCAGCAACATAGACGCAAGCATCTAACGTTGCCAATCAGCGACCGCCTGACCAGCTCTCAATGGCAGGTTACCCTGTTGACCGCCGGGATGACAAGCTACACCGGCACACAACCCGGTGGAAAAAGTGACACGTAGCACGAAATGACAGTCTTCCGCTCTATTCTCCGCCAGCGAGCAAGCGTTGATACAGTTGCTTTCTTGGCACCCCCGAGAGACGCGCGGCCACTGCCGCAGCCTGGGAAGCTGGCAATTCTTCCGCAAGAATGAACAAAGTTCGCTCAACCTCAGCATCGAGTGAGGCCACGGGGCGCTCACGGCCTTCCACCATGACTACCAGCTCACCGCGCCTCTGGTTGGCATCCTCGCAAATCCACTGACTCAGCTCCCCCAGAGTTGCCCGCTTCACTGTCTCATACAATTTGGTCAACTCCCGGGCGACTGCGGCGGGGCGATCTTCTCCAAAAATTTCAGCCATGGCAGCCACAGTTTCAGCCACCCGATGCGGCGCTTCATAAAATATCATCGTTCGCGGCTCATCCACCAAAGCTTCCAGTGCTCGGGATCTAGTCCCTTTTTTTGCGGGCAAAAAGCCTTCAAACGTAAATTTGTTGGCGGACAGGCCACTGACACTCAGTGCCGCAACGGCAGCGCAGCTCCCGGGAATAGGCACCACCTTGATGCCCAATTGATGGGCACGTAACACCAGCACATATCCCGGATCAGATATGAGCGGTGTGCCCGCATCGGAAATCAACGCGATGGACTCGCCGGCAACGAGTCGACTGACAAATTGCTCGCAACTGCGCGGGTCACTGTGCTCATGGAAACTGACGACCGGAGTTTTTATGCCGAAATGATCCAGCAGTCCACGCGAGTGGCGCGTGTCTTCGGCCGCGATAAGATCGACAAATTGCAGTGCTTCGATCGCACGGGGTACCATATCACCAAGATTGCCAATTGGCGTGGCTACCACGTACAGGGCTTTCTCTAATGACATAATTTTTTCCGCAACAAGCCGCTTCCTATATGCGGTTTGCGCTGCCTCCCGCAAAGAACTAGCATCGCAATCATGATAGCACGCTCAATAATCCGCCCGGTCGTTACCGGCACAATCCTTGTTTTGCTCGGTGCCTGCTCGCCGCAACCGCAACGGGAGCATGGTGATACAGACACAGCAAGACCCGAGGGGACGGACCCGGTCTCGCACCAGGAACTGACTAGACATACTCTTACCATTGATTTGTTGTCTGATCCGCGTTACCACTATGTGCGATCACTGCTGAACCAACAGTCCTACAGCGAAGCCATCAGAGCTCTGAATGCAATGGATGCAGGATTAATGAGCGCTGACAGCACCATCACCCATCACCTTGTGCGGCGGCGGATACTCGAAGCAGACAACCGGTACTACGCTGCCCTTGAAACAATAGGCGACCCGACTCTGAGCAGGAACCTGTCCAGTGCAAGCCCACAGCTGCAGCGTCTACACGCAACAGAAAGCGCTGACCTTCTCGCAAGGACAGGCAACTATCTGGCCGCTGCCGAGCTGTTGATAAACGCAGCTGACAATACTGAAAAAGGATTATGGTCGGACAAAATCTGGTGGTTTATGAGCCAGGCAAATGTCATCACGCGACCCCTGACGAGCTCGGTATCACCCACCAGCAAAGCATGGTTTTCTCTCGCCGAGTTGACGCGCGATAACAGCGGTGGCATCAGAGGTCAGATGTTGAGTCTAGAGCGATGGCTGCGTGACTACCCGAATCACGAAGCCAACCCCATCGCAGTGAAGCTGTACGCTGGATACCGCTATGCTCTCGCGGATTTACCTGACCACGTAGCTCTATTGCTACCTCTCACCGGTCAACTGGCGGAGACAGGCCAGGCGGTAAGAGATGGTTTTCTCGCAGAACACTACCGACTGGCCGCTCGGGGCCATCCTGTTCCTACAATTAGTATATACGACACGATGGCTCAGCCAGATATCATCAGTGCCTATGAATCTGCGGTTGGACAGGGCGCTGAATTGATAGTGGGGCCTCTGTTAAAGTCAAACGTCAGCGCGCTGATCGAAGAGGCCAATCCTGTCGTTCCAATCCTGGCGCTGAATCGGGTTGATCAGTCCGCTGATAACGTATACCAGATGTCTCTCTCCCCTGAGGATGAGGTATCCCAGCTGGCGCGTGCCGCGGGGATGAGATCGCCCGGGAATGCATTATTGATCCGACCGCAGGGCAGTTGGGGGGACAAGGTAGAAGAGACTCTGGACGTATCCTGGCAGACCTATGGCAATGAGATCGCTGCGCGCGCAGTATATGGCAGCGGTATAGATCTTTCTACGGCGATCAAGGAAGCCCTCGACCTGACCAGCAGTGAAAATCGCGCCCAGGAATTGACTCGCATACTGGGCATACCCAGCGAATTCACTCCCCGCCGCCGGGCGGATATTGACGCCATATTTATTCTTTCTTCCAGATCCGAGGAAATCAGAAACGTGCGTCCCATGCTGTCATTTCACTATGCCGGCGACCTTCCAGTTTACGCCATGGCCGGCCCCTCTCATGGAGTGCAGCCCAATGCCGCTCGGGATATGGATGGCCTGGTATTCACCGGCACACCCTGGGAACTCAACCGGGACAATCCGCTCCTTGAATCAATCCTTCAATACGGTGGGCAGCCCGCACTATCGGGGATGTACGCACTTGGGGCTGATGGATACCGTATGTACCCACAACTTGGCATGTCACCCATACTGGAGGGCCAGGTGATTCACGCACATACCGGTGCGCTGCGCCTGGACAACAACAACCGTTTTCAAAGATCTTTATCGATTGCAAAAATCAACAATGGCCGTTTTAGGGTTGAGGCGTCGCTACCAATTCAATCATCTCCACCATTTGCCGAACTGGACGACCTATGAGCCGTGCGCTGGGGTCCACCATGGAAGAAACAGCGAAACGCCACCTCGAAAAGAAGGGGCTGCAAACGGTTGCGCAAAACTTTCACTGCAAATTGGGTGAAATTGACCTCATAATGCGGGACGCTGACACCCTGGTATTTATTGAAGTGAGATATCGCAAGAAACACAGTTTTGGCTCGCCGGCAGCGACGGTAACTGCAAGTAAACAGCGAAAGCTGGCCCGAGCGGCGCAGCTGTTTCTGCAACGGCATCGACATTGGCGCGATCACACCTGCCGCTTCGATGTAGTTGGTTTGTCGGGGGAGAAAGACAACTGCGCCATAGAATGGATTCAACGGGCGTTTACGACCCAGGCCGAATGGTAACGACGGACATGGATACCTATGACCGCATAACCCTGGGTTTCCAGGAAACTATCGAAGCCATCACCGGTTCGGTGGATCTGCTGTCTGATCCTCTTCAACAGGCAACCGAGAGAATTGTCACCGCGCTTCTGAATGATGGAAAAATTTTGTGCTGCGGCACCGGTGCCAACGCGGCAATGGTGCAACTACTGGTAGGCCATTTCCTGAATCGCTATGAATACGATCGGCCTTCCCTACCGGCAATGAACTTGTGCTCCGATGCGGCAACACTGGCCGCTATAGCCAATTCCGCTGGCATTAACGATATTTTTTCCAAACAGGTGCGCGCGCTCGGACAAACCGGAGACGTACTCGTCACAATTTCGAATGAAAGCAACAGCAGTAGTCTGATTCAGGCCGTAAGCGCAGCGCATGAACGAGATATATGCGTAATTTCACTAAACGGTTCACCTCCCGTCGATATATCGGCACTATTGCTAACCGAAGATGTCGAACTGGCAGTGGTCGCAAATCGACCCGCGCGTATTACAGAGATTCATGCGATGATCATTCATCAACTGTGCGAGCTAGTCGACAACGCACTATTTGGAAACTACAACTCATGACAAAGTTACAGCTGGTCTTGTTATCTCTTTCTATCACCCTACTGAGCAGCGGTTGCGCGCCACTCCTGTCGGCTTCGAGTGCCGGCCCTATAAAGGAAAACCCCGGTGCGAGAACCTGGGGGACCTGGCTGGATGATGGCAGTATCGAAACCAAGACTTATGTCAACATCAAGCAGTCCGACCCCAGATTCGAAGATGCTCATATCGTGGTAGTAAGTTACAACGGAAGTGTACTGCTTGCGGGGCAGGTTCCGAACAATGAATTGCGCAATAAAGCGCCTGAAGTAGCTCGCAATGTGCGGAAGGTCCGGCGGATTTACAACGAACTACAGGTGGCGGGGAATACCTCACCCATAGTGCGCAGTAATGACGCCTGGATAACAGCCAAGATCAAGACGGCATTGTTTGCCAACACAGAAGTACAGGGTTACCGCACCAAGGTCATTACTGAAAACGGCGTTGTATACCTGATGGGTCTGGCCAGCAAAGCGGAGGCGAGCAGGATTGCCGATATCGCCAGCGCGAGTTATGGCGTCCAGAAAGTTGTGCAGCTATTCGAACTGGTGGACTAACTGATCGACCTGCTGCTGCAAAACATGGGTTACCATGTTTTGATTGATCGCGCCCGGGATACAGAGTATTTCTTCACTTTTACTATCCAGACTTTGCCTCACCACGTCAGCAGCACTCATCCACATTTCTTCGGGTATTCTTGAACTGTCAAAATCTGCCATTGTCTGTGTGTCATGAATACCGGTTCGGGTATAGCCAGGACACAATGATTGCACCGCAATGCCAGATACAGCCAGCTCCTGTGCAAGGGCACAACTGAACTGGTGCAAATAGGATTTGGTAGCAGAATAGACAGCGTTGTTCGCGAGAGGAACAAAGGCTCCTACCGAAGACACATTGATGATTCGACCACCCCCGGCTTCTTGCATAAAAGGTATCACTGCCCGGCATAGTCGGGTGGTCGCAATCACGTGTAATGATATCATGTCCAACTGAACATCCATCGGCAGCTGGGCAACGGAACCAAACGCACCAAAACCGGCATTGTTCACCAGGATGTCTACAGGCCCCTTTTGCCGAAGTATCTCCAGGCTCTGACCGACTCCCTCCAGTGTGGCCAAATCGGCTACCACGGGGACCAACTCACACTGAGTTGCAATATCATGAGCCAGACCGGTCAGTTCCTCTTCTCGGCGAGCCACTGCGATGATGCGCTCACAACTGCCGGACAATTGAAGGCAAAACTCCCGGCCTATCCCCGAACTCGCGCCCGTAACCAACGCAACAGGTTTACTATTTGACATTTTTAGAGGTTTCTCCGACTGATATGGTCCACAAAACGACGCGTATGCTATCACCTTTCAGGTCCATCGCGCGTGGTCTCCCGCAACCCCGGTTGAACTGGATAGACAATCCGTGGTCGCATAGTCAATCCCGACAAACGTACAGGTTCTGACAATGGAAAAAACGGACACGCTAGGAGAGTTTTCAATTCAGTTCATGGAGCTGAGCGCAATGCTGCTGGTGTTCACCCTTGGAGTCGGTGTACTCGTCATCTTGTACATGTACATTGCCGATGTCACCCAGACCAAGCATGCGATCAGAAGAAACTATCCTGTCATAGGGCGCTTCAGGTATTTCTTCGAACATCTCGGAGAATTTTTCCGGCAATACTTTTTCGCTCTTGATCGCGAGGAGCTGCCCTTTAACCGGGCACAGCGTTCCTGGGTTTATCGTGCTGCAAAAAACATCGACTCTACCATTGCATTTGGTTCAACACGGCCGTTGACACAGCCCGGAGAGGTGCTTTTTCTGAATTGCGTGTTTCCGACACTAACAGAAGATGCAGCTCCGCCCAGTGAGGTTATAGTAGGCGCTAACTACGCCGCCAACCCATACCGCACGTCTAGTGTGTTCAACATCTCTGGCATGAGTTTTGGAGCATTGTCGGTTCCGGCGGTACGGGCGTTGTCTCATGGAGCCCGCAAAGCAGGCATATGGATGAACACCGGGGAAGGCGCGTTGTCGCCCTATCACCTCGAAGGTGGCTGTGACATCGTTTTTCAAATTGGCACGGCCAAGTACGGGGTACGGGATGAATCCGGCAAGCTGTCCGATAGCAAACTATGTGAAATCGCACAGCATGAGCAGGTGCGCATGTTCGAGCTCAAGCTGAGTCAAGGTGCCAAACCAGGTAAAGGTGGCATTCTCCCCGGTGCAAAGGTATCGGAAGAAATTGCGGCAACCCGTGGTATTCCAGTGGGCGAAGATTCCATCAGCCCCAATGGCCATCCGGAAATAAGATCAGTCGATGATCTGCTGGATACCATCGCCCACGTTCGCTCGACCACCGGCAAACCCACCGGATTCAAAGCTGTTATCGGAGACAGTCAATGGTTGGAGGACATGTGTGAAGCAGTCAATATGCGCGGTGCCGAGTATGCGCCTGATTTCATCACGGTTGATAGTGCCGACGGAGGCACCGGGGCGGCACCTCAAAGTTTGATGGACTTTGTAGGATTACCGCTGAAGCGCAGCCTTCCCCTCGTTGTCGACCTCCTCGTCCAGCACGGCCTCAGAGACCGGATTAAAGTCATCGCTTCAGGTAAGGCGATAAATCCTGCCGGTGTGGCAACGGCACTGTGCATGGGTGCTGACTTTGTTGTCAGTGCCCGCGGCTTTATGTTTGCGCTCGGGTGCATACAGGCGCTGCAGTGTAATAAAAACACCTGTCCGACCGGGATAACCACACACGACCCAAAATTGCAGCGCGGTCTGGACCCGACCGAGAAGTCAGAGCGAGTGGCCAACTACGCCCGCAATATGATCTATGAGGTAGGCGCTATTGCCCATAGTTGCGGGGTTCGCGAACCTCGTAAGTTGAACCGGCGTCACGCCGATCTTCTCGACCCCAGTGGTATTCCGGTACCCATGGTTGAACTGTTTCCAGATAAGCAGCCGCCCGCCACAGGAGATATATCTGCATCAGTCTGAAACTGGCCTGGGGTTGTATACGTCAAATCGAATGGCGCGACCCTTGAGCATATAATCGGCCCTGCAACCATCCAGTGGAGGGGCCTTCAATCCACGTTTAACCACCACTCTTTTACGGGCAACCCGCCGCGCCAGGTTAACCAGCGACGACTGGGCAAGGGCGGACGGTAACAGCGTCTGCAGAAGATTCATTTCTTTACGCGAGCGAGCCGATTTTTCCTGCTCGGCAAACATAGGGTCGAGATACACAACATCGAACATTGCAGACTGTGCCGAGCCGAGTAAATCGGCAGCGTCTGCCAGCACAAAATCCAGCCGTTCTGCGGACAAACGCACCTCACTGTCCTCGTGCGCCTGTGCCCGCGCAATTCCATCGGATAACAGTGCTGCCACCAATGGTTCCCGCTCACATAGCGTGACATGACAACCATGATCAGCAAGAATAAATCCATCGGTACCGAGGCCGGCCGTCGCATCCAACACCTGCGGTCGGAAATCAGGCTTTACACCACAGGCCCGCACCAACAACTCACCGCCGCCTTTGCGACGGTGACGTAGCCGCGAACTGGAAAAATCTACCCACACGGGGCCTGGTGCTTTCTTGCCGGTGGTCACTATCTGTAATGATTTTTCATCCAGCATCAGCAGGTGCAACCATTCATGCACAAGCCGCGGTTCGTGACAGATACCGGCCAGTGGTAGCTGTAGCCGATCGGCCAATGTTGTAGCATCCCCGAGCAGGGTCTCGTCGGTACAGCTTACCGCCAGCGCGCGCATGACAAATTCCCAGTTATTCCCAGCTCAGGATTATAGTGCGCGGGCCGGCGGGGGGGTATAGTGAATCCATATTGCCACCTGGTGCGGGAGAACTCTGATGGATTCATTGCTGCAAACAATTCTGCTTCGCTGTGGCACGGTGGTGGCCAGCATCATGCTGGCTGCTTGCGGTAGCTATGAGTTCTCAGTAAATGAGCGTGTAGTTTTCACCCCCGAACCGCTGTTTGGTGACTTCTCGCTACCGGACCCGGCTCTGCACGCCTGCGTCCAGGAACATATCAGTCGCTCGAGTATAACAAGCATCAGCGAACTGACTGATCTGAACTGTTCACAAGCAGGTATCGGCAATCTTGATGGGTTGCAGTTGTTTAGCTCACTACAGGGTCTGAAACTCAGCCATAACAACATCAGCAACGTGGGGCCCTTGATTTCACTTCAACAACTCGCTGAGCTCTACCTCGATCATAACAATCTGATCGATGTATCAGACCTGGCTACGCTGACGGATCTGAAGATATTGACGCTGGCTGGAAATTCAACATTGTTATGTATGGCCATCCCGAACCAACTCCGTCAGCAAAAACTGGACCTTCCTGAACACTGTCGCTGAGGACAGCCATTTTGATCAACGCCATATACAGCCGCTTCATTCGACAACCATCAAGCGCTTTATCTACGATACTTTTGTCAATCAGTGCAGCTCTAGCCAGTCAAACCCATCCGCCTGGTCCGCCCAGGCGACTCGTTCCGGGTAAGGGAATACAGCGTTTAACTCAGCCTCTGCAATTTCCCGTTTATTATTCTGTTCGCTGATATGCGCGATCACAAGATGTTGAAGCTTCTTGTACTCAAGACTGGCCAGCAGCTCCGCACTCTGGCGATTGTTCAAATGCCCCCAGTCTCCGCCCACCCGTCGTTTGACATTCTCCGGATATGTACCTTGGAACAACATCTCAGGATCGTGGTTGAATTCCAATAACAGGGCATCGCAATGCTTGAAATGTTGGGTAACGAAGGGAGTGACACTACCCAAGTCTGTGAGTATACCCAACGTATTATCGCCACCCCGAATGACAAATTGACACGGTTCCCTTGCGTCGTGGGGAACGGACACCGGGGTGAGTACCAGCCCACCCACACAAACCTCCTTTTCACTGGCGCAAAATTGCACCGTATCGATTTCGCCGCAACGGCCGCTATGATAAGTGCCATGAGTCATATAAACAGGAAGTTGATGGCGCCGGGCCAGGCGAGCCACCCCCGAGGAATGATCCGAGTGCTCATGGGTGACAAAAACGGCGTCCAGATCGGTACAGCTGAGACCGAGGCGTTGCAGCCGTCGTTCAGTCTCACGAACAGAGAAACCACAATCAACAAGGATGCAGGTGGTACCCAGGGATACAACAGTGGCATTACCTTTACTGCCACTGCCAAGCGACGCGAATCGCACTAACTCAGATTACTCTTAATAACTGACAGCAGTTTCTCTGCTTCACCCCGTGCGAGTTCAAAGCCTTCCGGCGCAGCGATAGTAATGGTGACACTCTCGGAATCCCCAGATGACACCACCCGCAATTCGTAACTGTTTCCGGTAAGGGACCCCGTGTCGTCATCCCCAGTAAACATCCAGTCAAACCAACCGCCGCTTTCCTGCTCATCAGGCTCGACGAATCGCACATAGTAGATGCCCTCACTGCGATTCTGGTCTTCCACATCAAAACTCGATTTTTTGAGGGCTGGCCCTAACGCCGCCCACGCCCGGTAAAAGGGTAAGCGTAAACTAATCTGGGGGCGTCCATTGTCGCCCTTTTGCAGCGCCACCTTTCCGGTAGAGCTGATGGAGTTTTGTGCCACCATTGAAACGGTCGCAGTTTCTGTTGAATTTGCCATGTATTGGGCGAAATCAACCAACATCGCCTGCTCATGCTCTGCATCACTTGAAGCAGCGGGCCACTCGTCCATGACGGTTGGCGCTTCCGTGACCTGCAAAACATGGATTTCGCTAGTGTTTCTTTGAATGCCTTCATCAATCCTGAAGCGATAGCGTTCACGCAGTGTTTCGTTCTCAAAACTCAGCCAATTGGTTTCGATGATTCCCTGTCGGCCGTCTATCCTGCCAACCCCCAGACCCTTTGCGTTTAGGAAACTGCGTAATTGTGGCCAGACCTCGCCCGGCGCCACAGCCGCCAACATCCAGCGCTCATCGCCCAGCTTCTGAATTCGGACCATTTGATCGTATTCACCTGCTACCAGTGGCTCAGGGCGCGGCACTTCAAATTCCTGCGAAATAATCACCTCTTCGGCAGCGGGAGGAATGACGTAAACCGTCTGCAGGGCGGCGTCGTCCAGGCCAGGAGGAACTGCAATCGCCGCCACCTCGCGAGATTGCAGATAGTCGTCAGACCGGTTCCGGAAATAACCGCGGTCACCAAAAAAATAACCACATCCGGCTAATTGCAGTACCACGACCATGACCAGTATATATTTGCCCATCTGCATATCTACGCTCTGTTAGTTCATCCAGTCCTGCTGACACCGGCGGCACCCAGCGCCGATTCCACTTCCGTTTGATACTCGGCCGCAAGAACGCTAAGTGGCAGCCGAATACCTGTCTCGATAAGACCCATGTGGTGCAAAGCCCATTTCACCGGTATTGGGTTAGACTCACAGAACAACGCCTGATGCAGCACATCGAGAGTCGCGTTTAACTCTCGAGCCTGTTCGGCGTTCTGTGCCATCGCCAATTGGCATAAACTCGCCATCTCCACCGGTACCACATTGGCAGTTACCGATATATTACCATTCGCGCCCTGCAACATCAGCTCACAAGCGGTCGCATCATCACCGCTGTAGACAGCGAAAGACTCACCACAAACTTCCATTACCTCTCTACCTCTCTGTACATCGCCGGTTGCTTCCTTGATACCTACAATATTGTCTATCTCAGCCAGTCTGGAGACGGTCTGCGGCAACATATCCACCCCGGTACGACCGGGCACATTGTACAGAATCTGCGGAATATCTACGGCCGCTGCAATTTCCCGGTGATGGAGATACAAGCCTTCCTGGGTGGGTTTGTTGTAGTAGGGGGTAACGAGCAGACAGGCGTCCGCACCAGCACCGCTCGCCGCCTCGGTCAGTACGATAGCCTCACGGGTACAATTGGCGCCGGTACCAGCGATCACCGGGATGCGACCAGCAACCCGTGACACCACCTGTTCAATAACATGGCAGTGTTCTTCCACCGCCAGAGTCGCCGACTCTCCAGTGGTACCCACTGCGACAATGGCGGAGGTACCGGCATCAATGTGCCAATCAACCAGGCGACGCAAACCCTCGAGGTCTATTGACCCGTCTTCCATCATAGGCGTGACAAGGGCTACCATGCTGCCTGTAATCATGATCCATCTCCGTTATACCGCCGCCCCGAGACCTGACAAACAGCGTGGGGAGTGTGAAGGCGGGGGCGTCCGCCATTATCCACTTAACCCAATTGAAAACAACCGATTTTGCCGCAGCAAACACAGGAATCTGTAACGATTTCTATCCTGCGACTATAATACCAACTGAGCCACTGCCGGAATAGAACATGCCTGGAAGACACATCATATCTTTGCTCGTTTTACTGTGCGCCGCCGCGTTCACAGGACACGCTTCTGCCGAGGATGAATCGCGGCTGTCCCCGCTAAGTCGTCTCGACCAACAGTTCCTGCAACAACAACGCGGACGTATCGATGAAATTGCGCGCAGTGATCTGGGTCGTCAGCTAAATGCCAATAAAAACAACAATCTGGGAATTCTACAAACCATACTGGATCGACGCTTGATCAAAAAAGATCAAACGCTGGAGCTACAGGCCATGGGTGTGGTTTTGGGTGACGAGCTGGCCCGCGAATACGATTTGAAGTGGGTCGTGATAGAGGATCGATACGGTCGCAGTCGCGCCCTGCAGCTCGAAGAGACAGAGAATCTACTGTTCCCAATTACCATGATTTCACGTCGCGTAGAAGCTGGCAGCCGGGTCAAGGTAGAACAGGTATACGAGAAAGCAGCCGCTATCATTCGACCACTAAAGAATCCGCTGCCCTTTCAATGAGCGGACGTGAGAGTAGCATCACGGAGGTGGCCGTTTCCTGATACGAAAACCTTTCGAACGTCGCAGCCCGGCGGCGGACAATACCCCGGACTGAAAGCCGGTAGTAAATGACAAATCTTCCAGATCGTTTGTAACATTCAGCTCAGCGTAACTCGACCCGGTCAGCACCGGCCATGCGCCACAGGATTCCCCTGCATCACAAATGTAAAAATCATTGTCTGAGTCACTCCCAGTGACCAGAATGTACGCACCGGCTTCGACATTGTTGAACTGAAACTCATACAGTCCATCTACCGCCCTAACAGAATCCTGTTTCACCATCTCATCGGTTTCCGGGTCAATCAGCAACACATACTGGTATCCCGCATTGCCAGAGCTGTCAGTGCCCTCGGTCACAACCGTCAACAGCACCGGGATGCGGGCGTCGCCGCCGGTGCTGGACACGGTGATCGCCCCTCTATGTAAACCCGCTGACAAACCTGATCGCTGAACCGAAACAATATAGCTGCCACTGGACATCTCCATCGCCGTACCCACCTCGATCCAGGGCTGATCCGCCGCGATATTCAGTACCTCAAGCTCTCCGGCACCGGCGTTGTAGAGCTCCAATGGCAGGTTCAGGGCACTCGCCCCGAAATTGACTGCCCGGGGACTGGCGACGAGCACCGGGCTGGTCACGATACTGCTTTCTCCAGCCATTATCTGGGCCTGTCCGACAGCTTTGAACGCATTCAACAGTCCCCAGCCATAGCGATCATCACGGCCAGCAAGGCCAAAATCCTCGCTGACAAGACCCTGACTGAGCAAGCCCATCAGCACGTCGTGATCAAGCTGTGGAAAGGCTGACTTCATCAGTGCCACCGTACCCGAGACATGTGGCGCCGCCATAGAGGTCCCTTCCAGTGCTACATAATTGTGTGCAAGACCCCCGGAACTATCATCCCCGGCGGTGCTGAGGATCAAATCGGGAGCACCGTCTCCGTCAATGTCGCTGGTGCTGCTGTCGCCACCGGGAGCTGCTATATCAACTGAGGCGTGAAAGTTGGAATAAAATGCGGGTTCGCGATTGATATTGAGCGCAGAAACGGAGACCACATCGGCATAGGATGCCGGATAGAATGCCTGTGAATTTGAATCGTTACCTGCAGCGGCGACAATGATAATTCCGCGCGCAGCAACTTCTGTGAACAAAGCCTGTTCCGCCTGGCTGAAATCACTGCCACCCAGGCTGAGATTGATGACATCGGCAGGCCGGGGAGGTGTCAACCCCGAATCATTCGGCATCCCGGCGGCGAAGCGAACAGCCTGCATGATATCGTAACTATCGCCGCCGCCATCACGACCCAATACACGCAACGGCATAATACGAGCCTCACCTGCAACCCCCGCTACGCCGACCCCATTATCGGTTGCAGCGGCTATCGTTCCCGCGACATGGGTGCCATGAAATGTGCTATCCACCACCTGACTACCATCACCGGGGTCTGAGGGGTCGGGATCGATGCCGTCACCATCGAGGGAAAGTTCAGTATCACGCACAAAGTCATACCCCGTCACCAGCTGTCCCTGTAAGTCCGGGTGCAGTGGTAGTATCCCGCTATCCAAAACAGCAACAATCACTCCGTCTCCTCTGCCAGCATCCCAGGCAGAGGGCAGATTGAGCATATCGTAGTGCCAGCGCTGGCCATTGTAGAGTGGATCATTGGGCATCGCCGCCGCGTACACCCGCGCGTTCAACGCCACACTGAGAACGTCTGCCTGGCGCAGCAGTGATTTGCGAGCAATCAGCGTGTCATATTTTTTACGTGTATCCGCACTTAAACCAACAAGTTTGCTGCGCAATCGCGCGGGCAGAAATCCGTCCTGAGATACGTCCTCCCCATCGATGCGCAACAGACCCGGGCGCGCTCGACCCCCGGCAAGGAAATGGCGCTTTTTCCTCATCTCATGTGCGCCCTGCTGCGCCTCCTGCAGCTTGACTATCAGTTCGCCGCCTTTGAAATCACCACTCAATCGCGCCGAGCTGCTGGTCGGAGCATCGCCTTCGCCTATAGAGAGCCGATAACTGGAAGCCCCCCGGTGAACCGTAACGTTAACAATGTAGGACCCCGGGTCTGAGATTCTCAGCGTATCCACCGCCGATACTCCCAGGGAGCTGTCCACCAGCGTGTGGTTGATGTCGAAGAGATAGAGGTCGAGGTCATTCGCAAAGGGATCTTCCGCCACGGCGAGCGTAATCAACTGGCCCGGCAACAAGTCCACCTGGTAGTAGTCATCGGTATCACCCAGGGAGAATGAGCGTCCGGCAGCTCCGGTGCCGGGTTCATTCAGGTAGCCACCCAGAATGACGGGATTATCGATGCGCTGCGGATTCAGAATACTGCTGTTTGGCTGGAAACCGGCGTTGCGATCATTGACATCGCCATCCACCTTGCTGAACTCTGCAACCCTGATACTGCCGTTAATCTGGAAACCACCCGGCACGCCATCGATGACGCGGACAGCCAGATCCCGGATCAGTGGGGTGCCGACCCCAGTAATAATGGCACCACTCAGATCATCGATGAAATCTATATCACGCCTATAATCAAGGGGGTTATGCAGCTGCGTCCAGGCCAATAGATCGGTGTAGTCAATCTGGTCATCCCCATTGATATCGGGTACCACTCGCGGTGCAATTGCATCCAATTTTTGTCGCAGCTCGGCCTCATCCAGCGTTTCCAGCAGCGGTTCCAGATAGCGGTATGTGGCCTCGGTCAGGGTAGTGACGCGAGCCTGATTGCCTCGAATCTGGGCGCCTGTTACCAGCGCATGCCAGGTACCTGCTACCGGCGTGCCGACCGTATCCTTCTGATTATCGAGATTCCCATCCTCATCCAGTCCCCCGGATGCGGTTAGGAGATAAAATTCTTCGTCCTGCAGCTGGGGGCCTGCGAGAATACCCTGACCCAACCAAAGCAACTGTTCAAATCCACCCAACTGGTCCCAGCCAGGCAAGCCAAGTTGATCGATGGCGAAGTCAGGCGTTGTTGTGACCTGGTCCAGCAGTACTCGCGCAGGCTCCTGCAGACTGACCAGGCTGATCCTGGCACCGCTCACAGAACTATTCAGCTGCACATGGACACAAGCTGTTAATACAAAAGTCGCCAGGAAAAAACAGGCGCGAGCCAGCGCTCGAGTTCGCCGCAAACCACGACAGACTTTCAATGCGCATCGCAGCCGTGAGATAGCGGAAGTATTGATGGTGAGCACCAATTCAGTCCTTAAACAAAGTTCTGACTCGCATTGCGGCTCAGATCGAAATCGGTGGCGTTATTGTTGAGCCATTGTCGATCAGCATCTGTGCACCATTCACAAAACGCGATTCATCAGATGCCAGATAAAGCACCATATTGGCTATGTCTTCAGGTTCGCACATGCTGGTCACTCCCGCCAGAGCGTCCAGATCTTCTTGCGTGGCTTCGTCTTTGCCAGAAAACACCCTTGCCGTCATCGGCGTGCGCACGCCGTCTGGATGAATGGAATTGCAGCGCACCCCATTGCCCTGATCACGACAGTACATGGCGACGCTACGCGTCATCGACGTCACGGCACCTTTGCTGGCGCTGTATGCAAGCGCAAAGCCGATACCGGATATTGCCGCCACAGACGACATATTGATAATCGATCCGCCGCCACTCGCAGCCATTGCCGGGACACTGTGCTTGCAGCCAAGAAAGACACCCTCGCTATTGACCTTGTTAACCAACCGGAATCGCTCCAGCTCAATATCAGGTAAGCTGTCAACGAACATTATTCCGGCGTTATTTACCAGCACATCCAGACGACCGTATTTCTCGACCGCAACCGCCACAACGGATTTCCAATCCTCCTCGGAGGTAACATCGTGGCGCAGAAACAGCGCATTGCCACCAATTTTCTCAGCCACATCGCGACCAGCCAACTCATCTACGTCGGTAAGAATCACCTTCGCACCCTGGGCGGCCAGCAGCATGGCATCAGCCTTTCCCATACCGTTGGCTGCACCCGTGATGATGGCCACTTTATTTCCTACCCTGTCCATAAAACCTCCTGCTATTCAGCGGCAGTCATCCCGACCACCGATTTATGCTGAAACCGGAATAACCCTCTGAGCATGTGACAAATGTAATGCCCGGAGTTAGTCTACCATTCCGCGACTACCCTGGATTCAACCAACATGACAGATTCGAACAACACATCCCGCTTTGCACGCATCACCTGGTGGCTTGCCATCATACTGCTGCTGGCACTGCCAATATCTGTGCTGGGCATCAGACTGGATATTTTGCCCATTTTTGCAGGGCTCGCCACCTTCGCAATCTCCTGTCTCGGCGCGATTGCCCTGCTGATAGTGCTGCTTGTCACCGCCCTGTTGCCCGCCCGTGCCGGCAATCGAACACGCGACCTGTCAACCGGCCTGGTGGCATTGGTCCCCGCTCTGGTGAGCATCGTCGTGTTCGGCGGCGGAGAAGACGTACCGGCAATACACAATATAACCACCGATGTCGCCAATCCTCCCGCGTTTGTCGCCGGTGTTGTTGAACGAGGGGATTCATCCAATCCCCTGGCCCTGACCCCTGATGTAATCGCTCTGCACACTGAAGCTTACCCCGACCTGCAACCACTGATGACAAGCCTGGCACCCGCTGCCGCCTTCGATCGAGCTCTCGTAACCGCCGGGGAACTTGGCTGGGAGATATACGCAGAGGACAGTGCGACTGGACGTATCGAGGCAGTAGACACAACCTTCTGGTTTGGTTTCAAGGATGACATCGTGATTCGTATTAGACCCACGGCGGCTGGTTCCGTCCTCGATCTGCGCTCGGTATCAAGAGTAGGTCAAAGTGATCTGGGCGCCAACGCCAACCGGATCAGGAACTTTATCAACGCCTTCGGCGACTAATTACATACAAAGATCGCATAGAGAATAGACATGAGACCACTGCTCGCGCTGCTGATTGTGTTCGGGTTGCTGTCCCACCTGGCAATAGCGGACGGTGCAACTGACTATCTCAGTTTTCGCACCGATGACGAAGCCAACACTACTGAAATTTACAGGGCAGCCAGCCCCTCAGTCGTTTATGTCACCAACCGTGCACTCCGGCGCAGTTTGTTCAGTCCCAATGTACAGGAGATACCCCGCGGGTCTGGCAGCGGGTTCATGTGGGACAAGCACGGCTTGATCGTGACCAACTTTCATGTCATCAGCGGTGCTGACCGTTTGATCATCACCTTACAGGACCAATCGGAGTGGGAGGCCACAGTGGTGGGATTGGCCCCGGAAAAGGATTTGGCGGTGCTCAAGATTGATGCCCCGGCAGAGCAGCTCCATCCCATACCCCTGGGTGACAGTTCGCTGTTGGAGGTAGGCAGAAAAGTATTGGCAATTGGTAACCCATTCGGGTTGGACACCACCTTGACCACCGGCGTGGTCTCAGCCCTGGGACGGGAAATTGATTCCGCCAGTAACCGCAAAATTCGTAACGTTATCCAGACAGACGCAGCCATTAACCCCGGCAATTCCGGTGGCCCACTATTAAATTCGCTGGGCCAGCTAATTGGCGTGAACACTGCCATATACAGCCCCTCCGGGGCGAGCGCAGGGATTGGATTTGCCATCCCGGTAAACACCGTTAGACAGGTGGTTCCACAGTTAATCAGCTACGGCCGTTTGTACCGACCGGTTATTGGGGTTGAACTAGCCAGTGATCGTTGGGCGCGGCGCTATCAAATCACGGGAGTACCCATCGTCCGGGCCATCCCTGGACTGCCAGCCGCTGAGGCCGGCATGCGGGGAGCGTGGCAGAACAACCGGGGAGAGGTAGTACTTGGGGATGTTATAACCGCCATCGATGGCCGACCGGTAAAGAACAATGACGACTACCTGACCGCGCTGGAGCAAAAAAAACCGGGAGAGTGGATTGAGGTGGACACACGCCGAAACCGCGAGGATGAGCGCTATCGCATCCGACTGGCCGAACCCCAGTAGCTCAGCGCCAGGTCACCAGGGACGAGCGATTCCATGGCTATTACCTGACATGAATGCCGGGTGATCAACTCACGACACCATCAATGCAGTTCTTCCACATAGCGGGCAATACGCTCACAACCTTTGGCCAGGACATCTCGTGGCTGAGCGAGTCCGATTCTCACGTAGTGGCTTATTGAAGATCCGAACGCGTGCCCCGGCACCACCGATACCCTGGCAGCGGACAGCAGGCCTTCGGCAAACTGTTTACCATCCATCCTCAACGCAGAAACATCGCACATGATAAACATACCGGCCTGGGGACTATGGCACCGCAACCCTCTGACCTCACCCAGTCGCTGTAACACATAATCCCGACGATCCCGGTACTCTTCTCGCATTTCTGCCACATATAGTTGATCATTTTCCAGTGCAAAGGCACTGGCGTCCTGTATAAATTGGGTAATGCCGAACTGGGTAGCATTCAAAAAATGGCCGAGGTGGTAGATCAGCTCGGCAGGAGCCACCACCCACCCGACTCTCCACCCGCTCATGGCATGGGATTTGGACAAACCGTCGATCATCACCACATTATCGAGACGATCGGCGGCGGCTCGCAGGGACCTGTGCACACCTTCATAGGTAAACATGGAATACACTTCATCGCACACCAGCCACAGGTCGTGGTCGTAACACCAAGCTGCGAGATCCCGCAGTGTATCGCGATGAATAATTGCCCCAGTTGGGTTGCCAGGCGTGTTCACAAACACAACCCGCGTTTTGTCGGTGACCGCCGCCTTGATTTGGCTCAGATCAAGGGCAAATCCCGCTTCACCGTCCAGCGCCACAGGAACCACGGTAGCCCCTATCCGCTGTAAAATCGGTGGATAACCCACATACATGGGTTCGGGAATGACGATCTCATCTCCCTCATTCAACAGGCAACTCAACACACCATGCACAGCGGCGGTAGCCCCCGCAAATATGGCGACCTCATCGGCGGTGCAGGGATGTGGTGAGGTCTGGGTTTCCCAGTCCGCAACCGCGCGCCGGAGTTTCATCTCACCCAAAGATGGTGAGTAATGAGTGCGTCCGACTCTTAGATAACTCACGGCGTTATCTATTATTGGTTCCGGGGTACGAAAGTCCGGGTCTCCTACACAGAGCAAAACGACATCAACACCCTCGCGCACCATGTCCAAAGCCCGATCATGAACATCCCAGGCGTCGGATCTTTCACTATCCAGCCGCTGTGCTGCGGCGCTTACAACCCCCCTGAAACTGTCCACTGCTCCATCTCCACCCTATCTGAACGTCCGCATAATTAATGCCTATGGACTAGTTTAGCTACTTAGACTGCAAATTGCCTGACCTGATTTGTCAGCCCTGTTGGTACCAATCGTTATTGCACTTCGAGAGCTAAACTATACCCTGTGTCCGCAGGTTCAGGATGTCTATCAATGGAGCCACAAATGAACGCAAAGGATGATTTCCGCCTCGAATGCAGAGCGTGGCTGGAACAGAACTGCCCCGAGAGTCAGCGCCAACCCGTGGTGGCTGCAGAGCAATACTGGGGTGGTAGCAAAGGCGAATTTGCCTCGGATGATGCCCGGGTCTGGTTCGAACGCATGCGTGACCACGGTTGGACGGCCCCAGAATGGCCCGTAGAGTATGGCGGAGGCGGACTCGACCCCCAGCAAGCCAAAATCCTGAAACAGGAAATGCAAGCCATCGGCGCACGGCCGCCGGTTTATGGCCTCGGACTCTGGATGTTGGGGCCGGCGTTGTTGGAATATGGCAACGAAGAACAAAAGCAGCGACATATAGGCGCCATTGTTCGCGGGGAATCCCGCTGGTGTCAGGGTTACAGCGAACCCGGATCCGGCTCAGATCTCGCCAGCTTGCAGTGTGGCGCCGAAGACAAAGGCGATCACTTTCTCGTCAATGGCAGCAAAATCTGGACCACGGCGGCAGATCGCTGCGACTGGGTTTTCTGCCTGCTGCGAACGGACACCAGTGCACCCAAGCATCAGGGCATCAGCTTCGTACTCATCGAGATGGACTCTCCCGGCGTCTCAACCAGCCCGATCGCATTGATCAGCGGCGAGTCCGAGTTCTGCCAGACCTTTTTCGACAATGTGGTCGTTCCCAAAGAAAATCTGATAGGCGGTCTCAATGAGGGATGGACGGTAGCGAAAGCGCTGCTGAAACACGAACGCAAACTGATGTCAGAGATGGTGACCAACCCGCCCCGCTCGCTCATGCCACCTGCCGATCTGGCGCGCGCCTATTGCGAGCTTTCAGATGATGGCGCCATAGTGGATTCCCGTGTGCGCAGTCAACTGGTGGACTACGAGATGGATTTGCAGGCGGTGGCGCTGACACAGTTTCGTATTTTCGAAGAAAATCGCGCCGGTACACCCGGGCAAACACCCCTGGTGATGAAATACGCGGGTACCGAACTGGAAAAAAGAAAGAGTGAGCTCGCCCTCGCCATTTTGGGCCACCACGGTCTGGGTTGGGATGAGGAAAGTTTCAGCGAAACCGAGCTGGCAACAACCCGTGCCTGGGCCATGTCCAAGGCTATGACCATTGCGGGCGGCACCTCTGAGGTACAGCTGAACCTGATCGCCAAGAATGTGCTCGGGTTGCCCGCCGATTACCACGGTCGTTGAAAAGAGGAGATTGATGTGGCACTCGTACTAAATGAAGAACAGCGCTTCCTGCGCGATACCGCCAGGGATTTTCTGGCGGTTAATGCTCCGGTAAACGCGCTGCGGGCGCTGCGGGACAACCGTGACGAAACAGGTTTCTCGCTACCACTATGGCAACAAATGGCCGAACTGGGATGGCCCGCCATCGCACTACCCGAGGAATATGGCGGCCTGGACTTTGGTTTTCTCGGGCTGGGTGTAGTTTTTGAAGAGACAGGACGGACCTTGACGGCTTCCCCATTGCTCGCCAGTTCCGTCCTGGGTGCCAGCCTAATAAATGCGGGTGGGACCGATGAGCAAAAATCGAATTTACTGCCTGAACTCGCAGCAGGCGAGCTGACCCTGGCACTGGCTCTCGAAGAGTCTCATCATCACGATCCCGCGGCGACGATGATGTCCGCACAACGTGATGGTGAGCACCTGATTCTGGAGGGCAAAAAGGTCATCGTCATGGATGGACACTCCGCCAATTTGCTGGCAGTGGTTACACGAACCAGCGGTCAACGCGGCGACCAAGCTGGTCTGACGATCGTCCTGGTGTCGCCAAATGCCCATGGCGTAACACGCCGCCGAACCTCATTGATGGACAGTCGCAATTATGCAGAAATTGAGTTTGATCAAGTGCGTGTGTCCACTACCGCATGCCTTGGGGAGACTGATCAGGGTTGGGAAATTCTCGAAGCGGCACTTGACCGGGCTCGCCTGGCTTTAGCCGCCGAAATGTACGGCGGTGCCCTGGAGTGTTTCGACAGAACCCTGGAATATCTCAAGGAGCGCGAGCAATTCGGCGTCAAGATAGGCAGTTTTCAGGCCTTGCAACATCGAATTGCCCATCTGCATACGGAGCTGGAATTGAACAGGTCCGTACTTCTACAAGCTCTGTCGGTGGTAGATGAAAACCCGCAACAGCTGCCTATGATGGCCAGTATGGCCAAGGCGAGAATGAATGAGCTCTATCTGTTAATGACGGATGAGGCCGTGCAAATGCACGGCGGCATCGGCGTTACCGACGAATTGGATATTGGCTTGTTCCTGAAGCGGGCGCGTGTCGCGGTTCAACTATTCGGCGATACCGGGTACCACCAGAGGCGTTTCGCCACATTGAGTGGTTTCTAGGCCGGTAACAACTGCCACAGGGTCGGACACACCGACCCTCGGGGTTTGATGATCGTATTCAGGCTTCGACCATATCGAAGTCCATTTTGCCGATACCACAATCCGGGCACTCCCAATCAACCGGAATATCTTCCCAGCGTGTACCTGCCGCTATACCGTCCTCGGGTATCCCCTTTTCCTCGTCATACACATATCCACAAATGACGCATTCCCACTGTTTGTAATCACTCATTTCCTGCTCTCTAATTCCCTTGTTGAATTCCCGTCCATGCGCGGGAGCCGTATTGTAGACCAGTCAGATAAACCTGTCCCGTGGAGCCCAACACTGGCTACGAGGAGGACCCAGTCGGGATATCACAAAATGGAATACCCTTGTCAGCTCGTGGCTCTTGCGGCAGCCCCAGAACCTGCTCAGCGATAATATTGCGCATGACCTCATCCGTACCCCCGGCCAGCCGGATCCCCGGCGAGAACAAAATGGCTTTCTGAAAATTAGCCTGCATGGCAGCAAATTGTTCATCGCAGACCGCCGCCTCCGGACCAATTTCCTGGAGCACAAAATTCGCTATCTCCTGATTCATAGCCGCTCCAACCAGTTTTCCCAGCGAAGCCTCCGCGCCGGGGATACCGCCCTGTGATATGGCGGTAAGCATCCGGGAATTAGCATTGCGGAGGCCGGCGTCCTTACAGTACCAATCAGCCAACCGGTCGCGTACAACAGGATCGTCGATGGCGGGGCCATCGGCGAGTTCCGCGCTGAGACAAAATTGTAAAAACTCGCTGAAACCATTCGGCTGCACACCGCTGATGGCCATCCGTTCATTCATCAGGACGGTAAGCGCAGCCGACCAGCCGCCACCGACTTCGCCCAAACGCCAGGAATCCGGGACCACAGCGTCATTAAAATAGACCTCGTTAAAGTGTTGCCCACCATCCATCTGTACTATTGGCCGCACTTCCACCCCCGCCTGTTCCATGTCGATATAGAACATCGTCAGACCACGGTATTTGGAAACATCGGGATCGGTGCGACACAAAATAACGCCGTATTGGCTGAATTGCGCACCTGAGGTCCATATTTTCTGACCATTGATACGCCAGTCGCTATCGTCTGCCTGAACCGCCCGGGTTCGTAAACCCGCCACATCGGAACCCGCACCCGGTTCGCTGAACAATTGGCACCACACGTCTTCAGCGCTGGCCATGCGGGGCAGTAGACGCCGTTTTTCCTCCTCTGTGGCCAGGGCCATCAACGCTGGTCCACAGTTACCTTGACCGATGACGAAGTAACCATCAGGTTCCGCATAGTTCGCGACCTCTTGTGACCAGATCACCGCTTCAATCTGCGAACGGCCACCCCCGCCATATTCCTTCGGCCAGGTATGACAGGCATAGCCAGCGTCATAAACCTTCTTGTACCACTCCTTTGCCCGTCGAAAAACGCTACCCAGATCCTGCACACCCTGGTTCGGTTGCCTGGCAGTGGCATTCACACTCAACCACTCTCGAATCTCCGCACGGAATGCGGCCTGCTCTGCTGTATCGTTGAAGTCCATATTTTCCTCCTCAGGCCGCGTGGTTCAGCTTGATCTGATCTACCAGTCGATTTTTCCAGTAGCGCTGGCCACCGAGCAGCAGCGACAGATGTTGCGCACGTCTATAATAGAGATGGCAATCAAACTCCCAGGTAAAACCCATGCCGCCATGGGCCTGAATATTTTCCTTACTACAGGCAAAGTAGGCATCACCCGCGCTGATTCGTGCAGCGGCCGCTGCCAGAGTAAGATCCGCAGCATCAGTGGAGAGAGCCCACGCCCCGTAATAGGCATTGGAACGCGCCAATTCAATAGCGACGAACATGTCTGCCAGCTTGTGTTTAATCGCCTGAAAGGAGGCCACGGGACGCCCAAATGCGTAGCGATTCGTGGTGTATTCCCGCCCCATATCCAGACAGGCTGACGCGCCTCCCACCTGTTCAAACGCCACCAGTACCGCGGCTCGATCGATGCAGTTGCCCAATATATCGGCGCCATCACCAGCACCACCTACCCGCTCACTGGTGGCATCATTCAGCGCGACCATAAACAGGGGACGCGTGGGATCGATGGCGGTAGTCGGAGATATAACGACGGCTTCTTGATCGGTAGTGATCAAAAAGAGCCCAATACCCTCCTCATCTTCCGCGGCTACAATAATAAAGTCTGCTATCCCCGCATCAGCAACCACACAGGACTCCGACCGCAGCGTGCCATCTTTATGCTGCACCGTTGGATAAAGCCGACCGGCGCCGCCAGGTGGTACCTGGACTGTCGCCCTGACATCGCCACCAGCAAGCCTGGGCAGCCAGCTTTGCTTCTGTTTCTCGGAGCCCGCCATCAGCAATATCTCGGTAGCCAGGTAAAGAGAAGACGACAGCGGTATGGGGGCTAATGCTCGTCCCAGCTCCTCGGCAATGACACACAATTCCAGGTGGCTCAATCCCAGTCCACCATAGGATTCAGGGATAGTCGTGCCGGTCCACCCAAGCTTGATGACATCCTGCCACAACGCTTCGTCGAGGGCATCACCACCGTCTAAGACTGTTCTTACCTGCTGGGTGGTGCACTTGACGCTGAGAAATTCCCGGGCCTGCTGCTGGATAAATTTTTGATCCGCTGAAAATTCAAAATTCATGGTCTACTCCACTCTATGACGGTCAGCAGCATAAGACCTGCCGGATGCTGCCTCAATTACAAAAAAGGAAGATCGAACTGACAATAACGGTCAGAGAGATAAATCAGAAATGGGACGAAACAAAGCAAATAGAGTGCGTCGAAGCCGGGCCCAGACCCCGGTTTCAGGACTCGAAGCGAAGCCTGAAGCCCTCTGAATCCTGCACCGCCACCAGTGACAGAGCGTTCCTCAATATCTGGGGCAATTGCTCATCAATACCGCGCAGGAGTATATCCACCCCATACGCCGTGGGTGTCCAATTGGCTGTGCCTGCAATTTCAACAGAGCCGGATTTCGTCATGACGTCGGCATCGAGTTTTCCATTATTAATCACCACCCGCGCCTCATAATCACCCAGAGGAAGGGGCGTATCCAACGCCGTCCAATCGGCCCGGTTCCAGGACACCAGAGCCGTGCCGTCAACCAGATTACCGTTTTCAACCAAAAGACTTTCTGCCAACACCGCCACCTCACCTCCCACGGTGACAGGAAACCAGATGCGCGCTAGTCCAGCAGGCAGTTCTATCTGAGACTCCTTAAAGCGCAGGCGTCCGCCAGCGCTCACTGTTACCTCGGACACCACCTGCTGTCCCTGCCAATCTGATTCGATCGACAAGCGCGGTGACAGCAACAACAGCGACCAGGGGTGCAATTGCCAATCCACCGTGCCCAGATGCCATGGTCCCCATGGGCTTTGCACTTGCATACCGAGAACCCGGCCACGCCATATCGTGCCAGAAATTCCATTCCAGGTGAGCTGTGGCCCTGTCACGACATTGAGAACACGCGCCGGCGTCTGTGCGAGTAGAAACACCATCAACACGGTCATGACGACCGCTGCTGTAACAAGCCATCTTTTTGACATCAACCCGCCGCCACTCTTACTGTCGCGCTTACCACGCCGGGGAGCGAAGCCCTGGTGATAGATACTTCCCGGGTCGACAAGCCGTCGTTGACCTCAAGCTGATGTAACCAGGACAGCACATCATTAAATGAGACATCTTCAAAGCGAACCTGCAACTCACCCCGGCTGTTGGGCTGCAAACGGCTGACCTTCAGCCCCAGACGGGCTGCCCGACTATTGACCAATTGGGAAATATTGGTTGCACTGCCGGCGATTTTGCCACCTGATTCCCGCACTGCCAGCAAACGACTGGCCAGGGTGTCCACCCGCGCAACCGCCGCCGCGATCGCAATGTTCTGCGCCCGCAGCGAGTCAGCTTGTTCTTGTAAGGGCGTCCACACCAACAGATACAGGAGCATTATCAGGGCGAGGAGTCCGCCGAGCACAACAATGACCTGCTCCCGGTGTTTAAGCTCAAGAAATTTATCCATTTCCAGCCCCCTTCACCAGTAAACGGGCACGTACGCCACTACCCTGAGCGCTGCTGTTTTGCAGCACAGCTTCCAGCCCGTCCTGTTCCAGAGTTCCGCGCAGTCGGTCAACCGATTCATAGTTAGCAGCTCGCAGATTGACCCGCAGATCGCCATTGCGGTCACTGAAATTAATTGATTCGAGCTGAATATCGCTCTGCCCGGTCAATGCCATTCCCAATTGCTGCATTACTGCGACAAAACCCGGGCCAGCGGCGCTCCCTGACAGCGCAGCCAGTTGTGCGGTGAGCTGTTTTTCTGGATCCACAACCGCACCTGCGGGATTCACCTGGCGATAGCGTGTTTCCATGGACTGTCGAAGTGCCTGATTTTCCCGTTTCAGTTCGGAGATATCAAACAGTGTGCCAGCCAACTGCAAAATTATTGCCGTCAGAGCCAGGCCAGCTACAAGGCGCCAGCTCTGCCACCATTCGGCCCACGGCAGCATCGGTTTGAAACGGCCCTGCTGCAGGTTCAGCGACTGATCCGGGGATGCGTCCGCCATCCTTGTGGCCGAGAGAAAATCACCGGATTCCCAGCTTGTACGGGCCCGCAGTTCTTCCGGCAGCAGTTGCAGCGCTGCGGCTTCATCACGGCTGAACAAACGCACTTCAATAGTGCTCTCATTCTGCTCAGAGCAATACAATTCCAGCATGGTCGTCAGCAAGGTCGTTTCCACAGCGAAGCCCGATAGTGGGCCTGTGCGCACGATGGCTCGGGAAGTCTCAATCACAATCGTAAGGCCCTGTTCATGCAGAGGCAGCAAAAGGGAATCTGGCAACATCACTTCAGGAGGAGTGGCGTAGTGCTGGCAACGCTGCAGGCTGTCGCCAATGAGGTCGAGACTGATCAGAGCGACCGCGGTGGTGTTTTCATCGACCGTAGCATGCACAAAATGCAGCTTTTCCACGTCACCCGCCAGTTCTTCTTCCAGCATATAGGGCAGGCTGTCTTTCAAATAGCGGCGCTCAGCTGCGCTGGTTTCCAGTCGCCGCAGCAACACGTCCTCACCCGGCAGCGCCAGAGTCAGACAGGCTCCACTGCCGATCCGGTCGGCCAATGCCTGACTATCGAAACTGCCATCCGGGTGATCGCGCACCCAGGCAGGCTCCATACTCGTCCAGTGGAGACCGTCCGCTTCAAGTCTCGCAATCAGTTGTTCTGCCAATTCAGCTCCACTCGCACATGATCAAAATACACTCGGTAACAGTCATTTTTCACCAGGGTCTTACATATGAGCGACCAACGACGTCTACCCGCAAATCCTTGCGATGCAGCACACTGTACAAGCGGCTCCGCCTGTCGGCAACTTCAGCTTCCGCCGTAAACAGAAAGTACTCACTATTCTCGGCTAAGGTGCCCCAGAGGTCGGTCATGTCACGCCCTTCAAAGACGCCCAGTTCCTTGAAACTCTCCAGGCTCTCGAAACCTGACTCCACCTTGATTGCCAGTATATCCTCCAGCTCAGACTCGGTGAGCGGCGCCAGGTTACCGCGACCGTTCAGGGTCCGCAGTACCTGATCGCTGGCCGTATGAATATTAATACTGGAGGACGCACCTCCCCACACCATAATGTGCGGCGCTACAGCCTCGTAGATTTCCTGATTGACGTAAGCGACGGCCCGCAGTTCGCTGATGCTGGAAAACTGTCTGTTGGCCGCTCTGGATGGGGGCAACTGATCAAAGTAATAATCGTCCTCCGCACCAAAATTGTTGGGCAGGGTATCTTCATCCAGCCAGTCCATCACTGCCTCCGTAATCCGCCGCGCGTCATCCTCACCCACTATGGGGTATTCGAAGGACTGCAGCAGACGGATGAACTGCTCCTGTTCAACGGTATAGATTGATTTTTCACGCTGATCTTCAGGCTGTCTGATAGCCAGGGCATTGATATTGAGTCGTCCCTGCAGATCCTCCAGATGACCGAGTAACCAACCATCATCCAACTCATAGGGGGGCAGCTCCTGCGCCCAGAATTCACTGTCGTCTTCACGAAACAATTCTTCTTCACGGTCCTGTTCAAAGTCTTCTCGCAAGGCCTTGCCTGCCAGAATCTCTCCACCACGCAAATAGGCGTAAGCTTGCTCGCTGAGCAGTGCATT
This sequence comes from uncultured Halieaceae bacterium, assembly GCA_938074045.1. Lineage (GTDB taxonomy): Bacteria > Pseudomonadota > Gammaproteobacteria > Pseudomonadales > Halieaceae > CALJGI01. The sequence continues at coordinate 261,908 of CALJGI010000002.1, forward strand.
GCCACTGCGCCGCAAAGTCAGCAGAAATTCTGCGGCGATAGAAGTCGCCATCACGGTTGCCAGTGCCACCACCAGCAACGCCACCACCAGTGCAGCGCCGCGTTCTGAAACTCTCGCGCAACCGGCGGTTGCGCTGGTTCGGAGTGGGCTAATATTGCGGCAGTTCATAAACCCGTCTGACTATTCCACTGCCCTGCAGTTCCAGCAGGACGGCGATGGCCAGTGGCTGCTGGGTGAGCGAAGCCGTTTCCCTGGCGTTCCAATTATCTACCCAGCCCTCCCGCAAAAGCTGCTCCGGATTCAAGCCCTGAACATCGGCCAGGAATTCCAGTTCCAGTGCATCGACGCCGGCAACCAGTTTCTGGCGCTGGGGTTCGGAATCAACGCTGCGGTCCAGCACCAACCAATTCTCCCGCCATAGTGTCCCCTCTTCCACCAGATAGCGCACTCGCTGCAGCTGGCTACGTGCCATACCATTGGTGTTAGCCCACCCGGTTCGGGTCAGACTGAGGGGATACTCCGCTGCCTGTCCTCCCATGATCGCAGGTTCCCACAATCCAAATTCATCCCGTATGGGGCGCTCTACAAACTGGCGAACATCCCGCGCTATCAACGTCATCGCACGATCCAACTGATACATGCGCTCGGCCTCGGCCCGACTTGCGGTGGTGCCCTGGATCACACCATTGAGGCCGCTGTAGGCCATAGCGCCAATTACCGCGGTAATAGCCATGGCCAGAAGCACCTCTACCAGGGTAAAGCCCGGTTCTCGTCCCACCTCTATTCACCAGCCTGCGCGGGGGCAGGTACAGACGGCGCCATATATCCAACCAGCGTGACGAGAGGGGTTTTTTCATCACTCTCTGCGGCGGCCACCGTCACGGTGACGCGAAACATTTCTGCCACAGTGGTTTTTTCGATTTGACTCCACCAGTACCAGTCCCGGCTTGCCATTTCTTCTACGCCGCTATCCTTGCTCTCCACCAGGGGTGCCCCACTGCGCACCAGAATCCTGTTTTCAGCCACTACATTAGACGCCACCCAACTCGCCGCCGCTTTGTCCCGGAGATATCCCACGCCGTCTATCTGCCGGTATACCGTTACCAGCAAGGCAGGGAGAGCAACCCCGATGACCACCAGAGCGACCATGACTTCCACCAGCGTAAACCCTTTTCCGTGAGCACCCCTACTCACCTGACTGGCAGGCCCGAGGGGTGCATACAGTTGCTCACCCATCCTCTGTCACCTCACCACGCCACTCCAATTCCAGTTCGCCCAGTAAATCCCACTGATAGCGCCAGAGGCTGTCACCGGTATCTTTTTCCAGAAATTCAACAACAGCAGGCGTGGCTTCCCCACTCGCATAAAAGACCATCAATGGTGCAATCTGTTTATTGCCTTTGCGCGGTTTAATACGCGCCAGATCAACAGGAATGTTCCCTACCGACATTTTCAACTCAAGATTTGCCGGTAGCGTCCTAGTCTGGTACAACACCTCGTTCAGCACCTCCCATTCCGGCTCTACCTCTCTATTTCGCTCAGTGCCAGTAACCCCAGGTTCGACCTCCCCAGCAAAGAATTCGTACAAGGGTTGCTGGGTTCGCCGCCACCAACGATACTGCAGCAACTTGTCACCGCGTTCATCAGACACCATTTCGAGGGTAAGTCCGTGATCCAGACCGGTGAGTTCAGCTTCGTCGCGGGCCTGATTCGCCAGCGCTCGAAACATGCGGTTGGCAGCATTGACCTCATAGGCTGATGAACCTGAATCTACTGACAATGCAACCAGGGAACCTACCAGCGCGATAACCAACAGGACAACGAGAATCTCAACCAGAGAAAATCCGCGATTATTCGTTCCTTTCCCCACCGGTCTGCCAATTTCCGATATCTTCATTCTGTTCATCTCCCCCGGTGATGCCATCGGCTCCCAGCGTGTAAAGATCGAAGTCACCATTCTCTCCGGGGCTCAGATAGAGGTAAGGCCGTCCCCAAGGGTCCATGGGAATCGCATTGAGATACCCTCCCTTGCGGAAGTTACGGGGTTCCGGCTCCAGTGTGCTGGGGGCCACCAGCGCTTCGAGCCCCTGCTCTGTACTGGGGTAGGAATAGTTATCCAGGCGATATATTTGCAAAGCCGTCTCCACTGATTTGAAATCAGCGAAGGCCTTGGCGACCCGCGCTTCGTCAGCCCGATTCAAAACGTTGGGAGCAACAATACTGATCAATAACCCCATTATCACCAGCACAACCATGATCTCGATAAGGCTGAAACCCGCCACTTTCCGTCGACTCAATTGTTTGCTCATTCTGAAACTCCGTGTAGCGATCTAGTATTGCCGGTGCAGCTAGCGCACCATCGTGTTCAAATCAAAGATGGGCAGCAGAATCGCCAGTACAATCACCAGCACCATGCCTCCCATCATAACTACCATCAATGGCTCGAAGACTCCCGTCAACGCACCCAGACTCATCTCCAGCTCCCGTTCCTGATTAACCGCTGCCCGCACCAACATGGCCTCCAGCTCACCACTGGCCTCACCACTGGCCACCATATGAACCATCATGGGCGGAAAACGCCCACTCTGTTGCATGGCGCGATGCAAACTACTGCCCTCGGACACCCGCTCCGCGATGTCCAGACCAGCCTCACGCAACACCAGATTCGTCAGCACCTGACTCGCGATTCGCACGGCCTCCAGCAGCGGCACGCCGCTCGCCATCAAAATACTGAGAGTGGAGGCAAATCTGGCAGTGTCTACCGCGGTCAGAAAACCGCCGATGACCGGCGTGCGCAACAGCATCTTATGCCAAGCGTAGCGGCGTGAAGGTCTTTTCAACATCTGGCGAAACAGCGCTACCCCCGCCACTATCAGAATCAATGCCAGCGCGCCCTGCTCCCGGATAAATGCGCTGCTGACGATCAGCGCTACCGTCAACGGGGGCAGCTCTGTTTGCGTATGGGCAAATACTTCAACCAACTTGGGAACCACAAAAGCCATCAGCGCAACCACCACCCCCACAGCCACACCAACGAGGATAAACGGGTAGATCATAGCCATGCGCAGTTTCTGACGGGTGTACTGGCGCTGCTCCGTGTAGTCAGCCAATTGCTCCAGTACCGTGCCCAGAAATCCCGCATGCTCACCGGCTTTCACCATTGCACAGTAGAGTTCATCAAAAACCCCCGGAAATTCACCCATGGCATAGGCCAGTGTATGCCCTTCGACAACTCTGGAGCGCACCTGTAGCAACAACGATTTGATGCGCGGTTTTCGCGTTTGCTCAGCGGTTGCGCTCAGACACTCATCAAGAGGCAGATTGGACATCACCAGGGTAGACAGTTGGCGTGTAATCAATGCCAGGTCGGCTGTTTTTATGGAGGGTTGAAACAAGCCTCGCCAACCGCGAACCGCGGCTTTTTCAACCGAGGCCGCAACCTCCAGTGGCCGCATCTGCCGCGTGCGCAACTGATTGCGGATCTGTCGTTCGGAGTCTCCCTCGAGAACCCCCTGAACAAGTTTTCCCTCACTATCGAGTGCTCGGTAGCTGAATGCTGTCAAGACACTAGCCGGCAGCGGTTACCCGCATGACCTCCTCCAGACTGGTTTCGCCGGCCATGACCCGACGACGGCCGTCTTCCACGATTCCAGGATAGGATTTTCGCGCGAGCCGTGTCATTTCCTGTTCACTGGCACCAGCGTGAATCATCTCACGTAATTCATCGTTAACTTCTACCAGCTCGTATATGCCGGTACGCCCACGGTAACCGCTGTGATTACAGTAGTTGCATCCTTCGCCGCGCTGCAGCATGGGAACCGGGTCACCCGGCGCCAGTCCCAGCAGTTCGCATTCCGCAGGGCTGGCTTCATACGTGTATTTACACTCTTTACATAGTAGCCTCACCAAGCGCTGGGCCATTACGCCTATCAAACTGGATGACAACAAAAAAGGTTCAATACCCATATCCTGTAGTCGCGTAACCGCGCCAATAGCGGTGTTGGTGTGCAGTGTCGACAAAACCAGATGTCCGGTGAGGCTGGCCTGCACAGCAATATCCGCCGTTTCCAGATCCCGGATTTCACCCACCATCACAACATCAGGATCCTGCCGCAGGATGGCGCGCAGCCCCCGGGCGAAGGTCATATCAACCTTGGTGTTTACCTGAGTCTGACCCACGCCGGGCAGCATGTATTCGATAGGGTCTTCGATGGTCAGAATATTGCGACTAGTCTGATTGATATGGGTCAGCCCCGCGTACAGTGTTGTAGTTTTCCCAGAACCGGTTGGACCGGTAACCAGAATAATCCCGTGTGGCGTATGCAGAGCGCGTTGATAACCCCCCGCAACCTGCTCGTTCATGCGCAGCTGCTTCAGCTGCAACTGACCAGCTTCTTTATCCAGCAGACGCAGCACCACTCGCTCACCGTGCGCTGAAGGAATCGTGGAAACACGAATATCAACGGCGTGTCCCGCCAGCTTTACCGAAATTCTCCCGTCCTGTGGCACCCGTTTCTCTGCAATATCAAGTTTTGCCATCACCTTCAGCCGCGAGACCAGCAGTGGAGCCAACATCCGTTTGGGTGACAATACTTCGGTCAATACACCATCGATGCGGTAGCGCACCGTCAATCGGTCTTCAAAGGTTTCAACATGGATGTCCGAAGCTTTATCTCGAACCGCCTGAGACAAGATAGCGTTGATCAATCGGATAACCGGTGCATCATCTTCGGTATCCATGAGATCGCCCATCTCGGGTATTTCATCGGCGAGTCGGGTGAGATCAATGTCTGCCCCCAGGTCTTCGGCGACCTGTACCGCTTCGTTGTTGTCTCGCTGGTAATGGCGCGTCAGACGCTGCTGAAATTCCGGATCGCTAACGAGTTCAAGCTTGAAGGGGCGTCCAAGAAAACGACGCAACTCGGTAACAGCCCGCAACTCCAGTCCGGATCGATGCACACACAAAATTTCTGCGGATTCTGCTTCGGTTTCACAGATGACACCGAATTGCTGGGCGAACGAAAAGGGAACGGCTGTGGTAACCGGAGCTACGACAGCATCAACTAAGTCATCAGCCATCTTCTGCGGCAGCCCTGATCCGGGCGCGCTCCTGTTTCATAGCCTTTAATGCTTCGATCTGTTCGTTCCATTCCGGCAGCACCGGTAATTCGTCATCATCCAGGTAGGTGATGCCGTTGGTCCGTTTCTGCATTTGCTGGTCCCGAATATACCGGTACTTCTCCGCGGTAGCACCCTGCAGATCGACGGAATCCCTCATGATGGAGGGACGCAGGAACACCAACAAATTTCGCTTGGTAATACTGACAGCTGTGTTGCGAAACAGACGGCCCAGAAAGGGAATATCTCCCAGTAGCGGTACTTTTTGTTCCAGTTCGCTGACGTCGTCCTCAATCAATCCTCCAAGCACAATGATTTCACCATCACCGGCCAGGACCTTGGTATTTATCGTGCGTTCGTTGGTAATAATATCCGAGGCGGCAGCGCTCTCGGATACACTGGATATCTGTTGCTCAATATCCAACACCACAGAATCGCCTTCATTGACATGCGGTGTCACATACAGAGATACACCGACATTTTGCCGCTCAATGGTCTGGAAGGGGTTTGACGGCGAGCTGGAGTTATTCCCGGTGCTGGTATAAGAACCCGTAATAAACGGCACGTTCTGACCCACCGTAATAAAAGCTTCGTGATTATCCATCGTAAGCAAGCTGGGTGTGGAAAGAATATTGGCCTCGGAATTGGCCTGCAGAGCATTCAACAGCACGTTGAAGTTAAGCTCATCACCCAATCTTCCCACGCCAAAGGTAGAACCTGGCACCCCGGCCAACGCCGCAGCAAGTGCTGCCGTATCCTGCGTGGATGCATCATCACCCGAGCCATCACCCAGGATGGCATCGGCGACACTCCCGAGTGCTCCACCGCTGGAATCACTTACTGTGCTGACGTTGCTACCGTAGACGCCATTATCTGTTTCAAACATCCACTGAATACCGAGATCCTGACCATCCTGCACCGTCAGCTCAACGATAATGGCCTCCACCAACACCTGGGCACGGCGAATATCCAGCCGGGTAATCACACCCTCCAGGGCACGCATTTCGCCGGTGTCTGCGGTAATAATCAGCGCGTTGGTACCCTCGTCTGCCTCGATCGTAGCAACAGCACCTGCGCGACGGTTGTTATCGCCCTCGCTGTCCAGTTTGTTGATATTCTGCATCACCTTGGTCAATACCGAGGCGAGATCTAGCGCATTGGCATATTCCAGGTATATAACCTTAACGTTGCCGCTCTGCTCCAGGGGCGTGTCGAGGTGCCGGATCATAGTCCGCATCCGTTGCCGTTCCAGCTCATCCCCGTTTATCAGTACACTATTCGTCCGACTATCCGCCACCAGAAGCACTTCGGGAGCAGCAGCGCCGCTTTTTGTCGCCTCATCCTTGTTCAGCTTGTCCAGCATACTGACGATATCTTCAGCCACCGCGTGATCAAGGGGAACTACCTCAGTTGTCTGCACCGCCGAGCGATCCATCTGATCAATGATGCTGCGGATACGGGTAATATTGGCCTCAACATCTGAGATGATAATCGCGTTACTGGGGGCATAGGCCGCCATATGCGCCTGCTGGGGAACTAATGGTCGCAGCACGGGAATCAGCTTTGCAGCGCTGATGTTGTCGAGCTGAATAACCTGCGTAGTGTATTCATCGGTTGTACCGGCCGCATCTTCTGATACCCGAACAGGCGCTGAGCGCGCATCCTTGCTGGGCCGTACCCTGATAATGTCACCCGTGCGAATGGCGGTGAATCCATGTACATCCAGAATGGACAAGAACAGGTTGTATAGCTCATCGCTGCTGACAGGCTTGTTCGATATGACCTTGACCTTCCCCTTGACCTTGGGATCAACGACGATGGTTGTATCGGTCGCTTCTGCGACGAACTTGATGAGTTCCTGAATATCGGTGTCTTTGAGATTGACCGTCCAGTTCTGCGCCAGAACGGGCGCGGCAAGTGACATCAGCGCAAGCAGTGAAAACACCACTGGCTTACAAGTTCTCAATATGTATTTTCTGTTCACTATGAGCAGGTTTCCCTGTGCTGCGGTACCAAAAATGGCGTGTCGTTCATTGTACGGCGTCTCCGAGGTTTACCACCAGGCTATGCTCCTCACCACCTCTCAGGACGGTGAAACTCGCCTCGCTGGCACTGCGCATCAATCGATATAGCTCCATTGCCTTGGCGGGATCATTCAGTTCGATGCCGTTTACCTGGGTGACCACGTCGTTGGCCTGAAAACCCAGGGCAGAAAACTGGTCGCGATCCCGTCCGGGGCTGACCCGGTAGCCCTGCATCTGACCACCCTGCCGAACAGCAGATATTTTTACGACATCAGCCAGTGATTGCGGATTACTGTAGAGTCGCTCCCGATAGTCATTCGCCATGCTAGCGACGTCCGGCTCGTCCTCTATCTCCTCCTCGTTCACCGTGGGCGCTTGCAAAACAGCAACAGTATCCGATTTGTCCTCGAATAGACGCAATAGTTCATATTTACCGGCGTTATCCAGAATAACCCGATCGGGAAGAATTCGTGACAAGGTGACGCGACCACCCACGGGCAGCTTTTCGCCCAGGCTGTAAACATCCTGTTTGCCCTGGGATTCAATCATGGCGCGACCGGCTTCACCTTCATCGGAAGCCAGCACGCCGCGTAACAGCAAATTGAGTCGTGTCTCCTTGGCCCCGCGTTCGATGTCCGTCGGCTCATTGCTGATGACCACCTGCTGGGTTGCCGCGGCATCTGCCTGCTTGCCAAACAAGTGCCAGGCCCGCATGGCCTCTACATCAACGTTGATTGACCGGGCGGATACCGACAATCCAACATCATTTACGGGCTCAGTCTGAGCTACTGCCGCGGGACTATCCGGATAGACATGCCAGAGCAAACCACTCAGCGTCCACAACACCCATAATCCCAGCACAACACATAGCATCAGACGCAGACGGCGCAAGCCCTCCGCCACATAAGCAATGGGTGGCATCTGAAATCCGTCAATGGTGGAAACAAGCGACAGAGCTATTCTCCATGCGTAACTTCAATTGGGGCAAAATTATAGGTTGCCGGCAGGCAATAAGATACCTGGGACCGGTTAAGAAGTGTAAAAAGAACGATGGAAAGGATTCGCCCGCTTTATCCCCCCACAAGGCTGATCATGACCCCGGCTGCCACGGCAGACCCTATCACTCCGGCGACGTTGGGACCCATGGCGTGCATGAGCAGATAGTTGTGCGGGTCAGCTTCCAGACCCATCTTATTAGACACTCTTGCAGCCATGGGCACAGCTGATACGCCCGCCGATCCAATCAGCGGATTGACCGGCTGCTCGCTGAGACGATTCATGGCCTTGGCCATAAGCACACCAGCCGCGGTACCTATCGCAAAGGCCACGACACCAAGGGCCAGAATGCCAAGCGTTTTCAGATCGAGAAATTTATCCGCTGACAGTTTCGAGCCAACGGATAAGCCGAGAAAAATCGTAGTGATGTTGATCAACGAATGTTGCGCTGTGTCACTGAGTCGATCAACCACCCCACATTCCCGCATCAGATTTCCCAGGCAGAACATACCGAGCAGCGGAGCAGCATCTGGCAGCAACAGGGCAACCAGAATCAGCAGCGCCAATGGGAACAGTATCTTCTCCACCTGACTGACATGCCGCAGCTGAACCATCTTGATCTTGCGCTCCTCTATCGTGGTCAGCGCGTTGACTATGGGCGGCTGAATCATGGGTACCAGGGCCATATAGGAGTATGCGGCCACGGCAATAGCTCCAAGCAGATCAGGGGCCAGAATACTGGAAACGTATATGGCGGTAGGGCCATCGGCACCACCGATAATACCGATGGCCGCGGCATCGGCAAGGCTGAAATCCATCAGCCCGAGTGTCGTAAACCCCACCGCACCGAGTACCGTGGCAAAAATGCCGAACTGTGCCGCCGCTCCCAGCAGCAGGGTTTTCGGGTTGGCGATCAAGGGGCCGAAATCCGTCATGGCACCCACCCCCATGAAAATAATCAGTGGAGCTACCCCACTGCCAATCGCCACGCTGTAAAACTTGTAAAGCATGCCGTCAGTAAAACCTTTGTCCATTGCGTAATCAACCGCGTGGCGATGTGTCTCGGCGCTGGCGGCGGCGAAGGCATCAAGCAGATCCGCGCTGTTTTCCCACGCGGCGACGCCAAGAATACCGGCCAGACCCCTCAGTGTCTCAGCATCACCGCTGAGCAACGCGGACTCAAACCCGCTGAACGCCAGTCCAGCTCCGGGTATGTTGGCCATGATGCCGCCGAATCCGATCGGCACCAGCAACAGGGGCTCGAAATTTTTGCGGATCGCGAGGTAGAGCAGCAGCATTCCAATAAGAATCATGAAAGTCTGCCCCCACTGTAACTGGGCCAGACCCGACGAAGACCAGAGGCTTAAAAAATTATCCACTAGCCGAAATATCCTGGGTACTGAGCAACTTTACGGCGAATCATGCTGAGGCGATGCTGAGCAGAGGGTCACCCACCTTAACTGCATCTCCAGGTTTTACCTGCACCGATTCAACAGTACCCGCATCCGTAGCACGGACTTCGGTTTCCATCTTCATCGCTTCCAGAATGATCAGCACATCCCCCTGCTGAACCGCGTCGCCAGCTTTGACTATTACTTTAAAAATATTTCCCGCCAATGGCGCGGGCACCGGGACTCCCCTGGCAAAACCAGTAGCTGCAGCCGTGGCGACTGCACTGGCAGCGGGGCTGACAGTACTGATTTCTCCACCTTCACTGACTTCGACAACATAGGATTGTCCATCTACCCTGACGGTATATACGCTGTCAGCGCCAGTAGTCGGAATCGAAACTTCCTGATTGGGTGCCTCGGCGCCCAACTCCACAGCCTCAGGAACAGGCTCAAAGGCATCAGGATTATCTCTGTTTTTCAGGAATTTCAGACCGACCTGTGGGAAGAGCGCGTAGGTAAGAACGTCATCGATTTCGCCCTCCGCCGGGCTCAGCTTGATGTCCATTTCCTGCGCCAGCTCTCGAAGCTCGCTCTGCAACGCCTCCAGTTCGGCGTCGATCAGATCCGCCGGGCGACAGGTTACCGCGCTGCCACCCTCCAGCACTCGATTCTGCAGCGCTGAGTCCACCGGAGCGGGCGTGGCACCGTACTCTCCCTTCAGTACGCCGGCCGCTTCCTTGGCAATGCTCTTGTATCGCTCGCCGGTTAACACGTTGAGTACAGCCTGGGTGCCGACGATCTGTGACGTGGGGGTAACCAGTGGGATATAACCAAGATCCTTTCTGACCCGCGGAATCTCCTCCAACACTTCGTCCATACGATCACTCGCACCCTGCTCACGGAGCTGATTCTCCATATTGGTTAACATGCCGCCAGGGACCTGAGCCACCAGAATGCGGGCATCCACACCACGCAGAGAGCCCTCGAAACGGGCATATTTCTTGCGCACCTCTCTAAAATAACCGGCTATTTCCTCGAGCAATCGAATATCGAGCCCAGTATCCCGACCAGTACCCTCCAGCATGGCGACCACCGACTCAGTGGGAGAATGACCGTAAGTCATCGACATTGACGAAATCGATGTGTCCACATTGTCGATCCCCGCTTCCACACATTTTAGAATCGTCGAGGTAGATAACCCGGTAGTCGCGTGACATTGCATATGAATAGGTATATTGCAGGCGGCCTTGAGTTGGGACACCAGTTCAAAACCCTCATAGGGTCGCAGCAGACCCGCCATGTCCTTGATGGCAATAGAATCCGCCCCCATGTCTTCCAGCGCCCTGCCCATGTCCACCCATGTATCTATGTTGTGAACCGGACTGACCGTGTAGGAGATGGTGCCCTGTGCGTGCTTACCGATCTCGTTTACGGCCTTCAGCGCTGTTTCCAGGTTACGCGTATCGTTCATGGCATCGAACACCCGAAACACATCGACGCCATTCTTGGCAGCCCGCTCTACAAATTTCATCACCACGTCATCGGCGTAGTGCCGATATCCCAATATGTTCTGTCCGCGAAAGAGCATTTGCTGGGGCGTGTTGGGCATCGCCTTTTTTAGCTCCCGAATCCGCTCCCAAGGGTCTTCACCCAGATAGCGAATACAAGCATCAAAGGTTGCGCCACCCCATGACTCGAGGGACCAGAACCCGACGCCATCAAGCTTCTCTGCAATTGGCAACATGTCGTCGAGGCGCATACGCGTGGCGAACAAGGATTGGTGTGCGTCGCGCAATACTACGTCAGTAATTCCCAGTGGGGTTGCTGCTTCATTCATATTCCAATTGACCCTGGACCAAATTCTGTGAATGCATCAGCGGCGATGCCGTCGATGCTGTTGTATCGCCGCACCGATCACGGCTACCAGCCGACGTTGATCAAGCGCAGGAGCCATAGCTCTGTCGGGTTCTGGCGCGGCATCAACAAGATCTAGCTTCTCGACCAGCAAGGAAAGCAAGCGGGTAGCGCCCACCAGCAGCACCAGAAATACAAACACTGTCCCCATGCCAAAGACCATTAATTCCAGCCCTTGCCCAAATAAATTTTCCTGCATACGGCGATTCCTGAAAAGCGGCCCGAACTCTACCCGCGTACTTACTTTAGATCAAGCAGTCCATCACGTCACTGGGTTCCAGAAATAATGCCGGCAACGGCACCCCTCAGGCCCTTGTATCCAGCATCATGACTTCAATAAGATGGGGACCGGTGGTAGTCACAGCTTTACTATACTGCTCGATAAACTGATCAGCTGTTTCTGCCCGGGTGGCGTGTATACCCATACCGCCTGCCAACTGTAAAAAGTCGAGCTCTGGATTCCCAAGATGCAGCATCTGGGCCGCATTAGGACCCGGAATACCACCCCGCGCACCGGTGCGAGCGAACTCAATTTCAAGTATCGCGTAGCGCTGGTTGGCAAATATGATGACCGTGACGTCCAACGCCTCACGCGCAATAGTCCACAGACCCTGGACTGTATACATGGCGCTGCCGTCGCCCGACAGGCAAACCACTTTGCGCTCTGGGCAAGCCACTGCCGCACCAACCGCCGCCGGTATACCCCAACCGATCGCACCACCAGTTTCCATCATCCAGTCATGTCGCCGCGCTCTCTCCGCAAACGGGTAACACAGAGCACCCGAGGTAACAGCCTCGTCGACCACTATCGCATCGGCAGGCAAGTAATGCGCGAAAGCCGCCGCAACGGATTTTTCGCTCAGGGCCCCAGGTATCAATTCCGGCGGTTCACAGGGCAGGGAACGAGGCACCAATTCCGCGGCGCCAGCGGCGGAGACAAGTTTCTCGAGCGTGTCGTCTATATCGTCCCAGGGGCCAGTCAACCGATGCACCTGACAGTGTTCTTGTGTCAGCACACTACTAATGCCCGGATACGCGAAAAATGACACCGGCGGTTTACAGCCCAGCAGGATGATGTGTTCGAGATTTTCAAACACTGAAATGGCCTTTTCTGCAAAGTAGGGAATCCGCTCCAGCGGCGGCATTCCTTCGCCTCCGGCGACACGGGTCATAAAGCCATCGAGCGCAACGCGCACTCCGCAGGACTGAGCCAGGCGATCCATTTGCGCTGCGCGCTCACGGCTGACATGGACCCCACCGATCAGCACCATGCATTTGGCCCCCAAACTAAGTGCCGCTATCGCCGCTGCCAAATCTTCTTCATCTGCCAGAGCTGGTTCTGGCAACTCCGGAATGCCGACTGCTCCTGGTGAATCATTTCCCCAGGACGCATCTGCCGGCAGAATAAGTGTCGCAATCTGTCCACGCCGGGCCTGGGCAACTGCCTCAGCGGTATCCCCGGGTAGCTCAGCGGCAGACTGAGAAGTCCGCACCCATTGCGAAACAGGTCTGGCCAGGCCTTCGATATCCGCCGTAAGAGGAGCATCGTACTTGACATGATAGGTGGCGTGATCGCCCACGATATTGACTATGCCGACATTACCCTTGCGTGCGTTATGCAGATTCGCTATGGCATTACCGAGACCAGGGCCCAGATGCAGCAAGGTCGAAGCGGGTTTTTCCGCCATCCTGGCGTAGCCGTCAGCGGCGCCACTGACCACACCTTCAAAAAGACACAGCACACAGCGCATGCCCGGCACTTCATCCAGCGCTGCAACAAAATGCATTTCAGAGGTTCCGGGATTGGTGAAACAGACCTCTACTCCACCGTCCAACAGGGTTTGCACGAGGCTTTCCGCTCCGTTCACGATCTTCTCTCCATAACTGCTTCAAATCACGCCTGGACAGCGCAGACAGGAGGAGCCTAGTCGATCCGCGGTACAGATTCCAGCAATGCGCGTGTATACGGGTGCTGCGGATCGGTGAGAACTGACTCCGCACTTCCCTGCTCAACAATGCGACCATCCTGCATCACGGCAAGGCGGTGAGCGAGGTGGGGTACGATAGACAAATCATGCGTGATAAACAGATATGAAACGCCGAACTCTCGCTGCAGATCCAGCAACAGTTCCAGTACTTCTGCCCGTATTGACACATCGAGGGCGCTGGTAGGCTCATCACAAATAATCAACTCAGGGTCCACCGCCAATGCCCGGGCAATGGCAATACGCTGTCGCTGGCCACCAGAAAATTCGTGGGGATAGCGGTGCCTGAACTCGGGCTCCAGCCTGACTCTCGACAGCAGGGAAGCGACGCGTTCAGACCTTTCCGCGGCGGTCAGCTGTAAGCCCAGACTGACCATACCCTCCTCCAGAATATGGCCGATAGTCATACGTGGGTTCATGGAGGAAAAGGGACTCTGGAAGATAACCTGGATCTGTTTTCGATAAGGCAGCATCTCGCGACGCTTCAACGCCTGAATCGCATCTCCCTTGAACCTGATCTCGCCGGCCGTCGCGGGCTCCAGATTAAGTATTGCCCGACCAGTGGTGGACTTACCACTTCCAGACTCCCCAACGAGGGCCAGTGTTTCCCCGCGACCTATACTAAAGCTGATGCCATCAACGGCTTTGGTGTAACCCTTGATACGTTGCAGAACACCACGGCGAATGGGGAAATGGACCTCCAGATCCTTCACCTCCAGCAGCGGATCATCAGCCGTTCCGTGCATGTAATGGGTCATATCAGGCAGTGAATCAATCAACTTCTGGCTGTATGCCTCCTGCGGATTGTGGAAGAACTGATCCACCTCCGCTTCTTCGATGATTTCTCCCTGGTACATCACCCCGACGCGGTGAGCAATATTGCGTACCACTCCCATATCATGGGTGATCAATAAAACACCCAGATCGCGTTTTTTTGCCAGTTCCCTGATCAGGTCCAGAACCTGCAATTGGATGGTCACGTCCAACGCGGTTGTCGGCTCATCCGCCACCAGCACTTCCGGTTCGCAGGCGAGCGCCATGGCAATCATCACACGTTGTTGCTGCCCGCCCGACAACTGATGCGGGAAAAAATCCAGGCGTTTGTCCGGCTCGGGAAGCCCGACCTCTTCAAACAGTTGTACGACTCTTTTCCTTGCCTCTGCACCAGACAAGCTGGTGTGCCGCATCAAGGTTTCTTCAATCTGCGCCCCCACCCTCTGCACAGGATTCAGCGAGGTCAGTGCATCCTGAAAAATCATCGCTATCCGCCGTCCCCGATACTCCTGCATTTCCTGCTCGGTCAGTGCAAACAGCGAGCGATCCCCATATTGGACATCGCCCCCGGTTACCTGAAGTGCATCGGGCAGCAGACGCATGATGGCAAGTGATGTGATGGATTTACCGCTACCGGATTCACCCACCAGTGCGTATACCTCACCCGCCCGCAGGTGGAAACCAACCTCTTTCAATATAGGTGCCCCACTGCCAGTGAGAGCCACACTCAAGTCGCTCACTGCCAATTTGGTCACCCGCGCTTCGGCATCAACAACGGAAGACATAGCTGACTCGCTCATGCTGCACCCTCCAGTCCAGTGCGCGGATCAAAGGCATCCCTCACCAGATCGGAAAACAGGTTTGCCGACAGGACCAGTGAAAACATAAAAAAGAATGCACCACTCAACGTCCACCAGATAGCGGGCTCCCGGGAAAGCTCACTGCGAGCTGTATTGATCATGTTTCCCCAGCTTGCCATGGCAGGGTCGATGCCCACCCCGATATAGGACAACACTGCCTCCGCGAGAACCAGCGCACTGAAGTCCAGTACAAAAGTAATAAGGATAATGTGCACAACATTCGGCAAGATATGCCGGGTAATTATTCGGAAATGGCTGACACCAAACGCGTGGGCAGCCTGTACGTATTCCAACTGACTGATCTTCAGCGTTTCTGCCCGCATCAAGCGACATAGCGTCGCCCAGCTCGTAACACCAAGGATAAAGCATAACGCTATAAAACGCGCATCAGCTTTTTCCAGACCAATCTCAAAAAATTCAGGATTGAGGTCGATGTATACCTGAAACAGCAGCACAGATGCGGCTATCAGCAATATCCCTGGAATTGAGCTGAGGGTGGTATACAGGTACTGAACCACATCATCCACCCAACCTTTGAAGTAACCAGCGGCAATACCCAGACTAACGGCAATAGGCAGCATGACCAGCGTTGCAAGTGTGCCCAGCAGCACACCGGTGCGCACCCCCTTGATGCTCTTGTAAAGCACATCGTTACCGGCCTGATCTGTACCCAGCACATGATAGAGATTCCCGATATGTATAAGCCATGCAGCGAAACATATAATCACAGCCTGGGTCGTCCAGGCTGCGCGCCAGGGCAAGGTTGAACCGCGCAGGAAAAACCATTGCATTCCTACAAATATCAGGGCCAGCACCCCGCCCTTGGCTAAGCCAATCAGACTCTGTAACACCAAATCGCTGCCCCTGTCCGCGGGATCAGCAAGATGAGCGCCGGCGTGCTCCAGACGCGGAAAATCACGATAGCTGACCCCATCGGCATTTTTCATATTTACTTTTTCAAAGGACTGCAAGGCAAACGGTGCCGAGTAGGTGCGTTCATGTTCGGTGGCCATGTCGCCCAGTGCCAGGTCGAGAACACTGACCACCTGATTGTCGAAATATACCTGATCACTCTTTTGCCCGGGATCTTCTTCGAGGGCAAGCCGAAAATGCAGGGAATCGAGCAGTGCGATCATTATGTACGCACCCAACACAACAAAGGTGGCCATTCCCAGTCTGGTGCCAAACACCTGCCGCCAGCGGGCCGCCGTTATGGGATTGCCGCGCATATTCCAAAAGAACAGGGTCAGCGACGCCGCCAACAAATAAATCAGGAGATCACTCCACAGTACGACAATTTTCACAGTATCCACGCTGCCACCTGCCGTTTCAGTTGAGTCGAACCCGGGGATCAGCCCAGGTGTAGGAAATATCGGTGAGAATCAAACCAATGATGTAGAGCACCGATCCGATGAAAACCATGGATCGCACAATCGCAAAATCCTGCGATCTAATAGCATCCAGCATATAACTACCCAATCCGGGGATACCAAAAAAAGATTCCATCAGCAGACTGCCCATAAACAAAGTGGGTATCAGCACCACCACGCCAGTCAATATGGGTATCAGCGCGTTGGGCAGGATATGCCGAAACAAAATTCTTATCTCACTCAGGCCTTTGGCCCGCGCTGTGCGAACGTAGTCCTGAGATGCCTCTTCAATAAACAGCGTTCGATACCAGCGAGCCCCTGCCCCGATGCCGGCGACAACCCCGACCACTACCGGCAGAATGAGAAACTTCCAGGCATCCGCCGTGGGATTAAATCCGGATATAGGCACCAGGCGCCACAGCTTTGCCACCATGTACTGCCCACCGATAATATAAAACAGGTAGGAGATCGACATCAGGGAAACAAACACCAGCACTGCCCATCGATCCAATTTGGTACCGCGGAACATTACCACCATCAGGGCAACACAAATATTTACCCATATTCCGGTTACAAAGGTGGGGAGGGCCAGCGCTACGCTGGGCCACATGCGCTGAGATACATCCGCGGTAATGTCCCGACCACTCTCAGACCGGCCAAAATCAAAGGCAAAAAGACGCATGGATTTGGTATAAAAAATGGTATCTGTATACGCGTAAAACCCGCCGGCCTCGGCGTTGTGAAACAGCGGTTTATCGTACCCGTTTTCAATCTTCCAATTCTCGATGGCCGCGGCGGTCACATATTTTTCTCCCAGCTGAGATCGCGCCATGTCATCGGGAGAATTAACGATAAAGAACAGAATGAAGGTAAGGAGATTCACACCAATCAAAATCGGCACTGCATAAATCAGCCGCCGTACTATGTAGGCAAACATACTGTTGATTAATCCTCTGTTGTCGCTGCCGGACTGATTGTCATTTTCTGCCGTCGGCGATACGCTCTAACTGCAGGAAACAAAAGAGCAATAAATCCCGCAAAACCGCCGACCACGGGCCAGATAACAGGTTCATTCCAGGCCAGTTGCATAGCTGTTCTGTCTTCGGGATCAATACGCAGATACTGAAGCGTTCTCTTACTGATGCCGTGGCGCTTGTGATTGTAGACCCAGCGATTGTTCAGGTAGAACTCCAGGGGGTGATAGGAGAATAACCACACGTTATCCCGGCGCCACATCTCGATTAGCTCAGCGATGAGTGCATCCCGGGCCGGCCCTTCGTCCATGGCCCGCATTTCGCTGAATTTGGCATCAAACTCCGGATTTTCATAGCTGGAATTATTGGCACCATCACAGTTACACACCAGAGGACTTTCCGGCCCGAACAGCAGAAACAAAAAGTTTTCCGGGTCTGGGTAATCCGCCAGCCAGCCGTGTGAGTATATCTGCGTATTTCCCGTCAGCAACTTTTCCCGGGTGCGGTTCCAGTCTGCGGGTCGGTATTCTACCTGCACGCCAAGGTCCGACATCTTGCGTCGAATCCAGTCCATCTGCGCGTTTGAAATCGCCTGGCTCTGTACGTCAATGAAAAGCTTGAGCGGTTCACCCGTATCTCTGTTTCTGCCGTTGGGGTATCCAGCCTCACTCAGTAAGGACCTAGCTAAATCCAGCGATTTACGCTTGGGCTTGTCATCTTCCCAATCGTAAATATAGGTGTTGATACCCTCGCGACCTTCAAGCTGTCCGGGGATTCCAGGTGGTACCGGGCTCTGCGCCGCCACCGCATTTCCCTTGTAGAAAATATTGACGTAATCCTCTACGTCAAAGGCCAGCGAGAGCGCCCGGCGCAACTTGCGCCTTTCTTCGGTGTACCCGCCTACCACCGGATCCCGCATATTGAACCCGTAGTAGTACATGGAAGGTTTCACATCCTTGGCGATGGTCAGTCCATGGGACTGCATATCCTTGGACAGCTCCAGGCCCTCTGGACCCACCACAAAGGCCTGGTCAAAAACCCCGCGCGTATTGCTGTGAGTCTCGCCAGAGCGGTCATAATATCCCTGCAGAAACTTGGTCCATCTGGGCAGCAGCTCCTTCTCCAAACGGAATACTGCACGGTCAATCAGGGGTAGCGGTTGGCCGGCGTCCGCCAGAAAGCCCGCCTCAAGATCGCCGGGACTGCCACTACTGGGGTATAACTCGGTGCGGTAATTGGGGTTGCGCTCCAGCACAATTTCGCTGTTCGGGTCATTGCGGGTCATCATGAACGCTCCCGTGCCGACGGGGTGCCAGTCCAGGGTCAGATTCTTATCCTTGAAACCCGGATTTTTGTAGAAGCGATCTATTTCTGGTGCAATGGGCGCGAAGAAGTGCATGGCCAACCAGTACACAAACTGGGGGTAGCGATTGTGGATGGTGATGGTGAAGGTGCGATCATCTATAACCTGCAGCCCTGACATTTCGAACTCATCGAGATTCAGCCAGCCATCACGTTCAATATCTCCAACAACCTTGGAGAACTCCTTCAAGCCGACAATATACTGGCCCATAAAACCCAACAAGGGAGATTTGTTTTTCGGGTCAGCCAGCCGTTTTACCTGATAGACAAAGTCATTGGCCACCGCCTGGCGACTGCCTGCCTCTGGAAAATCTGCAATGGTCTGATAAGCACTGGATTCATTCGCATCAGCGAATACATAGAGCGACTCACCGCCCTCCCCCAGGGCAAATGCGGGGTGGGGTTGATAGCGCAGGTCTTTCTTCAGCCGGATGGTGTATCGTGTATAGGCTACGTGAGCGTTTTCATCTGTAATAGTCTCACCTGCCTCATCCAGGTAGGTAATTTCCGGCAACGACTCCGCCGCCAGGGGCTCGAGCTCATAGGGGCGCTTTAAAAAATGATATCCCAGGGGGGATTCGTATATCTGATCTATGATGACACTCTCGTCAGTGGCATAGCTCAGCGCTGGATCCAGATGCTTGGGCGGCAGTGTGAATGACGAATAGTAAGTCGTCCGATCGTCAGTCTCGGCTGGATGAGGGCTATTAAATGTACTATCGCTGCAGGCATTCAGCAGCAGCACCGCCAAAATAGCGGTGGTGGCCCGGGCTTTTATCATTGCTTCCTTCCCTAGGGGGCTATTACCAAGCAACCAACCCCGTGCTCCGCATGTCACGCTCGCGTGCCGGTACGTTGAGTCGATGCACAATCCTACTACAACGAGTGAACAAATTATTACCTCATATCGCGAAATTGGCTCGATACATCGCTTCTGACGCATAATCACGGCCTGCGACGCACATTTTTCTATCATTCATCGGGAATTTCCATGCCAGGTCAACAGGACGTGCTCGGCCATCCGCCAGGTTTGTTTGTATGCTTCGCGACCGAAATGTGGGAGCGTTTCTCATTCTATGGCATGAAGTTCCTGTTGCTGCTGTATCTAACCAAATATCACCTGTTCAGCGACGTCCAGGGTCTGAGCGTGCTCGGCAGTTATGCAGCACTTGTGTATGCCACCCCAATTATCGGTGGGCTAATCGCTGATCGCTATCTGGGCATGCGCAAGGCGGTCGTCGCTGGCGGCTTGTTGCTGGTCTGCGGACACCTGGGTATGGCCTGGGAGGGACATGCCGCCTACCGGACCGATGCCGAGCACATCGTGCGGGATGAGACAGCGCTACAGGTGTTCTACTTGTCTCTCGCCCTGATAGTTGTAGGGGTGGGCTTTTTAAAGCCCAATATAAGTACCATCGTGGGAAAGCTGTATGCCCCGGCAGATCACCGTCGTGACGCCGGTTTTACAATTTTTTACATGGGCATCAATATCGGTGCCTTTCTCGCTACAATTCTATGTGGATATCTGGGCGAAACCTACGGTTGGAAATACGGATTTGGCGTTGCCGGCCTGGGGATGCTCCTCGGTCTGATTACCTTTCTACGGGGGCAACGCCATCTGCATGGGCTGGCCGAGCCGCCGCACCCGGAGCTTCTTGATAAAGCTGTGCTCGGGTCAATGCGCCTGGAGTCAGTCATTTATCTCTGCGCTTTACTCGGCGTGGGCGTGACCTGGCAACTGGTGCAGCTGCACACAGCCGTGGGGATAGGACTGAATCTGCTCTCTATAGTTGTACTGCTGGGGCTGGCATGGTTTATCACCTATCGATGCGATGCGGATGAGCGTGGGAAAATGACGGTTCTCGTTATTCTTATTGTCTCTTCTGTGGTTTTCTGGTCGTTATTTGAGCAGTCAGCCGCATCCATGACTCTGTTTGCCGACCGTATCGTTGACCGCCATTTCCTCGGATTGCACTGGACAGCCTCCCAGTTCGGTTCCCTCAATTCCATGTTTATCTTTCTCTGCGCACCAGGCTTTGCCTGGTTGTGGAGTACCCTGGGACGTCGTGGCCGCGAACCTTCCGTTCCGGTCAAATTTGCGCTCGGCACTATGCTGGCTGGCCTGGGCTTTGGCGCGCTGGTGCTGGGAAGTCACTATCCCGTTGCCTCAGGACAAGTGGCGGCCATCTGGCTGGTGCTGGCGTATCTGCTGCACACAACCGGGGAGCTCTGTCTCTCACCCGTTGGTTTGTCCGCCGTTACCCGCCTGGCGGTACCGCGGGTGGTAGGGGTAATGATGGGAACCTGGTTCCTCGCCAGCGCTTATTCCGAGCTTGTTGCCGTGCAACTGGCAAAGCTGGCGGCGATCCCCGCACAGAGTGGTGTTGGGCAGAATATTGCCAATGCCGCGGCGGCCTATGCCGACCTGTTCACTTTTCTGCTCTCGGTGGGATGCGGATTTGGCTTGTTTCTACTGCTTGTTACGCCACTGCTGAACCGGATTGCAAGAGGTTCCGCCAAAGACTGACATCGAGTCTCCGCCTGAGTCCGAGACGCAGACTCAGCTCGGCTCAAACAAGCGAGCCCCTTCTTCGTCACCGGGGAAGTTGATGATCCGGACGAACTGGTAACCCAGCTTCTCAAGCACTCGGATGGATGCCGGATTCTCCAGCGCGGTGATAGCTACGACGCGCCCCAGTTCAAGAGCTTCTCGCGCATAGGCCAACACAGCAGTAGCAGCCTCTGTGGCGTAACCCAGCCCCGATGCCTCGGGCAGAAAAGCATACCCCACATCAACATCGGCCAGAAAATCCCGCCGGATCAAACCACACATGCCAACCGGATGCCCACAGACCTCCTCCTCAACCAGCCACATACCAAAACCATCCAGTTTATAGGGCGGCGCAATCTTCTCCACAATGTAACCTTCTGCGTCTTCCACCGAGCGCAAATTGCGATCACCGATGTATCGCACATAGCCAGAACTATTCATGAGTTCGAGTAGAAAGGCGGCATCTGCAGCAACCATTTCCCGCATTCTCAACCGCTCACTGGCGATAGCAAAAGGTTGTTCTGACATTATAGAGTCCCGTTCAGTACCCGGAAGCTCGAGTTGACGCATCGTCTCAGCTGCTGGGACACCGGGGCGGGCGCCAATGCGCCGAGGCAGTTGACTGCATAGTGATAGGCGGTATTCTGCATAGAACACAGCATATCCCACGAGCCGACCAAGGAACCAGACATGGAACAATTAAGTGGCCAGGACGCGATGTTCCTCCACGCCGAACTGGATGGTATGCCTCAGCACATTGGTGGCGTCAGCATTTACAACCAGGATACCGCCCCCGGCGGTGTGGTGCGTTTCAAGCAAATTCTCTCTTTGCTGGAGGAGCGGTTACACTTATCCCCTATCTTTCGTCGCAAACTGGCGACGGTTCCCCTCGACCTTGGTCAACCCTATTGGGTTGAAGATCCCAACTTTGATCTCGAATATCATGTACGCCATATTGCATTGCCAAAGCCTGGGGACTGGCGGCAACTTTGCATTCTGGTATCACGCTTGCATGCGCACCCGATTACCCGGGACCGGCCCATGTGGGAGATGTACGTCATTGAAGGCCTCTCCGGTATTGATCACCTGCCCCCCAACTGTTTTGCCATATTGCTCAAGGTTCATCATGCCGCGATGGACGGCGCAACGGGGGCCCAGTTCATGAATATCATTCACGACCTGACACCAGAGGTACAGAAGGTGCCACCGCCGGGCCCCTGGATAGTGGAAAAACCCTCCCGCACCCGAATGCTGGGCCGCGCCTATGTCGATGCATGGAAGAAACCCGCACAGATTGTGCGCTTCGCCCGGCAGATGATTCCTGCGTACAAACGCATACAGGAGGGGAAGAAGCAGCAGGCCTTCCGCTCGCTGGAGGACAAGCAGAAAACACGATTCCAATCTCGCATTTCTCGCCATCGTGTTGTCGATTCGGTCAAATTTGATTTCGAAACAGTACGTGCCATCAAAAACACCAGCCCGGGAGCCACGATAAATGATGTCATGCTGACCGTCGTTTCGGGTGGTATGCGCCGATATCTTGACAGCAAAGACGAACTGCCAGAACAAACCCTGGTAACCGGATGCCCCATCGACGTGAGCTCGAACGCCGAACGCAATGCGGGTGGCAATATGGTTGGGTTTATGACGGTCTCATTGTGCTCAAATATCTCTGACCCCGCCGCACGCCTGGCGGCGATACATGAAGAGTCCGTCGGTTCGAAATCCTACGCTGAGGCACTGGGGCCAAGGGTCGCAATGGACCTTACTGAAGTGCTTCCCGGCAACGTATTGTCCGTTGCGCTGCGCGCTTCGAGTGCCACGGGTCTCACCGAATCAGGCGTGGTGTTCAACACCATAGTCACCAATGTGCCAGGACCACCATTCCAAATGTATTTGGCTGGCGCTGAGCTAATCGACTCATTGAGTTTTGGTCCGCTGATGCCCGGCGTGGGCCTGTTCCACATCGTGTACAGCGCTGTGCAGAACAAAAAAGGATCAATTACCTTGTCGTTTACCAGCTGCCGGGAGCAAATGCCTGACCCAGCTTTCTACGCCGATTGCCTGCGCAAGTCCTTCGCAGAACTCACGGAAGCGACGCTGAACTGACCATGCCAAAGACTCTGTATCTGGTGCGCCACGCAAAGTCGGCCTGGCCTAAGGATTTCAACAGCGACTTCCATCGGCCACTCAACGCGCGGGGAAACCGCGACGCGCCAAGGGTGGCGCGGCACCTTGCCACTCTGGGCTGCAGTCCGGATATTATCATTTCCAGCGCTGCTGCACGGGCCCGGACGACGGCAGAAATCATGGCCAGTGTATTGGGTTATGCGGAGCAGATCAGATTACTGGACGAACTTTATTTTGAGGGCATTAACGGCATTATCAACGCCTTGGCAGACCTCCCTGACGACGTGGAACAGGCACTGCTGGTATCCCACAATCCAACCATTTCAGACTATGGTTCACAAATGACCTCTCGCCCTGTGAGCATGCCAACCTGCGCAGTCGCTGTTATCGAAGGCGACTGGCCGAACTGGCCGTCTTTTGCCGCCGCTGGTGGGAGCTTGAAAGATTTGATATTGCCGCGGGAGCTGCCTGACCAGGAAAGCTAGTCATCCAACTGCAAGGCATTCAGCAGAGATTGTAGGCCCTTTCCGTACTGACGCCACACGCCAACCGAATCCTGGTTCACTGGCCGACCAACCTGATAGGCGCTGGCGGTATTTACCTTGTCCAGGTGTTAATGAGGATAAAGCCGATCGTCAGCGGAGGGTGTGCCCGCCGCACGCAGACTGTCCACCCCGGCGCGAATGTCTCCACTATCGTCTCATAGTAGTCCCAGGTTGGCCCGGGATTCTGCGTGATTGGGCACTCGATCCAGCGCGCTTCGATATGCGGAACTTGTCTCAGCCTCGAGCCCTGCGCTGCGCAGGGCATTCACCAGCAAGCCTATGGCAGCCAAATCATCTGGCTTTAATTCCAGGGCTTTGCGAGTACCTGGCGATATAATTTTTAGGGTTCCGAGTCTACCCGCCCGGTGATCAGCGTATGACCTGGCCAGTGTAGACCGAGCTATTTCATTCATCACATGATCATAAGGAGCACAGAGTCCCACATCGCTTCAGGCATTGCTGCGGCCACTCACAGCTCAGCGGCAAGTGACTCCAACAGCGTAGTCTGCGCCGCGGAAATCTCACTGGACACTACATCAGCTCCCATCATTTCTCCATAAACGGGTGCAAATGTAAAAAAGCCAAAAATCATGCTGTGGAATGCCGTAAACACCAATTGCTGGTGTCGCCGTTCTTCTTCGGGCAAATCGCCCAGTGATTCCTGTGTCATGGCAAAAAGCGGGCGATAAACCTTGTCCATCAGTACCGTGACAGATTCCCCACCCGCCAGCACCGCGTATTGAATCAACCGGGCAAGATTAGGATGCTGACACAGCTGTAACATAACTTCGCGAATAAGTGTCTGTGTCTCTGCGGCGTCTGTGGGGAATATACCCCTATGGGAAAACAGTTCAAACAAGGGTGCCAGACGGCGTTCAAAGACAGCCTCATAAAGCGCACGTTTGTTGCGGAAATGACTGTACAGGCTCGGTGTTCTGATGCCCACTTCGGCGGCGATATCATTTAATGAGGCCGCCTCATATCCGCGCTCGGCAAAATGCTTTTCGGCGACTTCTATTAGTTGATCGGAGGTGTTGGTGCGCTGACGCGGCATTAAAGGCTATCCAGGGGGCAACTCGCCGAATTATCGCACAGGGACGGGGATCGAACAAAGGCCTAACAGGGATTAGGAAACTAACGGGTCATTGATTCAGCAAGATCAGAGCCGCCACCACCGCGGCGGCAATCGCACAGACAAGCACGCCGGCAGCGGCAACGTCCTTGGCGCGACGAACCAGAGGATGCTCCTCGGGTTGTACCAGATCACACAAATACTCTATCGCCGTATTCATCGCCTCCGCGCACCAGACCAGCGCCATGCAGATGACCACCGCTACCCACTCCATAGAAGTCAGGCCCATCCAGAAGCCCGCCACAACCACAACAATAGTGGCGACCAAATGAATCCTCGCGTTCGCCTGCTCCGCGACCAGCGTTCGCACTCCGGCAAAGGCACATAGAAAGCTGTGAATCCTTGCCCGTATCATCAGGCGCGCGCCATGTAGCGACGGTCCTGAGTATTGATTCTGACCCTCTCGCCGCTCTCAAGGTATTCCGGAACCTGAACGATCAATCCCGTGGCGAAGGTCGCTGGCTTGGTGCGTGCGCTGGCGGAAGCGCCCTTTATGCCCGGCGCAGTCTCAGTAATAGCCATAACAATCGATTGCGGCAGCTCTATGGCAACAGCCGCTCCATCTATTAGCATGGCGGTAATTCCCGTGAGTCCCTCCTCCAGAAAATCAATCTGGGCACCCAGATTTTCAGCATCCAGCCGATATTGCTCGTAGCTTTCCTCATCCATAAACACACAAACTTCGTCACCCTCGCGATAGGAAAACTGTACCGCTCGTCTAAGCAGATCAATATGACCAAGCTGATCATCACCTTTGAAGCTGTCCTCAAACTTTTGCCCGGTGGTCGCATGATTGAAACGAATTTTGTACAGGGTGTTGGCTCCCCGCGAAGATGGGGATTTGACATCTATCTGTCCCACCACGTAAGGCTCGCCGCGGAATTCAACAACCTGACCACGTTTGAGTTCACTTACTTTGGCCATGTACCCCCCAGTATTCGATATCGATGGTAGCTAGACGCTCATATTGCAGCGGCGATCAAAATCGGGGCTATAATGACGCTACCACCCGTAAACAGCAAGATACCCATGACCCCATTCACCGTCATAGCGCCCGCCGCCGCCGAGCAACTGATAGCCGAGGAAAACGCCGCTCTTGTTGATATCAGAGATCCGGATGCCTACAGTGCCAGTCACATAGAAGGGGCCATTCATCTCGACAATGCGGCACTCGCTGCATTCATTGAAGATACCGATAAAGACCGACCGCTGATTGTCTACTGTTACCATGGAATATCCAGCCAATCCGCGGCGGCATATCTGGCGGAGCGCGGCTTCCACGAGGTATACAGCGTGGAAGGCGGTTACGAATCCTGGCGCCTGCTAAAGTAGTACAACCTGTCAGGCAGGGGAATCAGTAACTCAAATCAGGGCGGTGTACACACCACACATCGCGCGTACAAACCGGCTGGATCATTGAATTGTCGCAATAACATGCCCGCGGCCATTACCGGTTCCATCAGCTCTTTGTAACCAGACAACAAGCTCGTCTCCACGGACGGCAGAAAGCCACGCTGTGCCAATTCGCCCGCCAGTCCCTGGAGAAACTGCTCACGCGGTGATAGCGGTTGGCGGATAAATCGATAGGCATCTCGCGGCACGCCGGCCAGGTCTGCTGCAGCGGCGATGGCGGCATCAAATCCTCCAAGATGGTCCACCAATCCCAGTTCCAGTGCTTTCTCTCCCGACCAGACCCGGCCTTCGGCGGCAGCAGCAACCTCCGCCTCTGACATATCGCGACCAGCCATCACATAACTTACAAAGTTGGAATAAAGATGATCGACATGACGCTGCAGAATGTTTGTAACCGGGGGTGCAAGACTGCGATCCACCCGCAATGCACCGGCCAGCGGTGTGGTGGCCACTCCGTCTGTGTGAATTCCAACCGCCGCGAGTGATCGTTCGACCGTGGGAATCGATGACCACACACCGATAGACCCTGTCAGAGTCGTCGGCATCGCCCAGATCTGATCCGCGTCCATGGCAATCCAATACCCACCGGATGCTGCGACCGCTCCCATTGATGCCACCACGGGTATCCCTTCCGCCCGCGTATTGAGAATTTCCTGCCGCACAACTTCCGATGCGAAGGCGCTACCGCCACCACTGTCTATGCGCAGCACCAGAGCGGCAATATTTTCGTCTGCACGGGCGTCTCTGATCAGTCCCGCCAGGGTATCGCCACCGATCATCCCCGCGGGCTGCTCGCCGTCCACGATTACACCACTAGCAACGATTACCCCAACCTCATCACCCCCTGATGCGGCATAGCCGGAGAATCCGTTGCGTCCGAGATAGCGGTCAAATTCAATCGCGCGAAAGCCGCTCTCCCGGTCGCTCGCCCCCACGATATCGATGAGATGTTCCATCATGCCAGTGCGTGTCAGCAGCTTATCCACAAGCCCGGTGGCAAGAGCCATCTGGGCATAGTCTCCGTTGGTTTCTCTACTGAGCTCGTCATAACTGGTGATGTAGTCATCAATCGCGCCGGGATTCAGGGAGCGATTCTGTTCAACGGCTCCTGTATATTGCTGCCAAAGGGCATTGAGCCAAGCCAGATTGATCGCGCGATTACTGTCTGACATGTCATTGCGCAGAAATGGCTCCATGGCATCTTTATTCTCACCGGCGACAAAAACATTGACGTCGACTTTTACCTTTTCCAACGCGTCTTTGAAGTAACTACGATAGCTGGAATAGCCCTCCAGAAATAATCCACCATGAGAGTTTAGATAAACTTCATCGGCATAACTGGCGAGAAGGTACTGATCCTGACTCATATAGTCACCGATTGAGAGAACCGGTTTTCCAGACAGTTTGAAGGCTTCGATAGCCTCACCGATTTCAAGTGACTTGGTGATGCCTACGTAACGTAAACGATCGAGTTGCATCACCACGGCAGAGATAGCCGGATCCTCTGCTGCTGCAGCAAGAGCGTCGAGAATATCGGTGAACAGCACTTCCTGCTCAGCCACGCTATTGCCCCCCAACAGCAATTCGACGGGGTCGCGAAATGTACGCTCCTCCACCACAACGCCAACCGGGTTAATTAAAAGAGCGGTATTGTCCTCAACCGGATCCGGGCTGCCGCCACTGAGTGCAATCACGACCAACAGGACAACCAGCAGAAAAAGCAGATTGGACAAGCTCACCCGCAGCCAGGTCAGGCCGCGCCAGAATCCAGAAAACAGCCTTCCCAAAACGCCTTGCGATTCACTCATCACTACTCTCCGTATCTGCTTCCACCCGTTGTTCCGATTCTATCACCCTCTCACTCTGCATCGCCTCCTGCGCTCTTGCCCACCTTGCATGCCAGCGCACATAGAAAGCGCCAGATAAAAACAAACTCACCACCAGTACCAATTGTAACCCCGGCCAAAAACTGTCAGGAAAAGCGAGAAAGGACTGCACCAATGCCAGGAAATATAGAAGACAAACGAAACAAAGCCATATCTGACTACGTAAACGTCCTGCCACAATCCCGGGTACCAATAACATCAACGGTACCAGTCGTGCCACCCAAACGATCCAGATGTCACCTTCCAGAGCGCTCTGTATGAGCAGACTGAGGAAAAGCATACCGTAGCAAAAGACAGAGGTTTTTCGCGCCAGCCGGCTACGAATTTCCAGCCCACCGGGATCAGCACTCACGATTTTCCCCCGGAGCCCATGGCGATGCGTGCAACTCGTTGTCCCAGTGCTCGGCACAGGGAGAGTTCTATTTCGTCCGGCGGCAGATCTGCCTCCTCGCCTGCTACATGACTCGCACCGTAAGGCGTACCACCACTCCGGGTTTGCATTAGCCCGCGCTCCGTATAGGGCAATCCCAGCAACATCATGCCGTGGTGCAGCAGGGGTATCATCATACTGAGAAGCGTTGTTTCCTGCCCGCCGTGAAGACTTGCACTCGATGTGAATACTGCCGCGGGTTTATCTACCAGAGCGCCGCTGAGCCAAAGCGCTGATGTGTTGTCGATAAAGAACTTCAGCGGTGCTGCCATATTGCCGAACCGGGTAGGGCTACCGATTACCAGCCCCGCACAATCACGCAGTTCTTCCTGGGTGCAGTACAAAGGCCCCTCATCCGGGACTGGCTCTGCAATGAGGTCCATGCCATCCGAAACTGTGGGCACAGTGCGCAACAAGGCACTGCAGCCTGGCAATTTCTCCACACCTCTGGCTACATGCTCTGCCATGGTCGCCGTTGCCCCATGACGGCTGTAGTAAAGCACCAGGACATACGACGTATTCACTGGTCCAACAACGCCAGAACGTTTTCCGGAGGCCGGCCCAGTACCGCCTTGTCACCACATACAACCACAGGCCGCTCAATCAATCTTGGTCGCTCAACCATGGCCTCGATCAGGGAGCTCTCCTCAAGATCCGCGTTAGCGAGTCCCAGCTCCTTGTAATCGTCCTCTCCCTTGCGCAGCAGGTCGCGAGCACCAATACCCAGTTTTTTCAGCACAGTCTTTATCTCCAGCACCGTCGGGGGGACATTCAGATACTCGATAATCTTGGGATTAATACCCCGTTCCTGCAGCAATGCCAGAGTCTGCCTTGATTTAGAGCAGCGGGGATTATGAAATATCGTAAACTCACTCATGTTATAACCAGAGGATGGGTGCCGAGGAGCGGAGTATATCCCCGGGCCAGTCATCGGCAAAGCAGGCCCGGCTGACAATTTCGTGCGATAATTGCATTCGCAAAAATGGAGGCCCCGGATATTGAAGATGGATATCAGCGCAAACCTGAATGAAGCCCGCAGCTTTTTAAGCTATCTTTGGCGGCGCTATAATGAAGATGGCTGCATTCACAGGGCCGCCGCCCTCACCTACATGAGCCTGTTTGCACTGGTCCCGCTCATGACTGTTATTTACGCCGTTGCCGCCATGGTGCCCGCGTTCAATGCGGTGGGTGACCAGATTCAAAGCTACCTGTTTAACAACCTTGTACCAACCCGAGGCGCTGAAATTCAGGCGTATATGGTCAAATTCTCTGAGCAGGCCAAAAACCTGACCGGCGCTGGCATCAGTTTTCTGATAGTCACCGCCATTTTGATGTTGCGCAGCATCGAGAACACCTTTAACACTATATGGCGCACCGAGCGCGCCCGCAGCGGGGCGGCCGCTTTTATGCTGTACTGGGCTGTCCTCAGTCTCGCGCCACTGTCAGTCGGCGTCGCGCTAGGCATCACCACCTATCTGGCATCCCTCACCGTTTTCTTCGA
Organism: uncultured Halieaceae bacterium; assembly: GCA_938074045.1. Taxonomy (GTDB): domain Bacteria; phylum Pseudomonadota; class Gammaproteobacteria; order Pseudomonadales; family Halieaceae; genus CALJGI01. The sequence continues at coordinate 292,264 of CALJGI010000002.1, forward strand.
TGGCATAGATGTACTGGGTGCCGGTTCTGCGCTATTGTCCATGGTACCCACCGCACTGGGTATCGCGGTCAGTACGCTGGTCTATATCACCGTTCCAAACTGCCGGGTACCGTTTTTTCACGCTTTGATCGGCAGTGTTGTCGTTATCGGGTTATTCCAGATCGCACAGGCACTCTTTACGCTTGTCGTGGTCGGTTCCAGCTACGCGTTTATTTATGGTGCCTTTGCAGCTCTACCCCTGTTTTTGCTGTGGCTGAATCTCACTTGGCAGATTGTTCTTTTCGGCGGCATTCTGGTGCACGCTCTGTCAGCATATCAACGCGAAAAGGCCGGTAGTCAGCCGCTTATTGTCGAAGCGCTGGCATTGCTTCATCTGTTCTGGGAGAGGCAAAAGAAGGGCAAAGGCGTTCGTGAACAAAATTTATTGCACGACACCGTACCAGGTCTGGGTGGCGTTCTTCATGCCGGCCATTGGGATACGCTGCGCGAACGGCTGCTCGGGGCCAGAATCATCATGCGCGCCGAGGGAGGCGAATTGTTCCTGGCCCGTGATCTTGACAACCTGACTCTCTGGCAACTACAGCGGCACCTGGAAACACAGACCTCCCAACTTCCCGCACCCTCGGAGGTAAGAGCGGAGTGGCTGGAGGCAGCACTGATCCTGCTTAACAAAGAGCAATCACAAAAGCGCGATTTGCTCAATCTAAGCCTGCCACAATTATTTGAAGGTTCTTCATGATCAATGTATTTCGGCCGATGGGATGGCTGATCATTACTCTATTGCTGATGTCCTGCAGCGCCGACCACCCGGACGCTACCAAAGTGTTACCGTCACAAGGCAGCTCCCAGGGCGAAACCAGGGTCATCAACTACTGGGCGATCTGGTGCGCACCTTGCCGGGAGGAGATTCCCGAACTCAATGCGCTGGCACGGGAAAACGTTGGGAAAATTGCTGTACAGGCGGTTAATTTCGACAATGTTTCGGGCGACGAACTGAGGCAGCAAGCTGCCAAGCTCGGCATTCAATTCGAGCTGCTTGAGACCGACCCCGGACCGGCCTTGGGGATAGCTCGCCCCACCGTACTGCCGACAACACTGATTGTATCTGCCGAGAATGAGCTCATGCACAGATTGATAGGCCCTCAAACGCAGGAGACATTGTCTGCCTATCTGGAGACGGGTTCATGAGCAAGATGGACGCATATACCTTTATCGACCTGGAAAATTACGTCCGCCATAACGAATCCGAGATGGCGGATCGGGCCAAGGCCTTTTATCAACAGGTGAAAACACGAAGAACGATTCGTGATTTCAGTCCGGAAAGAGTACCACGACAGATTATCGAGGATTGTATCAGGGCTGCCGGCACAGCTCCCAGTGGCGCAAACAGGCAACCCTGGCATTTTGCCGTAATCCAGAGTCCTGAGCTGAAGCAAAAGATTCGCAGCGGTGCGGAGGCAGAGGAACGCGAGTTCTACGAGCGCCGTGCACCCCAGGACTGGCTGGATGCTCTAGCCCCCCTGGGCACCGATGAAAACAAGCCTTTTCTGGAGTTGGCGCCCTACCTCATTGTTATCTTCGGTCAAAAATTTGAACTTGATGAGCACGGAACCAAGCATAAAAATTACTATGTCCCTGAGTCGGTGGGAATAGCAACGGGAATTCTGATTACAGCCTTACACAATGCAGGACTGGTCACTCTCACGCACACTCCCTCGCCCATGCGTTTTCTCAACGAGTTGTGCGGCCGACCCGTCACGGAAAAACCGGAAATGATACTGGTCGTTGGTTACCCGACAAAAGACGCACAGGTACCGGATATCTCGCGCAAGGATCTGGGGGAAATCGCGAGCTTCCACGCCTAGCACTCTGGTCAAGCCCGGGGCAGAGTCACCCCGGTCTGACCCTGGTACTTACCTCCCCTGTCCCGGTACGAGACTTCACACACTTCGTCAGATTCGAAAAACAACATCTGGGCGACACCCTCATTGGCATATATCTTGGCCGGCAGGGTTGTTGTGTTGGAGAATTCCAGGGTTACGTGCCCTTCCCATTCTGGCTCCAGGGGTGTCACATTGACGATAATTCCACACCGCGCATAAGTGGATTTCCCCAGACAGATGGTCAGAACATTGCGTGGAATACGAAAATATTCCACGGTGTGAGCGAGTGCAAAACTGTTGGGAGGGATAATACAAACATCGCCCTGCACATTCACGAAACTGTTCTCGTCAAAATTTTTGGGGTCCACTGTAGCCGAATGAATATTGGTGAACACCTTGAAGCTGTCGGCACAGCGAACGTCATAACCATAGCTGGATGTGCCGTAGGAAATCACACGTCCCGCCCCTTCATCCCGGATCTGGTCTGCAACAAAAGGCTCTATCATGCCTTCCTTTTCCGCCATACGCCGGATCCATTTGTCAGCCTTGATGCTCATTCACACTCCCACCTTCGGTTGTATTCGAGTCAATCGATCAATCATCACTTATGTTGATTTCTGGCATGCTCACCGCAGGGTTGGCATCCAGCAGGGTCGCTACCCGCCGCGCAATAGCTCTGAACTGAGCGGTCACAGGGCTGTCGGGTTCCGCCGCAACTGTGGGTGTACCACCATCTACCTGCTCGCGAATGGATCGAGCCAGCGGCAGTGAACCCAATAACTCAACCCCGTATTCTGCGGCTATGCGCTCTCCTCCATCCTGACCAAATAGATGTTCCTCATGCCCACATTGGGAGCAATGATGTACCGCCATATTCTCAACAATCCCCAATATGGGCACATTAACTTTGCCGAACATTTCAATGGCCTTGCGGGCATCAATGAGGGCGATATCCTGGGGGGTCGTCACAATAACAGCGCCCGCAACAGCAGCCTTTTGTGTCAGGGTGAGCTGTATATCACCGGTGCCGGGTGGTAAATCGATCACCAGATAGTCAAGATTGTCCCAGCGCGTCTGTTCGAGCAGTTGTTGCAGCGCCCCTCCCGCCATGGGTCCTCTCCAGGCCATTGGCGTGCGGTCCGTCACCAGGTACCCCAATGACATTGTCTGCAGACCGTGTGCCCTCACCGGTGCCAGAAACTGTTCATCGACCTGTTCTGGTCGGGTACCCTCTGCCACACCAAGCATAAGTGGCTGGCTGGGGCCATAAATATCGGCATCAAGCAGACCTACCCGCGCACCCTCTGCCTGTAATGCCAGCGCCAGGTTCACTGAAGTGGTGGATTTGCCCACACCCCCCTTGCCGGAAGCGACCGCGATAATGTGCCTGATTTCACTCATGGGTATTCTCGATATATGAAGGCGGCACAGTATAAGGATTCACGTCCTGCGCGGCCACACCCGCCGTGAAATATGCTGACAAAACCGCTATAGTAGCCGGCCTTTTCGCCAGCCCCGGATTTCAAGCACGATGACCGCGACCAGCAAGCGCAAGATACTGGTGACCAGTGCCCTGCCCTACGCCAATGGACCCCTCCACCTGGGGCATATGCTGGAGCAGGTGCAGACGGATATCTGGGTACGCTACCAGCGGCTGCGTGGTAACGATTGCCTGTACGTTTGTGCCGATGACGCGCATGGTACGGCCATTATGCTCAGCGCCGAAGAGCAGGGCATAAGTCCCGAAGATCAGATAGCCCTCATGAAGGCTGGGCACGAGGCGGATAGCGAGGGCTTCCTGATCGATTTTGACAATTTCTATTCGACCCATAGCGAGGAGAATCGTCAATTCAGCGAATCAATCTATTTGCGTCTGCGGGACAACGGCCATATTGCCGAGCGAGAGATTATCCAGGCTTATGATCCAGCCCGGGAAATGTTTCTGGCGGAGCGCTTTATCAAGGGCACCTGTCCACGTTGCGGAACCGCTGATCAGTATGGTGATAACTGCGAGGCTTGCGGAGCGACCTACACTCCGGCAGAACTGATATCACCACGCTCGGTGATTTCCGGTGTCGCTCCCATCGATCGCGCTTCGGTGCACTATTTTTTCACCCTGTCCAACTTCCATGACATGCTCCTGCAATGGACCCGCAGTGGAACGCTGCAGGAACAGGTGGCCAACAAGCTCGGTGAATGGTTGGAAATGGGGCTCCAGGATTGGGATATCAGCCGTGACGCGCCCTATTTTGGCTTTGAGATCCCTGATGCCCCGGGTAAGTTTTTCTATGTCTGGCTGGATGCTCCCATTGGCTATATGGCCAGTTTTGCCCAACTATGCGAACGCCGTGGCCTGGAATTTGACAGTTACTGGTGCAGAGATTCTGAAGCCGAGCTCTACCATTTTATAGGCAAGGACATCATCAATTTTCATGGTCTGTTCTGGCCGGCCATGCTGGATTCTGCCGGCTATCGCAAACCGACAGGCATCCACGTGCATGGATTTCTTACGATCAATGGTAAAAAGATGTCGAAATCCCGCGGCACATTTATCAATGCCAGCACTTATCTCGAGCATCTTGATCCCGAGTATCTGCGCTACTACTTTGCGGCGAAGCTGACCAACACCGTCGACGACATAGACCTGAACCTCGAAGATTTTGTACAACGAGTCAACAGTGACGTGGTTGGCAAGGTAGTGAACATCGCCAGTCGCTGTGCGGGATTCATTCGCAAGCGCCACAACAACCAACTGGCCGCCGATTGTACAGAGCCGGAATTGCTGCAACAGTTTGTCGCTGCGGGTGACGCCATTGGCGAACTCTACGAGACCAGGGAATTCGGCCGCGCGGTCCGGGAAATCATGGCCCTGGCTGATCGCGCCAACCAGTATATTGACGAACACAAACCCTGGGTGCTGGCACGTGAGCCCGGCAATGAACAGGCTGTACAGGATTGTTGTTCGGTAGGCATTAACCTTTTCCGCATCCTCGTGACGTACCTCAAGCCGATTCTTCCCGCGCTCGCAGCACGTAGCGAAAACTTTCTCAACCTCACCCTGGAATGGGAAAATCGCGGTGACACACTGCGTTCTCACACGTTACAGGATTTCACACCACTGATGACCCGGATTGATCCCGACAAGGTCGCGGCCATGGTTGAGGCCGCACGCCAGCCCACGCCTGCAGAAAAGGAGCCCGCCGAAAAGAGTGCAGAGGAACAGAATGACGCGGCTTTCATCAGTTTTGAGGATTTTGCGCGCATTGATCTGCGGGTCGCAGAAATTCTGAGTGCTGAAGCTGTAGAGGGCGCCGACCGATTACTACGGTTGAGACTGTCACTGGGTGACAGTGAACGTGAGGTTTTATCCGGCATTAAATCAGCCTACAGCCCCGAGGAACTGGTGGGCAAACTGGCAGTCGTAGTAGCCAACCTGGCACCCAGGAAAATGAAGTTTGGTGTGTCGGAGGGTATGGTTCTGGCAGCTGGACCTGGCGGCCAAGATATATGGCTGATTGAGGCCGGACAGGGTGCCAAGCCGGGTATGCGGGTCAAATAAGATCTGTGTTAGAGTTCCGGGCGCAGTATAATTCGCCCCGGCACCATGACTCAGCTGTTGCGCCAGTAATAGTGCAGCAATACAATATACCTACCACCTATTAGGTAATAGTAGAACCCGTTTCCGAGGCAGAACCGGCCCCATGTTGACAGATTATTCCGTCCTCCTGATCAGCGCGATCCTGGTCAATAATTTTGTCCTGGTACAATTCCTGGGCCTGTGCCCCTTTATGGGAGTCTCCAACAAACTGGAAACGGCTATGGGTATGTCCATGGCAACCACCTTTGTGTTGACGCTGGCTTCCGCCTGCAGCCACCTCACCTACAACTACCTGCTGCAACCGCTGGGGCTGGATTACCTGCGCACCATCTCGTTCATTCTAGTGATCGCCGTCGTGGTGCAGTTCACTGAAATGGTCGTGCGCAAGAGCAGTCCGCTGCTGCACCGGGTGCTAGGGGTCTATCTGCCGCTGATTACGACTAACTGCGCGGTTCTTGGAGTTGCTCTGCTAAACCTGAATAAGGAACATAACTTTCTGCAATCTCTGGTGTACGGCTTCGGTGCCGCACTCGGGTTTTCGCTGGTATTGGTACTGTTTGCCGCCATGCGCGAACGACTTGCTGTTGCTGATGTTCCCGAACCCTTCCACGGTGCTGCCATCGGCATGGTAACCGCCGGTCTTATGTCGCTCGCATTTATGGGCTTCGCAGGCATTGTTTGATCATGTATGAGCTGATTGCACAATACCCCTTCATGGCAGCAATTCTGGCGCTGGTTGGTCTGGGGATGGCATTCGGATCCCTGCTGGGATTCGCGGCCATCCGTTTTCGCACCGAGGGGGATCCTATTGCCGATCAGATCAATGCGATCCTGCCGCAAACTCAATGTGGCCAATGTGGCTTTCCGGGATGTCGTCCGTATGCAGAGGCAATTGCGGACGGCGAGGCTATCAACAAGTGCCCTCCGGGGGGCGAGGCGACCATTAATGATCTGGCCACTCTTCTCGATGTGGAACCAATGCCTCTGGACGAGGAACACGGTGAGGAAAAACCCCGCGCTGTGGCTTACATTCGTGAAGACGAATGCATTGGTTGCACCAAATGCATTCAAGCCTGTCCCGTGGATGCCATACTGGGCGCCGCCAAGCTTATGCATACGGTGATTGCCAGTGAATGCACAGGCTGTGATCTCTGCGTTGAACCCTGCCCGGTGGACTGCATCGATATGATTACCGAAGAAACCACCCTACAGACATGGAAATGGCCTCTGCCAGCCCGGGTACCCCGCGAACTGGTCATCGCCACCGACGCTGAGCAAGCGGCATGAGGAAAGTCTGGGACATACCTGGCGGCGTTCATCCGCCGGAAAACAAGGCCCAGTCCGTAACCCGGCCCATCGCCTCCGCGGGAATACCAGACGTGCTCATCTACCCGCTGTCACAACACATCGGAGCCGCCGCGGTACCACTGGTGGAGAAAGGGGATCTGGTGCTCAAGGGTCAGATGATCGCTGAGGCCATGGGTTTTGTCAGCGCGCCGGTACACGCGGCTACCTCCGGACGCGTGACAGCCATCGAAGAACGAGTCATCGCACATCCCTCGGGCATGCACGCACCCTGCATTGTTATTGAACCCGATGGGGAGAATCGCTGGATAGAACACAGCGGGCTTGAGGATTACACCAGTGCCACGCCGGCGGAGTTGCTCAGCATTATCCACGATGCGGGTGTTGCCGGTATGGGCGGCGCCGGATTTCCATCGGCAGTCAAACTCAGTACCCGACCAGACACCCCAATACACACACTAATCATCAACGGCACAGAGTGCGAACCCTACATTACCTCCGATGACATGTTGATGCGTGAACGGGCAGATGAAATTGTTCGCGGCACAGAAATCATCGCTCACATTCTCGGGGTCAGTTCTATTATCATTGGCGTGGAAGACAATAAGCCCGAGGGTATCGCATCTCTGCGAAGCGCCGCTGAACATTCCGCGGGCATAGAGGTCATCAGCTTTCCCACCAAGTATCCATCCGGTGGTGAAAAGCAGCTGATCCAGATTCTGACCGGCCAAGAGGTACCCAGCGGGGGATTGCCCTCTGCCCTGGGTATTGTTTGCCAGAATCTGGGTACCACCGTCGCAGTTCATCATGCCGTGGACCGCGGCGAACCGCTGATTTCACGTATAATCACAGTCACCGGAGACAGCTGCAGGGAACCCGCCAATTATGAGGTACTGCTGGGCACACCAGCATCCCATCTCCTGGAGCTCAGCGGACAGCAACCGGAGCTGTGTGAGCGCCTCATCATGGGCGGCCCGATGATGGGCTTTGCACTGGAATCCGCGGAAGTCCCAGTGGTCAAAACCACCAACTGTCTGCTGGCGCCCACGCGCGCGGAATTACCACCCGCTGCGCCCCAACAGGCCTGCATCCGCTGCGGCATTTGTGCCGAGGCCTGCCCGGCCTCGCTGCTGCCGCAACAACTGTTCTGGTATGCCACCGCCAAGGAATACGAAAAACTCGAGGCACACAATTTGTTTGACTGCATTGAGTGCGGAGCCTGTTCCTTTGTCTGCCCGAGCAATATCCCGCTGGTTCAATACTACCGGGCTTCCAAAGCGGATATTCGGCGCCACCACCTGGATCATGAACGATCCGAGCGATCCCGTGCCCGCTTCGAATCGCGCCAGCAGCGCATCGAGCAGGAAGAGGCAGAGAAACAAGCCCGCAGGCAGGCGCGCCGCGAAGCGGCGCAGGCCAGAGCGAAGGAAGCGGGTACAAAGCAACCATCACGCTCCGACGCTGCACCCGATGCCGCCGATGTGATCAGAGCTGCTATTGAACGCAGTCAGGCAAAAAAACAGGCCGCCGCCGCACAGAGTCAAGCCCAGGCAGACATGGGCATAGAGCCAGATTCGGCTCAGGATGCGATCGACCGCGCCATGGCCAAACGGGCAGCGGCGGCGGCTGCACCTAAACTCTCCCCCGTCGAGCAACTACAGAATAATCTCGCCTCTGTACAAAGCCGGATAAGCAAAACCGGGGAGAAGCTCGAGCAGGCGCGCACGACCGGAGAAGACACCGTTTCTATTCTGGAATCCAGCGTGGCAAAACTCGAAGCGAAACGAGATCAGATTTTAGCTGAAATAGAAGAGCTCGGGGATTCATGATGCTACTCTCTACCCCGACATCTCCCCATGCACACACCCCTCTCGACACCTCAGGGCTTATGCGGCTTGTTATTCTGGCAACGCTGCCGGGCGTAGCAGCGCTGACCTGGTTTTTCGGCTGGGGTACCATCGTCAATATAGCGTTCGCCAGCCTCATTGCTCTAGCCTGCGAAGCCTTTGCGCTTTACCTGCGTGGACGCAGGGTGATGTTCTATCTGCGCGACTGCAGTGCACTGGTCACAGCCATACTACTGGGTATTGCTCTGCCGCCAGGCTCGCCCTGGTGGATTATCGCCGTGGGCATCGTCTTCGCTATTCTGATCGCCAAACAACTGTACGGTGGCATGGGGTACAACCCGTTTAACCCGGCTATGGCCGGCTATGTTGTGTTATTGATTTCATTCCCTCTGGAAATGACCCGCTGGTTGAGTCCACTGGGCACATTTGAGGGCAGTGTGCCCGGGCTGATGGAGGCACTACAACTCTGCTTCGGGGGCGGTTTCGATGCCCATACCATGGCTACAACGCTGGATGTGTTCAAACAGGGTGCAGGCCTGATGGTTGCCGATGTCTGGCAACAGAATCCCCAGTTTGGGCGTTGGGGGGGATTGGGCTGGGAGTGGGTTAATATCGGATTCCTTGCGGGTGGGTGCTACCTGCTGCACAGGGGAGTATTCACCTGGCATGCACCCATGAGCATGCTTATCGCGCTGACAGCAATGGCAGCGGTGTTCTACGATGGGGGCAGTTCTGCCAGCGGCGGCTCACCATTAATGCATTTGTTGAGCGGCGCCACCATGCTTGGTGCCTTCTTTATCATCACTGATCCCGTGTCTTCCGCCGTTTCCACCCGGGGCCGCCTGATCTACGGTGCGCTTGCGGGGGTTCTTGTCTATGTAATCCGGCGCTGGGGTAACTACCCCGATGCCGTGGCATTCGCCGTCCTCATCGTCAATTTTGCCGCCCCGTTTATTGATCATTACACCATGCCGCGGACTTACGGGCACAACCGCGGTGGGAGCGACTAACATGTTAGCAGGCTCCATCAAAAGTAACGCGATTCTGCTGGGAGCGTTTGCCCTCGCTACGACCATGTTGATAGCGGGCACCCATCTCGGCACCAAAGATCGTATTTACGAGCAACAGCGCGCGGCGGAACAACGCGCCCTGCTGGAGATAGTACCCCAGACGCTACACAACAATTCCATGTTGGATGATCAGGTCCAGATTAATGACCCGGCAGCCATGTTAAGGCTGCGGGAAGATGGCAAGGCCTATCGCGCAAGACAGGACGGCGCGCCCGTCGCCGCCATCATCCCCGCGATCGCCCCAGATGGTTACTCCGGTGAAATAGAGCTCCTGATTGGCATCAACACAGATGGAACAGTGTCCGGTGTGAGGGTGCTCAGCCATCGCGAAACCCCTGGTCTCGGCGACAAAGTCGATATCAAGAAATCAGACTGGATTACCGGGTTTAATGGCCGTTCACTGCTGAATCCACTACCAGAGCAGTGGAAGGTAATCAAAGATGGGGGTGTATTCGATCAGTTTACCGGCGCTACCATTACACCCCGCGCGGTGACGCTCACTGTGTTCAGAGCATTGCAGTATTACCAACAATCTGCGGAAGCCATCTGGGCAGCGACGGCTGAGCAGAACACTGAGGAGGGCTCCAGCAATGGCGACGCCCAGCTATAAAGATATTACGGTTAATGGGTTTTGGAAGAACAATCCAGCCATTGTGCAACTATTGGGTCTGTGCCCGCTGCTGGCCGTAACGGCTTCTGTGGTCAACGCGCTGGGGCTGGGGCTGGCTACCATCCTGGTGCTACTTTGCTCTAACACCGCTGTCTCCCTCATTCGCAATCTGGTCTCAGATGCTGTCCGCCTGCCTGCCTTTGTCATGATAATTGCCGCCGCGGTTACCGTGACCGAACTCCTCATGCAGGCTTATACCTATGAGCTCTATCAGATACTCGGCATATTTCTCCCACTGATCACCACCAACTGTGTCATTCTGGGACGCGCCGACGCCTTTGCGAGTAAAAATCCCCTCCTGCCAAGCATGACAGACGGGCTCATGATGGGCCTCGGGTTTACCGCGGTTCTGCTACTGCTGGGGGCGATGCGCGAATTGTTGGGTACCGGGGCCATTTTTGCGGACATGGACCTTCTGTTTGGCCCTTCTGCAGCGACCTGGAAAATCGTACTGGTAGAGGGATATCACGACTTTCTTCTGGCAATTCTGCCGCCCGGAGCCTTCATTTTCTGCGGCTTGATCATCGCCCTGAAGAATCGTATTGACAGCGGTATCAAAGCCAGACGGGACGCGTTGCGTGAAAAACCGATCAAGGGTGCCAAGCGAGTGCGTGTGACCGGGACTATATCCTGAACCCGCCGATCAACCTGCCCTGATATCCTCTAACTTTACTACGCTGGCATCAGGTGTGGCGACCTCTCCCGTCGCCAGCATAAATCTCCAGAACACTATTCCCAGCGCCTGTCCTTCCGTATCCAGCCAATTGGGTACCCCGGGATCGCTGTGCGCGATAACCATGCGAAAGCTGCCGTCGGGCTCGAGCGCAGTCTGTGCCCGATTCAATGACACCGTTCTGTTTGCATAGTCGAAGGTCTGTTGAAAGCGATTCCACAAACACACATTGGCAAACAGGCATTCAGGCCAGCGCCCTGTTATGAGCAGTGCATCGTCTTCACCGAGAAAATAGGGTGCCATGGAATAGTGTGCATCAAAAGCCGCAAGACCAAAATCACCCGGCACTACCGGAGGTGGAAATTCATTGGGTAGCAGTGAAACAAAGGGGGGCTGTGCGGCTTCAGCCATAGGAGGTTGATCCAGCGTGCGACTGCGCAAAAACCCGGCAACCCGGCGCATTCCCGCCGCAACGGATGCATCATCTGGGGGACGCGGGGCTGAGTCCACATTCAGCGCCCGAATCTGCAATTTCGGCTCGAGGTGAGGATCAGCGGCAGCACAATGCTCAAACTCAAAGTAATGCCGGGTTGTCACCCGTGTAACGCCCGCTGGAATCGGCAGCCAGTTGCCCGATCGGGACTGCCCACCGAGATGCACTTCAAACGCACCATCCGCGTCAATGTCCATCTCTGTATTGTTGAGTACCCCATCGGTTTTACTGGCCATCCGCCCTTGCGCTGTGCCCACTTCCAGCGTCAATGAGAAATAGCATGCGCCATTCATGGAACCCTGCACCACATATTCATACTGCTCTCCCAGTGGTGCGTCGAAGTAGATGGCATCACCGTTGTCGCCTGTAAATTTGCGGCTGGGACTCACAATACGGCGAAATTCCGGGTGTGATGACTGACTTTCATAATGCCCCGTAAGCCCGCCTTCCAGCATGTGCATCAAGGCACGGTGAGCCCCAACAATATCTTCCGCATTGTGCAGATTCCACTCCGGCCCCGCCCAGCGGTCATCAATCTCCTGTAACAGCTGGATTAATTCCCGCAACGCCTTACGACTCTCAGTCTGGTGACTCACGCATCAACTCCTTTTAAATAATCGAATGACATGGTCAAGCGTCACCCGAGGCTACCATCAATAAATCATCATCACTCAATCGAAACTTGGTCCACTCATCCTGAGGCACTGCCCCCATGCGATGATAGAAACCTATAGCCGGCTCATTCCAATCCAGAACCGACCACTCAAATCGACCACAGTTTTCCTTTACAGCGGTGCGGGCAAGATATTGCAACAGTGCTTTGCCCATGCCACTCCCGCGGTGGGCTGGCGACACATATAGATCTTCGAGGTAAAGTCCTTTCTTGGCCTGCCAGGTAGAGTAGTTGTAAAAGTAGATCGCGAATCCAATCGCCTCATCCCGGTATTCGCCGATCAGGGCATGGGCAATAGATCCCGAATCAAACAGCGAACTCGCGATACTGCTCTCCGTGGCCAATACCTCATGCTCGGCCTTTTCATAGATAGCCAACTCGCGAATAAAATGGAGGATCAGACCACTGTCATCGCGCCCGGCGGCTCTGATTGTGATATCAGAAGCCTCGACATCAGCCATTCTCGCCACCGCCTCCTCCGCTGGACTGCTGAGTTACATCATCCACACTGAGGGTACCGAGAATCTCATCAACGATAGCATCGTCCAAGCCGGCATTCTCAGGTTCACAGCTATAACTGACGAACAACGCCACGGTCCCATAACCAAGATACCACTCCCGCACCGCGGCATCGGGTTCCAAATACTGCAGATACCAGCCACTGCCATCGGCCACCCGCACGGCTTTCAGTGACTGTTCCTGATCCTGAGCAGAAATTGCCAGCTCCTGCAGTTCACGATCAGAGAACTTACCCTCTTCCCGCAGGAGGGTGCTGATTTCTATACAGCCCACACCATCACGATCACCCACCAGAATGCTGTCTTCTTCCTGCTCACCCCACCATTCAGGCGGCAAACACAGGGACCACCATTCAGTCTCTAGCACATTCAATGCATACCACCTCTGTATTTATACTCAAACTAACCTGTACCCAAGCCAGGTTCCAACCAGGGCAAAGTTAACAACAATGCATCTTCGCGCCCCACTTCTGCGGGGTAATAGCCGCGTCTTCGCCCGGTTTGCTCGAATCCAAAACCAGCGTAGAGCGCCTGAGCAGCAATATTCGAAACTCTGACCTCCAGATGAACAGAGGTAGTGCCGCCGTCAGCGAGCTCGCGCAAACTAGAACGCAGCAATCTGCTGGCCAGTTGGCGACGGCGCAAGCGAACCGAAACACCAAAGTTCAATAGCTCAGCCTCACTCAGGACTCTGGTGAACAGCGCGAACGCGACCGGCACGCCACCGACTTTCAAACCATAGGCGACGCCTCCAGGTCCTGTCATGCTGGCAAGCACCTGCGACTCAGTCCAGCCATTACCTTCGTGGGCATCATCCAGGCTGCAAATATCCGGAATGTCGGCTTCATTCAGACGCACAAATTCCGCGTCCTCCGCTACACTAGGCGCGGACAAGATCGCACAGATCCAACCAGACCTGCCGTTTTCTCGTGGGCTCAACCAGCATCTGTGTGGTGCTCAGTGTGGAGACCACCGTGAATTCCGTTTCCTGAAGCTCCCAACCCTTCAAGCGCTCTCCCATGGCTACCAGAAACAATCCTGTCTCCCCGGCCAACTCGCGACTCAACCTGGATAACACAAAATCAGCAAAACTACCGAGCACCACATTGGAACCAGAGCCGGGCGGTGGCCAGCGCAAAATTTCATGTGATGCGCTCTGAGATTCAGCTAATCCCAGTGCAGAGGCCAGCGAACGAATCAGTTGCATCTGCGCCATGCTGGCCTCAGATGACAACTCATCTATCCAGCAGACGTTCCCCGTTCTCAGTAACAGTACTGCTGCCAGTTCTCCCTGATATTTTAAATCCGGTACTGGATGCAAAGAGGCTGCAACGGGCTCGGGGCTGGGCGGGATAGGGGTGGGTCGCGACTGCACAGAAAGCGCCTCTCGCAAATCAGCAACTTCTGGCACTGCGGCGGGCTCCTCGAATGCTGCTGACCGACCGCGATCTGGCTGTGACTCGATAGCCGCTACCGGCCGCAATCTTCTCGCGGACGGTTTTGCCCCAGGCAGCGGGCGACATGGGAGAAACTGTGGTATTCCCAGTGCCTGGAGATAGGCTGATCGACGAGCTTCATTCACCTTCCAAGGCACCTGAGGCCGAGGCACATACACGCAACCAATTCTGCGACAGACATTTGACTCTCGGACATAAGAAGTATTTTCCATCGATGGCGACCGTGGTCCGTCGCCGGTTTACGTTAATGCTAAATCCAGCACCAGCCATGGCGCTTGAAAAACGTCCAGCCGGAGCGCACAAACATGGAGATATGGTGCCACCCTTTACGCGCCGAGTATCCACCGTGATGCACTATCTGCATGGCCGGAAGGTAGACCAACCTACCCACATCCGCCAGCCTCAATGACAGATCAAAATCTTCAAAGTACATGAAGTATTGATCCGAAAATCCATCCACTGCGAGCAGCGCCTCGGTTCGGGTTACCATACAACAACCGCTTGCCAGCGGAACATCCGACTCTGTACCCGTCTGCGTCTGATCTCTCATCTCATAACTATGCAGATAGGCGCTGAATTGCTGCTTCAGAAAATCCGGAGCAAACGCCCGCAACAACAGCACCAGTACCGATGGATACCGTTTGCACAAATATTGTGGCTGCCCCAATGCATTCACAGCCTGGGGATTGATAACAACGACATCTGGATGTCGGAGCATATATTCCAGAGCCACTACCAACGCGTCGGTGGACATTTCCACGTCGGGATTCAGAACCAGGTGATAATCACTGTCTGCGCGAGCCAATGCCAGATTATGTGCTGCCCCAAAGCCAATATTCTCTCCGGATTGCCACATATCGACCCGATCAAAGCGCCGTTGGGCGTCGTCGTAGATCAAGTGATGCAGTCGTTGCTGATAGACGGCATCGGTTGTATTGTCCACCACCATGAACTGAATGGACAGCTGCACACCTGCTTCCCGCACGCTTTCGCAGGCAGCATGAAAGGCATCGATAGTCTTACACAACAGATCGAATGAACTGTTGTAGGTAACTACCGACACGGACATCCGTATCGCCGCGCCGCTTTCCGGCACTGGCTGTTCTATATGTTGAACCATCGAACCGGGCACACCCCGCATGGCTGCTTGCATTATCTTCAGCCCGGATATTACCATCTGCGACCCTCTATGCGAACATCGGGCAACACAACAACTTGAAACCAAACCTGTCACTCATTCTCGTCATCTATGACATGCCTGACCAGGCTGAGAGGACGCTACACTCACTTTCACTGTCCTACCAGCAGAATGTGGACGCGGCTGACTATGAAGTCATCGTGGTTGAGCATGCCTCGAATCGCAATCTGGGCGAGCAGCGGGCGACCCGTTTCCCCGGTAACTTCCGCTATTTTCTCCGCGACGAATCCCTGCCATCACCTGTACCCGGGGTGCGATTTGGCGTGGAAGAAGCGGAATCGGACCTGCTGGCGATTATGGTTGATGGCGCCCGCATGGCGAGTCCTGGTCTGATAGCACAGATACTATCAGCAGCAGGTAAAGACCCCCTGACGGTGGTAACAGTGCCCGGTTACCATATTGGGCACATGCTGCAACAGGAAGCGGTTAAACACGGCTACACGGTGGCGGAAGAAGAAAAACTGCTCCGACAAATAAAATGGCCAGAGGATGGCTATCGCCTGTTCGATATAAGTGTATTCAGTGGTTCCTGCAAAGCAGGCTTCCTGCGTCCCAATGCAGAGAGCAACTGCCTGTGCTTGCACCGAGACCTTTGGGACGAAACCGGCGGTATGGATCCACGCTTCACGGAGACCGGGGGTGGACAGGCCAATCCCGACCTGTACAAACGCGTATGCGAACATCCGGGCATACGTCTGCTTGTGCTTCCCGGTGAGGGTACCTTTCATCAGTTTCACGGCGGAGTAACCACCGGTCGGCCACCGGTGGAGCGTGAAATGCATATGCAAAATCACTTTGAGCAGTACAAGCAGTTGCGGGGTGAGTACTATCGCCAGCCGCAGACGGTGGCGGAACTTTACGGACATGTGCCGCAGCCAGCACTGAAATTCTTGCACCAGTCAATATTGAACACCGGCTTCAAGGAATCAACAGCGACGTCAATGCAGCGGCAAAATGCGCTACCACAACTTTCAGTCATCGTCATCGGTTATCGAATGGCTCAGCAGTTGGTCAATACTTTGCGCTCCCTGAGTCCCGATTATCAACAGGATATAGCTGCCCGGGACTATGAGGTTATTGTAGTGGAAAACGCCTCGGAGGAGGTGCTGGATGCCGCCAGCGTGGCCGCGCTGCCAGCCAATTTTTCCTACCATTTGCGGCAGGAGTCAGGCAAATCCCCAGTACCGGCGATCAATTATGCCTTTGACCTGTGCCGCGGAGATTTTATCGGTTTGATCATGGACGGCGCGAGAATGGTGACTCCTGGAACGCTGGCCACTGCGCTTCAGGCATGGACACTGGATCAACAAGCCCTGGTCGCCGTTCCCGGATACCATCTGGGTACTGCAGAACAGCACGAAATCGAGATAGCAGGGGAAGCACTGGCTGCGGAACGGCAAATGCTGGCGTCAATTGATTGGGTCAATAACGGCTACGATCTGTTCACCATCTCCACTTTCAGCGGTGCCAACCGACACGGCTACCTGCACCCCATCATGGAATGCAATTGTGTCTTTGCCTCCGCACAAAACTTCAAGCGCATTGGCTATGCCAATCCTGACTTCACCATGCCCGGTGGCGGCAGTATCAATCTGCACATGTATCGCAGCCTCGGCATGCTGCCGGAGACAAAGGTCTACGTCTTGCCGGGCGAGGGTTCTTTTCATCAGTACCACGGCGGCGTGACCACTTCCACCTACGCCGAAAGAGAGGCTGAAATACATCGACACCGCGTGCAATTGCACAGCTATTGGCCAGGAGGCTTTCATAGCCTGCGCCGGGAGCCTACACTACTCGGCAAGGTGCCAACCCAGGCGCAACCATTTCTTCGGGAATCCCTGACGCGCAGCGCCAATCGAACCCGGAAATTGACCGAACAGGGCCTGCCACTGTGGGTCGATGATATTGCTGCAGCAAGCCAGGACTGACGAATGAACATATATTTTCCACCCTCGATCCAGAAGTTCGAACCCAAGCGAATGGTATTCAGCACCTGGGTCGATCACATGGCTTTCGGGTATGACCTGGTGGAATGCATACGACCAAAGGTCGTGGTCGAACTTGGCACCTACAACGGTTTATCGTTTTTCACGTTTTGCCAGTCAATGAAAGAAAATGACGTAGAGGGCATGTGCTATGCCGTAGACACCTGGGAGGGTGATTCACATACAGGTGGCTACGACACATCAATCATTGATGATGTTCGCGCACATGCGCGGGAACACTACCGCGGCATCACCTATTTGCTGCAAATGTATTTCAATGATGCGGTGCAGCACTTTGAGGATGAGACTATTGATCTGCTGCACATTGATGGTCTGCATACATATGAGGCGGTGAAAGAAGACTTCGAGACCTGGTTTCCGAAGGTGAGTCCCGGTGGCATTGTGCTATTCCACGATATAGAAGCCCGCATGAAAGACTATGGTGTCTGGAAATTCTGGGGAGAATTGCAGGCAAGCCATGAAACCTTCACGTTCCTGCACGGCTTCGGATTGGGCGTTTTGCGCAAGGCCGGCGGTCAGCGAGAAACCCTGCAGCTACTGGAGTTGCTGTTTCACAGTCGGCCCGGGGAGCAGCAAAAACTGCGTCAGCTCTACGTGCATGCCAGCCACTACATGGACACCAGACGAAAGGCCCGACGACTGGACGCCCAGCTAAACAACCAAGCCCAACCAAAAGGTGGTCAGGGCAAATTGCCAGCGGCCAAAACCTGATATTCCAGTCCTGATAGAACTACCCTGATTCAGACGTTTCCCTGTGGCAGATGCTGCCACAGCGTATCGTGTGAATCGCCTCCCAAACCGAGCGTATTAGTGTAGTAGTACAATGCCACCGATTTGCGCGTGACGCCTTCGGGACAAAGCAGCGGATGCGGATGACCGTGAAATGATGTGGATGTAGTACTGAAAATGACGCATCGCCCAGCGGCAGGGGCAATTTTTTGTCGACAGCTTGCCATATCCTCTGACCAGAGTTCCAGGTCACCACCCCAGGCTTGATCCCAGTCTTCATTAAAGTAAATCAACAGATTCAAGCGCCGATCCAGACCAAAAGCGGGATGGCGGTTAAAATCGGCGTGCACCTGCAAAAATCCGCCACTCTCGGTCTGGTGAATACCGCCGCCCAACAAGTGGGGGTCGGGCAGAATGTTTTCTATTCCACTCATTCCCTCCAGCAGGGTGACAAAGCGACCGGCATTGAGCTCCCAGTACAATCGCCTGAAGGCAATATCCACGCCCATCTCCCGGGATACCCATCGCTTGCGGAACTGGGCCGCCGTGCCATCCGCCGCATCCGCCGACCGGTCCTCCTGTCCCGGCTTGACCCGTGACTGCGGAAACAGGTCGGCCAATACAGTCACCAACTCCGGCGCAAGAAAGTTATCGATCACGATATGGGGAAAGGGATCAGCGCTGCGATAGGATTCCGCGCCGCCGACCATTTGTCGCTCCAGGCTTTGGTAATCTAACAGGTTCATTCAAGATCCGGCCGTAACCCCTCCGGCAGTTTCTGCCATTCGGTCGCGCGGGTGGGCTCGACATCGGCGTCTTCACGTCCACGCGTGTAGTAATAAAGCGCTATGGATTTCCGGGTGTGCCCCGCGGGGCAGGACACGACTTCTGGATGACCGTGAAAGGATTTGTCCGACGTGTTAAAAATTACACAGCGTCCGGCCAACGGTCGGATGCGACGACCGCAGGATTGCATGTCCGGATCCCACAACTCGAGATGTCCGCCCCATTCGTCCTGCCAGTCCGGATTCAGATAAACCAGCACGTTGACACGACGGTCCAACTGGTAGTGTCGATGCCGCGTAAAATCAGCGTGTACCCCAAGGACGCCACCAGGCAGTACCTGGTGAATGCCACCCCCTTGTAGTTTGGGATCCGGCAGCAGACCCGTGATACCGGTCAGGCGTTCCAGAAAGCGGATAAAGCTTCCGGAATTCATTTCCAGAATCAACTCGCGCAAGGAGGGTCCCATCTCAGTCACCGAACACAGGCCCAGTTTGTTGTGCTGCCAATGCTCACCCGAGGAAGAGCGCGGACTCAACTGCCGCCAACTCACCGATGCCTCCGGCGATGGAAATTCTTCGATCAAATGCTGTACGGCATCTGCCTCGATAAACCGCTCCAGCAGAATATTTGGATAGGGCTGGGCTGCGCCGTATTGGTCCTTGAGCTGATCCGCCTGCCCTATCAACCTTTCTATATCCAGAATGGGAAGAGCGCGCAGCGATTCCACTGCGGAAGGGACCTGACTTGGGTTTTCAGAGTTGGGCACTAAGGACAAACCGTGACGTTGTTTTGATGAGGACAGCAGGGCGCAGTATATCGCTATTGACCGGTTGCGAGAATGGCCACACAACGCTCCTTCAAACCCGGATGCACAATTGCTGACATTTCCTTGTCCTGGATCATTCTCGTGGACAGAAACGGAGCTACGCCGCGGGGGACACCAGCTGTCCCAGAGCCCGCATTGAAAACAATTAAAGGATTGGTCGGCGGATGTGGATTCAGTTCAGGGTTGGCAAATGTCACCTCCTGCCGCATTACCCCATCTATGTAAACACGCACGAGGCTTTCATCGTCTGGACGATAAAAAACCTGATGCGATTTAGTCAGGTACGCTGTGACCGCGATCGTTGTGCATTCGCTGCGCTGCTCCGGCAATGAGATAGTCATTTCATGTGAATCTAAGATGAGATGGAGAGCATCATCATTCACGGTCAATTCCAGATAACCTTCCTGCGCCACAATCGGAACAGATTTCTCAGGATCACTATCGGCAAGACTGACGACCATCCCAAAACTCCAGGTACCCGCTATCGGCGTCCTTCTGAATTCATCCCCCGCATAAACTGTCCGGCGGGCATCAGGGAATTGCGGCTGAAGTTCCACACGGGTTACTTCCCGGCTCCAGCTTTCCGCGTCAGCGGCCAGATCAAGCGCCAACTGAGACTCTTCCTCAATCATGTTGGCGGACACGACAGTCGGATCTGCCGTACTGCTGTACAAAAAACTGGCCGCCCCCAGCCAGCTTGAAAAAAGCCATTGGGCGGTTGGATCCAGCAGGCCATAGCTATCGGCAGCGCCGTGATGGCTGAACCAGCGCAGCGGACGCTGGGGCTGTGTGACAAACATATCGCGGCCATCCACCTCAGCAGGCACAGGAATGCTGAGGGCATGCAGGATGGTCGGTGCAATATCTGTGATCATCACTGGCTGCTGTAATGCTTCCCCACCAGACCAGTTATCGGCCCAATACATTACCAGCGGAGTACGAATACCGCCTTCGAGATAACCGGCCTTGGCGCCGTCAAATGGTGCATTACTGGGGTAATGGCGGGCTGTACCACCATTGTCGCTGACCACTACGATGAGGGTATTTCGGTGCTGATTACTCTGTTTCAGTGCCGTCAGAATCTGGCCGACGGCATCGTCCAGTTGTGCCTTCAAAGCCTGGTACCTGCCGTATTCCGTGGCAGGAAACTGCTCCGCGAACTGTGAAGAAGGTTGAATCGGACTGTGCGGCGCATAATAACTGAGGTAGAGAAACCAGGGGCCGGTGGCTGACGAAACATAATCAACCCCGCGCCGTGTCAGTATCTCAGTCAAATGCCCTTGATATTCGCGGGGTGGCGCATCGTCCTCCTCCAGCCAGGGATTCAGGTAGGTCGGCTGACCACGCGTATATTCGCCCCCGGAGTGAGGACCGGCCAGGTACATCTGATTGGTGAATCCAAACCATTGAGAAAAACCCTGGCCCAGGGGTCGGGCGCCAGGATATTTTTCACCTATATGCCATTTTCCTATGGCTGCGGTTGCGTACCCCTCAGCGGCCAGAATCTCCGGCAGTGTCCGCACCTCGGCGCTCAACCCCGGCCCGGAGGGATGAAAGCCCAGCTTGGCGGGGTAACGACCCGTCAGCAGTGCCGCTCTGCTAGGCGCGCAGCTGCTCTCTGTGTAGTGCCGGGAGAAGCGCAGTCCTTCTCTGGCAAGGGCATCCAGATTGGGGGTGGGGGAGTCCGAGTTATTATTGATAGCGAGAT
Organism: uncultured Halieaceae bacterium; assembly: GCA_938074045.1. Classification (GTDB taxonomy): domain Bacteria; phylum Pseudomonadota; class Gammaproteobacteria; order Pseudomonadales; family Halieaceae; genus CALJGI01. Next base: position 313,704 of record CALJGI010000002.1, read on the forward strand.
CGTTGAACCCGAAATCGTCCAACACGATTAGCAATACATTGGGAGATGGAGACCCACCGGCCCAGCTGTTGCATGCCACGACAAGTACCAGGCAAGCTATGACGCCAGACAGGCAATCATGGACGACACTGGCTCTGTATTTCCGCATTTAGCCGCGTTTTTCCTGCCGTCGCTTTTGCCATGCACGCGCAAGCCGCACTGCCTCACTGAGGTGTTCCGGTGGCAGTTCATGCAATTGTTCATTCCACGGCGCTATTTCATAGTTTTTGTCACGCCAGTAATAGCAAAGATGCCTGTCCGTCCAGCCGTGGTATATTTCCTCCCAGGAAAGGCGGCCAAAATGCGGCTGTAAGACGGTCTCGGTCAAAGCGGCGCCCTCTTCCTGAAACCTGTAATCCACAGACAGTCGAAACCGATCTCCAGAGAGATTGGGTAGACTGCGGTGTAACGTCAAACTGTGAAACACCAGCAGATCGCCGCACCGAAAATCCGTCGACAACCAGCGCAGGTCATCCGCCTCCATTGGCAGGCGTGCCTGCCGCCCTCCAGCACCCAGGGAAAAGTCCAGTGGCAGTAAACCCAGACGATGGGACCCCTCCAGAATGCTCAGCCCCCCCAACTGCCTGGGGCAATCCCCCAGGGGTATCCAGCCCGCATAGAGATCAGCGGTACCCTGATTATTGGGAAAATCCTGGTGCGGCGGTGTTGTGCACTCTTCATTGTCTGGAAATACCAGGCGGGCGATTCCAAGAGGATGAGGGAAGGCGCTGTCACCGACGACGGCACGCATAACGTCCTGCAACGCCGGTTGATGCGCCAGCTTGTGAAAAGACTGCAATCGCTGAATTCTGTCATACACGCAAAAATAGTCTACCTCCCCTTCCACTGTCGGAGTTCGCCCAACTCGCGCATCGGACGGCGCGCTGTCAGCAGACAACCAGCCCTCCTCAGCAAAAATCGCAAGAATTTCTCCTCGCAGAGACAGCAACACATCCTTTGGCACAACGCCGCGCAGAAACAGATAACCATCCTCATCCACACGCTCGCGCAGCTGCTGGCAATCACCAATTAACTCATTGCTAACGCACAGTTCTTCGGTTTTCTGTGTTTGCATGGTCAGGAAACAGGCTTGCTGCGGTGGTGTTTGACCAGCGTATGCAAGCTGCTTACCAGCTGTTGACTGACCGCCGCGGCGCGCACGTCTTTGACACGAACCTTGGACAAACGCGAAAAGCTGGCCAGTAAATCCTCATACTGCAGGAAAGCTTCGCGCACCGCATGATCTTCACCCCGCGCCAGCTCATGGGTATTCTCCACCCACACCGTAGTGCCACATTCCTCAACCAACAGGGCGGACAGTATCTCTCTGTGCCCGGGATAGTAGAACTTGACTCCGGATTCCTCCTCAAGAAATCTGGTGGCAATATTCCCTTCGCGCTCCCGCTTCAACCCCTGCCTGAATATGTGCAAGCGCGCCAATGGGTCAGCATTCGCCGGGTGACGACGAACTTCTTCTGTAGTCATCTGCAGGCCCTGCGCCAGCTGTTTAACCAGATGATCGTAATCGTGATACCACTCTAGCACCTCATGTGGAGGGCCCTGCATCACACAGCGGCCGTTTTCCAGCCAGATTATCGTCTCACACAACTCCGCCATAAAATGCTCGTCATGTGACACCAGAATGACAGTACGGTCAGAACAAACCGCGTCAAACATCGCTTCCCGGGATTTCAGACGAAACTCGTGATCGCCCACGCCAAGCACTTCATCGATCAGGACAATTTCCGCCTGGGCGTAATAAGCCACCGAAAATCCGAGCCTGGCGCGCATACCGGAGGAATAACTGGCCAGAGGTTGATCGATGACGTGATCCAAGCCGGAAAAAGCAATTATTTCATCCAGACAGGCATCAACCTGTGGCCGGCTCAGGCCCATCAACAAGCACCCCAGAATAGCATTTTCCCTGCCGGTGAGTTGCGGCTGGAAACCAAGCTGCAAGGTCAGCAAGGAAACGTGAAGGTCGTCGCAATGATGCACGACCTCGCCTTCATCGGGCTGCAGAACACCAGCGAGTAACTTCAATAGCGTACTCTTACCTGCGCCATTGCGCCCGACAATTCCCAGCGTCTGCCCGCTGTGGACCTGCAGATTCAAGCCATCGAGGACCTTGTGGCACTCACGTTTGAACAGCGAACGACCACCGCTGTAGCTGAGCGATACATTATTTAGGGACAGCAGCAGCTCGCCGTTGCTGGTCAAAGGTTCCATCGCCGTCATCGCAGCAGCGCCTTGGCGAGACTTTGTTCCAGTAACCGGTACAACACAGCCGCCAGTGCCAGAAAGAAAATCGTGCAGAACAACGGTATCATCAAAGTCTGTGGGTCAGGCGGAACGCCATCGAGCAGGATTCGGCGATAGCCCGACAAAAAGACCGCAATGGGATTCCAGTACAGAATGTCAGAAACCGCGCTATCCAGCTTGCTGATATCAAAGAAAATGCCCGAGGCAAAAAACAGCAGCTGGAAGGCATTGTCGATGACTTTCCTCGCATCCGGGAAATAGGGCACGATCAGGGCAAGCAGCATCCCCAGCGCGAAAATAAAGCAAAGGTTAAGCAGTAGCAGCGCCGGGAGGTACCAATAGGCAGCGCCGAACTGCCCACTGTAAAGTACCGCAAAACCAACGAGTAAAATCAGGATAACCGCAAACCGCAAACCGGCAGACAATACATCCGACAACGGAAACAACCATTTGGGAAGGTTGGACTGGGTCAGAATTCCCCTTGCCTGCACCAATGACTGTGCCGTGCGCTTGACGGAGCTGTCTATCCAGCGCCAGAAAACAAATCCCACGAGTAAAAAACCGACAAATCCAGGGCCGCCCCGCTCGAGTATAAGTCCAAAGATCACATACAACACAAGCATGTGTGCTGCGGGTTCGATTATCCACCAGGCGAAGCCCATGTACAGCTGTCGGGACTCACTGCGAGCGTCAGCCACGATTTTGTACAACAGGAGGTCGCGGTGGCCGCGGAGGAATTTCACGACAACATTGCCTACAGTTACTGCTTCTGGCGTAATATACCACTTTCATCAGCATGTTTTGATGAGTGGGGTGGCATTCTTCCCCCGGCGTCAAAATTCCAAAGTACCCATGTATACCTACGACAGCGATTTTTACCGCTCCATTAATTCCGGCTCAACCCGAGCCGCTGAGGTAATTGTGCCGCTGGTGCGCAATATGCTACAGAAAACGCCAGCCTCTGTGCTGGATATGGGGTGCGGTGCGGGGGCATGGCTGGAAATCTGGCAGCTCGGGGGCAGTCAGATTATGGGAGTAGATGGCCCTTACATACAGGAATCCGATTTGTTGATTCCCGCCACTGCTTTTCACCCACACGATCTGCGGTCCCCGCTGCAGCTGGAAAAACAGTTTGACCTGGCGCAGTGCCTGGAGGTCGCGGAGCACCTACCGGAGGAATCCGCCGGAGTACTGGTCGACAGTTTGTGCAGTCATTCCGATGTGGTCTTGTTCTCCGCCGCGCCACCGGGTCAAGGTGGTGAAAACCATATTAATGAGCAGCCCTACTCCTATTGGCGCGACCAGTTTGCCGCCAGGGGCTACGACATGATCGACGCTATCAGACCCGCCATCCAGTCCGAGTTGGAGGTAAAACCATGGTATAGACACAATTCCTTTCTGTTTGTACGGGCCAGCGTGCTAGAAAACAGCCTGGCCCATTTGCTCGATTATCGCATTCCCATGCACGAAGAGCCGGTTGATGTATCTAGCTGGTGGTATCGCCAGCGCAAGCGGATAATCGGCATGCTTCCTACGCGCATGTCGACTATGATAGCCACGGGAAAAAAGAGACTGCACAACCAGTTATACAGGAGAAGCGCGTGAGCGGTGATGAGCGAGAATCCCCCGGAATACAGCTTGGCCTGGTGATTCCCTGCTATAACGAATCCGCTTCCCTGCCGATTACTCTGGACCGCCTTTACACTGAACTGAGCGAACTCAACGAAGCCGGTCTCATAACGGGCGACTCTCGTATTCACATTGTTGACGACGGCAGCACGGATGACACCTGGGACATAGTGGTTGCCGCTGCAGCAGCCGGGAAGCCAGTGGTGGGGACCAAGTTGACCCGCAATTTCGGTCATCAACACGCGCTGTTTGCAGGTTTAATGAGAGCAAAGGGCGAGGCACTCATATCCATGGATGCCGATCTTCAGGATGATATATCGGCAATGCGCAACATGTTGCTGGACCATGGCAAGGGCAATGAAATTGTGTACGGCGTCCGCCGGGACAGGTCGAGTGACAGCCGGTTTAAGCGCTGGACGGCATTGGCGCACTATCGCGTGATGGAAAAAATGGGCATAGAGACTATCGATAATCATGCTGATTTTCGTCTGATGAGCAGACGGGCCATCACCCTGCTCAGTGGTTACAGCGAAACCAATCTCTATCTGCGTGGCATCATTCCCCACCTGGGACTGCAAAGCAGCCGGGTGTATTTCGATCGCGACGAACGTACCGCCGGAGTTTCCAAATACAATCTCTGGAATATGCTGGGACTCGCGATCAAAGGCATTACTTCATTTTCAATTGCGCCTTTGCGTTTCATCTCCATCATGGGATTTTTGATATTCACCCTCTCCATGCTGCTCGGAGGATGGGTGCTCTACGCGGCCATCGGACAGGGAGGCACTATCCCGGGCTGGGCGTCAACGGTGCTTCCCATGTATCTGCTCGGAGGATTCCAGTTGCTGGCCATTGGCATCGTCGGTGAGTATATCGGCAAATCCTACATGGAAATGAAACGCCGGCCCCTGTTTCTGGTGGAACAAACCATAGGGGAAAATGAGACATCAAACAGTGCCCACGACCAGCCCTGACAGGGGGGGCACAACCCCCGTATCTACCGTTGCGGAACTGAGATCACCCAGCAACTGGATTTTTTCTCAGGCAATTGCCATTTACGGCGTTTTCCTGCTGGCTGCGACCCTTGCTTACATAACCCAATCCCAGCCGCTATGGATACGCGGCTGTGCTTACTTCGGTGCATGGTTGATGACCGGCTGGGGACAATTTGCACTGTTTAACGCGTTACACGAAGGTTTGCATCGCCGCTTCGGACGTCCCCACCGGGAACTGCTCGGCTTCTTACTCACCGCATACCCGGTTGGTTTTTCACCCAGCTACCGCCAACTGCACCTGGATCATCACCGATATTTTGGAGAATCAATCCGGGATCCTGACTATCCCAACTATGGCAACTTTCCGCGCACAAAATTGCAATTCCTCACACGAGTGGCGTGGAATGCATCAGGTGTGGCAGCGGGACTGCAATTCCTTGGGTTGAGACAGCGAGGGGAATTCTCCAGTCAGACCAGACCGCCGCTGGAATGGCTGCAATTAGGCCTTGTTCAACTGACCATTCTGGCCTGTTACAGCATTTTCCTGGGACCGCTGTACTACCTCACACTGTGGCTGATTCCACTCGCCACCAGCGCCAAACTGTTCGCCTTTTTGCGCACTTTTTGCGAACACGCCGACCCCCATGACCGCAGAACAATACGCACTATCACGGGAAAGGTGCCCGACACCCGCATTCTGGGAGTTTTCTGCTTCCGCTATCACGCTGAGCACCATCAAAAGATTCACGTGCCCTGCAATCAACTGCCGGCAGCGCACAACCTCCTGAAGGATGAGTTGTATAGGTCCGACGCCGACGGCATCCAGTACGAGCACTGGAACCGGGGCTACTGGCGCTTGTTGTGCCACTGGTATCAGAATCTGCCTGCGGCAGTAACATCACCTTGAATCAGGATTTTCACTGCCGTATCTGTCAGGGCGAGCTCTGCGATCTCATCTATTCCGGGATAAAGGACTGGGAATACGGTGTTGAGGGAAGCTGGGACTATGTCCGCTGTCAGTTGTGCAGCGCCGTACAACTGCATCCTTTTCCAGACCTGAACGATTTGCAACGGGCCTATGATATCGACTATCACGGTTACAGCAGTGGCGAGGAACGGGGATTCCTGTTCTCATTATTGTACAACCTCAAGGAAAGACTATTTCGCCGCCGTATGAGCGCTTTCGTTGGACCAGACTCACGCGTGCTGGATGTCGGATGCGGAGCCGGTGAGTTTCTTCTTGGGCTGCAATCACTCGGCGCAGAGTACCTGGAGGGCATCGACTTCAGTGCAGCCATGATTGAGCGCTTGCATACAGCCGGGCTGAAGGGCTACGCCGGCACCTTCGACACATTTCCAGGCCGATTGGGCAGCTATGATCTGGTCGCCATGAACAACTACCTTGAGCACACGCTGGCTCCCGACGAAGAGCTGGCCCTTTCATTCGGGATGCTGACTCCGGGTGGTCATCTGGTGGGTGAAGTTCCGGGATTCAACTCACCTGATCGCTGGTTGTTTGGCCGCTACTGGGGTGGAAATCACGTACCGCGCCACACCTTTCAATTCACAGCTTCTTTTCTCTCACAACGTCTGGCGGCAGCGGGTTTTGAGAATATACACATCAGCCACCAGTTGAACCCCAGTCACTGGGCTCTCTCGGTGCAGAATTTCATGCAGCGACGGGCTCAGGATTTGCGTCACAACCCCGCGGTTGTCCGCGGTCGCAGTCGCTGGTATCTACCTCTGCTGCTGGCACTTGCGCCGCTGTCTGCACTATCGGCACTATGCCGACGATCAAGCTGTATTAAATTTTATGCGCGCAAGCCCGGCGGTAAAATATGAGCGAGCTGTATACCGTCGATGACTACCACGCCGGCTATCCGGCCGGAATAGAAACCCACTTCTGGCATCGTACCCGGCACGATGCACTTTCCCGGATACTCAGGCGCCACCTACCAGCCCAAAGTCGCATCATGGACATAGGGTGTGGCATGGGGATCACCACTCGCTATCTGCGTGAGCGCGGATTTGACTGTCGTGGTGTTGAGCTGGGCCCCGCGCCTATCAGCGAGGCAGTGGCCAACTACGTACAAACTGACACGGATGTTTTCAGTCTGTCGGAGGATGAGAGAGACGCTGTAGATTGCGTCTTGCTGCTGGATGTCATCGAGCATATGGCCGAGCCCAATGAAATGCTGGATAAAGTGCGCTGCCATTTCAAAAACTGTCGATACCTTCTGCTTACCGTGCCAGCCCGACAAGAGCTGTGGTCTGAGTATGATGAAGCCTGGGGACACATAAAACGCTATTCGCGCGATCAACTCTGTGAGGATGTGCAGGCAGCTGGATTTTCGGTGCGCTACTGCGCCTATCATTTCCAGGCACTTTACCTGGCAGCAAGGCTGGCAGCTGCGCTTGATCTATCACGAAGCAGAGATTTCGCCCCCCCAAACCGGCATCCGATCAGCGCTGCCATGCACTGGCTGGTGGCGGCACTTGGTCTACTTGAAAATCGATTAATCCCCGGGGCGCTGCCTGGTTCTTCGTTATTCTGCCTAGCTGAACCGGGAAACTCGCCGGCATGATAACGGGGTACTTTCCATGCCTATGCTACCTGCGAGCTGTTTTTAGTGCTGTTTAACTCTTCAGAGTTTTTATTCGTTTTTCTGCCGGTGGTGCTGCTGATTTTCTTCGCCTTGCAGCGCACCGGCAATGCAAGGCTGGTCATGGCCTGGCTGGTACTCAGTTCGCTGTTCTTTTACGGGTGGTGGAATCCAGTCTACCTGCTGTTAATCCTCGGCTCCGCAATATTCAATTACCGCGTAGGAAGAACCCTTGCCACCGCCGAACCCAGTGCAAAAAGAGCCTGGCTCACCCTTGGTATTGCGTGCAATCTATCTTTGCTTATCTATTTCAAGTACGCGAACTTTTTCCTCGACAACATGGCGATCGCACTTGATGCAGACTGGAATTTTTCGCGCATCATATTGCCGCTCGCAATCTCATTTTATACATTCCAGCAAATTACTTATCTGGTGGATACAAGCAAGGGGAAAACCGACCAGCATGGTTTTCTTGAGTACCTGCTGTTCGTTTGCTTTTTCCCCCAGCTTATCGCGGGTCCCATTGTTCACCACAGCGAGATGCTCAGCCAGTTTCGTACTCTGGGAACACCGGGAGATCGCACTCGACAATTAGCCATCGGTATTTCCATCCTGGCGATTGGCCTGTTCAAGAAAGTAGTCATTGCCGATGGCCTGGCCAGGTATGCAACACCGGTATTCGAAATGGCTGCCCGCGGTGAAGCATTTACCACGCTCGAAGCCCTCGCAGGTGGGTTCGGCTACGCCTTTCAGCTGTACTTTGATTTCTCCGGTTACAGCGACATGGCCATAGGGTTGGCTTGTCTGTTTGGGTTAAAACTCCCGGTCAACTTCTATTCACCATACCGGGCACACAACATCAGTGATTTCTGGCGTATGTGGCACGCCACTCTTTCAAGATTTCTGCGCGACTACGTCTATACGCCTCTGGGAGGATTTGTTTGCAGCCCCGGCCGGCAGCGATTCAATCTGTTTTGCACAATGTTCGCCGGTGGAGTCTGGCACGGCGCTGGCTGGACCTTCGTTGTCTATGGTCTATGTCACGGCACTTTTGTGGTTTTGCATCAGCTGTGGCGTGTAAACGTATCCGGCCCCTTTAATCTGGTCCGCAACCGTCCCTATCAGGCAGCAGCTCAACTCATTACTTTTCTGGTGGTCGTGCTGACCCTGGTAGTTTTTCGTGCAGATTCCCTGGGTACGGCGGCGCACGTGTTCAATCAGCTGGTGCACGCTCCTGGAGACAATTTCATTCCAGCCTATCTCATCTCGATCAACCGCACCGGCGTATTCCAGATGGCAGCGTTATTGCCCTTCCAGCTATCAGCTGTATCCCTGGTATTTGGTGTACTAACGCTGTGCCTGGCCATCTGCTGGCTGCTGCCAAATACCTATCAACTGTTTGCCGCTGAGCAGGTAACTCTCGACAAGATTCGGGCCGGCCGGGCACCTGTGCTGGACTTTACTTGGACTGGATCAACACGCTGGGCGTTGTTCACGGCCGTATTGATTGCCCTGGCCTTCTTGAACCTGAGTCAGGTAAGTGAGTTTTTGTACTTCCAGTTTTGAGGCAAGCCCATGTATTCAGTGCGTTATGCTGGCTTGACCGCCGAGAGAATCCCATAGCGCAGGATATCCAGATCCCAGAACTTTTCCAATACATCGCAGGATGCCAAAAATTGGCTCTGCGCGGACGCACCAATGGACTCGATGACCTGATCGCTATGGCGCTGCGCGTTAGCACGCCAATGTCCAAAGGTTGGACGTGTCTCCCGGGCGATATTCCTGCTGTGTTCAGTCTCTAACCCCAGCGCCTGCAATTGCGATTCATAAAAACTCAGTGGTTCCATCCGCGCGCGTCCATACACGTCCTTCAACAGCAGAAAGTCATCACGGTGATCGATGACCTCTTCCAGCGCGAGCTTGCGCGCCAGAGTGATATCACACAACACCACCCTGCCCCCGGGGGCCAACACGCGTGAACATTCATGCAGCAGCCTGGATTTGTCTTCCATGAGGTGAGATGACTCCATCACCCATACCACGTCGAAGGCCTGTTCGGGGTGGGGTAACAACATGCCGTCACCGGACAAGAAATGCAGTCTGTCCGCTGCATCCATCGATGCAGCTCTTTCCCGGGAGCGCTGCACACAGGTTCGACTGGGCGAGATACCAACCACGGTGCAGCCAGTTTCCGTCGCCAATCGACAGGCAGCCCTGCCGGTTCCGCAGCCAATATCAAGCACCCGGGTTGCCGCACTCAGTCCTGCCAATTCCATCATTTCATTGGTCAGAGCATCGGTGGCCATCGTCAATGATTCACCGCCCTCGGCAAAATAACCGTAGTGCAAATCGTCTTCCAACAGATAAGCCCAGGCGTCAACCACGCTGTCATAATGTAACGTTGGATCAGAGTCAGACAGTGTGATGTCTCTATTTGTCATCTGACTTTGCAGGTAATCAACAGGTCAGACCCCCATCGACAACGATGACCTGACCGGTGATAAATCCCGATCGTTCGCTGGCGAGAAATTCTACAACCTCGGCAACGTCCCCGGGATCACCCAGACGTTGCAGAGGGGTTCGTCCAACGATCTGACGCATTTGTTTTGCGTCCAATTCTTCGGTCATCTCCGTGGTCAAATAACCCGGGGCTACCGAGTTAACCGTGATATTTCTGGACCCCAATTCGCGGGCCAGGGACCGGGTAAAGCCGTCTAAGGCAGCCTTGGTGGCACTGTAAACGCTCAAGCCACGGTACCCAGAGAGCCCCACAATGGATGAGATATTGATAACTCGCCCCCAGCCACGGCCTAGCATTTGTCGGGTAACCAGATGTGACATATAGAGCGTGGATTTCAAATTGAGATCGATGACCTGATCTATGGACTCCGGGCTGGCCAGCGGCAACAGACTGGTGTTGGAGATACCGGCGTTGTTGACAAGAATATCGATTCCCCCCCAGAGATCTTCAACACGCTTTACGTATTGTTTGCAGGCCTCGCGATCCACCAGATCAAGTGTCTCAAAGTAAAAGTCTTCCGGCGCATCACTACGCCAGTTATCCACCTGCGGGGTCGACCCACGACTACAGGTGGCCACGCGATAGCCGCGACTGAGAAAAAGACTGACAATCCCTGCACCCAGACCTCTGCTACCACCTGTCACCAGCACTGTTTTCATGTGTCTGTGTCCTGACGTCGCGATAATTTCGTATTAGCCGTGTCTATTGTAGCAACGAAGTTGATACTCCGCGGCACGCTGTGGCGGGGCAATACACTGCAAGCCTGTCGCACAGTCTCCTCTGCGTCTTTCTCTTCCCAACCTTCATCCAGCACAATGTCCAGGGCCACAATCTGACCCACCACAGGGTTATCCTGTCCGTAGGCCCGCACAAGTTTCACTGCGGGTAGTTCTGAGACTACTGCCTCAACCTCCAACGGATACACTTTCACGCCGCCAACGTTGACGATTTCGCTGCGTCGACCCAGAAAATTAATCCGGTCATCACGCACCTCAACAAGGTCCCCCGTCGCCCGCCAACCGTCCTCACGCTGATCTTCACGCCGATGTTGATCGGAGCCTGTATATCCCAGCATACCGTGTCGGGAGCTTATCAGGAGCTCGCCTTCTTCCACCTTGAACCGTACGCGGGCGTTATCAGGCCGCTGCAGGATTGACACTGGCAGGCCGGCGCGTCCATCCGCCACGGATACACAAGATCCATCTTCAGTGGATGCATAGATATGTGCAATCCGGCAATGGGGGAAACGCGCCTGCAGCGTATCCAGCAAATGCTGTGAAACAGCTTCACTACCCAGGGTAATTTGTCTTAGATTACCCGTGTCAGCGTCGCCCGCTAGCTGTGCCAGGGCGAAACGCCAAAACGTTGGCGAAGCACTGACATGGGTCGCCTTCAGCTCGAACATAGCGCGAATATTGTCTGCGACCCCAGTTGCTTCAGGCAGTATCAGGGTTGCTCTGGTCAGGACTGCATGTGCCAGCATTTGAATCCCCGCAAAGTGATTCAAATGATAGGCCAGTAACCAACGTTCATCAGCTGTCGCGCGATATGGTTTTATTTGCTGCAACAAATCACGCCAATGATAGCGCGCACACTTTGGTTCTCCCGTGGTACCAGAAGTAAGAATACGCAGTTCTCCGCCGGAACGCTCAATGGAGTCCGCATGCTGTACCGAACCTGTGTCAGCGTCGCCGCCACTTTCCACAACACTTAAATTATGACTGTCCACCGCAAAGCTCAGCTCCTTGGTATCATCAGAAAACTCTGCCAACCATGATTCCGCGTCCAGTCGATTGTCCTCACCTGCAACAGCGCGGTCGCAAAACAAAATATCTACATTGAAACGGGTTAAGTAGTCTTCCACCAGTTCGCTGGAAAAGTCTGCGCTGAGAAGCAACATCGATTTGTCAGCCGCCGCAGCTCCCAGGATCAATGCGATCAATTCCGGGGAGTCAGGCAGGTGACAGGCAAAGTGCTGGGCAGGCAAAGACTCCAGCGCGGCACGAACCCGCTGCAATCTCGCGAAAAAAATTTTGTATGTAACTTCCTTGTCTGGCGTAACAAGAAACAGGTCACGGTGTCGGTCCGCAGCGGCGTCCGCAACAAGCTGTTCAATCACCTTCAGACTTCGGAATAAAAGTTAACTATATCGGTCACTGTCCGCGGCAAAACCTTGCTGGTATAGGGGTCAGAACCGTAGGCTTTCTCGAGCATTGCTGACAACTCGGCGACACATAGCGAGTCCAGGCCAATACCGTCATCATAGAGCTCACTCTCAAGTTCAACATCGGTTTCGGGCAAGCCCTGATGCTGCAGAATGGTTTTTATCATCGCGATAATATCGTTTTCAGTACTCAACGCATTGCCCTCAATTTGCTATCCCCTCACACGTAAAACACATTCATCACAAGGGAGCGGGAGTCTAACCTGTGGGCGACAACAGGTCCACAGCCTCACTGCGCACGTGGTCGCCAGACTCGCATTTCATATTCACCACCGCCGTGCCTAGATGTCATAGACAGTGGAAATGTTTCATCCAGCTCGTAGTATTGGAGCAGAAAATCCCGGCCACTGATATCTCTGCCAGGTGGCGGATTGGTGAGAAAAACGCCGCGAAAATCCCATGAGGTCAACAGTATGGCATCAAACTCCTGGGCTGCTATTTTTTGATACAGATCGGCAATGTATTGCTTCCAAAGGACCTCGACCCGCGCCATCTCATCCTCTTTGATAAAAAACGCTGGCTTGTCCTTCGCCAGTGGAAAGTAAAACGTATGCCCATCCTGATACACCGTACGCTCATGCTTCAGTAGATTGCCAATAAGCATCTGAGAAGCAAATACCTGCTGTTCCGACGCAATAATTGCGTCGACCTTACGCCAATTCTCCGGCGTCGAAGAAAAATCATGGGGCAATAGATTCCATACTTGAAAAAAGCCAACAAGAATAAGGGGTTGGGCGAATCGCGCCGCGCCAGCCAGCTTCCCAAAACTGGAAAATACAGCAATCAGCAGGAGAGGTGTCAGCAACTGGAACAGATAGCTGAGATAGTTTCCCGGGTTACGTGCCAGCGAAAAAAACACCACCACTGCGCAGAGCAGCGATGCAAACCAGAAAAAGACAACAGGCGGATACTCCCGGGGATACCCACTACGCCAGCGCAGTTGAGGCAAGACCAGTCTGGGATGGCTGCGGAGGTCAACCGACGTACGCCAGGACATAGCCAATTGCAGTGCCACCAGCAGAATCAATGGCCAGTATAGTGCTGCCAGGTCCCGATACTGCAACAGTGCTATTTCCGTACTCTGTAGCCGACCCGCTGAGATAGCGGTGGAAAATAATGTGTTGTCGAGGAAGTAGGGACTGAAATAATTGACGACAGCCAGTGAACCCAGAATGACAGCGGAAAACTGCAGTCCCACAACCAGGCTGCGGGACACTGAGTAACACAGGAAGAGCCAGGCACAGAGAATACCCATGCCAAGCACGAAGTACTGCTTGCTGTAGAACGCGGCAATACCGAGAACTATGGCGAGGCCTATACTGTACTTTGCGAACCCATGCCGCCATGGAATGTACAAGCCCAGTAGGTACAGCAGCACGCCCAATGCGTTGCTACTGGAAACCGGTGTGGTAAAAAACAACAGTCCCGCATAGCAGGTCACGGCTGCAGCAAGGGCATGGGTAGGACCACCACCCGCGTGAATAACAGCACGGAATACAATCAGGCAGCTGGCAATAATCAATATCGCACAGGTAGCGCGGTGCAGCGTAAATCCATCTTCGGTAAGAAGACTAAAGGGTGCCACCAGCATATTGTACAGTGGTGGATACACGTACATCGCCTGCGGTTGAAACTCCCGAGTGTAAGGGTTGCCGCCCTCAGCGATGATCTGCGTGATCAGTAGATGTGTTCCCTCGTAGTAATCGAGGGGGAAAGGGGCGCTGACAATCAACCAGTGATGGTAGGCAAGAAGCACACCCAACAGACAGGCGACCAGGACATAACACCACTGCCACCACCGGTCAAACCAGTTCCCGTTCCCATAGTCCACTGTTATCATAACTCGATGACCGATGACGACTCGCAGGCGCAGGATCGCAAGCTCCACGATCTGGCCGTGTGGGGAAGTTCCCTCTTCGCACTGGCCGCGCTCTGTGTCGCATTATATTGGTTATTCTGGACCAGCGTCATCTGGTTCCGTTTTCACCCCCACCTGCCCTGGCGTGATCTGTTTGTAGTATTACGCGACATCATAGCTTTAAAGGGACAAGCCCTGGACGCGGCGGCTCTAGGTAGCTGGCTGGCACCCCACTACGAAGCGCATCGAATTTTACTTCCTCGCCTGTTGATGTCGGCGGATATCCACCTCCTTGGCGGTCATAATCATGCCTTCTATGCGAGCGGGCTCATCGCCATGGTAATCATATGGTTACTCTGTTGGGGCACTGCCAGGAGCTACCTGGAGCATAAGTCCGCGGTATTGTTTTACGCATGTTTAACACTCTGCTGGCTGGCAAGTCCCGCGCACAGTTGGAATATGATCAACGCCATCAACACAGCCTGGCACCTTACCATGGCCTTCTCACTGCTGGGTTTCTTCGCACTGCTCCGACCCCGGGATGGTCCAGCTCTGGGACACTGGCTGATAGCACTGGTCTGTACAATCCTGGCAGCCTTCTCCACCTTTGGGGGCGTTGTCGCCGTGCTGCTGTTGCCGGTATATGCCCTGTTTTTTGATCGCCAGCGTTTTATCCTTGTAATCATCCTATCGGGTCTGTTTACCTGGTGGTATACCCGGGGAATGGTGTCCGACGCCCACCTGGCGACAGAGTGGGATGTGGGTTCCCCCGAGATAATTGAGCTGATACGGGAACAAGCCCGTGCCGCTCTGTCCAACCACACCATCCCAGACATGCTGGATCGCACCGTCCGGTTCCTGAGCTGGCCCGCTGCCTCCGCGTCGGATATCTGGCCGCGTGTAATCAGTGCCGCCGCTGCCTTCACCGTACTAATGACTTGGCTGGCTATCATCGTGTCCACCTTCAAACGCGGACTCCATGTGGACCGCTGGGTAGTTTTCTGCCTGCTCGGAGCCAGCCTGGCACTGGGTATCGCCCTGGCCACCCAGTTGGGGCGCGTGCTGGATCAACCCAACCACGCACACGGTCCAAGTCTGGAGCGCTACCAAACCGTCGTGGTGTGCTTTTGGATATGCTGGCTGGGAATGATCCGAGGTCTAATGCCCCCCGATCGGATCTGGGTCGATCTGGGCTTTGCCGGCGTGGCAGGTGCACTCACTATCTACCTCAACAGTATGACTGGTGCTTACCTCAATGAAGAGATCAAGAGTTCCATCGCCGCAGCGGAGCTGTACTCACAGGGCGAATACCGTGTGAACAGGGGGCTTTCACTGCCGGTAGGTAGTCGCTTTGAGCCCGAGTATGTGTATCAATTTGACAGCTTTTTTCAGGATAATCAGGCGGGCTATCATGCTGGCATACCCAATCTGGGCAGCGAGGGCACAGGTCGGGACTGTGCTTCCCTGGGGTTTAGGTCCATCGATTTCGAGGTCGACGACAAATCAATTGACCTTGCAATCGCAGCCAGCGCTCCAGGAATCTGGCAGCTTCGCGATCTGGTACTGTTCCGCGATGGTGAATTCATTGTGAGACTGACACCACGGCACCATGGTGATTTTACCCCCGGTTCGCTCATCGATCCCGGTCGTAACTACTGGGGAAGTCCTCTTCACAACGCACTCTCAGTACGTGATAACTATTCCCTGATGTACACCCAGGCCCTTGGGCGCATGGACTACTGCCAGCTAAATCTGAGCTCGGTTCTGCTACGCTGATGACGAGAACAAACGCGTGACCCCGTCGCCGCTGAAGTTCAGTGCCGCAGCACTCAACATGCTGGCAGTACTCGCCGCCGCCACGCTGTGCCTGTGGAGTTTGTTGCTGTGGTATCGCTACCATATGCACATACCATGGAAGGATACGCTGCCACTGCTGCGGGAGCTGGCACCGCTGCTGGATCGCAGTCTATCCATGCACGATTTGCCCGCACTGCTACAGCCGCACTACACCGCGCATCGGGTATTGATTCCCAGACTACTGCTTATTGCAGATATACGTTATTTCGCGGGGATGGGGCATGTGCTTTATCTGGCGGGGTGGCTGGCCACGGTGGCAGTCTGGGTACTGTTTTGCGGTGCCGCGCTCAGGGGATTGACGCTATCAAGATCTCAGGGTGTCGCACTGGGTGCGAGCGCGTTGATATTGTTGGTGGCACCCGCCAATCTATGGAACCTGTTCAATCCGATTAATACCAGCTGGCCGCTATCGATAGCAACGGGACTGGCCGCACTGTACCTGTTGGTGCACACGCGTAATACACAGTCGGTGACTGCGGTCCTGGGTGCCTGCGTTTTTGCTGGCTGCAGTGCACTGACCAATTTTGCAGGGGTGCTGGTCTGGCTGCTGATTCCCGCCATTCTGGTTTACCGCAGTTTTCGTCATACATTGCCTTGGATCATCATTTGTCTAGCCGTCGTCATTCTTTACTCATGGAATATACAGTCCGACGCAGCCATAGCACTCTCCAACACGACAGAATCCAGTGTCACTGCCGGGTTTCGTGAAGAGGCCAGATCACTGCTGGAGAATCTCTCGCCCTGGATCATTCTGCAAAAATCTGTAGTGCTGCTCGGCTGGCCGCTGTATCAGAGCGAACCCGCAATCGCGCTTTTCTTGTCTATAGGATCATTGCTCTGCCTGGGCGTTGGCTGTGTTGCGCTGATCCGAAGCAGGGTCCACAACAAAGAGATGAGCAGTGGCGACACTTGGTTGTTGTACTGTGTCTCCGGCGCATTACTGTGCCTCGGCATAGTTCTGTCAATTTATCTGGGCCGCGTACTCCCCTATCCTGACGAGGTGCACGGACCCAGCCCCGAGCGCTACCAGACAGTGGTCTCCATTTATTGGATACACGTACTCGGCACCGCCATGGCACTGTTAGCGCAAAAATCAAAGCGAATTCAGTCAGCTGGTCTAGTTGTCGCAGTTCTGTTGGCCTTCACGCTGGTTTTTGTACCCCGCAGCGCTTATCTCGAGAACGAATTCAAAAGCCTCGCCTACGGGGCGGCGCTTTTCCAGGTTGGTGAAAGCGCAACATTGACACCACGGCCAATCTCGATACCGCCGGTTTTCACGCCACGTTACGCATTCGCTTTTAATACACTGTTCGAGGACCATCGAATCGGATGGCATGGACAAAAAACGGGCGCTTCTCTGCATACAGTCACAGAGGCCTGCAGTGACCTGGGTATCAACATCGGCATTTCCGGACTGCCTCAGGGGCCCTTAAAGGAGCTGCTGGTCACCAATGACACTCACGACTACGTCAGTGCGCGATCTACACTGGTGATTACCGCACTTATCAGGGATATAGAGTTTTGGGGGGAAAACGGCTTCAGGGGACGGCTTAGTCCGCTGCATATCGGTGACTACAGTCCCCTGCAGCTCATGCAACCCACCCATTCACGATGGGTTGGTGCAATACCACCCTCACCTCCGCTGACCGCGATGATCGCCCGCTTAAACATGGTGCCCGGGTGGACTCGAGAGTGTCGCCTGTAGCATCACCCGAAAATGAGGTAACTCAGCGACAATAAGCCATCACAGTCTAGATCAGGATCGAAACTGCCAATCCTTGCTATAGCTGTCGTCGGTTTCGTCTTGCAACAGATCGTCAAACTGCAAGTCCTTGAACTGGGCCAAATGGCGCATACGGGGGGGCGTTGCTGTGGCCACCAGCTCTGGACCGTAATACTCCCGGTAACCCAATTTGGCGGTGAGCTTCAGTCCCTTGCGTATTATTTCAATGTCCTCAGTGGGCATGCACTCAGACGCCCATAGTGTGAACATTCGGCGTGCATTGCCCTCGTAAAAAGCTGCATGCTTGATCGCATAATTGAATACCAGCACGTCACCAGGCTTGCTTGCCAGAACTGCGGAGGGAATATCGCGATCGTCCAGGCCCAGATCACGCTCAAAGGTATCCCCATCCTCCAGATAGCCAGTGAGCTTGTTGGCAAACGACTGCCCCATATAGTGGCTTCCCGGGATAAATCTGAGAGCACCGGAATCCGCATCAACGTCATCGAGATAAAAGGCAATACGGACGTTTTGATACTTGAACAAGGCACCGTAGGAATCCGAGTGCCAGCTGGTACCACAGTCAAAAATATTGCCCTCGCTGCCTCGGAAAGCATAGTCAGCACCACATAAGCTGGCAAAAATATTATCTATCCGTGGGTCATCGAGCAGCGAGCAAAACTCGGGGTCCCGCTCTATGAACTGCAACATGGTCGTGCGGTTTTTAAAACGGGGGGCCTGAGGTCGCCAATCGATTATTTCAGCAGTACGCAGAGCAAAGGCTGCTTCAAACAACGCTTCCAGCTTCGCCACATCTTCCTTGAACAGTCCAGGCAATTTCAGATAGCCGAAGGTTTCGAAAAAATTGATCTGATGCTGAGAAAGCTGAAATGTCATGACCGCTCATTATGGAAAATTTCTATTACCCTGAGGACCCGGGTATCGCTGCAGTATAGAGGCGCACATGGGCTAAATCCACAATACCAGTGCGCGGAGGAACGGTTGGTTCCCCGACTATCACATGCCGCAGAAATCCCGATGACACCACCGATTGGATCAATGAGCGGCACTTACTTACAATCACCCATCGAGGTTGTCGCTGGTATCGCGACATGCCCAAGCATTGAGCCATAAGAACCATGACGCAGCTAGTGTTTCTGCACATTGCCAAAACCGCTGGCACATCGGTACTGCGCTACCTTTCCAGCCATATCCCCACCGGGCAGATCATGTCACACGGCGATTTTCTGCATCTGCCGGGGCAGTATATAGGTCAAGAGGTTGCCGCCAGGTATCGGGTTATCAGTGGACACTTTGGTTACGACCAGGTTCGACATTTGTTGAACAGTTCCAGGGCGGTCACTTTTTTGCGCGATCCAGTGGAGCGGGTTTTATCATTTCATCAATTTTGTCTGCATCCGAATATGCAGAAACGTTTTCCTGTAGCACGTGCCGCCGCCCACCTGGGTCTGGATGAATTTGTGCAATCGACCCTGCCGGAGGTAGTGGAAGCCCTGGACAATCAGCAAACCTGGCAAATCGCGTCGACATACTGGTACAGAGACCGACAAAAGCACCGCCACTGGAGTGATCAAAACCTCATGGACGCGGCGACTGAAAACCTCGCCGCATTTTCTCTGGTTGGGTTAACTGAATATTTTGCCGAGGACCTCCGGCGCATTGGGGAGCTGTGTGATTTACCAGCACCACATATCGTTCCCCATAATCTGCGCTCCCCCACACGCCTTTCGAGCACTGATTTGAAACCAGCAACCCTGTCCACCCTGAGAGAGCGCCTCGCCCTGGATATGGCTTTATACAAAAGAATCCGCTCGGAACGTGCAAAGTAATACGTTCAAGCGTTGTTCAATCAATACCGAGCTTGTTGTTGTAGTAACTTATCATTTCGATGTCACGATCCAAAAATGACAGACGCAACAAATTGGTATCGGCCAGATAGCGGTCAACGGATGTCGTGGTCAGTTTTACAGCATCATCCTTTGGCAATGCTTGATCGACGCCTCGCCCCCACAGTGAAGACATAATTCGCGCACCCAGTCGCTTGTCGAAGTGAATACCGTCCTTCAGCCAGGCATCGGGATCGCCTCGACCTTTATAGATCGGTTCATCGATTACACCTAGCATAAGATTGAACCCGTATACGTCAAACGGTGTCATATCATGCTCTGTGGCGAGCGATTCGACAATAGTCACCAATTCCCGGTGAAACTGCTCCCATTGCGGGAGATATCCCAGTCGATACCACAAATCAATGAAGTAAATGTGTTCCGGACTGACAAAAATCCTGGTTTTGATCTTGTTCGCATATGCGAATTCCAATACCCGGGAAAACACCGCCAAGTTTCCCACCATACCTGCACTATCCAATCCCACCTGTTGCACCAATGCTCTGGCGTTGTAGAGGTAGCCGCTCTCCCCTATCAGTCGCCCTCCTTTGCTTTCCCAGCTACCGTCGGGATGATATAGCCGCCTGACATCCGCTGTTCCGGACAGCACGCCCAGACTATTAAGGGTGGCTGAGGCCGACAGCAGATTGCTGCCGGCGTCCAGCAACCACTGCAGTTTATTGGCGCTGGTACCCGCTTGTTTCAGCCTGCGAGGCTCAAATCCCGATCGCATCTCAGGATACTTGCTTATGAAGGAGGCGGGTTCAATGCCGATAGACAGTCGCTCAAGCCCTCCTGTCGCGTGGGCATGTCGAACCAATTGTTCCATTTCCGTGGGTGTCATCCCGGGCATCGACAGGTTATACGCCACGACTGAATCTGCAGACTGAGCGGGAGTGACGACACCGGCGCGTGAACTGCCAATGACCAATTGTCGGGGCTTTCGATGGGTAACCTGCCAGGGCTTAGAGAGTCGCATATGATAAAACTGATCAACCCGGGATATTTGCGCTGTGTCCGCATCCTGGTACCGGTAGATAGCGTATGGATCGATCACATAATTAAGCGTCACCAAGGCGCCAAAAAAGGCCAGTAGCATCAGGATGCTGCGCAGCAAATACCGATTCATCGCCGGGAACCCTGGCGGCAAGCCCCACCAATCATCTTGCTGTTACTCCAGTCAGCTCGTCGCCTAGCACACCTGCCCGATAGCTGGCGACAGTCTGTTCGTCGTGGCGTATATATTCGCCGGTCATCTTATCTACCTTTTCAAGGTAGGTGGCCACTGTGTCACTGGTGAGCGTGTAGCCTGGACCATCCCCCCAAAGGGAATTTACGATAACAGCACCGAGACGGCTGTGATAATGAATACCATCACGAAACCAGTTGCTCAGACTGCCCACGCCAACCGGGAGTGATTCATTCACCACATCGGGTAAATGATTAAAACCCTGGAGCAGAAACGGAACGCGATCATAACGCGCTGCTACCTCGTGATTTAACCTGGTTAACTGGTGATGAAATGCTATCCACCGCCCGGAATATCCGGCACGCGCTCTCAGATCAACCAGGAACAGGTGTTCAGGACTGATAAACAGCCGGGCGTCGATACCCTGCTCATGACACCAACTCAGGATATCGGCAAATTGCCGCAAGTTGTGTTCCATCTCCTCATCAGACGCATCCTGGCGTTTTAGCAACTCGCGTCCGACAAAAACAAAACCGGGCCGACCCAACCACACGGATGAGTGATTTTCCCAGCTGCCGTCCGGATAGAACTGGAGGGGTGGACGGTTGTCCGGGTCAAGTGCTCGCACGCTATGTGAAAAGGCCGATGCCGTAAACAGGGTATCTCGCATGTCCCGAAGCAACTGCACTCCTTGTTTATATCCATCTTCCTGAGCTCCACCCCGCAGGCGATCCTCAGCAAATCCCAGACCACCGCCCGACCAGTCAGACAGGAATGAGGCAAACTCCAAACCAAGTACAATTTTGTCCAGGGGCGATTCAGCATGTGCATGCTCAAGCAAGCGTTTAATCTCATAGAGAGACATCCCTGGCATTGACAGATTGAAGCCCCGGTCCCCAGCCCAACTCGGGTGGCTGGGGCGGATTGGGGCCGCTCTGGAACTTCCAATAACAACTGCACTGGGTTTTACACGCGCCACTTGCCAGGGCTTCGACAAACGCATGGTGTACACCTGATCAAGTCGGCTCAATCGGTCTGAATCAGCCGAGTGAAAGCGATATATTGAATAGGGGTCGGCCCACAGATTGAACAGACCCACAGAGACGACCAGCGCCAGCAGCAATCCCACACTTTGTAAGAGGTAGCGGTTCATTAATTTCCCGTTCTTCGGGAGTAGTATACAAGCCAGCCTTCGGGTACAGATAGCACTGTCAATCCACAATAGCCGGTTTCGTTGGCATCACTTGCCCGCGCGGGTAGAATACCCTCGCGCTAGAGACGGCCCTCCCAACACCGGATATCCAACATGTCAGAACCCGATCAGCACATAGTGATTACCGGTGGCGCCGGCCTCGTCGGCCAGAATCTGGTTATTGCCTTGATCGACGCGGGGTACACCCGCATATCGGTTCTCGACAAGTCGTCATCAAATCTTGCAACACTGGCCGGGTTACACCCCAAGGTTAAACCGCTGGCTGCTGATATGGCGCAACCCGGTGACTGGATGGATACCGTTGCCACCGCAGATTCTGTCATTGCCCTCCACGCACAGATCGGTGGTTTAAGGGAAGATGATTTCATCGCCAACAACATCACAGCAACGGAAAACCTGCTGCGAGCGCTGTCCGGTCGTCAGAATTGCCATGTTATTCACATAAGCACCTCGGCGGTCAATTCAGACGCAGACGATTGGTATACACGGACCAAAGCGCAACAAGAAGCGCTGATTACCTCATCAGCTCACCCTTGGACGGTGCTGCGTCCGACGCTGATGTTCGGTTGGTTTGACCGCAAACACCTGGGTTGGCTGGCTAGATTTATGCGCCGTGTTCCGGTTTTCCCCATCCCGGGACACGGGCGGTATCTGCGGCAACCTCTCTATGCCGGTGATTTCTGCGCCGTAATAGTTCGCTGCCTGGAAAATGACTTCAATGGTACAGTCGCCGACATCTCCGGTAAGGAGAAAATTTACTACCGCAACATTATTGAATCCATACGCGAGGTCATGCACTGTCGCACCGCTGTTGTCAGCATCCCAACCAGTTTGTTTCACGGACTGTTGACGGTTTACGCCTGGTTCGACCGCAACCCACCCTTCACAACCTCACAACTGGCCGCGCTGGTGATTGACGAACTCTTTCCCGATACTGATTGGGAACAGTTGTTTAACGTCTCAGCCACACCCTTTAGACAGGCAATCGAGGACACCCTGACCCATCCGATTTACTCAAAAGTGGAACTGGAATTCTAGATGAGCAGCATCGCCGTTATTGGTGCTGGACCCATGGGCTTAAGTACGGCTCTGGAACTGTTGAAGCAAGGCCATTCTGTCGACCTGTACGAGGCTGACTCGCGGGTGGGTGGCATGACAGCCTCTTTCGATTTCGATGGCACACGTATCGAGCGTTTCTATCATTTCATCTGCACTGGTGACGCCCCCTATCTGAATTCTCTCAGGGAACTGAACATCGAAGACAAGCTGCACTGGGTGAACACTTCCATGGGTTATTTTCACCAGTCTGAAATCAAGGAGTGGGGCAATCCGCTGGCGCTGCTCAAATTCAAGGGCCTTGGTATCGTGGCCAAGATTCGCTACGGGCTCCATGTTTTTCTTTCAATGAAACGCAAAAACTGGCGGAAACTGGAACCCCGTGATGCCGTTAGCTGGCTGAAGAGCTGGGTTGGTGAAGAAACCTACCGCGAACTTTGGCGCCCACTGTTTGACCTTAAGTTTTACCACTACACTGACAATCTCTCCGCGGCCTGGATATGGGCGCGAATGAGACGCCTGGGTACCTCCCGCAGCAGTCTGATGACAGAAAAACTTGGTTATCTCGAAGGTGGTTCGGACACCTGGCTGGAGGCAATGGTAAATGAAATAAAACGCCTGGGAGGACACATCCATCTCTCCTGCCGTGTTGACGAAATCCTGAGTGCTGACAACACCGTGCAGGGAGTGCGTTGCGGTGACCGGAAAATCCCCCATCACGCTGCGATAAGTACTGTACCGCTACCCTTCGTCAGTCAGATGATACCTTCCCTGCCTGCAACAACCCGGCGGGCATACGAAGCTATCAACAATATTGCAGTGGTCTGTGTTCTCGTCAAACTAAAACGCTCTTTTTCGCCGCATTTCTGGCTCAACGTCAGCGATGAGCGGATCAGCATCCCGGGGTTGATTGAATACAGTAATCTCAATCCAATGGAAGCGAGCATTGTCTATGTGCCCTTCTACCTGCCCGGTGATCACCCGGACTACCAACGCGAGGACGCCTGGTTTACAGAACGTACCCGGGACTATCTTCGAAAAATTCGCCCGGATTTCAACGCCGAAGATATTCTGACTATCCGCGCTGGCCGCTACCGATACGCCCAACCAATTTGTCCACCGGATTTTCTGGATTCGTTGCCACCCATAGAAACACCCGTATCCAGGCTACTAGTCGCCGATACCTCATACTACTATCCAGAAGATCGATCCATATCAGAAAGTGTTAAACTCGGCACCACTCTCGCGCAGTTACTGACCAATAATCTTGAGCGCGATAACTCACCGGGACCAAAGCCTGTTTCATGAATGCACCTGATTCTCTCAGTCGCCAATACCAGCGCCGATTTTCCGAGCAGGAGGAGTATCGCAAGCTTGTCTGGATCGCCATTATCCAGAAAGTACTCAACCCCTATCTCCGGGATGCCACGTCAGTGCTAGATCTAGGCTGTGGTTGGGGCGAGTTCATCAACAATGTAGATTTTATCGAAAAACGGGCCATGGACCTGAACCCCGATACAGCTTCGCATCTGGAGGATGGCATCGAATTTTTACACCAGAACTGCGCATCCCCGTGGCCACTACCCGACGACAGCCTGGATCTCGTATTCTCTAGTAACTTTCTCGAGCACTTACCGGACAAGCAGCATATTGAAGATACTCTGGACGAAGTTTTTCGCTGTCTGAAACCCGGCGGCAGATGCATCTTGATCGGCCCGAACATTAGATTCCTGCCTGGAGAATACTGGGATTTCTGGGATCATCACGTTCCGCTTTCCGACCGCAGCCTGGTTGAGATCCTGGAACTGAAAGGCATGAATATTGAACGCTGTGTACCAAGATTTTTACCCTACACCATGTCCGACGGGCGCAACCCGCCCGTGGCTCTGGTCAAATTGTTTCTGAGCTTGCCCATTTTCTGGCCGGCGTTAGGGAAACAGTTTCTGATCGTGGCACAAAAGTGAATCGGTTTATCCGCACCCTGAGCGCCATTTTGGGATGTGTAGTTTTGCCGGGCTGTCTGGTGGTTCAATTGAATGGTCACGTGGGTGGCGCCGCTGTTACCGTGGCCCCGTTGAATAAGCACAGTGACCTGCAACAAATCAGTCAATCGCAATCACCACAGAGCATCGCTGCTTCAGATTTCTCTGAACTGTATTATCGACTCCCACCCACCGCACAATTACTTTGGCTAGGAACAGTCGCGCTGCCGAATCAGTGGGAGCCGGATCAGCTTTATCTTGCCACGGCCGAAGGAGGAACTGACTATGACAGCGACCGGGACCTGGTGATTGACCACTCCCCACGCCCGGTTCAGGGAACATGGCGCGCCATTGTCCCAGCATCTGCACTTTCTCTGAAAACAACCAAAGTTTCTGCGCTCACTGAAGCAGCCTACCAGTGGCTACTATCTGTTTCGGATATTCCTCTGCAAGAACGTGGTCGCGACGAGATGCTCAGTGACCTGGATCGCGCGTCCCGCATGGTTCTGGACGACGTAAACGGAGATGGTGAAGTAGATTACAATGATATGCTGATGTGGCATCCCACGATCAATGCAGGGTCTTTTCGCGGAGACACCCGACACTTCGATCTGATGGTGACAGCTATTACTCTGGGACTGGATGAAAGACTGAAATACTGGGCCGGCACCCAATTAATCTCGGGGCGAGGCTCGCGGCCTACTGCCACGGAATCCCTGGCGAATTTCACATTGGGCACTGCGCGCGGCAACTGAATTTAGCGCCAGACTAGTTATCCAATTCGGCGCAACGTGCAGAAAAATCCAACAGCTTTTTCTCGAAATCGGCAATCTCTGCAATTTCGTGATCAAGGCGCTTTTGAGCTAGCTGGTATAACTCAAGATCATAGCGATTTTTCTCCAAAACCTGAGGCGCAAGCTCACCCAGGTCTTTGCTTACGCGAGCAGCGGGATCATCGTTGCCCCTCAAAAAAACCTGGGGTGATATATTTTGCCTTTTATAGGCCAGATCAATATTGTCCCATCCCATATCCTGCAACTTCGCTTCCATAACGATCATACTTTCATCGTAGCGATCGACTACACCAAACAACGGTAAATTTGCAATTCGATCGGCGGCAATCGCAAACCGCGAAGTTTCATCATCGATGGAGGAGCGGGCGGCACCCGCCCCGCTGATATTCAAACACTGATAGTTTCGTATGGTGGGGGGTACATCTGTTTGCATCCTCCAGGCCACATAGGCCTTGAAATCGAATCGCTTCGCCGCGATGGCCCCCCGTGTATCGCTATCCTGACGCCGTTCAAATTGATACACCGACTCTATCCGTGACATCGGGTGTCTGAGGAGATACAAAGGTAGTAGTTCGATGCCGCCGAGTTCAGGCAGGGGAAACGGCATTTGATGACTGGAAATGGCCTGCAGCGAGGGATTTATTTTTATCAAATCTCTCAGACAATCACTCGCCTCGCTGACCATGGCCTCATCATCGCGATGATCAAGAAAGTTTTCGCCAAAGTTTCTGGCCAGGGCCCAATCCAGTGTGGTGCCAGCATTCTTGAAGATATGGCCGTGCAGAATAAGTGACCGCATCGTACGCGCTCAATGAAGCGCCTTGTCAGGCGCACCAAAGTCTTCTATCAGGATAGAGCGAATAACATCCCTACCAAAATTTCGCCGCAGGTACTCCGGAAAACTATGCACGCGCTGTAATGCGCCGGCATCGCCCCGATGCACCGCCAACATGGCTGCAGCAAACCTTTCCGCTGAATCAGCGACCTCGAAAACCTCCTCCGGCTCAGGCAGTCCCTCAGCACCAATGGACGTGGTAACAATGGGCAGACCCCATTGCAGGGCTTCAACCACCTTACCCTTAACGCCAGCGCCGAAACGCAGGGGGACAATCACACCCAGCACACCGCGATACAAATTGGCCAGCTCCTCATCGGTAAGATAACCGTGAAAGATCACGCCGGGTTCATCCTCCAGTGCGGTAATCGCCTCCGGGGCATTCGAGCCTGCAATGTGCACCTGCAATGTGGGATCTGCAGAACGAATCAATGGCAATATCTCAGCAACCAGCCACGCAACACCATCAACATTGGGTGGATGATTAAACCCACCCACAAATAACAAGCCCTGCCTACTCTCTGACTGATACGCGTCATCATGAACACTATCAGCGATGAACAATGGAATCGCCCGCAATTTCGCGTCTTCGCGCTCGGCTCGTATGGCATCAATTTCAACGGTGGATGGATAGTAAATCGTGTCGACCTGATCAAACACTGAGTATTCGCGGCGTTTCCAGGCAGCCGCTTCCTCAAGCAAGTCTGCACTGTCACGTAGCTCCGCTTCCCGCGTCGTTCGCAAATAGTGTAAATCATGTCCAAAATAAATGATCGGTGGTCTCGGCTCGAGAGTATTCAGAATATCCAGAAACTGTTCAGCCACATGTGGTCGATGCAAATAAATTACATCAATGCAGCTGGCGTGATCTCGCAGCCACTCACTGATGTTGCGGGCTATTTTTTCACCATACAGAACCTCAATACCCAAGTTCTGCAAAACTGCTGTATAGGGTTGGTGGGGGAAAAAATTTGCGCCCAGAAATTTTACGTTGTAGCCCATCTCCACCATCAATTCCAGGTACATCATGGTGGAGCGGGAACCCGCATCTTTATCGAACGATGGTACATAGTGATCGATCACAAGGATGCAGCGCGCTTCGCGGGATCGGTCTCTGGCGGAAAAAATCTGCTCACCGTTCGGGAAGTGAAAGGACTCCAGTTCAGCGAGCCATTTTTCGGCAAACCTGTCTTTGTTAACAACCTGGTGTTGTTTTATCCCGCTGTTTTCATCTGTGCCATGGCTGATACCTTCAAAGTGGTAGATCTCGCATTGTGGCTGGTAGTAAACGTTGTAGCCGGCATCACGCACTGCAAAACAATAATCGGTGTCTTCGTAATACGCGGGGGAATATCTGTCATCAAACCCACCGATTTTCTCCCACAGCGATTTCGGGGTCAGCAGACAGGCTCCGGACACATAGTCCGTACGCCGCAAATAGTTATATTGCGGGGCAGCGGGGTCATCCAACTTCCCGTAATTCCAACCCGATGCATCCGACCAAACAATGCCACCGGCCTCCTGTAAACGGCCATCTCCGTACAGCAATTTCGGACCCACCACGCCGGCATCCGCATGAAGCATGAACACATTCAGTAGCTGTTCAAGCCAGCCAGCGGTAACAGCGGTGTCGTTGTTCAGGAGCAGTACATACTCACCCTTTGCCAGCTGCACTGCCGCGTTACAATTGCCCAGAAAACCAAGGTTGCTCTGCTGTCGAACCAATATCAATCCACTGACCCGCTGCTCAATACTGACTGTGAGGTCGCTGGATGCGTCATCAGCAAGAATTACCTCGTAACTCGTGTTACCCGTGTGCTCCAGGATGGACCGCAAACAATTCATGGTTACCCGGTACTGATTGTGGACCGGCACCACGATAGACACCATTGGATTATCAGGCGGTAGAAAGGTCAGTTGCAGTGAATCCAGGTCGGCATCTTCATCGAGAGTCGACTCGTCTACTGTGTGAATCTCTTGTTCCGGAAATCGTTGGGCCACCCACAGTTCCACATCCTCCTTGTGCCCACGGGTTAAAACCTGCATGAGCCGCTTGAATCTGGCAAGGCTGAAGCTGCGCCATGAAGAATGCGGATGCCGCAAAGCATATAGAACAATATTCCCTGCCATGACAATCCGGGAGGGTGTTTTGACAGTATCAATGGCGGCTCCGTTTAAACTCGTAGTTCGCGCCATATGGAAAACGTCATCCAGTGCGGTATTGCTATTGGGCCGCAGTGTTATCACTTTGTACAGTGCCAAAATGCCCCTGACCAGCCGCCCCGGATTGCTAGGCAGAAAGGCTTTGAGCTGTGTGTATACGTGTGACAATTGCTGGCTGGATTCTCGCTCTTTTTGTACCGCTTCGCTGAGCCCGGCGTGCAGTTGCAAATTTTTGTCTTGTTCGGTAATCAGCTCAGCGTGAGTAGCGGCATACTGGGCACTGACAGTGTCTCTCTCCAGCTGTAATCTTTCTATCTCCAGCTGTAATCCTTCTATCTCCAACTGCTTCGTATCGTTATTTTCGCGCAGTTTCTGCCGCTCTTGCTCGGTGCGCTGCAGTTCACCACGCGTCTGCTCCAGCGTAGTTTGAACAGAGCGTTGTTCACGCTCCAGTTCAGCGAGCTTGTTGCCTAATTCCTCTGGATCGGCAAACCGGTTGCGCAAAAACTGCAACTCCTCCTGATCCCGATCATGGGCTTCCAAAAGTGCGGCGTGCTCATCCTTGAGATTATCAAACTGCTTTCGAACCTGACGCGCCTGTGCCGAATGCACAAGGGATTCACCCATGGATGTCAGTCTGGTCAGCAGTGCATCATCGATGGTGCTAGCGTCTTCGGCTATGGGCGTACGTGCCAACAGCGCAGCACAGGTTTTCTCCAGATCAATCTGCGCCGCGGTTTTCAGCTGCGAAATTTCCTGCAATTTCGCATCATCGGGAGAGTTGTTGAGGGAAGCCTCGAATACCCTCTCGGCACTGTCAACTATACCGCCAGCGGTCAGATCAAGAGCTGCCGCGATTGCCTGCAACTGCTCTGCCGGCCTGGCGGCAAAGTTTTCATAGGCCACTGCGACATATTCGGTATCAGCGATGTGACTAATGATCAGCCGGTTGTAGTACTCCCACAGAGCCAACCCGTAATCCAGCGGGAAACCGTTGCGCACTTCCAGGGAGCGGGCGACCGCCTCAGGTGACCGGTAAACATAAACGAAACCTGCATCGGGAAATACCCTTCGCCACGCAGGCCAGGAAATCGCCAGCCGCGGGTCCTTGATCAGCCAAGGTGCGTCGCCTAGACAGTGGCGCAGTTCTGCGAGTTCTACGTCATAGTCCCCGACCTTCAATTTTTCAACTGCGGGGGGCCGGTACCAGGTTCCCCCGGCATCGAGCAAGATACGCTCGTTGAGGGCCACCACGTCGCGTCGTTCGAAGTATCCGCGCGGATTGTCGGACTGCGCTGCCAACACCTCGGACTCATCACCCACCCGATAGCCGAGATCAGCGAGCGCACGCGCAACCATTGAGGTGCCCGATCGGTGCATCCCCATCACAACGAGATTTCGTCTGGATTGCTGCCCCGACAAGTTTAACCTGCTACATGGTGAAAAAATCCGGCATAGTGTCACACAATTCAGGGACAGGGTCATCACGAATGGGGGGTGATATGCAAAGCAGAAGTCCCAGTGACATTGCAGTCGACGGCACGCTATAGTTCCCGCTGCCTCCAGCGGAAACTGGTATCAGTGATGTCTTTAGTGAAGCGCATATTCAGATTCGAAAGAAAACCGGCGACCGATACCATCGATCTTTCGCTGGTTGTGGTGGCCTACGATATGGCCCGGGAATTGCCGCGCACACTCCAATCCATGACTCGCCAATATCAGCTTGAGTCCGCTGACATAAACTATGAGGTAATCGTAGTCGATAATGGTTCACCTAATCCGGTGAATAACACTCTGGTGGAGAGTTTTGGACCTGAGTTTCGCCTGCTCACCATTGCGGATGCCCCTCCTTCGCCGGCTCATGCCGTGAACGAGGGAGTGCGGGTTTCTCGTGGCACCTATGTCGGTATTGTCATTGATGGCGCCCGCATTCTTAGCCCCGGGATTCTTCGCTGGGCCATACGGGCATTCAGCGCCGACTCACGCAGCCTGATTTCAGCGCCAGGACTGCATCTTGGACCTGATATCCAAAGAATTTCCACCCAGAACGGTTACACCAAAGAAATAGAAGACACGCTGCTGGAACGGATAACATGGCCGGACAATGGCTACCGCCTGTTTGAGATTTCCTGTCTCGCTGGCTCATCTATTCTGGGCTGGTCTGGTCCCATGGCTGAATCAAATTGCGTATTGCTGCCACGTTCTCTGTTTGATGAGCTCGGCGGCTACGAGGAGAAGTTTTCCTCCCCTGGGGGCGGCCTGGTTAATCTGGACTTTTATCGGCGGTGTTGTGAAGCCCGGGACGTCGCCAATATCTATCTGGCGGGCGAGGGATGTTTTCACCAGCTGCATGGCGGCGTTACCACTGGCGGCGATAAAGTGGTCCCCACCCGATTTGAAGATTTACAGGAAGAGTATTCCTCGATCCGCGGGAAACCATATACGGTGCCCCAGAAACCAGCCACACTGTTCGGCGAAATGCCGCCTCAAGCCATCCATCTTATGGCGGAGGGAGCACTGCGGACGCTGGCTGACAAGCATGACTCTCAAGCCATTCATACGGCACATATGGAAGCGGTCGGGCTTGCGGCAAAGCCTGTTAACTAGACGTGAACCAGTACACGCCGGGCACCGGGGTGGTGCCTATGCTCCCACAGAAATATACCCTGCCAGGTACCCAATAACAGATTTCCATTCTGATAGGGAATGCTCAATTGCACCGCCGTGAGCGCCGACTTGATATGAGCCGGCATATCGTCCGGCCCCTCAAGCGTGTGGGTGTAAAGTGGGTCGTGCTCCGGCACCAACCGCTGTAACCAGTTTTCCAGGTCTATCCGCGCGGAATCATCATAGTCCTCCTGAATCAGCAAACTCGCTGAAGTGTGCTGAATAAAGAGGGTGCACAAGCCTTCCCCATCGTCTGGTACCAGCGGACCAATACGGTCGGTGATAGGGTAGAGTCCCTGTCGGCCCACGGATATCTCTATCGTTGAAATCACACTATTTTCCAAGTTTCCAGATTTTAACCAGTGTACAGTCTTGCTTCGAAAATTCTCAACACATGACACAAAGAACTAAACAGGAAAACCTTTCACACAGGTTTTCATAGCGCTGGAATACGCTAGACTAGCCAACAAATTATCCTATCGAGAATGAAAATGCTGCCAGGAATGATGATGAATGTGCCGCTCACCATAAACTCCATTATGGACTTTGCCGAGCGCGTACACGGAGACACTGAAATCGTCTCTGTGACCATTGATAACCCCAAACATCGCTACACCTTCAGGGACGCATTTGCTCGCACGCGGCAATTGGCCAACGCGCTGGCAGCAGCGGGGGTCCAGGGTGGTGACCGCGTCGCAACGCTGGCCTGGAATGACTACCGTCACTTTGAGCTCTACTACGCCATATCCTGCTCGGGAGCCGTGTGTCACACCATCAATCCCCGCCTGTTCCCGGAACAGGTTGACTATATTGCCAATCATGCCGAGGACAAGCTGATTTTCACAGACCCGGCATTTCTGCCGCTGCTGGAAGGACTGGAAGACAAACTGACTACTGTAGAAAAATACATTGTTCTTACCGATGCCACCAATATGCCAGCAACATCCCTGAGCAATGCAATCGACTACGAAACTTTCATCATGGACCAGCCAGACACCTTTACCTGGCCCGAATTCGACGAAAACACCGCGAGTGCTCTTTGTTACACCTCCGGTACCACGGGCAATCCCAAGGGCGTTTTGTATTCTCATCGCTCAACCCTGCTCCACGCCTACGGTGCAGCTCTGCCTGACACCATGAACATGTCCATGCATGACGTGATTCTACCGATTGTTCCGATGTTTCATGTCAATGCCTGGAACATTATCTACGGCGCCGCCATGATCGGCTGCAAGCTGGTATTCCCAGGACCCAAAATGGGTGATGGTGCCGCGCTGCAAGCGCTGATTGAAGACGAGCAGGTCACCATGTCCGCGGGCGTTCCCACCGTTTGGCTGGCCCTTCTGGCCTATCTTCGCGATACCGGCAAATCTATTGACAGCCTAAATCGCGTTGTGGTGGGAGGCGCCGCATGCCCGCAATCCATCATTGATGAGTTTGAAGAAAAGCATAACGTGTACGCACACCAGGGTTGGGGTATGACAGAGACCGGCCCGCTCGGCACCTACAACTCCCTGAAACCCGGCATGGAGAATCTACCGCTGGAGGGGCGCAGGGCCATACAAGTCAAGCAGGGGCGTCCGGTATTCGGCGTCGACATTAGAATAGTCAATGATGATGGAGAAGTTCAGCCATGGGATGGTGAGTCAACCGGAGAGATACGTATCCGTGGCAACTGGGTATGCAGCGGCTACTATAAGTTGGAGGGAGCTGACTCTCATGACGCGGACGGCTATTTCGGCACCGGTGATGTTGCCTGCCTGGACTCGGATGCCTATTTGAAAATTACCGACCGAACCAAGGACGTCATCAAATCCGGCGGCGAATGGATAAGCTCCATTGAGCTGGAAAACGTCGCCGTGGGCCACCCTGACATCGCTGAAGCTGCCGTCATCGGTGTAGCACATCCAACATGGACGGAACGACCTCTTCTCATCGTCATTGCCGAAGAGGGAAAAATACCGGATAAGTCAGATGTGTTGAGTTTCCTTGAGGGAAAAGTGGCCAAGTGGTGGATCCCGGAGGACGTCGTCTTTGTGGATGAAATCCCACACACAGCTACCGGGAAAATCAGCAAAAAGGATTTGCGCGTCACTTTTTCCGACTATACGTTCCCTGAGTAAGAGTCAACACAGCAGCGGGAACTACCCGCCGTGGTGTTCCCTTTGCACAGGGAAGCGATCGAAATAGAACTGCACCTGTTCGTAAAGCTCTTCATGATATAGTCCAAAATCTCCGCGCAGATCGTATTTGATCGGCCCGTATTTTCCGCGAGGATTTTCAACCATATAGCATCTCATTGCAGACCCGACTTCATCGGACATGGGGTGGCCAGCCAGTTTGTATATGTTTTCTACTGTAGCAACATCGTCGGCCATAAATTCATGAAACAATACGTCCATGGTCTGAGCAGGCGGCAGGGTGTCACGATGGGCAACACAGCTCTGTAACTGGCGAATCATGCGATCTGCCCAATATCGACCAATCGCCTCAGGCCGCACCGGATCTCGACTCATTCTGCCAGTGTACGCTGACATAGTAGCCATAGAGGTGATAACAGACACCGGGTCTCGGTGGGTCAAGACATAGGTTGCATCAGGGAACACTCTCTGCAGCGGTATCAATTGCTCGACGTGTTGGGGTGATTTCAGTATCCAGCGTTTGGGGCCCCGCAGCCACTGCAACGCTTTCAACGCTTTCTTGATAAATTCATAGTGTGGTGTCTGATCATGCGACAGGTAGTAATCACGCCACCCCGGAAACACACCGTAGGTATCAAACAGCATGGTTGAAAAATCCATTCCCGCGAGCTCAACTTCCTCGTGTATATGCTCCGGCGTCATGTCATGCATGTTTCTGAACAGGGGCATGATCTGATAGATCAGATCCAACTGCTCTCGTGATCGACTTATTCGAGGATCCTCAGTGCCTTTTTCTACAGCCTCCCGGATATCCGGTATCGGCTCCAGAGATTCCCAATATTGCAGAGAACGTAAACGTGTATCTACCGAAATAAGATTCAATAAATGAGTGGTACCGCTGCGGGGTAGTCCGGCGATGATAATAGGTTGAGCAATAACTTCATCATCAATTTCCGGATGACGTCGATACAAATCCTCCAGCCGCGCTCGCTGAACAAGATATCGGGTCAGAATACCGGCATTGGTCATTCTGCCCATGGGGCTGAGATCGACATCCGCATCCATCGCTGCACAGAGTACTGCCATTCTCTCCAGCATCCCGTCGTCGACATAAAGTTCGATGTCTCCCAGTTGCTGGCTGGCTGCGTCACATAAGGCCTGCACTGAAAATTCAGTTTGCAAGTCTGCGACTGCTGAGATTATTTCCTGCGCGATTGAAGGCAGTGAGGGACTACTCAAGTCCTCAATTCGCACCGGTGCGGCCCTATTCACAAGTAATCCCCTCGCAATCTATCAAAAAGAAATATCTACGCGACCCTGAGTTGCCGCAGGATCATTACGACCGAGGCATTGCAGCAATCGCTGTGGCTCGATCAACTTGTCTGCCAAAAGGTAGTCGCGAACTGCAGCAGTGCGAATGGCAGCCATCTCCTCAAGAGAATCATTCTGCCCATCTCCTGGGAAAGTGACAGAACATAATTTCATTGACAGGCTGTTCTTCTCAACCAAGAGTTTTTTGACATTATCCAACACCAGCATACCTTCTGGTGTTAGTGCGGTGTCGCTGACATTGAATAATACTACAGGGCTGGACGTGAAATTATCATAGATACTTCCTCCAACCATACCTGCCAGGCTTAGCAAAGTGCCCTGCGGAAACACAACGCTCTTGAGGTAATGCATTGCAGCGGCATTCAAGGCTTTCGACGCCACAACCTGTAGCACACCACTGACATTGAATTTGGGGTTGGCCAGGTCCCCGCTAACCGGCAGATTCAAACTGATATGGCCATCTGAATCTTCCAATAGAGAGAGCGCCATAGGTAGAGGCATACCCGTCCGACCATCAAATTCTGACGCCCTTTCTTCATCCAGCACCACGAAGTCGGGACTGATTAAACGTAGATCGAGTTCACCGTCGAGTTTTTGATCCACAACAGTAAACGTCAACTGCGCATTTAACTGACCCGTCTTAATCCCATAACCAAGGGATGACGCCAGATAGCCACTCAGCTCTGGTAATTCCAGGTGCTCAATCTTGCCGTTCAATGTGGCTGAATCCGCTAACGATGCAAGACTCAACTGGCCGTCAAGCCCGATCTGACCAGCATCGGCCTGTCTTAGAATCAACTCCCATGGAACATTCTGAATAGGGTTTACACCAGTCAGTTTAAGTTTTTCCAAATGATAGTCTTGTATATAAGCCGGTTCGACGGCCTGGTCTCTAATATGTATCAGCCCATCTGTCAGCAGGACGGTGTCAATGTTGTAGCTGAATGGTTGCGAGGGTGTCGTCGCGGAATTGTCATCCTCCGGTATGAGTGGCAAGGGCAGCAACAATTCGCCGGTCGGAGATCTGATCACTGATACCTTGGGTTCGGAAAAGCGTACTGCCTCAATATCTAATGAATGTGGTGCCGCAGTCACGACATCTGCTGAGAACTGAGTCCAGGCGAGTAAGGATGTTTCTGCGTCTTCCACACCTAACTGGAATGTATCCAGCAATACCTGAGCAACTAATACTTGCTCCAGAGATAACCCTAAATCTATGAATGAAATCCGGGCTGCAGAAACAGCCAGCGGAGCTTGATCGATCAGCACATTTTCAATGTTTAGTGAGGCTACCTCTCCTTTCATAGTCTCCAGACTTACACCCGCTGTTTTTATCTCGATACGAGCCACATATGCCTTGGCCACAATATCAGTATCTAAACCCTCGATGCTTAGTCCTTCCAGCGATACATAACCGGCCGCGGCGTCATAAGTCGCATCTCGCGCGCTGATATTTCTCAGCCTCATTGCACCCAGCGACGTTGCTACATCAACTTCTTCGAGCTGCATGTGAGAAAGAGTACTGGTACCTGCAATATTCAAAGAGTCCAGGGTCACATCAACAGAGTCCACATGGATATTCAGACCCTGCGATGGTTGCCGCAGCCGCAGGTCGATAAGTGTTATGCCTCTCTGTAGCAGGGAAACCTGGATGGAGCCATTCAGTTCTACCTCAATCCCGAGATCGTTGGCGTAGGAGTTAACGATGCTATTGAATAACCAGACCCGCGACAAAAGCAGCAACGCGAAGATAATTAACAAAATGAAAGCTATTCGTAGCAGCCATCTTAAAGATTGAGAAAGCAATCGAACCTCTGCTTTTACTGGGGGATGATCACAGATATGGCATGATAGCCCATACGATGCCTGCTGCGGCAACCGCCTCTCACCCTACTCGAGAGTAGGTCCACACTACTTCAGCCCATAAATAAAAAACCCCCAGTCCGTAAGGACTGAGGGTGTTTTATTTAAAAGCCTGGCGATGACCTACTCTCACATGGGAAACCCCACACTACCATCGGCGATGGACCGTTTCACTACTAAGTTCGGGATGGAATTAGGTGGTTCCAGTCCTCTATGGTCGCCAGGCAAACTGACTTGACATTGCATAGCGGGTTAACCGCTGTGCGCCAAATAAGGGCGGCAGATAAGCCAATTTCTCGTTCTATGCAGTCACCGTCTTTCTCTTCCTTCCACTGTGACTCAATCACACAGATCCGTCGTCTCTTCAACACGTCCCACACTCTCATGTGATCCATGCTGCAAATCTCTTGGATTATATGGTCAAGCCTCACGGGCAATTAGTACTGGTTAGCTTAACGCTTTACAACGCTTCCACACCCAGCCTATCAACGTAGTAGTCTTCTACGGCCCTTCAGGACCCTCAAGGGGTCAGGGAGAACTTATCTTAGGAGGGGCTTCCCGCTTAGATGCTTTCAGCGGTTATCCTGTCCGAACATAGCTACCCGGCAATGCGTCTGGCGACACAACCGGAACACCAGAGGTTCGTCCACTTCGGTCCTCTCGTACTAGAAGCAGCTTCCTTCAATTCTCCAACGCCCACGGCAGATAGGGACCGAACTGTCTCACGACGTTCTAAACCCAGCTCGCGTACCACTTTAAATGGCGAACAGCCATACCCTTGGGACCGGCTTCAGCCCCAGGATGTGATGAGCCGACATCGAG
>CALJGI010000003.1 GCA_938074045.1 uncultured Halieaceae bacterium
TACGTTTCTGAAACAGGAAAAATTGTACCGAGCCGCATTACCGGTACCACAGCCAAGTACCAGCGTCAGCTGGCCACGGCTATCAAGCGCGCGCGCTACCTGTCTCTGATTCCGTATACCGACAGTCATCACTAGTAATCATCGGGGATAACACGTTCGCGGAGCAGGTATGAAAGCCCTGGCCGAGTACGTTATGCGGGGTCGCAGCCAGGCCCTGTGGGTGGCGGTCCTTGCGGCCGGCACCCTGTTATTTTCCTGGGTCAGTGCATCAGTTATAGCACTGGTCACCCTGCGCCGGGGTTTGACAGAAGGCGGTCACATCTTGATGTGGGCTGTGTTGCCCGCGGCGGTTGTGCTTTACATGGGGGAGATTGGCCCCTTCGGTATGGTGGTTGGTACCACGATACTCGCCGGCATACTGCGCCACACTGTGTCCTGGCAAGCCACTCTGGTGGCAGCGAGTTTTGTCGGGGTCCTTACAGGACTGGCACTGGTGATCCTAAGCCCGGGTTACCTGGCACAAATTGCCGACATTTTTAGTCAGATATTTGCTGACTTTGAGAAACGGCTGGAAGAGGGTGGATCAGAGGTACAGATCTTGGCTCCAGGGCCGACCCAGATCGCAGGTATTCTGGGTTTGATGAATGCCTTCAGCTGCGTCATGTGTTTGTTACTGGCGCGTTGGTGGCAGTCAATGCTGTACAACCCAGGCGGGTTTGGCACTGAGTTTCGTGCCCTGCGGCTGTCGCCACAAGTCAGCACCATACTGATTGGGGGTGGGCTTGTCATAGCCAGCTTTGGTATTGAGTATCGGATTTGGGCGGTACTCGCGGCATTGCCGCTGAGCATTGCAGGAATAGCGTTGGTACATCACAAAGTGCATCAACGGGGTAGGGGGTCACAACCCCTCGTGTTTTTTTACATGCTTTGGCTGTTCTTTGATCTGACCAAAGCGGCTGTAGTAGCGTTAGCCCTTATCGACAGCTATAAAAATCTGCGTGGTGATCAGGTCGCAGATAACGATTCTGACAACGGGAGCGGGGATGCTTCCTGACAAGAGGTAACAAAGATGGACGTTATTCTACTCGAAAAAGTCGCCAACCTCGGTGACCTCGGTGACAAGGTAAAGGTTAAATCTGGCTATGGTCGTAACTACCTTATTCCCTACAACAAGGCAGTACCCGCGACTTCTGACAATGTCGCTGCCTTCGAAGCACGCCGCGCGGAACTTGAAGCTCAGGCTGCTGAAGCAATCGCCATAGCCCAGGCACGCGCTGACAAGCTGGCAGATCTCACCCTCACCATTGAGGCAAATGCCGGTGACGAGGGTAAATTGTTTGGTTCTGTAGGCACACGGGATATCGGGGAAGCTATACTGGCGGCAACCGGAGTCGAAGTTGGCAAGAGTGAAATCAAGTTACCAGAAGGTGCTCTGCGCGAAGTGGGTGAGTACGAAATCGACATCCAGTTGCATTCAGACATTACCCAGAGCGTTACACTCCACGTCGTTCCTGAGGAGTGAGTCCTCTGTACCGCGGCTGTCAGTGCTGACGGCCGCGATATCTGCCCCCTGCTCAATTCTCGAGTGCAGTCATCGGGAACTTTCAGCTTTCATGTGCCTGTGGCCGTACTTGCCCTCCGCAACGGCCAGCTGCCCATAAATATGCCTGACAGGTGCAACTTCACTTAACATTTGGTCGTGGGTGAGCCACAATCTTTCCCCTTGTATCTAATTGCTGTTTCACGGTTCTATGGCTGAGTCCGAGTTGCCAAATACTGTTGTCGAACTCCCTTACGCGGATGATCCCGAGCTCGTCAATATCAAGATGCAGCCTCACTCCATTGAGGCGGAGCGATCTGTACTCGGTGGTCTCATGCTGGCCAATGATGCCTGGGACAGTGTTGCAGAGCTGATTACCGAGGCCGATTTTTACCGGCCCAATCATCGCCTTATCTTCCGACAGATGAAGAAGTTGGTGGATACCGATGAACCCATAGATTTTGTCACCGTATCTTCTGCCCTGACCGCGAGGGGAGAACTGGAGGCCGCTGGTGGTGATTCCTATCTGGCTGACCTCGCGCTTAACACACCCAGTGCGTCCAACATCAGGGCCTACTCCAACGTAGTCAGCGAAAGGTCCAGCCTGCGCAGCCTGATTCAGGCCGCTCAGGATATCGCGGACTCGGGGTTCAACCCTGACGGCCGTACCAGCGCTGAACTGATCGACAGCGCTGAGCGACTGATCATGCAAATTTCGGAGGAGGGCCCCAAAAGCGGGGGGCCTGTGGAGGTCAATCCACTGCTGAGACGCGCGGTGGATCGTATCGATGAACTGTTTAACTCCGACGGTGACCTGACCGGTCTGAATACCGGTTTTATAGAACTTAATGATAAGACTTCGGGATTGCAGTCCTCCGACCTGGTGATAGTGGCGGGTCGCCCATCCATGGGTAAAACCTCCTTTGCCATGAATCTGGTGGAAAACGCCGTCATGAATCAGGAAAAGCCCATAGTGGTTTTCAGTATGGAGATGCCGGCGGATCAGCTCATCATCCGTATGTTGTCCTCCATCGGCCGCATCGATCAGACCAGAATTCGCAACGGGAAACTTGAGAGCGAAGATTGGCCGCGGCTGTCTGCCGCGGTACAAAAGCTCAAAGATCGTCCACTGTTTATCGATGATACCCCGGCACTTACCCCCACCGAGGTACGCTCCCGCTCGCGGCGTATTGCGCGCAGTCACGGTGAGCTCGGAATGATCATGGTGGACTATATGCAACTGATGCAGGTAGCCGGTGCCAATGAAGGGCGAACAGCAGAGATTTCCGAAATATCCCGGTCTTTGAAGGCCATTGCCAAGGAGTTTCGCTGCCCGGTAGTTGCCTTGTCACAGCTGAACCGCGCTCTGGAACAGCGACCCAACAAGCGCCCGGTTAACTCAGACCTGCGGGAATCTGGTGCCATCGAGCAGGATGCGGATGTCATCATGTTCATCTACAGAGATGAGGTGTATCACGAGGAGAGCCCGGACAAGGGTGTTGCCGAAATTATCATCGGCAAGCAGCGTAATGGACCAATTGGCACCTGCAGACTGGCGTTTATCGGCCAATACACCCGCTTCGAAAACCTGGCACGCCAAGCCTACGATCAGTAGCAGCCTTCGCCGTTACATTACAATCCAATCGGCTGGAATATTCTCTTCCAGCAGCTGATAAATACTGACGCTGATGATGTTGTTGTCATCGCCCACTTCCCTGGCAAATTGCGAGTCGCGGGTACAGCGGGCAATGATGCCCGCGCTGGGAAATTCCTGACGAATCCACAGGGCTGCGCGCAGGTTTTGCGCCTCCGCCCCGGTACCCAAAACCACTACGGTGCTGGGGGAATCAATATTTACCAACTCGCGCACGCGGTTCCAGACCTCCGGATTGCCGATATCGCCATCCAGTAGCTCACGCTGGTAACCTCGCACAAATTTCATCTGCTCATCGGCGATTAACACGCGACGATGTGCATCGGTATCTATGATGATCGCGCTGTTGATTTCATTCAGCGCCTGATCCTGCAGTTCTTCCAGCACGGTTTGCCCGAAGCGGCCGAAGCCGCCGAGTATCACGGTGTCGCGGGGTTCGGTGCTGGCGAAATGCGCCAGCAGGTGGTTGCGTACCAGACCCGCCGCAGCCAGATGGTAGGAGTTGAAGGTCTGGCACTCCTGCGCTACGCGTGTGCCGGCAACAGCGCGCATAAACCGTAGACTATGGCAATGCAGAACAATGCGTGAACCGATGCCGTGATAGAGATTGGTGAGCACTGTGGCCGCTTCATAGCCACGTAGGCTTTCGTGTCCCAGTAGCAAGATTTTACGTGCGTGCTGAGGCCGCAGGCGTTTGACAAAAAACTCATGGGTAATATCTCCGACGACGACGATGGCGCCGTAGCCATGTACCATTTCATCCTCGGTGGCGGGTTCAATTTCCCGCGCGACCAGAACCACTGGAATTTTTCGATTGTGACGACGCAAAACCCGCAGATAACTGAGGCTGAGATCGTTTGCTCCCAGGATGATAATGTGATCTCGCATACGGCGAAGCTGCCAGCGCTGTGGAGAAATGGCACTTAGCAGAGTGCTCAGCAGGGTCCACGCGGCCAGTGAGGGTGCCGCAAAATATGAGAACCACAACATAGCGCGTGCCCAGTACGGACCACCCACTGGCGTGCCCAGGTCCACGCCACCGACGACGAACAAACTCATGCAGTAGTAGAGCAGGGTCAGTAGATTACTTTCATCCGCCCGAGGTTTTTCGGATACCGACACGCCCGCCATAAACGCGGTGATCGCACAGATGATGATGAGTAGCGCGGTATACGATCGCCAGTGCGACCCGCGGGTGAAGCCGTTGGCAAACTGGTTCACAAATTCAGCTCTTGGCGCAACGCGCGCAGATGCTCCTGTTGTTCTTCGCGGCTGAGTACCTCAGTCGCGGGTGGGTCCAGTACAGGGGGTGCTTCAATAATGAACGTCTCTCCCGCTAACAGGCGATCACAGTAGTAGTTGTAGTGTTGCCTGAAAGACGGGAAAGAGACCGATTCCCGGTTGTTCGTCAGGAAAAACCAGCCGCAATCCCGTCCGGCGTGATACACGATTGGGTGTGTCCAGGCTTGCGCGGCGCGAGGTGTGGAGGCGTTACATGCCTCTATGTAGGCAGATCGGGCATCAGGGACACCTAGTGCGCTGACCGCATCTCGACAGGCTTGCAACATGCGATTCAGGGTGGGCAGGTATTCACTGCCCTCAACGCAGTGACGTGCAGCCCGCAGTATCTGCTCTACTGAAAAACTGGCCAGGGCGTCCAGCCAGAATTTCTTGATCTGCGCCAGCTGCTCATCGTTACCCCAGGCGGCGTAATACTGATTGTGGTAGTTCAGGCGGAACAGGGCAAAGACTTGATTGATAGCGTCGATCTGTTCCGCGGCGGGCTCTACCCTGCTTGTGTTCTCAGGTTGCCCAGCTGCGGTCGGTGAGGTCCTGGGCGATGCTTCTAGCTCGCGTGCTACCTGTTCGATGTCTTTGCTGTTCCGCATGGGATGTCCTGCTGTTATCTACCAATTCGTGGCGTCTTGCCCACTGGTATTTTACATGTTGCAAAAATTTTGTGCTCCAGGAGCTTTGCAATTGGCCGCTGTCTTTCCAGTATACGACGAACTCGGGAATAAGGGTGCGGGCAAAGTCGGCGTCAATATTGGCCATGGCCAGTATGTCGTACACGTCTGAAATAGGCTGCCATCCTGCGGGAATAGTGTCGGGTTCCCCGTCGCCGGCTACTGTTGCCTGAAAACGTCGCCACTGACGGCGAATATGGCCGACAAACTTGGAATTGGGGGTCTCGGTATTGCCCGGCCGTTCGCACCAGTACAGGACGAACTCGGGTACAGCGTCATCTATGAAATCCGAGCTGATGCCATCGCGCAGCAGGATATCGAGGGCGTCCTGATGGGGTCGCCAGTCGCGATCAAGGGCATCGGAGGGCGCTACGATGCGCTGTTCTGAGAGTGCTTGCTGGTGGGCCCGCCAGCGCGACAGGACGTGCTGGCGAAACTTGTTATCCCAGGCGTGGTGCACTTCAGCGCGCTCACGCCAGTACAACAGGAAGTCTTCCAACTGTTGCTGGCTGAACTCGGGATCCACGCCATGATTGAGTCGCAGGTATTCCAACATATCTGCACTGGGCTTCCAGTCCATGGTCAAACGACGCGCGCCGCCAATGCTGGTGACTTCTCGGGATGTTTGTGACGCTGCTGGATTTGGCGGTGGAGCTGCCTGGGGAGCCTGCTCTTGAATCATGCTCGCAGGGTCGGCTTTTTCATTGATGGCATATCGATAACTGCTGCTGGTAGCCAGCCCCTGGTTGTCGCTTAGCAATACACCGGTAGCCACCAACTGGTTGCAGATGCGCTGTAAATCCACTGCACTCCAGAATGGGAACAGTCGCAACAGGTCCGCGGTGGTGATGGTCACCCAGCGGTAGCCGTCCTCCAGCTCACCTGTGACGGATGTCGATACCTGCGACAATTGTTGCAATAATACGGCCTCTTCCAGGCCGAGTGTAGCGGCCAGGGAAGGGAAGAACAGCAGCGGGTGTTCTGGTATCAGTGTGGAAGAACTCATGGCTACATTGTAGCGCGTTTCGAGGCGCTGTTC
Source organism: uncultured Halieaceae bacterium (assembly GCA_938074045.1). Lineage (GTDB taxonomy): Bacteria > Pseudomonadota > Gammaproteobacteria > Pseudomonadales > Halieaceae > CALJGI01. The sequence continues at coordinate 6,201 of CALJGI010000003.1, forward strand.
TGTCCGTAATCCGTCCAATTGTTCATCTATTTTCGACCGACGCGTTCCGAGCTCAATCCCGTGATAGCATTGCCATCCACTCAGGTGAAAAAAAGATATGGCAAAACAGAAATCAGCCTTTGTCTGCTCCGATTGCGGGGGAGAACACGTCAAATGGCAGGGACAGTGCAGTGAATGTGGTGCGTGGAACACCTTAACTGAAATAAAACTCGGCGCCCCCATCTCCACGCCTGCGCGGACGGGCTACAGTGGTCAGCGAGCGGAGGCGGCGGTATTGGCCGACGTGAATCTCGAGGATTTGCCGCGCTTTACATCGGGTCTGGGGGAGTTTGACCGGGTGTTGGGAGGCGGACTGGTTCCCGGTTCTGCCATCTTGATCGGTGGTAATCCGGGGGCGGGAAAAAGCACGTTGCTGTTGCAGACCATGTGCCACCTCGCCGAACGCATGTCAGCGCTCTATGTCACGGGGGAGGAGTCTCCCCAGCAGGTGGCCATGCGTGGGCACAGACTGGGGCTGCCACTGGGATCCCTGCGCTTGATGGCGGAGAACAACGTCGGCGAGATTTGTCGCGCCCTGGAAACCTACCAGCCTCGTGTGTTGGTGGTGGATTCCATCCAGGTTGTGTACAGCGAGGAGCTCACCTCGGCTCCCGGCAGCGTCAGTCAAGTACGCGAGTGCGCCGCCATTTTGACGCGCTACGCAAAGAAGACAGGCACGGTTCTCTTGTTAGTGGGTCACGTGACCAAGGATGGCTCACTGGCGGGTCCCAAGGTGCTGGAACACATGATTGACTGCTCAATGATGTTGGAGGACACCGCCGACAGCCGCTTTCGTACCTTGCGCGGGCATAAAAACCGGTTTGGGGCGGTCAATGAGCTGGGTGTTTTCGCCATGGCCGAAGACGGCCTGAAGGAGGTAACTAATCCCTCCGCCATATTTCTGAATCGAGGTGCCGAGACTTCCGCTGGCAGTGTGGTGATGGCTGTTTGGGAGGGAAGCCGCCCCCTGCTGGTGGAAATACAGGCTCTGGTCGACGAAAGCCAGTTGTCCAATCCACGTCGAGTTGCGGTGGGGCTGGAGCAGAATCGGCTGGCAATGTTGCTGGCCATTCTTCATCGCCACGGTGGCCTGATGATCGGCGATCAGGATGTTTTCGCCAACGTGGTTGGCGGGGTCAAGGTTCTGGAAACTGGGGCAGATCTCGCCCTGTTACTGGCCATGGTGTCCAGTTTCAGGGATCTGGTGTTGCCCCGTGACCTGGTGGTCTTTGGCGAGGTGGGGCTGAGCGGCGAAATCAGACCGGTTCCGGGCGGCCAGGACCGATTGCAGGAAGCGCTGAAGCATGGTTTTAAACGAGCCATCGTCCCAGAGGGAAATCGACCAAAGAAGGCGCTGCCAGGGATGGAGGTGGTGGCCGTGCGTCGATTACAGGACGCACTTGCCGCCGTCTGAGGGGATTCGCTTTTTCTCGACCTGCTGTTATGGTTACGCACTGGGAATACAGACACGACCAAACGAGGAACCCATGCAACTGAACAAAACCATAGTCCCTATCATAGCCCCAGTCTCGATGTTATTGATGCTTGCTGGCACTTCAGTCCACGCTGAATGCGCGAAAGCGACGGCACCTAATCTACCTGATGGCAATACCGCGTCCATGGAAGAAATGGTGGCCGGCCAGAAGGCGGTAAAAGAGTTTATCGCCGAAGGCACTGCCTATCAGGGTTGTCTTGACGCGGAAGAGGCCGCAGCTGGGGAGGATGAAGCCCCGGAAGCAAAGGCAGCCCGGCTGGCACATTACAACAGTGTTGCCACAGAGCAGGAAGCAGTGGCGGCTGAGTTTAATGCCGCTATCAAGGCGTTCAAGGCCAGGCAGTGAGCGTCCACGGACTCAATCACTTTAATATAATGGCTACGCAGCCGCTTCTCGGTGAGGTGCGCGATTTTTATGTCGACGTTATTGGCCTGGCAGAGGGAGCCAGACCTGATTTCGGCGTGCCCGGTCACTGGCTCTATGCCGGTGACCAGGCTCTGGTCCATCTGGTTGATGCCACCGGTTGGAGCGAGGAAGATGTCGAAGTGTGTGCGCCGAGCTACCTGGATCATGTCGCCTTCACCTGCACCGATATCGATGCCACCGAAAAACGTCTGCTGGATATGGGCTGCGAGGTGAATCGCAGCGAGTTTCCGGAAGCCGGTATTTATCAGCTGTTTTTGAAGGACCCCTCTGGCCTTGGGGTCGAGCTCAATTTTGTCGGATAGATGAATCTTCGTGGCTTACTTTTGTGTGTTTGCATTGCCTTTTTGCTAATGTCCTGTCAGAGCTCTGAGCCGGAGGTCCGGTGGGCGCTGGTGATCCATGGCGGTGCGGGTGGTATCGACCGGGATCGGATGACGCCAGAGGTACAGAATGCCTATCACCAGGCGCTGGCCAGTGCGCTGGCCGCCGGGGAAGAAGTGCTGCGTGCCGGTGGGCCCGCACTGGATGCAGTCACCGAAGCGATCCAGGTTATGGAAGATTCCCCTTTGTTCAATGCCGGCCGCGGTGCTGTGTTTACGCATGAGGGTCGCAATGAACTGGATGCGTCCATCATGGTTGGCAGTGGCCTTGATGCCGGGGCCGTTGCTGGTGTCACCACCGTCAAGAATCCCATTCTCGCTGCGCGAGCTGTTATGGAGCGCTCACCCCATGTCATGCTCTCAGGGCAGGGGGCGGATCAATTTGCCTCGGAGCAGGGTTTAGAGACGGTGACTCCCGACTATTTTTATACCGAGCGACGCTGGAAGGATTTACAGCAGGTGTTGCAGGGTGGCAGCGAGGTCGCCGAGATCTCGGAAAATGGTGATTGGAAGTTTGGTACGGTTGGCGCTGTTGCGCTGGATCTGGACGGCAACCTGGTTGCCGGGACCTCAACCGGAGGTATGACCAATAAGCGCTGGGGGCGTATAGGTGATTCGCCGGTGATTGGTGCCGGAACCTATGCGGCTAATGATGCCTGCGCGGTGTCGGCTACCGGGCATGGAGAGTATTTTATCCGCCGCACAGTGGCACGGGATATCTGCGCCAGGGTTGAGTTTCTGGGGGAAGATCTCAAAACCGCAGCCGCGCAGGTCGTGGGGGAACAATTGGTCGCCATGGGCGGGAGCGGCGGTATCATTGCGGTTAATCGAGCAGGTGATATGGTTATGGAATTCAATTCCAAGGGCATGTTCCGCGGTAGTGTGAATTCAGCACAGGCTGCGCAGACCGCGATGTTCAAAGACTGATATCAACCGGAGTCGAAATGTCAGTGGCATGGTCCAGCCGCGGCAGGCATACCCAGCTTCGCCACCTCTGCTGTTTTTGACCACTCAATATTGCGAGATTATGCCATTGTGCGGGACACCTGCCGGTCCTAAGATGCGGCCATTCTAATTTGTCTGGAACATTTCCTATGCCAGAAATCCGTAAGCAATATGACGAAGCGCTGGAGCCCCTCATCGGCCCGGGTGGCCCCTTTGAAGTTGTCCCCGGCGTGGTAAACGGTGTGGACATGAAGGTCTACAAGAATGCGCCGCGTACTCTGCTGGAGGTTTTCTCGCCGGCGGCGGAGCACGGCGACAAAGAGTTTCTGGTCTATGAAGGTGAGCGCTGGAGTTTCGCCGATATAATTTCTCAAGCTGCTGCTCTCGGTCACCAGTTGGTCGCACGGGCGGGCATTTCCCCGGGTGATCGCGTCGCCATCGCTATGCGCAATTATCCGGAATGGATGAGCGCATACATAGCAGTCACTTCCATCGGTGCGGTGGTGGTTCCGCTCAATAGCTGGGGAACTGCCCGGGAACTGGCCTTTGCACTTGAGGATGCCGATGCACGTGCTGTCTTCTGTGACGAGCAGCGATTTGCCAGCCTGAGTGATTATCTGACAGGCAAGGATATATTCACCATTGTGGTGCGTGCGGGGGAACTTCCGTCCGCAGATAACATGTGTGCACTTGAGGACTTCATACAAGGCGTTGAGGGCGCCACCATGCCTGTTGTTGATATCGACCCGTCTGACCCCGCAATGATCATGTACACCTCCGGCACGACTGGAAAGCCCAAGGGGGCTCTGTCCAGCCATTTTGCCATGGGCCAGACTGTCGCTAATTTTGAATGCAGTGGTGCGGCGATGGCCATGAGCAACATGAACATCATTGAGTCAATGATGGCCAAAGGTTTGGAACCCACAAACCTGCTGGCTGTGCCGCTGTTTCACGTGAGTGGCTGCCACGCTCAGTTTCTGCTGAATTTCCGCGCCGGACGCCGGATTGTGATGATGTACAAGTGGGATACCCAGCGGGCTTTTGATTATATCGAACAGGAAAAAATTACCATGCTCAGCGCGGCGCCCAGCATGCTGCTGGACCTCTTGGATGCGCCGGAGTTTGCCGAGCGGGATACCTCGAGTCTGTCAGGTATGGGTGTTGGTGGGGCGGCGACTCCCGCCAAAGCTATTCAGTTGATGAATGATCAGGTGCCGGATCACTTCAGCGGCACCGGCTGGGGTATGACGGAGACCAATGCGGCGGGTTCATCGATGACCGGCGCTGCCTTCAATCGCAACACGGGGTCTGCCGGGTTTGTGCATCCTGTTGTTCAGATCGAAATACGCGATGATGCCGGGGCTGTTTTGTCCCATGGTATACCCGGTACGATTTGGGTTAAGTCACCCACGTTGGTCACTGGCTATTGGAATCGACCCGAGGTTAACGAGCTCGAATTTGTCCAGGGCTGGTTTAACAGCGGTGATGTGGGTTACACCACCGAGCATGGGTATTTGTTTCTCTCCGATCGCGCCAAGGACATGGTCATACGCGGTGGCGAGAATATTTATCCAGCCGAGATTGAGAACCTCTTACTGGAGTTTGAGGGGGTGCATGAGGCAGCGGCATTCGGGGTGCCGCATGAGCGCCTGGGCGAAGAGCTTGCCGTAACGGTGGTACCTAAAAAGGCTGTGACCCTGGATGAAGTGGATATTCGCGATTTTTGCCGGGAGAACCTTGCCGCCTTTAAGGTGCCCAGCCTGGTTTTTATCTCCGCAGAGCCGCTGCCACGGAATGCAACGAACAAGATTCTCAAGCAGCAGTTGCGTGAGGCGGTGCTAGCGAAACGCCAGTGACTAGGCTAGAGTCGGGGGAAATCATAATTTGACAGGCGGCCGCATGAGCCTCACTGCACGCATTTTAATTGCCATGGTCAGCGGAATCGTGTTCGGTTCTATCCTCAACGTACTGATGTCAACGCAGGGACTGGGAGAGGTTGGCACCGCCTGGCTGGCCAACGTTCTGGTCGGTGGCATTTTCGATGGTATTGGCTCCATCTTCGTTGCTTCCCTCAAGTTATTGGTGGTTCCATTGGTTTTTGTGTCACTTATATGTGGCACCTGTGCGTTGGGTGATAACGCACGCATGGGAACCATCGCGGGGAAAACCCTGCTCCTCTACATGGCTACCACGGCAATTGCCATCACTCTGGCCCTGATCGCCGCCCTGGCAGTGCAACCCGGGGTTGGGCTGGAGTTGGCCGGCACGGCAAATTTTGTCGCGCGGGAAGCGCCGCCGCTGAAAGACGTGCTCATCAATATTTTTCCCTCCAACCCGGTGCGAGCCATGGCAGACGGGGAGATGTTACAGATCATCGTATTTGCCTTGTTGATGGGCTATGCGATCTCCCACGCTGGCGAGCAGGGCGCTCGCATCGCAGATTTCTTCCGTGATTTTGAACAGGTCATCATGAAGATGGTATCGGTACTGATGGCGCTGGCCCCCTATGGTGTTTTCTGCCTGTTGGCGAAGCTGTTCTCTGAGTTGGGCGTGGGCGCGATTCTGGATCTGGCCCGCTACTTCCTGACAGTGCTCTTCGTTTTGTTGTTACACGGATTGGGGGTCTACAGCATGATGCTGAAAGCTCTCACCGGCTTGAACCCCAAGCTCCTGCTGGCCAAGATGCGCCCGGTGTGGGCTTTTGCTTTCAGTACCGCCTCATCAGGTGCGACTCTACCCATTACGATGCGGGCAGTTGAAAAGCGTCTGGGCGTTAAAAATTCGGTTGCTTCATTTACTGTGCCGCTGGGTGCGACCATCAATATGGATGGCACCGCCATTATGCAGGGCGTGGCTACAGTGTTTATTGCGCAGGTCTATGGTATCGATCTGGGAGCGACTGAGTTGCTTACCGTCGTATTGACGGCGACATTGGCATCGGTGGGCACGGCGGCAGTTCCCGGTGTTGGCCTGATTACACTGTCAATGGTGTTGCAGCAAGTGGGGTTGCCGGTAGAGGGGATTGCATTGATTATCGGGGTGGACCGCTTGTTGGATATGGTCCGTACCATGATCAATGTGACCGGTGACGCGATGGTGTCACTGGTGGTGGCCCACAGCGAGGACGCATTGGATCACGAGGTTTTCAACGATCCTCACGCTGATGTCATGAGTGTCGCCGAGGTGGAACAACCAGTTCCTGCCTAGTAGAAAGCTGCAGCCCCTTCGGGTCGCGTTTTGAAGCGTCGATGAGCCCAGAGGTACTGCTCGGGGTGTTCTCGAATCGCTGCCTCCAGCAACTGGTTCATGCGGGCGGCATCGGCAACCACATCTTCAGTTGGAAAATTTTCCAGAAAGTCATCGATTTCTATGGCGACCTTGTTGTCGTCGGTGCGATGACATTTCGCTACCGCCACTTGCGCGCCTGTTGCACGTGCATAGTCGCTCGCCGCCGTGATCGTAGCCGCCTGTTCATTGAATAAAGGCACGAATACGCTGCGCTTGGCGCCCATATCCTGATCGGGCACTATCAGTCCCGCTTTGCCGGATCGTACGCGATCGAGAAAATCCGCAACCCGTTTGCGCGGCATCAGCTCCACTTCAAATTGCGCCCGACCCCTGGCTGACACATACTCAAACACGGGGTTGTCGTGAACCCGATAGAGTACAGAAAAGGGTATCCGGGTAGCCAGGTGGCTGAAGGCAATTTCCAGGCAGGTCATGTGCGTGGCGAGTAGCAGTACCCGTTCACCATTGTCCAGTGCTTGTTGCACTTTCTTGGCACCGGTGACGCGGAAGAGGTGTGTGGTTTTTTCTGGGTTGGTCCACCATACGATGCCCGATTCGAACAGGGTCACGCCAAAGGCCTTAAAGCTGGCACGTGCCATTTCTTCCCGCTCCGCGTCGCTGAGCTCTGGCAAGCAGATGGCCAGTGTTTTAAGCGCGACACTGCGGCGGCTGGATAGCAGGCGGTAGAGAAGACCCCCCAGCCTGCGACCTACAGCCTGCATGGCGGCATAGGGCAGGCGTGATACCAGCCAGACGATGCCGAACCAAAGCCAGAGCAACCAATAGCGCGGTGCCACTAGGGCGGCGGAAAAATGAACAATTCCTGAGCGCTGATAAGTCATGCTAATCTCGATACTGGCGTTGCCGCGCCACATTAGCAGATTTCTTGGCATTGGACAGTATCCTCTGTTCAGGCATAATCTGCCGTCTTTTGATTCAAGCTGGAATATGGCGATGTTGAGCGATTTTTCTCCCTTACCCCCGGATCCCATTCTTGGTTTGTCCGCTGCGTACCGGGAAGACCGCAACCCGAACAAAGTCGATTTGGGTGTAGGTGTTTATAAAGACGATAGCGGTGTCAGTCCGATCATGGCCGCTGTGAAGCAGGCCGAGGCCGCTATCCTTTTGGAGGAGCAGAGCAAGGCTTACCTGCCCCCAGTTGGTACCGAGGGATTTCTTGTCGGCATGCAGCAAATGCTGTTTGGCGAGAACCATGCGGTGGTGCTCGACGGGCGGTGCAAGACGCAGCAGACAACCGGTGGCTGCGGTGCCCTGCGGGTTGCGGCACAATTACTGATGAGGGGGAGTGACAGCGCTACGGTTTGGGTGAGCACGCCGACCTGGGCTAATCATGTGCCGTTGTTGGGCGATGCTGGAATCACTATTCGCGAATACCCCTACTACGACTATACGACGCATACGATTGATTTTGATGGCATGCTCAGTGGGCTTGAACAGGCGGCGGCGGGAGACTTCGTGCTGCTGCACGGTTGCTGCCACAATCCCTGTGGTGCCGATCTATCGCTGTCGCAGTGGGAAATACTGTCCGGTTATCTGGGGCAACGGGGCCTTACGCCCTTTGTTGACCTGGCTTATCAGGGTCTGGGAGACGGTCTCGATGAAGATGTTGCAGGCCTGCGTCTGCTGGCGGACACCCTGCCAGAAATGATTGTGGCGAGTTCCTGCTCCAAAAATTTCGGTCTTTATCGCGAACGTACCGGGACGCTGAGTGTGATAGCCGATACCGCGGAACACGCCGACAACGCCCTTAAGCAGATGCTGAACGTAGCGAGGGGCATCTACTCAATGCCACCATCGCACGGCGCGGCTATTGTTGAAACCATATTGCAGGACAGTGAGCTGACCGAAGTCTGGGCCAGTGAACTCAACATCATGCGTCAACGCATCAATGGCCTGCGTCTGGATTTTGCCGAGCAGGCGGCGGCCCGTGGTATCGGTCGGGACTTCAGTCATATTGCCCGGGAAAAGGGTATGTTCTCTTTTCTGGGAATATCGGCGGAGGAAGTTGAATGTCTGAAGAGCGAGTACAGCGTCTATATGGTCAACTCCAGTCGTATCAATGTCGCTGGTATGAATAGCAGCAACATGGAGTATCTGGTGGACGCTCTGGCGGCGGTTCTGGCTTAACGGCGCAGGCGAGTTACCACGCCAGCAACCAGCAGTAGTGCAAGCGCGGCAAGTGGCCAGGTCGTGTCCGGCAGATAGGGTGCCCGGTTGAAAGCATCGCTGACGCCGCGCACGCTCCACAGATTGCCACTACCCCGACCGATCACCAACTGGCCTTTCATGCCTTTCTCCATGTGTTGTGCCATATCACAGTGGACCAGATAGGTGCGGTCATCCGGGGGTACAATAAATGTGCCGGTTACCTGTCTGCCCGCCATGGCCTCCAGGTGGAACATACCTGCGGAATACAGGTATTTCGGCAGACCGTGAACCATCCACTGATGCCTGACTTGGTCTTCGTTGATAAAGGTGATGGTCAGGCGGCTGCAGCCCGGCGCTCTTACCTCATGCTGACTCATGCCAAAGGTCATGCCTGGCGTGTTTTCTGCGTATTTCGCTCCAGCGTGAATTGTGAGCTCAATATCTTCGCTGATCTGGTCGCAGCCGCGGGGTAATGTGGTCTTGTTTTCATACATGACCATGCCGCTGTCGCTAACGGACATATTGTGATGCGCGTGGTGATCGTGTTCCTGGGCCAGGCTGCCATGTGCCAGGAACAGGGTCCAAAATAGTGCCAAGAGGCGCTTCGGCTTCATCTGCGTCGGGGCAGCACGGCGGCCACGGCCAATCCGAGCCCCAGTGCCAACAGCGCAATGCGTAACACCAATCGCCAATCAGAACCCGGGTCAGAAAATTGGCCGGGTGCGTAGGCCTCCCAGACCGGTATTTCCTTGCGATAGAACTCCTCGGTAAAATAGGGCGTGTAACTGGTACCCAGGGTTTTGGGCCAGCCAGCGTCATCCAGATAGTCCCGGTAAACAATAGCGCTGATATTGCCACCGGGTCCGATACCATCTGTGGTCACACCCTGATACTGGTGATCGTGGTAGGGCCAGATACCCGCGCCGTAGGAACTCACTCCGTCATTCACACTGCTGAGTTCGAGATCTGCTCGCTGGGAGGTGCCTAACCAGACAACGTCCTGAGGGAAACGGGCTGCCTCGGGGACGCGACTGCCGTCTTTGTGGGTGACGGTGAATTTATGGCCATGCGTATGTAGGGCGATACCCTTGGCACCACCATTGACGACACGTAGTTTGGTGCGTTGGCCTGGCTCCGTAACGATCAACGACTCACGAAAGGTGTAAGGGAAGGAGCGCCCATTCAGCACGAAATAGTCACTGCTTGCGTCGGTGATATCATATTCGCGATGCATTGCCCGGGTGATCAATCTCGGATCATTGTTGCGCTGAATCTCAGCGCTGAGTTCACGATCCAGATCAAGATAGTGCAGATCGTATTCCTGCTGATAGTTTTCCCGCACGGCGACGCTGGGATGACGCACAGATCCGGCGCCTATGTTGATGGTCTGTAGCCAGTTGTCAGGTCTGTTCTCTTCAATAATGAACAAACCCTGCAGGCCCATCATCACATGCACATGAGGCTGTACATGGCAGTGGTAAAACATGGTGCCGCTACTGCGCGGGGTTAGTTCATAGCGGCGCGCGCCACCTGGCATTACCGGCATTTCACTGGTGATGGGAACGCCATCGTTACCTTCCCCGGTGCTGTCGACGAATCCGTGATCAGCGCCATGCAGGTGTAACGTGTGTGGCATGTAGTGGGTATTCTCCAGAGTAATATAGACGCGATCTCCCTGCTCTACGCGAAGGGTCGGCGACGGCAATCGCAGGTTGGGTCGGGCGAGATTGGATTCAAAGTTTTCGGTGGCCATGCCAGCAAGCTTCGGTGCAAAAACCCACAAGCCAGGTTTTATGCCAGGAGCCAGACTGTATTCTGTGACAGGGGCCGGTTGCTCGGCGGAGGCGCCATTCAGCTCTACTACTTCAAGTCGTATATGTATCTCATCGGGATCGCCGTCGCCGTCCAGATCGCGACCTTTGGTGACGGCGTCGCTGGTGAATCCACTCTTACTCAGAGTGTCGGCGGATACGTTGTTGCTGCCGCGGATAGCAGTGGCCACACTCCACGGATTGTCTGGCACACAGCCAGCCACCGCCGGTAGTGTCAGTCCTTCTATGACACGCTCATTGCGCCAGCCTGAGAGATCCGGTGGGCAGAACACTTCAGCTTCTGCGGAGGCGTAATCGACTGAAGCCGGGAGGGGGCGAAATGCCGCAGCACCAAACCATTGACTCAACTGAACCCGCGCCGCCTGCGGGTACCACTGCGGTGGGAGGGCAAACAGAATAAGAAGGCCACTCAGCAACAGCAGGCGAGATGCAGTCATGCGTGAGTTGTCCAGCGATGCCTGCCATAGGCGATGACAGGAACTGACAGTAATAGAATGCCCACCACCGTCCAGAAATCAAAGAAGGTACCCGCCACTTGAAAGGGGAAAACGGCGTGGTAGACGGTATCCTGGGTCGGGTGAGGGGCACTGACGACGCCGATGTACCAGCCGGCTTCGGCAAAGCGGTGCTCCACGCTAAAGCGGCCATCTGCCCGCGCCTCAGGTGCCTGATAGAAAACAGTCTGTGCTTCCAGGTCCGGCAGGGCCTGGACGTCGGACCAGCGGGTGAACTGTCCGCGTTCAGAGGCATCCCGCACAATTCGGAAATCCACCGGCACTTCCCGCAGGCTGTCGTGCAGATAGTCCATGACAAATAGCGTTTGTCCAGCGTAGGGCAGATCCTCACAGTATTCGTCGTTGGCGCTGTTCTCCGGCTGATATATGGTAAAATGAGCGGTGTAAAACCCGATTTTTATCATGCAACTGCCCGGCTCACCAACCACGCCCCCAGCGGCGCTGGCAAGCAGGGATGTGCAAGCGAGTATCAAACCCATCATCCAGTGGATAGAGTGTTGTAGGTTGATGGTTTAGCCTCCTGGTAGTGCGCGGTTCGCAGGGCGTATTGTAGGGAAAACTGTCGACGGGTGTAACTTATCTTAATATTGAAGAGGTAATATCTGTGAATAATGTGAAGATGTTAGTTCGCAGCGCAATACTGGTATTTGCTGTGAGCATGTTGGGGGCCTGCGCACCCGAAGTAGGCAGCGAAGAGTGGTGCACGAGTCTTAAGGAAAAGCCCAAGGGTGACTGGAGTGGCAATGAAGCGGTAGATTTCGCCAAACACTGCGTTTTCAAGTAAGCCCGTGAGGGGGTGAAGCCGACTCCACCACCACGTATAATGCGTACTACGCCGAAGGCCCGGTAAACAATGAAATCATAATAGGAGTATCACGTGAGCATACTTAATCTTATTCTCGCCATTTTTCTTCCCCCCGTCGGAGCTTTTCTGCAGGTGGGTGCCACCAAGCACTTCTGGATCAATATCGTACTGACGATATTCGGCGTACTACCGGGTGTTCTGCATGCCGTTTGGTTGGTGGTGACCGAACAAAAGGGCTAGATAGCGTTCCATCAACAGGGATCGGACATCGGGTCAGGTCCCTGGAAGCTTTCGTTTTCTCTTTTCCACCTATTCTCCGTTTACCAGTATTCAAGTCGGGTTATTCCGGCCACTTACAGGGCAACCGCCCTTTGGCATCCTCATGGACAGTTTGACCTTACAACCTATCTCGCGCATTGCAGGCGAAGTGAATCTTCCGGGATCGAAAAGCCTGTCTAACCGAGCGTTGCTGCTGGCTGCGCTGGCTGAGGGCGAGACGCATATCACCAATCTCCTGCGATCAGACGATACCGGTCACATGCTGACAGCGCTATCCGCTCTCGGAGTAGGGTTTGAGTTGTCTTCCGATGGAACCAGCTGTGTTGTCGAAGGTGCTGACGGTGTCATCGGCAGCAATTGCTCGCTGAATCTCTTTCTCGGCAATGCCGGTACGGCCATGCGACCTCTGTGTGCAGCGTTGGCTGCAGGTAGCGGAGATTTCACGCTCACCGGCGAGCCGCGTATGGGAGAGCGTCCTATTGGCGATCTGGTCGACGCGCTGAAGATGCTCGGCGCGGAGATTGAGTACTTGGCAGAGCCCGGCTTTCCTCCACTGAGAATCCGCGCCGCGGGATTGCGTGGCGGACCGGTCAGTATTGATGGTAGTGTGTCCAGCCAGTTCTTGACGGCGCTGTTGATGGCAGCTCCGCTAGCAGAGGCAGACTGCGAGATTCACATTGCGGGAGATCTGGTTTCCAAACCCTACATCGACATCACCCTGCACGCCATGGCGGCCTTTGGTGTATCTGTTGAAAATGAAGACTACCGCCGTTTCCGTGTACCCTCTGATCGAGGCTATGTGAGTCCTGGTCATTTTATGGTTGAGGGGGATGCATCCTCTGCGTCCTATTTTCTCGCCGCAGGTGCGATTGCAGGGGGAGAGGTCAAGGTCACTGGTATCGGGAGCGACAGCGTACAGGGCGACAAAATGTTTGCCGATGTTTTGACGGCCATGGGTGCTGAAGTTCATTGGTCTTCCGAATCTGTCACGGTGCGAAATGGAGGCGGGCTGCGAGGGGTTGATCTTGATCTTAACCATATTCCCGACGCGGCGATGACGATTGCCACGACCGCTTTGTTTGCAGAAGGCCGCACCGTCATTCGCAATGTATACAATTGGCGGATAAAGGAAACGGATCGCCTGGCAGCGATGGCAACCGAGTTACGTAAGCTGGGTGCCACCGTTGAAGAAGGTGAGGATTATATCGCTATTGATCCCCCGCAGGTTTTGTTGCCGGCGGCAATCGATACCTATGATGATCACAGGATGGCAATGTGCTTTTCCCTGGCAGCGTTGGGATCGGTGCCGGTGACAATCAACGATCCAGGCTGCACAGCCAAAACTTTTCCTGACTATTTTTCCCGTTTGGCCAGTATCAGTCATTACTGATTGCCTGTAATGGGTCTCTCTTGACCTCTTTTGGCACGGGCAGCTTCGTGTCATTATGGGGCTATGAACTCAGCTATTAAAAAATCAGGTGCTGTTAGCAGCGCGGGACTTATTGTTGGTATTACCGGTGCCTCGGGAATAGTCTATGGCGTGCGTGCGCTGGAATTGCTCCGTGCCGCGGGAATCAGAACTCATCTGGTGATGAGTAAGTCGGCCCAGCTCACCCTGCACCACGAAACAGATTATGAGCTCGACTTCGTCAAATCCCTCGCCGATGAAGTTCACCCACCGGCTGATATTGGCGCGAGTATTGCAAGCGGCTCATTTCCAACTCTGGGTATGGTGGTCGCTCCATGTTCAATACGGACGATGTCAGAGATCGCCACCGGCGTAACCTCGACGCTTATCACCCGGGCCGCGGATGTGGTCTTAAAGGAACGTCGTCGCCTGGTTCTGATGGTACGAGAGACGCCGCTGCATACCGGACATCTGCGCTCCATGACGCAGCTTTCTGAAATGGGGGCGATAATCGCGCCGCCTGTGCCAGGGTTTTATACGAGACCGGCGACACTTGATGATCTGGTAAATCACAGTGTGGGACGCATGCTCAGCTTGTTTGATATCCATCTGGAACAGACGTTCCGTTGGGGTATCGATAATCCGAGTAGTGAACAAGGTGATCCCTGAGGTGGATTTTCCGGACCGTGTTTCTTCGCTATGCTGCGTCTGCTGAATAGCTTCAGACCGGGTGATGTTGTGCGGGTGCGTGAGCATTTTGGTCGTGTGACCGAGAGCGGACTATTCCATACTGAAATACAGACCGAAGACCGCGATCTGACCACATTGCCGAATCTCCATCTGGTCTGCAACCCGGTTCCTGTGGTGCATAGTGAAGGGACCATGATTTCGATGTCAGTGTCATTGGGCTGCGATGTGGATCATCGCCCGGTAGAGAATCTGCTGCGAGAGGCTGCCAAGACCAACGGACTCAAAGACTCCTGCGTACATGTGATGGAGCTGGGAGATTATTCGGTCACCTATCGGGTGTCTGGGTTTCTCGAGGAAGTAAAACAGTTGTTGACGGCGCCAGTTTGATGAAACCCCGGGTGTTTTGTAGTTTTCCATTGTCGCCGGAGGTGTCGGAGCAGCTCGGTAGCGATTGTGAATTGCGCTGGTGGTCGCGGCATTTACCACCCACACCGGAAGAACTACGGGAGGCCTTAGCCTGCTGCAACGGTTTCATTTGCCTGCTTACCGACACTGTCGACGAGGCTTTGTTACTGGATTGTCCCGATCTCGAGTGGGTTTCCAGTGTGTCCGTCGGCGTGGATCACGTTGATGTCGATGCTCTGATCAAGCGGGGGGTTCCGCTGGGTCACACGCCCGGCGTATTGGTGGATACCACAGCAGACCTGGCCTTTGCACTTCTTCTGGCGGCGGCGCGGCGCGTGGCGGAAGGTGATCGATTTGTTCGAAGTGGCAACTGGCGAGCGGAGAATCGATGGTCGCCGGACATGTTTGTTGGCAAAGACGTCAGTGGCGCGACGCTGGGTATCGTGGGTCTGGGTGCCATCGGACGGGCGATGGCGAGACGCGCCCAGGGCTTCGGTATGCGGGTATTGGGGTGGTCGCGCTCTCAGCGCGCGGTAGCCGGAGTTGAGAATGTTGAATTTGATGAGCTGATCAGGCAATCAGATTTTGTCAGTCTGCACGTAGCTCTTACCGCCGATACCCGCAACTTGTTCAGCGCAGAGGTGCTGGCACAAATGAAACCGGGCAGCGTTCTTATCAACACGGCGCGGGGCGGCATTGTTGACGAAAACGCGCTTGCCCGCCTGCTGCGGGAAAAACGGCTGGCAGCAGCAGGTTTCGACGTCTTCGCAGTAGAACCCATTGCACCTGATAATCCGCTGTTGGATCTGGACAACATGGTATTGGTGCCGCACATCGGTAGCGCTAGTTCATCCACACGGAGGCGAATGCTGGAGCTCGCTGTAGCCAATGGACTGTCGGCGCTGCGGGGTCAGTCCATGCAGCACTGCGTCAATCCGGAAGTCTACGAACCACCCGGCAAATAACGCAGGAAGAAGTCTCTTACGTTAGAACCCATGACCCTGGCAATGTCTGCCTCGCTGAGTCCTGACATCAGGAGCGCATCCGTCAATGCCGCTAACTCATCGACGGTAAACATTACCTCCACCGCGCCATCGTAATCGGAGCCCAGTGCGACGTGCTCTGCACCCATAACGTCCACAGCTCGCTTAATACTGCGTGCCACTCCCTCGGGACTGTAATCGCAAACAGCGGAGTTCCAGAATCCTATGCCAATAATGCCGCCGGCTGCTGCCACCTTCCGCATCAGGTCATCGTCCAGATTGCGCGGCGTCTCGCACTGGCTGCGCATGCCACCGTGGGAGAGAATCACAGGTCTGGAGGAGAGGGTGAGAACTTCTTCCACCATGGCCGGCGAGGCATGCGCAATATCGATGATCATTTCCAGTTCGTTGGCCCGGGATATCACGTCGCGACCGAAATCTGTCAACCCGTCG
This sequence comes from uncultured Halieaceae bacterium, assembly GCA_938074045.1. GTDB lineage: Bacteria > Pseudomonadota > Gammaproteobacteria > Pseudomonadales > Halieaceae > CALJGI01. Next base: position 22,314 of record CALJGI010000003.1, read on the forward strand.
CCACTCTCACCGTGCAGGGAACCGCCCAGTTCATTGTCAAAAAAGTGTGTCAAACCCACTACTCTGAGTCCCCGGTCAAACAATCTGTCCAGATTGGATAGCTCTCCCTCCAGCGGATGAGCACCCTCAATACCGTAGATGGCTGCCACTGTGCTTCCACCGGCCGCTCTATCGGCCACAGTTTCTATCAGATCATCCGCGGTTTTTACAAAGCGAAGTGCTCCATCACTGGCGGCACTGAATTCGCTGAGCTTGTCAGCCTGGTAAGCCGCACGTTCATAGAGACTGCTCCAGGTACGCAGTGGCCACAGCTGTGCCGCGACCAGCCAGGTGATGGTGTCAGAATCGGCGGCATTGCGGTCATCGTTCAAGCCGCTGGGACTTTTGGTGACGGCGGTGAACACCTGTAAGGCGACGTTGGCCTGGATGAGCCGGGGTAGATCGACGTGACCACGGTTGGAACGACTCAGAATATCCCTTTTCCAGAGCAGGGAGTCAGTGTGTAAATCGGCAATATAGAGGTCGTTATGCAGAGCCACACTCGCCGCGGAGGGCTCATAGGGTTCGTGTGCGGTTACCAGATTGATCCGGCGTTCCGCGATGCCAGGCAGCACAAAGTGCCACAGACTCATAAAAACAATGAGAACGAGTAAAAGAATCGGAAGCAACTTGCGCACAAGACTTTCCTGGAGACGAACGAGTTGTGTAATGATAGCGAATGAAAACCATACTGTAATGGGCGCGCGGAAATTCGATGAGCCGTTGGATGGGTGCGATGGCTGGTGAGGTTTTCTGCATCTCGGACGTCTACACTCACTAACGATATTGCCATCCTGCCAAGGACCCAGACTTATGACCAATCGTATTCGGTATACGTTTCTTTTGTTGTTCACCAGCGTGTTGCTGGCTTCATGTCAACACATGCCGGGGACTCCGGCCGCCGGTGAAACCCTGAAATCGGGTATTGATCAGACTGAGTTCGATCAATCGATCCGACCCCAGGACGATTTTTTTCGCTATGTAAATGGAGGCTGGCTGTCACGAACCGAGATTCCTGCAGACCGACCTTCCTACAGCACCTTTGCCGTTTTGGCAGATTTGTCGGAATCACAGCAAATCGAAATATTGTCGCAGCTACAAAACAATCGAGATGTGGGCACCATTGAAGGCAAGGTCGGGACGCTGTTCAGTTCCTATATGGACGAAGCCAGGATTGAAGAGCTGGGTCTGACCACACTCGAACCTGAATTGGCAGAGATTGCGGCAACTAAGTCCCCCTCTCAGTTGGCGGCCCTGTTTGGAGAGTTCTGGAAGCGGGGTATACAGGTACCGTTTGTGTTGGATGTGCAGCCCGATTTTCAAAACTCACGCTACAACCTGGTAGACATGTGGCAGGGTGGCCTGGGTATGCCCAACCGGGACTACTATCTGGAAGACACCGAAAAGTACCAGAAGATTCGCGAACAGTTTCGCGCGCATATTGCCGAGATACTGGCACTGGTTGTGGAAGGTGACACTGGCGCTCGGGCGGAGGCCGTCTACGATCTGGAGGCGCGTATAGCTGAGTTGCACTGGCCGCTGGAAGATGCCAGCGATCCAACGAAGATCATGAACAAGCTGACGCGAGCGGAGCTGGTGGATCTGAGTGATAAATTTGCCTGGGATGCCCTGCTTAGCGCTCTGGATGTGGCAGATGTACCGCATGTTGTGCTGGACGAGCCTGACTTCTTCGCCAACCTGGCCACGGTTATGGAAGAGTTCCCAATCTCTGTATGGCAGGATTATTTGCGCCTGAAACTCGTCAAGGGGTATGCCACGGTATTACCTGCCCATGTATACGACATGCATTTCGCTTTCAGCGCCGGCGTGTTGGCGGGACTGAAGGAACCGGCAACCAGGCTTAAGCGCGGGGCGCGCACGGTCAATCGGCTAATGGGCGAAGGTCTTGGTCAGGCCTATGTCCAGCGGTATTTTGAGCCAGCTGCCAAACGGCGGATGACCGAACTGGTGGATAACCTGCTAGCTGCCATGGATGAGAGAATTGGTGAGCTGGATTGGATGAGCGAAGTCACACAGTCTGGAGCGAGAGCAAAACTGCTGGGTTTTACCGCGCTGATCGGTTATCCCGATGACTGGCAGGACTACTCTGAACTGCAAATTATCGCTGGCGATGCGCTGGGCAACCAACGCCGGGCAAAGCAGTTTGATCATACCCTGGAGGTAGAACGCTTGAGCAAACCCGTTGACAAGGGTGAGTGGTCGATAAGCCCCCAGACGGTGAATGCCTACTACTCGGCGTTGGAGAACAAGATCGTGTTCCCCGCTGCGATTTTGCGGCCTCCATTTTTTGACCTTGAGGCGGACGACGCGATCAATTACGGAGCTATTGGCGCTGTGATTGGACATGAAATCAGTCATGGCTTCGATGATGGGGGGCGTGAGTTTGATGGTGATGGCAACATGCGCAAGTGGTGGACAGAAGAGGACGATGCGCGTTTTCAGGAACGGGCAGATATGTTGATTGACCAGTTTAGCGCCTTTGAACCCCTGCCGGATCTCCACGTTAACGGCAAGGCGACCCTGGGGGAAAACATCGGCGACCTGTCAGGCCTCGCCATCGCCTATCGCGCCTATCAACGCTCTCTGGGTGGCAAACCCGCGCCCGTTATCGATGGGTTCACCGGAGATCAGCGCTTTTTCATGGGTTACGCCATCGCCTTCCGCGGCAAAATGCGAGATGAGTTTCTGCGTATGATAGTACTTTCGGATTCGCACTCTCCCAATGTATATCGCGTCAATGGTGTGCTGCCTAACTTCGAACCTTTCTACACGACATTCGATGTCAAACCCGGTGACCAGATGTATCTGTCACCCGAGCAACGAGTCAGTATCTGGTAGGAATTCCATGCCCGCGAGTGCCCCCACTCGCGGAAGGTTTTTCCGCTACGTTGTCGTCTTCTCACCGCGCTGTATGATAGATGTGGTGGGGAGCTGCTTCGCGCCCTGAACCCTTGCATTTCCCAGCCTGGCAGCCGAAGCTGGTAGCTGGCGGCGCAGTCTCTGCGGATTTCCGTACAGATGGGCCGTCGTTTCATGGTATTGACGGGTTGGTGAACCTGTTCGAAATCGAGTCCCCCGGGCTCACCTCTGCACTCACCATCGGCGAATACGTGGCTAATATTTTACGCTAGGGTCTTTATATGGCCGATGTACTGATTATTATGCATGCCAAGGCGGCGCTGGATGGCGATCTGCGACAAGCGGTTGCTGCGGCTCGCCAGCAGGGCAATTCGGTGGATGTACGCGTCACCTGGGAGGCGGGCGATGCTCAATTATTCGCCACAGCCGCTGCCCGGACCGGACGCTATGACACCCTGATTGCCGCCGGTGGTGATGGCACCATGAACGCCGTAGTCGCGGGTATGATGGACCCGGCGGTGTCCGCTCCGCCTGCACTCGGTATTCTTCCTGCTGGCACGGCCAACGATTTTGCCCGCGCCTGCTCAATCCCCGCCAATGATACGCTCGCTGCCCTTAACATTGCGCTGGCGTCCACCTCTGAGCCTGTGGATGTGGGTATGGTTAATGGGCGGGCTTTCCTGAATCTTGCCACCGGTGGTTTTGGTACCGAGGTTACCGCAACCACTCCTGAAGACCTGAAGCGCATACTCGGGAGTGTGGCCTACCTGGTGACGGGTATCAAACAGGCAACCAATCTGGTGACAAACAAAGCCATTATCCGCGGAGACGGTTTTTTCTGGGAGGGGTCATTCCTGGCATTTGCCGTTGGCAACGGGCGGTTTGCGGGTGGTGGTATCCCCATGTGTCCAGACGCCCTGATCAACGATGAGCTGCTGGATCTCAGTATTTTGCCGGATGTCACCAGTGAGGAATTACCCCGGGTCATGGCCGACATGCTGGTGCGGGGCATGGGTGCCCGGGAAACTGCACTGGTCCAGGCGCGGGTCAGTGAATTGACGGTGTCTTCGGAACAACTGTTGCAGATCAATCTGGATGGTGAGCCCCTGCAAGGCCGGTCGTTCCATTTCGAGCTTCGCCCGGCCGCTTTGCGGCTGCGGCTGCCCCCGGACGCATCCGTGTTGACGGATTGAAATTTTCCTCTTGCGCATATCTGATATGGTGTTATAGTTGTATATAACACTATATACAGGAAAACCCGGACGTAATCTAACTGATTCGGTTCGGGTAGGCAGAGGTAGCTGTGAAACGTATAGCAAGAATTATTGCGCCAGTTGTGGTGATAGGACTCGGAATTGGCATCTTTGTGGTGCTGGATTTGACTAAACCGGAACCTGAGCAATCCGACGAGGGGCCGCGTCCTCTCAGTCTGTTTGTTGACAAGGTCATACAGGATGATGTGGCGCTGATTGTCAGCACCCAAGGCGAGGTTCGCGCACGCACCGAAATTACCCTGGTAGCGCAAGTGGGCGGGCGCATCGCCCGTGTCTCACCAGAGTTTACCGAGGGTGGCTCCGTTGCTGCACAAGAGCCCCTGATCTGGATTGAGGATGAGGACTATCGTCTGGCGGTGACCCAGACCAAGGCCAGAGTGGCTGCCGCCCGTGTCGGTGTGGAGCAAGCTGAGGCCGATGCCGACGTCGCGCGACGCCAGTTGCGCAATGTCACCAACCCGTCGCCACTGGCATTGAAGAAACCCCAGGTAGCCGAGGCACACGCTGTCCTCAGGGCAGCCGAAGCCGACTTTGAGCAGGCTCGCCTCAATCTTAATAGAACCCGGGTTTCAGTGCCGTTTACGGGGCGATTGAAGAGCAAGCTGGTTGATGTGGGACAGTTTGTCACCCCCGGAACGCCTCTCGGTCGAGCATTTGCCACGGACATTGTAGAAGTCCGCCTGCCTTTAACGGATATCCAATTGGCATCTCTGGGTTTACCTATAGGCTACATTGCAAACGGCGATGCGCCCCGGGTGAACTTCAGCGCGGTGGTCGCGGGCCAATACCGGGAGTGGGAGGGGCGTTTGACCCGGCTTGATGCGTCCATTGATAGCGAAACCCGCCTGCTGTATGCCATAGCAGAGAGTGAGAACCCCTATGTTGGTGGTATCGGCAGCGGGGGGATGCCATTGGCTGTCGGACTGTTTGTGAAAGCAGAAATAGAGGGTCGATATGTCGAGCAGGCGTATCTGATCCCCCGCAATGCTTTGCGGGCTGGCGATAAGATATACCGTATCACCGATGAAGGCCGACTGGATGTACAGGAAGTCGAAGTAGTTCATCAGGCAGACGATTATGTGGTGGTGGAGCGGGGAGTGCAGGCTGGTGATCAGGTGGTGACTTCCTCCATTCGCAACCCTGTGCAGGGGATGGCGGTCGAGGCTGTTATCCGTGGTGGATCCGCCCTCGTGCTGAATCCATAGAAGGAGGGCAGTGAGATGAATCGTGTGATTGCCTGGTGGGCCCATAACGCCGTTGCGGCAAATCTGCTTATGGTTGGCATTGTTCTAGCCGGCATCCTCGGATTCCAGTCCATGGATCGGGAGTTCTTTCCGCTGGTGTCGAGTAACCGCATCGAGGTGTCGGTGGTATGGCCCGGGGCAGCGCCGCAGGAAGTTGAAGAACAGGTTGTACTGAAAATAGAGGAAGCATTAAAGGACCTCGATAACGTCGATCGCATCAGATCTACAGCGGCGGAAAATTTTGGTCAGATAAGAATCGACGCCAGCGTCCATGTCGACCCGATGGCTTTTCTGGACGAAGTGAAATTGCGAGTCGACTCCGTAAATTCGTTGCCACGTGATATTGAGCGTCCGCAAATCCGGCGCGTCACTTATAGGGACGAAATTCTACGCGTCGCAGTTCATGGTGATTTGTCGGAGCGTGAACTCACCCGTCTGGCTGAGGATCTGCGGGATGAAATTGCAGCACTGCAGTATGTCTCGCTGGTGGAACTTTTTGGTGTGCGGAATGAGGAAGTATCGATAGAACTGTCCGAGCAGGACTTGCGTCGCTATGGACTGACTTTTTCAGAAGTTGCCAACGCTATACGTGGGAGTTCTATTAATCTGTCCTCCGGGGCGTTACGTACCGAAACGGGTGACATCCTGTTGCGGGCCCGAAACATGGCCGATACAGAGGAGGATTTTGAACGTATTGTCATTCGGCAGATGGCCGATGGCGGTACGGTGCGGGTGGGTGATGTGGCGCGTGTCGTTGATGGATTCGAAGAAAACGAAATACTGGCTACCATCAACGGCGAATCAGCCGTATTGATTCAGGTGCAGAGCACCGACAACCTCGATGTCGTCAAATCCAGTGCGTCCATTCGAACCTGGCTGGAGGGTGCGCGGGAACGTGTACCGCAGGGGGTGACACTATCGATCTGGTTTGACTCGGCGGAGATATATGAAAGCCGCATGGAAACACTGAGCAAGTCTTCCTTTTATGGACTGCTGTTGGTGTTCTTTATCCTTCTTCTCACACTGCGGCCCTCGGTAGCCTTATGGGTAACGATGGGGATTGGCGTTGCCTTTGCCGGCACCTTCGCCTTTCTGCCAGGAGCCGGGGTTTCCATTAACTTCCTGTCCACCTTCGCCTTCCTGCTGGTATTGGGAATTGTTGTGGATGACGCCATCGTGGTGGGTGAGTCGATTCATGAGCATAGCGTGCAGCACGGCGGCGGTGTTCAGTCTGCCATATCCGGCACCCAGGCAGTAGCCAAGCCTGTGGTGTTTGCGGTGTTGACGACGATGACGGCCTTTTTGCCCTGGTTTTTCCTGAGCGGGGAAGATGTTCAGGTGACGCGCCAGATCAGCCTGGTCATTGTCGCTGCATTGTTTGTATCGCTGATTGAGGCGCTGTGGATTTTACCCGCCCACTTGCGTCACCTGGGTCCGCGGCGATCACACGGACGATTTGTCGAAATACAGAGCCGTATATCTGGTGCTATTGTCAGCTTTTCCCGTAACACCTATCAGCGATGGCTGAATGTGGCGCTGGATCATCGCTATCTTACTGCCAGCGTGTTCATCATGTTTTTTACCGTCAGTCTGGGGATTTTCAGCAGTGGCTGGGTGAAATTTTCCTTTATGCCGGAAGTGGACTCGGACCAGATTTACGTCAATGTTGAATTGCCAACGGGCGCGCCGTACTCGCGGGCTTTGGAAATTCTCGATCAACTGCAGGAAGCAGAACGTAAGCTGGAGGAGGAGGTCAATGCACTTTCTGATGACGGCGAAGGTGTCTTGGTGGAGCAGTGGTATACGCGCTCACGCAGGGACAGCGTGCTGGCTCTGGTCAAGCTCGCTCCGCCGGAAGATCGCTTGATGACCGCCAAGGAGGCAGCGACGCGACTGCGGGAACTGGTCGGTGAGATTCCCGATGCAGAAAATATTCAGGTTGCCTCATCATTCAATGATGACGGTCCCGGCCTGGCCTATTCAATCGTGCATGATGATCTGGACACGCTGCGCGATGCATCACAAGACCTGCAGCAGAAATTGGCCAGCTACGATGATGTCTACAATGTGCGTGATAATCTGCAGGGAGCGGCCGATGAACTGCACTTATCATTGCTGCCCGGTGCCGAGAAAATGGGAGTCACCCTGTCTGAACTTTCTCGCCAGGTACGCCAGGCATACTACGGGGAGGAGGTACAGCGATTGCCGCGGGAAAATGGCGATGTAAAAGTCATGGTGCGATATCCCAGTGAACAACGCGATCGACTGTCCAGCCTGTCCGAGTTCCGGGTTCGCACTGCTGATGGGCGCGAGGTACCTCTGTTGGCGGTTGCCTCTGTAGATTTCTCCTCTGGTATAAATACGATTAATCGCCGCAACGGCAAACGCTCGGCCTATGTGTTCTCGGACCTTGCGGACGATGTGATGGACGATATCAGCACCGATATGGAAGAAAACTTCCTGCCCGAGTGGCAGAACCGGTTTCCCGGTGTAGAAATACTCAAAGGTGGTCAGGCCGAGAGTGAGGCACGCTTTTTTCAGGAGGTGACCAGTCTTTATTCCATCGCATTTTTCCTGATGTATGCGTTAATAGCCGTTGCATTCCGCTCGTACTGGTTGCCCCTGATTGTCATGACGGCGATCCCCTTCGGCTTTATGGGGGCAGTGTTTGGCCACCTGTTTTTTGATCTTACCATGGCGCTGTTTTCCTACTTCGGTATTGGTGCGGCAGCGGGGGTCGTTGTAAATGACAACCTGGTCCTCCTGGATTACGTTCAGAAGTTGCGAGCGAAGGGCAAGTCGGCGCGAGAATCTATGGTGGCGGCGGGAGTGAAGCGTTTTCGGCCGATCTTGTTGACCACAGTGACGACTTTTGTCGGGCTGATACCGATGATGTCTGAACAATCCGAACAGGCGCAATTCCTGCACCCCGCTGTGGTCGCTTTGGCATTTGGCGTATTGTTTGCCCTGTTTGTAAGTTTGGTATTAGTGCCTGCTCTATACCTGATTGGGGATGACGCCAGCCGCGGCTGGGATGCGCTGAAGCGCCGATTAGGCTTTGGTGGGCATGTCGCCGAATTACCAGATAGTGCACGGCCCGAGCAAGCCGCGGTTGAAGTGGCTAGCGAGAGCGTATAATCGATAACCGACAGCCGGAGCTGGGACTGATCAGACGTAGCTCACGGCGCCACCGTCAACGCGCAGGTTCTGGCCATTGATAAAGCCTGCGCGGGGACTGGCGAGAAAAACCACAATATCAGCTATCTCCTCTCGCGCGGCAATGCGTCCACAGGGGTTCGGATAGTCTTCTTCAACCAGGCGCTCAACAATACCTTCCCAGTCGTCCCCCCAGCCTTTGCGACTTGCGCGTGCGCGATAGGCTGTTTCGACTTCTGCTGTGTGAACCAGCCCGGGGGAAACAGTATTCACAGTAATGCCCGTTCCGCTGAGTTCCTTGGCAAGACTCACACCCATAGTCGCCAATGCGCCCTTGGCCGCGTAATACTGCGGCATTATATTGTTGGGCTGATGGCTGCCTATGGTTCCCAGCTGAATAATGCGACCCCATCCGCGCTCGCGCATGGCAGGAATCATTGCTTGACTGAGACGCGCCGCCGACAGCACGTTACGCTGATAACTATCCAGCCAGTCAGCAGTGGATGAGGTTTCCCAGCGGGCCATCTCTGCGGTGCCATAGTTATTTACCAGGATATCGACACCGGCGGTGTGTTCCATCACCTGGCGCGTTACAGCTTCGCAACCCGTTTCTGAGCTGATGTCGCCAAAAACTGCGTAGGCACCATCGATGGTTTCAGATACTTCGGTGGCGAGATCCGGCTCGTTACTGTGAACAATAACGATGACGCCTTCGACAGCGAGAGTTCGCGCAATAATTTCGCCGGTACCCCTATTACTTCCAGTAATCAGAGCGGTTTTGTCATTAAGTTGCAGGTCCATGGGTTGGCTCCCCGCTATGGGGCCTGGTTTATACCAGGCTTGTAGTTATTATAGCGCTGCCGCCTCATCCTGGGCGGTGTCCGCAGAACCAGGCCTGCCGAATTTCAGCGTATCAAACCTCGAGTAGGTATTTGCTTACTTCCCGCGCAGCGCGTCTGCCTTCGTCTATTCCCCAGACCACCAGAGATTGACCCCGCCGGCAATCACCAGCTGCGAACACGCCGGGCTGGTTTGTGCTGAACACATCATACGCAGCTTTGTAGTTGGAGCGCTCGTCAGTCTCTACCTCGAGTGCGGCAGAGACATATTGTTCCGGCCCCAGGAAACCCATCGACAGGAGAATCAGATCAGCCTGCCAGGTTTTTTCTGAACCTTCCACCTCCGCCATTTTCCACTGGCCGTCAACGTTGGTCCATTGGACCTCTACGGTGCGTATCCCGGCCAGTTTGCCATTGCCATCGTCAATAAACCCTTTTGACATGAGGCAGTATTCGCGTGGATCGTTACCAAAGCGCTGGGCTGCCTCGGCGTGACCATAGTCAACACGAAACACTTTGGGCCACTGTGGCCAGGGGTTGTCCGGCGCGCGGTCTTCCGGCGGATGGGGTAACAGTTCGAAATTGGTCAGACTTTTGCAGCCGTGTCGAAGCGACGTGCCGATACAATCAGTGCCAGTGTCTCCTCCTCCTATCACGATGACATGCTTGTCCTTCGCAGATATGAAATTGCCATCGGAGAGGTCGGAATCCAGCAGGCTTTTGGTGTTTGCGCGGAGGAAATCCATGGCCGGATGTATGCCGTCCAATTGCCGGTTTTCAATGGGGAGATCCCGGGCATTGGTGGCGCCGGTGCACAGCACCACTGCGTCATTTTCTGCCCTGAGAGCTGTTGCATCAATTGCGTTTTCACCACTGCCACCGACGTCGGCGTTAGTGACAAAGTTAACCCCTTCCTCACGCAGAATCTGAACCCGGCGATCAACGACGTCCTTACCCAGCTTCATATTGGGGATACCGTACATCAGTAGCCCGCCAATGCGGTCGGCGCGCTCATAGACGGTCACGGTGTGGCCGGATTTGTTCAGTTCGGCTGCGGTGGCCAGTCCAGAGGGTCCGGAACCGATCACAGCGACTTTCTTACCGGTGCGGGTGGTAGGGGGTTGCGGTACCACCCAGCCCTCGGCAAAGCCACGGTCGGCTATGGCGTACTCAATATTCTTGATCGTGACCGGTGTTTCAACTGAGCCCAATACGCAAGCGCCCTCGCAGGGAGCTGGGCATACGCGGCCCGTAATTTCCGGGAAATTGTTGGTGTCATGCAGCCGGTTCAGGGCTTCTTCCCAGCGGTCCAGATATACCAGGTCGTTCCACTCAGGAATGCGGTTGGAAACCGGGCAGCCGTCGCCAGACTGGCAAAAGGGGATGCCGCAATCCATGCACCGGGATGCCTGGGACTGGCGCGTCTCGACGTCGACCTCGGTATATAGTTCGCGATAATCCAGCAGGCGTTCTTCCACATCCCGGTAGGGTTGAATATCCCTGGCTATTTCTTTAAATGCAGTGGGGTTACCCATATCTTTCTCAATCCTTTAGGCTACGTTCGCGGTCGCGGATTCTGTGGTCAGTGCTGTCTTCCGCTCGAGAAGAACGCGTTTGTAATCAGTGGGCATGACTTTCACAAACCGTGCCAGACTGCCATCCCAATCGTCCAACAACCGTCGGGCAACGCTAGAGCCAGTGTAGCTGGCGTGGTTTTCTATCAACTGGCGCAATTCAGCCACGTCCTCAACCTCGCTAATACTCTCCAGCTCCACCATTCCCATGTTGCAGCGCTGCCGGAAGTCGCCGTTGGCATCATATATATAGGCCACACCACCGCTCATACCGGCAGCAAAGTTTCTTCCGGTAGTCCCAAGCACAACCACGCGGCCGCCGGTCATGTATTCACAGCCGTGGTCACCCACGCCCTCAATCACGGCGCTGGCACCGCTGTTACGTACGCAGAATCTCTCTGCGGCAATCCCTCGGAAATAGGCCTCACCGGAGGTTGCCCCGTACATCACAACGTTGCCCACCAGAATATTGTCTTCTGGCGTGAAGGTGCTGTCCTTGGGTGGGTACACCACCAGGCGACCACCACTCAACCCTTTACCGACATAGTCGTTGGTGTCACCTTCGACCTCAATGGTAACGCCGCAGGCCAGAAATGCGCCCAGACTCTGACCGGCGGATCCAGACAATTTAATGTGAATCGTATCGTCAGCCAGGCCATCTGGTCCCCACTTGGTGGCAATCTGGTGCGAGAGCATGGTGCCCACCACGCGATTGGTATTGACCACAGGGAGGTCTATACGCACCTTCTCACCACGTTCCACGGCCGCCTCTGACAGGCGAATAATCTCGTTGTCGAGCGCAAGTTCCAGTCCATGATCCTGTTCCATGGTCTGGTAGGTTCCCACATTGTCGTGTGCCTTGACCGCGGGCGTGAGTATGGCGGTCAGATCCAGGCCGCTGGCTTTCCAGTGATCGATGGCGGCATCGGTATCCAGTATATCGCTGCGTCCCACCATCTCGTTCATATTGCGGAAGCCCAGCTGTGCCATGATCTCGCGGATTTCTTCGGCGAGCATAAAGAAGAAATTGACCACGTGGTCCGGGCTACCACGAAACTTCTTGCGCAACACTGGATCCTGAGTTGCCACCCCTACCGGGCAGGTGTTCAGATGGCATTTTCGCATCATGATGCAGCCCATGGTAATAAGCGGAGCCGTCGCAAAACCGAATTCTTCTGCTCCTAGCAGACAGGCCACAACCACGTCTTTACCGGTCTTCAACTGGCCATCAGTTTGCAGTACCACGCGGGACCGCAGGTCGTTCATAACCAGCGTCTGATGAGTTTCGGCAATGCCCAGTTCCCAGGGCAGACCGGCGTGTTTGATCGAGGTGAGCGGAGAGGCGCCGGTGCCGCCATCGTGTCCGGCGATTACAATGTGATCAGCCTTCGCCTTGGTGACACCCGCCGCTATGGTTCCCACCCCCATTTCTGATACCAGCTTCACACTGATGCGCGCATTGCGATTGGCGTTTTTCAGATCGTGGATCAACTGCGCCATATCTTCGATAGAGTAAATGTCATGGTGTGGGGGAGGACTGATCAAGCCCACTCCCGGGGTTGAGTGCCGCAGCTTGGCGATATAATCGTCAACCTTGCCACCGGGCAATTCGCCACCCTCGCCGGGCTTGGCACCCTGGGATATTTTGATTTGCAGCTCATCGGCATTGGCCAGATAGTGCGCGGTCACCCCGAAACGCCCCGATGCTACCTGCTTGATGGCGGAGCGCTTGGAATCTCCGTTGGGCATTGGTTCGAAACGTTTGGCGTCTTCGCCGCCTTCTCCGGTGTTAGATTTACCCCCTATTCGGTTCATGGCCACAGCCAGTGATTCGTGCGCTTCCGGTGAAATAGAGCCAAAACTCATGGCTCCGGTGCAAAAGCGTTTAACAATATCAGCCGCGGATTCGACGTCATCGATATCCACCGGACCGTTGTTAGTATCCTCGCGGAATTTCATTAGCCCGCGTAATGTTGAGCCCCGGGTGGCTTCCTGATCCGACAACGCGGAAAATTTCTTGTAAGCGTCTCGACTGTTGCTCCGGGTGGCCTGTTGCAGAGCGGAGATAGTGTCTGGGTTCCACATGTGACGCTCACCCTTGTCACGCCAGTGAAAATCGCCGGGATTTTGCAGCACTGGAATGAGCTGGGTTTCAACCGAGGGGTAAGCCATCTCGTGACGACGCAGGTTTTCCTCTGCGAGAACTGCAAACCCGACCCCTTCAACCCGGCTGGGTGTGCCGACGAAGCAGCGCTCGATGACTTCTGAGGCCAGACCAACGGCTTCAAATATCTGCGCGCCCTTATAGGATTGCAGGGTGGAAATACCCATTTTAGCCATAACCTTGAGCATGCCTTTGGCGACCGCTTTGCGGTAGGCGGCGACAATTTGCTCGTCATCAGAAAATTTCTGGTCGTCCAGCATGCCTTCGCGTTGTGCCTGAAACAGTGCTTCAAAGGCCATGTAGGGGTTTATCGCATCGACGCCGAAACCAATGAGCATGCAATGGTGATGAACTTCCCTGGCTTCACCGGTTTCGACAATAATGCCGATGCGGGTGCGCTCTGAACGAGCAACCAGATGATGGTGCACACCTCCGGCGGCCAGCAGGGTGCTAACGGCAATGCGATCGGCGGCAACGGCTCGATCAGACAGAATAATCAGGCTGTCGCCGGCGGCAATTGCTTCACTGGCTTCATCGCAGATGCGAGTGAGCGCAGTCTCCAGACCGGCCGTGCCCTCAGCCCTGGGGTAGGTGATGTCGATGACCCGGGCTCGCCATCCGTCCTTTGTGATATGTCGCAGTGCGGTTGTTTCTTCATTGGTGAGAATGGGGTGGGGAATGAATAGGCGGTGAGCGTGCTGCTCCGAAACCTCCAGTAAGTTGCGTTCCGGGCCGACGAAGCATTGCAGTGACATCACGACTTCTTCGCGGATAGAATCAATAGCCGGGTTGGTCACCTGTGCGAACAACTGCTTGAAGTAGTCGTAAATCATGCGAGGCTTGTCCGACAGGCAGGCCAGAGCGCTGTCGTTGCCCATTGAACCCACCGGATCACGCAACTCGCGCACGAGAGGTAGCAACATGAACTGCATGGTTTCGGCGGTAAATCCAAAGGCCTTCATGCGTTCAATCAGCGTGTCCTGGTCAAAGCTGGAGGCCTCCTGACCAGTCGGTAGATCAGAGAGGGAGACTCGCTGGCGATTCAGCCATTCACCGTAGGGGCGTCTGGCTGCGTACTCGTTCTTCAGCTCCTCGTCAGTGATTAATCGACCTTGTTCAAAATCGAGCAAGAACATTTTGCCGGGCTGTAATCTTCCCTTCGCCTTGACGTTGCCCGGCTCGACATCCACGACGCCGACCTCAGAGGCCATAATTACCTTGTCGTCGTGGGTAATATAGAAGCGACTCGGACGCAGGCCGTTACGGTCCAGCACAGCGCCGATATACTTGCCATCGGTGAAGGCGATAGAAGCCGGGCCATCCCAGGGTTCCATGACTGCCGAATTGAACTCGTAGAAATCGCGCTTGGCGGCACTCATCTCGGTGTCATTCTGCCAGGCCTCCGGAATCATCAGCATGATAGCTTCCTGCAGGGTGCGGCCGCTCATCAGCATGAATTCAAGGACGTTATCAAAACTGCCTGAATCCGAACAATCAGGCTCAACGACAGGGAACAGTTTTTCCATTTCCGAGCCAAAGAATTCGCTTTCGACGACCCCCTGTCGGGCAAACATGGAATTGATATTTCCTTGTCGGGTATTAATTTCGCCGTTGTGGCTCATAAATCGATTGGGCTGCGCGCGGTCCCAGGAAGGAAATGTATTGGTGCTGAACCTGGAGTGCACCATGGCCAAATGGACCTCGTAATCGGATTCAGAAAGATCCGGATAAAAAGGCATTAACTGGGCCGGTGTAAGCATCCCTTTGTAAACAATCACCTTTGAGGAGAGGGTACATATATAGAAGAGAGAGCGCTCTTGCAGGCTGGGGTCATTGCGCAGGGTACGCGTACTCAGCTTGCGAATGATGTAGAGCTGCCGTTCGAATTCATCCCCCGAAATACCATCGCCGGCACCCACAAACAATTGTTCCACCACCGGCATGGATGCTCTGGCTGTTGGGCCGACATCGGCCAGATCAGGTTCGACAGGCATGTTTCTCCAGCCCAGCAAGTCTTGGCCCTGTGCCGCAACGATATCCGCAATGGTTGATTTACAGCGCTCTCGCTCTGTAGCGTCGGTGGGTAGAAATACGTTTCCCGCTGCATAACTCCCAGCGGTGGGAAGATCTTTGCCAAATTCTTCTCTGGCGAACCGTGAGAGCAGCTTGTGTGGAAGCGCTGTGAGGATGCCACAGCCGTCGCCGGTATTGGTCTCACAGCCGCAGCCGCCTCGGTGATCCATACGCAACAGCGCAGTATAAGCTTCCTGAACGATGGTATGGCTGGCGCGTCCCTTCATGTCGGCTACAAAGCCGACACCGCAGCTGTCCTTCTCATTGACTGGATCGTAAAGTCCGGACTTACCAGGCCGCTGTTGCGGTGGTTGGCCTGTTCCTAGATGCATTTAGCTCGCTCCCAAAGATGCCTGTCCCCAGGATGATGCCCAGAGAAATAAATACACAATTTTGCGGGCCGGCAATTTGACCACAAATGGGGCGACGAGTCTAATAACTCAATGTCATAAACCATACCGAGTGCGTCCTTGCGGAGCTGTAATATTCCCGGAAATATCAGCATAAACAGTTGCTTGCGCGGAGCTGATGATGCGGCGGCGTAGTGTCGCCATCCTCGACCCGCTGCTGGCTCCAGAACGGAATGTGGTGTCAAAACATGATTTTCAGGCTAAAAGAGCCCTTCACTCTGGTCCAGGGTCTCCTGATCGGGCGGTGGGAGGCCATCAGTCCCATGAACTCCATTGAGCTCCTCATGGTATTCGCTGGCCTTTTCTGGGAGATCAAAAAACTGACTGTACCAACGTCGTCCCTTCGCAAAGGGGCCGTCTGTGGCCAGTTGCATCACTTTGATAGCGGGTTTTTTGTGCGTCCAGATGTTGAAATCAGCACCAAAGGCTTCCAGTGCGCCAGCCTGTGACGCCTTTTGGTAGTCGCGGTCTTCAGTTGAAGCTGGACTACTGGCGCCGCGGTACAGAACGCCGTGCCACGCCCTGATGGATCCGTCATCCACGGGCGTGTTGGCAATCAGTTCGTACATCAGAGTGTCGCCAAAGGCCTGCTTCGACAATAATAATCCCGGTCCTGTGTACCAGGTGGTGGTGCGTAAAAACTCATCGTACAGTGCAATATGGCCGCTTTGTCGCTGTATATAGATGTGGTCTTTGAATTCGTTTTCGAAATACTCACAGGGAGCACCGTGGGTCGGGCCGAGGTGTCGGGCATCAGCCATGTTGTCCAGAACCTCCTGAGAGTGGAGTCCAAGTTCGCCCAAGTGGTCTAATTCCCAACGTACCCACTGCGGGTCGTCCCATTCCTTGAGGGACGGTGGGTCGTAATCCGGTGCTCGGCCATCGGCATCGTACCAGGCCATTACGCAACCCATGACATCGGCTACTGGATAACTGCGAATGGAAGCTGATTTTGGTATGCGACCATCGTAATAGGGAATGTCGTCACAGGTGCCGTCCGGAGCAAACCGCCAGCCGTGGTAGGGGCAGCGGATGGAGTCTCCCTCTATCTGCTCGCCACTCTTGACAATATGTGCGCTGGTGCTCGCTGTGAGATGAGTGCCCATATGGGGGCAGAAGGCATCGAGAAGCACGGGTTGACCGCTCTCGCCGCGATACAGCGCCAGATCTTTGCCGAAGTAGTGCACCGCCATTGGGTCTGCACCCAATTCGCTGCTTTCGGCGACAATAAACCAGCCACGGGGGAATATAGCTGGCCCCAGATTGTATTCAACTGCCTTGGCCATGATTGTTCTCCGGATAGTGATGATTGCATAA
The DNA here is from genome assembly GCA_938074045.1 of uncultured Halieaceae bacterium. Taxonomy (GTDB): domain Bacteria; phylum Pseudomonadota; class Gammaproteobacteria; order Pseudomonadales; family Halieaceae; genus CALJGI01. Next base: position 39,284 of record CALJGI010000003.1, read on the forward strand.
TAGCCCACTGTTGGAGTTGTGCACCGCCTCTGAAGGTAACTGGGAGCTGCTGGTTTGCTTGAGCAAACTGGACCAAACTTAGCCGTCACCCAGGACGCGCGCCGCTTCGCGTAGGGAGTGGTTGCCAGTTGCTGGTAAATTTGCCACCCTAGTTGTTTAACTCGTCGTCATCCAGTTGCGGTCGAGCATTAAATCAGGAGTTATATATGGATGAGCCTGCCGAAGCAGCGGTGACGTCAACCGGGCGGGCGAAACATTTGTTGTGGGCTGAAACGCTGTTCGGCGCCGCCATTATGGCTTTGCTGGCGGCGCTGTTCGCGGTGCTCTACGCTGCCTTTATCTTCTCCGGCCCTCTTCTGGACTACGTCAAATCCAGCTACCGCGTGTTTCTGCTTGGTGGGGCGATCTTGATGGCAGTCACCTGCCTGTACAGTCAGTTTCGTGGTATTTATGCGATTCTGCAGGATGAAGCGGTGGTGATATTGTCGGTGGTCGCCGCGTCCATCGCGCAGAGTTTCCATGATAGATCTGAGGGTCTCGAGGGGATTTACCCCACTATCCTCGCCGCCATAGCTGTGTCCACGGTGTTCACGGGTGGACTGTTTTATCTGCTGGGTGTGTTTCGCTTCGGTAAAATCATTCGCTACGTCCCGTTCTCTGTGACCGCCGGTTTCATGATCACTATTGGTTGGCTGCTGATCCACGGAGGGTTGGGAATCGGCCTCGGCATCGAACTGGATCCCGGCAGCCTGCTGCTGCTGGGAGATAGCCATTATTTTCTGCTGTTCGTGGTAACCATCGGGTTTGCCATCAGCGTGGAAGCGGCATCCAGGCGGATGCGAGAAGTTTTCGCCCTGCCCGTGGTGCTCACCCTGGGAATGACCTTGTTTCATCTGATTGTGTGGGCTGGCTCTTTTGAATACTCCAGTCTGGCCGCCAGTGGCTGGTTGCTGCCAGAAAGTGGTGCTGCAAAGGATACATTCAATGCCCTCTGGAGTGAGGCTGATCATATTGAGTGGGGTCTTGTGGGTGCCGAGTGGCGCTCCTATCTGTCCGTAGCTCTGGTCAGCGCACTGGCTTTGTTGTTGGCAGTCACAGGGCTTGAACTCTCCACTCAGCAGCAGGTGGATGTGGATGTTGAACTCCGCGCGGCCGGTCTAGCAAATGCGCTCAGCGGGTGCGTGGGCGGTGCCGCGGGTTACCACGACATCGGTGTGTCCACCATGATGTATCAGGCGGATGCGGCGGATACGCGATCTGTGTTGATCGCCGCTGGGCTGTGCCTGGGTCTGGTCCTGGTCGGTACCAACTGGCTTGCCTATCTGCCTGTGCCTTTTCTGGGCGGCGTGTTCCTCTGGCTGGGTTGGCAATTATGGCGGGAATGGTTGTTCAACCATGGCGATTACCTGCAGACCGAAGATTGGATAGCGGTCGCGGCGATTGTGGTGGTTACAGTTTATTTCGGCTTTATCTCCGGCGTGTTACTCGGTGTGGGTGTGGGTATATCCCTGTTTCTTATCGATTACAGTCAGGTCAGGACGGTGCAATACGTTGTAAACGGGCGTGAAACCCGCAGCAATGTAGATCGGTCGAAGGAAAAAGAGCAGTTTCTTTACAACGAGGGCCGCCGGATCACGATGGCAAAGCTACAGGGCTATCTGTTTTTCGCCAGATCACATCAACTGGTGATGCGTCTGCTACCCACGCTCACCGAGGAGCGCGATGATCGCAAGACCTACGTGGTCATTGATTTTCAGGGTGTCAGCGGTATCGACAGCACTGCGGTGATGGGGTTCCTGCAGCTGCATCAGATGGCAGAACAATCCGGTGGAGAATTGGTATTTTCCGGCCTCGCAGATGAGCTGCAGGGTGACATGGCCAGGAGTCGACTGTCCTCCAATTTTATCCGCTATTTCGAAACCCAGAATGAGGCGTTGGCGTACTGCGAGGATATGTTGATCACTGAGCTCATGGACGCTGAAAGCGCCGACAGCCCAGTGCAGCGCTTCCTGGAAGAACTCAGTAGTCCGGAAGATTTGCCCACCACCGATTGGCGACTGATAGAGGATTACCTGGATAGTCGGGAGGTGGCGGCAGGTGAGCGCTTGATAGAAGCGGGGGAGTATGCCGATTGTGTGTATATCGTCGAATCGGGTGTGTTGAGTGTCACCACTGAAAGCGTGGCAGGTAAGCCCTTCGTATTGCGCGTACTCGAGGCGGGGAGCGTGTTTGGTGAAATGGCGTTGTACCTCGACGGCGTGCGCACGGCGACCGTTGTTGCGTCAACGTCTTCGCGTGTGAGTCGATTGCCGGTGGCAGAGTTGCGACGCATGGAGCGTGAGCACCCGGAACTTGCCATGGGCGTCCACAAGTATCTGGCGCGACTGATTTCCACCAAATTACGCCAGACCAATACTTTGCTGGGGCGCTACAGCTAGTCTGCTACGATCGCGACGGGCACTCAGGGCTGTGCTGGGGGATCGAGTAAGCCCTGTGCATAATTCAGTACCGCCACCGAGTCGACTCTGGTTGCGTAGCCCTCCAGGAACAGTTTTCCCCGGATTTCGCCTCGTGGATCGACAATAAAGATGCCCGGCCAGGGAATGCCGTAATTGTCGTCACCGGGTTCGTAGTCCGTATTCAGGATGCCCAGTGAGGTGAAGGAGGTGGCGTCGATATCGGATAGCAGGGGAATGTCGAGGTTTTGTTCCTTCACGAAAGCCTGTTGCAGAGCCTCGGCATCGTAGGTCATCGCCACAACGCCAATCCCGGCCTGTTTAAAGGCCTGCCGATGTTCCTGCAGCTGCACGAGCTGCCGCATACAGAAAGGTCACCAGTCCACCGATCGTGAGGCGATAAAAATCATACCTTTGTCGCCGATGAACCTGTTCACGCTATTCACCACAATGCCATCAAGGCGGGCGTTAATCGGGGGAAATGTGGTTCCAACGGGCAGTCCGGGGTCATAAATGTCGTTGTCCGCCGGCACGAACATATCCCGGGTGATTTGATCCTTGAGCGTCGCGATCAAAGGCTCACGGTAGATGTACCCCGCGGCAAACACGGCGAGGATTAGCGCAACGACTATTCGTAACATGACTTTGAACACCTAGACATGAAAGCTACGCCCCTGATCAATGTTTTACCTGTGTGCCCGGAATAGACCCACCCTTAATTGGCGCGCCCGGCAGGATTCGAACCTGCGACCAAGGGCTTCGGAAGCCACTACTCTATCCAGCTGAGCTACGGGCGCGGACACCTCGCACGAGGACGCG
>CALJGI010000004.1 GCA_938074045.1 uncultured Halieaceae bacterium
AAACCGCTACCGCTACAAACTAATGGGCTTTGATCCCGGATGGGTTGAAGCTCAGAACGTACACCAGGCCACCTACACAAACCTGGCGCCGGGAAATTATCGTTTCCGCGTTCAGGGCAGCAATAACGATGGCGTCTGGAACAGCGAAGGTCTATCCATTGATGTCTATGTAGCTCCGCCGTGGTGGGCAACATGGTGGGCCTATACACTCTACGTCATCATAGCTGCATTTGTTCTTTATACATTGGCTCGCCTGTACAAAGCTCGATTGCATCGGATGGAACAAGCTCGCTACAGCCAACAACTTGAAAAATTAGTGACTGCCAGAACTCAGGAACTAGAGAAAGAAGTGCTGGGACACAAGGCGGCAGAAAAACGCCTGGCAGACTCCCTGGATGAAAAAGAAGTACTGCTGAAAGAAGTTCACCATCGCGTGAAGAACAACATGCAGGTGATCTCCAGCTTGTTAAATATTCAAGCAGATTCAGTGGATGATGAAAGATTTGTTTCGCTGCTTACAGAAAGTCAGCAACGTATAAAATCAATGGCACTGATACACGAGAACCTGTACCGCTCCGATGATCTACTGGAGATTAACTTCAATACCTACGTCGAGATGCTGGCCACGGGATTGCTGCGCTTCTATCGGTTCGACGATCTGGTCGTAAATTTAAAGACGGACGTCAAAAACGTGTTTCTCGATATCGATACCGCGGTCCCTTGTGGACTGATCATCAATGAACTGGTTTCCAACTCATTAAAGCACGCCTATGTAGGCAGGTCAGGATCCGGGCTTATCACTATCAAGTTTCACCCAATAGATGATGGCTCACGTTATCAATTCTCGGTGGCAGATGACGGCATCGGTGTTCCTGAAGACTTTAACATTGAAGACACGCCATCGATGGGGCTCGAAATTGTCAGAATTTTGACCGAGCAACTCGATGGCACACTAACTATTAACAATCATCATGGGACCGAATTCCTGATTGAATTCCCCGGGGGTTGAGCAGATGAAGAAAAACACATTACTCGTAGTTGAAGACGAGGTTCTTGTAGCCAAAGATATCTCTGCACGACTTACGCAGATGGGATATGAGGTTGTTGGCACCGCGGGCAAAGGGAAGGATGCCATTGCGCGAGCGCTTTCATTGCGGCCCGATCTCATTCTGATGGACATACATCTGCGGGATCAAATAGACGGTATAACAGCTGCTCAGGAGATCAACAAAACCTACGACGTCCCAGTTATATTCTGCACCGCCTATTCAAATAACGATACGCTAGAGCGCGCTAAGATTTCCGCGCCTTACGGCTATATTTTGAAGCCATTCGATAATCGCGAACTTGAGATAAACATAGAAATAGCACTGTACAAACACCGCGCCGAACGGGCGCTACGTGAAACCGAGCAACATCTGGATACCACGCTCAGAAACATCAATGACGGCGTGGTGGCTACCGACAGAATGGGCAGGGTTTCCATCGTGAACTCTGTAGCAGAAAATCTGGTGGGTGTTACTGCAAGCGAAACCCAGGGTATGCCTATCGGTCAACTGTTGGAGCTAAAGGATTTTGAAACTGGTGTTCATAATGTCGATCTCCGCTCTACTGTGCTCGAGCAGGGGGAAGATCTATGGAATGTTCGTCAATACCTGGTAAGGCGCAATGGCTCGGAGGTACCCGTCGAGATTAGCGCGAACCTGATTCGCGACAATGAAACCGATACCAACGCAATAGGGATGGTGATTTCGCTACGGGATATCAGTCAGCAAATTGGCTACGAGCGTCAAATCCAACATAACGCCTTTTACGATACACTCACATCTCTGCCAAACCGCACTCTGTTTCTTGATCGAGTGGGTCATGCTATTGATCGCACGCGACAAAGCAGTGACTACCGATTTGCGGTGCTCTTCATCGACCTGGACAATTTCAGAGTAATCAACGAGGGATTGGGGCACAGCGCAGGTGACGCCCTCATTGTAGATGTCAGCCATCGAATCAGCGAGGCAATCGGCCACGCCGATACGCTTTCACGTTTTAGCGGGGATATATTCGCTGTGGTGCTGGACGATATTGCCTCTCTCCAAAGCGTTATTGAATCCTGCAACAAGATCAAGAAAGCGTTCGCAACTCCATTTTCTGTCAATCATCGTCATATAGAAATATCTGGCACAATCGGGATAGTGCTGAACAACGGTAACTATCGCCAACCTGAAGAAATGATCCGTGATGCTGACACAGCGGTGCATCGCGCCAAGCGCGAGGCGAAAGGTGGCTATCTAGTATTCGATACCCAGATGCACGCTAATGCACTGCGTTATATAGAGTGGCGCGAGGAAATGCAACAAGCCATCGATGCACAGAAATTTGAGGTTTACTATCAGCCGATTATTTCGGCGGAGACAGGCCATGTTGCCAGTATGGAAGCCCTGCTGCGCTGGAAATCAGACAAGTATGGCTATGTCTCTCCGGCCGATTTTATTCCAATTGCAGAAGAGTCAGGCCTGATCGTACAGATTGGTGAGTGGGTACTGCGATCGGTCTGTAAACAGATAGCCAGCTGGCAGCTGGAACTGGGATTGCAAGTGAGAGTCAGCGTCAACCTTTCTGCGGTTCAGTTTGAGCAGAAAAACCTGACCCAGATGATAACCAGCGCGCTCAGTGAGTCAGGCATATCACCCAAACTACTGGGGCTGGAAATAACCGAAGGTGTAGCCATGCGCGACATAGAGCTGACCATCAATATTCTGGAACAGCTCCAGCAACAGGGAATGCCTATAAGTATTGATGACTTCGGCACAGGGTACTCTTCACTGGCCTATTTGAAGCGCTTTCCCATCGACACGCTCAAGATTGATCGGTCTTTTGTTACCGAAATCACTGAGAGCAAGAATGATCAGGCCATCGCACAGGCTATCGTTGCCCTGGCGCAAAGCATGGGCCTGAATGTGCTGGCAGAGGGAGTAGAAACCAATGAACAGCTGGACTTTCTTATCGCCAATGGCTGTGAGTTCATCCAGGGGCACTATTACAGTCCTGCACTCCCCGCCGCTGCAGCAAGCCAGTATCTATGTCGAGACAAGCCAATAAAAAAAACGGGCACCTGATCTTTTTGTGACTTACTCGGTCAGTCCGTATAATGACTGACCATGCCGCAGACCCTCCAAGCCCTGTCTCGCCTGATATTTCCGGTCATTCTTCTGACATTGGCTTGGTATCTACTCAGTGAAGTACACATACTTGATGCCAGTAACAGAGCCCTGCTGGGCTACGTACCCTACGTGCTGGCCGCCATAGCAGCTGCCCTCTCCTTACAATTCAATCGCTCAAGGTTGGCTGCCAGCTCGGTGCTGCTGGCCTGTGTTTTCTGGTTGATACAGAATTTCCTGCAGTCATCACTCTCCGGCCCTCAGGCATATTATGTATATGTGAGCCTAAGCCTGCTGGTGCCGCTCAATATAGCCCTGCTCGCGCTACTGCCAGAACGCGGGTTGTGGAATCACTTCGGGTTTCTCTATCTCTTGATTACACCCGCCTTCTGCGCTTATGCATACTGGCAGTTTCAGACTCGACCCGATGCACTGCAAAACCTGTCCGACCTATGGCAGATCAAGTCCATAGAGGGATACATCCTGTCGGTGGGTTCAACCATATTGTTCGGCATAGCTTTGGGTATCTGCCTGTTCTCATTGGGCGTACGTAATAATGAATCGGAGGCCATGCTCGCGCTATGCCTGGCTTCTTGCTACGTCACCCTAGGCTGGCTCCAGGTGGACATGATGTCTACTATCATGTTCTCCATCGCCTCAGCAGGCGTCATCATTGGGGTATTCCGAAGTTCCCACGAAATGGCATACCGGGATGAACTTACAGGCCTGCAAGGCCGGCGCTCGCTTAATGAGCGATTCCGTGGCCTGGGCAAACGATATTGCGTCGCCATGCTGGATATCGACCACTTCAAAAAGCTGAATGACAGCCATGGTCATGACGTGGGGGACGAGGTATTGAAACTGGTAGCCAAGCGCCTGTCCAAGATCGGTGGAGGCTCCACCACGTATCGTTACGGTGGCGAAGAGTTTTGCGCTGTTTTCCCTCAAAGGGATATAGAAGACTGCGTCCCCTACCTCGAGGAAGTACGTGAGGAGATCGCCAACTACCGCATTACCATTCGCGACAAAAGCGCCCGCCCAACCTCACAGCATGAGTCAACGGGACGCCGGCGTGGGCAGGCAAGCAAAGGTGCCAGCGTTCGCGTCACCATCAGCATTGGTCTCGCCGAGAAGACTGACCCGTCACAATCAGCTGAGGATGTGCTGAAAGTTGCCGACAAGGCACTGTATAAATCCAAGCAGGGGGGTAGAAACAGGCTCAGCTACTAGATCTTAGGTCGCTGTCTGAACCATTTGTTCCTGCACGAAGCGAGGCACACTATCCAACGGAATGGCCGGGCTGTAAAAGTAGCCCTGAACCTGATGACACAGGTGCGCAGTTAAAAACTGTACCTGTTCCTGGGTTTCGGCACCCTCTGCCACAACTGTCAAATCGAGTTCACGAGCAAAGGCCATCAGGGCCATGCAGATACCCGCCTGATTCTTGTTGCCCGGCAACTCAGAGACAAAGCTCTGGTCAATCTTGAGGGCTGTGATGGGCAGATCAGAGATATGCGAAAGCTGGCTATAGCCGGTGCCAAAGTCATCAAGGCTGAAGCAAATGCCCAGGTCCCGCAATGCGTCCATAACGTGTTTAGCTTCTTTCGGGTTACGCAACACTGAGGTCTCGGTCAGCTCAAACTCCAACCGATTCGCATCGACACCGGTCTTATTGATAATTTCACGCACCACATCGGTGAATTTTTCATCACGAAATTGATTGAAGGAAATATTGACAGCCACCTCGATGTGGTCGAGACCCTCTTGTGCCAACCAATTACACGCAGTCGCTGCCTGCTCGATGACCCAGTATCCGATGCCCTGCATCAGACCCATGTCCTCGGCCATTGGCAGAAATTCGTCCGGTCTGACCATGCCTCGCTCGGGGTGATCCCAACGTATCAGCGCTTCGAGACCGACGACCGTATGGTTTTGCAGCTCAATCTGGGGCTGGAAATGCAGTACAAACTGACCACGGCGCAGTGCATGCCGCAAATCCACCGCAAGGGATGCCTGTGAGGCGGGGTTTAGCTGCAGCTTGTCCGCATAGATAAACACAGTGCTACCAGGTACCGACTTAGCCTGCACCATGGCTTTTTCAGCGCAATCAAACAAGTCCTCGTACTGGGTTCCATGATCCGGACATATAGACGCCCCAATAGAAGCTGTCACTGCCAATTGTTGGTCCGCGACCGTAATCACCTCGGAGATGGTGCTCAGCATCTTGCGGGCTATCATTTCGACGTTTTCCTCCGCATGGATATCTTCGAGCACAACGGCAAACTGATCTGCCCCGATGCGGGCCACACTGTCGGTATTTCGCTTTTTTGCGGCAAGTCGCTTGGATATTACCTGCACCAGATGATCACCCGCGGCCTCGCCATATTGCTCATTGATCGCGTTAAATCCGTCTATGTCTATATACAAAAGCGCTGCTTTTACATTGTTCCGCTCAGATCGCTCAACCGCTCGTCTGATGTGGGCGCGAAATCCGGTGCGATTGAGGGCGCCGGTCAGCGTGTCCTGGTTGGAAAGCAGACTAATCTTGTGGTTGGCATGCTTGAGATCTATGGAGTAATCAATAATGCGATGCAACAAATCATCGTGGATCTGCCCACGCACCAGGAAGTCCATGGCCCCAAAGCTTTTGAGTTTTTCGACAAGCGAGGGCGTGTGCTTGTCTATAAGCACAATAATGGGAGTTGGGATATCGTGTTTTGCCGCCAGACGCAGCAGATAATCGGTCTCGGGAGCGTATGCCAGTATGACGGCGTCGTTCGCCTTATCGATCAAAGCTTCGACGGGACGCTCCAGAGTATTAGCGCAACTAACGGTGAATCGTTGGGGGACAGCCCTACCTAACGCTGCCGTCAAGGTGTGGTGATCTGCTTGCAGCTCACTAATTATGAGTACGTTCTTAGAGCTCACCTGCTTCCCTTAAAAACGGGAACCTCTTTATTCTTTAAATTACATGGAGTTATATATAATTATTGACCACTATTCTACCTTTCTCGGACAAAAAAGAGAACGGGGCTGTGCGTACTCATCTTTCGCCGCGAATAGAACATCTCTACACTACACTCGCGCCGCCATTCTGAACAGCAGCAGATCGCAACATGAGCAATAATCACGACCATAGACCATCGACAATTAGCCTGATCGGTATGCCCGGCGCCGGCAAAAGCACCGTTGGTGTACTCCTCGCCAAGGCTCTGGGTTTCGATTTTGTCGATACCGACCTGCTGATCCAGTCAACAGAAGCCGCCACGCTACAGCAAATCATCAATCGGGAAGGCTATCTGGCGCTGCGCGCGATAGAAGAAAGGGTCATTCTGGCACACAGGTTTTCAAACACGGTGATTTCAACCGGAGGGAGCGTCGTATACAGCAAAGCTGCCATGCTGCATATAAAGTCAACTGGGCCTGCGATGTTTCTGGATGTGCCTTTCCAGGAGATCCGTAGCCGGGTAAACAACCTTGATGATCGCGGTATCGCTCGCAGCGAATCACAGACTCTTGAAGACGTGTTTCACGAACGCCAACCACTATACAAAATTTACGCCGATATCACCGTACCCGCCTCCGGGGGTACTATCGAGGACACTGTTGCAGCTGTCATCGATGCCCTGGCTGCAGTGGGATCTTCCGATTAGTAACCGTACAGATACCCTGCCCACTCCTTTAAGTGCTACATCTTCCGGCTCACCGATTTCATATCGTCTAGCCAATCTGGTTGCCGTATCGCTGGTAATCATCGTTTCACCTGGGCGAGCAACACCTTCCAGGCGGCTGGCCAGATTGACCGTATGGCCCCAGACATCGTAGGCAAATCTCTTGCGGCCGATGACACCGGCGACGAGCGGCCCAGACTGAAGTCCGACCCTGAGTGACAGCGGCCGACCAATCTGTGAGGACAACAACGCAATGTGTTCATGCATGGTCAGTGCCAGCTGAGCAGCACGGTCCAGATGATCTTCACAACTGAGAGGTACACCACCCACCGCCATATAAGCGTCACCCACAGTTTTGATTTTTTCCAGACCAGCGCTCTCAGCCAGTAAATCAAACCGTGTGAATACGAGGTCCAGCATGTCCAGTACCTCCGCGGGATCCAGGCTATCAGCCAACTCGGTGAAACCTACAAGATCCGCAAAAAGCACAGTGGCATCTTCATACTGACGCGCCGTTTGTCGTGGTTTGCCCCGCCGCAGATCGGCAACCACGGCCTGGGGCAAGATATTGTGCAGCAGGTCGCGGGTTTCCCTGTGTGCTACCGCAAGTTGGGATTCTGCACGCTTGCGATCCTGAACCTCCTGCGCGAGAGCCAGGCTTTGCAAGTATTGGCGCCGGTGTGAGGTGTTGAGACGCACCAGACTCAAGATGGCCAGCAGGTTTGCCGGAAATAAATAGGCATAGCCTTCCAGCCAGGCCAACCCACCGGGATTTGATGCATAGGAGGCTATTACCAGTCCCAGCGAGCAACAAATCCCGCCTGTCAAATTGAATGCGAATCTATTGGGAGAAAACAGATAGATTCCAATAACCAATAGCAATGCGCCCGGTAGATTTCTCTCCACACCACCACGCAGTTCAGACAACACGGCATAACAGACAGACACCATGAGAAAAGCCATCAGGGTCGTCCAGTCAGCATAGCTCTGGAAACGAGATATATAGGTAAGAGAAACCACGAGGCCCCCCAGTAAAACAATACTCGTTCTGACTGCTAGTAGCTGGGTGTATGAGTCCACCTTTCCAAATTCGCGGTAATCGGGTAGACCAAAGGCTACAAAGAAGAGAATAGAGAGCGCCCAGATAACCCGTATGTGAAACTGGTCCCGGGGCGCTCGAAGATGCCGAAAAGCTCTCTCCTGCTCTGCGGCCAAAAATTCTCCCGACCACGGTGAAATACTTGCCACATCCACTAGCCGACCACAATCTAAAAAGGCATTGAAGGATTCAGCGTAGTACAGCACCAGCTCGGAGCAAGTGGACATCGAACCCCATAAGCGGACACGTCCGGACATGTCCACCCTGAGTAAAAATTCGCCCGCAGCAGACCTGAAAAACAGCAAGTTATTGAAAAACAATGCGTTAACAAAAGTGGCAAGAAATTTGCTTTCTATAGTGTGCAGGCCAGGACGGCCATTGTAAGTCTCCGGTCAAGGGATTGACCGGAACGGGCAAGTTGCAGGGGGACAGGGATGTCCCCTTTTTTATTACACAGTTGATTTCGGGCACTACCTGATGACGATAAAAATTTTTTATCGTCATCCCAACAAACTTTTGATTTACAGCTCTATGATCGGTAGTGGATATTTGCCGCAAGCCGTTACTCACAACGTGCCTTCGGGGGGTCAATTATGGGACGCCAGAATTCTGAAAGTACCACTAATGACGATATGGACGAACTGTTCGAGCCTGCACTCGGCGATAACTTCGATGAAGTCTATGAGAGCGTCACCAGCTCCAACCCCAAACAGCAACGATTAGCCGATATGCGTCGTCGTGCAGAGGAAAGGTTGGAGAAAAAACGCTTACAGGAGGAGATAGGTTACTTCGACCTGGAATGGGAGGACTGACCTGCTCGCGCCATAGACCTGGGTCTTATGCCCGGGCGACATTACTCGTCCTGGAGCATTCCGCCGCCAACTTCGAGGCTGCTCCTAAAGTTCCACCCCATCCAGATGAGCGATGATATCCCTGATCAACTCTATACAATCTGAACCCGCCCGATAAATGGCATTAATGGGTCGCTCAAAAACCGGGGCCTCCGTAACGCGAAAAATTTTAGGCTGAGAGGCAATCGCTAATTCACTGCTCGGCAAATACGCCGACCCGCGGCTCGCACTCACAAATTCGCGGGCGGTGGAACTCATATTGGTCCGCAATGCCGGCGGCGGCGCGTTGGGAAAGGTGCGGGCGTGAAAACGGGAGAATTGGCTACCCCAGTCCACATACACATAATTACTTGCCAACGCTGTCTCCGCATTGCGTTTGCTTCTGGGCAGAGTTGTGGCCAGTACCAGTTTTAATTGTCCGATCGGGGTGCATTCCAACTCTCGAAACACGGGTGCCTCGTGCGAGAGCGCAATATCCAGAGTGCGGTCCATCAGCATATTTATCACTGTTTCAGCCGGATAGGTTTCCGCGCGCAGGGCCACATCTGGTAAACGCTCATGCAGCGCCAGCAAATGGCTGTGCATCACAGAAGTCCAGATACCGTAACGGGCACCAATACTCACTTGGCGCACCTGATTGGTTTCCAGTGCTACTTCCTGGTAAGCCCGGGACCACGCGAGCAGCACGGTTTCAGCATGCAATACCAGTCGCTCACCTTCACTGGTCAACTGGATGTTGTTGCGACCGCGACTAAACAAAGTGACGCCCAACAGCTCCTCCAGATGTCTGATCCGGGCGCTCACCGCTGCCTGCGTAAGAAACAGATTATCTGCCGCATGCCCGAAGTGACGAGTATTTTTGACCTCCAGAAAAGTTTTGAGCAGTTCTATGTCCATGCCTGCTACTGACCCGTTGCTGCAGCGCGTCAGTCGATTAAACGACAGCAGGGGTGTCCATGGCAATAAGCGCTGCAATCCAGTAGAGTCAATCGCCATAACAACCCACGGAGCCTCGCGTCAGTGCAACGACCCGTCTGGCTGTTCAGTATGGATTCTGAGCAGTTTCATGCCCCGCCGACTACTTGTGGTGCCTTACAAGCCTTTTACCTGCAGTACGGTACTAACGCCGATACCACTGAATTCACGTTGGTGCATTTTCGTGATGACGATTCGATAACGGACTGGCTTTCAGATTCTGATGAGAGTATCAAAGCTGTTGCGCGCTCAACCCAGCAACCTGTATTCGGTTTCAGCTTTTACACCTGGAACGCGGCAGAATTTCTTCACCTCGTTTGTGAGCTCAAAGAGCGCTGCCCAAACGCAATCATCGTTGCGGGAGGCCCGCATGTACAGCAAGCTGAAGACTACCTCTTTGACGACCCTATCGATGTGGTCATTCTCGGCGAAGGCGAAATCACATTTACAGAATTACTGGACTGCTCGAATCGCAGCACATGGCAGGAAATTAACGGTCTCGCATTTCTACAGGATGGGCACCTCACCAAAACACCACCGCGAGAGCGTACGCGCGATATGAGTTTGTTTCCCTCAGCACTGGAGGTGATAGACCTGGTCGACGGCAACGGTAAACCTCTGTATGAATCTATTTCCTATGAAACTTGCAGAGGATGCCCGTTCAAATGTGCCTTCTGCGAATGGGGAACGGGGGATCTCGGTAGCAAGATGTATCAGCACTCGATGGAGAGAATACGCAGTGATTGGGAAATCATTACCACTGCCGGAATAAAAGACTTATGGTTGGCAGACAGCAATTTTGGCGCGCTCAAGGCCGACCTGAAAAAAGCACAGCTGATCGTGGAGCTGAAGGAAAAAACCGGGCTGCCACAATCCTTTGCAACTAGCTGGTCCAAGAAACACAACCCGCGGGTACAGGAAATAGTGCTACTCCTGCACCAGCACGAGCTTCTACCTCACTACCAGCTGGCCCTGCAAACTCTGACACCACTAGCTCTTGAGCAGAGTAATCGAAAGAACATGAATTCAAATGATTATGAGCCCATAGCCAAAACCATGTCTGAGCAGGGCGTGCCCATCGCCGCCGAGCTGATCTGGGGATTGCCAGGGGACAATTTGTCCAGTTTCGAATCAAACCTTGACACACTGCTGGCCACTTTTCCGAATATCAACATATTTGGCTATACACTGCTGCCAGGCACGGAGTTCTATGAGCGTCGCCATGAGTATCAAATCGAGGCCATCCCGGTAGCAGGCTACGGCAAAGCAAAAGGCGAATACGTGGTTGGCTGCCACTCCTTCGATAGAAACGAAGGTGAGGAAGGTTATTTCCTGATATCAGCACATTTGTTGCTCATTCATGGTCACATGCTCCCGCTGACAACCCGGTTTCTAGCCCTGTGTTCTAATCTGCCAGTGTCGAAAATGTTGCGCAGGATGCTGGCCGCTATCCTCAACCAGTACGCCAACTCTCTGGATCTCGACGCCTCAGATCGGATGCTGGTGTATGAACAACGAAATACCATCTATCTCGCGGCGCTGACGGACAGAGAGCACTGCTACGTACTGATTAAAAATGTGCTGACGACCTGGTTGCGAGAAAACAATGTCGATACTGAGTTCTGTAACCGGGTTCTACAGGTGCTGGATCTGGACCGGGAGCTGTGTCCACGCAGCGGCCAACGAATCACCATTGAGCGAAACTTCGACTTTGATGCACCTCAAGTTCTAAGAAGTCTGGATGCGATGGAAGCTCCCGATGTTCAAGCCTTTAACACAGTGGCAAAGTCAGTGACTATAGACGTACCCGGAGGACTGGGCACAGTTTTGACGGTGGCTGACGGCGGTAGCTGGATCAGCGGCAGCATGACTGCCATTGACGAATTGAAATCAGTGCAGACCCTGCGCATTATTCAGCCACCTGAACCTCAGTCGGCAACTTAAGCAAAGTAGTTTTTATCAAGCAGAAGTGCCAAATCGCGAGGCTTATACCTTCAGCAGCAAATGCTCTCTTTCCCAAGAGGTAATCACTCGATTGAACTCTTCAAACTCGAGTAGCTTGACTGCATGATAAGCCTCTACAAACTCAGCACCAATCATCTCCACCAATACATTATCGCTTTTCAATTTGCGTAACGCTTCTTCCAACGTTCGAGGGACAGCGACCGCTGTTTCATTCGCTCCACCTTCGCGATGCGGACCAGGGTCAATCTTCCTTTGCATACCTAGCAACCCCGACGCCAAGGTGGCAGCCATAGCAAGGTAGGGATTGGCATCAACACCCGGGAAACGGTTTTCTACTCGACTCGCTTCCGGGCTGCTTTCTGGGATACGAAAGGCCGTTGTGCGGTTGTCATAACCCCAACACAAGTTGACTGGCGCTGATATTTCAGGTGCAAAGCGGCGATATGAATTGATATTTGGTGCATAGAAACTGATCAGATTAGGCGTAAATGCCCGCAATCCGCCAACATAATGCAACAGGCGCTGGCTGTGTCCGCGCTCTGCTGATTCATCCATGAAAATATTTTCACCGGTTTCGGCATCAAGAACGCTCTGGTGAATATGCATGGCAGAGCCTGGATCATCCTCCATGGGTTTAGCCATGAACGTCGCATAGAAACCACAGCGCAATGCCGCTTCACGTACCGTCCGCTTGAATACAAAAACTTGATCCGCCAGGCTTAGAGCGTCTCCATGCAGGAAATTTAACTCCATCTGCGCTGTGCCGGATTCATGGATCAGGATGTCAGTATCAATATTCTGTGCTTCACAGTACGAATACAACAAATCGACGAACTCGCTGAAATCATCTACCGCTTCAATGCTGTACGCCTGGGGGGACGACTGGGAACGTCCCGATCTACCCTTGGGTGGCTCAAGCGGATAATCAGAATCTGTATTCTTTTTTACCAGATAGAATTCAACCTCGGGGGCCACAACTGGTTGTAGCCCCGCATCGGCATAGGCATCAAGCACTCGACGCAGTACATTTCTGCTCGCCAACGGATGCCGTTGTCCGGATTTCAAATAGCAATCGTGAATAATCTGTACCGTAGGGCTGCTCGCCCAGGGTACGCTGCGGATCGCAGTCGGGTCAGGTCGCAGATTGATATCACAGTCGGTGGGATCTACCAGATCGAAATGCTGTTCAGTGTGCTCACCCGTAACAGACTGCACCAGAATACTTTCTGGCAGCTTGGGTGCACCTTCCTCAATAAATTTGTATGCGGGAACGAACTTTCCGCGCGGTGCACCCGTCAGATCAGGCATCAAGCACTCAACTTCTTCAATGCCATCGCGCTCTAACAAATCAATTATTTCTTGCATTATTTTCGGAGCCCCAAGCCCCCTGGACTAAATTCGGGATTGATTATTACACATAATCGAATTATTATTCTACTTTATTCGAATGTTAATTCTACTTTATGTTATACGGGCACATTTCATCATACTACTCCGCCAGCGCCAATTCCGCGCATTCATGGCCCTTCTTGCAAGGCGAGATTTGCACTGACGTCTGCATTATAGGAGGCGGCTATACCGGTCTCTCTGCAGCCCTGCACTTGCAACAACAGGGATTCAACACTGTGGTACTAGAGGCCGAGCGAATGGGCTGGGGCGCCTCAGGGCGTAATGGCGGCCATGTGGGCACTGGTCAGAGAGCAGGCCAGGAGACCCTTGAAAAAATAGTTGGCGAGGAACGTGCAAAAATTCTGTGGGATCTGGGATTGGAAGCTGTCGACACTGTATGCGGACTAGTAGATCAGTTTGAGATCGACTGCGACCTCAAATACGGCGACCTTCACGTTGCCTCCAAGCCTTTGCACGCCACCGAGTTGCGCGAAGAGGTGGCCATGCTCAAGCAAAAATACGGCTATGAGCAGGTGCGTTATGTTGATCGGGATGGACTGAAGGAAATGACCAGTTCAAAGCGATTCTACGGTGGAATGTTAAACGAGGGCGCTCGTCACTTACACCCCTTGAACTACGCATTGGGTCTCGCCAAGGCTGCTGACGAACTGGGCGCAACGCTGTACGAGCAATCGCGTGTTATCAGCTACAGCGGCAAGGACGAAATATTGATCAACACCGAGGCTGGCTCAGTAAGAGCGAGGTATCTGATTCTCGCTTGCAACGGCTATCTGGGCAATTTGGAACCTCGAACCGCAGGCAAGATAATGCCTATCAACAATTTTATGCTGGCCACGGAGCCACTCGGCCAGGACCTGGCAAGCAGCCTTATTCGCAACGATACCTCTATGTCTGATTCATTATTCGTCATCGATTACTGGAAACTGTCTGGCGACAATCGCCTGCTGTTCGGTGGCGGGGAAAACTACAGTTCCAGGTTCCCGAGTGACATCAAGGGTTTCGTTCGCAAGTACATGCTCAAGATTTACCCTGAACTGGAAAACACCAGAATCGATTATGGCTGGGGCGGCACTCTTGCAATAACGCTCAATCGCATGCCCCACATCGGTCGCCTGCAACCCAATCTTCTATATGCTCAAGGTTATTCGGGCCATGGCGTTCCCACGGCCACCTTTGCCGGGAAGCTTATCGCCGAGGCACTGGCGGGAACTGCCGAGAGATTTGATGTTATGGCTGATGTACCTACGCATACGTTTCCCGGCGGCACCCTTTTAAGGTGGCCAGGATTAGTGGCAGGGATGCTTTACTACTCTCTGCGGGATCGCCTTGGGTGAATGGACAACGCACCAAAGCGCACCCAAATCTTGGACGCCGATCGACTCCGCGACAGGAGCGTTCTATACAGCGCTCTCAACAAATTCTTGAAGTAACCGCGCAACTTCTGGAGCGCGTGGGTTTTGATGATTTAACGACAATTCTTATCGCTCGAGAATTACACATATCAGTAGGAACTCTGTACCACTACTTCCCCAACAAACATGCGATCATGCACGCCATTGCCGAACAGTGGTTGTCTGAATATTCAAGTTTTCTTAACACAATGGAAAACTGGTCTTTCAACAAAATGAATATTGAGGATTTTTGCAATCGCAGCACCGCATTGCTGTTTGACGTATACGAGAGACAACGGGGAATACTCCCACTCATTGCAGCTATCTCAGCGGTTCCTGAGCTCGCCGAACTCGATCAACAGCATGACGAAGAGGTTGCCACACGACTGAGTTCAATTTTCAAGCGCCTGGGCGTTGAGGGCAAGCGTGGAGACCACACAAGACTTGCCATTGTCTTTCTGGAAATGACACATGCAACACTTATGGTGGCATTGGAGCAAACAGGGATACAACGCAAACGCACATTAGATAACATCATTCAGATGAGCAAAACCCTCCTCAGCTCCCGCATCAACTGATACCGTCACCACATAAAAGTACTCTGCAAAACACGACTGGATGCCTTCCCCACAAATTGGTAGCATGTTTGCCCCCTTTTAAAAACTGGTTAGAGGTAAGACCATGTTTGAGAAGAACAAACACAAACAACCGCCCGCTCCAAGAGCTGCGCCACTGGAAACCGCACAAAGCAAACCGGCACCATCTCCACCTTCTACCGAGAGGAAAACCGCAATGATTGGCAGCACTATTAGGATTACCGGCGACATCACCGGTGAAGAAGATCTCGTAATTGAAGGCCAGGTCGAAGGCGAGATAAAAATCAACTCTCATCAAGTGACTGTTGGAAAATCAGGTGACGTCAAAGCAAATGTCACCGCAAAGAATATAAAAATTGAAGGCACTGTCAGAGGCGATATCACAGGCAATGAAAAAGTAATAATCGCAAACTCAGGAAACGTGCGCGGCAATATTGTTGCACCCCGGGTTACGCTGGAAGATGGCGCTGTCTTCAAGGGTAGTATCGATATGGATCCCAGCGAGCCCAAAGCAGCGAAATTGCCAACGGGAAGTAAGGATGCAAACTCTGGGGCACCACCTCCTGAAGAGAAAGAGCAGAATTTCGCACTTAAAAGCGGTTGAGCGTCACCCGTCAGCCGAGCAAACTAACTCCACTCATCTTTGAGCGGCTGGACGAAACAAAACCCATCACCGTTTTCGATGCAGGCTCTGCCGTCTCGGAAACGGTGGAGTTATTCTCAAACTATCGGTGCAAGTTGTTTTTTACTGATCTGTTCACTGAAGAACTTGTTCAGCAGCAAGTGGTTGAGCTTTCTGTCAACGATATCGCCGCTGGCTTTACCAAACTGTTGAATTTTCCCGCAGGACTTAAAATAGATGTCTGTCTCTTTTGGGACTTCCTGAACTTCCTGTCCACACCCTACCTGCAGGGGTTTGCCCAGGCAATGTCCCCCTTCGTTCACGAAAGAACTGTAGCTCATGGATTTGGAGTCCTCAACACTTCAACAAGAATAAAAAGCCAACAGTATGGTTTGGCAGCTATCAACGAGTTGGTTATTCGCTCAAATACGACGCATAAGCTTAGATATCATCCCCATCCACACGCCGATATTGAAAAGTTGCTGCCAGACTTCTCTGTGGGGCGCACCCTATTGCTTGGTGAAGGCCAGTTGGAGATGCTCTTAAGCGCACGTACCTGAATCTAATGCACATCTGGTTTACAAGTCGCGCGTGTTGTACATTGATCTGGGATAGAAAAAGAATAACCAGAGGCGAGAGTCGTGGCACAATTTGATTTGCTGGTAATCGGCGCAGGCCCGGCCGGTGAGAAAGGCGCGGCTCAAGCGGCCTATTTTGGAAAGTCCGTCGGCATAGTTGAGGCGCATAGTGAACCCGGTGGCGCAACAGTCCATACGGGAACACTGCCCAGTAAAACACTACGTGAAGCTGCTCTCTATCTCTCCGGTCATCGCAATCGGGAACTGTACGGCGTAGCCGTAGAACTAAACCGGGATACCACGCTAGCCACACTCCTGGATAGAAAAACTGCCATCAGCATGTCCGAGTCTGCTCGTATGCGCGACAACCTGGAAGGGCACGGTGTAGTGTATCTGCAGGGCCAGGCCCGCTTTATCGACAGACATACGGTGCAGGTGGGGGAAGAAACGCACAATGCTGACATCATTCTGATAGCTACAGGTTCGGAACCCTTTCGACCAGATACTATCGCCTTCGAATCCAACGCCATCCACGATACCGACGAAATTCTCGAAATCACCGAAATCCCAGAAAGCATGACCATCATTGGCGCAGGCGTTATCGGCTGTGAGTATGCGTGCATGTTCGCTGCACTGGGGTGTGAGATAACGCTTGTTGATGCACGCTTGGGCGTGATGCCCTTTCTCGATCGCGAGATTGTAGAAAGACTTCAGATCGCAATGACCGACCTGGGTGTGAAGTTTCTGCTGGGTAAGGAATGGCAGAGCATTACCGATAACGGCTCAGGAATAGAGACCAGGTTTGCTGACGGGGACCGGTTAGTAAACGAGAACCTGTTATTCGCCGCGGGTCGTATGGGCCAAACCAGCGGTATGGGCCTCGAGGATATCGGTCTGCCCCCCAATAAGCGCGGTCATATTGAAGTAAACGATAGATATCAAACCGCTGCCAAAAACATATTTGGCGCTGGCGATTGTATCGGGTTCCCAGGGCTGGCATCGACCGCGATGGAACAGGGCCGGGTGGCTATGTGTCACGCCTTTGGTTTCGAATACAAGAAGCTGATGTCCAATGTACTACCCTATGGCATCTATACAATTCCGGAGGTCAGCGCTGTGGGAGAGACCGAGGAATCCGCCCACGAAAATGGCATTGACTATGTAGTCGGTCGCAGCTTGTATCGAAACAATGCGCGCGGAATGATCACTGGAGATCTCGAGGGTATTACCAAGCTCATTGTCCGCCGCGACGATCGGCGCATCATCGGGGTCCACGTCATCGGTGAACGAGCAACTGAATTACTGCATATTGGTCAGGCTGCGATGATGGCAGGCGCCAGCGTAGACCTCTTCATCGATATGGTCTTTAATTTCCCGACTCTGGCCGAATCATACAAATACGCCGCCTACGATTGCCTGGGACAATTGCGCGGGTGAACCTCACCTCAAAATGAGCGCATAAATACCTAAAATCGTGTTTGCCGATATTGCTGCGCTGGGACTATTCTCCGCCCCGTCTACATCAGAGGCGCTTTGTCATGACGGCACGCGCAATGTTCAAAATCTGGCCCCTGTTTTTTGGGCTTTCGCTCGTTGGTCTGGCGATCGGCGTGCAAGGAAGCCTATTGGGCGTACGTGCAGAGCTGGAAGGTTTTGAGGACCTCCAGATCGGCTTCCTGATGTCTGGCTATTTCGCAGGGTTCCTAGCCGGCTCGATGTTCGCCCCCAAACTGATTGAGCAGGTCGGTCACATCCGGGTTTTTGCTGCTGTATCCGCTATGGCGTCTGTCACCATCCTTGTACACGCATTATTTATCGAACCCTGGACCTGGACAATTATGCGCCTGCTCACCGGATTCGCATTCTCCTGTATCTATGTGGTCGCGGAGAGCTGGCTGAATAAGGCTGCCACCAACGAAACCCGCGGCCAGATTCTGGCTGTGTATATGAGCATCATGATGGGCGGAATCTGCGCTGGTCAGTTCATGCTGAACTTGTCGGACCCTGGCTCCTTCACACTTTTCGCGTTGATTTCAGTCATGGTCAGCATAGCCGCTGTTCCTATCCTCATGACCGTCTTGAGTGCTCCACTTATTGAGGAGACCGAGCGCGTCAGTATCCGGCATCTTTGGAATCGAGCGCCCATGGGTGTGATGGGTCTAGTTCTCAGTCAATGGTGTGCCAGCGTGGTTTTCGGCATGGGAGCTGTGTACGCCACAAAATTGGGTCTGACGGTGTTAGAGGTGTCCTACTTTATGGGTTTTATGATGGGCGGCGGCATGGTGTTCCAAATGCCGCTGGGCAAGTTGTCTGACATCATAGATCGACGCTGGGTTATCGGTGGCGCCAGTCTTGTCGCCGTTGTGGTTGCTTTGTTGATCAGTCGCGAAACCCTCGCATCTGTCTGGCTGTATAGCCTGTTGTTCGTGTTTGGCGGATGCAGCATGTCGCTGTACTCCCTGGTGGTTGCTATCACAAATGATCACCTACGCCCGGCTGAAATCGTACCGGCAAGCGGCACCATGATTCTTATCTCGGGATTGGTCTCAATCACGGGCCCTATCTCCATCTCAATATGGATCAAAACCTTCGGTCTTTCCGGGTTCTTCCCGGTTCTTGCGGTGTGCCTGTTGGTCCTGGGTATTATCAGTATCTATCGGGTTCTCACAATTCCCGCCCTCCCCCCCGAATATAAAACGCACTCCACTATTCAGGCAGCTGCCATCCCCGTGGGAACTGTTTTGCATCACGATGAGATGTTGCTGAAAGAGAATCTCTAGCCGGCATGGAATCAGAGATAATATCGCCAGACAACTGCCAAAGTGAGAAGCACGATTTCATGGTGGGACTGCAGATATGGCTCAGATGGACTAAAATGGGAATACAGATACAGATACAGATACAGATACAGAAACAGAGAGATTCACCTTGAAACGCGCACTGATCCTATTCTCACTATTACTGTTACAAGCGTGCAAACACCCACTCGCCATCATTGGCGAAGGTGATATTGTCGATCTGAATGGTACGTCCTTTGGCTGCATGCTCGATGATTTCCAGGCGGACCCTGAAATCTGTCTGAATAATGAGGTGGTGGACACTGACTACTTCGTAAACTACGCGCCGATGCCTAAACCCGGTTGGCAGTTTGTCCGCTGGGACGGTATCTGTGGACACCTCTCCGAGGGCGACAACTGTCGCTTCGAGGTTACCCAACCCTTTGTGGCCTGGTTCGATCAGGAAGGGGTTGACACGTCCAGCTTCAAAATTACAGCGGTGTTCGAGCCGATACCAACGGTAGCGCCCACAGCCGATGCCGGCGCAGATCAATCAGTAGACGAAATGACCAACGTGCAACTGGACGGATCCAACAGTAGTGATGAAGATGGTGGCATCGCAAGCTACCAATGGATTCAGACCAATGGGGCAAGCGTCACGCTAAATAACAGCGATACTGTGTCTCCGGATTTTCAAAGCCCCGAGCTTCAGGAGACGGAACTGCTCTCATTTCAATTGCAGGTAACTGACAACGATGGACTAACGGCCACAGATTCGGTAGATATATCCGTCAATCCGGTCAATGCTTCGCCGGTTGCTTCGGCGGGTGAAGACCAGACTGTCAATGAAATGTCTGTGGTTACCCTCGCCGGTAGTGGTGGAGACAGCGACGGCACAGTGAGTATCGCCTGGAGCCAGACCGATGGAACGCCGGTAGACCTGGACGACGCAACAAGCGCGACAACTTCATTTGCAGCGCCGCAATTAGTCGCACCAGAAACATTGATTTTCCAGCTCACTGTTACGGACAACGAAAATGTCAGCGCTACCGACCGGGTGTCGATTACTGTGGTCCCGGTTAATATCCCACCGTGGCCGAAGCAGGAGCTGATCAGACCATCGCTGAACAGAGTATCGTTATTCTCGATGGCATGGGCAGTACAGACGCCGACGGGACGTTGGTTTCCTACGCCTGGACCCAGCTGGCCGGACCCACTATAAGTCTTACTGGCAATGCATCTGCCCAGGCGAGCTTTACCGCACCCACAGTTACAGAGGTCACTAAACTCGTCTTCAGCCTGTTGGTGACAGATAACGAAGGCGAAACCAATGCCGACGCTGTTGAAATTACTGTTACGCCAGTCAACCAACTGCCAATAGCCGATGCCGGACCTGACCAAATAGTGCTGGCTTCTTCTACGGTTTCCCTTAATGGGGGTTCAAGCTCGGATCTGGATGGAGCCATTGTCAGTTATACCTGGGCGCAAACACTGGGGCCTGCGGTCGCGCTGAGCGACACCAAAGCGGCAGAGACGGAGTTCACCACATTGGTCGCCACCGAGACTACCGAATTGACTTTTCTACTTACCGTGGTCGACAACGAGGGCGAGAGCAGTACCGATTCCGTCAACATTACCGTTGCGTCGTTTGATCCAGAAACCACGCCTATCTCAGCACTGGGCTTATCAACCAGCCTGTACAACTGCCTCTCAAATTTTGGCGCCCTGGAAGTGATCAACGACGTAGGCCCCCAGGTCAATTGTGACGATTTCGGACTAACCAGCCTCGATGGTATCGAGTTTTTTGCAGAGCAGATTGAAGAATTGAGTCTGGAAGACAATGATCTTGCGGACGACGATTTCGACGAAGCCTCCGATCCCATATACCAACTCATAAATCTTGAATACTTGGGAATTAGCGGTAACTGGGAGATTCGCCTTTCCGACACAGTCAACCTTATCTTTGATCTATTGCCCGATGCCATCATCGAAAATTCAAGACTGAACGCCGCGGGTGTGAACGTTGAGTTGATAGTCGAGATTGTGTTCGACTCGTCGGATGAACCTTTTTTCGAGTACTTTGGTGAAGCCATTGTGGAGGGCGTGAGGTTAAGAGGTCTGGAAAATGACAGTTTTGATAATTCGTCCGACCCACTTTACCTGTTCGGCGATTTAGCTGAGTTCTATCCTGTTCGAAATGGGTCCACCGCCCAGCTCACTTTCACCTCGGTGAGACCAGGCCTGGTTTGTGAGGACGAAGAATTTTCTATGATAGATGACGTGTA
This sequence comes from uncultured Halieaceae bacterium, assembly GCA_938074045.1. Taxonomy (GTDB): domain Bacteria; phylum Pseudomonadota; class Gammaproteobacteria; order Pseudomonadales; family Halieaceae; genus CALJGI01. Next base: position 21,376 of record CALJGI010000004.1, read on the forward strand.
CTTTGATGAACCCAGCTGCAGCCTGAACACGCTGGGTGAGTACACCATCACCTTGGGCGGTGGTGGATTTGATTCTGAAGGCAGGGAATCGGACGCCGTAGACGGCCTGGAGTTGGTATTTCAGGAGCAATTCCCCTACACGGATGATTTGGCTTCAGTATTGGATGGCACCATCTCGGCCGCCGTTGACTTTACCGGGGACTTCCCCCTGAATGAGGAACTGGCCATTTATCCCGGTTTTATCTGGGATAGTTTTTCAGCGCCAGACGGGGTCATGTGCGAACCAACACCAACAGTGACAATGGAAGATGGGATAACATTTGTACTGCCATGTTCACAGAGCATCACGCATGGCGAGTCTGCACTCTATGGCGGTTCAACTCATATTACAGCGGGCAATCAACTCCATTACGAACTGCGCGTGAAAGAAGAACTGGATCTATCCGCCAGCGCGCTCGCCGACACGGACCACTTCATCCAGTTTATTGACCCTGTCGCGAATCCATCTCTCTCCGCGGGGGGTAACAATTCACAGCTGGTAACCCTGGGTTCCATGGCTCCTCTGGCGGACGTCGAGGAATTGCTGGATATCACCCTGAGTGAAGACACTTATCTGGTGGGCATTCAGAATCTGAATACCACCCAGGATGGCAACTCGACTTTAGAAGTCCTGACTGACGGCTTCATGGCGCCGGGGCTTCGCCCCCTGCTACCAGTCGACTCGGTGTCAAATAGCTGGACGAATAGCAACGGCGGTGGCGACAAGTCGGACCCCACCACCCGTCTCGACAATCCGACTTACATACTCGAGATTGAATCAAGCGATGGAGGTTCCGACGACTTCAGTGGCGCGTTGGTTAAAATTGACCTGGACTCCACCAAAGATACATACCTGATCGTTGCTGATTTTGAGCTGGATCTAGGTGGGAATCAGGTAATAGTCGGGGTGAATGATGACCGCGAACCCAACACACTAGGCTCAACAGTTTTCCTTCGCCTTGCACCCGGCAGCTATCGCATCACTGCGGCCACCTATAACGGCGCACAAAACGCAGACTATGAAATTACTGTAGTTTCATCTATGCCGGCGTTCACAACGTTGACGAAGGAGTAAAAGTGTTGCCAATATGACCGGAATGCGGTGGATAGATTTGGTCGAGGTGAGGGCAACACTAAATTTATATTAACTATATGATATGTGTGATATTTGATTTGTCATATATACCCCATGAGCACCCCCATTATCTGCTTTAACCTAAGCCACTTATTTCAGTCTCCATTAAAGGGAGTAAGAGCAGGCGTGAGGAGGCACCAGAATCGATCAACCCGCAGTGAGTGATGCTGGTACGAACCGAAACGATTATTCCGCGTCAGTAATTTCCTGTAAATTTTCCGCGTAACATGCGTTGCAAAGCCCGTGAGAAAGTTTAATCGTCTTCTGTTTCTCCACGTACTGGTCCATGGAAATCCAGTTTTCGCTGTCCGGAGACTCTTTAACCTTTTTGCACCAGGCGCAAACAGACAGCATGTTTTCCAGGTTTTCTACCTGACTCAGTGCGTCTTCCAGTTCCCGGTTCTTGTCCCTGAGCTGCTGGTTCTGCCATTCCGACTCTTCAGAAAGCTGGCTAAGCCTTTGCATCAGCCTGGAGTGCACAAGCAGCAAAACGCTGAACAAAACTACGACTGAAGTGGTTCGGCCAATCAGTGCAGAGACGCTGGTGATTTGCCCACTGGTTTGCGGAATGAGATCCAGGTAATGTGCAATAACAGCAAGAGTCAGCAGCAGTATAGTCAGGCCCACTATCTTATCGAAATACTTTTTGCCAAAGAGACTGATGGCAAACACGTTGCAAATGGCTAGCGCTAACGGTCCATTTCCAACCAGCCCCGCATTGGCCATCGTGAGTAATACGCCAACTGCACAAGAAAGCAGCAATAGTCCCAGCTTAATGGCGAAGGTAATTCTCTGCCTGAGCATAAAAAACGGAAGGAATAACAGCATTAGAACCACGATGATATAAAACCAGGCGGGGAGGATATTGTTGACTATGTTGTAAATCAAAATCAGCACATACAGCGGAACACAAAAGCTCATAACGCCAAGTGTATCGTCCACGATTCTGTTTCGGACTTCTTTCTCGGTTTTTGTGGCCAAATTCATCGTCATTGTTTGTGCCCTGAATACACAGCAAAAAACAGCTCTCAAATCCTGCGAGGTATAGTTCCCTACTCTATAGTAGTAGAATTACCCTCTGTAATTTCGCATCCCACTGGTAACAGAGGCTCCAGCATTTCCATCAGATCCTGCAAGAGATTGGTGTATCATTATTAAAATGTCAATCATCGAATAGACTTTTAGTCTTCTCGTAAAACACTAAGCGGATTGTTTTCTAAACAATTTCCCACCGCCCCCCTACTTGATTTGCGTCCAACATTGATCCTCGAGGTGGTCGGAGACATTTCCTCATTTCACTACCGGCCTTCCCTTGTCTAAGAGCGCATAAGCTAAACGATTGACCCGTACTCCTAGCACGTACTGATGCTGTGCAACGCGTGTCCATGGATCAAAGTAACCATCCCCATCCGACCAGGCATGCACTTCTAGTCGCACTCGGACATAGTTCGGAGCCAGGATGCCTGCATTGATGAAACCACCCCAAGGGAAGTATCTAGGGTAGTCCACATGATCCAATATACCTACGCTTTCGGCCTCAGTTGTGTCCGTGAGCACGATATTGCGATGGTTGAATTTGCGGAGTAGTGCTGGCATTGGTGTATGGAAACCCAGCACAGGGCTGGTGTGAAGTGTAAGGGAAGTGAGCATGTCGCTTAGAAGAAGTGGCGGTCAAAAAGGCACTCGATATTTGACACTCACGCTATTGTTGGACGACAGGAAAAAACGACTCACTTCAGCCGTTCAAGATGATGTCCTTTATGATGATACACTACGAGCACCGAACCACCCGGTCGAAGATATACTCAACATGAAAAACTTATTGGAACGACGCTGTCGTGGAATCGGCTTTATGTATTTCGTAGTGCTGACTACACAGCAATACCAAGTTTTCGAGATACACATACACTATAGCTCCTATAGGAACTGCGCCAATGGAATCCAGCTTTGATGTGCTCTCTTTGCTTGCTGAAATTCTGGTGGCGTTTGTTGCGTTTGCGGCTATTGTCGCTTCGCTCCGTGTGAGTTTTGGGGAAGTACTCAGTGACTTCCAAAAACTTCTTGTTCAATTTTTCACGGTAAGCGGGTTGATTGGAGTGAGCATCGTGATACTGCCAATTGTTCTCGCAGAATTCTTGACCAATGAGGAACTCATAGTACGTTATACGATGTTCTACATACTTGCCACTTCGGCTGTGTACCTGTTCTGGTATCTGTGGAGTCGAATAAAAATTAAGGCTCCAACGCCACTGGTTAGCGCGCTCGTAATGATCGGGTACTTCGTCTGGTCACCAATACTAATATTGACGGCACTGGGGATAGTATTTACTCCTACGTTGGGACTCGTTGCGGCCTACGGCTTTTGGGTTTTAATTACCAGCGTGGCAATCTTCATTTATTTTCTATACGAGTTTATACATCCTGGAGAGTGATAGTGTTGAGGACGGCAGTTTCTCATCAAGTAACCTACACCCAACGTGGGAGAGCTCATTGGGATTGAGCTTAATATATGGTCTGGCGGTAGATTGTGGTTTCTGGCCACCCTGTCCCGTCAGCCACGATGGTACTAAATGACCTGATTCACTAAGAGATACATCTGCTACTGTTAAACTGAAGTACAGGAATATCATCATGAGCATGTCAAACACCGAAAAATCGGTCAATGATATCCGTAGTAACACCCGACGCAAGTTCTCTACCGAGGAGAAGATTTGTATCGTCCTGGATGGCCTTCGAGGCGGGAGTTCGATAGCGCAACTGTGTCAGCGCGAGGGTATCAATCCCAACTTGTATTACCGCTGGAGCAATGATTCACCCCAATCATATCCACAAAGAGCTTAGAGACTACTTGGAACTACAAGGACACGAATATGATCTCCGGTTCCCTTTTATGGACACCGAGGATTTCGACTTTTTTAATCCTTCCAAGTCGACTTCTTGATAGACTGTCCTGCAAGATATGAGCTATCACACGGCGATATCTACCATGTGAACTGGAAAATCGATATCGCAAATCAGACCGGGACCGGTATCGTAATTGATAGAGTGCTTGCGGTGAGCTACAACGGCGACTTTGATGGCGTTGCTGCTTACAGAATCAATGATTTCGGTTCTGTGTTAAATCTGGTTGGTGAGTGGGGAGGCAGCGACGGCAATTTCATAGAGGTTGAAACGCTGATCCGTAAGCAGTAGCCAACAATCGAGTCTTGGCAAGTTAAAACACAAGGTCGATTCACTGGTTACTTACAGGCTGGTCAGTGTCAGAAGACTGAGGAGATGACTCGACTGCTATCATTCTTATTTTCGTCTTCATATTATTTGTTATGTTTTGAAAAAAATATAAAATGGAAACGTTATGTTTAGATTGATTTGATCGGCGTCATTTTCATTAGCACTCATAGGGTGCTCAACTCAAACCCCACTAAGATAACGAGTACGAGAGGTGCGACGCCAATGAATCTTTTCACCAGTGAGAATCTTGTCTGGAAAAAATATCGGGAAGAAACGCACGGCTACCCCATAGACTACGCCGAGGCAATACTGGATGCGCGGTCAAATGGCCGGCTGGAAATATTGGTCAGGTGGGAGCCCGAATGCTACTGCCACTATCACCGGCATACAGCGGAAACCTCATCGCTGGTTATATCCGGTGAGCTTCACGTTACCGATATGGACCTGGATACCGGTGCGGAGAAATCGTCGCGGATACGCCCAGTTGGAGACTTTGTACACAAGGAACCGGGAGATGTGCACATGGAACGTGGTGGTCCTGAAGGCGCATTGGTTTTCTTCAGCATTTACGCACCCGAGGACGATGGCAAACTAGCCGAAGCGTTGCATCGGGACGGTAGCATACTCAGCGTCGCCACTATGGAGAAAATTCTGACCCGGCAGAGCCACTCACATGGAAACGTTCAGGATGGCTGACATAGCTCGAGAATAATAAAATTTCTTGCGAGGTCATGATGCGCGTTGCTGTCAGCACCATTATTGCATGAGCAGTGGTATTTGTGAGTTTCAGCCTATATTACGTAGCCCGTGATTAAGATGACCGGGGCCCGAGACCGGTTCTAGCTCTAGAGTTAGAGCGTCATTGATATTGCCTTGTTAGCCCAATCCTAACGTAGTGGTCCGCACCAGGTATGTAATGTTTTACCCTGCCCCCATATCCAATGTAATACGCAAAAAGCGGACTTTCTGATCAAACCCAGTAATCACGTGGCTTTGACCACTAATTACGGTTTTGTCGGTTTTTACATTGATCACTTATACTGGGGAAGCAGAGAAATAGCGGCTTCAAGCACTTATGTACCTCAATCCACGAAAATTATACACCCTGCGATTTGCAGGCTAGACTGGAGAAGCAACTGGCAGAAAAGCGTTACCACTCCCCCCGGAATAGACCCTAGTGAATTTGGTCGGTGTGAGAGGATTTGAACCTCCGACCCCTTCCTCCCGAAGGAAGTGCGCTACCAGGCTGCGCTACACACCGAGGCTTGAACGCGGGACTATACCAGACCTCGCAAACCTGTCCAATTGTGCGCCGGGGTTCAGTAAACCCCGGCCAATCGCGCTATCGTGATACTCATTACGCTGAACGCGCTCACTATAACGACAAGAATAAATAGCAGTCGCCAAGGCCTGAAGGGTTTGCGTTCCACAGCATTGATACCGGTAGATACGAACTCATCTACCTTGGCCTGATCCTCAGGATAGAGTTTGTTATCTGTCATTGCTCACGTCGTCGGTACCTAATTGATACCAGTTTAAAAGGCAAAAGCCTGTTCTTCCAAATCCATCAGGTTATCTGATCCCGTCAGGATAGCTTCGCGCAAACTGGATGTGCGTGTCAGCAGCCGCTGGTAATAGAATCTGGCGGTGAATATCTTCGCTTCGTAGAAGCTCCCATCACCTTCCTCTTGCAGCTGGTCCAGTGCAACAACCGCCATGCGCGCCCAGAAGTACCCCAGCACTATGTAGCCAGAGTACATCAGATAGTCCACCGCAGCAGCACCTGCTTCGTCAGGATTTTCGATAGCGGCTTCACCAATTTTCAGCGTGAGCTCACCCCATTCCTGGTTCAAACCACTCAACACATGACAAAACTCAGCCATATCGTCGCGATCTTCAACCTGTTGGCAGAACTGGTGCACAACCTTGGTGAAGGTGCGTAACAATTGACCTCCACTTCCCAATACTTTGCGCCCGATAAGATCCATAGCCTGAATACCGGTGGTGCCTTCATATAACATGGCAATCCGCGCATCGCGCACGATCTGCTCCATGCCTGATTCTTTTATGTAGCCGTGTCCACCCAGTACCTGGACCCCATGACTGGCCGCTTCAAACCCCGTTTCTGTAAGAAATGCCTTGGCAATAGGCGTCAGGAAAGCCAGTTGATCAAACGCATTCGCCTTTTGTTCTTCATCGCCCCGCTCAACAATGTCTGACAGCTGTCCGAGATAATAAATAAATGCCCGGCCACCTTCGGCAAACGCCTTCTGGGTCAGCAACATGCGGCGTACATCCGGGTGAACGATGATTGGATCTGCGTCGCCATCGGGGTTTTTCACGCCGGAAATGGAGCGCATTTGCAGTCGCTCCTTCGCATAGGCCAGCGAGCCCTGAAAAGATAGCTGGGCGTGGGCCAGCCCCTGGGTGGCAGTACCGATGCGGGCGGTGTTCATAAAAGTGAACATGGCGGCAAGCCCTTCATTGGGCTCTCCCAACAGGTAGCCCGTCGCGCCATCAAAATTCAGCACGCAGGTGGCAGAGGCTTTGATACCCATCTTATTTTCCAGCGCCGCACAGTTAACACCGTTGCGCTCACCAACACTGCCATCGGCATTAACTTTCATTTTGGGAACCACAAACAAAGAAATACCTTTTGAACCCGGCGGTGAATCAGGCAGCCGTGCGAGCACGATATGCACGATATTTTCCGCCATATCGTGATCACCGGAAGAAATAAAAATCTTGGTTCCCTGTAATGCGTAGCTCCCATCAGCCTGAGGTTCGGCACGCGTGCGAAGCAGGCCAAGGTCAGTGCCGCAGTGCGCCTCCGTAAGACACATGGTGCCGGTCCACTCGCCACTGATCAGCGGCACCAGATACTGTTGCTTCTGCTCCTCCGTCGCATGTTCTTCCAGCGTACGAATAGCGCCGTGACTCAGGCCGGGATACATACCCCAGGCCCAGTTAGCACTGCCGGTGAGCTCATTCATGATGATGCCCAGCAGATTGGGTAGATCCTGCCCGCCGTAATTTTTGTCTGCTGACAGTGATGGCCAGCCCATTTCCACATACTTGGCGTAAGCCTCGGGGAATCCCCTGGGTGTAGTCACCACACCATCATTCAGCTGGCACCCTTCTTCGTCGCCACTGTGGTAAAGCGGTGCCACCTCGCCTTCTACAAAGCGCGCTGCCTCCTCCAGCACCGCCATCAGCAGGTCATCGGTCGCTTCCTCATACCCCGGCAGGGATTGATAGAGGGCTCCCGACTGGAGCACTTCATTGATAACAAACTGCATATCCCGCAGCGGGGCTTTATACTCAGGCATGTAGACCTCTAAAGTTTTGGACACCGCGAACGCGGCAATGATCGTATGTAAACGGCGAACACATTATTGTGAAAGCCGGTACGAGGGTCAATACGCTTTTTTGGTCAATTCTGGTCAATCAGCGCGCAGATGGCTCACTGAAGCAGAGTCAAATCTACATATTCGACAGCATTTTTGCCCGGGTCGCTGTCCATCCAGGGAATTGAAGCCAGCATGGGAGCGGCGAAGCGCTGCTGCAGTGTGGCGAGGTTTTCCTCGAAACAGGGCATGTCCGGGTCAATCTGGTTAGCGATCCAGCCCACCAGTAGCAGGCCGTCCCGCTGAATGGCCTCTGCGGTCAACAACGCATGATTGATGCAGCCAAGACGCATGCCAACCACCAGAACCACCTCCAGTTGAAGTTCACGCGCCAGATCGGCCAATGTCTCGCGATGATTGAGCGGTACACGCCATCCACCAGCGCCTTCCACTACAGTTAAATCAGCGCCGAGAGCCAATACCCCCTGGCAGTATCCTGTCAGCTGGCTGACGGTTATTCGACGATTTTCGTGTGCAGCGGCGATATGGGGAGCAATAGCCTCATCCAATGCAACGGGATTAACCTGTTGATAGGACAACTCCATGGTCATCGCGGCGATTAAAGCGCGCGCGTCTTCGTTGGTTCCATCAGCATCACATCCCGCGGCAACGGGTTTAACCGCAACGGTGCTCATTCCTTGGCGCTCGGCCGCTCCCAGGATGGCCACGCCCGCCATCGTCTTGCCAACCTCGGTGTCTGTACCGGCAATAAAAAGTCGTCTTTTTTTGTTCATGCAGACTCCGGTTTGCGCACCGCTCCATAGATAACCTGGTAAGTAGCCGGCAACATGCCTTCCTCGCGCTGATTCTCATAGGCTGCACGAAACTGGCGCACGGCCGATCGCCCCATCAATCCCGTGGGCCGTCCTTCATTAACGTTGTGGGCTCCGATGCCTTTGAGTTCGCCGGTCAGTTCACGCAATTCCTGATAGCGCATCACCTGCATTTGCTGCTCCAGCTGCATCTCAATAAGACCTGCGTTACAAATAGACTCAGATACATTAGTTATTGGTATAAATTGATTAACGTGTGTTTTGTCATCCACCGCCAACCAGGCACGCCGCAGTTCCTCGAGTGTACCCGGTCCAAGAGTAGCAAAAAAACACCAGCCGCCAACGCGCAGAACGCGATGGAGTTCTGCAAACAATCGGTCGAGGTCCTGGCACCACTGAATCGCCAGTGAGGTAAAAACCAGATCAATACTGTTCGATGCCAGGGGCAATTCCTCAGCGTCAGCACAAATCCATGACCCCTGGTCCCTCCCGGCGGAGCCCGCTGTGCATTGTGCTTCGGCCAACATGCCTTCGGCGATATCGAGACCGAAATATTCAGCGTGCGGATAGCAACGAGTCAGTCCTGCGCGCATTTGCGCGGTACCACAACCGAGATCGAGAACATTTTCGACCCTGCATCCCTGGGTCTGCTGCCGGCTTCGCGACAGTAGATTTTCGCTCACCACGGACTGCAGTCGCGCATGTTGGTTATAGGTTTTGGCCGCACGACTGAAGGATTCAGCCACCAGATTCTTGTCCAGCCGGGCTGGCTTGCGTAGAGATATTTCCGGAAAGTGATTGGCTATCCACCCCTGAAGCTGTTCAGTGAACCAATCACTATTAGCGACGGGCAGCAGGTGAGTTGCCCCCGGGAGTATAGCTACGTCATGCCCGGGTGCGAAGTCGGCGATAGCCTGTGACATGGTCGCAGGTACCAGCAAATCATCAGCGCCGTACAGATGCAGAACTGGTACCTCGATCTGCTCCATGCTGTGCCGATTATCGATGCCAGCCAGCAGGCCGAGTCCATCGAGGAGCGTCTGTCTAGCTGGCGCAATCGTCCTGATATCAGTTAGCAAGTTCCTGCATCGCCGCGCCTCAGGACCGGTCCCGCACTGTAAACGATCAAAATATTCCAGTCCACGACCTGCATCTCCGGCTACTCTGGCCGTGAACGAATGAAATCCGGCCTCAGACATTGCCTCGGTCCAATCATCAGCTTGTGTAAAGCGTGGAGAACACGCCAGCGTGATGAGACCGGTCACACGCTCGGGATAGGATGTTGAAAAAGCGGTCGCGATCATGCCACCCAGTGACCAACCCATCAGTAGGGCACGTTCAGGAGTTACTGCTGCCAATCCATTCAGCAATGTCACCAGGTCATAGGACCCGGGTGGGCTCTCGCCGCACCCCGGGAGATCGACCAGAGTAATATTTGTCCAGCTGCGCAGCGCAGGTACACAGGCGTTCCAAACAGACCTGTCAGCCCCCCAACCATGGATCAACACCAGCTCTGTGGCCACCTCGCTTTCACAGGACAATCGCTCCACCGCCAGTTCAGTGGCCAGCGCTTTGACTTCAGGCAAGTTCATTCAAACCATCCAGCAGCTGATCAATATCCTCTTCGGAATGTGCAGCTGTCAGCGTAATGCGAAGGCGCGCTGTCCCTTCGGGCACAGTCGGCGGCCGAATAGCCGTCACCAGCAAACCCCGCCGTAGCAGGCTTTCGCTCCAGCGCAGACTGGTTTCCGGCGATCCCAGCATGATCGGTTGAATAGGTGTCTCAGAAGGCATCAATTCAATTCCCAGCTCACCGGCTCCCACTCGAAAACGCTGTATCAATGCCTTTAAATGCTCCCGCCGCCAGGACTCCTCTGCCAACAATTCGACGCTCTTGAGGGTCGCCGACGCGACCGCTGGAGGCAGTGCGGTTGAATAAATGTAAGTACGTGACAATTGCACCAACGCATCAATAAGATCGTCGCTCCCGGCTACAAACGCCCCAGCTGTTCCCAGCGCCTTCCCCAGTGTGGCCATAAGTATGGGAACATCCTGTTCGCCCAGATCCGCATACTCAACACTGCCTGCGCCGGAATCACCGAGCACACCAAAGCCGTGGGCATCATCCACCATAAGAGAAGCATCCTGGCGTGCTGTCACGGCGGCGAGTTCTTTCAGGGGCGCGAGATCGCCATCCATGCTGAAGACACCATCCACAGCCACCATACGCAGACCATCGGTCGACGCCGACTGCAAATGGACTTCAAGGCTCGTAGGGTCATTGTGCAGAAAGCGCCTGAACCTGGCGCCACTGTATAATCCGCCATCCAGAAGCGAAGCGTGATTCAAGCGGTCTTCAAACACACTATCGCCTCTGCCCAGCAGTCCCGTCAACACACCAAGGTTGGCCCCAAAACCCGTGGAAAACAACAGGGCGCGAGAACGGCCCGTAAAATCCGCCAGGCGCTCTTCCAGCTCAGCGTGTGCAGAGGAATGCCCCGCAACCAGGTGCGAGGCACCGCTACCAACGCCATACTCCGCCGCGCCCTTCTGCATCGCGGCTACCACGGCGGGATGATTCGCCAGGCCGAGATAGTCATTGCTGCAAAAGCACAAGAGATTACGCTCACCTACACGCACCCGGGATCCCTGGGGTGACTGCAACTCTATTCGATGCCGATACAGCCCATTACTGCGACGTGTATTAAGTACGTCCTCGAGACGTCTGGAAAGGCCGCTCACGCGGTGTAAATTCCGTGCGAATCAGGCGGTCGCTTGCCGGTCAGCAGCGCCGACGGCATCGTAAAAGCGCGGATCTGGTGCGACCACGTCTTCCTCAGACAACTCGCGTTCTTCGGGACGTATACCCAGTCGATCGAATAATGCCATGTCTTTATTCGCCTTTGGGTTGGGCGTAGTCAGCAGCTTTTCACCGTAGAAAATGGAATTCGCCCCGGCGAAATAAGCCAGCGCGTGCATTTGCTCGTTCATTTCCTCGCGACCAGCCGACAGCCGCACGTGGGAAGCCGGCATCAAGATGCGGGCAACCGCGATCGTGCGAATAAAATCAAAGGGGTCAAGATCGGGCTCATCCGCCAGCGGTGTGCCCTGTACGCGAACCAGCATATTGATAGGCACACTCTCAGGATGAACAGGCAAATTGGCTAATTGGGTGAGCAAACCCACCCGATCTCCGGTGTCTTCACCCATACCAACAATGCCACCGGCACACACCTTCATACCGGAGGAGCGCACATGCTCCAGCGTTTCCAGCCGGTCCTGATAGGTTCTGGTGGTAATGATATCCCCGTAGTACTCGGGGGACGTGTCGAGATTGTGGTTGTAATAGTCCAGGCCAGCGTCAGCCAGTTCGTCGGACTGCTCCTTGGTCAACATACCCAGGGTCATACAGGTTTCCAAGCCGAGGGCTTTTACGCCTTTAACCATGGCCACGACCTGGGGCATATCCCTGTTTTTTGGAGACCGCCACGCCGCCCCCATACAAAACCGGGTTGCACCGGCCTCTTTGGCTGCGTGGGCTTCCCGCACCACTTTCTCCACTTCCATCAACTGTTCAACTTCCAGTCCGGTGTCATACCGCGTGCTCTGGGGGCAGTAAGCGCAATCTTCTGGACAGGCCCCGGTTTTGATGGAGAGGAGCGTGCTCACCTGCACTTCATTCTGATCAAAATGCTGGCGGTGGATGGATTGTGCCTGGAATAACAGGTCGTTAAACGGTTGCGCATACAGCGCTTCTACTTCGGCTTTCCGCCAGTTGTGACGGGTTTCGACGTTTTGTTCTGATGCCATTGTGACTTCCCATGTTGGTCTATACTCAGGTGGCAATCGCTATGAAACGTTGTCAACCTGCAAGGATGCTTATGGTTAACAAGTCTATCAGATCAGCTCTTACATTTCTGTATCCGCAACCTTGCCTGCTCTGTGGTCTGCCGAGCAAGCGCAGTATAAATCTCTGCGCAGGCTGTGAGCTGGACCTGCCACACAATAGACACCGCTGTGAACGTTGTGCCCTGCCCCTGCATAGTGCGAGTCTGGACCGGGTATGCCATGACTGTCTGGTACATCCGCCTCCCTACCAGCACTGCGTCATACCATGGCGCTACGAAGCCCAGATCGCCAGCATGGTTCGCGCCTTTAAACAGCACGGAAAACTTGTTTACGCCCGGCTCTTTGGTGAACTGCTCGCTGAGCAGTTGCGCCTTCTCTACGGTGCATCCGACCTGCCCGAATTCATATTGCCGGTGCCACTCCACTGGACCAGACACCTCACCCGCGGTTTCAACCAGGCCACCGAAACCGCGTACCAACTTGTGACAAGCCAGGCTCTGCGGGAATTGCCTCCATCCCATCGACCGCGAATTGCTTCGTGGCTCTGCAGCCGAACTCGCCACACCACAACACAGCGACGACTGGACGCAGATGCTCGCCAAAGCAATCTGCAACAAGCGTTCAGCGCTCACCCCGGGTGTGCCGGTCGTCGTATCGCGATCCTAGATGACGTGGTCACCACAGGCGCCACGGTTGCAACCATTGCCAGAGAACTGAATCGAGCCGATACCGCTGAGATTCATGTATGGTCTATCGCGAGAACGCCACTGCCCTCTGTCCGCGACTCTGCGCCTGATAACAGCTAAGATAGCCTGCCAGAAACTGGAGGCTATGGATGTCGATTCATCCCATTATCACCGCCTTACTTGCTCTGCTGTTGAGTTCGGCTACTGCCGCGGAACCACTACGCCTCGCGGTGGCTGCCAATTTCCGCGAAGCAGCGACAGCGCTGGTGGAGAATTTCATTGGCGATAGCGAGTGGGAAGCCACATTGCAGGTCGCGTCCACCGGTGTGCTCTACGCCCAAATCAGCAATGGAGCGCCCTTTGATGTGTTCCTGGCCGCCGACACCGAGCGACCTCGCATGCTCGAAAAAAATGGCCTGACAATCAATGACAGTCGCATCATCTATGCCTGGGGCGAACTCGTGCTGGTGCCTGCAAGTGGCGGAGAAGATTGGACTGACGGCCTGAAGCAAAAAAACGTCAGGTTGGTTATCGCCAATCCCGATACTGCCCCCTATGGTACCGCGGCCCAGCAGGCCCTCGATGCCAAAAGAATCAAGCTGTCCCGCTATGGGCTAATCCGAGCCGCCAATGTGGCGCAGGCTTATCAAATTTGGGATACCGGCAATGTTGACTTCGCTCTGGTATCCCGCGCGCAGGCCAGGCAAGTCCCCTATACCATCATCCCGCACGAGCTATATCGGCCCATAGAACAACAGGCAGTTCAGCTCAAGCGCGCAACGCATCCTGCAGCCACTGAGTTTATGCGCTACCTGTTATCGGCTCGTGCGCAAAAAATCATAGCTGCCCACGGATATCTTACCGAGAGCCCGGGCGCACAGTGAACCCCACTGATTTCGCAGCGCTGTGGCTCACCCTGAAACTGGCAATGGTATCAACGGTGATCCTAATGATACTTGGCACACCGCTTGCCTGGTGGCTGGCCCGGTCGCAGATACGCTATCGCACCATGATCGAAGCCCTGATCGCGCTGCCACTGGTTTTGCCACCCACAGTTGTCGGCTTCTACCTGCTGGTGAGCTTTGCCCCACAAAGCCCACTGGGACAGGCATGGCACTGGCTGACCGGCGGCCCACTGGCATTTACATTTGCGGCGCTGGTAATCGGCTCGGTGCTATACTCTCTTCCCTTCGTTGTACAACCGTTGCAATCGGCGTTTATGCGCGTGCCGGCGGGCTTGCTTGAGGCTGCCGCCACCATGGGTGCAACTCCCTGGGATCGCTTCAGGTCAGTGGCAGTACCACTCAGTCGAAAAAGCTTCTTTACTGCTGGTAGTCTCGGTTTTGCCCACACCATTGGCGAGTTCGGCATCGTACTGATGATCGGTGGCAATATTCCTGGTGAAACACAGGTGCTGTCTATTCGCCTTTACGACCATGTCGAATCGTTACAATACGCTGAGGCCCACGCGCTGGCTGCCGGTCTGCTGATATTCTCCTTTGTCCTACTCTGTCTTGTGTACCGCGGCAGTGATGATCTCGGGGTGGGGGCCCGTAATTCAACATGAGTCTGCACACCCGCATACAACTTACCCGCGAATCCGGATTCTCTCTCGACGTTGAGCTGGATGTACCCCTGCAGGGCATTACCGCCGTCTACGGCGATAGCGGAACCGGCAAGACAACTTTTCTGCGCTGCCTGGCTGGTTTGGAATCCCCTGCAAGAGGTAGTTACATAAAACTGAATGGCGTCCATTGGCTGAATGAAACCGTCACCCTTGCAACAGAAAAAAGAGGGGTCGGGTATGTCTTTCAGGATGCCAGGTTATTGCCTAATCTCTCCGTGCTGGCGAATCTGGAGTTCGCTGAAACGCTATCCTCCAGGTGGCACTCCGGGTCTGACTTACCTACGTCAGCACAGGTAATTCAGTGGCTGGGCCTGGAACGGTTTCTCGATCAGCCCACAACGAAGCTATCTGGTGGGCAGGCACAGCGCGTCGCCATTGCGCGTGCACTGTTGTGCAGTCATAACCTGCTACTTATGGACGAGCCTGTTTCTGCGCTGGACCCCACTGCAAGACAGGAAATTCTCTCGTACCTGGAGCGAGTCCATCACGAGTCTCAGGTTCCCATCATCTACGTCAGCCACAATATTGAAGAGGCCAGTCGTCTGGCCGACCACCTTGTCCTGATGGCGGAGGGGAGAGTGGCAGCGCAGGGTCCCACCTTAGATATGTGCTCACGCATCGACCTTCCACTGGCGCATGAAGAAGATGCCGCGGCCATTCTCAGTGGTACAGTCACGAATTACGACAAACAATTTTGCCTGACGGAAGTAGATACTGGCGCGGGTACCCTGTATCTGGCGCGGAAAAACTCCCAGGTGGGTTCAACGCTTCGAGTTCGAATTCCTGCTCGCGACGTAAGTATTTCCCTGAGAGAGCCGGAGCAAAGCAGCATACTAAACGTACTTCCCGCACGTATCCTCGATGTTGACGAAAGCGACGAAGGCCGCGTGCTACTGCAGCTTGCCCATGGCGAGCAGCGTTTTCTTGCCCGGGTAACACGCAAGTCGGCTGAAGAGCTTCAACTTCGACCTGATCTCGAAATATACGCACAAATCAAGAGCGTTGCGCTACTTAATGACGGCCATGCAACGTCCATAAATTCGCCCAGCGAGCACACCAAATAATGGAATATAACGAGCCGGACGTGGACCCCGATCACGATTTCGCCGCCCTGAGCCTGGAGTGCATAATGGCCGCGGTTGAGTCACTCGGATATCAATGTGACGCGCGACTACTAGCACTCAACAGTTATGAAAACCGCGTGTATCAAGTGGGCATCGAAGATGACGTACCCCTGATCGCGAAATTCTATCGGCCGGGACGCTGGACCCAGGAGCAGATAATCGAGGAGCACGAGTTCAGTCATGAGCTGGCCGACGCTGATATCGCCGTCGTCGCTCCTCTTAAAGCCGGCAATGGTGAAACACTGCACCTGCACGAGAACTTTCAGTTCGCCCTGTTTGAGCGTCGTGGCGGCCACCCTCCCGAATTGGATAACGGAGACAACCTCCTGGTGTTGGGCCGTACACTTGGTCGCATCCACCAGGTCGGCGCATCGCGACCCTTCACGCAGCGAGTAGAGCTGGGGGTTAACCGCTGGGCCAGGGAAACATCTCAGTACCTGGAAGCAGAGGTCATACCGGCAGAATTACTACCTGCTTACCGCAGCCTGACGCAGGACCTGCTCTCAATTCTGGAAGAGCGCTACAACCCCAAGCCCGTTGACCTCATACGTTGTCATGGGGATTGCCACATAGGCAATATCCTGTGGCGCGATGACAACGCCCATTTCGTCGATCTGGATGATTGTGTGACCGCGCCAGCCATGCAGGACCTATGGATGTTTCTCAGCGGTGATCGCGCCCAGAAATTATGGCAATTATCGGAGTTAGAAGCCGGATACAGCGAGTTTCGCGACTTTCCCACCCATCAGTTGCGGTGGATCGAAGTATTGCGCACCATGCGCATAATTTATTACAGCGCCTGGCTGGCTCGACGGTGGGACGACCCCGCTTTTCCCAAAGCATTTCCCTGGTTCAACAGCGTGCGGTACTGGTCCGATCATATACTGGAACTGCGCGAGCAGTTGGCCGCACTGGACGAAGAGCCGCTGGCACTATTTTAAGGTCTGTAATGTGCGATCCGCTCAGCCATCAGTCGCGCCGTGTTGGTCGCACAATATCGAGCACCCAATCCCAAAAACGATTCTCTCCAAGAACCTGCCGTTCAACCGAGTCAAAGAAGGCTGCCGAACCAGTGGGATCAGCAAAGAACTCGTTGCGGGTGACAAATTCCTTTGCAGGATCCAGCTCCTTGACAATTCGGGCAGGATTTCCGGCGACAACCACATTGGCGGGCACATCTTTCACCACCACAGCGCGAGCCGCTACCACGCTATTTTCACCGATGGACACACCCTTCAGTACACATGCGCCATCTCCAAGCCAGACGTTATCCGCGATATGAACAGGCGTGATTTCGGGAGCCAGTTTCGTGCGATCGTAAATCGTGTGCCAATCAGAATCGGTAATGTATACGTCCCGTGCCAACATCACGGCGTCGCCTATGACTATTTCATCACAAGCGCTTATTCTACTGCCCGGGCTGCACAAGACATTGTTACCGATCTTGATTCGGCCCTGCCCCTCTGCTCTACCCCAAACCGCGACAGTAACCCTCGCGTCGGGCTCACCAATAGCCGTCCAACACTTGCCTATCTCAATATTCGGCCCCGAAATATGAACGAACCACGGCTTCATGATTGTGTGAAAATCGCCCAAGGCCATACACCGAGGTCGCAGGAAATGGTCTGCGTACCAACGCCGGAAACCCAGGTACGTTTTTTTAACCCAATAGGGTCGTAGGTCCTTATGCATGGTCAAGTGTTATCGCTGGCGGTTAAACTCATCATCCCAAGTACGCCACCACGATACAAATCCACAGGGACAGGCTAGTGAACCACATCCATAAGTTTGGTCATTGCTAATGCAAAGAATTTTATTCGTCTGCACCCATAATTCGGCCAGATCACAGCTGGCCGAGGGCTTGATGAGATCAATGTTCGGCGATCGATTTGAGGTTCACAGTGCCGGAACTGAACAAACCCGGGTTCATCCCGATGCAATAGCAGCCATGGCAGATATAGGCGTGGACATCTCCGCTCAAATTTCAAAAAAACTCGATGGCTATTCCACTGAACTATTCGACTACATCGTCACGGTCTGCGACAACGCCCGTGAAAGTTGCCCGGTGATCGCCGCTGGGGGTGAAAGAATTCACTCAGGATTTGCTGATCCCTCAGGACACGAGGTCGGTACACCGGAGAGTCGAGAGGCCTTCCGCCAAGCGCGGGAAGACATAGCCGCATGGCTTACAGCCAGATTCGGTTAATGTCCGCAAACTCCAAAGCCGTCCGTAGTAGTCAGAACGGTCCCCACCCCCGGTTGCTGGAGATAGTAGCTCGACATGTGGCAAAGCCTTTCGAGAGACCTATTGCGGAACACAACCGCGCCGCCTTTGTCGAGACACAGGCGTATGTCGAGACTGATCGAAGACCGCTCTGCCTGGATTCATTTTGCGGTATCGGCGAAAGCACCGCTATCCTGGCCGCTCGTTATCCCCAGTATTTTTTTCTTGGCATCGATCAATCTGCTGCACGCTTATCGAAACACGGTCCTTTGAGATCCGATAATTATCAACTGGTGCGTGCCGATGTCACTGACTTCTGGCGTCTGGCTGCCGCTGCCGGTTGGCGTCTGGAGCAACATTGGCTGCTGTACCCCAACCCCTGGCCGAAAGCCGCTCATCTGCTTCGGCGCGTACATGGATCACCTGTTTTTCCCCAACTCGTGGCATTGGGAGGTCGACTGGAATGTCGCACCAACTGGCCACTGTACCTGCATGAACTGCAGGTAGCACTGGGATATCTTGGCCAACACGCGGTGCGCGAAGCATTCACCGTTGATTCTCCATTGACGGCCTTCGAAGCAAAATACACCCAGAGTGGACACCAATTATGGCGACTCACCGCATCACTGGGGGGGGGCAATAACCCTGAAGATTGGGAATAGTGCCAGCATCGCAGTCGTGACAGCCACCTCGGCAATCCGTTACAGTACCTCCGCGGGAGGTGTTGACCATGGTAAATGTGGCGAAGGACAACCAGATCGATCAGATTGACGGCGTATGGCAGCGTATTCGTCGTGAAGCGGCCGTTGATGCCGAACACGAGCCCATCCTCGCCAGTTTTTTGCACGCCACCATACTGAATCATGAGTCGTTGGAGTCAGCGTTGAGCTTTCATCTGGCCAACAAGCTCGACAGTCCTACTGCTCCTGCCATGTTGATCCGCGAGGTGATCGAGGAAGCTCTCGCCGGTGACACCTCAATTCAACATGCGATACGGCGCGATTTGCAGGCTATAGAAGATCGTGATTCCGCTTGCACCAGTTTTGCGGTGCCCTTTCTCTACTTCAAAGGCTACCAGGCCCTGCAGGTTCACCGGGTTGCCCACTGGTTGTGGTCCGAAGGGCGTAAACCACTGGCACTGTTTTTTCAAAGCAGAGTGTCAACAGGTTTCGGCATCGATATACACCCCGCCGCCATTCTAGGTCACGGGATTATGCTGGACCATGGCACCGGTGTGGTTATAGGGGAGACCAGCAGAGTGGGCAATGATGTGTCCATTATGCAATCCGTGACACTGGGTGGAACAGGCAAGGAAGAGGGTGATCGACACCCCAAGGTAGGCGACGGAGTCTTGATCAGTGCCGGGGCAAAAATACTGGGCAACATCCATATCGGCGAAGGTGCCAAGGTGGGTTCAGGCAGCGTTGTTCTGCAGGATGTACCGCCACATACCACAGTGGCCGGTGTGCCAGCCAAGGTTGTCGGCAAACCGAGTTCGGATCGACCCGCACTCGAAATGAACCATCAGATTGCCTGCGACTGTGACGGCGAAATTTAAGTCTTAATAGTCCTATTGATGGTAGCGCGCTGACAGCTCGTGCACAGATTCGATAAACACACGGGCATGTTCAGGGTCGACGCCGGGCGTGATTCCATGACCCAGGTTAAACACGTGCCCCTCACCCGGGCCAAAGGATTCTAGAATAGTAGCTACCTCAGCACGTATCCGCTCAGGTGATGCATACAACATGGTCGGGTCCATATTGCCCTGCAGCGTGACTCGGTCACCGACGCGCTGACGCGCCTGGCCAATGTTAGTGGTCCAGTCCAGGCCGAGACAGTCAGCGCCGGAATCAGCCATTACCTCTAACCATTGCCCACCGTTCTTGGTGAATAGAATAACCGGCACTCGCCTGCCTTCCCGCTCTCTGGTCAAGCCGTCCACAATCTGTCGCATGTAATTAAGCGAAAACTCGGGATAGGCGCGATCACCGAGGGACCCACCCCAGGTATCAAATATTTGCACCGCCTGTGCACCGGCGGCAATCTGGGCATTAAGATAGTCTGTCACTGCCGCCGCGAGTTTTTGCAGTAGTATATGCATCACTTCAGGTTGATCAAACGCCATAGATTTAACCAGGCGGAAGTCCTTGGAAGAAGCACCCTCAACCATATACGTCGCCAGCGTCCAAGGACTGCCGGAAAACCCGATCAAGGGAATGTCTCCGTTTAACTCGTGGCGAATTGTTCGCACGGCATTCATCACGTAGGCAAGATCGTCATCCGGGACGATCGTCGGCAGTGACTCCACATCTGCCGCCGTGCGCACCGGTTTACGGAAACGCGGTCCCTCGCCCTCCTCAAAATACAAACCCAGCCCCATCGCATCGGGTACCGTTAAAATATCGGAAAACAATATAGCGGCATCTAGCGGGAATCTTTTCAGAGGCTGCAGAGTGACCTCGCAGGCGCGATCCGGGTTGGTACAGAGATCCATAAAAGACCCTGCCTTTGCACGACTTGCTCTGTATTCAGGCAAATACCGTCCAGCCTGACGCATCATCCAGACGGGCGTAACATCAACGGGTTTTCTTTCTAGCGCTCGCAAAAAGCGATCATTTTTAAGTTCAGTCATGAGGTTCCAGAGAGCGTGGCTACAAGCAGGTCCCGCGGCACCTCAGCGGTCACCACAGCGGAGCCGATTCTATCAAGTAAAACGAGTCGAAGCTCGCCATCGATCACTTTTTTATCGACAGCCATCAAAGTCAGATATTGCTCAACCGTCATGTTCTCCGGAGAATCCACCGGCAATCCGATGCGAGACAGCAGCACACGCAACCTGTCGACCTCCCCGGATGCCAGCCAGCCCATACCCACGGACACCCTTACAGCCAACACCATTCCTATCGCTACCGCCTCGCCATGGAGATAATGCCCATACCCCATGGCTGTTTCTATGGCATGACCAAAGGTGTGGCCAAGATTGAGTATCGCACGGACTCCACCCTCCCGTTCATCCGCAGCCACGACGCGCGCTTTATTGAGACAGCTACGTTCAATGGCCTCCGCCAGTAGCGCTTCATCCCGCGCCAGCAACCCATCAATGTTGGTCTGCAACCAATAATAGAATTCCGGATCGCTGATCAAACCATATTTGATGACCTCAGCCATGCCGGCTGCAAACTCCCTCGAGGGAAGGCTTTGCAGGGTTTTGGTGTCAATAATAACTGCCATCGGCTGGTGGAACGCCCCGATCATATTCTTTCCCAGCGCATGGTTAACACCGGTTTTACCGCCCACAGAGGAATCCACCTGGGCGAGCAATGTAGTGGGAATCTGCACGAAATTTACCCCGCGCTGATAGCAGGCGGCTGCGAATCCGCACATGTCACCTACCACACCCCCGCCAAGCGCAACCAATGTTGTGCTTCTGGTGTGGCTGTTACTCAGGAGTTCGTCGAAGATGCGATTCAATACAGTAAGATTTTTGTGCTCCTCGCCGTCAGGAAGGAGCACGCTGGCCACTTCATATGCGGACAGAGTTGCCAGAATTCGATCCAGATACAGGGGTGCGACTGTTTCGTTAGTGACCACCAGCACTTGAGTGCCGCGCACGTGCTGCAGCAGCAACTCCGGTTGATCGAGCAGGTCAGGGCCGATATAGATGGGGTAGGCTCGATCCCCGAGCTCTACCTGAAGCGTGTGCATAGTCTCTTGCATAAATAGTAAAACATAAATCGAGCAAAGCTCGAACAGGTTCAGGATTCGCAGGCAGCGGCCAATTTCTGGGCTACCGAGCGGGGACTACAGCCATCGGTGTCGATGATGTAATCCGCAATGTCCCGATACCACGGATCCCGGCGGGTCATGAGATTCCGCAACACAGTTTCGGGGTCTTCCTCACCCTGCAGCAGCGGGCGCCGTGTATCCCGTTTGGTGCGTCGGATCTGTTCCTCTATGGATGTATATAAATATATTACGAATCCACGGGAAGACAGCGCTCGACGATTCTCAGATGACTCAACCACACCACCGCCCGTCGCGAGCAGGAGGCCGTTGCGCTCAGTCATCTCGTCAATAACTTTCATTTCGCGCTTCCGGAAACCTTCTTCCCCTTCCACATCAAAAATCCATGGAATGTCCGCACCAGTGCGCTCTTCAATTTCCTGATCGGTATCGGCGAAGTCCAGCTTAAGCAACTGTGCCAGTTGCCGCCCTATGGTGGTTTTGCCGGCCCCCATGGGCCCGACAAGAAAGACTCTGGAAGGTGACCCCATCAATCGAGCAGTTCGTCAGACAAAATTCGCGGTGTAATAAATATCAGCAACTCATTCTTGCTTTGTGTGACGGAGGTGCGCTTGAAGAGATTACCGACATAGGGCAGGTCGCCGAGGAACGGTACTTTATCAACGTTTTCAACATCCTCAGTGCGGAAGACACCGCCGAGAACCACGGTTTCACCGTTGCCGACCAGCACATTGGTTTCCAGTGAGGTTGTATCAATAGTCGGAATCTGTGATCCATTCTCGCCGGCTACCAGTGATCCGATGGTGTCCTGATTGATAAGCAGCTGAAGCATGATCCTGTCATCAGGCGTAATGTTGGGAGTTACTTCCAGCCCCAACACAGCTTCCTCAAACGAAACCGTAGTCTGCCCGTTGGCCGACGACTCCTGGTAAGGAATTTGAGTACCCGATTTAATAATTGCTGTGCTCTTGTCACCTGTTATGACCTTTGGCTGAGATACTATTTCGCCCGTTCCTGCAGCCTCCAGTGCTGACAATTCCGCACTCAGCAGGAGGTCATTACTGGCGTAACCAATAGCTACTGAACCCGTTGCACCACCTACCCCCAAATCAACCAGCAAAGCGCCCGGGAAGGTCACCGCTGCCCCATTGCCAGACTGCAGGGCGGTACTGATATTATTAGCATTCTCGAGGTCACCTGCTGCGGAAATGATACCGTTACCACCGTCAACAGTATCGACATAGCCGCCGCCCCACTGTATACCGAGTTGATTGGTCACATCGGAGTTAGCGATAACAATACGAGCCTCGATCATAACCTGGCGAACGGGCACATCTATCAGATCGATGATGTTGCGTATTTCCGCCAGCTTTCTGGCTGTATCTGTCACAAGCAATGCATTGGTTCTTGCATCAACCAGAACAGAGCCCCTGGACGACACGATAGATCCGCGATCCTCATCCTCATCGTCCGGGCCTCTGGAATCCTGACGACCACCGGCGCCACCGCCCTCGAGCAAAATAAACACATTTTGCGCTGAGGCGTAGCGGATACGAATGTACTCGGTTTGCAGCGGTGCCAGTTCCTCGACCTGCTTATTGGATTCGATCTCCAAACGCTCACGTTCAGCAATCTCCGCTGCTGGGCCGATCATCAAAACATTACCCACAAGTCGTTTGTCCAGCCCTCGCGCCTTAAGCACAAGATCCAGCGCCTGATCCCAGGGGACATTTTGCAATCTCAAGGTAATTCGACCAACAACCGTGTCACTGGCAACGAGATTGAGACCGGTAAAGTCCGCAATCAACTGTAGTACAGCACGGACTTCAATATCCTGAAAGTTGAGTGACAATCGATCACCCACATAGGTAAACTCCGCTCGTCGTTTCTCAATATCACGCTGCGACTGAGGTTTGACGGATACGACATACTGATCATCCGCCTGATAGGCAAGATAGTCAAAATCTCCCGTGGCTCGCATGGCAAGTGTAACGCCACTGGTAGTTCCTACAATCTCGACGCTGTTAACCGGCGTCGCAAAATCGGTGACGTCGTAATGCCGCTGCAGCTCCTTGGAGATACTGCCGCCAACAAATTCAACGTTTATGGTCTCGCCCTCACTGTAAACATTGACATCCTTCGAGGGGTCGGCAAGTGTGAGAACCAATCTAGCCTCTCCATCGGAGCCACGCTGAAAGTCAAAATCGGAGATCGACGCGCCACGGCCAACGTCCTGGCGGTCAGCCAACTGATAGGGTTCCGGGGTGCGCTTGAGATAATCACCCGCTCCTGCATTACCGACTTCTACATACATGCTATTACCAGAAACACGCGTCGTGTAGGGAAGTAGCTCAATAAGATTGATGATCATGCGTGTTCTGTTGCCGGCCTCAATCACTACCACACCCGTCGCATTTCCGAATGGCAGCGGATACTTTTTCCGATCCAGCTCACTGGTGACGCCCGCAAAATCCATAGAGATGCGCGCCGGGTTTTCAATCGTGTAAGTCTTGGGATCTGGCGGCGTTTCCTCAAATTCCAGACGAATCTCGAACTTACTCTGGGGCTTGGAGCTAAATTCAATATCAGTGATTGCATTACCATAGGCTGCCGAGGCAAAAAAGCTCGCCACCGTCGCAATTACAGATGCCAACACAACGAGCATCCTGTGACTATCCACATGAGGGTCACACCCTTGTGACATTTTCATTATTTTCATCCATATCACCAATCGCATCACCCAGCCATATTCAATTTGATGGTTCGAGGTCGCTCAATCCAGCCCTCGTTCCCGTCGGAGACTATTTCTATTACGGCTATGTAAGTCTCAGTGGTCTCGACAATCTTACCGTGATTGCGACCCACGAAATTACCCTTTTTGACACGGTGAATTCCGCCCGTGTCATCTTGAATCAGTACAAAAAAGTCACCACCCTTGGCCAGCGTGCCAACCATACTGAGGGAGTCAAACGTAAACTGCTCCAGATACTCTTTAGTGCGATCCAGATCTGGCTTGATCGTCGGCCGTCCGATCGGTTCACCGGTAACAATCTGAATGGGACGGTCAAAGGGACTGCGCATAGAAGCAGCACTGTATGAAAACGCTTTATATGCCTTAAAGGGTGGAATTGGCTCAATATGCCCGCCCGGACGCGCCCGCTTTTCCGCCATGAAGGCTTCGAGGTCCGCATAGCCGGAATCACTCCCACAGGCAACCAACCCAACAATGGGGATAAGGAGAATGAGTAGCGCGCGCACCACTTAGGCCTCCTGATCCTTATAGCGATAGGTTTTAGCCTGGATAGTCAGGGATAAAACACCGCTAGCCGATTTACTCTGTAAAAAACTGTTAGCATCCTGCTGAATTCTGAAGTCGTGCAAAGTTACAATTCGGGGGATCCCCGCCATACCGGAAACAAAAGCACCCAGATCATGATATTGTCCAGACGCCTCTATAAAAATCGGAAGCTCCACATAAAACTCCCTGGTCTGTTCGGTACCCAGGCGAATACTCTTGAATTCCAGACCATTAACCATACCCTTATTGGTTATGTCCTCCAGCAGCCCTGGAACCTCAGTATCGCTTGGTAACTGGCTCACCAACGCACCAAACGAGTCCTCCATGACCTCCATCTGCTTTTTGTAGGCATCCAGGTTGGCAGCGCGAAATGCTTTCTGTTCATACTGAACTTTAAGTTCCGCCTCCTTACCCTCATGCCCTTTTAATTGCTCTTGCATACCCTTGATATGGTACATATAGCCAAGGGTTACCACCCCCACCAGAACAATTAGCCAGACAGCAATCTTAACTGCCAGCGGCCAGCCGCCGATATTATCGACATCAAGATCATTGATATCGAACTCCTGTATGGAACGGAGGGCCGCTTCGGGACTAAAAGCCATTACTCAGACTCCTCTTCCGCGCCTGCCGTTGGCGCCGCAACTTTAAAACTCATCTGGAACTTGTTCGCCTGCGTGCCAAAGTTCGGTTCAGCGCTGACGCCCGTCAAATTGGGGTTACTGAACCAGGCACTTGAATCCAACCGGCGCATCAGGCTTGATACCCGATTATTGGATTCTGAAATACCTTCAATGGAAATTACGTTACCTGCCGCTTGCAGGCTGGTATAAAAAATACCATCTGGGACTGTTCGCACTACCTGGTCCAGGATTCTCACGATGACAGGCCGGTTACCCTGTAGCTCCTGAATAACCTGCATGCGATCGAGCAACTGCGTTCGCTTGCGTTGCAAGTCCTGGATCTCTGCGACTTCTCGATCCAACACTTCGATATTCCGCTCCAGGTAGGCATTGCGGCTACGCTGGTTGTCAATTTGACCAGAGAGAACCAAATCGGCAAGAAAAACCAGTACTGCACCCAATCCCACCATAAGACCGAGGATCGCGACGAACTCCTGTTTCAGTTCCTGGCGCCTCTCATCACGCCAGGGCAGTAAGTTAATCTGAGCCATTAATCGAAGCTCCTCAACGCCAGACCACAGGCAATCATCAATGCCGGTGCATCACTACTCAGGGCCAACGCATTGACCTTGGAGGATACGGCCATATTTGCAAACGGGTTCGCTACCAAAGTAGGTGTGCCCAGCTTGTCCTGTATCAATTCTGCAAGGCCATCCATGGAAGCCACCCCACCGGCCAGAACTATATAGTCAACGTCATTATATTGACTGGAAGAGAAGAAGAATTGAAGTGACCTGGCCACCTGCTGAACCACCGCATCGAGGAAAGGCTCCAGAACCTCGGCCTCATAATCTCCCGGCAGGCCGCCCTGCTTCTTAGCCAGACCCGCCTCTTCAACCGGCAACCCATAGCGACGCATGATTTCATCGGTCAACTGCTTACCACCGAACAGCTGCTCTCGCGTGTATATGGTCTGCCCATTGGTCAATACGGACAGCGTTGTCATCGTTGCTCCGATATCCACCATGGCGACTGTACTATCACCTTCTATGTCCAGCTGCCCCTGAACAAGGCCAAAGGCTCTTTCCATGGCGTAGGCTTCTACATCCATTACTTTGATCGCCAACTCTGCCGCCTCTATCGCCTCTACCCGGGCTTCGATTGTTTCACGGCGGCACGCGGCCAGCAAAACCTCAACGCGATCAGGGTCGTCTGGTGTAACCCCTTGCACCTCGAAATCAATGGCCACTTCCTCGAGAGGGTAGGGTATGTATTGGTCTGCCTCAAGAGTCAGCTGGGTTTCCATATTGTCATCGCTGAGGCCAGCGGGCATATCGATAAATTTAGTAATCACAGATGAGCCCGCAACAGCGGCTGCACAGTTCTTGAGCTTGGTTTTTGACTGTGCAACGACTGTAGTAATCGCCCGCGCGACGCCTTCCACGTCCTGAACGCTTTTCTCGATTACAGCGTCCTGTGCAAGAGAGGTTACCCCATAGGCTTCCACACGATAGCCATCGCCAGACCCACTGAGCTCTAGCACCTTGACCGTCGTTGTGCTGATATCGAGCCCCAGTACCACTGGCGCTCTTCTTTTCCCAAAGAGACTGACCAATCTATTTTCCTATCTGTTTCCGAGACTTACAGTTATTTTATACTCTATTACATTAGATAACAGATATAACATGAAAGCAATTATATAAAAAGGGGGAAAAGGCATATAATCACCCACTTGAACCCTCCCTAACTAGCCATACTCTAACCAGAAGCCGACTTCGTATCATCACTCATGCCCCAGACTAACACCACTTTCAAGCGTGCACTATGGCTATTTCTGGCGGCGTTTTCCGGCGCAATTTGGCTATGCGTCGGCGTTTATCTTTATCTTAGTCCAAAATTGCCTGCCGTCGAGGTTCTCCTCGATGTAAGGCTGCAAACACCTCTGAGAGTGTATACCAGTGACGGCGAGCTAATTGGCCAATTCGGCGAGCAGAAACGGAATCCGCTCAACTACGAAGACATCCCGCCGCTCTTCACGCGAGCTCTGCTTGCGGCTGAGGATGACGGCTTTTTCGAACACCGTGGTATCGATTTTCCAGGTCTGACCCGAGCAGTAGTTGAGCTGGTGGTGACCGGGGAAAAAGGCTCCGGGGGCAGTACGCTTACCATGCAGGTAGCCAGGAATTTCTTCCTGACGCTGGAGCGAACCTATACCCGCAAGTTCAATGAGATATTGCTGGCTCTGGAAATTGAGCGCAAACTGACTAAGGAGCAGATCTTCGAGCTCTATTTCAATCAAATGTTTCTCGGGCACCGAGCATACGGCTTCGAGGCAGCCGCACAGGTATATTACGGCAAACATATTGGCGATCTTGATCTGGCCCAGCTGGCAATGATTGCCGGCCTACCTAAGGCACCTTCCAAGTACAACCCACTATCCAATCCCGGCCGCTCTACCATAAGACGCGACTGGATTCTGAACCGCATGCTCTCGCTCGGCTATATCGACCAGCCAAGCTTTGAAGAAGCCATCAACAGCCCTGTAACCGCCTCCCACCATGGTGCGAAATTAAGCTTCGATGCTCCTTACGTCGCTGAAATGGTGCGCCAGGAGATGATCTCCAAATATGGCCTCGGCGCATACAATGATGGCTATCGCGTATACACCACCGTAGACAGTCACCTCCAGAAAGCCGCAGACGCGGCACTGATCAACAGCGTTGCGGCCTACGATCAGCGTCATGGCTTCCGCGGCCCCGAGGGGAACTATGACGTCGCGGTGGAGGACCCGGAGGGTCTGCTGATTGCCTGGACCGAAGTATTGAGCAGCACGCCCGCTATCGCGCAGTGGCACCCAGCCATCGTAACTGAGCTTAATGAAGACAGTTTCGATGTGCTGACCCACGAGGGCCTGATACAAACCCTGATGTGGGAGGACAACAGCAATTTTGCGCGGCCCTACATCACGGTGAATGCCCGCGGGCGCCGACCGAGCCTACCATCCGATGCACTCAGCCGCGGGGACCTGATCAGAATCACGACCGATGAGAGCGGAAAACTCAGTCTTTCACAATTACCTGAGGCCCAGGCGGCACTGGTGGCTCTGCGACCCGATGATGGCGCCATACTGAGCCTGGTGGGCGGCTATGGTTTTCGACAGAGCAAATTCAATCGGGTGATTCAGGCGCGCCGGCTGCCTGGATCGAATTTCAAACCCTTTATCTATGCAGCGGCGCTCGAACACGGCATGACTGCAGCCACAGTCATAAATGACGCGCCCATTGTTATCGATGACTCCAGTCTCGAAACCACCTGGCGTCCGGAAAATGACGGTGGCAAATTCTACGGCCCCACCCGCCTGCGCTGGGCACTCACGCAATCACGGAACCTCGTCTCCATTCGCCTATTACAAAAGCTGGGCATTGAAAATGCAGTGAACTACGTTGATCGATTCGGTTTTGACGCAGAATTATTACCTCGAAACCTATCTCTCGCGCTTGGAACCTACGCGGTGACGCCACTGGAGTTGATTACAGGTTACGCCAGCCTGGCCAATGGCGGGTTCAAGGTAGAACCACACCTCATTGATCGAATCGAAGACATTCGCGGAGCTACAGTATATGAGGCCAAACCTGCAACTGTGTGCAGGGACTGCGATAAGCTGCCAAAAATCGAGATTACTGTCGCTGCACCGCCTGATCCCGCCGCAGAAATGAGTATGGAAGCGATCCTCAGTGACACAGCACTGCCGCCCGTCAATGAAAACGGCGAAGAGGTGCGCATGGAAGACATACTGCAAAGCAATCACGGGCTGCCGCCAGCGGAGCGAATAGTGGAAGCACGTACGGCGTACATCATCGACAGTATCCTGAGGGACGTAATCACCCGCGGAACCGGTCGCAAAGCGCTAAGCTTAAAGCGCGGCGACATCGGCGGTAAGACAGGCACCACCAATGGACCCACCGATGCCTGGTTTTCGGGATTCAACGGTGATGTTGTAGCGACAGCGTGGGTGGGATTTGATGACAACAGACCCTTGGGACGGAACGAGTACGGTGGTTCGGCTGCCCTCCCCATCTGGATCGAATACATGGAGTCGGCACTGGGTAATTCGCCAGAAACAGAGCGTCCAGCGCCCCCAGGGCTGGTCCATGCCCGCATCGACCCAACCTCGGGAAAACTCGCTCGGCCGGGTCAGAGTGATGCCATCTTCGAAATGTTTCGCGCGGAGTTCGCCCCTGTAGAGACCACAAAAGAAAGTGTCTTCCCGGTCAATGATCGGGAGGGAGACAATCCGGTAAGGGATTTGTTCTAGCTATCAGACATGGTGGGTTAGACTTCTACATCAGCCACCATGGTGGCTGACCGGTTCAGCGGCGACCACCGGCAATGCAAAAAGCGGTTCAGAACAGCACCCCGGCCTATAACCGGGGAGCCCACATGACACAGTTTTCGCTAAAGGACTCTGCGTTGGGAATGAGCGATTTTTACTCTGAAACAGAGGGCTCTGAAGCAGCGGGCTCTGAAGCAGCGGGCTCTGAATCAGCGGGGCGCGCACTCCGCTTGCCAAAACGACGGTTAAACCGGTCGACACGGCCCTTGGTATCTGCCATTTTCTGCTTGCCTGTGTAAAACGGATGGCAGGCGGAGCAAACATCGAGGTGGATGTCTTTGCAAATAGTAGAGCGCGTAGTAACTACGTTGCCGCAGCTACAGGTGGCTTTAATTTCGTCGTACTTGGGGTGTATATCAGCTTGCATGGTGGACTCCGGTCGCATTTGTCGCCGCCACCCGATCTTGTGTCGAGCACGGCATACTTCGAGGAGAACGCTAATAGCTTATGCTACAGCGGGCTAAACGAGCCGCGCATCTTACCAGAGAAGGACAATTTGGCAAGCACCTATTGGCCGGCATTTGCTACAATGCACCAGTCCAGTCAACACCTACCAGGCCCACAGCAACGAGATGGCGCAAACTCTTACCCGACCGGTGCTGAGCGTGGCCGTCCCAACGCCGCTACGCCGCTGCCTCGACTATCTACCGCCTTCATCACTGAGTATAGAAGCAGTATCTGGCCTTTTACCCGGTATGAGAATACGGGTACCCCTGGGACCCCGGCGTGTCGTCGGGATTCTCGTTGCTATAGGTGACCATTCCGAGGTCGAACATGAGAAAATGCGTGCCGCCGAGGAAATCCTGGACGAGACGCCACTACTACCACACACATTGGTAAACCTCATTGGATGGGCAGCCAGATACTATCACCACCCAGTCGGAGAAGCCTGGCAGGCTGCTCTGCCGCAATTACTCAGAGTAGGTCGAGCGCCGGACAGCGCTGGAACCCTGCTGTGGCGCTTGAGCCGTGATGGTCTCGGCCTGCCAAGCAGGGCGCTGCCACGGGCCCCTAAGCAAGCCAAACTAATAGACCTGTTGCGGCACCAGGGCCAACTGGACCGGGAGTCAATCGCAGCGGCGGACATTTCAACCGCTGTCATGCGACAACTTGAACAAAAAGGTTTGATCGAGAAATTTACAGGAAACCCACATCACGCAGTACCAAGTCCGGCAATAGATTCCCCCAAGCTCAACGAGGGCCAGCAGGCCGCCCTCCTCTCCATAACCTCTGTAATGCCCGGCTATCAGTGCCATCTGCTCGAAGGAATAACAGGTAGCGGCAAGACTGAGGTTTATCTTCGACTGATTGAACAGACCCTGAATGTCGGCGGCCAGGTATTGGTATTGATCCCTGAAATCGGCCTGACGCCACAGACGCTGGACCGGTTCAGACACAGGTTCGGTGCGGCTGTAGTGACCTACAATTCCGAAATGAGTGATCGAGAACGGCTCTCGGCCTGGAACTCCATGCGCACCGGCAGCGCGTCGGTGGTTATCGGGACCCGGTCTGGAGTGTGGCTACCCATGGC
This sequence comes from uncultured Halieaceae bacterium, assembly GCA_938074045.1. Classification (GTDB taxonomy): domain Bacteria; phylum Pseudomonadota; class Gammaproteobacteria; order Pseudomonadales; family Halieaceae; genus CALJGI01. The sequence continues at coordinate 53,063 of CALJGI010000004.1, forward strand.
CAAGCCCGGCTTGATTATTGTCGATGAGGAACATGACATTTCCTACAAACAGCAGGACGGATTCCGCTACCACGCCCGTGACATCGCCATAAAACGAGCTCAACTGGAATCTGTCCCCGTTGTTTTAGGTTCTGCCACGCCCAGTCTTGAAACGCTGAGCAACGCGGTATCCGGGCGGTTTCATCACCACGCGTTACCAGTGCGCGCGGGGGGGGCAGCCCTGCCCGACGTTCGGACCATGGACGTTCGCAAAGCCGAACTCGAAAGTGGCCTGTCCGGGGATCTGCTGGAACAGATAAATATCGAACTGTCACAGAATCGGCAGGTGCTACTGTTCATAAATCGCAGGGGGTATGCACCAAGCCTGTTGTGTCACGACTGCGGATGGATAGCATCTTGTCATGCCTGTGATGCCCGTTTGACGGTGCACGCCCGCGATCGACATCTACGCTGTCATCAATGTGAATTCTCAACACCACTGCCCGGTCACTGCTCCCAGTGTGGAAGCCGCCAACTGCTGGCTATGGGAGTGGGTACGCAACGCACAGAAGAAACTCTTCGCAAGCTCGTTCCAAACGTGCCAGTACTGCGAGTGGATAGGGATTCAACCGCACGCCGGGGCAGTATGGAGAATATCCTGCGAACCGTTAATGCCGGAGAACCCTGCATCCTCATTGGCACACAAATGCTTGCCAAGGGGCACCACTTCGCCAATGTTTCCCTGGTGGGTGTGCTGGATGCCGATCATGGGCTCTTCAGTGCCGACTTGAGGGGCTCCGAGCGAATGGCACAATTGCTGGTGCAGGTTTCCGGCCGAGCTGGTCGCACCAATATACCGGGCCAGGTCATCATACAAACTCACTACCCTGAACATCCGATGTTGCAGTCTCTGTTACAGCAGGGCTACCCGGAATTTGCCCGTTCACTGCTGGCGGAGCGCCAACTGGTCGAAATGCCACCATACAGTCATATGGCTATCATCAGGGCTGAAAGCCCCTCTTCCAGAACGGCGGAGGAAACACTTCGTAATTGCAGATCGCAGTGCGAAACAAACCTGTCCATGGTAAACATGCTGGGGCCATTGCCCTCGACACTGTCCCGACGGGCCGGACATTTTCGATTCTTTCTGATGCTGCGCAGTACAGATCGAGCTCCCCTGCATCAGGCGGTTGATGCCGTCATCGCCATCCTTACAGCAAAGGGTGCTACCAGAAATTGTAGGTGGAGTGTCGACATAGACCCAATGGAATCCGGATAGATACGGCCACTCTGACGCCTGCATTTTTCAGCTAAGTTTGGCATCGCCGGTGACAACCGCCATAATAGCCGCCCGCGGCTTACACCCCTGCGGGACTGAAGGAACTCATGAAGGAACACATCGCTCAACTGCTCGAAACAGCACTCTCAACATTGCGTGAAGAGGGCACGCTACCCGATGACGCGCGACCTGTAATCCAGGTCGACAGGACAAGAGACAGCAGCCACGGTGATCTGGCGAGCAACGTTGCTCTGGCAGCGGCAAAAAGCGCTGGCATGCCTCCGCGTGGACTGGCAGAAAAGATCTGTAACTCGCTACCTGAATCACCACACATTGCCGACACTCAGATAGCCGGCCCGGGTTTCATTAACTTTTTCCTTAGCGGCGCGAGCGCGCAAGCGATTATTGACGAGGTGCTCTCGGCGGGAGACGCCTTCGGCACAAATGAAGACGGTAATGGCGAGTCATTGCAAGTCGAATTTGTTTCTGCCAACCCCACCGGCCCCCTCCATGTGGGACACGGCCGTGGAGCAGCAATTGGTGACAGTCTGGCCCGCTTGTTGTCTGCAAATGGCTTTAATGTGAGCCGGGAATTCTATTACAACGATGCAGGTGCACAGATTCACAATCTGGCACTGTCTGTCCAGGCACGCTGTCGCGGCTTGTCGCCGGATAGCGAGGACTGGCCGGCGGACGGATACCGCGGCGATTACATTGCAGACGTAGCACAGGCATATTTGGCCGGAGATACCGTCGATGCCGCCGACAAACATGTTACCGCTGCTGCTGACCCCGAGAACCTGGATGCCGTTGAGGCCTTTGCCGTTGCTAGTTTGAGGCGCGAGCAGGACAGCGATCTACGGGCTTTCGGCGTGGAATTTGACGTCTACTTTCTGGAGTCATCGTTGTACAAAAACGGCGAGGTTGCTGCCACCGTGAGCAAACTGGAGCAGTCCGGGCTCACCTACAAAGAAGGGGGCGCCACCTGGCTGCGTACAACTGAGTTCGGAGATGACAAAGACCGGGTGATGTGCAAGTCAGACGGAAGCTATACCTACTTCCTTCCGGATGTCGCCTATCACGCCAACAAGTGGCAGCGTGGCTTCAAACGTGTAATCAATGAGCAGGGAGCTGATCATCACAGCACTGTCACCCGGGTACGGGCCGGCTTGCAGGCGCTGGACATGGGCATTCCCCACGCGTGGCCAGACTACGTTTTGCACCAGATGGTGCTGGTGATGCGCGGCGGGCAAGAGGTCAAACTATCGAAGCGGGCCGGCAGCTACCTGACCTTGCGCGACCTCATAGATGAAGTGGGAAAGGACGCCACACGTTTTTTCCTCTGCGCCAGAAGCGCGTCTTCACAATTGACCTTCGATATTGATCTGGCTCTTTCAAGATCAAACGATAATCCTGTGTACTACATACAATACGCCCACGCACGGGTATGCAGCGTACTTGGCAAGCTCGAGGAACGCGGATGGAGTTGGGGCAGCGAAAATGGTTGTTCCAGCCTTGAGCGCCTTGACGAAGACGCAGAAAAGGCTTTGATGAAGCTGCTCGCCTCCTACCCTGATATTGTACGGTCGGCGGCGACAGCCCTGGAGCCACACACCATTGCCAACTATCTGCGCGATCTGGCCGGCGTTTTTCACAGCTATTACAACGGCACGCGCATCCTCGAAGAAGATGCCGGTCTGCGCAATGCGCGACTGGCGTTGTCAGTAGCAGTCCGACAGGTAATCGCCAACGGATTGGCTCTGCTCGGCGTTTCCGCCCCCGAGGCCATGTAGCATCATGGCTCAGGACTATGCCAAAAAAAAACCCGCCCAGCAAAGCAGGCGCAAACCAAAGGTGAGTGCCCGAAAACCGGCGCCAACCAGCAATGCACCCTGGAAACCCTTTACAGCCGGAACGGCGTTCGGCGTATTTTTATCGTTCCTGGTTTGGCTGGGTATAAACGACCAACCGCCCGCGGAGGAAATAAGTACACCAGGCAAAGCCACCACCGCAAAGTCGGAGCGCACCCCCTCAGCAGAGCCAAGTTTCGAGTTCTGGAATCTCGCCGAAGAGGACATTCAATTTCCCCGTGAAGATCCCGAATTCGAGGTCTCCGAGGCCGGGAACTTCCTCCTGCAGGTGGGCTCATTCAAACGCATGGAGGATGCCGACCGACAACGAGCACAATTGATATTGCTGGGTATGGAACCGCGCATCAGCGAATCAAATGGGGACAATGGCCATTGGTATCGGGTGCAGATCGGGCCATTTGAAACCAAGTCCAGGTTGCAACAAGTCCGTGCACTACTGGCAGAGCAAAATATCGATACCTTGCTACTCAAACGGCGTTAGGAACTGACTGAAAATCCCGGTCACAACAGCCTTGAAATAGTATCGTATGCCCTCACTATAAGGAAGTAAGCGCTAACCTTCCCAATCACCCGAGGAAAAATTGTGGAGCAATACAGAGGCACCACCATTCTGTCAGTGCGCCGGGGCAACAAAGTTGTCATCGGAGGAGACGGGCAGGTATCAATGGGTAATACCGTGATGAAAGGCAATGCGCGCAAGGTGCGTCGCCTATACAACGGGCGTGTGCTAGCGGGGTTTGCCGGCGGCACCGCCGATGCGTTCACTCTGTTCGAGTTATTCGAAGCCCAGCTCGAAAAACACCAGGGTCACCTTACCCGCGCAGCCGTGGAGTTGGCCAAGGCCTGGCGGACAGAACGCTCATTGCGTCGCCTGGAAGCACTACTCGCCGTGGCTGACAAGGAAACCTCCCTGGTCATCACCGGTAATGGTGACGTAATCGAGCCAGAAGACAATCTGATCGCTATTGGGTCCGGAGGTCCATTTGCACAATCCGCGGCGCGAGCAATGCTGGACACCACCGAGCTCGGTGCTCGGGACATTGTCGAAAAAGGCCTGGGTATAGCGGCGGATATCTGCATCTACACCAACCACAACCGAACTATCGAAGAATTGGACTGCGAGTAACACCACATGTCACAAATGACACCACGGGAAATTGTCCACGAACTGGATCGCCACATCATTGGTCAGGAAGGTGCAAAACGGGCGGTAGCTATCGCTCTGCGTAACCGTTGGCGGCGAATGCAGCTCGGCGAAGAATTGCGCAATGAAATCACTCCTAAAAATATCCTTATGATTGGCCCAACCGGTGTGGGCAAAACCGAAGTAGCCCGCAGGCTGGCAAGACTTGCGAATGCTCCTTTCATCAAGGTCGAGGCAACAAAATTCACCGAAGTTGGCTACGTTGGCCGTGATGTGGAGTCAATTGTCCGGGACCTGGTAGATACCTCTATCAAAATGCTGCGAGAACAGGAGACTGAAAAAGTCAGACACCGCGCCCTCGATGCGGCGGAAGACAGAATTCTGGACGTATTGTTACCAACGGCCAGAGGAGGCGAAGAAAGCGATAAGGAAACCAATACCCGTCAAATTTTCCGCAAAAAACTGCGGGAGGGTGAGCTGGATGACCGGGAGATAGAAATAGAAATAAGCGCTGCGCCCGTCGGTGTAGAAATCATGGCACCCCCGGGCATGGAGGAGATGACCAACCAGCTGCAAAACATGTTTTCCAATGTATCCAGTGGCAAAACAAGGACACAGACCCTGACCGTAAAGTCCGCGTTACAAAAGTTACAGGACGAAGAAGCCGACAAGATGGTGGATGAGGAAGCACTTAAACTCAAAGCGCTGGAGGCTGCCGAGCAAAATGGCATCGTGTTTCTCGACGAACTGGACAAGGTAGCCAAACGTTCTGAAGGTGCTGGGGCCGATGTTTCCCGGGAAGGTGTGCAACGGGATCTGCTTCCTTTAATAGAAGGCAGTACGGTCACCACCAAATACGGCATGATCAAGACCGACCACATCCTGTTCATCGCCTCAGGAGCATTTCATCTCGCCAAGCCTTCTGACCTGATTCCCGAATTGCAGGGCCGTTTGCCGATCAGAGTGGAGCTGGAAGCGCTGACTCCTGGCGATTTCGAGCGGATTTTGACAGAACCCAACGCATCGCTCACCGAACAATACCAGGCCCTGCTCGCGACAGAGGGAGTCACGCTCAAATTTACCGAAGATGGCATCCGGCGCATCGCGGAAACAGCCTGGGAGGTAAACGAGCGAACGGAGAACATTGGCGCTCGAAGGCTGCACACGGTTATGGAACGTCTGCTGGATGAAGCGTCTTTTTCTGCCGCCGATACCGGTGTGGGGGCTGATGACCTCATCATCGACGCCGCCTATGTAGAGGATCACCTGGGTGAGCTGGCTGCGGACGATGACCTTAGCAGGTTTATTCTGTGAATCAGGCCGCCAAAAGACCGACGGGGATTGAACTACACAAACGCTCGGCAACACTCGAGTTACGCTACTCCGATGAAGAGAAATACCACCTCCCCGCTGAATATCTGCGGGTATTCTCCCCCTCCGCAGAGGTGAGAGGGCACGGCAGGGATGACGGTGTGCTTCAGACAGGCAAAATAGACGTCAAAATCACGGGGATCATTCCCGTCGGCCACTATGCCATTCAACTGGTATTCGATGATGGCCACGATAGCGGGCTCTACGCCTGGGAATATCTGTATGCCCTGTGTATCAATCAAAAAAGCAACTGGCAGGATTACCTGCAAAGTCTGCACGAAGCGGGTGCGACTCGCGACCCTGCGGCACAGGTGGTCCGCTTGGGCAACTGAGCCCTCGTAACCACACCCACCAGCCCTGTACAATACACTGATTTGGGCTGGCAACCAGTATGAGCGATCAGGACAAGACACACTTCGGCTACAAGCAGGTGGAGAGCAACGAGAAAGAAAATCTCGTCGCCAGCGTATTCAGCTCCGTAGCGGACAAGTACGACCTGATGAACGACCTTATGTCAGCGGGTATTCATCGCCTGTGGAAGCGCTTTACCATAGAATCCAGTGCCGTACGCCGCGGCCACCGTGTACTCGACATTGCAGGTGGCACGGGTGATCTGGCGGCACGCTTTTCCCAGCTGGTCGGTAATGAAGGCCGGGTAGTACTGGCCGATATCAACGCCGCCATGCTCACCGTTGGCCGGGACAAACTCATTGATCGAGGTGTGCAGGGAAACCTGGACTACTGTCAGGCGAATGCCGAATGCCTCCCCTTTGCGGAAAACAGCTTTGATTGCGTGACCATCGCCTTCGGCCTGCGCAATGTTACCGACAAGCAAAAAGCTCTGGAGTCGATGCTCTCTGTCCTGAAGCCAGGTGGCCGCCTTCTGGTGCTCGAATTTTCCAAGCCAGTGAGCGCCCCCCTGGAAAAACTGTACGACACCTATTCCTTCAACGTCCTGCCGGCCCTGGGGAGACTCGTGGCCAATGACGCCGACAGCTACCAGTACCTGGCTGAATCCATCCGCATGCACCCAGATCAGGAAACTCTGCAGGGCATGATGGAGGACGCGGGCTTTGGCGCCTGTGACTTTCATAACCTGACCGGCGGAATTGTCGCTCTACATCGCGGAATCAAAGTCTGAGCGCCGTGTCTTCTGTCAATCCCACTCTGCACACGGCAGCCGTAGCCGCCATGGAGCTCGCGATTAATCGCGCATTGGAACTGGACCCAATGGCCCGACAGAAATTGGCTAGCCTCAATGAGCAACAGTTCAGACTGAGTTGCACGGCACCAGAGCTGGACATTGTCGTCGCGCCCACCGCTGCCGGGCTCTCACTGTTCGGATTCTACGAGGGTGAGGTCACAACCACCTTGCGTGGCGAGTTGTCGGACTTTAGTCGGCTGATTGGTTCCAACGACCCCGCCGGAGAGCTGATCAATGGCAATCTGGAACTTGAAGGTGACAGCGCGCCTCTCATTGAACTGCAGAAAATTATCAGCGGACTGGATATGGACTGGGAAGCCCCACTGGTCGCAAATCTGGGAGATGTCGCCGGCCATCAGATCGCGCAGATTCTTCGTGGCGCCTGGGTGTGGGGTAAGCAGACCGGCAACAGCCTGAATCGACAACTAGAAGAGTTTATACACGAGGAAGCCAGAATCGCGCCACCAGCCCTCGAGATGGAAGATTTTTTCAGTGATGTGACGCAACTGGGACAACGAGTAGACCGCCTGAATGCGCGATTGCAACGGCTGCGGGCACGAATAGACTCCCTCACCGAGAGGACGAAAAAATGAAGCGCCTCTCTCGATTACTGCAAATAATCCGCGTCGCGCTGCACTATCGACTGGACGAGTTTGTTTCCGAGGCGAAGCTGGAGGGACCCGGTCGCTTTCTGATTCGGCTCATACCCTCAAGATTTCTACGCACACCCACGGAGAACCGTGCGAAAAGATTGCGCATGGCGCTGGAAGCGCTGGGGCCAATATTTATCAAGTTTGGTCAGATGCTCTCTACACGACGGGATTTGTTGCCGGAAGATTTGGTGGATGAACTGGCCAAATTGCAAGACGAAGTCGCACCCTTCCCGGAACTGGAATCTATCGGCATTATTGAGGAATCTCTGGGGCATAGCATAGAAGATGCCTTCGCCGACTTCGAGGCAACCCCCCTGGCATCAGCTTCCGTGGCCCAGGTTCACGCTGCTCGTTTGCATAGCGGTGAAGAGGTCGTGGTGAAGGTAATCCGCCCGGCGGTTGAGACAATTATCCGTCTGGATACTGCGTTGATGTTGTTTATTGCACGCCTGTTACACCGCGTGCACCCGGATTTGCGTCGACTGCGACCCGTCGAGGTAGTAACTGATTATCAGCACACCATTCTCGATGAGCTGGACTTGAAGCGCGAGGCAGCCAATACATCGCAATTGAAGCGCAACTTCGAGGATTCTGATCTCCTGCATGTCCCTGCAGTCTACTGGGATTACACCAGTCGCAATGTCTTTGTGATGGAAAGAATATACGGAATTCCAGTTACCAACATGGAGGAGCTACAACACTCCGGTATCGATTTGAAAGTTTTGGCTGAAAGGGGGGTAGAAATCTTTTTCACCCAAGTGTTCCGCGACAGCTTTTTCCACGCCGACATGCATCCGGGAAACATCTTTGTTTCTCCTGAGCACCCGGACAAGCCAACTTACATTGCCATAGACTGCGCCATCATTGGCAGCCTGACAGATTTCGACCAGTACTATCTTGCGCGCAATATGCTAGCCGTATTTCAGCGTGACTATCGGACCGTGGCGCAGCTACACGTGGAATGCGGCTGGGTCCCGGCCAATACGCGGGTGAACGATTTTGAATCAGCTATGCGGGCGGTCTGTGAGCCTGTATTTGAGCGTCCGATCAGTGAAATATCATTCGGTGAAATGCTAATCTATCTGTTTCAGACCGCGCGCCGATTTGATATGGAGGTCCAACCTTCTCTCGTGCTGCTACAAAAGACGCTGCTGAATATAGAAGGATTGGGTCGCCAACTGTATCCCGACCTGGATCTCTGGACCACGGCAAAGCCATATCTGGAACGTTGGGTAGAGGAACGGTACTCTCCATTGCACATGGCTGAACGGCTTCGCCACCAACTTCCATCGCTGCTGGAACAATTGCCCCACCTGCCGGATGTGTTGCTGGATAATCTGCGCAGAGATCGTGGCGATCACGGTTCTCGCGCCGAGGTGGCCAAACTAAAACAGGTGCTCGAGAAGGAAATTCATGCTAGGCGGCGGTCCAACCAACTCCTGCTGGCCGCAATTGCCACGCTGGCTACCCTTCTTCTGCTCTGACACAGCCACCTGCCTTGGGGGCCAGCCTGTGTAATAATAGACACACCACTCGTGATTCTGCGCCATGACCTCATCATCACTTATTGAAAGCGTTAACTGGAATGAAGCCGGCTTGATACCCGCCATCGCTCAGGATCATTTGAGTGGTGAGGTGTTAATGATGGCCTGGATGAATGCCGAGGCTCTCAGCTGCACCGTGGCCGAGGGTCGCGCCGTGTACTGGTCACGCTCACGCGGCAAACTGTGGCGAAAAGGAGAAGATTCCGGCCATGTACAGTTGATCCACGACATCCGCCTGGATTGTGATGGAGACACTCTGTTGCTAAAGGTGGAACAACAGGGCGGGATTGCGTGTCACACTGGCAGAAGGCACTGCTTCTTTCATGCGCTAAAAGATGGGGAATGGCAAACAGTGGATGCCGTGATCAAGCGACCCGAGGAGATTTATGGTGATGACTGACACGCTCATGCAACTGGGGGAGCTATTGCAGCAGAGACGCGACGGTGACCCCGACAACTCCTACGTGGCCTATCTGCACAGCCGTGGGTTAAACAAGATTCTCGAGAAACTCGGGGAAGAGTGCACCGAAACTATATTGGCGGCAAAAGATGCCGAGCGATCTGGTGATAACGCAAACCTGATCTACGAAACAGCAGACCTGTGGTTCCACAGTCTGGTGGCACTTTCTCATCTGGGGGAGCAGCCATCGGCAGTGCTGGAAGAATTGGCACGGCGACTCAACAAAAGCGGATTGGAAGAAAAAGCCTCCCGCACAAATGCAGAATCGAGCAACTAGGAGAATAAAACATGGGACTTGGCGGCATTGGAGTGTGGCAATTACTCATCATACTGGCAATCGTGGTGATGCTGTTTGGCACCAAGCGTCTGCGCACGCTCGGATCTGATCTGGGTGCAGCGATCAAGGGCTTTCGTACCAGTATAAAGGCAGATGAGCCGGAAGAAACCCCCCCGGATGATACGGCACCACTGGACAATGCCGAACATCCGGAAACTCAGAAAGACTGACGAGCAACCCCGGCGTGTTTGATATGGGTTTTGCAGAGCTACTGCTGATAGGTGTGGTCGGCCTGCTGGTGCTCGGTCCCGAGCGCCTGCCTGTCGCTGTTCGGACCGTAACCTTGTGGATGCGTCAGCTACGCCGCAGCTTTAACAGCATCAAGGCAGACATCGAGCGTGAACTCAACGCCGATGAATTGAAGCAACAAATGCACAACGACGCCCTGATGGCGAGCTTCCGGGAAGCGGGGGAAAACCTGCAGGAAAGTCTGGATGAGATAGAACGTGAGCTACCTGACGCTCAATACGACATATCGGACATTGTGGATTCAACCGAGCAAAAAAAGACCACTGATGATTGATGACATAGACGACAGGCCACAGCCACTTGTCGCACATCTGACCGAACTACGCGACCGGCTGCTCAAGGGTATCCTCGCGATTCTACTCGTGTTTTGTGGCTTGTTTTATTTTGCCAACGACATCTATGCGTTCGTCTCGGAACCACTGCGTGCCCTTCTGCCAGAGGGTGCCACCATGATCGCGACGGAAGTGGCATCACCTTTTTTGACGCCATTTAAGCTTACTCTTGTTACCGCTGTATTCGTCGCCATACCCTATCTGTTTTATCAAATATGGAGCTTTGTCGCCCCGGGCATGTATCGCAAGGAAAAGCGGCTCGCTATTCCGCTGCTATTGTCCAGTATTCTGCTCTTTTACGCCGGGGCAGCCTTTGCCTATTTTATCGTGTTCCCGCTGATTTTTGCGTTCTTTACCAGTGTCGGACCAGAAGACGTCACCGTGATGACCGACATAAATTCCTATCTGAATTTTGTCCTTAAACTATTTTTCGCATTCGGGCTCGCCTTCGAAATACCGATAGCAGCCGTCATTTTGATCTGGTCCGGCATTACCACGCCGGCAGCTTTAGCGAGAAAACGCCCCTACATTATCGTCGGATGCTTTGTGTTGGGCATGTTGCTGACGCCGCCAGACGTGATTTCCCAGTCACTACTGGCTATACCTATGTGGATACTTTTCGAGCTTGGTGTATTTTTTGGTCGCCTTGTGCACAAAAACGACGGCGAAGAGGAACCCGACTAAAGTTTGAACACCGCCATCAGGGCGGCGTGATCTGAAAGGCGTCGCCAAGGCCAACCACTGAGCAATCCACCATCCGCTAGCTCCATATTGCGATAGTAGATTCTATCCATGCGCATCACCGGCAACATGGCTGGATAAGTTCGCGCGACGCGACCATTCAAGCACGTCATCACTTCGGAAAAGCCCTGATGGCGGCGAAGATATTTATCGCAAACCAGGCGCCAATCATTGAAGTCTCCGGCCAAAATTAGTGGCTCATCGGTTGCCGCGACCTCATTGATAACCTCCCGCAATCTTCGCAACTGGTAGCGTCGCTCCCGGCCCAGTAATCCGAGATGCACACACAGTAATTTGACGCCATTATCCAGGCGACCATACAACGCGCCGCGGCGAGAGAATTTCCAGCGACTCAAGTCATGGTTATGCCATTCCACAATCGGGTGTTTACTGAGGATCGCATTGCCGTGGTGCCCATCATCAACCACGGCGTTTTTTCCATAAGCGTAGTGAGGCCATACCTGATCCGCCAGAAATTCAAACTGGGATGCAGGGTCCGAACCACCCGTTTTACCGTAGCCCAGGCCATGCCCTACTACCTCCTGCAGAAACACAAGATCGGTGTCGGTCAATCGAATGGCGTGACGAATATCATCAAGTAAGAACCGCCGGTTGGAGCTACTGAGCCCCTTATGAATATTGTAGGAGCAAACCCTGAGTTCATTGTCACTCATGGTCACATCCAGTATCTAATGTAGTGCAGCAAACTTAGTCGCCAGTCCAGTTTCTGTACCGCAGACACCTTCACCTCATCGCAGTCTGCCATGTCCAGTTCCAGTTCGCGTTCAAGCTGGCGAATGATACTCTTGTCATACAGTACGACGTCCAGTTCCAGATCATGAAAAAAACTACGATAATTAATATTGCTGCTCCCCAGTACACACAGTTCATCCGAGATCAGGACCTTGGCGTGCAGGACCGCAGGCCGATACTCATATATCTTCGCACCAGCGCGCAATAAGGCCTTGTAGTAACATCGGCTGATACCCGGGAACATGGGTACATCCGATTCTTTGGAAAGTATCAGGCGCACATCAACTCCCCGCTTGCAGGCAACTAGAAGGGCTCGTCGCACCTGACCCGGAGGCGCGAAATAGGCCGACGCAATCCAGAGTCGTGTCTGCGCCGAACGAATTCGCTCAACCACGAATCGATTTTTCAGGCGGCGCGCTACCAGATTCCTGTTGTGAATATAGCGCGATAAAAATCCGCGCTCAGGGTGGGACGGCCGGTCATCCCATAAAGTATCGAAATTGCGCCCCAGTGATTGCGCCATTTCTCCGTTGATACTAACCGCATAATCCCGCCAACTTTGTCCGCCGGCATGGCATTCGAGGTGGTTATCGGAAATATTGAGACTGCCGATCCAAACAATTTCGTTATCGACAACGCAGCATTTCTGATGATTGCGCCGGTTTATTTTAAACAGCAGCGAAATCAGTTTGCGAACCCGATTCCCCTTTTGTCGCGACCATCGGTGCAAACGAGCCTGCCAGGGTGGTGGGTGGTAGATTTTGACATCGACCCCATCCAAGTTGAGATGTTGCGCGATCATCTGGCCATCCCGCTGTGACCCAATGCCGTCGATCAGCACCCGAACCCGAACGCCACGACTGGCTGCATCACCCAAGGCCTCAACGTAGCGACGTCCGATCTCGCCCAACTCGAAAATGTAAAACTGAAAGTCGATGCGTTCCTTTGCAAAGGCAATAGAATCCAGCATGGACGAAAAAAATTTCTCCGCATCGCTGAATAGTTGAGGATCCCCCCAATTGCTGCTTTGAATAGGGTAAATTGTGGTCTCCAACCAATGTCCAGGTAATTAGTATTATTTGGGCTCACCCGTTACAGTGCAAGCGGATCAGAACTACTGGAAGTAGATATCGCCCAAATGGATACCGACATTTCAAAGGGGGGCAAAGACCTTGCCAGCCTTAAGAGACTGGCAGAATTTCTGGCTCCCTACAAGGCACGGATGGCAGGTGCCGGTGCAGCACTGATATTTACCGCCGGCACCACGCTGGCCATCGGGCAGGGCATCAGAATCCTCATCGATGAGGGATTTGCCCAGGGGTCTGGGCGCGAACTGAGCGCCGCCGTGGCGTTTATGTTTGCGTTGGTGTTTCTGCTGGCCAGCGGCACATTCGTAAGGTTCTACCTAGTGTCCTGGCTGGGGGAAAGGGTTAGCGCCGATATCCGCATGGCTGTGTTCAATCATATTATCGAGTTGCACCCCAGTTTTTTTGAAACCAATCGCAGCGGCGAAATCATGTCCCGGTTAACCACGGATACCACGCTGCTCCAGACTATTATTGGTTCTTCGTTTTCGATGGCCCTGCGCAGCAGTCTCACCCTGATGGGTGCAATAATCATGCTGTTGTTCACCAACCTGAAACTGACGCTGATCGTCCTGGGCTGCGTGCCCTTGATCGCTATTCCGCTGATGCTCTACGGGCGCCGGGTGCGAGCATTATCGAGGAGCAGCCAGGATTCGATAGCTCATGTTGGCTCCTACGCGGGCGAGGTCATCCAGCACATAAAGACGGTGCAAAGCTATACCCGAGAAGACCATGAAAAGACAGCTTTCGCAGGTGAGGTTGAACAGGCATTCGAAATCGCCAGACGTCGAGTGCAGCAAAGGGCGGTATTAATAGCAGCCGTCATCATGCTTATTTTCAGCGCGCTGTCCGCCATGCTGTGGGTCGGTGGCAGCGATGTGATGTCCGGTGCGATGAGCAGTGGAGAACTTGGGGCTTTTGTATTCTACGCCATTCTGGTTGCCACCTCCGTCGGGACTCTCTCTGAAGTGTTTGGCGAGCTGCAGCGCGCTGCCGGAGCCACCGAACGTCTGCTGGAGCTATTGGGCATTGAACGCAAGATATCGGGTCCCGCAATTAAGATTGACGAGTTGGTCAGTGCATACCCGGTATTACGCATTGAAAATGTGACCTTCCACTACCCTTCCAGACCAAAACAACCGGCATTGTCAGACCTTGATCTCGAAATACCTCACGGCCGCTCACTGGCTTTGGTAGGCCCATCCGGCGCGGGGAAATCCACTGTCTTCGAATTGCTGCAACGGTTCTACGATCCGCAACAGGGACGCATAAGCCTCGATGGCACCGATATCAGGGAAATGGATCCGGGAGAGCTGCGTGATGTCATGGCTCTGGTACCGCAACAGCCATCGCTGTTCAGTAATACCGTTGCCTACAATATCGGTTACGGCAACCAGAAAGCTACCGCGGCTGACATCATAGCGGCCGCCCGGGCGGCGCATGCCCATGAATTTATCGAGCGGTTACCCGAGGGCTACGACAGCTATCTCGGGGAACAGGGGGTCAGGCTTTCCGGTGGCCAGAAACAACGTATTGCGCTGGCCCGCGCGATTCTAAAAGACCCCCGCATCCTGTTGCTGGATGAGGCAACGGCGGCGCTGGACACAGAAAGTGAGTATCACGTGCAGCTGGCATTGGAAGAGGTCATGAAAAATCGCGCCACTGTTATCATTGCCCACCGGCTCTCGACCATCCTGCACGCCCATACCATCGCTGTGCTGGATGAGGGTCGCCTGGTGGCTCAGGGAACCCATAAGGAGTTGCTGGAAAGCTCCGATCTCTATCGCCGGCTGGCGGAGCTGCAATTCAATTTGTAGTGGGTACTCGTTCATTGGGAGATTCCGCAGCAGTACTGCCATTCTCCGCAACATAAAGGCGCGTCTAGACAATCCAGTCACACTGGAGCTAGCGCGAGCAATGTCCGAGTCCCGATTTCTGCTTAGCAGAAATGGTCGAGTTGCGCAGCGCCCAGTGTGACTGGATTGACTGCGCCAGTGCGGAGAATGGCAGTACTGCTGCGGAATTGGCAGAAACTGTGTTCTGGGAATCAGCAGAAACTATGTTCTGCGGAATCAGCAGAAACTAAGTTCAGCATCCTTTCTTTGCAATCTTCAGGCAAGAAGTGTGGGCAGAGACACCTTAACATTGCGGAAAACAGCTCAGTGGCTGAAGCAACTCTTCGCTGCGATAGACATAAAAAAAGGGGCCAATGGCCCCTTTCATCGCTGAGTTGGTGAACTCAGAAATTATAGCGCAGCTGCAGTGCCACATTCTGTGGGGCTTCGAAGAAGCCGTAGTAGGCGGTTGCAACACCCGGCGCGCCGATAGCACTGTTGAAGGTGCTGGACAGCGTGGTAGAGACAGGTGCCTGGTTGCCGAAGGTCAGAATCTCTTCATCAGTAATGTTGTCTGCAATCAATGCTACTGACCAGTCACCGTCGACTGATGACAGCGCAATTCGAGCATTCATCTTGGTATAGGAATCCTGTTCCAGGTTGGGGTCGAGAGTCGGTGATACGAAATACTCATCACTGTAGGAAACATCTACACCAATGCTCAGTTCCATGCTGTCACCAATAGGCATGAAATACTCACCACCGAAGTTCATGGTCAACTCTGGAGTGAATTCGCGGATATCGCCATCGCGATTACACAGGCCGGGGTACAGAGTCTGGTCGGCATTGGGTGTTTCACCGAAGTAACACTGGGAATTCGGGAAGCTGTCAAACTCGAAATCGAGGTAACCGGCAGAACCGAACAACATCAGGTTTTCGGTAATCTGCCAGCGGCCGTCGAGTTCGATACCCTGGGTGGTGGCAGCACCAGCGTTGGTTACGTTAAAACCGAGGGTTCCATCAAACTGACTGGTTTGCAGATCGTCGTACTCAGTGCGGTACAAAGCAACATTCAGTTCAGCGGCGCCATCAGCCAGGGTCATTTTGGCACCCAGTTCGTAGGCCGTTGCTTCCTCTTCCTCAAACTCGAAGGATCCGGTGTTGTTCGCGCGAGTATCAAAACCACCAGCCTTGAAGCCTTCTGTATAGGTTGCATAAATCATCACGTAATCTGACGCATCCCACTGCAGATTAACCATGGGTGTGAATGCAGTCTCACTGCGCGAGCAGTCCAGATTGTGACCACTGCCATCAGATGGGCCACCACAATCGGTGAGTCCACTGATGTTGAACTGTTCGTTATCGATGGCAAATCCGCCCGCGTATACAATCGGAGCAACCGGACTGGCAGTGATCGGCTGCTGATCAATGAAGCGGATGGGGCTCTGTTCAATGATGTCTATAATTTCGATCGAGCGGCTACCGGACTTGTCTTCTTCCGTATAACGGGCACCGATATTCAGACGCAAAGTATCAGAAACATTCCACGTCACCTGTCCAAACACCGAGAACAGATCACTGTCCGTGGCATACGCACGCCGTGCGCCTGTACCGGGTAGCGCGGCACTGAGACCGCCCAGCAGACTACCAACCGGGACAATGGTGATGTCATCAACGGTGACATCATAATCCTGGTAGAAAATACCGGCGATATAGTCAATGGTCTCACCGCCCGGCGAGGTGATGCGTAGCTCCTGACTGAACTGCTCAAACTTCTCTTCACCGGCTGTGTCGATCAGAATCGCATTGATGAAATCACAGTCACACTGCTGGTAGTAGTCATAGTCCAACCACCCGGTAATAGAGGTCAGTGTGTGATCGCCAAGCGCGTAATCGAGCTTGAGCGTTACGTTATCTACTTCAGTCTCTTCGATATCTCCGTTGGCCTGGCGTTTGAAATCCTGCTCTGTGTCCAGCACAACACCACCGCCCGTCAAAGCGCTGACCGCCGTGGCAAAAGAGGGAGAACCGCCGACTTCTACCGGATTAATAATCTCCAGAAAGCGACCCGCCGTATCGAACTGTGCATTTTCTACTTTCAGATCGGCACTTAGCTCGTCGGAAATATCCCAGGCAAAGTTAACTCGGAACACTTTTTGATCCAGCGCGGATTCATCTTCACCGAGGTGTGTGTTCTCGTAGTAGCCGTCCTGATCGCGGCGCAATGCGGCTAACCTGATGGCGAAATTGTCTGTCACGGGAACATTGAATGCGCCATTGACGTCATAGCCGCCTTCGTCAAAGTTATATTCAGCCTGCACATAACCTTCTACTTCATCAACGCTGGCACGCTTGGTGATCATGCTGATGGCGCCGGCAATGGCGTTTTTACCGAACAGGATAGGCTGGGGCCCACGCAGTACCTCGACGCGGTCCATGTCCAGATACGGTGCTCTGGCCAGCTGTGCGCGACCATAGTAAATATCATCGACATACATGCCCACGGACTGCTCAAACGCTGGGTTGATACCAGAACTGATACCGCGAACCGTAATGTTGGTACCGATACCGGTCTGGTTCATGCTGAGGTTGGGTACAAAGTCGGCCAGGTCGTTCAAGTTGGTGATGCCGGACTCCGCCATTTTCTGGCCCGCCATCACATTTACGGAAATAGGCACGTCGGCCAGGCTCTCAACCCGCTTCTGGGAAGTAACAACGACCTCCTCAAGCATCAGCTGGGATTGAGCCGCTACGGCGTTGAGCATGAACGGTAGCGCAGCGGCTACGGCAATGGTTAGACGTGAATTTTTCTGATAACGCATTATTATCCTCCGAAGAATGACGTGCTGTAGCGTGCCCTCAGCTAAGCAGCGGTTGACCCTACTTTTCGGGCGGCAGCCTATCACATAGTGATTTTGAATTTATTGGTAATAATCCTGCCTTTATGGTCTCGGTCGCGAATAGATAGCTCTCTGTTCAATGCAGGGTGCGGTCCTCCTCCCCGGCTGATCTGGTGCCTTTCAGCATCTTCTTGCGCGCCCGAAAATCGTGCCGGACTTCCCCGATATCATCGACGAGGTCACGCGACAATGTCGCCAGTTCTCTTACCAATCCGAAATAATTGCGTGTGTTGGCGACACTGCAGCGCAGTGGTGCCAGCAAGAGTCCGGTAATATCTGCACTCGACTGCCGCAGAATGGCGCTATTCTCTTCCCCCGCTCGCCGCAGATGGCTGCCCAGCAAACCCCGGGTGTTATCCCAGCCCATTGTCAGAACATCTACAGCCTCCAACATACCTTCTATGCCCATCCACTCCAGGAACACCAGGTTTTCCGCTTCCTCTCGCAAACTCCTGCGCAGGCTGCGCGCTATCTTCTGGTACTCCCGGGCAATAACGGGCCCAAACAATGGATCACCCACCGGTTCCAGTAACTCCTCCTGCGCGAGTAGCTCCCAGTCGTATGCGCTCAGGGCCTGCTCAATCTTGGGGAACACCACTGCTTCCTCGATCTCCATGTGGCGATACAGGGTCTGAATGTACTCACGACAGGGAGAAATTAGAGTCTGCATCGTCTTTTCTCCGCGACTGGCTGCCGAAATAATGTCCAGCAGCTGTTTCCCGCTGTGGCCCAGGGCATCGTGCTCATGCTGTAAAGTATCCACATCATCCTGGAGAATGGTGCTGACTTCAGCCGCACGTTGGTAGACCAGATCTTCTCTGGGGTGATGAAATCGATCCGGATATTGGGTCAAATAATGTACGGCTTCATACAGCACATGAGCATCCAGTGTCTCGCCGGCTTCAATCTGATCCAGCTTTGCCGATACTGCAGCCAACAGGCTTCCCATATACCGATGCTCTTGATAAAGCGTTTTAAGCACCTCCGGTCTGGTAGATTCATCATCCGCTTTTGCCGCTGGGGCTCCTGCCTGAGACTTTCTCTGCTTCGCCGCACTGGCGCGGGTTTTTCCACTCGAGCGGCTCTTTTCAGCACCCTGTCTTCTACCCTGTGCGTTACTTCTCATTTGTGACCTCCCGCAGCAAGCTACTTGTCAGCAGCCTCCCGTGTAATAAGCGTTAACCACAGCATGGCCTATGATCTGCTCGGCACAAATGACACAGAACAATAAAACCCCAAAAATCAAAGGATAAGCTCAAATATGATGCTGGCCAGATATTACCTGTAGCAAAAAAAATCACATATTTGTCGACATATGGGTGAAGAAAGTCTTTTAAACACAATATCTTGTGGTACACTTTTCAACCGAATTCCGTTCATAAGCCGTTAATAAAAAAGTAGTCCAGGATTGATATATGACCGTTTTGGAGCTAGCCGCCGCGAATATCGCTGAACCCGTTATCGAATTTCAGGAAGCATCTGTCGATATTTGGGACAAAAAATACCGACTGAAAGACAAGTCTGGCAATGCCGTAGATGCCGATATAGACGCCACTTACCAACGAGTCGCACGAGCATTGGCCGATGTTGAAGACCCTGATATTCGAGAGCACTGGTTTGAGCGCTTTCTCTGGGCTCTGAGACGCGGGGCCATCCCCGCGGGCCGAATCACATCCAATGCTGGTGCGCTCGCGCACAAACCTGCGACCTCCACCATCAACTGCACCGTATCGGGAACCATTCCCGATTCTATGGTCGGCATCCTCAACAAAAACCTGGAAGCAGGTCTTACCCTGAAAGCCGGCTGTGGCATTGGCTACGAATTTTCCACCCTGCGACCCAAAGGCGCGTACGTATCTGGTGCCGGAGCTTATACATCCGGCCCGCTTTCGTTCATGGATATTTATGACAAGATGTGTTTCACCGTGTCCTCTGCCGGCGGCCGCCGCGGTGCGCAGATGGCCACCTTTGATATTGGTCACCCTGATGTCATCGAGTTTATACGGGCAAAACGGGAAGACGGCCGCCTCCGTCAGTTCAACCTGTCCCTGCTGATCACAGACGAATTTATGGAGGCGGTTTCAAGTGATGGTGAGTGGGCACTTGCCTACCCTCTAAGTCCCGCTGAAGCTGAAGATGTTAACCTGGATGACAATAAAGAGGTTATTTGGAGAACAACTACTGGCGAAGGTGACTACCTGCGTGATGAAGCCGGCATGGTGGCCTGCAAGATTTACAAAACCATGCGAGCTCGCAAACTGTGGAACGTCATCATGGCATCCACCTACGATTACGCTGAACCAGGCTTCATTCTCATAGACCGCGTCAACGAGATGAACAACAACTGGTTCTGCGAGGATATTCGTGCCACCAACCCCTGTGGCGAACAGCCCCTTCCACCGTACGGCTCTTGCCTTCTGGGATCAGTTAATCTTACATCCTTTGTAAAAGACGCATTTACCGATGATGCCTTCTTCGATTGGGACGAGTATCGCGAGGTTGTCGCCATATTCACACGCATGCTGGATAACGTTGTTGAAATCAATGGCCTCCCGCTGGAACAACAACGGCATGAAATCACCAACAAGCGCCGCCATGGTATGGGCTTTCTGGGTCTGGGATCAACGTTGGCCTTGTTGAAAATGAGCTATGGTGATGATGCGTCGCTCGAGTTTACCGAGCGAGTCAGCCGCGAACTCGCCGTCACTGGCTGGCAGACCGGCGTGGAGCTCGCCCGTGAAAAAGGCCCCGCCCCCATCATGGAAGAAGAGTTTGAAATCACTCAGGAAATGCTGCGTGTGCGCCCTGAAATGGCCGCAGATGGCATTAAGGTAGGTGACAAGGTCAAGGGCAAACAGCTCATGGCACGGTACAGTCGATATATGCAACGGGTGGGCGAGGTTAATCCCGCTTTGATCGACGCCATGGTTGAGGATGGTTGTCGTTTCACACACCACAGCTCGATAGCGCCTACCGGCACAATTTCTCTCTCCCTCGCCAATAACGCTAGTAACGGTATCGAACCAAGCTTTGCCCATCACTATTCACGCAATGTGATCAGGGAAGGCCGCAAGGCCAAGGAAAAGGTCGACGTTTTTTCCTACGAATTGCTGGCTTATCGCGAACTAATTAACAAACGCGCCATGCCCTTCTCTGAAGATCCGGACGAGCAACTACCCCATTACTTCATCAGTGCCGACGACGTCACGCCGAAGCAGCATGTCGATGTGCAGGCCGCCGCGCAGCTGTGGATCGACTCTTCCATTTCAAAGACGGCAAACGTGCCCACGGACTATCCGTATGAAGATTTCAAGGATATATACCTTTACGCACACGAACAGGGACTGAAGGGCTGCACAACGTTTCGCTTCAATCCCGAAGCTTTCCAGGGCGTGCTCGTCAAAGAGAAAGACCTGGAGAATACTACTTATCGATTCACGCTCGCCGATGGCTCCACGGTAGACCTGAAGGGTAACGATGAGGTTGAGTACGACGGTGAAACACATTCCGCCGCCAATTTGTTCGATGCACTCAAAGAAGGCTACTACGGCAAGCTATAGACAGAAACAGGGTTACACCGATGCCAGTAAAAATTGACACCGAAATTGTCGGCTACAAAGTAGTCAGCGCTGAAAGCGAAGCACAAGCAGCCACGGCGAAGCCGAGAGACAACATCGTTCATATGCACGAGAACGTCGACCGACCGGAAATGTTGCACGGATCCACCTACAAGATCAAAACCCCGCTGTCTGAACACGCTCTGTACATGACCATTAACGATATTGTTCTCAACCCGGGCACAGATCATGAGCTGCGCCGGCCATTCGAGGTGTTTATCAACTCGAAGAATATGGATCACTTTCAGTGGGTTGTGGCGCTTACCCGTGTGATGTCGGCTGTGTTCCGCAAAGGCGGCGATGTCACCTTCCTGGTGGAAGAAATGAAAGCCGTATTCGATCCTCAGGGTGGTTACTTCAAAAAAGGTGGTCGCTTCATGCCATCACTGGTCGCTGAAATTGGCCACCACATTGAATCACACATGAAAATGATCGGGCTGCTTGCGGATGACGGTCTGGATGAACACCAGCAGAAACTGGTTGATCAGAAACGTGCGGAGTACGAGTCTCGCCTTTCCTCGCCAGGGGTTAACGAGCCGGCCAGCAAAGGTGAGTTTCCTCCAGAAGCGCAGATGTGTGCCAAGTGCCACACCAAGGCAACCATCCTGATGGATGGCTGCGTTACCTGCCTCAACTGCGGCGATTCCAAGTGCGGGTAAGCCACCCGCACTGAATCATTCGAATTCGCGTATCAACCCACCAATAGATTCCTTGGCATCACCAAACAGCATGCGCGTGTTTTCTTTGTAGAACAGCGGGTTTTCTATTCCGGCAAAGCCTGAAGCCATGGATCGTTTCAGTACGAAGACCGTTCGCGCATGATCCACATTGATCACTGGCATACCGTAGATGGGACTGCTCTCTGATTCTCTGGCCGCAGGATTGACCACGTCGTTGGCTCCAATGACGATGCATACATCCACGTTTTCCATACGCGGATTGATATCATCCATTTCCAGCAACTGATCATAGGACACATCTGCCTCCGCAAGGAGTACGTTCATGTGTCCAGGCATCCGTCCAGCCACCGGATGAATACCGTAGTTAACTTCGCATCCATTTTGTTCCAGCAATTCCTGTAACTCTTTCACCACATGCTGGGCCTGAGCCACGGCCATGCCGTAACCGGGTACGATGGCCACATTAGAAGCAGCTTCCAGTACGTAGTAGGCATCATCAACGGAAATGGGTTTCACTTCCCCTTCGACCTCAGTTGTATCATCCGTCACACTACCAAAGCCACTGAACAGCACATTCCCCAGGGAACGGTTCATCGCCTTGCACATGATTTGCGTAAGAATGATGCCACTGGCACCCACCAATGATCCTGCAACAATCAGAATATTGTTGTTAATGGCGAACCCGGCGGCACAGGCCGCGAGACCCGAATAACTATTAAGCAGTGAAATGACCACCGGCATGTCAGCACCACCAATGGGAATGACCGCCATTACGCCAAACACCAGCGCCAGCCCAATCACCAGATAAAGCCACTGGCTATTGCTCGGCTCGAGACAGAACATCACCGCGCTACCCAGTATAGATAACACAATTAAACTGTTAACTATTTGCTGGCCCTTGAACATAACGGGCTTGCCATCAATGACTTCGCTCAACTTACCGTAGGCAATCAGACTGCCAGTAAATGTAAGACCACCGATCAAAACCGAAAGTACCACGGTAACGAGAGTGATGGTGCCAGCCAATGGCGTAATTGCCGCCCAACCCACCAAGAGGCTGGCCAAACCGCCAAACCCATTGAACAGGGCAACCATTTCAGGCATTGCTGTCATGGCCACCAATCTCGCGACGGCCGCACCAATCACACCACCCACGAGAATCCCGAGGATAATGAACTGATACTCCACAATGCCCTGGTCCAAAAGGGCAACCACAATAGCAAGCAACATGCCGCTCGCGGAGATAAGGTTGCCTTTCCGTGCGGTCGCCGGAGAACCAAGATTTTTCAGCCCAAGAATAAACAGGGCTGCAGATACCACATAGGCAAACTGAATTAACGTAGCCATTTGCCTCAGCCCTCCTTCTTCTTAAACATGGCAAGCATGCGATCGGTCACCATATAACCGCCCACCACGTTGATGGAGGCGAGCGCTACAGCACCCGCCCCCAGCCAGTTGGCAAGATCCTGCTGACCGGTCCCGGCCAGACTTACAGCGCCCACCAGTGTGATCCCGGATATGGCATTAGCGCCGGACATCAATGGCGTGTGCAAGGTAGCCGGCACTTTATTGATCAGTTCAAACCCGAGAAAAATCGACAACATCAGGATGAAGGTGAGAAATACTTCAGCTGGGACCATCTCAGGAACCTCCTTCCAGCAGACTGGCAATAGTTTCATTTGTTACTGCACCATCATGGGTGATGATGCAGCCCGGTAAAATGTCATGCTCAAAATCAACAAGAAACTCGCTTCCCTCTTCATCCCAGCTGTCTTCAACCAAATTGAACAGATTACTCGAGTACATTTGGCTGGCGTCGCGGCAGACCTCGTTGGAGAGATTGCCCAGCCCAATCACACTGACACCATTGATTTCGACGGTTTCGTTGGCAACAGAACCTTCAACATTGCCACCCGTTTCGGCGGCCATATCGACAATTACCGAACCCGGGGCCATACCCTCAACCATATCCCGGGTGACAATGACGGGTGGCTTGCGCCCAAACACCTGAGCCGTGGTAATAACAACATCCGAGTCGGCGATTGTCGCCTTTTGCGCTTCGCGCTGGATTTGTATCTGTTCTGGCGTCAGCTCAAGAGCATATCCCCCATCTGTCTGCCCGGTTTCTCCCAGATCGATATCGAGAAATTTGGCCCCCAGTGACTGCACCTGTTCAGCAACCACAGGGCGAGTATCAAAGGCCGTGACCTTGGCGCCCAGACGCTTGGCGGTAGCGATAGCCTGCAAGCCCGCCACTCCAGCGCCGATAATAAACACTTTGGCCGGTTTGAGGGTTCCCGCAGGTGTCATCATCATCGGGAAAATGCGCGGTAATTTCTGCGCAGCCAGCAAAACCATGACATAGCCCGCCAGGTTTGCCTGGGAACTGAGCGCGTCCATTTTCTGGCTGCGGGTGGTGCGCGGAATCATTTCCATGCTGATGGCCGTCACTTTGGCGGCGACAAAAGCTCGCACCAGATCGTGTTCATTAAAAGGATCCAGATAGCTGATGTGCACACACCCCGATTTCAGCTGGGAGACCTCGCTTATATCGGGCTTACGAATGCGCAAAATCATGTCCGAACCGGACAACAGGGAAGCGCGTGACTCAGACACTTGTGCTCCAACCGCGGTGTATTCGCTGTCGAGATAGCCACTGCCTTCGCCCATGCCGCTTTCGATGACGACATCGGCACCCATATGTACCAGCTTTTTTGCAACGTCCGGTATGACCGGGACCCGGTTTTCACCTGGCCAGTTTTCCCGCGGTATACCAATCTGCATAGCTTTCTCCCACCTCTAATGCGCGCACCAAAAAAATCAGGAGGCACAATTTATCACAGCGGGATGGTAAATGGGGCTAAACCTTAATCCGCCTGCCGAATAGCCGGTATTCATAGACTGATGCAATGGATTTTGATCGCTGGCATAGTAGTCGGATTGTTCAGGGGAGTCTGACCGTGTCCAGCATTATCACTCTAGTGCTCACCGCAACCATGATCGGTTTGTGCGTCATTATTCATTATGAAATTCTGTATCGTCTGGCCCCGTTCACTTCCAGACTGCCCTTTGCACATCGTCAACAGGTGATAGTAGGCGTCATGTGTGCCCTGTTTGCGCACATCGTTGAAATCTGGATATTTGCGATAGGTTACGTGGTTGCGCTTCGTATTGGCACTCTGGGAGGATTCGATGGCACCCCGGTTTCGGGACTTCTGGATGCGGTGTATTTTTCCTTTATTACCTACACTACTCTGGGGTTTGGGGATATCGTACCCACAGGCAACCTGCGTTTTATCGTCGGATCCGAAGCCATGACCGGTCTGGTGCAACTGGCCTGGACGGCCTCCTATATCTATTTCCAAATGCAACGAGCCTGGGGAGACAATTAGCCTTCCTGGGGTTGCCCATCACCCGTCATCCTCGTATGCCAATGCTCCGGCAGTAAGTCCCGGTACTGCTTCTGACGGTAGCGAGAGTCCAGTAACAGGACTTCTCCAGTATCAGCCTCACTGCGTATGACACGACCCAGGGCCTGGCAGACCTTCTGCATGCCCGGGTAAAGGTAGGTAAAATCAAAGCCTGGTCTACCAGTGCGCTCATAGTATTCACGCAGAGCCTGATTATCCGCGTTCAGCTGTGGCGTGCCCACCCCCACCACGGCCACCCGCGACAGTGACCTGCCCGGCAGGTCTATTCCCTCACTGAATACGCCACCCAGAATACAAAAACCCAAAACGCCGTCTTCAGCACGCAATAGATCGATCAGGGCCTGCCGCTCCTGTTCGTCCTGCTCCCGCCGCTGCACCCACACGGTTCTGGCAGAGAAATCCTCACCGCAGAAATCCAAAAATCGGGTCATGTACTGATAGGAGGGAAAGTACACCACCGTGTTGCGTTCATCCACAGACACCCAGCGCACCAGCTTTCTCCGCAGCATTTCGAGGCTGCTCTCCCGTGCGCGATATCGCGTATCAATCGTATCATCCACGGTAACGGACAGCTGCGTCGGTTCAAAGGGGGAATCGAGAGACGCCCCAACACAGCTCTCGCCCAGGCCCAGCTCCGCAGCCATCCAGCCGAGGGGCGATACCGTGGCAGAAAAACAGGTAGTCGATCGGGAGCAGTCATGCCGTTCAGCCAAAAGTCGTGCAGGATCCAGGCAATTCAGCTCGATAACGTAATCGTGCCGGCCTTCTCGCCGCCGCATCAATATCTGATAATCGTCGGCGATGGACTCGCCGACGCGCTGAAAATGCAGACAGGCGAAGAAAAACTCCATTACAGCTGGTCGCATCGAGAGATAGGCACCATCCTCTCCCGCGGCCTCAGCAACAGCCCCCGACACCCGGGCCAATGCATCGCTGAATTTCGATGGTAGTTCGGTTAGCACGCTATGGTCTGGAAAGTCCCAATCCTGGCGACCGAGTTCAAGAAACCCACGATTGAGTGCAGCCAGCGCTCGTTTAACCGCCCCTTGAGTTTGTTTTCTGGCTGCCATGAGGTCTTTTTTTCGTAGGGTCGCTGAGTACATAGCGCGCGCTCGCGAGGGTAGATTGTGGGCCTCATCCACAAGAACCGATCGCTGCAGGCTATCGTCCTCACCCCCCCGCAAAAACCCATGCCATCCATAGACGTAGTAGTAATCACCGACCACGACGTCCACCCAGGGCACCAGTTCAGCGGCAAGCTGGTAGGGGCAGACCTCGTGGTGCCTGGCTACCACCTCAACAGCTGCTCGATCCAAAACCTCAATGCTCAG
The DNA here is from genome assembly GCA_938074045.1 of uncultured Halieaceae bacterium. Taxonomy (GTDB): domain Bacteria; phylum Pseudomonadota; class Gammaproteobacteria; order Pseudomonadales; family Halieaceae; genus CALJGI01. The sequence continues at coordinate 79,859 of CALJGI010000004.1, forward strand.
GGCATCAGATCTTGCCGCTGGTAAGCGGTCAAAAAAGCCGCGCGCATATAGACACTCATCACCCTGACAGCGCTGACCCGGGGAAAAGCACACTTTGTCCCGGGCCGACAAGCTCAAGGAATTGAGCACCATCCCATCCCCAACGAACTCTCGTAACGTATCTTCGGCCACCATGCGGCCCTGGGTTTTCGCAGTCAGATATAGCAGTTGCTCATGCAGTCCTGTGGCCAAACCCTTCAACGACGGGTACAGCGTCGCCGCCGTCTTACCAATTCCAGTTGGAGCCTCAGCCAGTAACTGCCCTCCGGTTGCTTGACATTTGTAAGTCAGCTCCGCCAGTTCGCGCTGGCCCGCTCGGAAATTCTCGTGGCAGAAACGCAACTGATGGGCGCTGCTGTTGCGAGCCAACCTGTGTCGCGACCTCTGCACCAACCATTCCGAGTATTGATCCACGATCTGGAGCATATAGGCGTCCAACTCGCGACGGCTGCACGGGTTCTCATCACTTGATTCGAGCCCGCTGTCTATGTTCAGGTAGGTCAGCCTGACAGTAATTTCATCCAGATCAGTCGACCGACAAATCAAGGCGGCATATATCGAGGCCTGGGCGCGATGCAGATCCAGCGTGGCCTGGGGAATGTCAGAGGGTGACACACGACAGGTTTTGATCTCCTCTACGAGAGTGGCTGAGGCATCGTAGCCATCCGCACGACCCCGCACTTCCAGTCGTATGCCATTCGCCTCAAATTCTTCGACAACAGGATACTCTCGTTGATAGGTATCCGGTCTCTGACGGTACAGGTATTGATGACCCTCTATACCTTGCACGGCTGTGGGTGACGGCGTGAACCTGTAGTCAATATCCCCACAGCGACAGCAGAACTCCACCAGATCCCTGACCGAAGTACGCCAGATCTCACTGCCAGTCGACATAGGCTACCTCAGCTGGAACGCTGTGCTCCTGAAAGAAACGCAACCAACGTTTCTGATTGTCCTGCAAACTGTCCCCTGGGCCCTTCACCTCTAACAGGCGATAGCTTCCAGCGCTGGGAAACAGCACCAAATCCGGAAGCCCACTGCGATTGGCGGCCGGGTCAAACAGTATTCGCCTCCAAATCATTTCCAAATGCTCATACGGTATCCGGGCAATTGCCAAGTCGAGTAATGATTTGGTTAAAAGCCCCCAATTGACCCACGCGTTACTGTACCCATGTAATTCAATATAAACGTTCTTTAACTCTTGGAGCCCCGTTTCCCTCAGCTCTTCCATGCGTTGTTCCACTACGACACGGCGACGTTGATAAAACTCCGGGGAGTTCATATCCAGCGGTCTTATCTGAAAAGGATTTACAAAGGCTCCGGGAATGGAGGCAAAAATTTGTTGCCAAAAGGCCAAGCCGAACAGGCCATTGATCAATCCGTTTTCCACAAAAAATGCCGACGTTCCCCCTGAGTTATAATGTGCCACCATCGCAGCCTCCACCCCGCCCTCGTGGTGCTGCAGGCTTAGGCGTTGCTCAGCAAAACAATCGGGCGCAACCGCATCTACAGGTATTTTCAACTTGCGTTGGATACGGGGGCGGAAGCGGAGGGCAAAATCCTTCTCCGCCTCGCAGATGGGAGCGCTGGATATGACATCGCACATATCCCCGGCGCTGACAAAATTGCCGCATTGGTAGTGAATCCGCGCACTTCTCTCCCGTGCCGGATGGGCGACGGTAACCGCATACAAATCCAGCGCCAGCTCGAATTCCTGCCAGCGCTCCAGCTGGCGGGCCAGCCGAGTATTGAGACGATACCAGCGAGTCGCGATCCTTGAGTCCTTGTGCCCCTGCGCTAGATCGCGGGCCAGCGCACAAACTGCGGCACGGTCGTCACTCTCCATGGCGAGGTCGTACTGATCCCGGCACTGCAACAACGCCAAGTATTCCTCAAGGGACGCCCTATCTGGAAACAGGCGATGTTCCTTATCAAGTTGATATGGGAAATACCGCATGACACCGAGATCGTTGAGCACAAACTCGGTTAAATTCTGATAAGCATTGCCAAAAAACAGCAGCCGCAGGACTAACAGCACCTCAGTATGTAGCGGAGACACCACTACGTCGGAACTATCAGAGGTGACGCATTCCAGCAATTGCACCTCGGTCAAATCCAGCCCAACGACATGCTCAACAAGCTCAGATTTGCGAATGTTTCGTGGTAAATCTGGTATTAACCCGCCAAAAGCAGAAGCGATCTCATCCTTGCGAAAAAGTCGGTTCATTTCCCCGGGGGTTAATCGGTCTTCCGAAGCCAGAAATTTGCTGTCGAGCAAATCCTGTACTGCCTGATCAACATCCGAGATATCCGCATAGACCAACCGCTGTACCCGAAAACCTGGACCAACACGCGAGATCAGCCTCACATACAATCGTGCGGCATCGTCGGGAAGATCTTTAAATGACGAATAGAAAGCCAACTCTTCCGGGGTCAGTAGATCATTGTAGAGTCTACAGACCGTGTCCAGAAGGGAATTGAAATTATCCAGGTAATACCCATCCGGCAGCTCTGGCTCGGTTCGGGGATCGTTGCTCTTCGCCACGTCAGGACGTGGCGCTGCGCGATTGCTGCCATATCGTGGCGGGAAGGATAAGCGCCAATCCCCAAATGGTAGACGTATGGATGGGTTCGTGAAGAATCAATGAAATAAGCACCAGGGACAGCAGTGGGGACAGAAAAATCAAGGTGCTGATCCTGGCCACATGCCGGGTAAGACGCAATGCCGCCGACCAGAGAACAAACGCCAACCCCATTTCAAATACACCTACGTAGATCGCAGCCCCCAGAGCTGTGCCAATCTCAATCGAAAAGTCAGAAAAAATTGCACAGAGCAAAGCGACGACAGGACAGGCCAGCAGAAAATTCAGACAGAGCGAAGCAATGGCATCTCTCTGATTTCGTGCATTCATTATCCAGTAAAAGGCCCACAGTATGGTACTGAACAGAGCAATGGCGATGCCCAAAGGTTGCTCCACCTGAAGACTGGACAAGTCCCCCTTGGTAGCGATTATCAATATGCCACCATAGGCAATCAGGGCGGCCAATAGATCCCGGGGATGTGGACGTTGACCCAGAAAAGGAATAGCCAGAAGCGCCAGCGTCAATGCCCAGCTATAGTTAATCGCCATTGCCTGTTGCGCCGGTAGCAATTCATAGGCTTTAAAAAGCACCAGATAGTAGGCAACGGGGTTCAGCAAACCGAGTGCAGTATAAAAGACCGGGGCATCTCTGAGGCAAGTACTGAGAAGAGCCAATTTACGTTGCCACGCGAGTACAATCAGCAGGCTGATCGCAGAGCAAATGCAGGCGATCAACAGCAATTGTAAGACGTCGAGTTCGAGCAGCGCCAACTTGAACGCAGTTGCCACCGTCGACCAACACGCTACCGCGCACAAACCATAGATGAATGCCTGTCGCTCCCGGGTCTCCATCTAGTGCTGACGTCCTTTCACACGGCGAAGAAAAGCAGTCGTTTCAAACGACCTCCCCAGAAATTCTTTCACCATTGCTGTAGCAGGCTGACTTCCACCTGCCTCCATGAGCGCAAACCGATAACGATCAGCCAATCGCGTATCAAACAGCCCCTCTCGCTCAAACTCCGCAAAAATCTCAGCGGCCACAACGGCAGACCATAATCGGTGATATCCAAGCGCTCCATTGTCAGACAAATCATAGATACCAGCCCACTGATGTAGCCCGTCCTGAAACTGAAACGACGAATACTGGTTTTTCATCGCCGTCATGAACTGGTCGAAGTCAATGCTCTCCGGTGCATAGGTGTGTGCATAAAGGGATAATGCCGCCTGATAAAGCTCTTCTCTTGCAGCAAGGGCTGCGGTGGTGAATCTGGCCTCATTCATCTTCTCAAGCAGCGACATGGGGATGGCATAGCCTTCAACACTTTTGGCAAAGCTCCGCACAAACCCGGGGTCCCAGAACCATTCTGTCAGCAGGCTTGAGGTCACTCGGCCAAAGTCGGTCTCCATATTCATCAACTCAGCCCATTCAAAACGCCCCGACAACAGCCTGTGCAGTATCTGTCCGAACTCCTCCACAAACATCAGTACCTGATCATGTTCCAGACGTGCTAACGGGTCACTGATGCCGGGGAAGTTCGCCACCAGCACGCCGACCGGCACCTGTCGATTCAACACACCAACTCGAAGAGAGTAATTTCCCACGCGCTCGGTCTTGCCCTCCCGGGGCTGCATATCCAAATAAAATCTACCTATAACACGCTGCCCGTCAAGCAGCTCATAGGCCTCGATGGTGGCATGCCAGGCTTCGGCTTTCCAGGGCCGTATCTGTAATCCGAACAGGCGATCGGTCAGCTGAAACAGAGCATCACGCGTCTCGCGATAACCGAAATACTGTCGCACTACTTTGCCATCAACCCCATAGTGCTCTTTTCGAAAACGTTCGGCGTAGTAGCGTTTCTCCCAGTCATACACTTCGGTGGCACCGGGCTTATCCAATTGCTTCAAAGATAGCAGTGCTCGGTACTGCTCTTCGGACGACTCTTGCAATTGATCTGCCAAACGATCTAGGAATTTGGCGACTACAACGCTGGATTGCGCCATTTGATCGGACAACCGATAGTCGGCAAAGTTGTCATAACCAAGGATGCGGGCATATTCATGGCGTTTTCCCAGGAGGTTTTTCAGTACTGCCCGATTTTCTGGCCAGCCCCGATTGCCATGCAACCGCGCCAGGTCACGTCTCGCTGAGGCATTTTCAGCGTAAGTAATAAACGGAAGATAGTCATTGGTGCCCACATAAGCTGTATGTGGCGATTCCGACAGAGAGCGCTCCACATACTCCGCCGGCAGTCCGGTGAGATCCTCAACACTCACCGCCCGCAAGGCCGCCTCGTGCTGACGAATATTGTACTTATACATTTGTTCCAGAGAATCCATCTGCCGACCCAACTGCGCCAACCGGGTTCGATAATGATGCCGGCGCAGTACTCCCGCTCCCTCGAATTTATCGCGTGTCATACGAACAAATCGACGGGTGAGATTGTTTGCACCCGTCATATCGATGTTGCCCAGCACATCATAGAGTTTCGGGGAGAGGTGAATGTGCCGGCGCGCCGCCCGCACTTCAAGCTGACAGGATGAGGCTGCTGTTCTGAAAGCTGAATCGGGATGTACATCCGCGTAGAGACGCGCGTCGCCCTCCAGATCTTCAAGCAGCATTGTTAACTGATTATAGGGTTTTAGCACCGTAGCTGGGGTGTAGGGGGGACGCGCATCTTCAAGCTCCGCTTGTAACTGGACGGCGACTTCCAACTCGCGGTCGCAGCGCTGGACAAAAATCTCACTGGCGGCAACCTCTGGCTCGGATACGATGACAGGGATTAGGCTGCACCCGTTGAGCCAGAGTGCGGCAACCACCAGGACAACCAGTAAGCTGAGCCTCATTCGTGCATTTCCTCCTGTAGTTTCTACCCAGATTTCGAGCGCGCAGAATCAGTGCCGCCAGCGGTCACTTGCGTCGCGAAATTTTAAGTAGCTTGTCGCCGTCAGCGAGCAGCCAAAGAGTACCATCCACTGCCTGCTCCATATCTCTGACACGAAATGGCAAAGCTTCCATCTCGCTTTTGACGCCTGTTCTTTTCAAAGCGCGATGGGCAATATCGGGTCTGAACTGTGCACCATTTTCTATGGAGAAGCCCCTGCCACGCAACATACCAACCAGCAGATGTGACGTATAAGCAGGCAGGTGCTCATGGGAATAGAACAACATACCCGCGGTCCCAATCGACGGGATAAAGTACTCCGCCGGCCCGGCAATTCCGGGTTTGTGGGTACCTATGCCAATTTTACCGCCACCATATTCTTCGCCATAGGTCACGACCGGCCATCCGTAATTGCCGGCGGAGACAACCCGGTTGATTTCGTCGCCCCCCTCGGGTCCATGCTCTGATATCCACAATGAACCATCCACAGGATTAACAGCTATACCCTGCGGGTTTCGATGACCGTAACTGAATATTTCAGGGCGCGCGTTTTTGGTGCTTCGAAATGGATTGTCCAGAGGCAGTGCTCCATCAGCGTGCAATCGAATAATTTTCCCTGCGTGACTGGACAAGTCCTGCGCTGCCGCACGATTACCGCGGTCGCCAACAGTGATAAACAAGAAACCAGCTTCATCAATATGCAACCGCGATCCAAAATGGTTACGCCGCGGATAATAGGGCTGTGCTGTGAAAAGGATCTCTGGCTGGGACAGTTGATTTCCCGATAGCCGCCCCCGCATAACCCGCGTCGAATATTCGTCGGCATCAGCCACACTATAGGAGAGATACACCCAGGGTGAGCCTTCACTGGCAGGTGCCACTAGCACATCGAGCAAACCACCCTGACCGACCGCTGTAACCTCCGGGGTGCCGCCAATCTCCTGCAAGTCGCCTGCAGAGTAGTGCAATAACGCGCCTGTCCTTTGGGTTATCAAGAGGCCACCGTCTGGCAGAAAAGACATTCCCCAGGGCTCTTCGAGACCTGATAATACCTGCCGCACGGGATATCCAGTGTTGGTGGCACCCAACAACTGCCACTCAACCCTTGGGCCGACGGGTTGTTCAAGGGGCGCATCAGGTGCTTGGGAACAGGCGACCAATACCCCCGCAAAGAGCATGGCCACACAGACCAATTGAGTGACACCCTTCTTCATACCACTGGCTGTAGCTCCCAATTGATTTTCGCTCACGCTCGCACCCAGTCAAAAGAAACTGCTTCGGCAATCGACTTACTTTTGCAGGCTAACATCAACAATCGGTCCACCCCCAGGGCCGCTCCAGCACAAGCTGGAATACCCGAGTCCAGCGCCGCCAAAAATTTCTCGTCCAGCGCTCGCGGTGGGCGGCTAAGCTGCTTGCGCTGTTCATTATCACGCTCGAATCGACGACGCTGCTCCTCAGCATCCAGCAGTTCGTGATAACCGTTCACTAATTCCACGCCATCCACGTACAGCTCGAATCGCTGACCAATTGAGTCGCCCTGTGCGGTGACCGTTAATCGCGACAGTGCCGCCTGGCTGGCGGGGAAATCATAGACAAACACCAGGCCTCTGCGGGCCAGCTGCGGTTCGATGACACCACTCATTAACAGATCAAGCCAAGTATCCCGGGTAGCGTCCTTAAAGTCGGTGTCCAGTTGAGATCTTGCAAGGTTAGTCAATGCCACATCATCAATGCTGTGGGGATTCACCTCAAAATATTCCTCAAACAACTCAGCGTAACTGATTCGTGTCACGTCGCCGCGTCCCAAATACCCGCCGACGAGAAGTTCGACCTCATCCATTAAATCAAAGTGATCAAACCCCTCCCGGTACCATTCCAAAATGGTGAATTCCGGGTTGTGTTTTCTCCCAACCTCTCCCACTCGAAATGCCTTGCAGATCTGAAAGATGGATCCGCTACCGGCGGCTAGCAAACGTTTCATCGCATATTCAGGTGACGTCTGCAAATAACGGTCGTGATCGGAGAACGGGACACTGAAACCCTCGATATGCGGATCGGTCACCGTGCTGCTCATCAACAGAGGCGTTTCAACCTCAAGCACGCCCCGGTCAGAAAAAAAATCGCGCAACCACTTCAGACCAGCCGCCCTGTCCTGCAGTGCAGCCAGGCTGGCGGCTGGCCGCCAGTCAAATTCAGGTGCCGTCACTTCAACCTTTGCTTCGTCCCTGATATTCACCGGTACGGGTGTCTACCCGCACAGTATCCCCCTGATTCAGAAACAGAGGCACCTTGACCACGGCACCCGTACTCAGGGTGGCTGGTTTGCTACCGCCACTGGCCGTGTCCCCCTTGAGTCCAGGGTCCGTATCCACAATTTCCAACTCCACAAAATTGGGTGGTTGTACCGACAGCGGAACACCGTTGTACAGGGTTACCTCGCATCGATCCTGTTCTTTCAACCAGTCTGCGGCTTCTCCCACCGCTTTTTGATCTGCCTGATACTGCTCGTAGGTATCTGGCTCCATAAAATGCCAAAACTCACCGTCGCTATAAAGGAATTCCAGCGAAACCTCCATCACGTCGGCGCCCTCCAAGGAATCCCCGGACTTAAATGTACGCTCCCACACCCGTCCGGAGTTCAGATTACGCAACCTTACCCGGGCAAAGGCCTGGCCTTTCCCCGGTTTGACAAATTCATTCTCCAGAATGCTACAGGGTTCGCCGTCCAACATGACCTTCAGGCCCGAGCGAAATTCGTTTGTTGAGTAATTTGCCATAGGTGTCCCCGACGTTTTAAAAGGCAGTAAGCGGTTGCTAGTTTCCACAGGCGGCCAATGATATCGCGAACAGGCACGAGATGGCAGAGTAGCAGCGGTACTGGACAGACCATGATAATGGTGATTCACTTCATCTATTCGCCTGTAATGATGAAAAGGGTACCGCAGCATGGCCGACAGTGACGCCATCACGTTGAGAATTCCACGTCAGGATCTCGAGGGTTTCCCACTTTTCAACCTCACAGAGGGTGATGCCAGCAGCTGGGCTTCCAATCTTCCACTCGCCCATCCGACCGAAGTTGCGCAAAAACTACACCGCGCTTTCAGTGACCTCAATCGTGTTGATATGGCGCCGGATCTGCGCTTCGATATTGTTGAAGCACTGCGTCCCACCCTTTCAATGACGCTGAGCGCACTGTCGAAGGCCTACCTCAATCAACCCGTTGTATTACAGGAAGAGCCCCGGAAATTGTCGCGCCTTGCGTTGAGCCTTTATGAGCTGCAGGCTGTTGCCTATACAACTACAGCAATACACAGCATCCAGCGCCGGAAGACGCTCAAATCAACTAACCCTGCAAAGTTGGTATGTCATGCCATCCACCGCGCCCTTACGGTCAATAGCGAAAAAATACTCCTGACCTATCAGCTCTATCAACCAGCGGATATCCACGCCTGGAGCGATCTTCATCAACTGTATTTGTTAGCCGAACGGCAGCGACTGCACACTCAGGTGGTGGCAGATGACCTGGCGGGTAATGGCAGTATCAGCGACGCCTACCTGCGTGTGCTTATGCTGGGCTGCTGCAAGCCAAATCAGCTGCGCCAGCGCGACCTCCGTGGTGTCTTCCGGGGTCTGACTGACTGGGTTTCAATGTTGCAGATGAACCGCCCCGAAGATGGCGATGGTCTGTTCCTGCTCGATATGAGTGCGGACCATCCGCCCTTGTACGGATCGCTGTACAGTACAACGCCCGGTTCCAATTCTCGCAAGATCAACACCGAAGCCCTGGTGGATCACCTTCAGTCCCTGCAAAACAGCTGCGACGAGCGAGGTATCGTCTACGATCAGGAATCTTCGGTTTCACCCGTAGTGATGGAGCACCTGTCCGTTGCCTGGGGCATCATGAGCAAGAGAAACTTCACCAGGGCTCCAGGTCAGGAGCGTATGTGGATTTCTGTTGGGCTCGGCAATACCCACTACTATGTCGCGGGCGGCATACCCTTCGAGGACACGATTGGCGAGCACGGCGAATTGGCCCTGGAACAGGCCAAAGCACGGAATCCGTTTATTGGTGAAGGCGGTGACAGCACCCGCAGCGAGATAGACCTGTGGGAACGTGCATTCAATCGCAGCGAGGATGAAGAAGACCAGGACGGCGATGTCGAGTTTGAGATTCGTGAGGCAGAAGTATCAGTAGAGAGCGGTAATGATGAACGCCATCCGGTATTCCCTGTGCGCATGCACAATGTCAGCCCGGGTGGTTACTGCCTGCAGTGGTCTTCAGATATCACCGAACGCATAAAAACCGGCGATATCGTATCAGTTCGGGAAATTGATAACACATCCTGGAGCATTGCCGTAATACGCTGGGTCAACCAGCTAAAAAATGGCACTACATTGCTGGGAGTAGAGCTGCTCAGCCCCCGAGCAACTCCCTACGGGGCGACGTTGCAAAGCAGAACAGGTGATGTGGGCGAGCCGATGCGAGCCCTGCTGCTACCGGAAATCAAGCTAGTGGGACAGCCCAATACGTTGATAACACCGCAGCGCGGATTTCAGGAAAGAAAAAAAGTAAAACTGCTACGTCACGGGGAAGAAAGCCTGGTGCAGCTGCAAAAGAAAGTGTCTTCCACAGCCACCTACGCCCAGTATGAGTATCGGGTTATACGGCAGCTGGAAGAAGTAATCCGTGACGATAATACTCAGGTAGCGATTACGCAGTACAAATCCATCTGGGACAATATCTGATTCAACCCTGATAAGGCGTTTCAGTGTTGATAACGGTCACTGATACCCAGTAGATATAGGATGCCATCCAGCCCTAGAGTCGAAATCGCATGATTAGCTGATTCCTTGACCAACGGCTTGGCGCGAAACGCGATCCCCAAACCAGCCAGACGAAGCATGGGCAGGTCGTTGGCACCATCCCCCACCGCGATAACTTGTTCCAGATCGATGCCCTCCTGTAACGCCAGCTGCCGCACCAATTCAGCTTTACGTTCACCATCCACGACATCACCGATCACCCGGCCGGTCACCAGTCCATCCACCACATCGAGTTCGTTGGCAAATACATAGTCTATGCCTAACAGTTGTTGCAGGTGTTCCCCAAAATACCGGAATCCGCCAGAAACAATCGCGGTTTTGTAGCCGAGATAGCGCAGTGTGCTAATGAGATGTTCAGCGCCCTCCGTCACCGCGAGATTGCGGGCCGTTTCTTCAAGTACGCTGGCATCCAGCCCCGCGAGCAGCCCTATGCGACGCTGGAAGCTCTCCGTAAAATTCAATTCCCCCGCCATAGCTCTTTCAGTTATCTCAGCCACTTGCTGACCGACGCCGGCCGCTTTGGCGAGCTCATCAATAACTTCAGCTTCTATCAGCGTAGAGTCCATATCAAACACGACCAGACGTCGATGTCGGCGGAATTTGTTGTCCTCCTGCACTGCCAGATCAATATCCAACTCACTAGCCAGGTGCAGCAATTCGCTGCGAAATGCACCGATATCACTGAGCTTTCCTCTTACCGAGAACTCCATCCCGAAGCGCGTGCGACTGTCCAGCTCAGCCAACGGAATTCTTCCTGAGAGCCGGTCAATATCGTCGATATTAAGATCGAATTCGCGCACCACCGTCGTCACCCTGGCGAGATGATGTGCTGTGACCTTACGCGCCAGCAGTGTGATGATATAGCGGGCCTTCCCCTGTGCCCCAACCCATTGCTCATAACTTTCTGCAGTCACTGTCGTCATGCGTATCTGTAATGAAAACCTGTCAAGTGCCGTCGCAATGGCATCGCGCAGATGCTCCTCCATCACGCCATCGGGCAACTCTGCCAACACCCCCAATGAAAGAGCCTCGTGAATTACCGCTTGGCCGATATCGAGCACATTGACATTGTAATCCGCCAGTGTCGTGGTCAGCACGGTCGTGACACCAGTCTGGTCTACACCGGAAATATTGATCAGTAGAATACGGGTCACTTGTGGTTGCGCCGGGAGATTACACTGTAAAGGGAGGGGAGACGTTATTTTACCTACAAGCGGCCAAAGCTCAATCTGACCTGCGGCAAAGCAACATTATTACCAACACAATCCACCGGCGTCTATAATCGGGGTCAGCAAACCCCTCCACGGACAGATTACTTTGCAACGACTATCTTTACAGGGTTTCAAGCTCTACCAGCGCCTCGCCCTCCTGGTCACTACTCTTTGTTTCTCCGTGGCCGTCATACTGGTAACGGCGGGTAGCTTGTCCACGGGTTATTTGCTCGAGACAATGTCGGGTCGTCACGGAACGGTACTGGCAGAACAGCTAGCCTCCCGAGCTGCCATTGCCATGGTCAACAACGATCGGGTAAGTATGCGCGCGCTCCTCACCGATTTTATTACCGCAACTGATAGCTCACTGGTCACCGTGTACGACGTCACCATGCAACCTCTCGCTCAGGCTGGCGACCCGAACCTGTCTGACCTCAACCGCTACCGGGCAGAAATTCTGGTGGACAACGCCATTGCCGGGTACGCGGTAGTGTCAGTGTCAACGCAGAATGAGCTTGGCGACTGGATGGTCGCCTCCTGGACACTACTGGGACTCGCGCTGCTGTTAAGCGTGTTCGTCTTTGCCCTGGCTACGCGCAGTGCACAGGCCTTGGTTGATCGAATTCAACGTATTACGCGTTCGGTACGGGATCTGGCACCACTTGAACCCGCTGAGGCCGAGGTGCCGGATGACATCGACAGCCTTAGAAACGAACTGGCCACGTTACCACTGGACATTCTGAGAGTATCAGTAAGTGGCAGGAATACTCGTGCCGCCACGGGCCTTGCCACTCTCTTGCACGTACAGCTCAACAGCCTAGGCGACTATCTCGCCAAACTAGATCACCCCGCGATAGTCGCGTATCTGGAAACACTGTCGCCCGGACTAGTCGCCGCATCGAGACTGTATGGCGGCAAGCTGGATCACAGCCGACACGCCAGCGTCAGCATTACCTTTTCAGGGTACCATCCCAGTGGCGATATATACGAGCGCTGCTGCTATTGCGCCTGGCTAATGCGGTCCTTGTTGCAAGAGCTAGAGAGTCGAGGCAGCCTCCGTTACAGGGTATCAATGGCGGCGCTGAGTCTTCCCGTAGACGAACAATCGGCATCCAGTTCCTATTCTGCTTTCCTGCAGGAGCAACTAACTGAAGAGCTGGCAATGCACTGCAAAACCCAGCCTCACAGCATATTGCTGGCAAACGACATCATCGAGTCAGACAGCGATCAGTTCTTCGCGGAGCTCTCGTCGGTCTCGGATTTCGTCATGATGACCGGGCTGGACAGTGAAGATGAGGCCACTCTCATCCAACAACGGGACTCTATCCTGGCACATCTGGTAAGGGACAACCGGCAGCTGGAAAGCCGGTAACGTGGAGTCGGCTATTCAACCGTCAGTCGGTCAACCTTTTGAAAGCCCCGGGGCAACTTGTTGCCGCGCCGCCCGCGCTCTCCCTGATAATGCGCCAACTCGCTAAACTTGAGTTTCAGGTAACGCTTACCTGCATGAACGACCAGCGTATTGGATTCCTGCACGACCTGAATGCCGACAACCCACTCTTCACGGGCCTGAACCCGCGCGCTGGGTATTGAAATAATCTTGTTTCCCTTGCCACGGGCCAATTGCGGTAACTCGGCGAGAGGGAACAACAGCATGCGACCCTCATTACTCACAGCCACAACATAATCGCTGTCATAATCGTGAACGGGAGCCGCCTGCAGCACACGCCCGCCTTTCGGCAAGGTCAGCGCCGCCTTTCCTGACCGGTTCTTTGACTGCAGATTGGACAGCTCGGTGACAAATCCGTAGCCAGCGTCGCTGGCCAGCAGGTACAACTGATCATCGCCCATCATCAGGCTCTCAAACGAGGCACCAGAAGGCGGGTTGATTTTACCGGTGAGGGGTTCTCCCTGACCGCGCGCAGAAGGCAATGTGTGGGCGGGCACGCTGTAGGCACGACCAGTGGAATCCAATATGACAACGGGCTGGTTACTGCGCCCGGAAACGGCCAGGTGATAGGAATCACCCGACTTGTAGCTCAGTGCACCGGGGTCTATGTCATGCCCCTTGGCGGCGCGTATCCATCCCTTTTCTGACAACACGACGGTAATCGGGTCCACCGTCATGAGGTCAGTCTCGTTGTAAGCCTGAGCCTCGGAGCGTATCACCAGCGGTGAGCGCCGGTCATCGCCAAAGGCCTCAGCCACTTCCATCAACTCATTCTTGATAAGGGTTTTGAGCCGCTTTGCTGAACCGAGCAACTGCTGTAGCGCCTTGCGCTCTTCAGCGAGCTCATCCTGCTCGCCCCGAATCTTGATCTCCTCCAGTCGGGCGAGATGTCGCAATTTGAGTTCCAGAACGGCTTCAGCCTGCGTGTCAGTGAGACCAAAGCGACTCATCAACGCGGGCTTGGGCTTATCCTCGCTGCGAATGATGGCAATCACTTCATCTATGTTCAAGAATGCGATGAGATAACCGTCAAGAATGTGTAGCCTTTGTTCTACCTTCTCGAGACGATGCTGCAAGCGCCTGCGCACCGTTTCAGTACGGAAGGTCAACCACTCTTTCAGCAATACCTGCAGGCTTTTGACGGCCGGGCGCCCATTGATCCCGATGACGTTGATATTAATCCGATAGTTGCGCTCAAGATCTGTGGTTACACACAAATGATCCATCAGTGAATCCACGTCGACTCGGTTGGAGCGCGGCACAATAACCAGCCGCGTCGGATTTTCGTGGTCAGACTCATCACGCAGGTCCGCTACCATTGGAAGCTTCTTGGCCTGCATTTGCTGAGCGATCTGCTCCAGTACACGCGACCCGGATACCTGGTGGGGCAGCGCAGTAATAATCACGTCCCCATCCTCTTTCATCCAGACGGCACGCATTTTCAAACTTCCGCGTCCAGTCTCGTACATCGTATTGATGTCTTCGCGGGGCGAAATAATCTCGGCTTCAGTCGGGAAGTCAGGCGCCTGAATATGCTCAGACAGTTCAGCTGTGGTCGCCTTGGGGTTTTCCAGCAGATGTATGCAAGCGCTGACAACTTCCCGCAAATTATGGGGTGGAATATCCGTTGCCATACCCACGGCAATACCAGTGGTGCCATTCAGAAGAATGTTGGGCACCCGCGCCGGTAGTGTAATCGGTTCCTCCAACGTACCGTCGAAATTGGGGGCCCAATCAACCGTACCCTGTCCGAGCTCGGACAGCAAAACGTCGGCATAGGCGGTCAATCGCGACTCAGTGTAGCGCATCGCTGCAAATGACTTTGGATCGTCCGGAGAGCCCCAGTTACCCTGCCCGTCCACTAGGGGATAGCGATAGGAAAAATTCTGCGCCATCAGCACCATGGCTTCGTAGGCGGCGCTGTCGCCATGGGGATGAAACTTACCAATAACATCGCCGACGGTGCGCGCGGACTTCTTGAATTTTGCACTCGCTTTGAGCCCAAGTTCACTCATGGCGTATACGATGCGTCGCTGCACTGGCTTCAGGCCATCCCCGATATGGGGTAATGCCCGGTCAAGAATCACATACATTGAATAATCGAGATACGCTTTCTCAGCGTAATCACGCAGAGATACCTGCTCGATTCCATCGGGCCGTATTAGGTCAGTGTCTGTCATCAGATTGGATTGGGGGTTCTACTCAGTTTAGGTAAGAGCCACGCAGGCCTACCAATTGTTCATTCAAATTCACAATGGACCCTGCCATGTCGATAAGCAGGGAGTGTATCGTCGCCGGATCGCTCTTGATCAAATGGGTAAACTGATCCTTCGGTACCTTCACCACTGAACAGTGGGTCTTGGCCAGCACCGTGGCACTACGTGTCGCATTGGTAAGCACTGCCATGGCGCCAAAAATTTCACCTTCCTCAATACTGCCTACGGTAACACCATCAACCACCACTTCCGCTGTTCCTTCCGTGAGATTAAAGACAAAGTCGGCAATATCACCCTGCCGGATAATGGTATCTCCGGGACTGAATATTTCGTACCCAGGAGTGATGTACGTATCCAGCGCCGACAGAGCACCGTTAATACGCAATAGCAGTCCCTGCTGTGTGACTAACAACCGCGTCCAAAGTTTGCTGGCGGCGGTATCGGCAAACACCTGGCGCATAAATTCCAACGCCGGGTAGCTCACCAGGATGGCCCCCCCTGCCACGCCAAAACTGACCGTCGCATCAGCGTCGGTGATACCGGCAATATCAGGGAGAATCAGATCCCCGTCATCCAGCGTGAACAGCGACTTATCGCGGTAAATCACCGTCAAGGACCCACTTTCAACCAGGTAAATCCGATCCTCGGCTATTTTCTCAGCGGGGCTCTTGTCGTCGGCGTCAATCTCCACCCGAATCTTGGGAATGTCCACGACATCCAGCAAGGCGACAACCAGCTTTTTATATTGCTGGTTCAGCACATAAAAATCCGCGGACAACTCGGTATTTGCTAACATGCTCGCTTCCTGTGGAAGGACTGGATCAAAACCAGCTCCTGACATGCGCTAATAGTAGCAATATATGGGCGGAGGGAGAAATCCCGATTATGAATATAGGCAACAGTTCCGTAGTGAGCTTCCACTACACCCTGCGCGACGAAGACGGCGCTGAAATAGAATCCTCCAGGGATGGTGACCCCAGCGTGTATCTGCATGGCGCCAACAATATCATCCGCGGACTGGAGCGCGCCATGGAAGGTCGTACCGCGGGCGATAGCTTCAGCGTCGAGGTTGACCCTATCGACGGCTATGGGCCGCGCAATCCCGCAGCTTTTCAGCGGGTTTCCGTGAAACACATACTGCAGCGTGGCAAGCTTAAAAAGGGGCAGGTGGTGTCCATCAATACAGAACAGGGCGCACGCACCGTAGTGATCACCAAGGTCGGGAGACATATGGTAGATGTTGATACAAACCACCCTCTGGCGGGCCGTACCCTCAACTTCGAAGTGGATATTGCCGACGTGCGCGCAGCATCTCCCGAAGAGGTCGCCCATGGTCATGCACACGGGCCTGGTGGACACCAGCACTGATTATGACGCGCTGGAACCTCTGCTCGTTTAGCGAGCTCACGACAACGGAGCTGTATGCTTTACTAAAGCTCCGCCAGGATGTCTTTGTACTCGAGCAGTCCTGCCTCTATCCGGACCTCGATAACATAGACCAGTCTTGTCATCACCTGTGCGGCTTTGCGGGTGACGAGATAATAGCCTGTGCGCGCATCATGCCCCCGGGTCTGATCTGGGAACAGGTGAGCTTTGGCCGTGTGGCAGTCGCGGAACATCACCGCGCCTCGGGGTTAGGTCGGGAGTTGACCCGCCGGATTCTGAGCTACTGTGAAGAGCTGTATCCTGGTCAGGATATTAAAATCTCCGCACAGGTCTATCTCGATCGCTTCTACCGGGGATTCGGCTTTGTTAAGGCTGGCGAACCCTTTGACGAAGACGGCATTGACCATATGCACATGCTGTTCGGCCCGACATCTGTCTAGCAGACCTCCAGCATAAAGGTAACCGGGCCATTGTTGATGCACGCCACCCTCATATCTGCGCCAAACTGGCCAGCTGCCACTGGGGCGTGACTCTCACGCAGGCGACGCATAAATTCGTCGTACAGCTCTTCAGCCTCAACCGGGGGTAGTGCCGAGGTAAAACTGGGACGCAGACCACGCTGGGTATCAGCCGACAGCGTAAACTGCGAAACAATCAGAATACCACCACCAGTATCAAGCAACGACCGGTTCATCCGCCCTGCGCCGTCCGCAAACAGTCGATACGCCAACAGCTTATCAATCATGCGATCGAGTAAGCCCTCGTTGTCGTTCCGATCGAGACCAAGCAGTACCAACAATCCCGCACCAATCGCACCGACGATCTCGCCATCTACCGTAACGGAGGCTTCATCGACCCGCTGCACCAGTGCCTTCACAGCCTGGCAGCCATCTCGTTGGTGGCGCGCACCAGCGCATCGGTTGTACCGGGCTCGGTAGCGGCATGACCCGCATCCCGGATAATATGCAACTGGGCATCCGGCCAGTTAGCGTGCAATTCGTAGGCCTGATCCAGCGGGCAAACAACATCATATCGCCCGTGCACAATGATTCCCGGAATGCCCTCGAGGAGTCCCACATGATTCAAAATTTGGTTTTCTTCGACAAAACACTGATGCTGAAAATAATGTGCCTCAATACGCGCCATGGCCATGGCTGTATGCGGATCGCCAAAGTGATCAAGCACATGGGTATTGGGTCGCAGGGTGGAACAGTGTGCCTCCCACAACGACCATGCTTTCGCCGCCCCCATGCGTGCCAACTCGTTATCACCCGTTAACAGTCGATAGTAGGCCGCAATAAAGTCAGTGCGCTCATGCTCTGGAATGGGCTTTACATAATCCGCCCAATAGTCGGGGAAAAGACGCCCCGCTCCACCCTGATAAAACCATTCCAGATCTCTTTTACGACAGAGAAAAATCCCCCGCAGGACGAGCCCAAGTACCCGCTCTCTATGAGCCTGGGTATAAAGCAGGCTCAGCGTCGAGCCCCAGGAACCACCAAACAAGAGCCAGCGATCAACCCCCAGGTGCAGCCGGATGGCCTCCATATCCTTGATCAGATCCCCAGTGGTATTCCCCACCAACCCGGCGTGCGGCGTGGACCGTCCTGCGCCACGCTGATCAAAGACAATAATGCGATACTTTTCAGGATCGAAATAGCGGCGGCTGGTGTCATCACTACCACCACCGGGGCCACCATGCACAAATAGCGCGGGAATACCGTCGGGGTTACCACTCTCCTCGACATACAGCTCGTGGGGCAACTCTACTTTCACACGATATAGGGCGTACGGTTTTATGTCCGGAAAGTGAGTGTGCATAGACAGGTCTCTCTATTCAGATTCTCCCCGCTCTGCGACGGTCAGTTTCTTTTAACAACCTCTTGCGCAACCGGACGCTCTGGGGGGTGACCTCAACAAGCTCATCATCTTCAATAAATTCCAGAGCTTGTTCAAGTGTATGCCGCACCGGAGAAGTCATGAGCAGGTTCTCATCGGTGCCCGACGCTCGCACATTAGTGAGCTGTTTCGCCTTGGTGGGATTAACCGTCAAATCGTTGCCACGGCTGTGCAGACCGATAATCTGTCCTTCATACACATTAACATTCGGATCGATAAATAATCGACCGCGCTCCTGTAGGCTGAAGAGAGAGTACGCCAGGGTTTTGCCGCTTACCAGTGAAATCAACACACCGTTGATCCGGCCAGCGACTTCCCCAGCGCGCACCGGCCCATAGTGATCAAAAACATGCGTGAGGATGCCGCCACCGGAGGTCATGGTGAGAAACTGGGAACGAAACCCAATAAGTCCGCGGGCGGGGATAATAAACTCCAGTCGTACGCGACCCTTACCGTCCGGTACCATGTTTTCCAGCTCGGCCTTGCGATTGCCCAGTTCCTCCATGACCACACCCTGATGCTGGTCTTCAACATCGACCAGCAGTGCCTCGTAGGGTTCCTGTATTTCGCCATCGACTTCCCGCTGGATCACTTGCGGTCGCGAAACACCCAACTCATAGCCTTCCCGCCTCATGCTCTCAATCAGCACCGACAAATGAAGCTCCCCGCGACCAGAGACGATAAAGCGGTCGGGGCTGTCGCCAGGCTCCACGCGTAATGCCACATTGTGCACCAGCTCTTGCTCTAACCGTTCCTTCAGGTTGCGCGAAGTAACATACTTGCCCTCGCGACCAGCAAATGGGGAATCGTTGACCTGAAAGGTCATGCTTACCGTGGGTTCGTCCACGGACAGAGCCGGCAGCCCTTGCGGTTGCTCTGGGTCACACAAGGTGTCGGAAATATTCAGGCCATCAATGCCTGTAACACATACGATATCTCCCGCCTCAGCCTCGTCAGCCACCACTCTCTCAAGTCCGAGGTATCCCATTATCTGCAGTACCCGACCACGGCGTTGCTTGCCATCGCGATCAAGCACCAGCACCTGCTGATTGGGCACCAATACACCACGGGTGATCCGACCCACGCCAATAACACCCACGTAGCTTGAATAATCCAGTGCGCTAATCTGCATTTGTAAGGGGCCGTTGCGATCAACTTCAGGCGGGCGCACGTGCTGCACCACTGTGCTGAACAGGGGTGACATGTCTTGCGCCATGTCTTCATGGTCAAGCCCCGCTATACCCTCCAGCGCGCTGGTATATACAACAGGGAAATCCAGTTGCTCGTCACTGGCCCCCAGGCGGTCAAAGAGGTCGAAAACCTGATCAACAACCCAGTCCGGTCGGGCCCCGGGCCGATCAACCTTGTTGACCACCACTATCGGGTTTAAGCCTTGCTCAAACGCTTTCTGGGTGACAAACCGGGTCTGTGGCATGGGTCCATCAACCGCATCAACGAGCAGCAACACGCTGTCTACCATGGAGAGAACCCGCTCGACCTCGCCGCCGAAATCAGCGTGGCCCGGGGTATCAACAATGTTAATCCGGTAGTCACTCCAGTTGATGGCGGTATTCTTGGCCAAAATGGTGATGCCGCGTTCCCGCTCCTGGTCATTGGAGTCCATCACGCGCTCAGTATCGCGGGTGCGTCGATCCAGTGTGCCAGATTGTCGTAGCAGGCAGTCCACCAGGGTGGTTTTGCCGTGGTCGACGTGAGCAATAATCGCTATGTTGCGCAACTTATCAATCAAGGGAGTGTTCCAGGGGAGCAAAAAGGGCGGGGATTATACACAAATGCAGCCACTACTACCGGCTAATGTTCAGGCTTATACACCTTTACATCCGGGAAGCCCTGCTCCGCCAGATGCCCGGCCTGAAGTCGACTCATCACCCCCTTGCCGCAATAGAGCATATAACTCTGCGAAGTATCGAGTTCCCACAGCCTTGAGTGCAGTTCATAAAAAGGGATACGGGTTACTCTTGCGCTCTTGCTGAGCAGCGGGATTTCGTCCTCCTCATCGGGGTGACGAATATCCAAGATGGTACTCTCCGCCAAAGGCACCGAGAGAACTTCTATCCCGGATGCGCAAAAATCCTGATCAGCCAATTCATCGATGGCCGTGCTCCGGGCGTTTTCTATCGCACGCTCCAGCACAGAAAAATCAAACTTGGCTTCTTCGGCGGCAATGCGGTCTGGTCGCGCCCTGGTCGTCGGGTTGACTGAAATGACGCCGCAGTATTCGGGCATGGCAGCGGCAAATTCTTCGGTGCCTATCTCCCGGGCAATATCGATGATCTCACCTTTATTAGAGGTAGCCAATGGCCGCAAAACCAGCAGATCAGTAGCGCTGTCAATAATCGATATATTTCTCAATGTCTGACTGGACACCTGAGCCACACTCTCACCGGTGACCAGAGCATCGATATCCATGCTTTTGGCGACTGCTGATCCGGCTCTCAGCATCATGCGTTTCAAGACGACACCCATCTGTGAGTTCTCGACCTTTCCAAGCAGTTCAGCGACAACTTCCTCAAAGGGCACGCTGATAAAGCGCACCCTCTGCTGACAACCGTATTTCATCCACAGGTACAAACTGACCTCCATTACGCCCAGCTCATGGTCGCGGCCGCCGAGGTTAAAAAAGCAGAAGTGGGTGGCGAGACCACGCTTCATTGTGAGGAAGCTCGACACGGTTGAGTCAAAGCCGCCGGACATCAATGACAGCACTGGATCGAGACTTCCAAGGGGAAAACCTCCCAGACCCTTGTGACGTTCACTGACCACATACAGGGTTTGGTCGCGTATTTCCAGGTTGACCACAACATCAGGGTTGCTCAGACTCACCCCGCTGGCTGCGCTGTGCTGATTGAGTCCACCGCCTACGTAACGCTCGACATCTATGGACTTGAAGTCATGCTGGCCTGCCCTTTTGCAGCGCAGCGCAAAGGTTTTCCCGGCCAGACGTCCAGCATGAATGCTCAGCGTACGCTCCAGAATGTCGTCCATATCTCCCAGCGGGAAGGCCTGCACATCGAGAAAATAGGCAATACCCGTTACATGAGAGAGCGCGTCTACCATTTGGTCGCGGGTTGCCGCGTCCTCGCTCTTTGATTGCACGACAATTTTGTCCCACTCGCGTTTTACCTCAACGGCGGGGTCTATCTGTTTCAAAACACGGCGGATGTTGCCCCGCAGTCGCGCGACGAATTGTCGGCGCACGGGTTTACTCTTAATAGTGATTTCAGGAAAGAACTTGACAATGAATTGCATAACCGCGATAAGAACCGATCCGGAGAGCACGTATTATACGGACAGTACCTTGGCTTGGCAGGTCGGATTTTGCACCATTATCAAGATTTTCCGCAGCCATACGCACCAATATAGTGCAATCTAGCACCTTTTTGGTGCAATAATTCGTTTTTCTTGCGCTTATTGAGTACAAAAGTGCCAAATTACAGCTAGTTAAGTCCGCAGGAAAGCTGGCACAGCTCTTGCTTTACTATTGACTCACGAAAAGCTAGAAAACTTTTTCGTGCTGCCAGCTATTGGCCTGCAGCATTCATTATTAACCGGCACAGCCGATATTCACGCATCCAACGGAGGACGCAACATGTCAGAGCAAACTCTGAACCTCATCAAAGACAGCGAAGCCAGGTGGGTTGACCTCCGCTTCACCGATACCAGGGGCAAGGAACAACACGTTTCCATCCCCGCCAAAGAAGTGGATGAAGACTTCTTCGAAGGCGGCAAGATGTTTGATGGTTCGTCTATTTCTGGCTGGAAGGGCATCAATGAGTCAGACATGATCCTTATGCCAGACGATAGCTCCTCAGTACTGGACCCCTTCACCGATGAACCCACCGTGAACCTGCGCTGCGGCATCGTCGAGCCATCAACCATGCAGGGTTACGAAAGAGATCCCCGCTCCATCGCACAGCGCGCACAGGACTACCTTGTGTCCACTGGTATCGGTGACGCAGCCTACTTCGGTCCAGAGCCTGAATTCTTTGTCTTTGACGACGTCAAATGGCACGCAGACATATCTGGAGCTGGTTATACCATCAACTCGGAAGAAGCGGCATGGTCTTCCAGCCACAGCTATGACGATGGCAATACTGGGCACCGCCCACGCGTAAAAGGCGGCTACTTTCCAGTGCCACCGGTAGATTCACTGCACGATCTGCGTGCCGCCATGTGTGGTGCCATGGATGAAATGGGCCTTGACGTGGAAGTACACCACCACGAGGTGGGTACCGCTGGCCAGTGTGAGATTGGCACCCGCTTCGAAACCCTCGTGCGCAAGGCCGATGAGGTCCAGATTCTCAAGTATTGCGTCCACAATGTAGCACACGCCTACGGCAAAACAGCGACCTTCATGCCCAAGCCACTCGTTGGTGACAACGGCAGCGGAATGCACGTGCACCAGTCTATCGCCAAAGACGGTACCAACATCTTTGCCGGCGACGGCTATTCTGGCCTGTCTGAGACAGCGCTATATTACATCGGCGGAATCATCAAGCACGCCCGCGCACTGAATGCCTTCACCAACGCTTCGACCAATGCTTACAAACGCTTGGTACCGGGTTTTGAAGCACCGGTAATGCTGGCCTATTCGGCACGTAACCGTTCAGCTTCCATTCGCATACCCTACGAGCCCAGCCCCAAGGGCAAGCGCGTTGAGGTTCGCTTCCCGGATCCGACTGCCAACCCTTATCTGGCTTTCGCTGCCATGTTGATGGCTGGCCTTGACGGTATTCAGAACCAGATTCATCCGGGCGATGCGGCGGATAAAGATCTCTACGACTTGCCGGCCGAAGAAGCGAAGAACATTCCTACCGTCGCTTCCAGCCTCGGTCAGGCACTGGACGCGCTTGATGCAGATCGGGAATTCCTCACTGCAGGCGGTGTCTTCACCAACGACATGATCGATGCCTACATTGAGCTGAAGGCAGAAGAAATAGAGCGTCTGGACATGACCACCCACCCTGTAGAGTTTGATATGTACTACAGCGTGTAAGTAAATACCCACTATCGAAACCCCGCCTCGTGCGGGGTTTTTTTTGCCCAGCGCTCAATCAGGCCGGAAAAGTAACGCAACTCGCTGCACGAATTCACAATTATAGGTGTCAAAACAGAGGAAGCTCAGCTGGCTACCGGACTGTAATATTTAGTTTCAGGCGGTGTGTCAGCCGCTTTTCCCTGCTAACATGACCTAAGAAATTTCGCATGACACAGTTCATTATGAAATCATTCATAGTGTTTGTTACAGCGGTGCTGCTAACGGTTTCGGTTCAGGCCCAGATCTACAAACACGTCGATGAAAATGGCAATGTCACGTTCACGGACAAACCACCCGAGGACGCAACATTGGTCAATGTCGGGCGCACCAATATCGTGCCTCCGCCGGATATGCCGACGGCTGCCTCCGATGGCAGAGCGGGTGAAACCACGATTGAGGAGTTGGCGCCCCCGGAACGGTATTCCGTCAATATCGTCGCCCCGATGGAAGACGCTGTCATTCCTCACGGCCCGGGGGACTTTACGGTGACAGTCACCCTTTCGCCTCAACTCTATGAAACCGACATGATGCAATTGTTTGTCGATGGTGACCCAATCGGAGAACCTCAGCAACAGACTTCGTGGGGTCTGACCAATATCAGCCGTGGTACGCACTCCCTGGAAACACGCATTATCAACCGCCGGGGTAAGGTTAAAGGACGCTCACCGAGCGTCCGCGTGCACGTGTTCCGCCCCATAAAACAGTAAAACATCTCCGTACCAACCACCCCAAAACACAAAGTCCCGCCAAAGCCACTTTCCTGCTGCACCATTTTGGTGCATGATAACACTGAGATAATTCAGCAAATATTTTAAGTCGTTGTATTTTTTAGCTATTTTCTCGTTGGCGTCGATCTTGCAACAGCATAGCTGTCCCGTAATCACAGGCTTGATCCCGGTTTCCATGCCCATATCTCATAAACATACGTCGCTTCTCGACCACATCAGCACTGGTTTACTGGTGGTGGACGGCAGCGGCTGCATCAGTTATCTGAACTCGGCAGCCGAAATCATGCTTCAGGTCAGCGCTGCACGGACCCTTGGGGTACCCTTGACCCAGCTTTTTACCGACGACGGCACTAATAATGAAAGCATCCGGGATATTTACGAGGCGCTGGAGAGCCGTCGGCCTTTTACTAAACGCGAGACACATCTGAATCTGAGCAGTGGCCACTCCATCGTCGTCGATTGTGCTGTCACGCCTTTCCAACCCGCTGATTATGGAGATGTAGCGGTCATTGTAGAGCTACAGCCCATCGATCGCTGGCTGCGCATCAGTCGGGAAGAGGGCATCATCAGTGCACAGCAATCAACCCGCGCACTGCTGCGGGGCCTGGCACATGAAATAAAAAACCCCTTGGGGGGCCTGCGTGGGGCCGCCCAGTTACTGGATCGAGACCTTAGCGACGATTCCCAGCGCGACTACACGCGCATCATTATCGAAGAAGCCGACCGCTTGCGCGGGCTGGTTGACCGCATGCTGGGACCCCGCCGCGAACTCCAGCCAAGCAGCATCAATATTCACGAAGTCTTGGAGTACGTGCGACAGTTACTGAGCGCAGAACCCGGAGTGGGTGAGCGACTCAAACGCGATTATGACCCCAGTATCCCAGAACTGATGGGCGACCGGGAGCAATTGATTCAGGCGGTGCTCAATGTCGTCCGCAACGCCTTGCAGGCCGGAGAGGCTATGACTCCACCGTCATCGATCACCCTGAGAACCCGCGCGGTCAGCCAGTTTTCCATTGGTGTCCATAGTTATCGGCTGGTCGTAAGAGTGGATGTCATCGACAGCGGGCCGGGAGTACCTGAAGACCTGGCGCAGTCACTTTTCTTCCCGATGGTTTCCGGTCGGGCGGAGGGTACCGGGCTCGGGCTGTCGATCGCCCAATCCATTCTCAACCAGCACCGTGGCCTGATCGAATTCACCAGCGAGCCGGGCAACACCGTTTTTTCATTTTACATTCCCCTGGAAGATCACCATGACTAGCCAACAGCGCGTCTGGATTGTCGATGACGACCGCTCCATTCGCTGGGTGCTGGAGAAAGCACTCGATCAGGCCAATATCCGCACCGCGAGCTTCAGTACGGCTGAAGCCATGCTGGATGAAATGGAATACGAGGTTCCGGATGCCATCATCAGCGACATCAGAATGCCGGGTATTGATGGCCTGACCCTGCTATCCCGCATCACTGAGAAGCACCCGGATCTACCAGTGATAATCACAACCGCGCATTCGGATCTGGACAGCGCCGTGGCCTCCTACCAGGGCGGTGCATTCGAGTACCTGCCCAAACCCTTTGATATTGATGAGGTGGTCAACGTCGCCAACCGCGCGCTCGCCGTCGCACGGGAAATGGAACGTACCGCGGAACCAGCTGAGCTAGCCGAGGCGACAGATATCATCGGAGAGGCACCCGCCATGCAGGAAGTATTTCGCGCTGTCGGTCGCTTGTCGCAATCCAACATAACGGTATTGATCAACGGCGAATCTGGAACAGGAAAAGAGCTGGTGGCGCGCGCCCTACACCGGCATAGCCCACGCAACGGCAAGTCGTTTATTGCCCTCAACATGGCGGCGATCCCAAAAGACCTGATGGAGTCGGAACTCTTCGGTCATGAGAAGGGCGCCTTCACCGGCGCCGGTGCACAGCGCCGGGGGCGCTTCGAGCAGGCCGATGGTGGCACCTTATTTCTGGATGAAATCGGGGACATGCCACCGGACACTCAGACCCGCCTGCTAAGGGTGCTGGCCGACGGGGAATTCTACCGGGTCGGCGGTCACATCCCAGTGAAGGTGGATGTGCGCATCATCACCGCCACCCACCAGAATCTCGAAGCACTGGTCAGCGAAAACCGTTTCAGAGAGGATCTCTACCATCGCCTGAACGTGATCAGAATACACATTCCAAGGTTGCGGGACCGGCGTGAAGATATCCCCAAGCTGATGCAACACTTTTTCAAACACGCCGCCGAAGAACTGTCGGTGGAGCCAAAAGAATTACTCCCCGCCACGGAAAAGCGGCTCTGCGGCCTGGAATGGCCCGGCAACGTGAGACAACTGGAAAACACCTGTCGCTGGCTGACTGTCATGGCCTCGGGTCGAGAGATTCACCCCAGCGACCTGCCACCGGAACTGGAGCAGGTGGTCGCGCCGGTCGCAGATAGCCACGCTGACTGGCGACTCTCTCTGGAACGCTGGGTAGATGCCGAGTTGGAGCGCGGAAGCAGCGAAGTGTTAACTGCTACACTCCCGGAATTCGAGCGCATCATGATCAACCGCACCCTCAATCACACCCACGGTCGCAGGCAGGAGGCTTCCAAACTGTTGGGCTGGGGACGCAATACTCTCACCCGTAAAATCCGCGATCTGGAGATCGAGGCATAAAAGCCTGGCCCGCTCCGCGTTATCAGTATGGTAATCTGCTGAAAACTTCTTTTGGCAACTAGCTTCCGGTGTTCAACGTCGTTCTGTACCAACCCGAGATTCCGCCCAATACCGGCAACATCATGCGGCTCTGTGCCAACACAGGGTGTGAATTACACCTGGTCGGCCCACTGGGCTTTGATCTGGATGAGAAAAAACTACGCCGGGCCGGCCTGGACTATCGGGATTGGGCCCAGGTACAAGAACACACCGACTGGCCGGCATTCAAACTCGCACACCCCGTGATGAGGCTGCTGGCCGCCACTACAAAGGCCAGCCAGGGGCTGGCCGAGGTAGAATTTGCGCCGGGAGACGGCCTGCTGTTCGGGCCGGAAACCAGAGGATTGCCACCAACCCTGCTGGATGAGTTACCGCTGCATCAAAAGCTGCGCATACCCATGCAGGAGCACAGCCGCAGCCTCAATCTATCCAACTCAGTTGCCGTTGTTGTGTACGAGGCCTGGCGCCAGCATGGATACCGCCCTAGTTGATGGTTTCATCTCCGACGGCAGCTTCTTCGGCCGCCACACCTGCGGCCGCAGCATTTTGCACCTGTTCGCTAGCTTGCCGTAATGCCTCGGCATAGAGTGCGTCAAAGTTCACCGGTGCCATCATAAGCGCGGGGTAACTGCCCTTCACCACCAGGTTATCAATCGTCTCACGCGCGTAGGGGAACAAAATGTTGGGGCACACCGTGCCAAGAATGCGGCGCAGGTTTTCACCCTCTACACCGCTGATCAAAAACACACCCGCCTGATGTACCTCGCAGATAAAAGCCGTTTCATCGTTCTGCTTGGCAGTGATGGTGATCGATAAAATCACTTCAACATTGCTGTCGTCAATGCGATTGGTCTTGGTGTTCAGGTCAACATTGACAGCTGGCTGCCAGTTGGACTGAAAAATCTGTGGTGATGCCGGGGACTCAAATGAAACGTCCTTGATATAAATGCGCTGGGTCACAAATTGCTGTTTTGGTGCTGCGTCTGCGGCTCCTGCTGCTGCGTCGACTTCTGATTCGGCCATAATTGTTCCTCTGATGTATGTCTTTGCCTGATGGCAAACGTATTAAAAAAGTGTTGTCCGGACCTAACGGCTAACCAGAGGCAACTGGGAACTGCCCCACTCCATCATGCCACCGGACATGCGATATATGTGTTCAAAGCCCTTGGCGCGCAACTGCTTGCCGATGCCGGAGGAATGCTGCCCCATTTTGCATACAAGGATAATGGGGCGTTCCCGATAGGGCTCCAACTCTGCTGCCCGTGCCTCGAATTTGCTGGCCGGAATATTGTGCGCGTCAACAATATGACCACTTTGAAACTCCTTGCTATCGCGCAGATCCACGATAACTGCAGACTCGGTGTTGATCAGATTGATTGCCTGCTGTGGGGAAACACTGGTGCCGGCACGTCGCGCCTCGCCATAAAAATAGAGGGCGATCAACACCAGCATGGCTGACACCAAAATCCATTCCTGAGCAAGAAACTGGAAAAACAGATCCATTATGCAACTCAGCCGAAGCGGCCACTCGAAAAAGGGCGCCAAGTATACAAGTATTGTGGGTACGAGGAAATCACAGCCGCTATCCGCGTGGTAAACGCCCGTTATTACAGTTAAAATCCGCCCTCCCAAACCCAGCACTGCCGCCACCTGAAAACCATGACAAAACCCGTATCTACGCCTGTCGTTCTGACAATTCTTGATGGCTGGGGCCACCGGGAAGATCCGGCTGACAATGCAATAGCCATGGGCAACACACCCAACTGGGATAAATTGTGGAGCGAAGCTCCGCATACGCTGATTTCAGGTTCCGGCGAGGATGTCGGCTTGCCCGCCGGCCAGATGGGTAATTCTGAGGTAGGGCACATGTGCCTCGGCAGCGGGCGTGTCATTTACCAGAGCATCTCCCGTATCGACCAGGCTATAAGGGACGGCAGTTTTAAAACCAACCCGGCCTACCTGGTCGGAATCGACCGAGCAGTTAGCAATGGCAGCGCTATCCACCTCTTTGGTCTGGTTTCACCCGGTGGGATACACAGTCACGAACAGCAGATTGTCGCCGCCATCGAGTTGGCCAGCGAACGTGGTGCCAGCAAAGTATTTCTGCACGCCTTTCTCGACGGACGCGATACACCACCCCGCAGTGCCGAAGGGTCCCTGCAACTGATGGAAGATACGTTTGCGAGACTTGATTGTGGTCGAGTGGCATCCATTATCGGACGATATTATGCAATGGATCGCGACTCCCGCTGGGAGCGAATTGAGCCAGCCTACCGCATGCTCACTGAAGGCGTCGCCGATTTCGAGGCAGCCACCGCCGTCGCCGCATTGCAGCAGGCATACGACCGGGACGAAGACGACGAATTTGTGCTGCCCACAGTTGTCGCCGACGGAGATAACGCACCGGTCACGGTAGCCGACGGCGATGTTGTCATATTCATGAATTTTCGGGCCGACCGAGCCCGGCAAATGAGCCAGTGTTTTATCGATGACGGATTTGACGGCTTTGCGCGGACGGTGAGACCCAGGCTGGCCAATTTCATCACCACTACAGAGTACTCAGGTGATTTCGACTGCCCAGTAGCATTTCCACCGGAATCCATGGTCAATGTGCTAGGCGACTATGTCGCTGGATTGGGCTTGTCGCAGCTGCGCATCGCGGAGACTGAGAAATACGCCCACGTCACTTTTTTCTTTAGCGGTGGACGGGAAGACACCTTTCCCGGTGAAGACAGGATTCTGATTCCCTCTCCGGATGTGGCGACCTACGACCTGCAACCGGAAATGAATGCACCGGCGCTGACGGACAAACTCGTAGAAGCGATCCGCAGCGGCAAGTACAGCTTTATCATCTGCAACTACGCCAATGGCGACATGGTCGGGCATACGGGCATTTTGTCAGCAGCCATCGCCGCCGTCGAAGCGCTGGATGAATGCATAGGTCGGGTCACCGAGGCGATTCGTGAGGTGGGCGGACAACTGTTGATTACAGCTGATCACGGCAACTGCGAGCAAATGGCCGATCACGAGTCCGGACAAAACCATACCCAGCACACCACGGAGCTGGTGCCACTGATCTATGTAGGCGAGAGTGAGCTACAGCTGAGTCCAGGTGGCATTCTGGCGGATGTCGCACCGACGCTACTGGACCTGGCCGGGTTGGACCAACCGGACGAGATGACCGGCCGCAGCCTGGCCGCTAGGCAGTAGAGCGGCAAATGCCGGCTTCAGTCCTGTCATTGGATACACGCCGGCTGATTGTTCTGATCCTGACCCTGTGCTGCTGGGGCACTGCCCTTGCCAACAATGGCAAAGACGCGACCCGGGCCCGCCTGCAGTTGGTAGAAAGCCAGATTCAACAACTGGAACGCCGCCTGGCCGACTTCCATAAGGAAAGAGACGGCCTGCAACGAGAGCTGCGTCGCGCTGAAACGGCGCTGGGGCGCATACAGGGCAAAATGTCTGCGATTCGGGAAGAGCTGACCTTCAAGCAAAATCAACTGCGGGCACTGACCGACCAGCGGGCGCACCTCCTCGCCTCCCGCATTGAACAACAAGCACTGATTGCTCGGGATATCACCACTGCTTACCAGGTTGGCCGCGAGGGAAAACTCAAGCTACTACTGAATCAGGGCGAGCCACACACGATGGCGAGGGCGCTGGCTTACTACGAGTACTTCAACAAGGCACGTAACCAGCGCATCGACGATTATATGGAGATCGTCACCCGCATTGACGCCATTGAGCCGGAGATTCTCCAGGCCACCGTCACCCTCCGCGCCAGCCAGCATGAGCTCACTGAGCAGCAAGTGCTGCTGGAACGCGGAAGAGCGGACCGGGAAAAAAGCCTGGCGGCACTAAGCGCCACTATTCGCACCGAAGACCAACAGCTGAAACAGCTCACGGCGGATCGCGCCGAACTCGAACGCCTACTTTCCGCCATCGAGGAAGCCGTCGCCGAACTGGATATACCGATTTCCATAGGTCCCTTCGCCGAGTCCCGTGGCAAGATGCCATGGCCGGTATCTGGTAAACCCCGTAATCGTTTTGGTCGCACCCGCGACGGCGGCCCACTCCGCTGGGAGGGCCTGCTGATACCCGCGAAAGAGGGAACCGAGGTTGGCGCTATTCATCATGGGCGCGTGGTATTCGCCGATTGGTTCCGGGGTTCTGGCCTGCTGCTCATCCTGGATCACGGGGACGGGTATATGAGCCTGTATGGTCACAATCAGAGCCTGCTCCGGGAAGTCGGGGAGTGGGTAGCCGCGGGCGATGCCATCGCCACGGTTGGAAATAGCGGTGGTCAACAACAATCGGCGCTGTATTTTGAGGTCAGAACAGACGGACAACCCACTGATCCGCGATCCTGGTGTAAAAAAGGCTGATTGCGATTGAACGCTTGCTTGCGCAGGAGCGTCTAAGGTTTACACTAACTGGTTAGAGATTCGCAGAGAACATGATCATGCCCAGACGTACTAACAATGCCCTGGCGTCGCTCGCGCTGTTGGGAAGCCTCCTGCTGGGCGGCACTGCCGCCGCTAAGGAGACCCCGGCCGCCGCTATTCCCCTTAATGAATTGCGCGCCTTTGCCGACGTCTTCAATCAGATCAGGTTGAACTATGTCGAAGAGATAGACGATAAAACCCTGCTGGAAAGCGCCATTCGCGGAATGCTATCTGACCTGGACCCCCACTCAAACTACCTTGCTGGAGATGCACTGACTGACCTGCAGACCAACAGTACGGGAGAGTTCAGTGGATTGGGGTTGGAGATCACCACAGAAAATGGTTTTATCAAGGTAATCACACCCATAGACGAGACCCCCGCACAACGCGCTGGTATCGAGGCCGGAGACCTCATCATTCGTCTGGACAATGAGCCGGTAAAAGGCATGGGGGTGGATGAAGCCATCGAACGGATGCGGGGGCCCATCGGCTCAAAAATTGACGTGACGATTGCCAGAGAGGGTGAAAGCCAGCCATTCACCCTCACCCTGCAGCGGGACAAGGTTAAGGTAGCCAGCGTGCGCAAGCGCTGGCTGGAGCCCGGTTACGGATATCTTCGCATCGCACAGTTTCAAGCGAATACCGGCGGCGATGTCGAAACAGCCCTGGAGTCATTAATGTCCGAGCAGGAACTGCGCGGACTGGTACTGGATTTACGCAACAACCCGGGCGGTGTCCTGGGAGCCAGCATTGATGTCGCCGGACACTTTCTGGAAGGAGGCACGGTGGTATATACCGAGGGACGTGCCCGCAACTCTGAAGTTAAATACAACGCCAGTGCCAGCGACACCACCAAGGGTACGCCCGTGGTGGTGTTGATCAATGGTGGTTCGGCTTCTGCCTCAGAAATTGTCGCGGGTGCGCTGCAGGATCATCGGCGCGCAGTGATCATGGGTACTGAAAGTTTTGGTAAGGGTTCGGTGCAAACGGTTGTGCCCCTGAACGAGGAACGCGCCATTAAATTGACCACAGCGCTGTATTTCACGCCCAATGGTCGTTCGATACAG
Source organism: uncultured Halieaceae bacterium (assembly GCA_938074045.1). Classification (GTDB taxonomy): domain Bacteria; phylum Pseudomonadota; class Gammaproteobacteria; order Pseudomonadales; family Halieaceae; genus CALJGI01. The sequence continues at coordinate 112,349 of CALJGI010000004.1, forward strand.
GCCACGGGAATCGAGCCCGACATAGCAGTGGAACGGGCCAAGGTGACGGCAATTCGCCGTCGTCCTCGTCTGAGTGAATCAGATCTATCCGGGCACCTCGAAAATGCGAATGGTGAAGAACGCGACGAACCAGTGCCACCCAGCACTGGTTCACTGCTTGAGCGAGATAACCAACTGTATGAAGCACTCACCCTACTCAAGGGCCTGCATATTCTCGGCCTGAACAGTTACGGCTAGGGTGACTGGAATCACACCACAATCGGACCGCTTGCGGTTTCAACCCACTTTTCTTCACCCAATTGCGTTTGCGCTGCTGGCGGTTTTGCTTGCGTTTACCACTCACGCCGCTGAGCAATCGCCATCAGCCCCGCCGCGGGTCGTTATAATCATCGATGATATTGGGCATAGCTATAGTGCGGGTCGCCGGGCGGTGGGTCTCAGCGGCGCTATAAACTATGCCGTATTGCCACACACACCCAACTCAAGCCGACTCGCTGTTATGGCTCAGGCCGAGGGCAAGGAAGTTATACTGCACATGCCTATGGCCAGCCTGGTGCACCCCTCTCCAGGCACCGGGGTGCTGACCACAGACATGCCACAAACGGCGTTTCGGCAGGCTCTGGCAGACGCCTTCGACAGCGTGCCGGGCTGCAAGGGACTGAGTAATCATATGGGTAGCGCGCTCACCGCGAAACAGGAGCCGATGCGCTGGTTAATGGAAGAACTACGGAAACGTGATTTGTACTTTGTCGACAGTCGCACCACCCATAAAACCCTGGGAGCTCCCACCGCCGAGTCATTCGGGGTGCCTCATCTGAACCGCATGGTGTTCCTGGACAATACCCGCACAGAGGATGCCATCAGTAAGGAGTTTGAACGCTTATTACAACTGGCGCGTCGACACGGCGTGGCCGCGGCCATAGGCCACCCCCACAATGAAACGCTCACTTTCCTGGAGCGTCATCTGCCGACTCTAAAGGAACGTGGTTTTGAGCTGGCGCTAGTATCAGAGGTACTGACGGAGATGGAGAAGATACCCGGACCTGAGCTCGTCAGCAAAAGCTGATATGCGGGCCCCTACCTGCCCGCTAAAGGCGCACCTCAATACCTTGTTCGGCCATAAAACGCTTGGCCTCACCGATTGAGTATTCGGCGAAGTGGAAAATGCTGGCGGCCAGCACGGCATCAGCACCGCCCTGGGTAATGCCATCAACCAGATGCTGCAGATTGCCCACACCACCCGATGCGATAACGGGAATTGAAACCGAGTCGGTAATAGCGCGGGTTACACCCAACTCAAACCCGTCCCGGGTACCGTCTCGATCCATGCTGGTCAACAGGATTTCGCCGGCCCCGAGTTCGGTCATATGCTTTGCCCAACCAACAGCATCAATACCTGTGGGACGACGGCCACCGTGGGTAAAAATTTCATAGCGTGGCTGACCATCCACGTCATCAACCCGTTTGGCATCGATGGCCACGACGATACACTGTGAGCCAAACCTCTCAGCGGCTTCCCGCACGAATTCAGGATTGTGGATAGCAGCGGAATTGATCGACACTTTATCCGCCCCCGCGGTCAGCATCAGCCGGATATCGTCAGTAGTGCGAATGCCACCACCAACGGTGAGGGGAATAAACACTTCGCTGGCGATTTTCTCGACCGTATTGACCGTGGTATCGCGTCCTTCATGGGTGGCTGTTATATCCAGAAAGGTGATTTCATCAGCCCCTTCCTGGTTATAGCGCTGTGCGATTTCAACGGGATCACCCGCATCGCGAATATCGACAAAATTGACACCCTTTACCACTCTACCGGCGTCCACATCCAGGCAGGGAATAATGCGTTTCGCCAGACCCATGTTCAGGACACCCCGTCACACAGACGCTGTGCCTCGGCGACATCAAGAGTACCCTCGTAAATCGCCCGACCAGTAATAGCGCCACAAATACCAGCGGCTTTCACCTCGTTTAACGCCAAGATATCGTCCATATCTGTGATACCACCCGAGGCGATCACTGGAATACTGGAAGCTTCGGCCATGGCCACGGTGGCAGACACGTTGACACCCTGCATCATGCCGTCCCGGCTGATATCGGTATATACCAGCGCTGCCACACCATCTGCTTCAAAGCGACGCGCCAGATCAACAGCCAGCACATCGGATACTTCGGCCCATCCGTCCGTTGCTACCATACCTTCCTTTGCATCCAGCCCGACGATTACCTTACCTGGAAAGGCGCGGCAGGCCTCCCCGACAAATTCAGGTTCCCGCACCGCTCGAGTGCCAATGATCACGTAGCTGACACCCGCCCGGACATAGTGTTCTATCGTCTCGAGATCGCGGATACCACCACCGATCTGGATCGGCAAATCAGGGAAGGCAGCGGCAATATCTGTTACCACTTCGCCGTTCACCGGCTCGCCTGCAAAAGCACCGTTGAGATCGACCAGGTGCAGGCGACGGCAACCGGCATTGACCCAGCGCTGCGCCATGGCGACCGGCTCATCCGAAAATACCGTTGAGTCATCCATCCGACCCTGGCGCAGGCGCACACACTGACCGTCTTTCAAATCGATGGCGGGGATGATCAGCATGATGGAATCCAGTTCACGAAATTGGTTAACAACTGTAATCCTGTGGCGTGACTTTTTTCGGGATGAAACTGCACGGCAAATAAACGATCATGGGCCAGCACCGCGTCAAATTCACGGCCATAATCACAGGTAGCGGCGACAGCATCCCGATCCTTGGCGGCGACACAGTAGCTGTGCACGAAGTAAAATCGCGCATCCTGTTCGATGCCCGCCCACAGTGGATGATCCATCTGCTGCCTGACCTGTGACCAACCCATATGAGGCACTTTCAATCGGCGACCGGCGCTATCGGTTAGATCATCTCCAAAGAAACGTACATCTCCAGCCATCAGGCCCAGACAGTCAACACCACCGTTCTCTTCGCTGCGCTCCAACAAGGCCTGCATACCCACACAAATCGCCAGTACCGGCCGATCCTCGATCAGCTCGGTCATCAGCGCGTCAAAACCAAGGCGGCGAATCTCTGCCATGCAGTCACGCATGGCGCCAACCCCCGGGAACACCACGCGATCTGCTTCGCGGATAACTGCCGGATCAGCGCTTACCACGACGCGTTCAGCTCCAACGTGCTCAAGCGCGCTGCCGACAGAATGCAGATTACCCATCCCATAATCGATGACGGCCACAAGTTCAGACATGATATTGCTTGCTTAAAGAACGCCCTTGGTTGAAGGAGTCACACCGGCCATGCGTGGATCTGGCGTCAGAGCCATGCGGATAGCGCGACCAAATGCCTTGAATACGGTCTCAGCCTGGTGGTGTGTATTGTTGCCGCGGATATTGTCGATGTGCAGCGTGACTTCAGCGTGATTCACAAAACCCTGGAAAAACTCGATAAAGAGATCAACGTCAAAGCCACCCACCTGACTGCGGGTAAAGGGCACATGAAACTCCAGCCCCGGGCGACCGGAAAAATCGATCACGACTCGCGATAAAGCTTCATCCAGCGGCACATACGCGTGGCCATAGCGCTGAATGCCTTTTTTGTCGCTAATAGCCATAGCCACAGCCTGACCCAGGGTAATGCCGATATCCTCCACCGTATGGTGATCATCGATATGGGTATCGCCCTTTGCAACGATATTGAGATCGATCATGCCGTGCCGTGCAATCTGGTCCATCATATGTTCCAGAAAGGGAACGCCGGTATCGAATTGGGCATGCCCGGATCCATCCAGATTCACTGATACTGAGATCTGGGTTTCCAGCGTATTGCGGGTCAACGTCGCCGTGCGATCTGACATGTTTTGCACTCCAGCCTTGCGGGCTGCCACGAAAGCCGCACATTATAAGAGAATCAATCCGTCGGTAACACCGCACAGGTACGGTACAATGTAGCATCTTTTTCATAACCAATTTCGCGCCCTTGCCTCAGAAACCGTTCGAAACCTCCAGCGCCGCCAAAAAATTCGCCGATAACACGTTCAGTAGTACCGTGCTGAGGTGGTGGGACGATCACGGCCGCAAGGATTTACCCTGGCAGCAAGATATCTCGCCCTATCGGGTATGGGTATCAGAGATCATGCTGCAGCAAACCCAGGTCGCCACGGTCATTCCGTATTTTGAGCGTTTTGTCACCGAATTACCCAGCATAGCAGCGCTGGCGGACGCCAAAGAGGACCTTGTCATGCACCTCTGGTCCGGGCTGGGATACTACGCCCGAGCTCGTAATATGCACCGGGCGGCCGGAGTTATTAACGCTGAATTTCATAACCAGATGCCAGCGACCCTGGACCAGCTCTGCGGCCTGCCGGGAATAGGCAGAAGTACCGCGGGCGCTATCCTGTCCATCGCCTTTGGTCAGCCCGCATCAATTCTGGACGGCAATGTGAAACGAGTGCTGGCGCGTTTTCATGGAATAGAGGGATGGCCCGGTTCAAACACAACCCTGAAAGCCTTATGGGAGAGGGCCGAGCAATCCACCCCTGGCAAAAGGAACGCGCACTACAGCCAGGCCATGATGGACCTCGGAGCCACCCTGTGCACTCGTTCTTCTCCGGCCTGCGAACGCTGTCCGCTGAGCGCGGACTGCGTTGCACTCGCGTTGGATAAAGTCAGCAGCATCCCGGGCAGAAAGCCGAAGAAAGTGCTGCCGACGAAAACAACCGGTATGCTGATGATTCAGCATTTGGACGGCTCCATCCTGCTGGAAAAAAGGCCATCGCAGGGCATCTGGGGTGGATTGTGGAGCTTTCCAGAAGTGGCCGACGGGACTCTGACCGACACCCTGGGTGACCGCTACGGTATCGACGATGCTGATGTCCGACAATGGGAGAGCTATCGTCACACCTTCAGCCATTACCACCTCGATATCCACCCGCTTCACCTGCAACTAGATGCTGTGCAGTCATCGGCGCTGGATAATCAGGCCATGGAATCAGGGCAGCACCTCTGGTATAACATCGCGCACCCACAGGAAGTCGGACTGGCCGCGCCAGTAACCGCCCTTCTGTCCAAGCTGAAACACTGAGGTAACCACACATGTCGCGCACAGTATTGTGCAGGAAATATCAGCAGGAACTCGAAGGCCTGGATGCGCCGCCCTACCCCGGCCCCAAGGGCCAGGACATATTCGACAATGTGTCGAAGCAGGCATGGGAAGAATGGCAGCGGCACCAGACCAGGCTGATCAACGAAAAGCACCTGAATATGATCGACCCGGAGTCACGCAAATACCTACAGCGTCAGATGGACAAGTTTCTCAGCGGGGAAGACTTTGATGAGGCCGACGGCTACGTACCCGAGGCAGAATAACCAGCCCAGCGGCTAAATCGCCAGGCTCTTGACTACATCACTGTCAGCGGGTTTAATACGCGCCTCTTGCGTCCAGCGCAAGCCTTCCAGATACGCCCAGGTAGCTCAGTCGGTAGAGCAGTGGATTGAAAATCCTCGTGTCGGTGGTTCGATTCCGCCCCTGGGCACCATCACAAAAATCGGCTCTACCCAGTGGCTCTACCCCATGGCTCTAAGGCTCTACGGCTCTACCCCATTAACGGGGGATGGGCATTCATTGCCGAGATTGTCAGTTCCGTGGCAATTCTGGTAACCCTTCTATATCTGGCCAGTCAGACAAAACAGAATACCGATGCCATTGAAAGCCAGTTAATTCAGAGCCTCGTGGACAGCATTCAATCGCTATGTCTGATAATGCTCAACAAACCAAAAAAGGTCTGGCTCAATATAGATTGATGCTTTTCGGTCACCAGACTATTTGGTGGTGAATCCGTAAGGTCACTTATTTACTGCCCCTTTCCCGCAATACAAATGCCACTTATCAATCAATAAAGCTCGCGCCATCCAGTTTTGTCCATACCATTTCTGGAACAACGACCCCAAGGTGGGTAATAACAGAAGGCAAAATATCCACTATAGGAGGGTTAGCGGGAAACCTGGCATTCAATCGCGCACTATTGGTGGCAATCCAGGTAGTGCGTTCACGGTCACTCTGCCCGCCGTGACCGCGCCCGGAGCCATCATTGCGTCCATGGTCGGTGGTCACGAGCATCAACCAGTCTTCTCCCTGCTGCTGACGCGCTTGTACCGATTTCCAAATGGCGCCCACCTGTTGATCCGCCAGGCGCACCGCTTTATCAAAGTCTTCTCCATCGCCATAAAAATGTGCCACGTCGTCGGTGTACTGCAGATAAACAAAAGACAGGTCCGGACCTTCGACATTAATATAACGAGCAGCCTCCGCACTCACGTGTTTATCAATGGCGTGTATGTAGCCGCTGAAAAAATCGTGGGGGAATCGCTCTTCATCATGCTCGAAACCATCGAAGTGGTAGTCAAACTTGTCGCCACCGGCAGCGGGCAGACCGTCACCCAGGAGCTTGGTACGATTATCCAGCCAGGTTGAGAAGATTGCTGTTTTTCGGTCAGGATCATCATTCTTTACCATGCGAAAAATATCCCAGTAGCTGTAGTCGGGATGCTCTATCTGATTGTCGGTCACGTTATGCTTGTTTGCCCATACACCTGTCAGCAAATTGGCATAACCGGGCGCGGATACGGTTGGCACTTCCGATTCAGTGCCACGTATACCGCCCACAAAAGAACGGGTATAACCGGATTTTCCGGCGATAGCGTCGATGTTGGGTGTTGGCACCCGCTCAATCACATCAGCCGGTATACCATCAACAATAACAAATACGGCTTTGCGTACTAACGGTTCCTGCTGAATACCGGCTTGCGACGGGCCTGCCCAGACACCGCAGAAAACCATCACTGCCGCCGCCAGCAACACGCGTCCATATTGTTTGAATCTATGCATTAATGTCCTCGCTAACCTCGATCACCCCAGTACAAGATAAGACCGGATCTGCTCTGTGCTTGTCCCAGTGCTAACGCTTCACTATGATGGCCTACGCATCCATCGCGCAAGGCGATCAGCAGTTGTCCAACGCAGTAACAACAAACAGTATCAACCAGGAGTCTACCCCATTACCCACTGGCGCTACGCTACTTTACGGGCTGGGGGGCGCTGTTTACGCTGTCAAGGAAGCCGCCTACGTTGTCTTTATTCTACTCTTTTACACTCAGGTGTTGGGGCTCTCGGGCGCAAGCGCCGGTATAGTACTCTTCATTGGCCTGATTTGGGATGCGATTTCTGACCCAATGATCGGCGTCTGGTCTGATCGTTTTAAAAGCCGCTGGGGCCGACGTCTGCCTTTTATGCTCGCCGGCGCTATACCACTGGGCATCGGGTTCGTGGGACTGTTCAGTCCACCGACCAGCGTGGTGGGTGATGAGCTGAGTTTGGGACTGTGGTTGCTATTCTGGTCAGTCTGGGTGCGAACTGCCGTGACAATGTTTTCCATCCCACAGCTGGCGATGGTGGCTGAAATCACCAGTGATTATAACGAGCGCAGTCGCCTGATCAGTTACCGCATGGGGTTTATGTTTCTAACCACCGTCCTGTTGCCCGCCATTTCCATGATGCTTATATTTGGCGAATCCAATGGCGAAGATGGCCGCTTCGATGCTTCGCGCTACCCGATGTATGGCTGGTTATCCTGTATGGTGGTCTGGCTCGCCGCCGCCGGCACCATCTGGGGGGGAAATCGAGCCCAGACCCAGAATAAGCTGGCCACCGACGACGTAACTCGCCATGCCGGTCTCATGGGTATGCTGCGTGATTTTACGTCCACCCTCAAAATCCCCAATTTCCGCAATCTGTTATTTTACGATCTCGCAGCATCAGCGTCATATGGCGTTTTGGTCACCCTCAGTATCCTCGCATGGACCTACTACTGGGAACTGGATTCTACGCAGGTGTCGATTGTCCTGGCACTCCCTTCCGTTATGGCGGTCCCGCTGGCTATCTGGTTGCTGGGTCCGGTCAGCCGCCGCTGGTCCAAGCATCAGATTCTGAACACAGCGATTGCACTCATGTTGCTGGATGCAGGCTGGGTTTATGGCTTGCGAGTGTACGACCTGATTCCGGAAAACGGCCACCCGCTGGTTTTTGCGCTGTTGTTTTTGCAGATGTTTCTGTGGATGTTTTTCTTTGTTTTTCGGGGGGTGGCCTCCCTGTCCATCGCCGCGGATATTACCGATGAACATGAGCTGGCAACAGGCCAGCGCAGCGAGGGCGGCTTGTTCTCCGCCCTCACCTTCACCACCAAACTCGCCTCGGCCATAGGCCCGCTGTACGGCGGTGTGGTGCTGGATATTATCGACCTGCGCGAGGGCATGATGCCCGGGGATATTTCACAATCAACGCTGGACGGGCTGGCGATTGCCATGGCAATGGGGATCATGCCCATGATGGCACTGGCCTGGTACTTCAGCAGCCGTGTGTCCATGTCCAGGGAAAGACTGCAGGATATTCACGCCCAGTTGGCAGCTAAAAAAGTGCAGTAAGTTTCAACTATAGATGCGGGTGCTGCCATTGTACATGGCTATTGCACGTTCCAATAAGCTAGTTCCTCGTTAAGTTTTTGCTGGTATCTTCTGAAATGTTTTACTCGCCATTACCGGTAGGTTCAACCACTTCAATGTCGATCAACTGCCACGGTATGAAAGAACAAGTTACAGCTAAGGCGTTCTTATCTTGCACATTATTGAGGCACCAAAACATAACTTAGTAAAACAGTCGATGAACACTTATCATTACGCGCCATGAATGCCCTAAAAAACATAGCTCTCCTACTAACCGCAGCCCAGCTCGGCGCCTGTGTCGCGCTATTGCAACCTACAAATGAGGAAATGGTACCGGTTCTGGCGCAAGTGGGCGGCGACCCGGCCGCGACTATCCTGGCCCAGGGCGCCGATGATCCCGGCGTTATTGCTGACTGGTCCGTTTTCGTACCCTCACCAGAACTGAAAAGTCTGGTCGCTGAAGCCCTTTCGAACAACCCGGACTTACAGGCAACCCGGGCACGCTGGCTGGCAGCAGTTGCGCAATCCGAAGCGGTCGCAGGCAGCCGGTGGCCAAGCCTGAGCGCCGAACTGGAGCAGAGCCGACAGGGTAATGACTCACAGGGGACTTCTGTCATCACCGATACCGGTCGTGTCGCCCTGGGCTTTCGCTGGGAGCTGGACCTCTGGGGTGGTGTGGCGTTAGGCACAAAATCAGCCCTCTATAACGCCCTGCGACAGGAAGAGCTGTACGGCTGGTCGCAGTACTCACTGGCAGCAGCGATAAGCCGTGTGTGGCTGGACGCGATTGACGCCCAGCAACAATGGCAGCTGGCTCAAGCGCGGGAGGAAAACCTGAAGTCCAATCTGGACATTATTCAGGACGGGTTTTACTCGGGAATTCGCGATGCGCTGGATGTCTACACGGCCCGCGCAGAGTTTGCCAACAGTCAGAGCAACACACTGCTTCGGGAGCAGGCTTTCCTCGCCCAGCAACGCCAATTGCAAACGCTGTTGGGACGTTATCCGAATGCCGATATCTCTCTTCCCTCCTCCAGCCCAACGCTGACAGATCCAGTGGTGGCCGGTGTACCACTTAAGCTATTGGCGAGGCGCCCCGATATACGGGCCAGCGCCAATGCACTGATCGCACAACAGGCCAACCTCGGCATCGCCACAATAAATCGATTACCGGCACTGACGTTGCGCGGGAGTTATGGACGCACCGGGGGCAGCGCGAGTGACGCTCTCAATGGTGACGATATTTTCTGGAACGCCATCGGTGGACTCACTGCTCCCTTGTTTCAGGGCGGCAGCCTGGCGGCTGAACAGCGGCGACAAAAAGCATTGCTGGAGGCTGCATTGGCGGACTACAGAAGCATCGTACTCGGTGCCATGAACGAAGTGGAACAGACGCTGGACAATCAGCGCCTGCTACGCGAACAACTGGCCGCAGCTACCCGCGCGAATAATGTTTCAAAGGTAGCCGAGGAGCAGGCTTTTGAATCTTACATAGCAGGTATCAGCAATCTCAATACCTGGTTGCTGGCGCAGCGCACTGCCTTTAATCGCAACGGGGAACTGGTACGTTTAAAAACCAGCGTTCAGAAAAATCGCATTGAGCTCTACCTGGCACTGGCGGGCGATTTCGGGACGTCTCCAGAATAGTCAGGACGGGCTTCCTCGCGTTGTAACCAACGCCGGATATCATCGGCGATCAAAATATTGCACGGCACCATGACCAACGTGATCCCCGTCGCAAAAATAATGCCCCAGCCCAGAGAGATTGCCATGGGAATCAGAAACAGACTCTGCGTGGAAGTCCCGAACATCATTGGCATCAGCCCGAAAAATGTCGTCAGTGAGGTGAGCATAACGGCCCGGAATCGACGCACACCCGCCTGGCGAACCGCATCTTCCAATTGTGTACCCTGTGCCCTGGCCTGATTCACGTAATCCACAAGCACCAGGCTGTCGTTGACCACAATGCCTACCAGAGCCAGCAGACCCATGTAGCTAACCATGGCAAGAGCATGTCCCATAATGACATGGCCGGCGACAGCACCAATCAGGCTGAAGGGAATCACCGACATCACTATCAGTGGCTGGGTGTACGACTTCAATGGCAGGGCAAGCAGGGCATAGATGGCAAACAGCAACACCACAAAGCCAGCCAGAAGCGAACTGGTAGAGTCTGCCTGCTCTTCGGCTTCGCCTTTCATCTCGTAGTTAATTTCAGGGTAGGCCAGCAGCAGACCCTGAATGTAATTTTCCAAGTCTCTGTTCAGCGCAACGGCGTTAGTCTCTTCCTTGTTGAAATCGGCTGAAATATTCAACACCCGATACTGGTCAACTCTGCGAATGGTAGATGGCCCGCGTCCAGGAATCACACTGGCCACCTGCTCCAGCGGCACGGCCTGGCCGGAGGGTGTCGTTATTAATAACTGATTGAGTGTGGATGCAGTGCTGCGCTCATCTCTTGGAAGTCGAACCAGTACACGGATATCATCGCGCCCACGCTGTATGCGCTGCACCTGAAAACCTCGAAACGCCGCACTCACCTGATTCACCACATCAGAACGGGTAAGACCAAGAACATAGCCCTGTTCTGTGAGCTCGACACGCAGCTCTTCCTTGCCCTCGTTCAGACTGTCTGCCACATCAAACACCGTCGGATAGGTAGCCAGATGCTGCTTGATCTGTTCGGCGACTGTTTCCAGCGTCTCAAAAGACTGTCCGCTCAGCTGTACATCCACCGGATCGCCAAAACGAATCAGCTCAGACCGGAAGGTTAAATTCTCTGCTCCGGGAATATCGCCGATCAGCTGCCGCCACTCCCGGGTAAGTTGTGCGCTTTCCAGCGGCACGGGACGCTCACTAACTGGCAGAGTTTCAATCTGCACGTGCCCCCGGTGTGTCGCCGCACCGCGACCACCGCCTGAACCGGCAACCGCCAACACATGTTTAATGGAGCTGTTGCCCTCACCATCGGAGTACCGCTCACGCAGCTCTTCCGCCACCTCAGCGATACGAACAATATGCGCATTGGTCACATCAAAGGGGGTGCCCACGGGCATAGTCAATCTCGCTGCCACGGTCTCTGCCGGGATGCGCGGCATAAAGTTGAATCTGATCCAACTGGAGTCCAACAGGGCCAGTGTTAACAAAAATAAGCCGGTAAAGCTGGCCAAAACGCTGTATCGGTTTTTGAGGGCGCTAGCCAGTGCCGGTCGATAATAGCGCACAATGCCATTCTCGAAGCCCTTGGCAAAGCGGCGCTGCCACTGGGAAAAACGGGACAGCTTTTTCTTTTCATCATGGATTCGCAGGCTCTTCAAATGCGCGGGCAACACCAGCTTGCTCTCGATCAGCGAGATGGTCAGGATGGCAATAATGACAACGGGGATAGGCGCGGCAATCCGGCCAATAAAACCGTCCATCAAAACCAGCGGCAGAAACGCCGCCATCGTCGTGAGAACACCAAAAGTGACTGGAATCGCGACCCTGTGTGCGCCTTCAATCACCGCATCCACACCGCTGCCCCTGTCCTCAATGCTGGTGTAGATACTCTCTCCAGTGACGATAGCATCATCGACCACCAGGCCCACCGCCAGAATAAACCCGTACAGGCTCATCATATTAATGGTGACACCGAGCTGGGCGAGAAATATCAGCGAGCCAATAAAGCTGATGGGAATTCCAATCAACACCCAGAATGCAACCGCCGGACGCAGGAACAGGGCCAGCAAAATGGCCACCAGTAAACCTCCCTGCCACATATTGCCCCAGAGGGTACCGAGACGTGACTTCAGCGTTTCCGAGTCATCATCCCAGTAGCTGATTTCCACACCCCGGGGCAACTCTGCCTGTTTCTCAACGATGTACTGTTTTACCTTGGAGGCAACATCGATAGCGCCCTGGTTTCCCACCCGTAATACTCGCAGAATCATGCCGTTTTTACCGTTCAGCCGGGTACTCATGGCGTCTTCTTCAAATGCATCATTGATAACGGCGACGTCGCCAAGTCTGATAATGCTGCCATCGGGATTGGTCTTGACCACGATTGAGGCAAACTCGTCTCGATGGTAGGCCTGGCCCTTCGAGCGGATAAGTACATCACCGCCGCGGGTGCGCACGTTCCCGGCAGACAAATCCAATGAGCTCTCACGGATTTTTCGGGAGATTTCGGCCAGGCTCAATTTGAGGTTGCGCAACTGATCCTGGGAAACTTCTATACTGATTTCGTAGTTTCTGCTGTAGCCGAGATTGACAAAGGAGATACCATCAATCCGCAGCAATTCATCCCGCACCCGATCCCCGAGCTGACGCAGCTCATCAGAAGCCAGGTCACCAGCGAGCGTCACCTCAATAACCGAGTAACGGCGTTGCGCCAGTGATATAACCGGCTTTTCTGCCTCCGCCGGAAACGTATTTATTGCATCCACCCGGGACTTGATATCACCCAGGATTTCCTGTGGCTCATAACCGTCAGCCACCTCGATAAGTACCCGCGTATTGCCTTCGCTGGATGAACTGGTAATCTCTTTTACACCCTCTAGATCCTGCACCGCCTCCTCAATTCGCACCGCCACACCCAGCTCAATATCCTCCGGTGTGGCACCCCGCAGCGAGACCCTGACGGATACCGTATCGGGATCAGCCTGGGGGAAAGTTTCGACGATCAACTCACTCTGCAAGGACACAACGCCCAACAGAATGATGGTCACCATCAACAGGTTGGCGGCGACACTATTGCGTGCAAACCATGCAATCACAGTCTAGCCCCCGGCGGAATCGGGAGGGTTGGGTGGAGTCCCGGCAATCTTTGTGGCAGAGACCTCAGCAGCTGGCCGGCCCCGAACACGCACCAGCGTACCGGAGAGCACTTGTCCCAGCGGTGTCACTATAATTTCTTCGCCTGCGACCAGACCGGTTGCAACTATGGCTTGCTCCTCATTCTGCCAAGCCAATTCAATGTCCCGACGGTAGAGAACATCATCCTCCACCACGTAGACGTAACTGCCCTGATAGATGCTGTCTACGGGAATCACAATGGCGTCAGGTAAGGTTTTGCCGCTGATACGCGCGGTTACATATTGTCCGATTTTTACAGGCGCCTGTCCGCCAACAGATCGCGAGAAGGGGTTGTCCAGTTGCGCCACAACATGCAGTTGCCGAGCGTTTTCATCTATCGCACTCTCGGTACGTACCACCTGACCCTGCCACTCCTGACCCGCGAGCAAGGTTGATCGAATGACAACCCCCGGTGCAGGGTCATCGTCCCCACCATCAGCATAGCGTTCGGGCAAATCTATATAACGCAGGTCGTGATTTCTGATGGGCAAGCGAACTTCTACCGCATCCGCGGCGTAGACCTCGCCCACCTGGGCATTGCGCGATACCACCTGACCGAGGTCAACGGTCTTGCGCAGCACGCGGCCGTCAAAAGGTGCGATGATTTGGGTGCGCTCCAGTTCGAGCCGCGCTTTATCCAGGTTGGCAGAGGCAGAAACCAGCCTTGCCTCAGCCGCCAGCACTTGTGGTTTTCGCAATACCAGGTCACCGGGCTCCTCACCTTTGCCCAATCGCGACCAGTCCTTGACGGCCTGTTCTGCGCGAGCACGCTCCTCCTGCAACTTTTGACGAGCATCCAGCACGCCCGCCTCCGCCACCTTGACGTTGGCCTCGTAATCCCGGGCATCCACTTCCACCAATACATCTCCAGCCCGGAAGAAGCCACCCTCTCGGAAATTGGACGCCATTCGAGTGACCTGACCACTAACCTGGGCTACAAGCAGACTCTGGGTACGCGGTTGCACAGTACCGTAGCTTTCGATCTCTATAACAAAAGAGGTGGGCTGAAGAATCAGGGCGTCGACCAGCAACCTGGCTTCCCGAGGTGGTTTTCGCCGCTCGGGTTCCGGGGCGAAGTACATGGCCGCCAAAGCAGCCAGGCCCAATACCGCCAGAATCACCAGCGGACGTAATTTTGATACCCATGTGCGTTCAGCGGCACTCATATCAAAAAATGTTCTATCCCGAGGTCAGAGTGGATGGTGGGTAACCGATGTCATTTCTACAATCCAGCGTGGGACATCATTGGAGAATGTTTCGGTTGAGGCGATCAGATCAACTACATCCATGCCAGCGACAACCCGACCGAACACCGTGAACCCGGCTTCACCATTAGGCCCGGGGTCTAGGTGTGAATTATGGACCAAATTAATAAAGAAGCTGGAGGTCGCGCCGTCCCAGTTGGTGCCGGCTGAGTTACCCGGCAGTGCCATGGCGAGAGTGCCTCTTTCATTCAGGCGATCCACCGAAAATTCGCCGGGAATCGCATCGTTGACATCGATGGGCAGCAAATCCCTAATCTCGGTGTCGTAGCGGAAGGTGCCCGTTTGAATAACAAAGTTGTTGATGATGCGATGCCAGAGAACGCCGTCGTACGAACCGCTGTTAACGTAATCCAGAAAATTGGCCACAGTTCCCGGGGCAACCCCACCGAAAAGTTCGATTACGATGTAACCGGTGAGTGTACCATCTGCGGAGGCGATACTCGATTCAATCACCACTCGATCAGTAGCCAGATCATCGGGGGCGATAGGCGCGAATAGGGCTACCTGGGGTACATCAATATCCCATTGGGTAAAGTCAGGGGTAAGAATCAAGTCACAGATCGCGGTGGTCTGGTGCGAACACAGCCATTTCCAGGTGACAAACTCAAAGCCGGCATCCGGTACCGCGGTAAATGTCTCTGCGAGACTTCCGCTTATTTCGCTGACACAGGGCCCCTGCTGGCAATCATAGAGACCCGAGCTTGATTCGATGCTCCCGCCAATTCCCGGTTGCTGAACAATGCGACACCCTGCCACGCCGACCAGCGTCAGCAGTACACATAGTAATATCCTGTTCACTTAACTAAGTTTCTCCCTTTTTTACCAATGCCCCAGCCACTACTTCAATCCAGTGACGAACCGGGATTTCGCTTTTCTCACCCAGATATTTTTGGCAGCCAACATTAGCCGTCATGATCTGTTCCGGTGAGCATTCAGACAACGCCGCCAGCTTTTTGTCCCGTAAGCCGCCAGCTACCTTTGATTGAAACAGGGAATAGGTGCCAGCTGAGCCACAGCACAAATGTTCGTCCTGGATGGCCGGTACTTCAAGACCCAGGTTGCCCAGTACACTTCTCGTCACACTATCCAACCCGAGTGCGTGTTGCAATGTACAGGGACAGTGTAACACTGCAGAGGGCAGCGCCCCTAACTGTCCGGCCAGCGGTGCCAGCTCTTCACCATGCAGAACCTCGCTGATGTCTTTGGTCAAACTCGCGAGGCGCACCGCTCGATCAGCGTATGCAGGGTCATCCGCCAACATCGACGGATAGTCTTTGACAAAAGCGCCACATCCACTGGCGGTGGAGACGACAAACTCAGCGCCCTGATCCAGCATCTGCTCCCAGGCATCGATATTGGCCCGGGCAAAGGCCAGGCCTTCGGCACGATGTCCCGCGTGGTAGCTCAGCGCACCGCAACAACGATTTCCCAAGGCGGCAGGCGCTACGCAGGCAATGCCCAGCTCCGCCAGCACCAGGGCGGCGGCCTCGTTAGTCTGCGGGGAAATTCCCGGCTGCACACATCCGTCAAACAGAACGGCTTTTCTTCCCGCTTTTTCCCACCTCTCTTGTAGCAACGCCTTTGGCAGATGAGCTCTGGGCGGCGGCACCTGGACCCGGAGGAATCCGGGCAAGACAGGCCTGAACCACTGTCCTAAGCGCATCAATCCTGTGAACACACTGCCGCTTAACATCAATCGTCGCAATATCCAGCGTGGCAATCGGTAGCGCCAGCCACGGCCGACGCTTTCTTCGATGTAACTCTGCCCAATATCGAACAGGCGGTGATAATTCACGCCGGATGGGCAGGTAGTTTCGCAAGCGCGGCAACCCAGGCAGCTATCCAGATGGCGGAGACTGATATCGGATACATCTGCCCCCTCCAACGCCTGCTTGATCAGATAAATTCTTCCCCGGGGACTATCCAGCTCGTTGCCCAGAATCTGGTAGCTGGGGCAGGTAGCAGTGCACAATCCACAATGGACACAGGCGCGAAGAATCGCGTCGGCCTCACGACCGCGGTCGGTACTGAGAAGCGCGGGCTGAAGGTCAGTGTTCACCCGTTGCACCCCCGAAGTTCAGCGCGGGATTAAACACCCGGTCGGGGTCGAAGGCCGCCCGCAAGCGCTCATGCCAACGCTGTTGAACCGGGTCCTGCTCCACCGGCGCCGGCTCTGTTGCATAGTCACCGTCCATGCGTTGAGCGAAACCACCCAGGTCACTCACCACTTGCCGGACGTTGTCGGCGCCACCGCGATACCACCGAAGACAGCCGTGCCATTCGGACAGAATCTGACCATCCAGCGGCAGCTCGCCAATGCCCTCCGGGAGAGCAATCCGCCACAGCGGTTGCTCCGGGTTATTGAAAAACGGCAATTCTCTGTTCTTGAGATCCTGCCAGAAACTGAGATCATCTCCCTCTTCTACCCTGGGGCCGAGATCAAGTTTATTCAAAGCCGATTCTGAACCGGACAGGCGCAACCACAGCTGACCGTTGTGATAACAACTGGCGCTGACAGGCATCGACTGTCTGATCAAATTCAAGGTATAAGTCGCTGCGTCAGCAGAGGATGGCATCGTGATAAGCTGTGTAATATCGCGCGGCGCCTGCGGTACCAACTTTAAAGAAACATCCAGCAATACTCCCAGACATCCTCGGCTACCGACCATCAATCGCGACAGATCATAGCCAGCGACGTTTTTCATCACCTGGCCGCCGAAGGACAGCACCTCCCCAAGCCCGTTTATCAAGCGCACACCCAGCACCACATCGCGGCCACCACCCCCATAGGGCCGGCGTGGTCCGGCAATACCCGTCGCCACGCTGCCGCCAACCGTTGCCCGGCCACCCAGATCCGGCCATTCGCAGGCCAACATCTGCCCCTGTTCGTCCAGCGCGGCGTCCAGTTCCGCTACCGGGGTGCCGGCTCGCACCGTGACCACCAACTCAGTGGGTTGGTAGGCAACAATCCCGCGGTGTCCGCTTATATCGAGGGTTGAATCTCCGCCAAGTGCAGCAGCGGTGCTCTTGCTGCCTCCGGAGACAATACCGAGGGAGCCTCCGCTATCCCGGGCATCCGTTATCGCCAGCTTAAGCTTGTTACTGAGGTCCGCCGGTGTACTCAAGACAGCCCTCCCGACGCGCCAGCGGCCGCTGGTTCTGCTCTGCTCGACATAATGCTTCGATACTCCTGGCAGCGGCGCAAAGTGGGAATATTTTTCCCCGGATTCAACAGCTTCTGTGGGTCCAACGCTTCTTTCACCCGCATGAACTGCGCAATCTCGGCATCGCCAAACTGGGCTGCCATCTGGTTGATTTTTTCTCGTCCAACGCCGTGTTCGCCGGTGATAGTGCCACCCACCGCGACACATTTCTCCATAATCAGTCCTGCCAGGTCTTCTACCCGTGGGATGATGCCCTCTACGTTGCTATCGAAAATGATCAGCGGGTGCAGGTTGCCGTCCCCGGCGTGGAATACATTGGCCACCTGGAATCCAGCACGATCACCCGCGTCCTTGATATAGGCCAACACCTCGGCAATAGCGGACCGTGGTATAGTCCCGTCGATACAATAGTAATCGGGCTTGAGTCGGGCCAGGGCGGGAAATGCGCTTTTGCGACCCCGCCACAATCGTGCCCGTTCGGCTTCACTCTCGGCGACATGGATAGCCGTCGCGCCTGTTTCGCGAGCAATCTCAGCACACTGGTTGAGCTGCTCCAGGACGTCCTGTTCCTCCCCATCCATCTCTACCAGCAGCAATGCCGCGGCATCCGTGGGATAGCCGACCGCAATAAACTCTTCCACGGCACAGATCGTCAGATTGTCCATCATCTCCAATCCGGCGGGAATTACGCCCGCCGAAATGATATTGGCCACAGTGTCGGCGGCGGCAGCCACGTCATCAAAGGACACCATCATGGTCTGGGTGGATGGCGGCCGCACCAGCAGCTTTACTGTGATTTCCACGACCACACCCAGCATGCCCTCTGAGCCGATGAGCAGCGACACCAGGTCGAAACCGGGGGATTCCAGCCCGGGTCCACCCAGTTCGAGCAGCTCGCCTTCAATGGTAAGCACTTTCAGAGCCAGCACATTGTTCACGGTCAGTCCGTATTTCAGGCAATGCACGCCACCCGCGTTCTCACCAATATTGCCACCTATGGAACAGGCCAGTTGCGAGGAGGGATCGGGGGCATAATACAAATCAAAGGCGGCGACCGCTTCGGAGATCGCGATATTGCGAACCCCCGGCTCAACCCGGGCCAGGCGCCGCTCGTTATCAATTTCGAGAATGCGATTGAGCCGGGTGAGTACCAGCAACACGCCATTGGCACAGGGCAGCGCACCCGCAGACAACCCGGTACCTGCCCCGCGGGTTACCACTGGAACGCCCTCAGCGTGGCAGATACGCAACACGCTCTGGGCTTGCTCCACGGTGTGTGGCAGCACTACCACCAGCGGCAAGCAACGGTAGACGGTCAGACCATCACACTCAAATGGACGCATGGCTTCGGTTTCGTCCACAATAGTGTCCGCGGGAACATAAGCTCTTAACTGAGTCAGCAATCGCGCTCTATCGACCGCCGGCAGCGGATCGTCCAGGGCGGGATCGTGACTTAGAAAATCATACTGCATTGATAAGGGCACTCAGGCGGGTAGCCGATTCAAGAGGGTTGCGGGCGGCCGATTTTACCGGTATTTGCGGCAAACCGCAGTACTACAGCGACAAACGTAGTCCCGGAAGGTGAGAAAGTACCTATAATGACCGCATGGATATGAACGAATTACTCAAGAACAAGGCGTTCCAGTTCTGGAGCCTGCAGCTTGGTGGCTGGACGGGCTGGGGGCTGTCGTTTTACGTCGGCACCATGTTCTGGGGAAAATCAGAGCAGTATCAGCTATATCTGCCGATCGTGACCCTGATCGGCATGCTGCTGTCCCTGGTGCTGCGCGAGTTATACAAGCGTGTATGGGATCGACCGCCCTGGCAGCTTGGCCTATTCGTTCTGGTGGGTGCCTACGTTGTCGCCATGCTCTGGTGGCTGGCACGATCAGTTATCTTCTATCACATCATTTCCCCTGATCGCGCACCCGAACTAAAAACCTTCTGGGATATCCATTTTTATCTGGATGGCATCACCACCGCCTATTTTGTCATGCTCTGCTGGAGCGGCCTGTATTTCGGCATCAAGTTTTCACAGCTGTTACAGGTGGAGCGAGAGCGCAGCCTCAAGGTCGCCGCCATGGCCCATGAGGCGCAGCTGAAAATGCTGCGCTATCAGCTCAACCCCCATTTTCTGTTTAATACACTGAATGCCATTTCCACCCTGGTGCTGGATAAAGATACCGAACTCGCCAACACCATGGTCACTCGACTCAGTCATTTTCTGCGTTACTCACTCGACAATGACCCCATGCAGAAGGTCAATCTCTCCGAGGAAATTGATGCTCTTGAGCTGTATCTGGATATTGAGAAAGTTCGCTTCGCCGACCGTTTGCAGCTGAAGATAGATCTGGAGGGTGAATCTCATCGTGCGCTGATCCCCAGCCTGCTGCTCCAACCACTGGTGGAGAACTCCATCAAATATGCCATTGCAGAAAGCATTGAAGGGGGAACCATACGGATTGCCGCCAGAGTTTTCGCGGGTGATCTATTGATTGAATTGTCCGACGATGGTCCGGGAGTGGATTTCGCCAACGGCAACCTGCCGCGGGCCAACGGAGTTGGGCTGGCCAACACCCGGGAACGACTGCAGGAGCTATACGGTAGCGCCCAGTCCTTTCGCCTGGGTCAGGCCGATCCACGTGGCCTGGCCGTGCACATCCGCATCCCTTTCGAAACTGAAGGAGGACGTTCGTGACCACCCTGCGAACCATTATCGTCGACGATGAACCCCTGGCCCGACGTGGTCTGAAACTGCGACTGGACGAAATTCCCGACGTGGAATTGCTGGCAGAGTGCAACAACGGCGCCGAAGCCCTGCGAGCGGTTGCTGAGCACAGCCCGGACCTCTTGTTTCTGGATATACAAATGCCGGTGATGTCGGGTTTTGACGTTGTGCGTCAGCTACAGGGTGACAATATGCCCATGGTGGTATTCGTTACTGCCTTTGATCAGTACGCACTGGATGCCTTTGAAATTCACGCCGTGGACTACGTACTGAAACCCATCGATCTCGACAGGTTGCGGCTTGCGGTAGAACGGGCACAGGCTCACAAGGAACAGGTGGGGGTAGTGGATCAAAAAGCGCGTCTGCTGGATCTGGTCTCCAACCTGACCGGGGAATCAGTTGCCGAGGTTGATCGCATGATCCATGACGGCGAGCAGCTGGACACCTGGCCCGATAAACTCACGATCAAGGACGGCGGTGAAATTCACCTGGTTCCGATCGCGGACATCGATTGGGTGGATGCGGCGGGGGACTACATGTGCGTCCATGCCGCTGGCCAGACACACATCATGCGCATCACCATGAAACAGTTGGAGGCCATGCTGAACCCGGCTCTGTTCAGACGCATCCATCGCTCCACAATTATCAACATCAATCGGGTGGAAAAACTGCAATCGCAATTAAACGGCGAATTTCTGCTGACGCTGAACTGCGGTGCGCAACTGAAAATGAGCCGCTCATACAAGGCTACCGCCCGGGAATTGATGTAGTTTTTTAACTCTGCC
Organism: uncultured Halieaceae bacterium; assembly: GCA_938074045.1. Classification (GTDB taxonomy): domain Bacteria; phylum Pseudomonadota; class Gammaproteobacteria; order Pseudomonadales; family Halieaceae; genus CALJGI01. Next base: position 133,606 of record CALJGI010000004.1, read on the forward strand.
ATACGCCTGTCGCAGTATCTAGTCACCCTGTCTCAAAACCCTGTTTGTCTGATACGACCCTGTTAGGGTCAAGCTATTAAAGCTATATTTACAGGGTAGAGAGATGAATCTCACGGCAATCTCGCTGAAAAATCCAGCTGGTATAGCGGTAGCTATTGCGATCATTGCTTTCTTCGGCGCATATAGCCTGTCGCAACTTCCCATCCAGCTGTTTCCAAATATCGAACAGCCCAGCATCGTCATCCAGACAAACTGGCGCGCGGCTTCGCCCAAGGAAATTGAGTCAGAAATAATCGAGCCGATTGAATCGGTTTTGCGCGGCTTAGCCGGCGTGGAAGAAATGGGTTCCTACGCGAACGCGGGCAATGCGTGGATCAACCTTTCCTTTGGGTTGGAGACCGACATGCAGAAAACGCTGATGGAGGTGATCGCCCGACTCAATCGACTTGACCCCCTGCCTAGGGATGCGGATCAACCCGTGGTGACCCTCGGTGGTGGCAATGGTGAAAGGCCAGCACTTACCTACTTCTTTTTGCAGGTACTACCGGATAATCCCAAATCCGTGAACAGCTATGTGCAGTTTGCCGAGGACGTCATCCGCCCTGCCCTGGAAAGCGTCCCCGGTGTAGCCAGCGTGCAGGCCAGCAGCGGCGCGACAGCAGCTGAAGAATTGCAAATTCAGTTTGACCCCTACCGAGCTGCTGAGCTTGGGGTACCCCTGCCCCAGGTGGCGGCACGGCTTGGGCGTTCTAATGACATCTCCGGCGGTTTCGTTGACGTCGGTAGACGCCAGTACACGCTGAGATTCGCCGGCCGCTATGCGCCGGAGCAACTCAGCGAATTTGTACTCGACTGGCGCAACGGCAGCCCCGTAACCCTCGGTGATATCGCCGACATTGAAATTCGTCGTGGTGACAGTACTGGAGTGGCTACGCAAAACGGCAACCCGGCGTTGTCGGTCAGAATCGACAAGGAGAGTAGCGCTAACGCCTTGCAAACCCTGAACCGGGTTAAGGCGGTGGTGGATGCACTGAACAAAACGGTACTCGTGGACGAGCAGGTGGTTATGGTGCAGTCCTTTGACGCATCCGTATTTATTTATCGAGCCATCAACCTTGTCACCAGCAACCTGGTTCTCGGCGTCATGCTCTCGGTGGGTGTGCTGTGGTGGTTTCTGCGCCGTTTCCGCGCCACCATGATTGTGGCGATCGCCATTCCCATTTCGCTGCTGGCCACCTTTATTGTGCTGCGCTTTACGGGACGCACTCTTAATGTAATCTCCCTGGCGGGACTGGCTTTCGCCGTCGGTATGGTGCTGGACGCGGCCATCGTGGTGCTGGAAAACATTGTGCGATTACGCGAGCGCGGTCTGGGAACCTTTGATGCCGCACTGCAGGGTGCTTCTCAGGTCTGGAGTGCCCTGCTTGCCTCCACTGCAACCACGGTCGCCATATTTTTGCCGGTCATGTTTATGCGCGAGGTCGAGGGACAATTGTTCAGCGACCTGGCAATCACCATTGCTATCGCCGTGGTGATATCCCTGATTGTGGCCATCACGCTGCTGCCACTCGCTTCCACCCGCTGGTTACCCGACAGCAGTCTGGAGGACGCCCATGAAGCACTGTGGAATCGGATAACCAATGCGGTGATGCGCCTTACCAGCACCAGCACCAAGCGACACAGTCTGGCCGCCATACTGATCAGCGCACCGCTGCTGACCTCATGGGCGCTAATGCCGGAGATGGACTACCTGCCACCGGTTAAACGCGATGCTGTGGATGCCTACTTCCAGTTTCCACCCGGTATCAGCAGCGAATCGGTAAAACACGAATACGTGGACGTGCTGGATCGCCGGATGAAGCCATTCATGGAGGGTACCCGCGAGCCCGCGCTGAAGAACTACTACATTCTGACCTGGCCCGGCGGCGGGGGTATGGGCGTGCGGGCGCTGGACCAGTCCCGAGTGGAAGAATTACAGACGATTATTCGTGAAGAAATTTTTGCCGATCTCCCGGATCTGCAGGCGTTTGCGTCGCAGGGAAATTTGTTCGGTGGATTTGGCGGTGATCGAGAGATATCGGTTCACCTGCAGGCACGGGATCGCGACGCGCTGGCCACTACGGCACAGCTCGGTCAGCAACTGCTGCAGGAAGCGTTACCTGAGGCTGCTATACGGGTCTCCCCAGGCCTGCAGCAGGCAGAGCCAGAGCTCAGACTGCTGCCAAACGACCGAGCGCTGGCAGAAATTGGCTGGAGTCGGGCAAGCCTGGGAGGAATTGTACGTGCGCTGGGCGATGGTCTCTATGTGGGCGAACACTTTGACGGTGAAAAACGCATGAACATCATTCTCCGTTCGAAACAGTGGGACGACCCCGAAAGTCTGGCGAGTACACCACTGGTTACCCCGGGTGGAGAAGTTGTTCCCCTGAATCAACTGGCGGACCTGCAACGCACCGTAGGACCCAGTCAGCTGCGACGCATTGATCGCCGCCGCACGGTCACCCTGAATATTCGACCGCCGGCAGACATGTCTCTTGAGCATGCGCTATCCACCATACAGAACGAGGTAGCGCCGAAACTGAAGGCTGATCTCCCCGCTGATGGCACCATCGTCTACGGCGGCAGCGCCAATGCCCTGACCCGGGCGATCAAAAGTATGGCGGGTAACTTTGCAGTGGCGATGGTAGTACTCTTTCTGTTGATGGCAGCACTGTTTCGTTCCCCCCGGGACAGCCTGCTGGTGGTAATGGCCATGCCACTGGCCATGGTGGGTGGCGTTGTGGCTATACGGCTGCTCAACCTGATTGCTTTTCAACCCCTGGACCTGCTTACCATGATCGGGTTTGTGATTCTGTTAGGACTGGTTGTTAACAACGCCATCCTGCTGGTACACCAGACCCGCAGTGCCGAACGTGAGGGGGTCAACCGACATCACGCGGTGGAACAAGCTCTGCGAGTGCGACTGCGCCCGATCTTTATGAGCACGCTGACCAGCATTTTCGGCATGCTACCCCTGCTACTGATGCCAGGAACCGGTTCTGTCATCTATCGCGGTCTGGCGGCCGTCATCGTGGGTGGCATGTGTTTCAGCACGGTTTTCACACTGTTGCTGCTGCCCTGCTTTCTGCGCATGGGCAAGACTAAAGCTACGCTGGTCAGCAGCGGCGATCCCACACCTCAACAACCAACTCTACAATCAGTCGCATGATTTTCGCGACGAGGAGAATGTTATGATTAAACACGCCGGTATTCCTTTCGCTAGCGTTGCGGTTGCAGCACTGGTCATCATGATAGACATGAAATCCGTCATGGCTCAGGCCCCTGTACCTGTCGTCGAAGTCGCGATCACCGAGGAGCGTGACCTGGCACCAGAGCTGTGGGTGCCAGGTACAGTAACTGCTCGCTACGATGCCCTTATATCCGCTGAAGTGGACGGCCGTCTGAACTGGGTGGCAGAGATTGGCGACCACGTAAAAAAAGGAGATGCCCTCGCCACAATAGATGACAGCCGCCTGCAACTGAACCTGAGAAACAATGAAGCACAGGTCAAACGCATCCAGTCGGATCTCGCCTATCAGAAAAGGCAAATAGCTAGGCTGGACACCCTGTCCGCACAAAATAACACTGCAAAATCTGGACTCGATGCGGCTGAGGCCAGGCGCGACATGCTGACTCAGGACCTGGTCGCCGCGCGCGTCGCACTAGAAAACACCCAGCTGGATATCGCCAAAGCCCGGGTATCCGCCCCGTATGATGGCGTAATCGCAGAGCGGCGAATGAACCAGGGAGAGTACACGCGCAATGGTCAGGAGCTATTGCGGCTCGTAAACACCGACCTGCTTGAGGTCAGCGCCAGGGCGCCGATATCGGTCATCCGGCACAGCTCAGCGGGGGATGCGGTCCGGGTCAGCAGCGACCACACAGAGTCGACGCATGCTCTGCGCACATTGGTGCCGGTCGGCGATGCCCGCTCCCGCATGATTGAAGTGCGGGTAGACTTGGAGAGCAGCGATTGGGTTATTGGTGAAGCCGTCCGTGTAGCACTCAGCAATGGCAACCGCATCAACGCAACCGCGGTACCGCGCGATGCGCTGGTACTGAGAGACGATGGCGTCAGCGTGTTTGTCGTCGGCGAGGACAGTGTGGCTCATCGTGTCCGGGTAATCACGGGCACAGGCTCTGGTCACTATATTGGCGTCGCCGGTGATCTGGACAGCGACGCCCGCGTGGTTGTTCGCGGCGCTGAAAACCTGCGCGATGGACAAGAGGTTAAAATCATCACCAACGAGATCGCCGCACTGGTTCAATAAGGTCCCTCAAAAAAAAGGGGTCTGACCCCTTTTCCGCTATACTGATCGCAACCCATACGGGTATAGGTGTAGCTGTGGCAAAGAAAACCAAACCGCGGGAAGAGGTCGTCGAAGATGACGACAACCTCGACGACGGTTCAGCACTGAGCAGTTTGATCGATGGTATGACCGATATCACGGCCTCTGCCATCCGCATGGCCGTCAAGACGTCCCGGGTCGCCGGGGAGGCTTTCGAACAAGCCAGTGCCGCCGGTCAGCGGGTCAATCGATCAATATCAAGCTCGCCAGAGCAACTACGCAAAATGGCGGACGCCGGTGAGTCCCTCAGAGACATGCGTGAAGTGGCTGGCATGACGCTCAATGACCTGAACAGCATTTTGAAGGTGCGTGACAAGTCATTTCTCGAGGCCGTTGAAGACGGGCGTGAAGTGCTCTCCCTGGAGATGATCCTGCGGCTTGCCTCGCTATATGCCCGCAATGATCCCATTCCCTTTGCGACCAAATATATCCGTACCTATCGGCCACAGCTGTGGGAGACACTGGAGGAATGGGGTCTGGACAAACTACCCGTTCAAATTGAGAGAGAGCGGGAGTTTCTCAATATTTACCGGTCCCGGGACGCGGCGCGACGTTTGTCCAATGAGGGTTTCGAACGGGTACTGGCATTTACCCAGCAGGGCTTTGATATGGCGCTGCAATTTGTCGCCGAGCAGGAAGAACTTATAGTGGATGAGGAACAAGACACGGAGGACCGCTGACGAACCCTGGACGGCTCAGTCAGCAGCCAGAATCATCCCCGAACCTGCCTTGAACCGCCCGATATCCGCCGCCTGGGTATAGCCGGCATCCCGCAATCGCTCAAGACACCCCCCCACCGCTTCCGGCTTGATCGCCAGCAGCAAACCACCCGAGGTCTGGGGGTCGTACAGTACGGCCACCCGGTTACTATCGACGCCGCTGGCCAATTCAATTTGTCCGGCGGCTATCGCATTGGCGGCGTGGGCGGTACTGTAAAGCCCGCGGGAAAAGCTCTCGCATACTCCCGGCAAGACCGGCACCGCCGCCAGGTTCAGCTTTGCATTCAGGTCTGCACTGCTCAGCATTTCCAACAGATGCCCTGCGAGGCCAAAGCCGGTGACATCGGTGGCCGCCGAGCAATTCTCTTCCACCGCGATGGTCGCCGCCGCCGAGTTACTCTGCAGCATCATCGCTTCCGCCGCATTGAGGTGGCGTGAGTTGAGTGCCAACTGCATATGCGCAGCAAACAACACACCGGTGCCCAGGGGCTTGGTCAGAATAAGCGCATCTCCAGCCTGAGCTCCCTGTTTGCGCAACACGGTGTTGCCATCAACCGAGCCGTTCACAACAAATCCAATACTGGGCTCGGTTCCCTCCAGGGTGTGACCTCCGACCAGGGGACAATTAACCGCGGCGAATTCCCGTAACGCGCCGGCCAGCAACTGATAAAGATCACCTGTCTGGATCTCAGCACTGGCGTAGCCAAGCTGGATAATGGCTTGGGCAGAAGAAGCTTGCGCACCCATGGCATGGAGATCGCTCAGCGCGTGATTAGCCGCAATCCGCCCCTGGGTATATGGGTCACTGACCAGCTCTCTCAGCACATCAACGCTCTGCAAAATTACCTTGCCGTCACCACCAATCGCCACCGCATCATCGCCCTGTACTGGATCAAAACCGACAGTGGGATAGTCCTTCCGCAGCTTGTGCAGCGCGGCCTGCAGGGGATCGGCGGCGAGTTTTGCGGCGCAGCCGCCACAGTGCATGTTCATTGCATCGTCAGAGCCATTGTCATACCTTCCCGGCTCCATCTGCATGGCTGACAAGTCCTGAAATTGATTCATAAACTCCCGATCAATGCGGTCCTTCCAGCGCCACACCCAGTAGCCTGCCACGCCGAACATTCGCCAGTTCGCAACAGCGCCTTTGTCTCCGGTGGCCAGCAGCGACAGATATTGGCGCTGGGGCCGGTAGCGTTGCAGTGGCGATCCCGTGCAATAAGCGGCCAGATTATTTGCCAGAACGGGTCCCTGGCGCACCGCAAATACCCCGGCTTTGGGCCTGGGGGAATCAACCATATGGGCAATATCACCAGCGGCAAAAATCTGTGGATGAGAAATTGACTGCAACTGCGCATTGACCTTCACAAAGCCGCGGTCATCGCAGCTCAAACCTGCGGCGGCGGGCCAAGCGGGTGCGGCGGCCGCTGTACACCAGAATACGCGATCGAATTCCCTCGATACACCCTCGGCAGTCGACAACTCAACCGTGCAATCCAGTCTTTTCGCTGCGATGATCCGCGAATCGGGTATCACCTGAATCGAGGCGTGATGCAATGCATCTATCGCCAGACGACGTGCAGTATTGCTGTATTCTTCCAACAGCTTGCTGGAGGAGCTGATCAATGAAATATCGACGGTTGAGTCTGGCCGGTTGGCGGTTATCCAGTGTCTGGCAGCCAGAGCAATCTCTACGCTGCCAACTCCTCCCCCAACAATAGCGAGGCGCAGTTGTGTCCCCCCGTTCAACTCTTCATGCCAGGCGAGCCAGCGCTGGTAAAAAGATGCTATCGGTTTAACCGCTGAAACACCGGTGACGTCAGCCACCAGAGAGGAATCAGGCGCTGAACCAACGTCCAGTGACAATACATCCCATCGCAGCGCAGGCCTTTCTCCGCCGAACAATACTGTCTGTCCCTCCAAATCCAGCCCCGTCACCTCGCAACGAACAAATCGCGCACCAGCCCACGCGCACAGCCGACGCAAATCGATATGAATTTCTTCCTCGGTATAATGCCCGGCCAACAGCCCGGGAAGCATACCGGAATAGGGTGAATCGGTGGCCGCACTGACCAGGGTGATTCTGACCCCCGGGGGTGGATTCATGCCCAGCATGCGCAGTGCCAGCACATGACTGTGACCGCCACCCACCAACACTAACTCGCGCTCTATCTCTTGCAAGAGGCCCCCCCCATCGTTTGCGCCTGGTACAGCACTGCTTCGCGGTCGCCGCGAAACACGATTTCTCCCTGGCGCCGGTCAATCTGATAGCGGTACATGGGATCGTAATATTCTTCTAGCAGCATTGTGATCCACGCGCGATGAAGGCGTGCATCATGGCTCCAAAATGCCTCATCCAGTGCGCCCCGCACCCGTGCGGTTCGCTCGCCGCCCAGCCGTTTGCTGATCCGTTGAATATCAGACTGCAGTCGTTGCTGATGCCTGAGAGCGCCTTCTGTCCCAAAGACTTTGGTGTAACGCTCCCCGAGATCGATCACATAATCTTCGACGACAATATTGACCCGACTCGCCAGCGGCTCTTCGATAACCAACATCGGCGCTCCCTGCATGCGCGCGCGCAGGACTGCAGGTAGTGACAGCCGACCGATAAGCTTGCCCTCATCTTCCAGAAAAACCGGGCCACTCTTGCCATTCAGCAACTGCATAAGGGCAACAGCCAGCGCGTTCTCAAAGGATATCTGGGTTGGCTGTTCAACAATCAGGTGTCCGAAGGCAGAACCGCGGTGGCAGGCCAATCCTTCCAGATCGCAGGCTCTGGACAGCTGTTCGATGACGCGGGTTTTACCACAACCCGTCGCTCCCGCGATAAGTATGAAGTGGGCGTCTTTGCAGCAGGCTTCCAGCACTTCCAGCAGGTAATTGCGCATCGCCTTGTACCCACCAAGCACCAGCGGGTAGTCAAGTCCAGCTTCGCGCAGCCACTGCTGTACCGTGGCGGAACGCAAACCACCGCGGAAACAATACAGATAGCCTTCGGGGTGCTCCTCAGCAAAGTTCCGCCACGCGGATACCCGCTCTTCTTTGACCCCATCACTAACCAGGCGATGACCCAGGGCGATGGCCGCATCCTGCCCGCGTTCCTTGTAACAGACACCCACCTGCTGGCGCTGGTCATCATCCATCAGAGGAAGATTAATAGACTGTGGGAAAGCGCCCCGGGCAAATTCCACAGGAGCCCGGGTATCGAGCAACGGGGCGTTGCGCAAAAACAGGGATTCGAAATTATTGGTATCAGGACGACTCATGCTCGACGCATGATATCAACCATCACGCAGTTCGCCACCAAAGTGTTCAAGTAACTCAACATACAGCGGCGTTAATACTTCGGTCATCAGGGCAAAGTCAGCGTCAAACCGGGCTGCCGCATCCTCGCTGTCAATGTCATCATTGCGGCTGGTCATTTCATCACCAAAGCGCAGGCGTTTCAGCGTCAGATCTTCGGCCAGCACAAAATTGAGCTGATCCTGCCAGGTCAAACCCAGGCGAACCACGCGCTTGCCCGCGTCCAGATGCACCTGCACTTCCTCGCTGGCCAGTTCCTGTCGTCGGCAGCGAATGACGCCGCCGTCTTCGGCCAGTTCACGCATCTCACATTCATCCCCCAGCTGCAGGTCGCCGGGCAAACTCGCGTTCTGCAGCCAGCTGGTCATCACCGCCGAGGGCGCGTGGTTGACCTCCGGTAAAAGCAGCGGGAAGCTGCCCAGACAGTCCCGCAGCAAATTGGTCAATTCCTCGGCCCTGGCTGCGCTCGCACTGTCCACAAAAATCCAGCCAGCGGCGGCATCAATCAAAGCAAAGGAACGGGTCGACCGGGTAAATGCCCGGGGCAAGGCATTCAGTACAATCTCATCTTTGAAGGATTCCCTCTCCCGGCGCCGCACCTTTCGCCCTTCCGACCGCTCCAGCTCAGCGACACGCTCCTCCACCATCTCACGTACCACTGTGGCGGGCAGCAGCCGCTCTTCGCGCCGCATACACACCAGGTGTCGGCTATTCGCTGAATGCACCAGCAATTCCACCTCACCTCCCAGAGGAGCCACCCAGCCACAGCTGGTGGCCTGGGTTTTGGCGCAGTGGCTGAACGGTCGGGTCAGAAGCTGCTCGTGAATTTGATCCGCGGTCAGCGTAAAGGGAGAGGTCAAACGATAGGCGCGAAGGTTTTTAAACCACATGGTCGGTATCAGCAATAAAGTGGGCCGGGCATTGTACCCGAGTGTTAATAAGTTGCCAGGGATTGCAGAGACCAGCTTAAAAAAATTAGCATGGTGGACCACAGCGACGAACTGGAATTCCAAATGCACTACCTACACACCATGGTGCGCTGCACCGATCTGGACACTACCCTGGACTTTTTTTGCGACAAACTCGGGCTGGTGGAATTTCGTCGCTTTGACAACGAGGGTGGCCGATTTACGCTGGTTTTTCTGGCTGCACCTGGGGATATGGACCAGGCCAATGCGACTAGCGCCCCCGCCGTTGAGATCACACACAACTGGGACCCCGAGGACTACAGTGGGGGTCGCAATTTTGGTCATCTGGCCTACGCAGTCGATGACATTTACGCCCTCTGCCAATCCTTGCTGGACAAGGGGGTGACCATCAATCGTCCTCCCCGGGACGGCTATATGGCTTTTGTTCGCTCTCCCGACGGCATCTCCGTCGAGTTGCTGCAGAAAGGGGAGCCGCTGGAACCTTGTGAACCCTGGCAGAGCATGGGCAATACCGGAGAGTGGTAGCCGTTTGCCAGGAGCGGAGAAGCTCAGGGTACGAGTAATTGCGGGGCCAAGTTCGTCTGAACTGAAAATTTATCGCTAATCAGTCGCGCAGAAATGCCAATATCCAGCGCGCCATGCGCTGGCGGTCCAGCGTCTCACCCAGGGAAGCGACCCCTTGGGCATAGTTATCCTCGCCAATCAGCTCACGCCTGAATTCCAGCAATTCCCTGGAATATTCCTTGATGAACTCAGGGTGGCCCTGAAAGGTCAGAATGTGCTCACCCAGTTGGCACACCGCGTGTGGGCAAAAATCGCTGCCGGCCAGGGTTTCTGCCCCCGCGGCAGGCTCAATGACCTGATCCTGGTGACTGACCAGCACCGTAAATTCTTCGCTCTCTCCATCGTGCCAGTCGGGTTGCTGAGAAAACCGGGCAGTGTGCGCACCCACCCCCCATCCCTGAGGCGCCTTCTCCGCCCTGCCGCCCAGCGCCCGGGCCACAATCTGGTGACCGAAACAAATGCCAACCAACTTCTTTCGCGCCGCGTGAGTTTCACGAACAAAATCTTCCAGTCGCCGAATCCAGTCCTTGTCGTCATAGACGCTGGATTTACTACCCGTTACCAAAAAACAGTCAACCGCATCCACCGCCGCAGGAAACTCGCCTCGCTCTACATCAAACGTCACAAATTCGAGCGTAGGATCCTCAGCCTGCAGTAATGCCACAAACATGTCCGGGTATTCACCGAAGGTCGGCACCCATTCAGGCCGAACCGCGTCAGTTTTCAGTATGCCGATTTTCATGGCACAACACTGTATAGATGGGACATAAGCGTTTCCATACCCCGACTGGGGCAGATTCAGGCCGCCAGTGCTGCCAGCAGTGTCAGTACTTCCTCCGGTTCCTGGCGTACGCCATGATCAGCCCGAGCAAAAGACAGCTTTATCAAGCCGTCGCTACCCAACACGAAGGTAGCCGGCATTGGCAATCTCCAGCTCATGTCGCCATTGATTCGCTCGAGGTCGCAGCCGAAGCTGAGGTAGCGATCCTTAACCGCGGCTGGCAGGCTGAAAGCCAAATGCAGGTGGCCGGCAAGGCTGTTCCCGGTATCACTCAATACTTCAAAATCCAGCTCCAGCTTTTGTACCGTAATCAGTGATTCATCCGGCAACTGTGGCGAAATGGCCACCAGCTCAGCACCCAGTTTATGAATCTCTGGCAAAACCGTCTGGTACGCTTTCAATTCAAGGTTGCAGTATGGACACCAGCCACCGCGGTAAAAGGTAACCACGAGGGGCCCGCGCTTGAGCAGTTCTTCAGAACTCACCGAACCCCCCACGGCATTGGGCAGCGTAAACTGGGGGAAACGATCCCCAGCCCCAGGCACCATTCGCTCGATACCTGTTTCCTGCAGCCCCACCGTTGCCCGTTGCAGCACCTTCAATGTAGCGGCAGGCATCTCACTGAACATACGCTGTTGCAGCTGCGCTATTTGATTTTTCAGGCTGGCCATCGCTAATTACTCAATCGTCCATCGCCGAACGCCTTGCCTTGTCCGCCTCTTCCAGCAGGTTCTCGACGTTTTCGGCCTTCTCCAATGCATTCAACTGGTGCTCGGGGATCACGCCCTGTGGTTTCTCGGCATCTGAATCACCACCACAGCCAGCCAACATCACCACCGCCAGCACACCCAAAATTATTCGACCTGCCGCCACGATTTCGTCCACCCTGAATAGCAATACAGACCTAACTGTAGCCAGTTTCAGAAAAAGACTCCAGCACTCCGAATGGCGGTTACTGCGGGAATGCTAAACACGTCACACATTGGCTATACTGACGCCTCAACACAGGAGAGCTGGCAAACGGACATGAGCGACTTCAAATTTGTACCCGACTACACGATGTATGCCAATCAGTTCAGCTTTCTCGGCGTCCCGCTGTGCGCCGACATTTCGGCATCATCGGCTGATCTGGCGATCCTGGGTGTTCCCTACGACCTCGCCACCTCAGGGAGGCCCGGTACCCGCTCCGGCCCGACTGCTATTCGCCAAGCCAGTGCTAACCTGCGTTGGGAAGAGGCGCGCTGGCCCTGGTCATTCAATCTCGCGGACCGGCTGTCAGCGGTGGATTGCGGCGATGTAATGTACCCATTTGGTGACAGCCCGGCTTTCGTGGCAGCGCTGGAAGACACCGCGTCGGAAATTGTCACCTCTGGCAAAACCCTCCTGAGTTTCGGCGGTGACCACTTTGTTGCGCTACCCCTGATTCGTGCCCACTACCCCACTTATGGACCGGTGGCACTGATTCACTTTGACGCCCACACCGACACCGATCCTGACGGCGGGGTATATGATCACGGCGCCATGTTTCACCACGCCTGTGAGGAAGGTCTGCTGGATGAAGAACACTCAGTTCAGGTGGGAATACGAACTTCCTACCCGGTAGATGACCACCCCTTCACCGTTCTGGATGCCGACTGGGTATGCAGCCATGAGCCCAGCGAGGTGGCCGCACGTATTATTGAGATTGTCGGTGACAGGTCTGCCTATGTCAGTTTCGATATTGACTGTCTGGACCCGGCATACGCGCCCGGCACCGGCACCCCGGTTGTTGGAGGAGTCAGCAGCAACGCGGCGCTCCAGATCATCCGCTGCCTGGCGCCCCTCAATCTGATCGGGATGGACATTGTTGAAGTCAGCCCCGCCTATGACAAATCTGAAATTACAGCACTGGCCGCTGCTACACTCGGGCTGGAATTCATGTATCTGAAAGCATCGCAGTTATAACCATAGTGGCGGGGGACAAACTACCAGGACTGAGGGAAGAACGCCCCTCCATTTACGCGGATCAGGCGCGAGCCGGGTTCGCCAAGCTCAGGTTCCGTCCCGACATAGAGGCTGAATTCAGCGAGTACTTCTCCAGCATCCACGTCACCCGTGTACGATTTACACTGCCGGTGGCCGCAGCGCTGACGCTGTTGTTCATATTGACAGATCACCTGCGCCTGCCGACCGAAGTCGTGAGCACAACTTATGGCGCGAGAATCTTGCAACTTTCCGGACTGATTCTCGTTTGGTGGGTGTTGCGCCAGGATCGACGCGACCTGCTGCAGCCCGCGGTGGCCATATGTCTACTAATATTCGGTCTGTCCATACCCTTTATCCTGGGCAAAATAAATACAGCCAACTTTCAGTCCCCTATTCATGCTCTGTCTGTGTTGATGGTGGTCTGCTACTTTATGGCGGGGCTGAGATTTCGGCATGCGGCCCTGTTGGCAGTTGCCATAACATTGCCCTATCCCCTGTCGCAGCTGTTTTTCGATCAAGCGCTTCCCAACCTGGTGCTGAATACTTTTTTCCTACTGATTTTCAACGCCCTGGGCTTAAGTGGGGCCTGGTTTATTGAGTTCACAGCAAGGGAAAATTTTCTCAACCGCCAACAGCTGAACGAACTGGCCCGATTTGACAGCCTGACCGGGCTCCCCAATCGGAGGGTGTTGCTTTCAGATCTGCAGCAACTCTCCCGTCAGGCGAAACGTGACCAGGTTCCCTATGCCTTCGCCATGATTGATGTCGATCATTTCAAGGCGTACAACGATGAATATGGGCACCTTGCCGGCGATGTCTGTCTGCAGCAGCTGGCTGGTGTTTTTCAAAACGCAGCGCAACGCCCCCTGGACACCGCTGGCCGCTATGGAGGCGAGGAATTCGCGCTCATCTGGTACAGCAGCTCTCCTGACCAAACCCTGGACCTGGCGGAAAAACTCCGGCTGGATGTTATGGCTCTGGACATCAAGCAGGCACAACATGCCCAAGAGGATGTCATAACCGTCAGTATTGGCGTATGCCTGTGCTCGCCGGAGCAGGAACACAGCGAGGAACAAATCATCGCCATTGCCGACGCTGCGTTATACGAAAGTAAAGCCAACGGGCGCAACAAGGTGGTCATCCGCGAGTACAGCAAAGCTGAACTCGAGTGATCAATATGAATGACAACTCGCTGCTCAACCGGCTTGCAGTCGTCGCCCTGAACGGTATCCATCGGGAATACCCAAACCATATGCAGCACCTGTTGCAGGGCCCGGGGGATTGGGCCGAGCCACATAAACTGCACCCGGTGTTCTATGGCTGTTTCGACTGGCATTCAGCGGTGCACAATCACTGGCTGCTTGTCCGTCTCCTGCGCCTGCACCCGGAGCTACCCAGCTCGGCCGCGGCAAGGGCGGCTCTAAACCAAAGCTTTACCCCCGACAAAGTGGCTGGCGAGTGTGACTATATCAGCGCGCCGGACCGATCCGGGTTTGAACGCCCCTATGGACGCGCCTGGCTGCTGCAACTGACCGCGGAGCTGCGCTATTGTGAATACGATGAAAGTACAGCGTGGCTGAATGCTCTGCGCCCGCTGGAATCCCTCATCCTTGAACAGCTCAGCGCTTGGGTTCCACGGCTGCTCTCCCCCGTTCGCAGCGGCGTACACAGCCAGACGGCCTTCGCTTTTGGCCTGATGCTGGATTGGTGTGAAACCAGCGGTGACTTTGAATTTGCCGAGTTGATCACTGATCGCGCAACCGCATTCTTTGCGAACGACCGTAACGCACCAATAAACTACGAACCCTCTGGAGAGGATTTTCTCTCGCCCAGCCTGATGGAGGCTGATCTGATGCGGCGGGTGTTACCGACGGAGCAATTTTCCGTTTGGCTAGGTCAGTTAATCCCGGAAATTCCAACCGACGGAGATGGTACCTGGCTGCAAACTGGTATGGTCAGCGACCCCACCGATGGTCGGCTGGTACACCTGGCCGGGCTAAACCTAAGTCGAGCCTGGGCGCTGGGGGCCATTGCCGACGCTCTGCCAGCTAGCGATCAGCGATCGGCTGCGCTGAAATCTGCCGCCCAGATGCATGCTACAAAGGGCATCGAGTCAGCGTTGGGAGATCACTACGCCGGCAGTCACTGGCTGGCCAGTTTTGCCGTCTACCTGCTGACGCGTTCCAGTTCCACCAGCTCATAGCCCTGGACATTGCGCCACTGCCTGGTCTGCCTGAAACCAGCGCTCTCATACAAGGCCAGGGCAGGTTTATTGTCCATCGCTGTTGAGACCGTCCAATTGGCTTCGCCGCACTCTTCCAGCAAACGATTAACCAGAAAGCGTCCGGCTCCCCGCCGTTGATAGCCATCAGCCACCACCAGGCGATTTATATCCCAGGAGTCCTCACGGGGTTCGGCCTCAATCACTGCCCCCATAGAGCTGTCATCCATTGCCGCGTAGAAAAAATGCTTGCTGCCGCTGATGTCAGCTATCGTTTCAGCCAAAGGAGGAAAGTCAGAAGCGCCTATAAGCGCAGCCTCACGGGTATAGGCTTCCAGCGAAATGCGAAGAATGTCTGCGCTATCGCGGCGGGGATGCAATGCCCGCCACTGCCAGTGGAAGCCCTGCGTCCCATTGGTCAACGACGGGGCCCTGCTCGCTCATTGCCACGCTTGTAATTGCCGGTGAGTGTGGCCATCACCAGTTGCGCCCCATGCTCATCGCAACGCTCCACCCGCAACAGGAAAGCAGTGGCGGCACGGCCCTTGAGGGTCGCCGCCAGCCGCTCGTGGTGGTAGACAAACACCCTTTCGCTGCCGGCTCTGCTGAAACTAAAGCCCTCAGGTGCTGGCACGACTCATACCACTTCAGCGAGATCGCCTTTTTTCTCCAACCAACTTTTGCGGTCAGAGGCACGTTTCTTGGCCAGCAGCATATCCATCATTTCATTGGTTGAATCCCCGGGGTCCAGCGCCAGTTGCACCAGTCGCCGGGTATCGGGATCCATGGTGGTTTCCCGCAGTTGCAGCGGATTCATTTCACCCAATCCCTTGAAGCGTTGCACATTGACCTTGCCACGCTTTTTCTCCGCTTCAATTCGATCGAGAATACCCTGCTTCTCACCCTCATCGAGTGCGTAGAACACTTCCTTGCCAATATCTATACGGTATAACGGCGGCATGGCGACAAAGACATGTCCTGCTGTAACCAATGGACGAAAGTGACGCACAAAAAGCGCGCAGATCAAGGTCGCAATGTGCAACCCATCTGAATCGGCATCGGCGAGAATACACACCTTGTGATACCGCAAAGCGGACAGGTCATCACTGGCAGGGTCGATACCCAGCGCCACCGAAATATTATGCACTTCCTGTGAGGCCAGAATTTCTGCCGAATCTACCTCCCAGGTGTTAAGAATTTTTCCCCGCAGGGGCAGGATGGCCTGAAACTCTCGATCGCGGGCTTGCTTGGCTGACCCTCCTGCGGAGTCACCCTCGACCAGAAAAAGCTCGCCCCGCTCGGGCTCCTGGCTGGAGCAATCTGCCAGTTTGCCCGGCAGTGCAGGCCCGGCACTGACTTTTTTCCGGGCCACTTTTTTGGAGGAGCGCACCCTACTCTGGGCGCTGTTGATGCACATTTCGGCGAGTTGCTCCGCTTCCTCGGTATGTTGGTTCAGCCACAGACTGAAAGCGTCCTTGGCCACGCCCGAGATAAAGGCTGCCGCCTCTCGAGATGACAGGCGCTCCTTGGTCTGGCCGGAAAACTGCGGGTCCTCCAACTTGGAGGAAAGCACGTGACAGCAGCGATCCCAGATATCATCTGGTGCCAGCTTCAGCCCCCGGGGCATGAGGCTGCGAATATCGCAAAACTCACGCATCGCCTCCAGCAATCCCGTACGCAGACCATTGACGTGGGTACCACCCTGGCTAGTGGGGATGAGATTGACGTAGCTTTCTGTAGTCAGGTCTCCACCCTCGGGCAACCACTGCACTGCCCAGTCTACGGCTTCATTGCTGCCACTGAAGCTTCCAGTAAAGGGCTCAATCGGAAGCACTGGCCATTCCGCAGTCGCGCTGCGCAGGTAATCGGTCAAGCCGTCCTCAAAACACCAGGTATCGGACTCCCCGCTTTTCTCATCCTTGAAGGTTACGGTCAGGCCGGGGCAGAGCACGGCTTTCGCCCGCAATACGTGGCGCAAGCGGCTTACCGAAAAATTGATAGAATCAAAATACGCGGGGTCCGGCGTAAAATGGATTCGCGTGCCAGTATTGCGTTTGCCGCAGCTATCGACCACTTCCAGCTCCGAAGTCTTATCACCGCCGGAAAAACGCATCTGGTGCACCTGACTGTCACGTCGTATGGTCACCTCCAATTGCTTTGACAGGGCGTTGACCACCGACACACCAACCCCGTGCAGGCCACCACTGAACTGGTAGTTCTTGGAAGAGAATTTGCCGCCGGAGTGCAGTGTGCTGAGTATCACCTCCACCCCGGGCTTACCCTGTTCCAGGTGCATGTCCACGGGCATGCCACGTCCGTTGTCGGTTACCGACAGCGACCCGTCCTTGAACAAGGTCACACTTACCTCATCACAAAATCCTGCCAGGGCTTCGTCAATACTATTGTCGATAACCTCCTGGGCCAGGTGATTGGGTCGGGTTGTATCGGTATACATACCGGGACGCTTGCGCACTGGCTCCAGGCCAGTCAGTACTTCAATGGCATCCGCGTTGTAGTCACTCATGAGGGTCTCGGGAGGTGTCCGGGAAAGCCATGCATTGTCCTCGACTCTGGTAAGAAATCAAGATCACTCTGCCAATCAACGCAACTTGTTGCGTTTGGCAGATAACAAAGTTAGAGTCTTTGCCGTCGTAAGTTCGAGTTTGGCTAACGGGTCGATTTACTTACCTAGAGTTGTGTTATTGGGCAAGTGACCTCCCTCTTCCCGCCAGGGATGGAATCAGGAGATCTTGTGCAGAGACGGACAACCACAATGTGGTTCCCCGACAACTTGCAATCTGCAAGTTGCATGGCCCTTTTTATTTCACGATTTGGTCTCTGCCTTGCCCCACAGGGGCATTCAGACAGCGGGGAGACGCGCTGACTTGAGCAACCCAGAATCAGCCGAACTTCTCCCATTTATCGTATATTTCTGCGCGGTGGTGCTGCTTGTTGCGACAATGCTGATCCTGTCCTGGTTATTGGGCCAGCGCCGTCAGAACAAATCCACCAACATGCCCTTTGAATCCGGCGTGTTATCTGTCGGCAGCTCGCAGATTCGCTTGTCGGTCGAGTTTTATCTAATTGCTATCTTTTTTGTCATCTTTGATCTCGAGACCGTATTCATATTCGCCTGGGCCATCGCCTTTTTTGAGCTGGGCTGGTACGGGTTTTTCGCCATACTTGTATTTATCCTGGTACTCACCGTTGCGCTGATCTATGAGTGGCGTTCCGGCGCTCTGGATTGGGGCGTCAAAACCCGCACTGGAATAGGAGAAAGCTGAGACCATGGAATGGAACCTGACCAGACCCGAGGACGTTATTGCGGCCGAGGGCTCAGCCGCCCCCGGTACCCTCTCGATAGAAGAGCAGGTAAAGCGCAACGTATTTTTCGCCAAGCTGGAGGATCTTATCGCCTGGGGCCGGGCACACTCCCTGTGGCCCTTCAATTTTGGCCTGTCCTGCTGCTATGTCGAAATGGCGACCTCCTTCACCAGCCGTCATGATATAGCTCGCTTTGGCTCGGAGGTGATACGCGCCACACCGCGCCAGGCCGACCTTATGGTTATCTCCGGCACCTGCTTCCGCAAAATGGCACCGGTGGTTCAACACCTGTACGACCAGCTGCTGGAGCCGCGCTGGATTATCTCCATGGGATCCTGTGCCAACTCCGGGGGCATGTACGACATTTACAGCGTCGTTCAGGGCGTGGACAAATTTATTCCGGTTGACGTCTACGTGCCAGGCTGCCCACCGCGACCAGAAGCTCTGATGCAGGGCTTGATCATGCTGCAGGACGCCATCGAGCAGGAGCGACGGCCGCTTAGTTGGGTTGTAGGTGATCAACAGGTCGTCAAGGGAGACCTGCCCAGCCAACGTGACAAACTGATGGAGCAGCGGGGTCGCGCAACGACTCTGCGCAGCCCAGACGAGGTGTAGGTCATATAAATGCAAACCGCGGCGGCAATAAAAAATAATGAGATGCCCGACGCTCTACTGAATCAGTCAGGCGAGGCCTTGGGCGTTGCCCAGGTCACGGCCGACCACACTCCAACCTATTGGGTCGCTGCCAAGGATCTGCATCAGGTCATGCGTGGTCTGAAACCCCAATTCCCCATGCTTTACGATCTGTTCGGCATTGACGAGCGCCATCGCACCCAGCGGCCAGGGCAACCCGCGGCAGATTTTTCCGTGGTGTACCACCTGCTGTCATTTACCGACAAAGGTGATATCCGCATCAAGGTGGCCCTCATTGAACCCGGCAGCGTTCCCACCCTGGTGGACTTGTGGCCAGCCGCCAACTGGTACGAGCGCGAAGCCTGGGACATGTTCGGCATCATCTTTGATGGGCATCCCAATCTACGGCGCATACTATTGCCCCCGCTGTGGGAAGGCCACGCACTGCGCAAGGAACACCCTGCGCGGGCCACGGAAATGGAACCCTTCGCCATGAGCGAGGAGTTACTGGACGCCGAGCAGGAAGCACTGCTGTTTAAGCCCGAGGAATGGGGCATGGCTCGCGAGAGCGACGAAACCGAATTTATGTTTCTCAATCTGGGTCCCAATCATCCCTCGGTACACGGCGTGTTTCGCATCGCCCTGCAACTGGATGGTGAGGTGGTCGTGGATGCGGTGCCCGACATCGGGTACCACCACCGGGGCGCGGAGAAGATGGGGGAACGCCAGACCTGGCATTCCTATATTCCCTACACGGACAGGATCGATTACCTGGGTGGGGTCATGAACAACCTGCCCTACGTCATGGCCATTGAACAAATGGCTGGTATCGAGGTACCGGATCGCGCCAAGGTTATAAGGATCATGCTCTCGGAGCTGTTCCGTATATCCAGCCACCTGGTGTTTTACGGTACTTTCGCCCAGGACGTAGGACAAATGTCCCCGGTGTTTTACATGTTTGCTGACCGCGAGCGGCTGTTCGGCATCATAGAGGCCATTACCGGTGGCCGCATGCATCCCGCCTGGTTCCGCATAGGTGGCGTTGCACAGGACCTGCCGGTGGGTTGGGACCGGATGGTGCGTGAATTCATCGATGCGATGCCGGCCAGACTGGACCACTACGACAAGATGGCCATGCAGAACAGCATTCTCAAGCAGCGTACCGTCGGCATAGGCAAGTACAACACGCGGGAAGCCATAGAGTGGGGGGTCACCGGACCGGGCCTGCGCGCCACCGGAATGGAGTGGGATTTGCGCAAGGCACGGCCCTATGGCGGCTACGACCAGTTCGATTTCGAGGTACCGACAGCCCAGGGCGGGGATTGCTACGACCGCGCGGTGGTGCGCATCGAAGAAATTCGTCAGAGTCTGAAAATCATTCGCCAATGTGTCGACAATATGCCGGAGGGGCCCTACAAGAGTGAACATCGCTTAACCACACCACCACCAAAAGATCGCACCCTGCAGGACATCGAAACCCTGATTCATCACTTTCTGAATGTCAGCTGGGGGCCGGTGATACCTGCCGGCGAAAGTGCATGCATGGTGGAGGCAACCAAGGGCCTGAACAGTTACCACCTTGTGAGCGACGGCGGGACCACCTCCTACCGGACCCGCATCAGAACACCCTCTTTTCCACATCTGCAGATGATACCGCTGATTAGCCGGGGACTGATGATTCCAGACCTGATCGCCATCATCGCCAGCATTGATTTCGTAATGGCGGACGTCGATCGATGAGCGCGCTGATCAACGCCTTGTCGACCCGGGAGCTGGCGGAGATCGATGACGAGATCTCCCACGCACCCTACCGCTCCGCTGTCGCCATCGACGCGCTAAAAATTGTGCAGGCACACCGGGGCTGGGTCTCAGATGAGAGTATCAAGGCACTTGCCACCTATCTCGAGATGTCCGCTGCCGAACTGGACAGCATCGCTACCTTTTACAACCTTATTTATCGACGCCCGGTTGGCGACAAGGTCATTCTTTTCTGTGACAGCGTCAGCTGCTGGATTCGCGGTTGCGCAAAGCTGGAGCAGCACATCGGTGATCGATTGGGCATCAAGCGCGGTGAAACCACCGCAGACAACCGGTATACCCTGCTACCCGTGCCCTGTCTGGGCGCTTGCGACAAGGCTCCGGTGATGATGGTGGGAGACGATCTGCACGAAAATCTCACCGCTGATTCCATCGATGCGATTCTGGCTGACGACTCCACGAGCAGAGGTGAGCATGACTGATCGGGGGCTGACACATCCGCTGACACGCAATGTCCACCAGGACAAACGGGTTACTGATCTGGCGGCCTATGAGGCCAATGGTGGTTACCGTGGACTGCGCAAGGCTGTCGAGATGACTCCGGCAGATTGCCTGCAGGTGGTGAAGGATTCGAATCTGCGTGGACGGGGAGGAGCAGGTTTCCCCACTGGTATGAAGTGGAGCTTTGTGCCCATGGACAACGCACCACCGGGACACAAATACCTGATCGCCAATGCCGATGAGATGGAACCTGGCACCTTCAAGGATCGACTACTGATGGAATGCGATCCCCATCAGCTGGTAGAGGGGATGATATGTTCCGCCTACACCATTCAAGCTGATATCGCCTACATATTCCTGCGTGGCGAGTACATTAAATCAGCGCAGACACTATCTGACGCATTGCGAGAGGCCTATGCTGCGGGTTACCTGGGCAAGAATATTCTGGGTACTGATTACTCGCTGGAGCTGTACCTGCACACCAGCGCCGGACGCTACATTTGCGGCGAAGAAACCGCTCTCATTTCATCGCTGGAAGGTAAGCGGGCCAACCCGCGGGCCAAACCACCCTTCCCCCAGGTGAGCGGTCTCTGGGGCCGCCCCACCATCGTCAACAACGTTGAGACGCTGTGTAATATCTGCCACATCCTCGACCGCGGCGCCGACTGGTTTCAGCAGCTGGGACATGGAGAAGATGCTGGCACCAAAATGTATGGCGTCAGTGGCAATGTCGTTAACCCGGGGTGCTGGGAGCTACCCATTGGCACTACCGTTCGAGAAATTCTGGAGGAACATGCGGGTGGCATGCTTCCAGGCTACAAAATGCGTGGGTTTTTACCCGGTGGAGGCTCGACGGATTTTCTTACAGAAGAGCACCTGGATCTCGCCATGGATTATAGCACCATTGGCAAAGCCGGCAGTCGGATGGGCACCGGTACCATGATCATCCTGGATGACCAGACCTGTCCAGTGGGTATGGTCAAAAACCTGATCGAGTTTTTTGCCCATGAATCCTGCGGCTTCTGCACACCTTGCCGGGACGGCCTTCCCTGGACGCGGGATGTACTTGAGGAAATTGAAGCTGGAAGGGGGCGCGAGGAGGACATGGGTATCCTCAACCACCAGGTGGCCTTTATTGGCGCCATTGGTAATACACACTGCGCGCTGGCGCCGGGGGCGATGGAGCCGCTGCAGAGTGCACTGAAATATTTCCCGGAAGATTTTGAGCGACACATAGCGGGGCAAAGCTGCCCCTATTGTGACGCTGGGTAGAGGTCAAGGCATGCCGACGATATATATTGACGGACAGGCACATGAAGTGAGCGAGGGGGATAATTTGCTTCAAGCCGCGCTCGGTCTCGGCCTGGACCTCCCCTACTTTTGTTGGCACCCCGCGATGGGTTCCATCGGCGCCTGCCGGCAGTGCGCTGTGCTGCAATATCAGGATGAGGATGACACACGAGGTCGCATCGTTATGGGCTGCATGACGCCGGTGACGGAGGGGGCGCGCTTTTCCCTGGCCGCCGACCGGGCGCAGGCGTTTCGTGAAGACATCATCGAATCATTGATGCTTAATCACCCCCACGATTGTCCGGTCTGCGCCGAGGGCGGTGAATGTCACCTGCAGGACATGACGGTGATGGTGGGTCATCGCGACCGAGAATATCAGGGTCGCAAGAACACACACCGAAACCAGCACCTCGGGCCGCTCATACATCACGAGATGAATCGGTGCATCACCTGCTACCGCTGCACCCGATACTATCGGGACTATGCCGGGGGCACGGACCTGGCCGCCATGGCCTCCCATGACCACGTCTACTTCGGACGCCATGAAGAGGGTGTGCTGGAGAGCGAATTTGCCGGCAACCTGGTTGAGGTTTGCCCCACCGGTGTATTCACCGATAAAAGTCTGGTGCACGACTACACCCGCAAGTGGGATCTGCAGTCTGCACCTTCGGTCTGCACCGCCTGCAGCGTGGGCTGTAACATCATGCCCGGTGAACGCTATGGCAAGCTGAAGCGGATACACAACCGCTTCAACCATGACGTGAACGGCTATTTTCTCTGCGACCGCGGTCGCTTCGGCGGTCATTTCGTCAATAGCGAAGACCGTATTCCGGCAGTGGGCAAACGGGACGGCGACGGTCGCTTCAGCGCTGTAGACGCGGATTCCGCGGTTTCATCCATCGCCGCACTACTTAGACAGGGTAAAACCATCGGCATCGGCTCACCTCGCAGTTCGGTTGAAGCCAACTATCTGCTGCGGGAGCTGGTGGGTGCCGAAAACTATTGCACCGGCATGTCCGCCCAGGAAGGGGCGCTGGTTCAGCATGCGCTTCAACAGCTGGAACAGAGTCAGGCGCTGGTGCCATCCATCCGCGCAATGGAATCCGCCGATGCGGTACTGGTGCTGGGCGAGGATGTGACCAATACCGCACCGCGCATAGCATTGGCACTGCGCCAATCAGTGCGCAACAAGGCCTATGCGATGGCCGCCGACCTGCGACTGGAGGCCTGGCAGGACGCCGCCATTCGCAACCTGGCGCAGGACCAGCGCAGTCCCCTCTCCGTATTGAGTGTCGCCGCGACCCGCCTTGATGATGTCGCCAGCCACACTGCTCAATTGTGTCCCGATGACATCGCCAGGGTCGGATTTGCCATCGCAGCAGAGCTGGAAGGCGCTTTGCCCGCCGTTGATCTGGGTGCTGAGTTGGCAGAGCTGGCGAAAACTATCGCCGACACACTACGTTCTGCCGACATACCGCTGGTAGTATCGGGCACTGGCTGTGGACACAGCGGCATTCTGGATGCTTCTGCTGCGATTGCACGTGCACTCACCGGTCCAGACCGCCCTGCGCAACTCAGCTTTTGCCTGGCGGAATGCAACTCCCTGGGTGCGGCCCTGGTAGCCGACGGCGCAGGTATGGGGCTGGAGGAAGTACTCGAACTGGCCGCGCAGGATGGCATCGACAATCTGCTGATTCTCGAGAACGATCTGTTTCGACGCACCTCCTGCAGCAAAGCTGACAGCCTTTTTCAGGCCGCTGGCAATGTGGTCCTGCTGGATACGTTGACGACCCCCACCTGTGACAATGCTGACTGGGTCTTGCCAACATCGAGCTTTGCCGAAACCGAGGGCACGCTGATCAGCCAGGAAGGACGCGCCCAGCGCCATTTCCCTGTTTTCAACAGCGTCGCTCCAATCCGGGAAAACTGGCGCTGGTTACTGGATATCGGTCATTGCGCCGAAGTAGCCACCTGCAAATCCATGGTGCACTTTGACGATGTAACCACCAGCTGTGCCAACACGATCAAAACGCTGTTCGGCATCTGCGCCGCCGCTCCGGCCGCCTCTTCGGTTCCGGCGGCAGACAAGGTACCGCGTCAGACCCACCGCTTCAGCGGACGCACCGCCATGCGCGCCAATATCTCCGTACATGAACCGCGTCAGCCAACCGACGAGGAGTCTCCCCTCAGTTTCACCATGGAGGGTCACTCCGCCGAACACAACGGTGCGCTACTGCCCTATGTCTGGTCGCCAGGCTGGAATTCGAATCAGTCCTTGCACAAGTATCAGTCAGCAGTGGGAGGCGCACTGCAGGGGGGCACGGCGGGAACCCGGCTTATTGAACCAGGCGACATTGATGCTGCTCAGGAATCCAGTGGATCCACTGCACCGGCCCTGAATGCCGGCGAATATCGACTGGTCCCACTTTATCGCATATTTGGCAGCGAAGAAATGAGCGTACGTGCACCCGCGGTGGCTCAGCTCTGCCGACCCGCAGGCCTTGAAATGCCAGCCAGCGTCGCTGCCGAACTGGGAGTAAGCAATGGTGATGGCGTTACACTGACCGCGACCACAGGCAATGTAGACCTGGAGGTGACGATCAATGATTCGCTGGCGGCAAATTGCGTCGGCTACAGCCATGGTGTCAGCGGTACCGGCGGATTGGTGCCAGGTAGTGCAACCAAGCTTTGCCGGGCAGAAAACTGGCAGCGTGCACCCGAGCTCATCGGCACAGATCGCGGGGCGACCACAGCATGAGCGTTGGCGCGACCATAGTATTTTCTCTGGTATTGCTGCTGGCCATCGTCGGTGGTGCTGCGGTACTGACCTGGTTTGAGCGACGACTGCTGGGCATCTGGCAGGATCGCTACGGACCCAACCGCCTTGGACCCTTCGGGATTCTCCAGGTGCTGGCGGACATGCTGAAGCTACTTACCAAGCATGACTGGGTGCCACCATTTTCTGACAAGGTTGTTTTTATCTTTGCCCCCACAGCCATTGTGGTGGCCATGATGCTGGGTTTTGCGGTCGTCCCCTTTTCTCCGGAACTCTATATTCTCGACATCAACATCGGACTACTCTTTTTCCTGGGTATGACGTCACTGGCCGTCTATTCCGTGCTTTTGGGCGGCCTGGCCTCCAATAACAAATACGCGCTGCTTGGTGGGCTGCGCTCTGCCGCCCAGATGGTAAGTTATGAAGTGTTCATGGGCCTGTCGCTGATGGGCGTGGTCATGCTCACTGGCAGCTTCAGTCTCCGGGATATTGTCGAAGCGCAGCGCGACGGGTGGTACTGCATACCCCAGGCGCTGGGGTTATACGTTTTTATTATCGCCGGCATAGCGGAGAGCCATCGCCTTCCCTTCGATCTTCCCGAAGCGGAGCACGAGCTGACAGCGGGTTTTCACACCGAATACGGCGGCATGAAGTTCACCATGTTTATGCTGGGCGAATACTGTGGATTGATCCTGCTGTCCTGCATGATTACCACGCTGTTCTTCGGTGGCTGGCTGGGTCCGGTACTGCCACCGATCGTCTGGTTCTGCCTGAAAACCTTTTTCTTCATCTGCTTTTTTATTCTGTTGCGGGCAGCCATTCCACGGCCGCGCTATGATCAACTTATGTCGCTGGGCTGGAAGGTCATGCTCCCATTGACCCTCATCAATTTAGTCGCCACCGGTGCGATCGCACTATGGATGCAGGGGGCTTAGCGCTATGTACGAGTCGTTCATCAGTCAATTGCGCACCATCTGGCAGGTTTTGTTGCACAGCTTCACCAAGGCGGAAACGGTGCAGTATCCGGAAGAGCAGCCCTATCTCGCGCCCCGTTACCGCGGTCGCATTGTGCTGACCCGGGATCCAGACGGTGACGAGCGCTGTGTGGCGTGCAATTTATGTGCCGTCGCCTGCCCCCCCGATTGCATCGCACTGCAGCAGGGCGTGCGCGAAGACGGGCGTTGGTATCCAGAATTCTTCCGCATCAATTTCTCACGCTGCATTATGTGCGGCATGTGTGAAGAAGCCTGCCCGACCAACGCCATCCAGTTGACCCCTGATTTCGAGATGTGCGAATACGACAGGCAAAGCATGGTCTACGAAAAAGAGCACCTGCTGATTGATGGTCCCGGTAAATATCACGACTACAATTTTTATCGCGTGTCCGGGCTGAAGATTGATGGCAAGGACAAAGGTGAGGCATTGAATGAAGCCGAACCGGTTGATGTGAAGAGTTTGCTGCCATGAGGTGTTACGCACTGAAATACGAAGCTGTGTTGGTGCATGGGCTTTCGGAAACCGTCGGCAGCATGGACGCTGCCGTCGAGCTTACAGGGACGTATTCACAGCGTGTTTCCGAAAGCCCATGCGCCGGCACAGCCTGCTGCGGACAACGCTTCTCTGGGGAGGGCACGCCATGATTCCCTTTCTGTTCTATATGGCAGCGGCTATTGCCCTGGTATCGACGGTGCTGGCCCTGACCCGCTCCAACGCCGCCCACGCCTTGATCTACCTGATTATTTCCCTGCTGGCCGTCGCCGTGGTGTTTTTCCTGCTGGGTGCGCCCTTTGCCGCGGCACTGGAAATAGTGATCTACGCGGGAGCCATTATGGTGTTGTTTGTGTTCGTCATCATGATGCTCAACCTCGGTGAAGAGGGTGACCAGCGCGAACGCGGCTGGCTTGAGCCCGGCGTGTGGATTGTGCCAGCGATACTGGCAGCAGCACTGATGATTGAAACCGTTGCTGTCATCTCCATGACCGAGGGCATGACTTCAGGTGAGATGGTGAGCGCCAAGGCCGTGGGTATCAAGCTGTTTGGGCCCTATGTGCTGGCGGTCGAAATCGCCTCCATGCTGCTACTCGCCGGACTCGTTGGGGCCTACCACGTGGGTCGTCGACTCAGTGAGCGGCGTCGGGGAGGCATTAGCTAATGGGTGGCCTCGTCGTGCCGTTGGAGCACGTTCTGCTGCTGGCCGGTCTGCTGTTTATTTGTGGCCTCACCGGGTTGATGATACGTCGCAATGTCATCTTTATTCTCATGTCACTCGAGGTCATGTTGAACGCTGCTGCCCTGGCTTTCGTCGCCGCTGGGGCCTACTGGGGCGAACCTGATGGGCAGATAATTTTCCTCCTGATTCTCGCCGTGGCTGCGGCGGAAGTCTCCGTTGGCCTCGGCCTGGTACTGCAGATTCAGCGTCGCTTCAAAACGCTGGATCTTGACCAAGCCAGCAGGATGGGGGGCTGATATGTTGCAAAACACCGTGCTGATTCCGCTGTTGCCACTGCTGAGTGCGGTTATTCTGATTGCCACCGCAGGACGCTTACCCAAGCGCTTGGTCGCTACCCTGGGTGCCGGTTCTGTAGGTTTATCTGCCATTCTGGTGGCACAGCTCAGTATCGCCTGGCTGGATAACCCCGTGCCCTACTCTCTGCACCTCTGGACCTGGATGTCGGTGGGCGATTTCCAACCGGGTATTGCGTTCTACGTGGACGGTCTCACCGTGGTGATGATGTCTGTTATCACCGGGGTCGGCTTTCTGATCCACCTGTATTCCACAGAATTCATGCAGGACGATGATGATTACAGTCGCTATTTCACCTATATGAACCTGTTTGTCGGCGCGATGCTGATACTGGTCCTGGCGGACAACCTGTTGCTGCTGTACCTGGGCTGGGAAGGGGTGGGGGTGTGCTCTTACCTGCTGGTTGGCTTCTGGTACAAGGATCCTGCCAATGGTGCAGCCGCTCGCAAGGCTTTCATTGTAACCCGCATTGGTGACACCGCCATGGCGCTGGGATTATTCCTGTTGTTCACAGAATTACGCACCCTGGAAATCCAACAACTGGCGGCGGCGGCCAATCTGCAGTGGGAACCGGGCGGCAACTTGCCGATTCTTGCCTGTGCTCTGCTCCTGGGTGGTGCTGTGGGTAAATCAGCTCAGCTGCCGCTACACACATGGTTGCCGGACGCCATGGCCGGTCCAACGCCGGTCAGCGCACTGATACACGCTGCCACCATGGTTACCGCCGGCGTCTACCTGATAGCGCGCACACATGCCCTGTTTCTTATGGCACCCCCGGTGATGTTGGCCGTCGCGATCATAGGCGTGGCCACGCTGCTATTGGCTGCATTCACGGCGTTGAACCAAACTGACATCAAACGCATTCTCGCCTACTCCACTATCAGCCAAATCGGTTACATGTTTCTCGCACTGGGCGTAGGCGCCTTCAGCGCCGGCATCTTCCATCTGATGACCCACGCTTTTTTCAAAGCGCTGCTCTTTCTGGCCGCCGGGGCAGTCATTCACTGCCTGCATCACGAACACAATATTTTCCGCATGGGCGGTTTGCGCACCCGGTTACCAGTGGTCTTCTGGAGTTTCCTGATTGGATCTGCCGCGCTGGCAGCGCTGCCCTTCACTTCGGGCTGGTACAGCAAGGATGAGATTCTGCTGGCCACATGGACAATGCCCTGGGCCGGACCCTGGCTTTGGGCCGGAGGAATTCTGGGCGCCATTCTCACCGCCCTGTACAGCTTCCGGCTGGTATTCATCGTATTCTGGGGTGAAGCCAAGACAGAGCCCGACCGGCAACCGGAATGGCGCATGGCGGGACCACTGGCCCTGCTATGCCTGCTGTCGGTGGTGGGCGGATTTATTGCTCAACCGCTGGATCAGGTATTTCCAGCTCACCAGCCTGAACACGCGACGGGTGCTGTGGCCTGGATAACCATGGGGATCGCCATCCTTGGCGTCATTGTGGCCTATCTCATTTACCTCAGCAAACAGTGGTCAGTAGAGGCTGGGCTGAATTCACCGGGCATGAGCCGACTGCGGGAGTTCTGGTATTCCGGTTGGGGCATGGACCGCTTCTACGACAGCCTGTTCGTGTCGCCTTACAAAACACTGGCTCGCATCATGCGAAATGAGCCCATCGATCAACTTTACAACGGCATCGTGCAACTGAGCTTATGGCTGCACGGATGGCTCAGCGACCAGCAATCGGGGCAATTGCGGCGCTACGCTGCCAGCATGGTGGTCGGGCTTATCCTGTTAGTGGCTGTTTTGGCGGGGGCGCGCTGATGGAATTGGCAAACCTGATCGTCATATTCCTGTTCGGTGGCCTGCTCGCCTGGCTCGCGGAAATGATGATGGAGAATAGCGCTCGCTGGGTGAGCCTGCTAACCATAGCCTTGTGCTCCGCGTATCTCTGGCGTCTGGTAGGACATATTCCAGCAGAACTGTTTCACATCAACCCGGTCGCCAATCAAGCCGGCACCTGGCTGATGCATCACCAGATGAACTGGATTCCGCGCTTTGGGGTCAGCTTCGAACTGGCGATGGATGGTCTGAGCCTGCTCCTGATTGTGCTGACCCTGTTCCTGGGTGTGGTGGCCGTCGTCTCATCCTGGGCGGAAGTCGATCACCACCGCGGATTTTTCCAGGCCAACCTGCTGTGGACCCTGGCGGGTGTTATCGGCGTTTTCCTCGCCCTGGATCTGTTTCTGTTTTTCCTCTTCTGGGAAGTGATGCTGGTGCCCATGTACCTGCTGATTGCCATTTGGGGTCACGAAGGTAAAGCCCACGCGGCGATGAAGTTTTTCATCTTTACCCAGGTCAGTGGCTTGTTGATGCTGCTGGCAATCATCGTCCTGGTGGTTCTCAGCGCTGAGACGCTGGGCCGCTATTCCTTTAGCTATTTTGATCTCCTGCAGAACGACTTAAGTGGCGGAGTCGCGACCATGGTGATGCTGGGATTCTTCGTCGCCTTTACCGTCAAGTTGCCCGGGGTGCCATTTCACACCTGGTTACCCGATGCCCACACCCAGGCTCCCACAGCTGGCAGCGTATTGCTGGCAGGTATTCTGTTAAAGACTGGCGCCTACGGATTGTTGCGGTTCACGGTACCGCTTTTTCCTGAGGCCGCCCTACAGTTCGCGCCAATCGCCATGGGGTTAGGTGCGGCAGGCGTGGTCTATGGTGCTGTTCTCGCCTTCGGGCAGTCTGATTTCAAGCGCCTGGTCGCATACAGCAGTGTGAGTCATATGGGCTTCGTGCTACTGGGCATATTTGCCTGGAACCACCTCGCCATCCAGGGTGCTGTCATGCAAATGGTAGCGCATGGATTGAGTACAGCGGCACTCTTCATGATCGCCGGCGCTCTGCAGCAACGTTTGCACACACGGGATCTGGGCGCTATGGGTGGCCTCTGGCATAACATGCCAAGAATGGGTGCGCTGGCGCTGTTTTTCATCGTTGCCTCTCTCGGCCTACCCGGCATGGGTAACTTTGTGGCTGAATTCCTGATCCTGGTTGGACTGTTCCAGTCCATGCCCTGGATGGCGGTGGTCGCAGCACTCGGGCTCATTACCGGCGCAATTTACTCCCTGCGCCTGATGCAAGAAGCCTTTCAGGGCAAACCGGATGCTCACCGTACCCTGCCTGATTTTGGTCCTCTGGAAATGACCGTCATGATCGCCATGGTCATCGGGCTGCTTTGGTTGGGCCTGTACCCACAACCTGTACTGGATCTGGCGCAGCCGGTGATCAACAGCCTCACCGCCGAGGTGCAGCTATGATGACCCCCACCGAGTTATACGCCCTCGCTCCCTTTATCTGGCTGTCAGTCGGTGTCATCGTACTGATGCTGCAAATAGCTTTCTCCCGGTCTCTAAACGGAGCGTGTTGGGTGACTAACCTGACCCTGCTGGTCGCGTTGTACAGTATGGTTGGGCATGACCCGGCGGGAATTCAGGTAACCCCGCTAATGCGCATAGATGCCCTCGGACTGATGTTTTGTGCGGTCATCATTTGCGGTTCTGTGGTCACCTCCCTGCTGGCGAGAGACTACTTGAAACAGCGACCAGCCGAGAACGAAGAGTTTTTCCTGTTGCTGTTGCTGGCAACGCTGGGCGCCTGCGTGCTCGTCTGCGCCACTCATGTGGCCTCCTTGCTGCTGGGGCTGGAGCTGTTGGGAGTTGCCCTGTATGGGCTTATTGCCTACCCCGAGAAGGGCGAGCGGTCGCTGGAGGCGGCCATTAAGTATCTGGTTCTTTCCGGGGCGGCCTCGGCCACGCTGCTATTTGGTTTCGCATTGCTTTACGCCGCCACCGGTACCATGGATTTCGCAATCCTGGCCGATAAACTGGACACGATTCAGGTGAACAGCAATCCCATTATTGTGCTGACCGCCGCCGCCTTTATCCTGTCGGGGCTGGCGTTTAAACTATCTGTCGCGCCCTTCCACATGTGGACGCCAGATGTGTACGAGGGAGCGCCCGCCCCCATCACGGGTTTCCTGGCGACGGTTTCCAAGGGCGCTGTTTTTGTGGTCTTACTCAGGTGGTTTATCGATGGCCAGCTCTATGAGTTCAGAGGCATTATTCTGGGCCTCAGCGCTGTCGCCATCGCCTCAATGCTGGTGGGTAACTTGCTGGCGCTGAGACAGGACAACATCAAACGCATACTGGCTTACTCCTCCATCGCCCAGTTCGGCTATCTGCTGGTGGTATTGATCGCCTGTGGCACTCTGACCGAATCCATACCGCTGGCACGGGAAGCGGCCAGCTACTATCTGTTGGCATATATCATCACCACGCTGGGGGCGACTGGCTTGCTGACCCTGCTGTCCAGCGAGTCCGCGCGCGAGCGGGATCATATAGGCGATATTGTGGGCCTGTTCTGGCGGCGCCCACTACTGTCACTAGGCTTTACGGTGGCCATGCTGTCACTGGCAGGAATACCACTGACGGCCGGTTTTATCGGCAAGTTTTATATTTTCAAAATAGGCGCGGACGCCGAGCTGTGGGCCCTTATGTCGGCGGTTATAGTGGGTAGCGGGCTGGGCATTTTTTATTACCTGCGGCTGGTCTTCAACATGACCAAGAATCCCCGCCAGGTACACGCTTTGCCACAGCAGACCTCGCTCGAAGGCCGCAGCGTGCTGCTATTGTTGACCCTGCTAATCCTGGCTCTGGGCGTTTACCCACAGCCATTGATGGACTATCTTAGCGCTATTCTTTAGATATATTGATATGTGCCACTGTTCGCCAGTCGGCCAACACGAGGATTAAATTATGCTCCGTTCCGTCGAGTTGAAGGACTATATGCTGGCTAATCCCATCCGGGTAAAGGCGGACACACCGCTGTTCGACGCGGTCCACCTGATCCTGGTGAACAAGGTCTCAGGATTGTGCGTGGTTGACGATAAAGACCAGCTGGTGGGTATTCTCTCGGAATTGGATTGCCTGAAGGCAATTCTCAGCGCCACCTACAACGAGAGCGGTGTTGGCCCGGTTTCTGAATACATGGCCAATGACAATCTCATAACGGCGGACCCACACGAGGATATAGTGGATATTGCGATGGAGATGGTCAAAAACAAGCGCCGTAGACGCCCGGTGGTGGAAAATGGCCAACTGGTGGGCCAGATCACCGTTCGGCAATTGCTGCGAGCGGTGAAGGAATTTGCCGCCCCGGTGGATAACAGAGAACACTGATAGCGACTAACTGAAGCCATCCCCCGTCAGCAGCGTCTCGAAAATCAGGGGAAGATAGCGCTCATAGCTCTGAAAGCGGTGGTCACCGCCCTGCTCCACAATGGTTGGCACACCCTCGTAGTGCGACAGGGCCGCCCGGTAATCCAGCGTTTCATCGCCTGTCTCCAGCAATACCAAGGACAGCGCCCGCGATTGATTGATCGGCAGGTCCTGCTCTTGGAGGCGCTGCAGATCTGACTCGGTAAGGGTAAATTCCTCACCTGTGTACGGATTGCTGTTGGGTCCCAGGTACTTGCTCATCAACTGGTGTGGCGCAACCGCCGGATTTACCAAAACAGACCTCAAACCAAAGCGTTCCGTCAGATGCGTGGCATAAAAGCCACCCATGGAGCTTCCGATGAGCACCGGGGGGGTGGAACAGTCTGCTATCTCTTGCAACAAACGGGCTTCTGCCGACGCGGGATGCGCCGAGAGCTGAGGGCAGCGGTATTCTACCGGCAAGTCACAGCGCGCGATGTATTCGCGTGTTGCCTCGGCTTTTCGGGAGCGTATTGAGCTGACAAATCCGTGAATATATATCAGCTCGGTGGTGGGTGCCGTCAAGCGTAACCTTCAGACTGCAGATCTACCTTGAATTCGACATCTTCCACGCGGGAAACCGCACTGTCTATGGTCCCATCGGGGTGCAGGTCCAACCAGCGATACCCCGGTGGTGCATCATCTACCTTGAAATCATCGCTGTGGGGTGCGAATTGAATGCAGGTAGAAGGGGTGCTCATCATACGAATGTGGTTGCGTTGTGAATCATGCGCTTGATGCACATGCCCCCAGAGCACTCCCCGCACATGGGGATAACGGTCCACCACGGCAAGAAACTCTGGAGAATCCTCGATCATTTGCTGGTCTATCCATGCCGAACCCATGGGAATAGGTTGGTGGTGCAAGCACACCAGGGCATGCAATCCCTCCTCAGCACCACCCTGCAAACGTCGCTCCAGCCAGGCAATCTGCTCTGCCTCCAGCCGTCCGCCGACTTCGCCGGGAATTTGTGAGTCGAGGAACAGCAGCTGCCAACAGCCGGCCCGCGCCTCTCCGGACATCTCTGGACCGCCCTCGGTAACCCCTACCATCTTGTCGCGACCATCATGATTTCCGGGCAGCCAGAAAACCGTATCGCTGAGGGTCGAAAAGTAATCCCGGGCCCGGGTATAGGCCTCAGAGGCACCATGATCGGAGATGTCACCGGTGGCGAGAATTCCATCAATTTCAGCGCGCTCGGCCTGCACAGTCCGTATCACCTGCTGCAAACTGAAATCGGTATCAAGTCCCAACAACTCGCCACCCAGAAACCGGTTCAGATGGGTATCCGTGATCTGGACCAGGCGGATGGTCTCGCCGTCAGGAGAAAACTGGTACAAACCAGCAGATTCAGCCATGTATTGCCTCGTTCAGTATTCGCACAGTTCCACTTCGTCTGCAGATTGGCCCACGGCTATACAATGGCTCAACCATTCACCCAGAAAGCGGTTCAACTGGTGCTTTTCATCCCGCTGATGCATCTCCCTGTTGGGATAATCATAGCGGGCCGACACCTGACGCACACCACTATACTGCACTACCTCCGCCATCAGAGCATCGTGATAAAGGCGAACCTCAAACTGCGGGGGTTCAACCCAGGGTAAAACGGCCTCCCGTTGGCTCACCGTCACCATAGTGGTATAGGGGCATCGCTGGGTGACCTCTATGCTGACGCGGATAGGGTCCCTTCCATCAGCACGACCCAACATGAATTCGCGTCGATGGACCTCATGAAACCCGGGCATCAGGCGCATCAGCCGCGCATAATTCGCCTCACATTCCGCATGGAGTCCGGACAGGTCCAATTTATAACGCGGGTTTTTTGTGGGCAAATGTGTTCTCCTGTGGAAGCTCAGTCAGGGCAAGGCCAATGGCCTGGCGCTTTCGACAAGCTGTTCTGTTTATGAGACAGCTGACCTGTCGCTGTAAAATCATAGGGCCTACAATCAAGTGTAGGATAAATACACCGCATGCGGAAAGAAAGTCACCCGGTTAAGATTATTTGTGCAATTTGCTACACTTGACACCCGCTATCTATACGCGAAACTTCGATAAAGGACTACCTGCCATGAACCGCCTATATCCTGCAGCATTGTTTTCTCTGCTGTTAGCGCCGCTCTCCGCCTCCGCAGACACTCTGCGAGAAATCTACGAGCTCGCTCTGGAAAATGACCCTCAGCTGAAGGCAGCTGAAGCGCAATACCTGGGCGACAAGGAGCTTAGAACGATTAATCGCTCTGGCCTGCTGCCACAAATTGCAGCCCGTTATGAGTACACCAATTCCGATACAGACGTTGAATCACCTTCAATTGACACCGACGGTGAGGGCCTGAACTTCACCACCATCAATACCGAAACCAATGTCGACACTGATACCAAGGGCTATGTGCTGTCTCTAAGCCAACCGCTATTCGACCTGTCCGCCTGGTTTGACTTCAAACGTGGCGATATGGCCAGCAAAGTTGCTGAAGCCACTTTTGCAGGCGACCAACAGGAGCTGATTCTGCGTGTCGCCGAAGCCTATTTTGCCGTTCTCGGCGCCCAGGACGACCTGTCTTCCGCCGTTGCCCAGGAGGCGGCGTTTCAGCGTCAGCTGGAGCAAACCCAGCAACGCTTCGAGGTCGGCCTCATCGCCATTACTGATGTACATGAAGCCCGCGCCGGTTATGACCTCGCCGTGGTCACACGCCTGACCGCTGAAAACAGACTGGGGGTTGCCCTGGAGGGGCTTGAGGTGCTTACCGGACGGGCCCACAGTGAGCTCTGGCTACTGAAAGAAGACTACCCCATTGCTGCACCGACACCCACCGATCGCAGTACCTGGGTAGATTTTGCACTGGCCAACAATCACGATCTGAACGCCGCACGAATATCAGCGGAAGGTGCCCGTTTAAATGCCAAGGCGCGCAGGGCAGAACACTATCCCACGGTTTCAGCGAGTGTCAGCGTTAGTGATATGAATACAGACGGGGACCGCACCCAGAATCCCCCGGCGATATTCAATCTGCCACCCGATCAGGACCAGGAAAACACCACCTTTCAGGTGCGCGTTGATATGCCACTTTACACAGGAGGAGCGCTCTCAGCGCAGAGACGGGCCGCCCAGCAGACAGCGAATGGCGCCAGGGAAAATCACATCGCACTACAGCGCAACACCATCATGAATACGCGCTCCCTGCACCTGACGGTCAACACCGACGTGGCCCGGGTAGCAGCTCGACGCCAAGGTATTACCTCTTCCCAGTCTGCTCTAGACGCCACTCAGGCGGGCTATGAAGTAGGAACACGGAACATCGTCGATGTACTGAACGCCCAGAATGCGCTGTTCACCGCACAGCGAGACTACGCCAACAGCCGTTACGAGTATGTATTGAATACGCTGCGCCTCAAGCAGCAGGCGGGACAACTGAGCCCGGCTGATATCAACCAGCTTGACGCCTGGCTGAAAGCGCCGGAAAACAAGTAGTACTCATTCCAAGCGCAGCAGGCCCGGTATCAGGCCGAGTAATCGACCCAGCGCGCCACGATTGGCGCGCACGACCTCACGCGCCGTGTTGCCCATAGCTGTGGCCCTGTCGTGATCTTCCAACAGTTGAATAATACACACTGAAAGCTCCTCTGTGTCCGCCACAACCTGCACCCCACCCGCTGATGCGAGTAACTGGGTTACCCGCTCAAAGTTAAAGGTGTGGGGACCGGTCAGCACCGGAATTCCCCAAGCTGCCGCCTCCAGCAGATTATGGCCCCCATGAGGAATCAGGCTACCACCCACGAAGGCAATTCTGGCGGCACCAAGAAAAGCCGTAAGTTCTCCCATGGTATCGCCGACCAACACCTCCGTGGCGGGGGACAGGTTGTCTGGTTCCGAACGCCGCGCCACGTCACAACCACTGTCACGGGCAAGGCGCAAAACCGCTTCGAATCTCTCGGGATGTCTCGGTACCAACACCAAAAGCAGCTCCGGAAAACGCTGGCGCAGAACTGCGCCCACCTGCAGCAGCATGGCCTCCTCGCCGGGATGCGTACTGGCAGCCACCAGCACCGGTCGCTCCTGACTACGCCATTCACTGGCCAATGAATCTGCGGCAGTCTTCAACTCAGGCGAAATATCGACGTCCCATTTGATGCTGCCGGTAACTGTCAGGGCTGCCGGATCCAGCCCCAGCTGCACAAAGCGCCGACCGTCGTCATCTGTCTGGGCGGCTACCTGATGCAACTGCCGCAACATCTGGCGAGTTAACCCAGAAACCCGGTTGTAACCCATCGCTGCGCGCTCAGAGAGACGGGCATTGGCCAGCAGCACAGGTATATTTCTGTGGGCGGTGTAGTGCAGCATATTGGGCCAGAGTTCAGTCTCCATAATGATGACAGCCCGGGGTTCAACACGCGCCAGGAAGCGGCACACCGCCCCGGGCAGATCGTAGGGCGCGTAACAGTGATGGACCGAATCGCCGAACAGGGCCATGACCCGCTCTGACCCGGTGGGCGTAGTGGTGGTGACCACGATTCTGTAGTCGGGGTAATCGGTCAGCAGCCGTTCAATAAGCGGTGCGGCGGCCAGTGTCTCGCCCACAGAGACGGCGTGTACCCAGAGACAGGGGTGCTGAGTCGGGGCTGTCACATAGCCCAGTCGTTCACCGATTCGACGTCGATACGCCGGTGCTCGCCTGGAACGCCAAAGCATGCGCAAGACGACCAGAGGAAACAAAATATATTGAAGCGCGCTGTAAAAGAACCGGGCCATGCTGGCTCGCATTGGGCTGCGAAAGGCCTAGGATATCCGCTGCCCACACCTAACTCCAGTACGGAAAATCCCTACACCACACAAATTGTCGATTCGGTTAATGCTGAGCAGTGCGACGCGGTATACTCAACCCCGGGGCCAAAATCCGATCAGTCCTCACAGGAACTGCGATCCATTGAAAACATGACATGAGTCCATCCACCATCAAAACCGATATCGCCATCGTCGGTGGCGGCGTTGCGGGCCTGTGGTTACTGAGTGAACTGCGCGGGGCCGGCTACCACGCGGTCTTACTTGAGGCCAATGCCCTGGGCCACGGCCAGACCATCGCCTCGCAGGGGATGATTCATGGTGGCATCAAATACGCACTCTCCGGCGGCCTGACCCAAGCATCGGAGGCAATTGCCAGCATGCCTGCGCGCTGGCGCGAAGCGCTGGCCGGACTGGGGCATGTAGATCTATCCAGTACAACGGTGTTAAGTGATCACTTTTATATGTGGTCCCCTGGGGACATCAGCTCCCGCCTGGGAACCTTCGTAGCCAGCAGGGCGCTGCGTGGGCGTATCGACAAGATCGCCAGGAGCGCGTATCCGCCACTGTTCAACACACCGGAATTCAGGGGTCAGCTCCTGAAACTGGTCGATCTGGTGGTCGATGTCCCATCACTGCTCAGAAATCTTGCCGACAATAACCGGGGGCATATTTTTTCTGCGACTCCGGAAGAAACCCGGCTCACGCGCGGACATGATGACAAAACCAACATTGTGACAGCAGCGGGGGTCATCCAGGCCCAGCGTGTGATCTTGGCTGCCGGGCTGGGCAACGAGAATCTGCTAAGTCAACTGGGCAGCAGCCAGCCTGAAACACAACGCCGCCCGCTACATCAGGTGTTGCTTCGCCACGACGCTCCCCATGAGTTATACGGCCATTGCATGGGCCGCTCTGCTTCCCCCCGGTTAACAGTCTCCACCCACAAGGCCGAGGACGGCAGTTCCATCTGGTATCTGGGAGGCGACCTCGCCACCAATCATATCGACAAGGAACCCGCCGCACTGATCGATATCGCCCGACGTGAACTGGCAGAAATTTTTCCATGGCTGGACTTTGGACATCAACAGTGGGCCACACTGCGCATAGATCGCGCAGAGCCGCGTCAACCGCGCTTGCTGAAACCGGATCGCGCCTTCGCCAGCCTAACGGATACTGCCGCCGACGTAATCGCCTGCTGGCCGACCAAATTAGCGCTGGCACCAGACCTCGCCAAATCTGTACTCGCGCTGCTCTCAGAGAATGGAGTTCAGCCACGCGGCGGCGATGATCTCAGCGCCTTGTCTTCACTGGGAACGCCAGCTGTCGCAGCACCCTTCTGGCAGGGGAGATTCTGATGGAGTGGCGGCGGCAATTGGGGCAAACCGGCATGGAGATCAGCGCCATCGGTTTCGGGTCGGTGAAGCTCGGTCGCGATCACGGGGTAAAGTACCCCGAGCCCTTTACGGTTCCCAACACCGCTGAAGCCCGCACACTACTGACAAAGGCACACGATCTCGGCGTTAATCTGATTGATACCGCACCCGCCTACGGCGGCAGCGAAGAACGCTTGGGCAACCTGTTACAGGGACAAAGGCAGAACTGGATTCTCTGCAGCAAAGTGGGTGAAGAGTTTGATGGCCGGGAGTCCCACTTTGATTTCAGCGGCAAACACACCCGCGCCAGCCTGGAGCGATCTCTGCGACGGCTCAGGACAGATTACCTGGATGTCGTGCTCATTCACTCGGACGGCAATGACGACGGCATCCTCGACGATGGTGAAGCGCTGCAGGAATTGCAGAGGGCGCGGGATGAAGGCCTTGTCCGCGCTATCGGCATGTCTACCAAAACAGTAAGTGGCGGAACCAGAGCAGCGGAGTTATGTGACGTTATTATGGCCACTTACAACCCCGCTTATACAGATGAACTTCCGGTGCTGGACTGTTGCTCAAACCTCGGGGTGGGGGTCATGCTGAAAAAAGTGTTTGCCAGCGGCCACCTGCCCGCAGGCCATGCCGACCCCCTGGCCTACTCCCTCAATTTCGCACTATCACACCCGGCGACGAGCACAGCCATCATCGGGACCATCAATCCAGACCATCTGTCTGCCAACATTCAGTTGGCAAAAACGCTCTGCGCGGAGGAGCCCAGGGGCAGCTGAGCTCAGCTGTCCCGAATTTGTTCCACGATGGCAGTGGTTGAGACGTTGTCGAGAAAATCTAACACGGCCACCTCTCCGCCGTAACCCTCAACTATCTCCCAACCCACTACTTCATCGTGCTGGTAATCGCCCCCTTTCACCAAAATATCGGGTCGCAGTCGCCGCAATAGTTCCTCAGGTGTATCCTGCTCAAAGCCGACCACCCAATCGACGGATTCCAGGCCGGCCAACACGGCGAGACGACGGTCCAGGGGATTTACGGGCCGCCCTGCCCCCTTGAGACGTCGCACGGATGCATCGCTGTTGACGGCAACCACCAGGCGATCCCCCAGAGCCCGGGCCTGTTCGAGATATCCCACATGGCCAGCGTGAATTATGTCAAAACAGCCATTGGTCATCACAACCCGCTCGCCGTGGGCCCGGGCATCGGCCATCACGATTTCAAGTTGATCTGGGGATACAGCACCGCGCTCAAAACCCTGCTCACGTTGCACGGCCCGGCGCAGTTCCGGCGCAGAGGTGGCCGCCGTTCCAAGCTTGCCAACCACCAGCCCAGCGGCCAGATTGGCCAGTCCCATGGCATCAGGAAAATCGGAACCGGCGGCAATCGCCGTGGCCAATACCGAGATAACCGTGTCACCGGCACCGGTGACATCGAACACTTCACGCGCCCGCGCCGGGAGGTGAAACTCGCCAAACCCGGGTCGCAGCAGCGTCATACCGCCCTCACCCCGGGTTACCAGCAGGGCTTCCAGTTCGCACTGTACAATGAGGTCGATGCCCCGTTTAACCAGTTCTTCCTCGCTGGAACAATGGCCCACTACTCGCTCAAATTCATCGAGATTGGGGGTTAGCAGCGTGGCGCCACAATAGCGTGAAAAATCTGTGCCCTTGGGATCAATCAGTACCGGCAGACCCCGCGCCCGCGCAGACTGTATCCAGGGCTGAGGATTCTCCAACACGCCTTTGCCGTAATCCGACAGCACCAGCGCATTCATACCCTCCAGCAAGCCAGCTATCTGAGCGGTCAGCCCCGCAGCATCTGCTGCCAGAAAGGGTTCTTCAAAATCCATACGCAGTAATTGTTGATGGCGACTGATAACCCGCAGCTTAGTGATGGTGGGGTGGGACTCCACCGACACCAGCTTATTGTCCACCTCGCTTGCTTCCAGACTTGCCGCAAGGCTGTCAGCTGCCTCGTCATTTCCCACCAATCCGACGAGTGATGCGTAGGCACCCAGACTGGTAATATTCAGCGCTACGTTGCCAGCGCCACCGGGGCGGTCCTCGCGATTGTTCACCTTCACCACGGGTACCGGCGCCTCGGGGGACACCCGGCTGGTAGAGCCATGCCAATACCGGTCCAGCATGACATCGCCGACCACCAGCACTCGCGCTCGATTAAAATCGGGCATTTTTATTTTCATTGGCGGTATCCTGCCCTATCGATTCCTGTCGTGTTAAAACTGTGTACCACACCGCCTAGATATCAACCCCGGCGCCGGGCACTTACAGCCCGCGCATGATAACACGGTGCACTGGCGTCGCAGCCCCGGCGGTATTGCCTGACCCGGGCAAAACCGCTATGGTCGCCGCTCGCCAACAGAGTGAAAGGGAGCGATGACACCGCAACTAACAATCGACACCACCGACATAAAAGGTTTTCTAGCTGATAACGAGGCAGAAGCACTGTTCGATGCCGCGCACAGGGCTGCCCCGCTTGGGCCCATTCTTGAAATCGGCAGCTACTGCGGGAAATCGACCATCTATCTGGGTGTTGCCGCCCAGAAACATGGCAGCAGTGTCTATGCGCTGGATCACCACCGTGGCTCAGAGGAGCATCAACCGGGCGAGTTCTTTCACGATCCGGACCTCGTTGATGGTGAAGGTCAGGTTGACACCTTCAGAGAGTTTCGGCGCAATGTCCACATCGCGGGGTTGGACGACACTGTCATACCAATGGTGACAGATTCCCAGACAGCCATTCGCCACTGGTCAATTCCACTGGGCATGGTGTTTATCGATGGCGGTCATAGCCTGACCGCTGCGCTGACAGACTATCGGTGCTGGGCGCCACACATTCTTCCGGGTGGCATCCTGGCCATACACGATGTTTTCAGCGACGCCTACGCCGGGGGCCAAGCGCCACACACCATTTATTCAATGGCCCTTAGCTCGGGGTTGTTTGAGGAAATTGATCTGGTGAATACCCTGGCGCTGCTGCGCCGGGTCAGCTGAACTTTACTTCGTAGCCGGAGGTATCTTCGGGGACCAGCAGCTGCACACTTTGAAACAACTGTGACGCCGGTGTGTGCCCGGTCAGCGCATCGGCCGCCAGAATAACAGCACCCGCCGTCCAGGTTGGCCGCTCTTCCGGCCACAGTATATCCAGCGCGAACTGATAGCCGGTCCAGTATGATCCGTCGCCATGCCGCCATTGATGCAACCAACTGTATAGTTCGACCGCGCGGGCGTGATCACCCACCGCCAGCAAGGCCATGACGAGCTCACAACTTTCCGCCACTGTAGCCCAGGGCTCATCCGCGACACAGCGGCAACCCAGACCCGGCTCCACAAACTCCGACCAGCGTGACAGTATGCGCTGGTGTCCCGCAGTACCTGAAATCGCACCAGACAGGACCGGGTAAAACCAATCCATTGAATAGCGGGATTTGCTCTCCCAGGTACGATCAAAGCGTTCCGGTTTGTGCCGAATGGCATCCCCCAGTCGCTCCCGTGCCGACAACCACTCGGGACGGTCCTGATCGAGGGTGACCGCAATGTTGTGTGCGCATTCCAGACTCTTGTAGATAGAGCTACAACCGGTCAAAAGTGCATCTGACTTGGGTTTGCCCTCAGTATCGACCGCCCAGTCTATGTCACCCTCTGGATGTTGAAGGCGCAGGACGAATTCGATCGCCGATTCTACTGTGTGCCACATATCCTGCAAAAACTGTTGGTTTTGACTGATCATATAGTGGTGCCACACACCGGTTGCGACGTAGGCGACAAAATTGCTTTCCCTGCGCTGATCGTTTTCCACCAGCCCATTGCGATAGGCAGCCCACCAGGAGCCGTCGTCGAGCTGAATGTCGCGCAACCAGAAATAGGAACGTTCAGCCGCGTCAAACTCGCCACCGATACTGAAAGCCATCGCTACTTCCACATGATCCCAGGGGTCGGCATAACCGTCCTTGAACCAGGGCACGACGCCGCTGGCGAGTTGTTCTTCCAGCATAAAGTCGATAGTGGGGCGGAAAAACTCGGCGGGGTACAACCCGCGACTCAGATACAGGCCGCTCACGCCGACAACTCCTTACGAAAATACATGACTACGCTCTTACCCAGCAAGGGGTTCAGCAAGCGTTCCAGAGTGCGGGTAAACCAGGGCCTGTCCATCAAATCCCACACCAGCAGGCGATGGTACTGACGCACCAGCCAGTTGCTGTCCTGGGAATCCCAGAACAAGCATTTGAGCCACCAGAACGGCGCGTGCAGGGCGTGGGCCCAATGCCGGTAATAATAATCAAAACCGCGCTCTTCAATCTGCTCCCGCAGCTCACTCGCTGCAAATATTCGAATATGCCCACCTTCCACTTCGTGGTAGGCACTGCTCAGGGCCCAGCATATTTTCTCAGGCCAACGCCGCGGGACACTTGCACAGAACAATCCTCCCGGCTTCAGTACCCGCTGGATTTCCCCCAATACGGCCTGATAGTCAGGAATGTGTTCCAGTACCTCAGAACAAATCACACGGTCAAAGGTGTTATCAGCAAAAGGCAGATCCAGCGCATTGGCCTGAGACAGTCCGAAGCTGCGGGCATCATTATCTGCATGGGCGAAGGGTACAAATTTGTCCCGGGTGGCAGTCAGATCAGCATGACTTAAATCCACACCAAAAGCGTGCACTTCCTGCTCCAGATAGGCGGAGATTACGTGACGACCCTCACCACAGCCGAGATCCAGAACGACATCCCCTGCGCGCAGCGGGAAATGTTGAAAATCAACGGTTTGCACTGCTTAAAACCTGATTGTAGTACCCGGTGAGTTGGCGCGCGGCCACCCGCCAGCAGAATTGCTCGAGAATACGCTTGCGTCCCGCTA
Source organism: uncultured Halieaceae bacterium (assembly GCA_938074045.1). Lineage (GTDB taxonomy): Bacteria > Pseudomonadota > Gammaproteobacteria > Pseudomonadales > Halieaceae > CALJGI01. The sequence goes on from CALJGI010000004.1 coordinate 177,591, forward strand.
CAGCCAGTTCCGCGCGCAACGACTCGTCTTTAATCAGACGGCGCACAGCCTCGACTATGGCATCGGTGTCGCGCACAGGGATCAGAATTCCCGCATCACCCACCACCTCTGGTAGCGCACCACCGACAGTAGACACCACAGGCACGCCACAGGCCATTGCCTCTCCCGCTGGCAATCCAAACCCTTCGTAGACAGAGGGCACCACTGCAACGGAGGCCTCAGCGTAGTAACGGACCATCTCCTCGGTGCTGATACGACTGACAAAGCGGATCGAGTCCGAAATTCCCAGACGTGCAATCAGCCTTTCCGTATGCCCTCCGATTTTTGGCTTGCCAACCAGCAACAGTTCCAGATCGGGGTATTCCTCACGCAGCACTGCGATAGCGTGTAACAAATAGCTGAGCCCTTTCAGCGGTTGGTCAGCCGAGGCCGTTGCCATCAGTCGCAGTGGTTTGCGCTCGATCTCTGGCATGGGGCGAAAAATCCCGGTATCGATACCGTTGTAAACAACCCTGATCGCCGCAGGCTGGATACCGAAATCACGGGCAATATCCTGCCGCGATTGTTCCGACACAGTGACAATATTGTGCAGACGGTTGACCACTTGCTTCTGCATAATGAGGAAGGAGTGCCACCGCCTGATCAAGAGCCGTTGCCACCAATTGCGCGCCGAGGACAGCGCGATACGCAGATCACTGGTGATCGGGTGATGGAGAGTGGTAATCAGCGGCAAACCCATACGCTGCAACTCCAGCATGCCGTAGCTCAAGCTCTGATTGTCATGTATGAGATCGTATTCGTGGCCGTGTTTGCGCAGGTACTTCACTACCCGCCGACCGAAGGTGTAGGGCTCCGAGAAGCCGCCGGTCAATTTGCTCAGCCATTCGATAATATTGGTCAGAGAACGCAGGTGACGCGGACGCAGGGATGCCAAGCCATTTTCAAACAAGTCCAGGCTGGGCATGCGGATCAGGCGCACCCGGAAGTCCAGTACGGGATACGGTGGGCCGGAAATCACGTCCACCTGATGACCAGCTTCGACCAACGCCTTGCTCAGGTAGCTGATATAGACGCCCTGACCCCCGCTGGTCGGACTACTGCGGTACCCCAAAAGGCATATTTTCAGCGGTTTTTGACTATCGCGTTCAGGAAGTGGCACCACATCCGCGAGGGTACCTGTGTCCGCCTTGTCAGCGGGCTGTTCAGCTTGCATAATCCGGATTCGCCCCAGCGTTTTGGTTTTTTACGTTGACCCACGTAAAAAGGCCCCAGATTCTAAGCACTTAGCGCTGAAAAATCCAGTTATCCACAGCTCGTGCCGCAGCTGCGGTACAGCGTATAATACCTCACCCGCCCCCGGATCTTCGCTATGGCTCAATCGACGTACAAAGGTATCATCCTCGCAGGAGGCTCCGGCAGCCGACTCCATCCATTGACAAGCTCGGTCAGCAAACAACTCATGCCGGTGTATGACAAACCCATGATTTACTACCCGCTGGCCACTCTGATGCTGGCAGGTATCCGGGATATCCTGATTATTACCACACCCAAGGATCAGAGCGCCTTTACCTCGCTGCTTGGAGACGGCAGTCAGTGGGGAATCAATCTCAAGTATGCAACACAGCCCAGTCCCGACGGTCTCGCACAGGCTTTTATCATCGGCGAATCGTTTATTGGCGATCATCCGGTCAGCCTTATCCTGGGCGACAATATTTTTTATGGCGGTGGCCTTAGCCAGAAGCTCTCCAACGCAGGTCATAGGGATGAGGGCGCATCGGTGTTTGCCTACTACGTGACCGATCCACAGCGTTATGGCGTGGTCAACTTTGACGATCAGGGCACTGCCATCGATATCGAGGAAAAACCAGAGGCGCCAAAGTCCCACTATGCGGTTACTGGCCTGTACTTCTATGACAACCAGGTGGTGGATATTGCGAAGGGCATAAAACCCTCGTCGCGGGGAGAGCTGGAGATTACCGACGTCAATCTACACTATCTCCGTGAACAGTCCCTGCGGGTAGAGGTGCTGAGTCGCGGGACAGCCTGGCTGGATACCGGCACCCATAATTCCCTGTTGGATGCCGCCAATTTTATTCGGGTAGTTGAAGAGCGCCAGGGTCTCAAGATCGCATGCCCGGAGGAAGTTGCCTATCGCCAGGGATTTATCGACGCAGATCAATTGCAGGCTCTGGCGGAGCCGCTGCTGAAGAGCGGCTATGGTCGTTATCTACACAATCTTTTGCTGGACACAGAGTCGGTCCTCGATGGTTACTAGGCTGACTGGACTGGGTCGGGTATCCAGGTTTGCATCGCAGCGCGCCGCCTAAATGGAAATCTCGGTAACTCCCCTCAAGGACTGTTTGATCCTGCAACCCGCGGTGCACGGTGACGAGCGTGGCTTTTTCCTGGAGAGCTGGAATTCCTCCCGCTTTTCCGAACTCGGGCTGGAACTCAATTTTGTCCAGGATAATCACAGCCGCAGCGCGCAGGGTACGCTGCGAGGGCTGCACTACCAACTCGATCGCCCACAGGGCAAGCTGGTGCGCTGCACCCGGGGCGAGGTGTTTGATGTGGCGGTGGACTTGCGGCGGGATTCACCCAGCTTTGGGCAATGGTTGGGCATTACCCTGTCCGCGAGCAATTTCACCATGTTATGGCTACCACCCGGGTTTGCTCACGGGTTTTACGTCACCTCGAAGGTGGCGGAATTTCAGTATAAGTGCACGGATATCTACCACCCGCAATCGGAAGTATCCATACGTTGGGATGACGCTGAGCTCGCCATCGACTGGCCGCTGGTGGACGGCTCGCCGCCGTCACTTTCAAGCAAAGATGAGGTCGGTTTGGCCTTTGCCGATGCCCCACTTTTCGACAACCGACCCGCCTCGACCTGAGCCACGATCAGGTTTGCAGTAGCGGTCTCCACCAATCCGGATTGGCCAGGTACCAGGCGATTGTGCGGGACAACCCACTGTCAAAGTTCTCCACTGGTTGATAACCCAACTGCTTAGATATCTTGGTCGCGTCAATGGCGTAACGACGATCGTGGCCCGGACGATCGGTGACAAAGGTGATGGCTTCCGCCGAGGTCGCACCGCGCGCCGAGTATGCCTGGGGGTATCGTTGCGCCAGTGAGGCATCATCGGCAAACCGCTGGTCTAGCTGCTGGCAGATCAGTTGCACGATATCGATATTAGTACACTCATTGTTGCCGCCGATGTTGTAGGTCTCTCCAACCACTCCGCGTTCCAGAACCAATTCGATGCCCCGGCAGTGATCTTCGACGTACAGCCAGTCACGGACATTCAAGCCATCCCCGTATACCGGCACCGGTAGCCCGCGCAACAGGTTGGTCAGTACCAGAGGGATCAGTTTTTCTGGAAAATGGAATGGTCCGTAGTTATTCGAGCAATTACTGGTGCTGACCTGTAACCCATAGGTGTGGTGATAGGCCCGCACCAGATGATCACTGCCCGCCTTACTGGCTGAATACGGGGAATTGGGCTCATATTTCTGCTCCTCGTGAAAACCCGGATCACCCGCTGACAGAGAACCATAAACTTCGTCAGTTGAAACGTGATGAAAACGATGTTCCATTCCGCTGCCGCTCAACCAGACTTCCCGTGCGGCTTCGAGCAAACTGTAAGTCCCCAGCAGGTTCGTGGTAATAAACGCCCCGGGGCCAGTAATCGAGCGGTCGACATGACTCTCCGCGGCAAAATGGACAATTGTGTCGAGACGTTCGGTCGCCAACAACTCACTGACGAGGGCGGTGTCCCCTATATCGCCATGAACAAACCGAAACGCCGGGTTCGCCTCCACGACGGCCAGACTGGCACGATTGCCGCAATAGGTCAGGGCATCCAGGACCACCACCCGGCCGCCAGCGTGATTCTGCAGCCACTGCAGAACGAAATTGGCACCAATAAAACCGGCACCACCGGTGACAAGCAAACGTTCATTCAAGATAAGGCTCTCCCCTGTTCTTCAGCTCCTCGAGCATGGCCACCAGTTGTTGCGGCCAGGGCTGTTGCACCACGCCCAGTGCTGACACGGTGGCAGAGCAATCCAGCACGCTGTATGCCGGGCGCTGGGCCGGTGTCGGATATTGCTCTGTACCCACCGGATTTATCGTCACCGGCTTCTGCAGCAGCCCCACGGTTCGGGCCTGGTCTGATATCGATTGCGCAAATTCGTACCAGCTGGCCTCGCAGCCATCGGTCCAATGATAGATGCCGTGTAACTCCGGTCGCCGCGCCAGCAGCCAGATCACCTCGGCTAACCCACGCGCCCAGGTCGGCGCACCGCGCTGATCATCAACCACGTTCAGGGTCTCTCTCTCAGCCATCAGTCGCAACATGGTTTTCACAAAATTATGCCCATATGCCGAGTATAGCCAAGCCGTCCGCAATACCACGCCGAGATCACCGGCGAATTCCAGCACCGCCCGTTCACCCGCCAGTTTGGTGCGCCCGTACACCCCCAGACCGCTGGTTTGATCAGCGGGGAGGTAGGGACGGTCCCGATTTCCATCAAAGACAAAATCGGTGGATATGTGAATCAGGCGCGATCCCGCCTGACGCGCCCCTCGCGCCAGATTTTCCACCGCATCGGCATTCACCGCCTGCGCCTGTGCTGGTTCCGATTCAGCTTTATCCACGCCGGTGTACGCTGCCGCATTGATCACAACAGCAGGGTCTTCCGTCGCAAACACACGGGCCACCGCATCCGCGTCGCAGATATCAAGCGCATGACGATCACAAGAAACCAGGTCACATTCGGGCGGTCGCGTCGCAATCAGTTCCCGGCCCAATTGCCCGTTGGCACCCAGCAGTAATGTCTTGTAGATCATGTCTGAACCGCAATTCCCTGGAATAAACTGAATAAGGTCGATGCCCCGCAACGACCAGTCGTTAAAATCCCCAACATTGTAGCGCATGTGATGTCTACCGCGCCCGCGGTCAGGTCTGGCCACTGCCACCGGCAACTTGCTAGACTAGCGAAAATAATGCCAGCCACCCTTTCTGTGACAACGACCCTAGCCTCAGGCAAACCCATGGGACAGCGAATAAGTACGGCTATGACGGACCCACGCGTGGTCGCGGTGCTCAGCTTGTTGCTGTCCGCATGGCTGATTTATATTGACCCGCTCGTTAACCGCGACGGCATTTTGTATTTGCGCGCCGCCGATGCGTATCTCAGTGATGGCGTGGGCGCCGCTTTCGCCTTATTCGACCGCCCTCTGCTCCCCTTGGCCTTCGGCCTATTGCACCAGATGACGGGAATCCCATTGCTGACAGCTGCCCAGCTTTTGATTTCGGCCATTTATGCCGGCCTCAGTGTCAGTTTCCTGCACGCGGTGAAAACTCTGGGGGGCAACAGGCAAATACAACTGATAGCCGTACTGATCATTCTCACCCACCCGATCATCAATGATTACCGCAGCTCCATCATGCGTGACCCGGGCTACTGGATGTTCTGCCTCTTGGCCATGGTCGAGTTACTGCACTACAGCCGCAATCCCACCATGGTTTCCGGCCTGCGCTGGCTGGCCTATATGGGGATGGCTTTCTTGTTTCGCTTTGAAGGGACGCTGCTGGCGCTACTTACCCCGCTGGCTCTGCTCTGGACCATGGATGTTCCTTTCCTGCGACGCCTCAGATACGTGGCACAGTTACAACTTCCTGTGGCCGTCGTCTCTGTGCTGGTGCTGATCGCGGTAGGCATCAGTCCGGAAGAGACCCTGCTGCCACATATCAACAACTATGCCAACAACCTGCTCTACTTCAGCGATGTAATAGATGATATCGCGCTTCGGGTCGGGCCGGAATTGTTACGGGGATCGGCGGTGGAGGATAGTCGAACGGCGGTCTTCGGCGGATTGACCGCCATCTTCCTGCGCAACCTGCTGCTGGCCATGACCGCGGCTCTCGCCATCGTTCTGGTCATCGGCTGGTGGCGGGGCTGGCTGGGGCGAGTACCCCATGATGCCAGAGCCATCATCAACACACATATAGCGGCATGCACTGTTTACCTGTTGGTCTTCACCTTCACCAACCAGTTCATGCTCGAGCGCTACATATCGCAAATCGTCGTGTTTCTACTCTTGTACGTCAGCTTCGCCGCCCAGGGACTGTGGTCGGAACCCCGCTTCCGCCTGCCGATACGGGGCATGGTTTCGATACTGGCGGTGTTAATGATCGGCGATGTGCTGCATAACAACGACTATAGAAAATCGTATTTGGCCGACGCCACACACTGGCTACGCGAGCACACATCCGCCAATGCCACCCTACTGGCCAGCGACAAACACATTGCTTACTTCAGCGAACGACGCGTCAATTGGGATATACCCCAGAACCTGAGTATTAATGAAGTACTGGACCAGCATCTATGGCAGCAGCACCAATTTCTGGCACTCAGCGTCAATCATGAAGCGCTGGATCAGCTGCAGAAGCTCTATGCCTATCCGGAGTTGAAGGTGCTGGAAAGTTTTACCAATGACCGACTCGACACCGTCATTCTGCTGGAGAATACCCGCTTCAAGCCACTAGCCGCACAACTGTGAGCAGAGAAGACAATGAAACTACGCGCGCAGACTGAGGGGCCGCTGGCAGATGCTCTGGCGGAAGACCTGCGAGCGCTGGGGCGCCATGAGACAGTCGCGGGCTGGGAGCAGGTAGCAAGCTCAGGCTTTGCACGAGTCCACCACAATCAAGTCCACGGCGTGTACTGCAAAGAGTTTTTGCCCCGCAGCCACTTTGATGTTGTGAAAAGCTGGATTCGCGGCGACCGCAGCATCAGAGCCCGCCGCTGTTCGCTGGATCTGGCGAGCGCGGGGTTTTCTACACCAAGGCCACTGGCCTGGGGTTTATACTCCCCTCATCGCGGTTTTCTTGTTACGGAAGCCGTGAGCGCAGCAGGTGTCACGGAATGGTTGCAAACACATGAATCCTCCGATCGGCCTCAACGCTGGCGGCTGCTGGAATCCCTGGGGGAGGAGATTGGCCGCCTACATGGAGCTGGGTTCGTGCACGGTGATTTACGCACCAGCAATGTGTTGGTAGCCCAGGACCGCGACGAATTCCGTTTCTACTTTATCGACAACGAGCGCAATTCAAGACACCGGGAGATTCCTCTCAAGCTGGTTCAGAAAAACCTCATTCAAATGGATATGCTGCTGCCCCAGGACCTCTCCCGCAGCGACCGTGTACGCTTTTTTCATAGGTACTGCAGTGCCTACGGTCGCTTTGATCCGCAAGCGGCGCGGAGCCTGGCCCTTGCCGTAGATCAGCGAGCGCGAGCCCGCCTTGCAGCGAAAGGCCTGCTTTCACCCGGTTTGTGATCCGGCTCACCTACCCTACAATGCAGCCATGAAACTTCTGACCCGATTGCTCTACCGCAGCCTGTCGAATACAGAACGCAACGCACTGCTAAACGGCGTGCCGCATTATCAGCGCAGGAATGTCGAGCGCATACTCAAGGGTCAGGCCGGCTACCAGGCCTGCTTTGACAGGACCCGGACTGTTTTCATCCATGTACCCAAGGCGGCCGGTCGCAGTGTTGTACGTGGATTGTATGACCAACGCTCAGTAGAACACGCCAACGTCCAGTGGTACCAGGATATAGATCTGCAACGCTATCGCGATTACTTCACCTTTAGTTTCGTACGCAATCCCTGGGATCGCCTGGTATCGGCCTATACCTACCTGTGCCAGGGCGGGGCCGACACCAATGAAGAGGACAGTCAGTGGGGAGATTTTCTATCGACCTTTGACGACTTCGATGACTTCGTCTGCCAGTGGCTGACACCTGAAAACGCCATGCGTCATCTGCTGTTCACCCCGCAGCACTGCTATTTGAGCAATGCCAAGGGTGAGATAGACATAGACTTCCTCGGACGCTTTGAAAGTCTCGAGGCCGACTACCAGACCGTGGCCGCCCAAGTTCCCGGTGCCTCGGAACTACCGCATATCAACCACAGCCGCTCCACACCCTATCCCGAATATTACACATCGCGATCACAGGAAATAGCGGCCAAGGTTTACAAACGTGATATCGCTTTATTCCAGTATTCGTTTCAAGCTGTCTGAAACTGACGGATTACAGCAGACGTTGCCCGCGAGACCCATAGCGATGCAGGTGGCGCTCGCGCAACTTATCCAGTGGCACAGCTATCTGTGCTTCCAGATCGGCAATGCTGGTACCGAATACAGCTGAGTAGGCATCGAGAAAACACGATAGCTGTTGCCGCGATGCCGCCAGGTCTTCGGCATTAACGGCAAAGCGTGCCAGGTCTCTGGCACCCCGTGCCCGGGTATAACCTCGGGTATTGTCGAGATCCAGCCACACCGGTTCACCGTCCTCGGTAAACAGGATATTGCTCCACTTACAGTCGCCATGGCTGTATCCCGCAAGATGCATCGCCGCCAGCGATGCCCCCGCGCCTTGCATCAGACTCTCCGCGTCGGTAACTCCAGCCAACCATAAGGAACGCAGATCAGCGCCGGGCATGGCCTGAGCCAGGTAGTAACAACCTACTGGCAAACCGGATGTGGCGCGCACCAGCCTGGGGGGCAGTGGCACAGCAACGGCAATGCCAACGGCCGCCAGTTTGCACGCTACCCGATAACAGCGCTGAGGTCGCCCCATACCCAGTGCAAATCCCAGGCGGCGCAGCAAACCCCGCACCCGATAATGCTTCACAAACACGGGACCACCGGGCCAATCATTTATTCTGGCCACACGGGAGGACTCGCCGTCTTTGACGATATCAGCCACTGCAAATTGTTGTTCCAGTGTGTCAACACCGTTCGCCCGACGACCTCCCCAGCGCCAGGGAGCCGGTGGAGTGCGACCGTGATCTCGCAGGTACAGCTGTTCGCTGCGACGACGCACAGCGCTCCAGATTACTCGCTCCTGAGCAAGGGCGGTGCGTACACTACCGCCAGTATAAACGCGAAGAAAGCGCACCAGATCCCGGGGGCCCAGTCCACAATCCATCGCTGAGTAGTAAAGCCCAGCCAGATCCTTTATCAACCACCTGCGGGGCGTTTTGTCCCGCACCCCGGCTCGGTGCAGATCGATCAGGTGACAGCGGGCAATTGCACCTTCCTGCAAACTGCCGGGGTCGAGATGAAAATGGCAGAGATAGTAGTCGCGATGATTGATGCCAGCATCACGCAATACCCGACTAGTGCTCGCCAATGCGTCAATCACGGCGTGACGCTGCCAGCGCGGCGGCGGCTGCCGCGCCCAATCGGCACAAAAGTCTTCCAGGCTTTCCGTGCCGATCAGGTCATCCGTAATGACAAAGGAGTGAAGCGCCGCAGGGCTGCTATTGCGCTGCCCATAGGCCGCCAATGACATGGTTGGTACACCCAGTTGCTCCAGTGCCTCGATCGCGCACCACTCATTCTCGGCACCCAGCACTGGAAGACGGAGTTGCAACAAGTTCTTGATGATTTCCGCCCACCCGATACCCCTGTGCAGCTTCAAAAAGTAAGCGCGGTCGTCAATTTCAAAACGCAGCGTTATGCGTCCCTCCTTGCGCCGGTAAATCGCCTCCGCCGGAGCGGTAGTTGCCAGCTGCTCCACCCACGCATAGACATCGTTGCCATCCAGGTGATCGATAATATCCTGACGCAGGAACAGTTTATCCATGGTGTGGACCCACTGACTGCCCCTGATTCTCCACCTTTGATCGAATCAGTCTTTCTATCAACTCGGCCCCGGTGTCGTGCATCGAGTACAAGTCTTCGCGCGCAGAGTAATCCAGCGCCGCAGCCCGGCAGCGCTTTTGTTCAGGTTGTTGCAACAGATCAGCAACGGCCAGCTTCAAATCCAATTGTTTATAGGGTGATGACAACACCCGACCGCAGTCAGCACGAGCAATATGGTCCGCATAACCACACACGTCGGTAACCACCACGGGGAGTCCCGCAACCACTGCTTCAAGCAGGGCGATGCCCGCAGCTTCGTCGCGGGCGGGGTGAATCAGTAAATCGGCGGCCGCCAGCAGCGAGGGTATGTCATCCCGTCCCCCGAGGAAGTGGCAATGTCCGGCCACCCCCAGACGTCGCGCCAGCCGTTTGAATCGCGCCGCCCTGTCCTGACCGGCAATCAACAAATGAACCTCGCGGGCACCGCTATTGAGTTCCGCCACCGTCCTGATGGCCCGATCCAACCCCTTCTTAATAAAACCGCTGCCGAGAAAAAGCAGTACGCCTGCATCCGCGGCAATATCAAATTCTTCCTGCACACGTCGCTGATATTCTGATCGATCACCTGCAACACGCCGCTCCGGATCGATACCGGGGGGTAGCCTGTGCAGTCGAGATTCCGGTGTCTGATAGTAGCGGCGAAACTTCTCCTCCTCGGTTCTGGAGATCAGGAGGATATGGGTCGTCGCCGACGCACTGAATACCGCCTCTTCCGCCTGAGCGAAAAAGCGGTAACGCGGGGTCAGCCGATAGATGGAGCCCCGTTCGTGCTCCGCCTTATATCGGTAGCAGGAATCCGCGGCATAGTAGACATCCAGCCCCGGCATCTTGTTAAAACCTATCACGCCTTCCACGGGATGGAACTTCAGATGAGATGCTACCCAGTCGGAATAGCGTTGATTGCGCCGGTGATTACTGAATGAAGACACCGGTACCAGCACAACCTCAAGAAAATCGGGTTGCGGGCCCGCCCAGTCCAGAACGTATACGCGAATACGATGACCCCGCTTGGCGCAGGACTCGGCAAAGCACAGGAAATCCCGCTGCATGCCGCCATAGGGGAAATATTTGTATAGCAGAAAGGCGAGCTGCACCCGTTGCTACCTTCAGCCCGCTGTTTTCATCAGCGGCCGCAAATTGTTCCAGACCAGATCAGGGGAAAGCGCGCTCATCTGCTGGGCGGCACTGGATTTGCTGCCCGCCTCCGGGCTGAGCAAATGGCATTGATTGGCGCCATAAGTACCTACCCGGTCGGGAGACGTCGGTCCGTATAGTGAAACAGCGGGTGTTCCAAGAGCGGCCGCCAGATGTCCCAAACCGGTATCGACTGCGACAACACCGGAGGCACGCACCAACAGCGCCGCCAATGCTTTTAACTTCAAGCGTGGTAAAACAACTGCTCGATCATCGACGCCGGCAATACGTTTTGCCCGCTCGCGTTCAGCGTCATTGCCCCAGGGTAGCGACACCCGGAAACCCTCGGCGATGGCCTGTTGTACGAGTTGCCGCCAGTGTTCTTCCGGCCACAGTTTTTCGTCCCGGGCAGTGTTGTGCAGACAGATGATGCTGGGCTCCTGTGACTCCACCGCGCCGAACTGTGCCGCATCAATACCGTAGTGGCCGGTGCTCTCCGGTAGCCGATAGCGCATCGCCGAGGCAAACAACTGCCGGATACGCTCTACCGCGTGCAACTCCCTGGAGACGGGAACCTTGTGGTGGTAGGCCATGGATGCCAGGGGTTCGCGCGCGGAGTTATTGTCATAGCCCCAGCGCGGCGCCTGCACGTAGCGAGTAAGCCAGGCGCTCTTGATCAACCCCTGGGCGTCAATAACAGCGTCGTAATGATTGCGCGACAATTGCCGTTTGCAATGGCGCCACTCCGGACCACGCAAACTTTCCACCGGCTGCTTGCGCCACCGGCGTATCGCCACCGGGATGACCGTCTCCACCGCCGGGTGCCAGGCGGGAATCTCGGCGAAGGCCTCTTCCACCGCCCAGTCAAAGCGCAGATCTTTATTAATAGAGCTCGCATCAGTGACAGCGGGCAACGTGTGGATCACGTCGCCCAGAGAGGAGGTTTTTATTATCAGTACTCGCATATGTCCACTATATACGCCGTTAGCTACTCCGCAAGCCAGCGTCCAACAGTTCAGTCGCGGCATCGATGACGGTAACGGGCTGCAGATCACGCAAACACTTATGATGTTCCAGTGGACACTCTCGCTGAAAACAAGGTGCGCATTCCACTGGCTCACTGACAACCGCCGTGCGGGCCGCCAACGGCGGCGTAAATCCTGCTGAGGTCGGTCCATAAATGGCCACCGTCGGCACACCGAGTGCAGCCGCGATGTGCATTAACCCTGAATCATTGCTGAGCGCGAGGGAAGACATGGCCAGCAGATGCACCACCTCCTCAAGATTGGTGCGACCGGCCAGGTTCAGACAGGAAGCACGGCGAACCAGCGATGCCTGTACCTCACTGCAGGCATCAGCGTCATTGCCGGAGCCAAGCAAAATCACCCGCCAACCGAGGTCAAAAAAATGGGCCGCAGCCGCTGCATAATGCGCCGTGGGCCATTGCTTGGCCGGACCAAATTCAGCGCCGGGGCACAGGGCCAGCAATGGGCGCGGCGCTTCAGCGTCTACCTCATCACCCAAAAAACGACGCCCTACGTCCAACTCACGTTCCCGCGAGGTCACCAGCCGCGGCACCGGGAGTCGATCGAGCTGCACTGCGCCCCCGCCTCGCGCCAGTGCCACAAATCGTTGCACCATCAACGGCATCGCCTCTTCATCGAGGGACCGGCGATCATTCAGCAACCCATAACGCGCCTCGCCTGTCCAACCGGTGCGTTGCGGGATGCCGGCAAACCAGGGCACCAATGCTGATTTGAAGGAGTTGGGCAGCACAATAGCGCGGCTATAATTATTCGCTGCCAGCGAACGCCCCAGCCTGAAACGCGCCGCAATACCCAGCTCGCCGTGGCCCACAGGCATATCAATAAACGATCGCACCTCCGGCATCAGGGCGAGAATGGGCCCGCTCCAGGCAGGTGCGAGTACATCCAATTGGCAGCATGGATTGTCTTCTTTCAGTACTTTGAAGAGCGCCTGTGCCATGACCATGTCCCCCACCCAGGAGGGACCTACCACGAGCACCGACTCGCTGGTCATGCGACCGCTACGGCAGGAAAGAACTGATTCAGGCGACCGGTACCGACCATTCGGAATGTGCCTCCCGGCGACCTCGGACCTGATCAAAGTACATGGACTGCAGTTTCTCAGTCACGGGACCTCGACCACCATTGCCGATGGTGCGGCCATCCAGTTCGCGAATAGGCAGCACTTCTGCCGCCGTGCCAGTGAAGAAGGCTTCGTCGGCGACGTAGACTTCATCCCGGGTAATGCGGCGTTCTTTGATCTCATAACCGATCTCGGCCGCCAGCGTAAAGATCGTGTCCCGCGTGATACCCGCCAGACAACTGGTCAGTTCTGGCGTGTAGATGACACCGTCGCGCAACACGAATACGTTTTCCCCGCTTCCTTCGGCGACGTAACCTTCATTGTCGAGTAATAAGGCCTCATCACAACCGCTATCCAGGGCTTCCTGCAATGCCAACATGGAGTTGATGTAGTTACCGTTCGCCTTGGCCTTGCACATGGTGATGTTCACGTGGTGACGCGTGTACGAAGAGGTTCGTACCTTGATACCTTTTTCCTGGGCTTCGGGATCCATATAGGAGGGCCACTCCCAGGAGGCCACAATGACGTGGGTCTTCAGATTGTCGGCGCGCAGGCCCATACCTTCGGAACCAAAGAAACACATCGGTCTGATATAGCCTTCTTCCAGGCCGTTTTCGCGTACCACAGTGCGCTGGGCTTCGTTGATGGTGTCGTGATCCCAGGGCATGTTCATACGCAGAATATGTGCCGAGTTAAACAGCCGGTTGGTGTGTTCATGGAGGCGGAAAATACAGGGACCACGGTCCGCGGTGTTGTAGGCGCGCACACCCTCGAATACCCCCAGCCCATAATGCAACGTATGAGTTAACACATGTACCTGGGCCTCGCGCCAGGGAACCAACTCCCCGTCAAACCAGATGACTCCGTCGCGATCTGCCATACTCATAACGTTTCTCCCATCATTTCATTCCACTTGCGGTGAACTGCGGCAATATCATCCTTCAACTCTGTGCTGTTCACCACCGGCTCGAGTTGCTGCAGCGCCATCTCATGCGCCCTCGAGCGATATGTAATATAGGCCTGTATCAACGCGGTGCTCTCTTCCGCAGTAAATAACCCCTCCTCACCAAGCGTTTCGAGGATACGGATATTATCGGTCCAACGGGAGAGAGACGGATACTGCCGAGACCAGGCCAGAGCCGCATATTGCACCATAAATTCGATATCAACGATACCACCGACCCCGTGTTTGAGGTGGAATTGGTCGGATTCCACAAGATTTGCCGGCAATTTGTGCTCGCGCATGCGTGCCCGCATTGACACCACCTCTGCCAACAAATCAGCATTATCCCGCGGCGAGGCCATGACCTCAGCCCTCAGCTTCTCGATCTCCGCGGTTAAACCCACAGAGCCTACCACTGGTCGTGCCCGCACCAGTGCCTGGTGTTCCCAGGTCCAGGCCTTGTCCTGCAGATAGTCTCGATAGGACTTCAGCGTTGTAACCAGCATCCCGGATGCACCCGAAGGTCTGAGCCGCATGTCTATCTCGTAGAGTTCACCCATGGCCGTACGGGTGGTCAAAATGTGTATGACCCGTTGGCCCAGGCGCGTGTAAAACAGAGTATTGTCGATGACACGATCGCCGTTGGTGCTGCCCTGGGGGTCGGCGTCGAATACGAACACCAGATCAAGGTCTGAGCCATAGCCCAACTCGATCCCACCCAGTTTGCCATAGGCCACCACGGCGAAGCGTCGATCCACCGGATCATCCAGCTTGGGCTCGCCGTAACGACGCACCATGACCTCCCAAGCCAGCTCCACCACATATTCGAGAATAACTTCCGCCAGAAAAGTCAGGTTATCGCTGACCTTCATCAACGGCAGATGCCCAAAAATTTCACAGGCCGCCACCCGCAAGGTCTGGGCGGCTTTAAAATAACGCAGGGCCTCGAGCTGTGCTTCCTCGTCATCCCGGGGCACCCGCGAAACCTGTTGTCGCAACTCTGACTGCAACCGACTGCGCTCCGGTGCGGAATACAATGTTCGCTGGTCAAGCAACTCATCGAGCAATGACGGGTAGCGGGCCAGCTCGGAAGCTATCCAGGGACTGGCCGCACATAGACGAATCAGTTGCGACAGCGCGCCGCTGTTTTCCAACAACAACACGAGATAAGCGCTGCGTCGCAGCACAGTATTGACCAGGGGCAAAATGCGCTGCAACACCGCATCGGGCTGTTCTGTCGCGGCACAGGCATCCAGCAGACGGGGCATAAACGCGTCCAGCCGCTCCCGCCCCTCACCCTGCAGCCCCTGCAGGCGGCTGCTGTCGCGAAAATCACACAACAGGACCGAAGATTCCGCAGCGCCTGAGTATCCCGCGGCAGACAAATCTGCTTCTGACAGGGCATCGGGCCAGATCGAACTATGGGCTGAAGTCGGTGCTGCTTCGTCTTCGGGTGGCGCCACCACGCCGGCAAAAATATCCTGCACCCGCGCGCGGTGAGTATCCAGGGCCGCAACAAACTCTTCCCAGGTGTTGAAACCCATCACCAGTATCATGGCAGCGCGAGCTTCAAGGTCCACTGGCAGAGCCTGCGTCTGTCGGTCGGCATAACCCTGTATGGCGTGTTCCACGTCGCGCAGAAACAGGTAGGCCCTGCGCAGCTGCTCGCTGGCCTCTGCCGGGAGCAGTTGCAATGCCGCACAGGCTTCCAGCGTCGCCAGCAGGGAGCGATTGCGTAACGCCGTGTCCCGGCCTCCGCGAATCAACTGAAAGCACTGTGCGATAAATTCCACTTCGCGGATACCACCGGCGCCCAGTTTTACGTCCTCCTGCAGGTTGCGACGGCGAACCTCAGCGGTAATCATTGCTTTCATTGAGCGTAGGGCAGCAATGGCCCCAAAATCGATATAACGCCGATATACAAAGGGCCGCAGAATCTGTTCGAGTTCGGCTACTGCTGCAGCGCTACCGGTCAGCGCTCGGGCTTTGATCAGCGCATAGCGCTCCCAGTCCCTTCCCTGACTCTGGTAGTACTCTTCCAGCGCCGCCAGGTTCAGCACCAGCGCGCCACTGTCACCGTAGGGCCGAAGGCGCATATCGACACGAAATACAAAGCCATCAGGCGTGGTTTGGTCCAGCGCTGTTATAAGACGCTGACCGAGTTTGATAAAAAACTCCTGATTGCTGGTACTGCGTTTGCCTCCGGCCGTTTCACCGGTTTCTGGGTAGGTAAAAATCAGATCAATGTCTGAGGAAACGTTGAGCTCACCCGCCCCCAGCTTGCCCATGGCGATAACGATCAACTCCTGCGCGTCACCGTGCTCGTCGGGACTGGGCGTACCCCAACTCTCCGACAACTCTTGCTGCAGTATCGGCAACGCACCTCCAATACAGCTTTCAGCGAGTCGCGAGACGTCCGCTGTTGTCTCAAGGGTGTCCGCCGCGCGGGTAAAATCCCGCCAGACGATTCTCACCATTTCTCGCCGACGCATATCGCGCAAGGGTTTCTGTACATCATCGAGACCGGCACATCCTGACAGGACTTCAGCCACCAACACTGGCATGTCTTCCCGGTCCCGCCGTCTGCTGAGATCGCCGCTGTATACCAGATCCACCAACAAATCCGGCTGCTGGCACAGCGCACTGGCCACGAAGGGACTGGTCGCCAGCAGAGTCGCCAGCCCCGGCGTATCCGCCAGCTCGTCCAGACCGGTAATGTTGTGACGGGCCGCTGCTGCCAGAATGCGGGACCAGCCTTGATTCGCTGTCTCCCGCAGTGCCTCGGGTAAGGTGTTATCGATGGCCGACTCGCTTATTGACCCATGCGCGGCGCCACCCGCAGAACTTCGGCAATGGTGGTCTCACCCGCGGCAACCCGGGCAGCTCCGCTCAGACGCAATGTACGCATACCCTCCTTGAGCGCCCGATGGCGGATGCTGTCGACCTCCGTGTGATCCTTGATCAACTCCTGCACTTCATCACTCAGCACCAGCACCTCGTACAGACCCTGGCGACCAAAATACCCGGAGTCCCGGCAGTACTTGCAGCCCACAGGGCCATAAATCTTCTTGGGCAGCCCCACCTTGAAAGGTTGCACCATCTGGGCCCAGGCATCTGCATCGACGGTGTCCTCTACTTTGCATTCCTTACACAAAATTCGCACCAGTCGCTGCGCCATAACGCCGCGCAGGGTGGCCTTGATCAGATAAGAGGGAACACCCAGTTCCAGCAGGCGGGTGATGGCTCGCGGACTGTCGTTGGTATGCAAGGTCGAGATCACCAGGTGCCCGGTCAATGCCGCCTGAATAGCCATCTCAGCGGTTTCCAGATCCCGAATCTCCCCGATCATGATGATATCCGGGTCTTGCCGCAGCAGGGTACGCACTCCGGCAGCAAAATCGAGGCCGAGACTGGCCTGCACCTGGGTCTGATTAAAGCTGGCCTCCACCATTTCGATAGGGTCTTCAATGGTACAGACGTTGACTTCGCTGGTAGCCAACTGGCGCAAGGTGGAATACAGCGTCGTGGTTTTACCCGACCCGGTTGGCCCGGTTACGAGTACGATGCCGTTGCCAGATTCTGTCATGGCGTGCCAGCGTTTGAGATCCTCATTAGCCAACCCCAGCTCAGCAAAGCTTTTGAGCAGTACATCCGGGTCAAAAATCCGCATGACCAGTTTTTCGCCAAACGCGGTGGGTAGTGTGGACAGGCGCAATTCAATCTCATTGCCTTCCGGGTTGCGCGTTTTCATGCGCCCGTCCTGAGGACGGCGTTTTTCCGCCACGTCCATGCGACCCAGTATTTTGAAACGGCTGGTGACGGCGGCGCCTACGTCTCCGGGTAACTCGTATACATGATTCAGCACGCCATCAATGCGAAAACGGACATTGCCCACACCGCGCCGGGGCTCAATATGTATATCGCTGGCTCTCTGTTCGAAAGCGTATCCCAGCAGCCAGTCGACAATATTGACAATGTGCTGGTCATTGGCATCAGGTTCACCCTTGGTGCCCACCTCCACCAATTGTTCCAGATTGCCAACATCCGTGCCCTCCACGCCACGATCCCGGGCACCCCGCACCGAACGGGCCATGCTGTAGAACTCCTTGGTGAAGCGATCTATATCCCGGGGATCGGTCAACACCCGACGTATGGGTTTGCGTACAACGTGTTCGAGGTTGGACATCCAGCTGTCAACGAAGGGTTCTATCGACGCGATGACCACATCTTCATCGTTCACATCAACAGCGAGAATTTTGTGCCGCTGCGCAAACGCCAGTGACATGACTTCAGCAATGGAGCCCACATTTATCTTCAGGGGGTCGATTCGATACAGCGCTTGCCCGGTGGCCTCTGAAAGAACCTGCATCAGCACATCCATGGTGATGAGATCACCTTCGGTGCGCTGATCCTGCATCCCCTGTTCGCTGACGTAAACCAGCGGATGGATCTTGCCCAGCGTTCCCGGCGCTGTCATGGGCATGAGCTTGCGCGCGTCTTTGGCCGACAGGATCCCCGCCCCCATCAGCAAATCGAGGATGTACTGAAGACTGATTTTCGTCCCGGCCATAGCCGGATCGGGCGCTGCGCTCATAGTGATGTCCAGTGACTAATGCCGGTATTTCGACCGACCTCTGCTAGAAGAGTGTATGCCAAAAACGCCCAAAATGCCCCTGTGGAAAATATGCAACAAATCTGCAGCAGATGGGTAGATTGCAGGAATGCGCCCCCCTATACTGTCGCCCCAACGGCCCTTACAGCAGGTTGTCTATTTAATGCGCAATAGCCCCATCGCAAAGATGTTCGGTCAATCGCCAATCCGTCCTATACAGGATCACATGCAAACCGTGCATGGTTGCTGCGAAGAGCTGCTCGAATTCCTCGCCGCCACCGTAAAGGACGACTGGAAAGATGCCCGGATCCACTACAAGTCCATTGCCTCCCAGGAAAACAAAGCCGACAAGCGCAAGCGCTCGGTGAGGGTGCATCTGCCCAAAAGTCTGTTCCTGCCGGTACCGCGCAGCGACCTGTTATCGCTGCTGAACAGCCAGGACCAAATCGCCAACTGCGCGCAGGATGTCGCCGGGCTGATGCTGGGACGCAAAATGGCGTTTCCCGAATCCATGAATGATGCAATCAGGGAATACGCAAAAGCCTGTGTGGATACATCCGGACAGGCACTCAAGGTGATTGAGGAGTTGGACGAGTTGGTTGAAGTCGGTTTTCACGGTCGCGAGGTAGCGGCGGTTGAGACGATGATTGAAACTCTGGATGACATGGAGCGTGCCACCGACAAGTTGCAGGTCAAAATTCGAGCTTCACTGTACAAGCTGGAGAGCGAATTACCCCCGGTGGAAGTGATGTTTCTGTACCGGGTAATTGATGGCCTTGGCGAACTGGCGGACTACGCACAGAAAGTCGGCCATCGCGTGCTGATGCTGATGGCTCGTTAACCCCCTTTCTAATAATTATTCCAATAGCAGACACCGGGCAATCGTATGACGATAATCGCTGACTACGGGCACATCTTCCTGATCATGGCCTGCCTTTTCGGGTTCTTTATGGCCTGGGGTATCGGAGCCAACGACGTAGCCAACGCCATGGGCACCTCAGTGGGTTCGGGGGCTCTCACCATCAAGCAGGCCATCCTGATTGCCTGCATATTTGAGTTTGCCGGGGCTTATCTGGCCGGCGGCGAGGTCACCGGTACGATACGCAAGGGCATTATAGACCCTGCACTGCTGGCGGACGACCCACAGTTACTGGTTTACGGCATGCTCTCCGCGCTAATGGCGGCGGGCATATGGCTGCTGATTGCCTCGCTCAAGGGCTGGCCGGTATCCACCACCCACTCTATTGTGGGCGCTATCGTCGGCTTTGCCGTGGTCGGTATTTCTGTCGACGCGGTGAGCTGGGGCAAGGTGTCTACCATCGTGGCCAGCTGGGTAGTCTCCCCGCTGCTGGCGGGCAGCATCGCCTACGTGCTGTTCTCCAGTGTCCGCTATTTTATTCTGGACACCGCCAACCCCTTCGAGCGCGCCAAGCGCTACGTACCCATTTACATGTTTGCCGTGGGTTTCATCATTTCGATGGTGACACTGCTGAAAGGTCTGAAGCACATTGGTCTGGATCTGGACCTGGGACTGGGTAGCAGTTTTGCCAATGCCCTGCCGATATCGGCCGGCGCAGGCGTCGTGGTAGCCATTTTCGGTGCACTGCTACTGACCCGAATCAAAGAGGAGCCGGGTTATGTCACCTACAACCGGTTTGGCAATGTTGAACGCGTCTTCGCGGTGCTGATGATTTTCACCGCCTGCGCTATGGCCTTTGCACACGGTTCCAACGACGTGGCCAATGCCGTCGGCCCGCTGGCAGCGGTAGCCAGCACGGTCCAGAGTGGTGGCGAAGTTATGGCCAAATCCTCACTGCCCTGGTGGATTCTGGTGCTGGGTGGTAGCGGTATCGTGGTGGGTCTCGCTACTTACGGGTTTCGCGTTATCGCCACGGTGGGTAAAAAGATTACCGAGCTGACACCCAGCCGTGGCTTCGCCGCTGAGCTGGCCGCTGCTACCACCGTAGTTATTGCCTCGGCTACCGGCCTTCCCATTTCAACCACCCACACATTGGTGGGCGCGATTCTGGGTGTCGGTCTGGCACGGGGTATTGCCGCACTCAACCTGGGTGTGATTGGCCAGATATTCATGTCCTGGATTATTACCTTGCCCGCTGGTGCTATTCTCGCAATAATCTTCTTCAAGATTTTCGAATTCTCATTCGGCTAAACGCGCCAGGGAGCTCATGAGCCCCATACCCAGTCTTGCAACTATGCTCGGCGAGTTGATCGCCGAGCCCTCGGTCAGCTCTACCTCAGAAAGCTGGGATATGAGTAATCGCGGTGTCGTTGACAAGCTGGCTTCCTGGCTGTCCGATCTCGGCTTTACTATCGATATCCAGGAGCTAGATCAACCCGGCAAGTGTAATTTGATTGCCACGCTTGGCACCGGCCCCGGCGGACTGGTGTTAGCGGGCCACACCGATACGGTGCCGTTTAACGAGGAGCGCTGGTCCAGCGACCCGCTGCGCATTGATGAACGGGAGGACCGCTGGTACGGCCTGGGCAGCACCGACATGAAGGGGTTTTTCCCGGTAGCCATCGAGGCTGCCCGCGCATTCGCAGCCAGCGACCTGCAACAACCTCTGATCATTCTCGCCACGGCCGACGAAGAGAGCTCTATGAACGGCGCCCGGGCGCTAGCCGCCGCCGGCAAACCCAAAGCGCGGCAGGCCATCATCGGGGAACCCACCGGACTCAGACCGGTGCGTATGCACAAGGGTGTGATGATGGAAGCCATCACCGTCACCGGTCAGTCCGGCCATTCCTCCGACCCCCGGCTGGGTAACAACGCGTTGGAGGGCATGCATGCTGTTATCGCGCAGCTGCTGAGCTACCGCTCTGAACTGCAGGCGCGCTGGCAAAACCCCTTGTTTGCGGTTGAAGTCCCCACCATGAATCTGGGCTGCATACACGGTGGCGACAACCCCAACCGCATCTGCTCCCAAACAGAATTGCATTTTGACCTGCGTATGGTGCCGGGCAGCAATAACGATGACTTGCGCGCCGACATCAGCCGTCAGTTGGTACCCATCGCCAAGCAAACCGGTCTCGACATCCAGATGCGGTCTCTGATCAAGGGTGCCGAACCCTGGGAGCAGGCAGCGGACAGCGAGCTGGTGCAAATAGCCGAGAAGCTGACTGGACACAGCGCCGAGGCCGTGGCCTTTGCCACGGAAGCACCTTATATGCAGCAGCTGGGTATGGATGCCATCGTCTGTGGTCCGGGCAGCATAGATCGCGCGCACCAGCCGGATGAATACATCGAACTGGACCAGATCAACCCTGCGGTCAATCTGTTGCGAGAGTTTATCCGCCACTTTTGCCTGTAAATGGCAGCGGGGCCCCCGCCCGCAAATGGTAATACTCCCCTTGCCAAATTAGCGTGTGAATGCGAAATTGGCCAACCATGAAAAAATAATACTGTAAAACAACAGTAATTCAACGAGTTAGCACAACCTAGACGTCATCATGAGCACCGAATCCCGCCAACATATACGCTGGTTCCGCAACAGCGCGCCCTACATCAACGCGCATCGCGGGCGTACCTTTGTGCTGATGATCGGCGGTGATGGTGCCGAGGACCCCAACTTCTCCAACGTTATACATGACCTCGCCCTGCTCAATAGCCTTGGGGTCAGGTTGGTTGTGGTGTACGGCACACGCCCAAAAATAGCTGCCCGACTGATTGCCCAGGGGGTGAAAACCAGCTTTCACAACAATCTACGCATAACCGACGCCGAGGCATTGACCTGCGCCAAGGAAGCAGCGGGATCTCTGCGCACCGACATTGAAGCGCTGTTCTCGATGGGGCTACCCAACTCACCCATGCACGGCTCCAGCATCCGAGTCTGCAGCGGTAACTTCGTGACCGCCCGACCGCTGGGCATTATCGACGGCGTGGACTATCTCAACACCGGCGCTGTACGACGAGTAGATGTGGCAGGCATAAACAGACAATTGGAAGACGGCGCTCTGGTACTGCTTTCCCCGCTAGGGTATTCACCAACTGGTGAGGTGTTCAACCTATCGGTCGAAGATGTAGCCACCAAAACTGCCACGGCGTTGCAGGCGGACAAGTTGATTATTTTGGGCTCCGAGGCTGGTATAACGGATAGCGAAGGCCAGTTGATTCGACAGGCACCGCTGTCAGCGGTTGCTGATCTGATAGAAAATGCCAGTAGCCAGGAACAATTCAATCAGTTGCGCGCTGCCAGCGACGCCTGTGCCAACGGCGTGGCCCGCTGCCAGGTACTGAGCTATCGCGACGATTGCGCACTGCTGGAAGAACTGTTCACCCACACGGGCAGCGGCACACTGATCAGCCACGACGGTTTCGAAGTCATGCGCATAGCCGATATCGAAGACGTGGGCGGCATCATAGAACTAATTTCCCCGCTCGAGGAACAAGGCGTACTGGTCAGGCGTTCCAGGGAATTGCTGGAAATGGAAATACACCACTTCACGGTGATGGAACGTGACGGACGCATTATCGGCTGTGCCGCGCTGTATCCCTACGCCGAGTATGGCAATGCCGAGCTTGCCTGCATCGTCACTGATCAGGAGTATCGCGGTCGCCGTCAGGGCGAGCGACTACTGCGCGAGGTGGAGCGCAACGCCGCCGGCATGGGACTGAAAGAGCTCTTCGTGCTGACCACACAAACCGCGCACTGGTTTCTGGAACAGGGTTTTGAGGAGACGGCCGTGGAAGAGCTGCCGGAAGAGAAGCAGGAGCTCTACAACTACCAGCGCAATTCCAAGGTTTTTCGAAAGCCCCTCTAAATCTATGAAAGTTCGCTTGGGATCGGGATGGGGATGAGCAGTTAGCCCGCTGCCCGACCCTGTCGCCCGGCCTGCGGCTGCCCTCACGTTATGCGCATTTGTGGGGGTCGCGTCTACGCGCATCCCTGCGCGAAGACGCTCTTCGGCACGTCCATGTGCCTACGACCCCCAAAATACGCAAAACGCTCGGCGGGCTCTAAGGGTCAGGCAGCGGGCTAACTGCTCATCCCCCAATTCACTCAGATTCGGCCACTCGACTACAGGCACTTCAAGCTGACGCCTCCGGGCCAGTTTTGCTATGCTGTGCGACCTTCTATGTTGCACAGGTTGACGGCTATGCCCGCCTATCGCTCAAAAACATCGACCGCCGGTCGTAATATGTCCGGAGCCCGCGCGCTGTGGCGCGCAACCGGCATGAAAGATGATGACTTTCATAAGCCGATAATCGCCATCTCTAATTCCTTTACCCAGTTCGTGCCCGGCCATGTGCACCTGAAGGATCTGGGACAACTGGTCGCCCGGGAAATTGAAAGAGCTGGCGGTGTCGCCAAGGAATTCAATACCATCGCCGTGGATGACGGTATCGCCATGGGCCACGACGGCATGCTCTACTCCCTGCCCTCCCGGGACATCATCTCCGACTCAGTCGAATACATGGTGAACGCTCACTGCGCCGACGCGCTGGTGTGTATCTCTAACTGCGACAAGATCACCCCGGGAATGCTGAATGCCGCCCTGCGTCTGAATATTCCCGTGGTGTTTGTATCCGGCGGACCAATGGAAGCCGGCAAAACCAAACTGAGCGAGCACAAGCTGGACCTGGTCGATGCCATGGTCATAGCTGTAGATGACAGTGTTAGCGACGAGCACGTCGCCGAGATTGAGCGTTCAGCCTGTCCCACCTGCGGATCATGCTCAGGTATGTTTACCGCCAATTCCATGAACTGTCTTACCGAAGCCCTTGGGCTTTCACTGCCGGGCAACGGTTCAACGCTGGCCACCCACGCCGACCGCGAGCAACTGTTTCTGAAAGCCGGCCGCGTTATCGTCGAGCTGTGCCGACGGTATTACGACGAAGACGACGACTCTGTACTGCCGCGCAACATCGCCAATTTTGAAGCGTTTGAGAATGCCATGAGCCTGGATATCGCCATGGGTGGTTCCACCAACACCATTTTGCATTTGCTGGCCGCAGCGCAGGAAGCAGAGCTGGATTTCACCATGAAAGACATCGACCGTCTTTCCAGACAAGTGCCGCAGTTGTGCAAAGTAGCGCCCAGCACGCCGCTATACCACATGGAGGACGTACACCGCGCCGGCGGCATTATGTCTATTTTGGGAGAGCTCGATCGGGCCGGCAAACTTCACCGTGATACCACAACCATTCATAGCCCCACCATGGCTGATGCCATAAACCAGTGGGACATCACCCTGACTAAAGACGAAGCGGTGCATAAATTCTACAGCGCCGGGCCTGCAGGCATTCCCACCCAGGTGGCCTTCAGTCAGGAGACACGCTGGCCCAGTCTGGATACGGACCGCGAAGGCGGATGCATTCGCTCATTGGAAAACGCGTTCTCACTGGAGGGTGGCTTGGCCGTGTTGTACGGCAATATTGCCGAAGATGGCTGCGTGGTAAAAACCGCAGGTGTGGATGACAGTATTTTGGTATTCAAAGGCCCCGCCTATGTATGTGAAAGCCAGGACTCTGCCGTTAAAGCCATCCTGGAGGACAAAGTTAAGGCCGGTGATGTTGTTATCGTTCGTTACGAAGGCCCCAAAGGTGGCCCCGGCATGCAGGAAATGCTGTACCCCACCAGCTACATCAAATCGAAGGGGCTGGGCAAAGCCTGTGCACTGCTGACGGACGGACGTTTTTCAGGTGGCACCTCCGGTCTTTCCATCGGACATGCATCTCCGGAAGCAGCGGCTGGCGGCGCTATAGCTCTGGTGGAAACCGGCGATATCATCAAGATTAATATTCCAGAGCGCAGCGTTAATGTCGACTTGTCGGACAAAGAACTGGCAGCAAGACGCGCAGCCATGGAGGCCCGCGGTGCAGATGCGTGGCAACCCACAGAGGTACGACCCCGCAAGGTAACGGCTGCGCTTAAGGCCTACGCTAAAATGGTTACCAGCGCTGATAAGGGCGCGGTAAGAGACTTGAGTCTGTTAGACTAAACAGCGAATTTTTGGAGACGCATCCATGAACCAGAGAGCAACCTTCAACAGCATGACCGAAAGCACCCAGGAAGACTGGAACCTGATAATGGGACAGCAACTGGACTTTATGGCGGGCTTGCCAGATCGTATTCTGACCCACCTTGAAATTCTAAGGGGTGACTACGGCGGCTTTCCTATTGACCGCATGGAGCACTGCCTGCAAACAGCGCATCTGGCTGCGGAAGCCGGAGAAGACGAAGAGTACGTTGTATGCGCGCTGCTACATGACATCGGCGATACGCTGGGCAGTTTCAATCACGCCGACGTCGCTGCAACCATTCTGGAACCTTTCGTGTCTGAAGCCAACCACTGGATGATAAAACACCATGCCATTTTTCAGGGATACAACTTCTTTCATTACATCGGCCTGGACAGAGATTTGCGCGATCAGTTCGCCGAGCATGAACACTACAACCGGACACTAAAATTCATCGCGGAATACGACGATCCCGCCTTCGATGCCAGCGCACCCAAGCTGGAACTGAAACTATTTGAGCCCATGGTGCGCAACGTGTTCGCTGCGCCCAAAAGAAGCCTGTACATGAAGGCACTGGAAAATTAGGAAACAACGCTGCTGCTAATACTACAATGACGCGGCGGCCTACCCAGAGTTCCCTTCTCCCTGAACGGGCAGACGCGGGCGGTAGCGCGACTCTTATCGAACGTTAATCCAGCGGACTTACGACTCCATCCTCACCGCGTTAAAGGCGCTTTTCGTCATGATCGAGTAATAGCGGATTACATTCAGGCGTTCTACAATCAAAAACGCGGGCATCAGCACATTGGGGGTGTCAGTCCTGATGAGTTGAAAGTTGCCGTGCGAAAGTGTTGAAATCAGCGGCCACGAAACTCTTGCAACTCCAACAAAACAACTGAAATGCCCCATGAGACGTAACACGATGATTAATTACGATCCAACGACGCTGGCTTCCACCGGCCGGGCAAAGCTATACTTAATCCGCCGACTCCCACCGAAATTTGGTCACACACTCAACCCCACTAAATTATTACCAGCGATATATCATTAAAGACAGTGACTGAAGAGACTACTCGATCAACCTCCCATAGCCAATGGATCAGATTAGTGATGGCCTACCTACTAATCTCACTGGTTTTATTCATATGTGGAGGGGACATCGGTTGGTGGCAGGCATGGCTATATTCCATATTGCTCTTGGTATCAGGTATTGGTGGGCGCATTTGGGCTGAACAACGACACCCAGGGTTAACTGCAAACAGACAAGATGCGGAAACTTTTCAAAACGCAAAGTACTGGGATAAGGTACTTGCACCGTTGATGGCGGTGAGTGTGGTGTTCCCTATGGTCATAGTGGCAGGTCTGGACCATCGATATGACTGGTCAACTGAGTTTCCTCTATGGGTCACCGTTTTAGGATTGATCTTTATTGCGTATGGTTACTCATTTGCTGCATGGGCATTAGCAGAGAACCGCTTTTTTTACAGTGTAGTATGCATTCAGGTCGATCGTGGACATGTGGTATGTGATACCGGTCCATATCGGTTTGTGCGCCATCCGGGTTACGCGGGCAATATGCTTGCGCTGCTCGGTATTGTTCTTGCTCTCGGCACGTTATGGGCTCTGATTCCTGCGGTTATTGCTTTACTGATATCGGTAATTAGAACCGTACTTGAAGACCGGACTTTAAAAGAAGAATTGCCTGACTATATCGACTATGCACAACGTGTGCGCTATCGGCTAATCCCCGGTATTTACTGAGACTCTGTCGAAGAAAACGTTGCGCAAACCAACATGCTCAAAGGCAGTAAATACCCTATCAATAACGATGATCAACTCGTGCAAACTTATTGGCGCAGCATTGGTTGGGGTCTCGAAAAGTATAATAGATCAGAGTGACTATGAGGCATCCACCACATCAGGTTTTTTTAAAATTTATAGCTCTTAGTTCAATACTATTTCTATATTTCATTTATTTAGTTTATGAATATGATCTGTTGACAGGTGGAAGTGCAGCCTTGATAACTTGGAGTTTTTTTGTGCTTTGTACACCTGTTGCTGATGCAGGGTTTCTTTTGGACTTTCCTTTGAGGGTTCTATTCGGTATCAGAATGATGCTCTCTGAGATTGTGGTTTGGGGAATAGCCATTCTGATAAATATTTTTTGCTTAACTTATTTTAGTGAAGCCTTTGAAACTACTGTCATTACTCGAATGATGAAAGTGATTCTTTTAACACCTGTGCCATACTGGTCTGTCATTATACTTTCTGGCCTGGGCACCTTTCTTTCTATACGATTTGGAGATGAATTGATGGATGTACTGCATCATAAAGACAGATTTTTTTATCTTCGTCATCACTTCAAATATGAAATATTGTTGTTTATTTTTTTTCTTGTAGTTATTTTTGGCTACTATGAGATTGTATCAAGTTTGAGTATAACTACAGAAAATAACTAAAAGTCCCGTGCTACGTCAGCAAATTCAAACACAAGATCAGTTATGTAGATACCTGATTGTTATATTTATGATGAATAACATGCTTGGCACTGCGGTAATCGTGGCTCTTACCTCATTTCAAGCATGGTGCCGCATCTATATCGCGCCGTCGCACTGTCAGCACCGATCCAGCAGGCTACTCGAGACCAGGAATCTGGTTGCCACGCGTATTGTTTTTGTACGGATCCATGTGATCCACTAACCATCCGGGATTATGAGCTATGGGAGTACAGTGTATCTCTGGTGGCCCATTTTGCCCACCAGAATTACACAGACATGCTGGTTGCCTTTTCGTCGGTAGGGTTTGTTAAAACTAACAATCGCGCCTATCTATCCACGAGAAACGAACCGGTTTACCGGCCAAACTTAAAAAAAGGAGCGTATTCTTCGAATAAGATCCTAGACCGTGTTATAACTAAAGAGCGGTCATGTGGTTTTGTTAAGGCCTGACAAAGAAGTGATCTCCGCAGAAATCCGCTACGACCAATTACTATTAAGACATACATGACTAACTTGTTGGTCTAATAGCGCAGAACTTCAAAAGATAGAATAATCCATAACTGGCGCGGGATTATCGGAAGATTAATGCCCCATGAGTAACGAGCAAAGAAATAATCCATTACATGGGATAACCCTTGAGAGGATGATTGCGCAGTTGGCGGATCACTATGGTTGGCATGGTCTGGCTCAGAGAATTGACGTCAATTGTTTTAAGTCTGATCCCTCTGTTAAGTCCTCTCTGACGTTTTTCCGCAAAACTCCATGGGCCAGAGATAAGGTTGAGCGCCTGTATATATCCACATTTCAATAGATTTATCGTGGCGTTTTTCTACTTACAAAATGTCTAGCGTCTACAGCAGTCACAATGTCTGCTCGAAAGAGTAGTTCAACCCTGGAAGTCTTATATGAAGTTACTTGTGCGAAATTTGGATCGTTCAACTACAGAACAGGAGCTTGATCAACTTTTTCAGGTTTTTGGAACAGTCCAGTCTTGTAAGTTGGTCACTGATAAAACTAGTGGCGAATCCAAAGGGTTTGGTTTTGTAGAAATGCCAAAGGTTGGTGAAGCGAAAGCCGCAATGAAAAACCTGAACTACAAGACCGTAGGCAGCAATAAAATCCGTGTGAAGAAATCAGAGTAAAGGCGTGAGTAGCATACTAGATTTCTGACCTTAGCATCAGGAGCAAAGGAATAGTCACCCCGGCACATTGATAGGCTCCTCATGAAGAAATAGATCAACATATTTGTAAGAGGAGACGTGACATGAAATGGATGTGGATAGCAATAGCGAGTGCTTTTCTAGCAAGTTGCGCTGCTGTGACCATTACCCCTATTCCGCCACCTAATGCCTTTCCAGATATTGAAAATTATCAATCCGTCAGCTCCCTCCAAGAACAGGAAAAATGGAAACGCTCTGGATCCAGCGGCGCTGTCGTATACCCCAAGCAATTACTTGCCAAAGGTGTACAGGGCTGGGTTGTAATAAGCTACTCGATAGAGCCCGATGGCAGCACCTCCAACATCAAGATAATCGACTCAAGCCCCAGCGGAGATGATGGCTTTGAAGCCACGTCGATAAATCACATATCGAGTCTACGCTTCGAGCCTGTCGATCAAAAATTGACCGGACAGCGGGTATCGGGAGTAGTTGAAATACTGCAATTTAGAATGCAGCAGTAGAGGCACAAAACCATTTGCCATTGGCAGGTTACAGCGTAGGCTTTATGTATCTGTACAATCGATATATCTCGGCTTATTGAAGCGCTTACAGTGAGACTGCAGCTTCGCCAATGGAAGTCTAGTGATCGTGAGCCTTCGCTCCCGGGCGCTAATGGAAAGGCTGAATATTACTGACAGAGAGGCCGCCTTTGAACACTCAGGTCTGCCTGCATCCATCCATTTGATTGAGAATTGCCTGAATAGCTTTTCGTGGGAGACATCGGTCTCCGGTAATTTTTAGCACTTATAGGCCATACTGGGTAATCGCCATCGAGGAGAACCATGCGTGAAATCCGTACGTAACCCCTGGTTTCAGACAGACCGGATACGAGATGGCCTGTATTGCATAACTGAGCCATTCTATACGTGGCAAAACCGCGCTAATCTCTGGCTAGTTAAGGGGCGCGACGCAGACCTGCTGATTGACACAGGTCTTGGCGTCTCCAGCTTAAAGCTCTACCTTTCCAAGCAACTCGACAAACCGCTCAAGGTTGTGGCCAGCCATGTGCATTTTGATCACAGTGGTAGTTGCCATGAATTCGAGGAGGTTTTTATCCATGAGAACGAGCATCAAACCCTGCGCGGCGGTGATCAACAACTGATACTAAGTGCCCCTGAAATCGGTTTCGTACTCGATACTGACTTTGAATGCGTCCCCTATCAGGGTTTCAGTGCCAGCAACTATGAAGTTAAGGCATGCCCGCAGGCACAGGCAATTCAACATGGTGATATTATTGACCTGGGCGACAATGCCTTTCAAGTGATGCACTTACCTGGTCATTCGTCAGGCTCAATCGGTCTTTACAGTGAAAAAACACATACTTTGTTTTCTGGAGATGTGGTCTACGACGGCGAGCTACTGGACAATCTCGATGATTCAGTAGTTTCTGATTACATCGACAGCATGGAGCAACTACTAAAGCTGAATCCAGATGAAGTAAGGCCCGGACACTATCACAGCTTTGATCGACGTCGACTATATGAGTTGGTGACCCAGTATATTGATGACAGGAAAGCACCACTTTGTCCCAGTGAACGTTAATCTATATGTATGAGTGGGTGATGAAATCGAAGTCGCTAACTTTTGGTTCAGACAGTGCAGAGCACTCTCGTATCGGACCGCAATTATTATTGAGTACGAAGGCAGACCGATCGACTCAAACGTGATAATTCGGTGATTCGACTTTTTCCATTATTGTTTGAGAGCTGACAGGCATGATTATTAGAGAATCTATAAAAGAAGACTGGCCCGCTATATGGCCTATCTTCCAAGAAATCGTCACATCCGGGGACACCTACGCCTATGCGCCCAGCACAACAGAGGATGAGGCGGAGATAATCTGGCTGAACAACCCCCGTAATACCTATGTATTTGAAGAAGACGGTGAAATTCTTGGCACTTACTATATTAAAACCAATCAGGCTGGACCGGGAAACCACGTATGCAATTGTGGCTATATGGTTTCTTCGAAAGCCAGAGGAAGGGGTGTAGCCACTACCATGTGTGAACACTCTCAAGTGGTGGCACTGGAACTAGGTTACATGGCTATGCAATTTAATTTTGTCGCTTCAAGCAACGAAGCCGCTGTTCGCCTGTGGAACAGACTTGGTTTTGACACCGTGGGTCGGCTCACAAAAGCATTCAAGCATCCGGAGAAGGGCTATATAGATGCCCTGGTTATGTACAAATGGCTAACAAAAACATGACAGACAATTGCCGTAATTCGCTGGGGACTCATGAAGTAACGCTTATGCACGGAGCCAATCTGTTCTACTTTAATTTGCTGGCAATCTTTCTGATGTGCCTCGTCCCTCTGTCTCGCCGCTCTCCGGGTATAGAAGCGCAATCCAGTGTCCTGCTCATCCGCGGCAGTTGGTTGGGAGCAGAGACGCCATTGGGCCAAGGTTGTTTGTATCAGGTCACTATTTCAGCGCTTTTCGCTGTGAGTACCAAGTCAAGGTGGCGGCCGATGAATGCGTGACCTGGCCCAATGATATCTCGGAGCAAGAGATCAGAAACGAGGTCGACAAAAGGGCGCAACGGGATGTCATCAGTATCAAAATAAAGCAGGCGACACCAGCTGAGACGAAAATTCTTATTGATCAAGCGCATAGGAAAGGCATGACAACGGCCGGCCATCTTACCAACTACAAGGTCGAATACGATGTCTCAACGCGCGATGCCATCTTGATGGGTATGGATCGCATCGAGCACCAGTTGACCCTGTCGCTTGGAGACGACCCAAGAGGCTCGGAACTTCCCGAAATCATTGCTCTGATGATCAAACACTGCGTGTACTAAGATGCCAACCTGCAGATGTACGCAGGTATTAATCTACGCCGCGCCCATCTTGATGAAATGGTGTGGACCAAGGAAGGTGTGATTGCAGATTGGTCACTCAAAGTGCAACCGTTGCGAGCAAACTGATTACTTGAGAACGACGATGAGCGATATTCCAGCACTAATGAAGGGAGTACAACTGATGAGCGAAAAGAAAATTTTCCTGCAATTCGAAAGCTCATCCAGCAATTGTATCCGAAGGCAACCGAGTCCATGTGCTAAAAAATGCTTACCTGGAAAACGGAAAAGGATGAGATCTCCCTTGCCAAACAGAAAAACTAAATTCCATTCGATACCCACAACTCTACCGCTCAATAATTTGGAGCTGGTCAGCTGCAAGGCGATGGAAAATGTTTCTTGAACTGCCACAATTGATGAAGGGAAGGATCTAACCTACTGGTATATCAGCAGAGCGAGCAACACTTTATGTTTCACATCGTCTTACACTTTCTAGTTCCAGCCATTATTGTTAGTCTCTTCTTTAGAAAAACGTGGCTATCCGCCTACTTGATCATGGTCGCAACCATGCTGGTTGATGTTGATCACCTGGCTGCAAGCCCCATCTACGACATGAATCGCTGTAGTATTGGCTTTCATCCACTGCACAAATTATGGTTCGTCGCATTCTACTTCGCACTTTGTTTTTTGCCTAAAACAAGGCTGGTAGGACTGGGATTATCAATGCATATGGGCCTGGATGCCATAGACTGTCAGGTTACAAATGGTATTTGGGCCTATTTCGATTGAGAAAGGCCTAATAGCACATTATGGTTTTGGAAAAGAAACACCGAAATAAAAAATGTTCAAGCTAAAGGTAGATCAAGAGATAAGCTTGCTACTGGTGCATGAGAGGTTTGCAGCCAGATATGCTGAATTGGCCAGAGAAAACTATGATTACCTCGCCGAATGGCTAGCGTGGCCAAGCTTTGCCAAAACCGAGGCCGACTTCAGAAAGTTTGCTCTCGATTCCCTACACAAATACGCCGACGGCAAGGGCATGAACTGCGCTATTGAGTACCGTGGAGAAATCATAGGGAATAGTGGTTTCAATACTATCCAATCTGATCTGAGGACGGTGGAAATTGGTTACTGGATAGGTGAGAAATATCAGGGTAACGGCATTATTACACGGGTTTGTCGCTTCCTGATCGAGTACGCATTCGATGAACTAAAAATGGACAAAGTACAAATTGCGTCAGCAGTGGATAATCAGCCCAGCAGAGCCGTTTGCGAGCGCCTAAATATGAACCTTGAAGGCATTGTGACCAACAGGGAACGGGTTGGTGATAGAATTCTTGACCACGCGATATATGGCATTCACCGCAATAGAGAGTAGTGATCTCCTCCGGGGTAATGCCAAGTGATAAGGTGGTAGCTAGCACCAGTAATGGCACAACATAAGGTATTGAGTATAAAAGATGACTAATCTGCCTACCGCCCATGAAAGAAAGCAGCTGGAGAAGTTACCCCGGGCAAAGCACATCCACTACATCCTGCTGGTAATTCTGATCGGCGTTGCAAGCCTTACATTTCTATTTCCAAACGTTTCCCCGCTGCTGCTGGTTGTCATGGGGCTTGGTATTTGCTGCGTCAGTATATCCGCCATGAGCTTGCAGTATTTTCAGCGGTGTCCTCGATGCAATGCACGGATGACCAGAGGGCAGTCCAGTTGTGCGGGATGCGGCCTGGAATTCTATGCATCCATCACTGATGAGCATCAATAACATTGCGTACTGACAAAGCCTGAAAACTCAATATAGCTGAGAGGTAAATAAACCATTGATAAAAAACTGAACGATATTTTAGGCTACACACTGATAGTCGCCGGTTCATTTGGTGTTTTTATCGGTGTGGGGTTCGTTCTTATGTATATCTGGGAAGCAATCATCTCGCGTATTGGCGAGGCAGATCAGTCGCTGATCTTCTGGTATCTTCCGTTTCTTTTTATTGGTCTGATCATCTCTGTGGCTGGCGTTCTCTCCATCATAACAGGCAAACATAGAATAAACGGGCCAAAGTAAATGGACAAACATGCAGGAAATTTGATAGGCCCCCTTCTGGTCACGATGCTGTGGTACTACCTTCTTCTAATACTACAGCTGGGCACAAAATATCGCCTGAAAACAGTGTATGAAAAATCCAGCAAGGAATTCGACTGCTGTTTTGGCAATGATGAAGAAATGCTGGCGGCTGACAGGGTGATTATCAATACCGAGGAACAGATGGGCCCATTTCTGGTTTCACTCTGGCTGCATACTGTATTTGTATTGGTGTTTTGGATCACTTTATCCGCAGTTACTCGGACGTCGATTGTCTAAGTTAGACAGCAAGCGCATATACATGGTAAACCTCCCCTGCTATTTCATTATTTTCTACATGTTGGGCAGCACGGCTGTCAGTAGTTTTGGCTAAAGTCCTACGCGGGGCCGCGCCTATTCAACTCCCGGTATCGGCATATCAGCGGCACGATGGCGTACCTGAGGCCAGACTTCCTTTTCGAAGAGTTTAAGCCCCTCCCACGCAAACTCCGGGTCTATTCCGCCCAACAGGGGGGTAAGAATATAGGTGCTGGTATCGTCCATTCCATTAATCATGGCTATCGCCTGGTCCGGTGGCAGTACCTGATAGGCGCCACTCTCTCGCAATTTTTCAGGATCAACACCCTCGGCAAAAGGCCCCGCGGCAACACCATATGCCTCTATCGTCCAGTCTGCGTAAGACTCCATACAGTGCACAGCATGAGGAAGAATTTTTGCCCAAGCCGCTTCCACATCCTGGGTTACATGGGTGTAAATGGGACCAAGGGCATGAAATTTTTCACCCGGGTCTGACTTACCGAGCTTGAGGCGTTCAGCGCGATAAACATGCCAATTCTCTCCACCGGGAGGAAAGAATCCATCAGCCATTCGAGCCGCACGTCGAGCCACGGCAGGATGTGCGCCACCAAGCAACAGGGGTGGTTTTTTGTGTGGCTGTGGGGTGACAAAAACATTGCGACCGTTGTACTCGAATTCCTCACCAGTCCAGGCCTTACGCAGTACTTCAAATACCTCCAGGTAACGCTCTTTACGATCTTCTCGGCGGGTACCAAACATCTGAAATTCGTAGGGTCGGTAACCGGCCCCAATCACAATTTGCAGACGACCGTTGCTTATCAGCTGTATGACCGACAGATCTTCCGCCAACTTCACTGGCTCATACAACGGCGCCAACAGCACATTGGGGCGAATGTTAGCCTGCTCTGTTCTCGCAGCGATGGCCGCGCACATCGGCAACGGGGATGGCAGGTAACCATCATCGGCTGCGTGGTGCTCGCCCAGCGAAATCACGTTAAAGCCTATCTGATCAGCCCAGGCGCTCATATCCACCGCGGCACGATATAAATCGACGATGGGTGCACCGATTTTCGGTGCCCGCATATCAAAACTGATTACAAATTCCATTCTCGCTCCCAGCAATAGTTCGCCAAGCCCTCCAAATAATTAGACGCACACCTCATCCTGCGTGATGTCCATGGCAACCTGTGAGGAGGTAGGCACGTACAGCAATGCTAGCATCAATGACAGGTGCAAGGTGTGTAAAGATCACCACGCAGACTAGTTCCTCGAACTCAAAAATGCGTGGGTTGTAGAGGGCTGCTACGCTGATTTGCTCCGGATCAAAATCTGGATATGCTGGTTGAATGCCTGGCAGACTATACAAAAAATGACGTCTTCACTGGATAGGCGCGCAGAGCTCTCTATGAACAGTTTTCTGGCAAAAAAACACATGGTGGGCGATAAAGAGTAGGTCATGTTTGCAGTAATTCCCGGTTGGGTACCTAAAATCCTGGTGCCTGGCTGTTAGCACTATCTATTTTTCTGTGGCATCTTGGTCTGCGGTGCCAACCGCCGGAATGTCTGGGGCCAGAACCGACAACACTGATTCTTCTGCGGATTATCGGTGCAGTGGAGAATGAACCGCCCGGGGTTAACTATTTTTTATTACCGAGTACAGAAGTATGGGAAGAATAGATGGCAAAGTAGCGCTGGTGACCGGCGGAGCCCAGGGTTTGGGAGAAGCGGCAGTTGGCCGACTCGTAGAAGAAGGGGCTATTGTGATCCTTTCAGATGCCAACACTGAAACCGGAGGTGTCACGGCAGATAAGTATGGCGTTGCTTTTGAACGCCATGACGTCCGCGAGGAGAGCCAGTGGGAATCACTTATGTCCCGCATCCTCAAGCAGCACGGAAGGCTGGATATTCTGGTCAATAACGCCGGTATCTTTACCAGCTGCCCAGTTGATGAAACTCCTCTGGAGGACTTTCGCCGGGTGATCGACATAAATTTGATCGGGTGTTTTCTGGGATGTAAACACGGCGTTCGGACAATGGCGCGTAACGCCAACGAGTCCGGCGGCTCTATCATCAACCTGTCATCGGTAACCGGCCTGAGGGGACAGATAGGCGGCGCAGCTTATTCATCATCAAAAGGCGGCGTGCGATTGCTGACAAAAACAGTCGCCATAGAGAATGCCGCACGGCAGATTCGATGCAATTCCATCCACCCTGGCACGATGTATACTCCCATGGTAGAGGCATTGTTTGATTCCGCTGGTGACGCGGCCCCTGCCATAAAAGCGCAGATTGAAAGCCAAACACCCATCGGACGGATGGGCGAGCCCGCCGATATTGCTGATATGGTTTTGTTTCTAGCCAGCGACGAAAGCAAATACGTGACGGGAGCCGAAATGGTGGTGGACGGTGGTATGACCACCGGCCTGCCCTATTAGTCGCCCTCGGGTACACGAGACGTAGCAAATAGGTAAATTCTTACAGGAATACATCAATGAAAAAGCTATTCATCTCTTTTCTCTCACAGTGCGTGGTCGCCGGCGCGGCTTACGCGCACTCGGTACCCGAACGCCCCCAGGTAGTCTCAGTCAATGACATGCTTGGCAGCGTGGGGTGGGGTTTTGACACTCCGGTAAAGACTGAAAAACTGGGTGAGGGCTTTTACGTCCTCTTCGGGGTCGGTGGCAACATTGCGGTGTCTTCCGGTCCAGATGGTGTGCTGGTGGTAGATGACCAGTTTCCCGAAATGTGGCCAAGCCTCTGGAAAGCCATGGAGTTGCAGGGTGATAGCGGCATTGATTTCGTGATCAATACACATTGGCACTTCGACCACGCCGATGGCAATCAGGCCCTGGGCCAAAAGGACAATACCTGGATTGTGTCGCAGGCAAATTCAAGAGCGATGATGCTGGACGACCACGTTATCAATCTGGTTGGCGCAGCCGTGGCACAGCCTGCCTACCCGGAACACGCCCTGCCCTCTATTACTTTTGACACAGCCATGCAGTTTCACCTGAATGGCGAGAAGATCGATCTTCTACATGCCGGCCCCGCCCACACTACCGGAGACACGGCGGTCATTTTCCGTGGCCGTAATGCCGTACATCTGGGCGATGTGTATAACAATTCGGGCTATCCATTTATTGACGCGGGAAATGGCGGCAGCCTCGATGGCGTCATTGCGTTTTGTGAGAGCGTATTGGCAGAACTGGACGAAACGTCGACGGTAATACCAGGTCACGGCCCGGTAGCCACCTATGCAGACCTCGCTTCCTATGTCGCCATGCTGAAAGATATCCGGAAGGAAATGGTGGCGCTAATAAAAGAGGGCAAATCCCTGGATGAAATAATACAGGCGGGTGTAACAAGCCCGTGGGATGAGAAAATGGGTAATCCCGCCCAATTTATCAACCGGAGTTATACCAGCCTGACCACGAATTACCTGCCCTGATGACAAATTACGAATTCATGCGGGGGCACCGATAATGGATGCCAGGATCAGCATGGTCACCCTGGGCGTGCCGAACCTCGACATATCCATCGAGTTTTATGAGCACGGGCTCAAACTTCCTCGCCTGGAATCAGTCGGCGAGACCCAGAGATGAGCCCCATAGACCTCCAACCCGTTTTAGCAGGCCGAGAAATAGGCCTGCGGCCCATCACGGAGCAGGATTTTGATGCGCTGCACCAGGCGGCATCTGACCCTGAAATATGGTCGCTCCATCCGGATTCACAACGCTTTAAGCGCGACATCTTTAAACAGCGATTTTTTGAGGGTGCACTATCCAGCGGCGGCGCTCTTGTGATCCATGAAATCGAAACACAGCGAATCATCGGCTCAAGCCGGTATTACGAGTGGTGCCCCAATACTCGCGAAATAGCCATTGGCTACACCTTTATCG
Organism: uncultured Halieaceae bacterium; assembly: GCA_938074045.1. Taxonomy (GTDB): domain Bacteria; phylum Pseudomonadota; class Gammaproteobacteria; order Pseudomonadales; family Halieaceae; genus CALJGI01. The sequence goes on from CALJGI010000004.1 coordinate 215,887, forward strand.
AGCGGGCACATTGGGGCGGCGAAACCAATGGGGAACTGAAGCAATTGATGTTAAATCATATTTTTCAATGGGCTGACACCGTGTGGTTTCATGTGGGGGATAACAATCTCCGCTCCCGTCGTGCCGTTGAAAAGCTCGGAGCCACCCTCTCTCACGGTGAAGATCGGGAACTGGATGGCATGCCATATGTACAGCTGTACTATCGCCTGGAGCAATCAAACTACATAAACTGATTCCACCTGCACCACGACAAGTCGTCTTTCAAGCGCCGGAGAAAATAAATGATAGTGGGTCTGCATCACGTCGCCATAGGCGTCGACGACTTTGACAAAGCTCTCGTGTTTTACACCGAAGCGCTTGGCTTCGAGGTCGTACAACAAACCGAATTCGATAACGATGAAAACGCCAACAGCGCCATTGGCCTGGATGGCGTAAAGGCCAGGATGGCCATGCTCAAGGCACCCAATGCCTTCGTGGAACTGTGGCAGTACACCAACCCCGAACCGAAGGACTTAAGGTCTCGGCCCTGTGACTTTGGCTATCCTCACATTGCCCTGCAGGTCGACGACATTCAGCACGAGTACGATCGCCTTAAAGCGCATGGCATGGAATTCGTCGGCGAGGTAGTGGAATTCGGCGATGTGGCCTCAGCCATATATGGCCGCGACCCCTGCGGGAACGTTATTGAGCTGTACGAGATTAAGAGCAATGAGATGGCGCAGTTGAGCAGACCGGCGAACGGCTGATTAGAACGCTGGGATTGTCTAGACTATAGGCAGAACCTCATGGTGTCATTGCTGGTTCTTCTCTGCGGCGTGGCCCTGAACAATGAAATACCAGCGGATATCGCGATTCCAATGGACAAGCTCGCCGCCGAGGCCGAAGGTCATGAATAAACTGGTACTGCAAAGGATGACTCACACGCTTAACTAATTGGATCTTCCGTATGAGTTACGTCGTAATAACTACAGTTATTTATCCCCGCCAGCTAGAGGATGACGATATCGCTGTCGGCGCGTAATATTATCTGTGGCACAGACAATGAGGGGAATGATTTCCGTCACTTTCCATCAATCGACAGAACATAATCACACAATGATATATTGGGAGTGGGAAGCGGCCTCCGGCGGTCAAGAGGCCTGTATGCAGATTGCGGAGATGAACAGGGTTATGGCTGCATTTGGTTAGATATTCTCTATGGATAGACCAGAATGCTCTTACCAGACCTATCAGAAGATTGGCTAGTGGCGGCTCGAAACCAGCCTCTGCTCAACGAAACCAGGAAATCGAGAGGTCATCCTTGAAAATAAAAAATTCGCTGTTGCTGGCTATGACCCATATCGGCGCCGCTGCAGCAGGATTCGCCCTCGGCATCTACGCGCTGCCTATTCTGATCGCGCCTTCTTCACCGAGTGAGGCCGAGATCGCACTCGTTGAATCCGCGGCCATTTATGAGGGAGCATTTACCAGGGACCGCGCCGACAGCGATGCTCTGCACTGGGGTGAAGGCGTTTTCTCCATTAGTGCAGATGCCATTTCTTTTTCCGGAAAACTCGCTCCCGGACCTGATTACCGCCTCTACCTGGCATCGGAGTTCGTAGAGACAGAAGCGGATTTCAATAGAATCAAGACATCAGCCCTGGAGGTTGGCAGAGTTCAGACCTTTGATAACTTTATGATCCCTGTTAGTAAAGAGGTAGACCCGTCGAATTACTCTACCGTCATAGTATGGTGTGAAACTTTTGGGCAGTACATCACTTCTGGTACATATACCGAACGCAAGTCATAACATAGATGTGACAACAGAACAGTTCGCATTTGGGGGCTTTGTATATGATTGACCATATTTCAATTGGAGTACGAGATCTGACGGCCTCCTCCGATTTCTATGAGACTTTACTCGGGACTATCGGCATGCAAAAAATTACCGAACATGGTGACACAGCAGGATTTGGCAAAAAATACCCGGAATTCTGGCTGAATCACCGGTTAGAGCGGCAGCCACAGCCTGACAACGGCAACCACGTTTGCATACGGGTCGAGTCTGTAGACGCCGTAGAGGCTTTTTACGCAAAAGCTCTGGAGCTTGGCGCGGGCGATGATGGTGGCCCCGGACTCAGACCCGAGTATCACGAGAGCTACTATGCCGCTTTTGTAGTCGACTCGGATGGCAACAAAATTGAAGTGGTTACCTTCGTAGAAATTGAGCAGTAGCGCACCCCCTCTATTTGGATCCAAACATGGCAGAGATAACGTTTTCCAGCGACGAGAGAGACCTACTTACGCAAAAAATTCAAACCTATTTTGAAGAAGAGCTGGATCACGAGATCGGTATGTTTGAGGCTCAGTTTCTGCTGGATTTTTTCTCCAAGGAGATTGGGCCTTTCTACTACAATGAAGGTCTTCATGACGCCCAGGCATTGATGGAGAAAACCGTAGAATCCATCAGTGATGGCGTCTATGAGCTGGAGAAACCGGTTCAGTTCAGACGCTAGCTCTCAAGGTGTTGATAAGAACACAGCAACCACGAGCTGAAGAGTGTCAAACACTGTAAGCTGGTGACAACTCAAGAGGATATACCACGATGAGCTCCGAATCGCGTCCCCCCTTACCACCCTTTGATGAGAACAGCGCCAGCCAAAAAGTCAGAATGGCTGAGGACCGCTGGAATTCACGAGATGCTGAACGCGTCTCTTTGGCATAGACCGCAGACAGCACCTGCAGAAATCGCGACGAGTTTATTCATGGCCGGGATGAAATCATCGATTTTCTACGACGCAAATGGGAACGGGAACCGCAATACCGGCTATTCAAGTTCCTCAGTCATCCCAACTTAACCCGGTAGTAACATGAACTGGACTGACATCGCCCCTGCCGCGGCCACCTTGTTTCTAATCATGGACCCACTGGGGAATGCCCCGGTGTTCAATGCCGTGATGTCCAACGTGCCAGCCGCCAGACGACCCGCCATTATTGCCAGAGAGCTGCTCATCGCGCTGGCGATTCTTATGTCCTTTCTGTTCGCCGGCAATGCCATATTAGGTTTTCTTGGCCTTTCTCAATCATCGCTGAACATAGCGGGGGGTGTGCTGCTCTTTATTATTTCCCTGCGTATGATTTTTCCCGACGCCTCCGCAACCGAACAACCGGCCGAGAACATTGAGCCCCTGATCGTGCCGCTGGCCGTGCCACTGATAGCCGGTCCCTCAAGTATCGCCGTGCTACTGCTGCTGAGCTCCAATCACCCGGAGCAGTTGTTCGAGTGGAGTGTGGCCCTGTTTCTGGCCTGGCTGGGCACAACCATCATATTGGCTGCGGCGCCACTGTTGTTGTCAGTCATCGGGATTCGCGGCGCCCGGGCGCTGGAGCGGTTGATGGGCATGATTCTGGTCATTCTCGCCACACAAATGCTGCTAAACGGCGTCAGGGACTTTGTGCAGAGCTTTTAATGCAATCCAATTGACCGCGAGTTGACGAAGCAGGACACTTCCCCACCACAAGCCGGCGAAGTCACGAACAGAAACGCCGGGAAGTAAACGAGGTACAGCAATGCCCATTACCAGAATTACCCAGTTTGAATGCCGCCCTGGGCAGGAAGAAGCGATGTATAACTTCCTGAAGAACCTACTTCCCTATATAGAGGCATCTCCCGGGTGCCTGGGCTGCGAAGCTCTGCGAGCACAGGCGGAAGCCACCCAGTTTGTGATACTGGAACGCTGGATCAACGAGGGCGCACACACGACCTCGGTCGCCAACTATCCACCCGATCAAATGAAGGCGGGGATGGCGTTACTCGCCTCTCCGCCAAAAGGAGGGTTTTTCGTCTAGTGATGCCGTCGGAAAGAAACCAAAAACCAGCAACCTTTATCGCCGAGTTTCTCGCCCTGGAGTCCGCGAGCGGAATTCTGCTGATGGGATCGGCAGTTCTTGCCATGGTGTGCGCAAACACCTCGCTACTCCCCTGGTACGAACTACTGCTGACCACGCCTGTTGAAATACGAGTCGGTGCACTGGAAGTGGCCAAGCCACTGCTGCTCTGGATAAACGATGGCCTTATGGCCATTTTCTTCTTTCTGGTGGGATTGGAGCTAAAACGGGAGTTGGTCGAGGGAGAGTTATCAGACAAACGGAAAATTGTTCTTCCCGGTGTAGGTGCCATCGGGGGCATGGCGATTCCCGCGCTTATTTATCTTTACTTCAACTGGTCAGACCCTGTCGCCCGCCAGGGTTGGGCAATCCCGGCTGCTACTGATATTGCCTTTGCGCTCGGTGTTTTGACACTTTTGGGAAATCGGGTTCCCACCAGCATGAAGATCTTCCTGACATCCCTCGCCATCTTTGATGACATCGGCGCTATCGTCATCATCGCCCTCTTTTACTCATCTGGACTGTCCTTGGGCGCGCTAGTGTTCGTCGGGTTTTGCGTTATTGTTTTGTGGCTTCTGAATCGCAGGGGCGTGACCTCGCGAAGCATCTACATAATGGTGGGCATTATTATGTGGGTGGCCACTCTGAAGTCCGGTGTCCACGCCACACTCGCCGGGGTGGTGCTGGCTATGTTCATCCCGCTAAGGGATCACGCAAACCCGGCGCTGTCGCCCCTGAAGGATATCGAGCACGACTTGCACACCCTGGTAGCCTTTTTTGTCTTGCCGGTGTTTGCTTTTGCCAACGCAGGCATCAACCTCGCGGGAGTGAGCAGCGAAAAATTGTTTCATGATGTGCCCTCGGGTATTGCACTTGGCCTTATTGTTGGGAAACAGGTTGGCATCTTCGGCCTGTGTGCGCTGGTAATTCGTTTGGGGTGGGCGAGTTTGCCCACGGGTATGAGCTGGCTCAGTCTTTATGGGACGGCGGCACTTTGTGGCATCGGCTTCACCATGAGTCTATTCATAGGCTCGCTGGCCTTCGAGGAAACGGGCGTTAACCTGCTGTTCGATGAACGGCTTGGAATCATTATTGGTTCGTTAATTTCAGGCGCCATGGGCTTCACCGTACTAAAATACAGCTTGGCGAAAACGCCGCCCCAACAGAAAAGAGGAGTATGACCGTGCAAGCACCCTGGTCCCTGATAGTAGGACTTCTGGTGGCCAACCTGGCGGCCACCATCTACTTTGGCACACAGGATCAGGTAGCTGCTGTGCCACCACCTGCCGGGGCTCGATCGAATTCGGATGACCTTCCCGCTGTGATTAATACCCGTTTGAAGCAATCGCTGTACGATCGCTTTGTCGAGGCCTTCAATTCAGAAGATTACGATGGCCTTTATGAAATGCTTGGTCCGGTGGCCAAAGCCCAGTTTTCTCGCGAACAAACGATCGAACAATTCGAGAAATTGGTAAAGTATTTTCAGGGTATTGACGAAGGCGGGTTCACCCACTCTGAACTGGCTAAAACCCAGGGTAGCACCCGCTTGTACGTCCTGTACTATACGGTGCGATTTTCTGAAGGCAGCGAACTCGGCGAAAAGGGTACCCTGTCGATCACTCTCGCCGTGAAGGGCACTGACCACGAGATTTACGGGATCCGGCTGTACGCCGGGCAATAAGTTGCCGGAGGCACTTTCTGACCACAGGGTTTTAGTTGTTGTAGACTTACCGGTGACTCGTCTGTCCCGGAGTACACATGTCATGAAACAAATTTTCTGGAACATACTGGCCATATTGCTGGGCGTTATACTCGGGGGCAGCGTTAATATGGCGCTTATTATCGCCGGGCCCATGCTGGTACCGCCACCTGAAGGTGTTGACGTTACAAGCGCTGAAAGCATAGCGGCGTCCATTCATCTGTTTCAGCCCCGGCATTTTCTATTTCCCTTTCTGGCCCACGCTCTGGGCACACTGACTGGCGCAGTAGTAGCACTTTTCGTTGCCAAATCTCACCAGCGGGCTCTCGCCTATGGTGTCAGCGCTTCTTTTCTTATTGGTGGTATTGTTAACAGCTTTGCCATTCCGGCACCAACATGGTTTATTGCCCTGGATCTGATCGTCGCCTACATACCCATGGCCTGGCTGGCGGTGCGCCTGCATGCCGCGGCTGTTGGCAGGGCCGCCAGTACAGAACAAACCGCGGCCCCGGACTAAGGAGTGCTCCACATGAATGAAGCTGAATTGCAGGCCTACTCCGATGCATGGAATAACCATGATATCGAAGCGGTGATGTCATTTATGACCGAAGACTGCATCTTTGATACCGGTGGCGGCACTGAGCGATACGGCACCCGGTACGAGGGATTTGACGAGGTAAAGGCGAGGTTTATCGCCGTATGGACCGACATTCCGGATGTTCAGTTCATCAACGCCCGTCATTTTGCAAGCGGCGATAGAGGCTGCTCGGAGTGGACTTTTACGGGTACCCGCCCGGACGGTACGCGCCTGGAAATGGATGGGTGTGATTTGTTCGATTTCCAGGATGGAAAAATCAGAGTGAAAAATTCATACATCAAGAAGGTGAGCTAGGACCAACCTCCAGGAGCAGCAACATGATCACCAGTTTTGACGACTATTGTATACACCAGACCCACGAACCTATCGCGCAACCATCACAGAGCGATCGAAATTTCTATGATCGCTATTGGTTTAACGGCATGGACACCAGTGGCGCCTTTCTCTTCGAAGTTGGATTTGGTGTCTACCCCAATCGATGGATCATGGACGGCCATTTCAGCGTCACCGTAGGTGGGGTACAGCACAGCTTTCATGGCTCTCGACGAGCGCCGAAGGACAGAATTGAAACACAGGTGGGCCCGCTGACTGTGCAGATAGTAAAACCGATGCGACAAGTTCGTGTTGTTCTGGCCTCCAACGAAACAGGCATAGAGTGTGATCTTCTGTTTACCGCCCGCACAGCGCCCACAGAGGAGCCCAAGAACATCCTTTACGATAACGACCGCCTGATTATGCACAACAGCCGGTTTACACAATTTGGAGTCTGGTCTGGCTCATTCACCGTCAACGGCGAACGACACGAAGTAGACGCCGCCACCACGCGGGGCGCTCGCGACAAGTCCTGGGGTGTGCGCCCCGTGGGTGAAACAGAGGCTGGCGCACCCAGTATTGTAAACGCTGAGCCTGGCGTTTACTGGACCTGGTGCCCAATAGATTTCGGTGATGTGTGCACGCAATTCGGCACATTTGAGGATCACGACGGCAATTCCACCCAGGTTAGTGGCTGCCTGGTACCGGCTTATGATGACCCAGACCAGATTCCCGCTGCAGAGCAGACTGGTCATGTGGAGATGCACGAAGCACGGCACCAGATAGTGTGGACCCCCGGCACGCGCCGCCCCGCTTCCGCCTCATTTCAGCTGACACAAAAAAATGGCACTACTCATGAAATTTCGGTGGAACCTATCACTCGATTCTACATGTTGGGGATTGGCTATCAGCACCCTGAATGGGGTCACGCCCACTGGAAAGGGGAAGAGGCGCTGGGTGGCGAATCCTGGGTTATCAATGATCTGGATGAACTGGATTATAAGCACATACACATACACCAGATGGTCAAGGCCACCATGGGTGACCGCGCGGGTATTGGCACGCTTGAAACCATCGTATTTGGTCGCCACGACCCATCAGGCTTCAAGGATATTCTCGACGGCGCCCCCGATTCCTCCACCTCATGACACTCAAAAAAAAATAGATGTCACGGCCACCTTTTCACCTCGCCATTCCCGTCAGGAGCATAGCCGAGGCTCGCGAGTTCTACGGCGGGGCCCTCGGCTTTCCCGAGGGCCGCAGCGCGGAGCATTGGGTAGATTTCAATATGTTTGGACACCAGTTGGTGGTGCACCTTGACCCCTCTCAAGACGACCAATCGGGAGACAACGGTTTGCGCAACGCAGTGGACGGCCATCAGGTGCCAGTGCCTCATTTTGGTGTTGTATTGGACTTTCCCGCTTGGGAGGCTCTGGTAGATCGAGTCAAGTCGTCTGTGCCGGAGTTTCTGATAGAACCCCATATACGGTTTGCGGGCGAGCCCGGGGAACAGGGCACAGTGTTTTTTCTCGACCCATCGGGCAATGCGCTGGAATTCAAAGCATTTAAAGATATCGATGGTCAATTGTTCGCCTCTTAGGCCTGTTTCAATTAGGGATGCGGTCGCATCTGACGCCGAGGACCTGTGCGCTATATATAACCACTAAGTGGCGGAAACCACCGTTTACCTGGCCCCTGACGCACAAGGCCGGGGGCTGGGAAGCGCTCTCCATGAAAAACTGGGCTTCGAGAAAATCAGCCAGTTCCTGGAGGTGGGCTCCAACTTCAACCAGTGGATTGACGTCGATTACTGGGAATTGATACTCCCGCAGGGTGGACCCAACTAAATCAACCCCGCCCGAATCGCCCGGCCATTGCCAACAGCTCACGAAACTGCTCAGCGTGCTGTGACCGATACCTGGTCTGTTCTGCGCGAATGTGTTCGAGTACGTTAGACAGCGTACCTCCGGTCAATTGATGACCAAAGCCCGGCACGCCACCCCCTTTTGCAACGTTGGTATCAAACAGGACATCTTGCACGAGATCCCCGGTGAGTGACGTAGAATGCGTGCCGTCCACATAGTACTTCATCCTGGTTGAGCTATCTCCCGGTGCAGGAATCTGCTCAGAATTGACCGCGTTGTAACCGCTGAAATCCCATAAGGGAAAGGGCTCTAAACCCAACTCTGTGGCAATGGTTTCATTCAGGGCGACCACATCAGTCTTGAGTTCTTCAAACACGGTCCAAAGCCCGGCTGCGACCATTAATTCGGCAAACCGCGCGTGAAATGGTGAGAAATACACATGCAATTCCACATTATTGTGGTGTGCCAGGTATAGCAGCTTGCGCAGGTGATCCAGTTGCACCTTGCTGCCATCCCTCTCCAGGGAATAACAGCTCTGGGGCTGGGGAAACCAGGTTTCCCGAAGATAGTTCCGCTCTGTAACCTTGAAGCCCTGATGCTGGCTCTCCTGTGGCGCCGGGAACCGCTCCCAGTATCCATCCCGGTGCAGATTCAAGTTCCCGCTTTCCGGTTCGGAAAATGATGCCTGGGTCCGCCAGGTCAGCCAACTGAGGCGAGTGCTCTGCACCGACGTCAGCTGCCCAAGGTGGTCCACCAGATAACGCACGGGGTAGCGCCAGTTTGTCTCTGTCCCGGCGAGGCGCTGACGGTACTCGCGGAAATGCGGCTCAGATCCTTGCTCACGGCAACTGTTGAACATCATGAAATCCAGCGCCAGTACAGCCCGCTGTATCTGCGAAACTTTGACCGCGTGGCGAAAATTCCACCATTGTATTTCCGCGGTGGAGCCGGCAAGCGCAAAGTTATATGGTCGAAAGCCCGCCCAGGCCTCATGACCAGTACGCAGTGACGCCCCCGCTCGCGAGGTTCCCAGAATAATCGCATCAGGTTGCGCACGACGCACCGTATAGGGCTTGGACACAAACTGTCCGGCAAAAAAATACGGTTTAAAGGAATTGATGCCCTCTATATCCGGTGCACCAAACAGTCGTGAATGATCGAGCAAGCCATTGAAAACAGCCAAACCTGATAAAGTCAGTAGCAGTCCGGCAAGCAGGCGAAGAAAAAAGCGCTGGGGTGTCATCTGGTTATCGAATCGCTTCTGGCTTGGTTTTGTGGTGAAATCACGCCCAGTATAATCTAAACCAACCCGGACCATGGGACTCTCCCTATCATACAGGGCGTTTAATGCTCTTTAATTCTTACGAGTTCCTGTTCGCATTCCTGCCCAGCGTTTTCCTGCTGTATTTTATCGGGAACCGCTTAGGTGGCGGTGTGGCAGGCAAATCCGCACTGGTTTTGGGCTCCTGGTTTTTCTATGCCTGGTGGAACCCGGTCTACCTTCCCCTGCTGCTCTGCTCTATCACTGTGAACTATGTGTTGTCCCGTCGCATCATGGCCTGCTCGAGGGAACAAAAGGTTCGCCGCAAAAGGCTGATGGTTACCGCAGTCCTCGCCAATCTCGGTGGGCTGGCCTATTTCAAATACATGGATTTCTTTATCCTGAACCTGAATATTTTGGGTGCAGACATCCCACTACTGCATCTCGCTTTACCCCTGGCTATCAGCTTTTTCAGCCTGCAGCAGATCGCGTACATTGTGGACGCCTACCGCGGGGTGGATTGTCGGGGCGGCCTGCTGGACTACTGCATTTTTGTCTCCTTTTTCCCACAACTGATTGCCGGACCGATCGTTCATCACCGGGAAGTTATTCCACAGCTTCGAGAAAGCAGCAATCAGCATGTCAAATTCGGCAATCTTTCGCTGGGGTGCTTTCTCCTGGCCATCGGACTCTTCAAGAAGGTGGCTATTGCCGACACCTTTGCGAACTGGGCGACCAATGGTTTTGATGTTGCCATCACCCTGACAATGGTTGAGGCCTGGATTGTCAGCTATGCATACACCTTTCAGCTGTATTTTGATTTCAGTGGCTATTCAGATATGGCGCTGGGCCTGGCGCTGATGTTCAACATCAAGCTGCCCCAGAACTTCAACAGCCCTTATGCGGCGACCAGTATCATCAACCTGTGGCAGCGTTGGCACATGACTCTGACGCGATTCATCAATATGTATATCTATCGTCCTCTGCTACGCGCACTACCCCGGGTTAACTTTGGCTACGGGATGGTGGCCAGCTTTTGCGCCATGTTTGTCGCCGGAGTCTGGCATGGCGCGGCATGGACATTCGTCGTATTTGGCGTGCTTCAGGGCCTGGCCATCGTGGTCAACCATTGCTGGCGCAAACTGAAGCTCCCCATGCCCGATATACTCGGGTGGTTAATCACATTTCATTTTTTCAGCCTGTCGCTGGTGATTTTCCGCGCCACCCAGTGGAGCGATATCGTCAAGGTATACAGCGGTATGTTCGGTCTTTCCGGTTTCGGTGGCTGGGCCAGTTTTGGAAAATTGTTTCAGGGGCAACCGTTTTGGTACTTCAGCCTGGCGTCGGATATAGTGGAAAAGAATATGTGGGCGACTATTACCTGCGGTGTGGTAATCATTTACTTTATTTTCCACGTTGCCACATTGCCGAACAGCAATACACTCGCGGAGCGCTTTGTACCCGACAATCGCCACCTGCTCGCCACATTCGGGATGCTACTCGTGGCCGTACTGTTGCTGTCCAGCCCGAGCGAGTTCATATATTTTCAGTTTTGAGGCTGGAATCAGTCCTGTGACTGCAGACCTTCAAAGCGCTTGCGCCATTTTTCCAACTCGCGACGCAAGTGCTTGTCCTGCCTGGCGGTGCGACTATTAATCACATCGCTGACTACACCCGCTATCACATGCTGATTATGCTCACTGGCTGCCTTGTAGGACCGCCTCGAAGGATCAGCCCTCTCCTCCAGCATCAGGGCAAGTGACGCCAGCCAGTTCCCGGATTTGTTGGCCAGAAGCTTTTCCATCTCACGCAACCACTGACGCCGATCCGCCAACCAATGATCATCGTAGCGCTGAAGACGCAACACGGCGGCACGCAGAACAGCCTGTTGGTCCTTATCAAGCCGCCCCATCCAATCCTGCAAGCTCTCACGAAGCTGCTCAAAATTTTCCTGGTTGTACTCTTCTTCATCCCGTTCCAGATTGTCTTCTTCCAGTTCCTCTTGATTGCTTTCCATTCGATCGAGGTATTCACGGAACTGTTCATCCGCCAGATCTGCCGCCAGACCCAGCAGCAGTGGTTGCGCACGTTCGGTCACCCTGGATGCCGCCTTCAGTGCGAAATCAATCCACCTACGAACCTGGTCGGTGCTTATGGTTTCGTCCAGTTGTTTTTCCACATCCGCAATAAAAGCGGTGTAAACCGGGAGTTCAACCTGTCGATGCCAATCCAGGATCGGTGCCAGATTCTGGTCAAATTCATTCCGCTGTGAACGGTTGAGATCGACGTAATCTTCAACATACCAGGGGATCACGACATTGAGCCTGTTATAAAGGAAGCCGGAGCTACACGCCGGCACCAACAGAATCAGGGCCAGTAGCACACACCTCCCCACCACCCAGGATTTACCCCTGCCCATCATGTCTTGTTGTTCTCCTGAAAATGAAAACTCATCGCAAAACCCTGATATCTCCAGGCAAAATACATAATTAGAAAGTTCAATTGCAACATCAACGTCAGAATCCACTCAAATGCATCTTCCCAGACATCGTAGTCAACAGGCGAGAGATCCAGAACCACCGTCAGTATACCTGTCACCAAAATAGCAATGTTCAACCACATGCCAGCGCGACCAATCCAGGCCGGCACAGGGCAATTCAGGTGGTCGATGTTTTGAAGGTGAGAAAATAACAACAACTGGGCCAAATAGGTAAAAGAGAAAAACAAGACGGTGCCGACACGCCTCTGGGTTGCCCATTGCTTTCCCGCCTCGCCCAGTACCGTCACGTACGCAATCATACCCAGACATGCAATAACCCCCAGAACCAACATCCACGTTGCCCGACGCGATGCCGGTCGATAAATTGCGCGCACCCAGTGATAGGCCAACACCCAGTAAACCATCATGAGGACTGCTGACGGGATCATCAAAGCTCTGAACAGGTAACTCTCGGGCGGCTTTCGTCCCGTTGCGCTGATGGATGTACAGCTGTCAATGTACGGAATACACCAATCGACATGCCCCTGCTGAGCCGCGATCAGATAGCATAAATGAACCGCTATGGCGGGTATCAGCGCACACAAAAAAGGTACCAGCTGCAACTTCACGCCATCATTACTCTCATGGTTAATCCAGGCTGCAGGAACAAAGCCTACCTAAACGCCCGGGTTAAGGCGAGGGGCATAAAATGGCATTCTCGCGAACAGAATCGCAATCACATTTACTCTAGCATGCAGGCCCGTTATGGTTACCGGGCAAGGGAGGAACAAAATGACTACGCTGTTTATCACTCACGAAGACTGCCGACTGCATGAAATGGTGGAGGGACATCCAGAGTCACCGGGGCGTCTCGAAGCTATCGACATCGCTCTTCGGTCAGCTCCCTGGTACAACCAGCTTACACATTTCAGCGCCACTCCCATAAGCCGGGAACAGGTCGCAGCCATTCACAGTCGATCGTATGTGGATGACATCTGGCACGCTCAACCGGGTGACGGACTGACCAGAATAGATCCCGACACTTCGATGAACCGCCACAGCCTGCGTGCCGCTCGCCTCGCCGCCGGCGCTGGTATCTATGCTGTGCAGGAAGTGATGAACGCGCGGGCGAACAATGCTTTTTGTGCGGTACGCCCTCCAGGACACCACGCAGAATCATTGATTGGAATGGGTTTTTGCCTGTTTAACAGTATCGCCCTTGCAGCGGAACAGGCCCTGCAAACCGGTGCTGAACGGGTCGCCATACTGGATTTTGACGTTCATCACGGCAATGGCACAGTGGAAATTTTTCTGGACCGCCCCGAGGTATTGGTATGCTCGAGTTTTCAGCATCCGTTTTACCCGGGACGTTTCGACGATGTGGAGCGCCCCAATATCTGCCTGACGCCACTGGCAGAGGGCACGGACAGTAGCGAGTTCCGCACCGCCATCGAGCGCGACTGGTCCAAGGCGCTACAACAGCACCGACCTGACCTGGTACTCATTTCAGCCGGATTTGACGCCCATCGGGAGGACCCGTTGGCTGGCTGCAATCTTGAAGATGAAGACTACAGCTGGGTAACTGGATTTATCCGCGACCAGGCGCTAGCCCTATGCGACGGGCGTATAGTCTCTATGCTGGAAGGCGGCTACAACCTCGACGCGCTTGCGCGCAGCGCAGCACGACATGTGGAAGCCTTGCTATAGAGCCGGCTTCAAATCAGGCAAGAGACCTGGAGAGTGGTTTTACTCTGACCTCGGTCATGGCAAGCTGGCCGAAATCGTTCTTCGCCATGAGACCCCGCGCACAATCACGGAGGGGCTCACCTCTATACCAGCCCGCTACGCCAGATTCATGCCTGGTCAGGCGGCCTGCTGATCACCCGCAACAGCCGTGTTAACGCCGGCGAGTATCGCCTTCAGGGATGCCGTCACAATGTCATGACTGATTGCTACGCCAGCGTGCCGCTCGCCATCCACTTTAAGTTGAATGTAGGTCACCGCTTGTGCGTCAGCGGTATGACTCATGGCGTGTTCGCTGTATTCAACCAGCGCTATCGTGTGACCGCAGACCTGCTGGATGGCGTCGATAAAAGCCTCTACAACACCAGCGCCCTCGCCACTGGCGCGAACAGCCGTATCGCCCTGGCGCAACTCAGCTTCCAGCTTGTCACAGCCATCACGCCGGCTGAGCTGATAGCCATCCAGACTGAACATACCTTCATCATGCAGATAATTTTGCTGGAACAGGTCCCAAATTGCCTCTGAAGTGACTTCCGCCTTGGTCGACTCTGCAAAGCGTTGCACCACTGGACTGAATTCAAGCTGCAGCCAGCGCGGTAACTGCATACCGTAATCACGGTCCATTACGTACGCTATACCGCCCTTACCGGACTGCGAGTTGATGCGGATAACTTCCTGATAGCTGCGCCCAAGATCGGATGGATCAATCGGCAAATAGGCCACTTGCCATGGCTCAGCCTCATCGCGCAATGCCAGGCATTTTTTGATCGCGTCCTGGTGACTGCCGGAGAATGCCGTAAATACAAGATCTCCTGCATAAGGATGTCGAGGGTGCACGGGTATTTGTGTGCACTCGGTGGAAGTTCTCACTATCCAGTCCATATCGGAAAAATCCAACCCCGGGTTCACCCCCTGACTGTACAGGTTCATAGCCATGGTGATAATGTCCATATTTCCGGTGCGCTCGCCATTGCCCATTAATGTGCCTTCAATCCGATCGGCACCGGCAAGAACTCCCAGCTCTGCTGCCGCCACGGCGCAACCCCGATCATTATGGGTATGCAGGGAAATCACCAAACTGTCACGGCGTTCTACGTGTCGACAAAACCACTCAATTTGATCGGCATAAACATTCGGCGTAGACATTTCAACGGTGGCAGGCAGGTTGATGATGACCTTGTTCTCGGGCGTAGGCTCCCACACCCGTGTGACCGCATTGCAAATGTTGACGGAGAAATCCAGTTCAGTGCCGGTAAAGCTTTCCGGAGAATACTCAAATACCCACTTCGTCTCAGGTTGAGCTTCTGCACAGCGACGTACTGTCTCCGCCCCATGCACGGCAATGGCGGTAATTCCCTCCCGATCCAGCCCGAAAACCTGTTCACGCTGCACGGTAGAGGTCGAATTGTAGACATGAACAATAGCCCGACGCACACCGCGCAGCGACTCAAAGGTTTTCTCGATAAGCTCGTCCCTGGCCTGGGTAAGAACCTGTACCGTGACATCCTCGGGAATCAGGTTTTCATCAATCAGTCGACGTACAAATTCATAGTCGTGGCTGGACGCTGCCGGAAAACCAACTTCTATTTCTTTGAAGCCGACGGATAACAGCAACTCATACAAGCGCATTTTCTGATCCGCTGTCATCGGCTCAATCAGTGCCTGATTACCGTCGCGCAGATCAACGCTACACCAGCTGGGTGCGCTGGTGGCTACCCTGTCTGGCCAAGTTCTATCCCCGAGTGCCACGGCGGGAAAGGCTTCGTATTTACTATGAGAATAATCAGGCATCTGTCTGGTCCACTTCTCTGGTTACCCGCGACAGTGAGTTCTGTCACCACCCTGCCCTCGTGAAGCATTCGGTGTGGTTACTGCTACTGTATCGGATAGATCTGTAGCGGAGACCGCACGCGGGTACACATGCAATTGAACCGCAATTATAGCGATGAGTCCGGGGTGATTGTGTGCAAATACGTTAAAATTACACGCTTTAACACATATATTTCTCTAATAATAAGTCTATTATTAGAGAAAATATGCAAAATCTTCGACATCAGCTATATAGGACACTATCATTATGCTCGCTCTGGACCGTACTGATCGCCGTATTCTTGCGGCGCTACAAACCCACGGGCGCATCACTAATCTCGAGCTGGCCGACGCCGTCGGTCTATCTCCCACGCCTTGCTCCCGCCGGGTCAGACGACTTGAAGAATCAGGGGTCATCGCAGGCCACGCTACGCTACTTGATGCGGAGTCCCTGGATCTCAAGTTGACAGCCTATCTCGCCGTGAGCCTGGACAGACACACCCCGGATCGCTTCGAAAATTTTGATGAGACCGTGAACAATTACCCGGAGGTGCTGGAGTGCGCCCTGGTTACCGGGCAGGCCGCAGACTATCTGCTCAAGGTTATCGTTCCCGATATGGCCTACTACGAAGAATTTCTCCTCGGTCGGCTGACCCGAATTCCCGGCGTTACCGGCGTTCAATCCAGTTTTGTGCTGCGGCGAGTCATCAGCAAAACTGCTCTGCCGCTGACTCATCTGCCCACATCAACCCCCTCAGCATGAGGTCAAGTCCGGTTTAAGCGTCTATAGTGATGTAGCAAAAACAAAAGCATCGAACAAGGAATACCATGAACGCTCTACTCAGCCCTACCGTTTTCACTTGCCTGCTAGTTGGACTGTTAAGCGGGTGTGCTTCACTAACACTGGAACCACCAAGGTCCCAGCGGCCACTGCAGGCAATTTTGACCGAGGACGAGGCCAAATTGCGCGCCAGCCAGGTATCTGGTGTCGAGTACGATCTGAGCATGGACCTGTCATCATCAGACTCCGATTACAGTGGCGAAGTGCTGATTCGGTTCAACTACCAGCCAAGCCCGCACCAGACTCCACTAACCGTCGATTTCACCCACGGAAAGGTCCTGTCTGCTACGCTGAACGGCAGCGAGTTTGAACCCGAGTACAACGATTACTTTCTGGTTATTGGCGCGGAGAAACTGGACCGGGGACCTAACGAGCTGCGATTAAGCTTCAGCCACAGCTACAGTGACGGCGGCTCTGGACTCTATCGGTTTGTGGATACCGAGGACGATCGTGTCTACACCTACACAGACTTTGAACCTTACCACGCAAATCACTTGTTTCCACTGTTCGACCAGCCAGACCTGAAAGCAATTTTCAGGCTCTCTGCTACCGTTCCAAAAAACTGGACTGTAATCAGTACCACCCTTGAATCCTCGGTTGAGCAAAGTGGCGATACGGCCCAATGGACCTTCCCGCCCACACAAAGCATCAGCAGCTATGTCTTCTCCCTGCACGCCGGTGAGTATGCGGTGTGGGAAGATCCCGACTTCCGCTATCCGCTGCGGCTGTTTTCCCGGCACTCCATGGCCGATTATGTCAATGCAGAAGAGTGGTTTAACTGGACCCGTGACGGATTCGACTTTTTTGACGAATATTTCGAACTGCCCTACCCCTTCAAGAAATATGACCAGTTGCTGGTACCGGAGTACCCCATGGGAGCCATGGAGAATATCGGCGCTGTCACCTTCAATGAGGCCTATCTATCGCGCTCAACACCGACATGGGAGGAGCGTCGGGAGCTGGCAATGACCCTGTATCATGAAATGGCTCATATGTGGTTCGGCAATACCTCCACCATGCGGTGGTGGAATGGCCTGTGGCTGAACGAAAGCTTTGCCAGCTATATGGCTTATATCGCTCTGGAGCGCGCCAGTGAATTTGATGATGCCTGGGAGCACTTTTACGTGCGCGACAAGAAGTGGGCCTACTCCGCCGACGATTCAGTCACGACCCACGCCATCGAACTACCAACCCAAAATACGGATGTAGCCGTCGCCAACTTTGATGGCATTACCTACGGCAAGGGCGCGTCTGTCTTGAAACAAGTCAACCATTTGCTGGGGGATGAGGTTTTCCAGCGAGGCGTTGCTGATTATCTGGGCAACAATGCGTTTGCCAACACCGAGCTGGAAAATTTTATCGATGCCCTCGGGGCTGCGGGTAACATGGATCTGCAACCCTGGTCCCAACTTTGGTTGTACCAACCCGGCCTCAATCGCATCGCCGCCAAATATCGCTGCCAAAATGGACACCTTCGAGACCTGCGAATCGAACAGGGCGCACCCGCAGACCACCCCACACTTCGCAGCCAAAAATTGCAGCTGGCAAGCTTTCAAAACAGAGATGGTGTACTGGAACTGGTCGACCGTTTTCCGGCTATTATTGATGGGGCAAACACCGATGTCAGCGTCCCTGAGGACAGCCCATGTCCGGACCTGCTGTACCCGAACTACGGCGACTGGGCTTACGCGCAGACAGTGCTCGATAATCGGTCATTGAATACTCTTCGCCACCATATCAGTTCTATCGATGATGATCTGCTGCGAACCATGCTGTGGCACGACCTGTGGATTATGGTCCGCAACGCCGATCTTCCGGTTACGGACTATCTGCAGATTCTGGGTACCCATCTGGAGCTGGAGACCAAACCAAATGTGCTGGGAGAGCTGCTGCGCTCGCTGGACGCCAGTTTCGATTATCTACATCTGACCAGCCGCGGAGGCGCTCATATTGCGCGATACGCGACCCGGTTTGAGCGTATGCTGTGGCAGGGTACGCTGCGCAGCGAGGGAGACGAGCGAAAACTCTGGTTAGGCGCTTATATTCAAATTGCCACTACCGATGAAGCGAAAGATCGCCTGGCTGGCCTGGTCGAAAACTCGGCTGAGCTCACCCTGGACCAGGATCAAAGATGGCGTGTACTGCACCGGTTGGCCACCTATGGGGCGGAAAACATCGACACCCTGTTGGCGGCCGAGTCAATACGGGACCCGTCTAATCGGGGGCAACGGCGAGCGCTGGGTGTAAAGGTCGCACGACCAGATGCCGACAGTAAAATGAGCTACCTGAGAAAACTGCTGGATGCTGAGAATGATCTCACTCTCGCACAGCGACGCAGTATCACCTACAACCTGTTTCCGCCCAGACAGCGCTATCTCGCACAGGCTGCAGGGGAATATGTGTTGGCTCATCTACCCGAGATTAATGACTCACACCATGCAATGTTCCACCGCTTTATCGCCGCCTATCTGCCACAGAGATTGTGCACACCGGCAAGTGTTACAGCAATGGCTAAGGCCATCGAACAGCATAGCGACCTGAATCCCGACCTGATGAAGGGCCTGCTGGTTGCCCATCAATCCGATGGCCGCTGTGTTGCGATAGACAATCTGATACCGACTCATTGAGCTTCCCGGTGTCAGCTTCTGACCTGACGGTCGAAACTCTCGGCCGCACTGATTTCCAGGGCATGGTAAAAACTGTGCGGCTTTTTTTGCCACATGCCTATGCTCTGAAACCTGTGCCGGATGGCACTGTGATAGTATGCGCCGCCTTATGCCAACCAAGACTTCTGTGCCAGCACCCAGCACCCTGATTCCCCTTTTGGCGGGTCTCGTTGCACTGGGACCTATCTCGATCGATTTGTATTTGCCCGCCCTGCCGACGTTGGTCGACGTTTTTGGCACGAATCTGAGTCGGGTGCAGCTCTCCATGAGCAGCTTTCTCGCCGGCTTTGCAATGTTTCACTTATTTTGTGGCCCGCTGGCTGACAGTTTCGGTCGACGTCCCATATTGCTCGCCGGGCTCGCGCTGTTCGCCCTCTCAACACTGGCCTGTGCGCTGGCTACCACCGTGGATGAGCTGATTCTGTGGCGATTCCTTCAGGGTATCGGTGCCTGCGTTGGGCCCACCCTGGGACGCGCAATTGCCCGGGATCTGTTTGCACCCAGGGAAGCAGCGCGTGTCCTCGCCACCATAGCCATGCTGATCGGTATCGCACCCGCCATCGCGCCTACTCTGGGTGGCTTGATATTGGTCTGGACAGGATGGGAAACGATCTTTGTGGTCACGGCGGTGGGTGGAATGGCTCTGATATTCTGGACCGCCCGGACCTTGCCAGAATCCGTACCTTTTCGACAACCTTTCCACCCCACTACCATATTGAGCAACTACCGGGCACTGTTTGCCAACGCACTGTACTGGCGCGTTGTACTGGCGAGTGCGGCTCTGTATTCCGGGATGATGTCCTTCGTCGCCGGATCGAGCTTTGTGTTGATTGATATGAAGGGTGTGAAACCCGAGCATTTTGGACCCTATTTTTTCTTTATCGTCCTTGGCTACATCAGCGGCAGTTTTGTTACCAGCCGACAAGCAGGACGCTGGAGCGCGGTATTCCTGATGCGCGTCGGCGCAGCACTCTCCCTGCTGGGTATTACTGCCATGTTTCTACTGGAGTTCGGCCCCGCCGCGCCACTGACCCTGGTGCTCCCAATGGCTCTCTACTCCGCCGGTGTGGGCTTGGTGTTGCCCAACGCAACCGCCTGCGCACTGAGGCCCTTCCCCAACATGGCAGCGACAGCCTCCGCGATGTTTGGGTTCGTGCAAATGGGTTTGGGTGCCCTGGCCACTGCGGTCGTCGGGGTGGCGTTAACCACCTCAGTGTTCGGCATGATATTGATCATGTTGCTACTCGCCGCCGCCTGCTCTTTTCTGGTGTTCCGGATGAACCCGGCGGATTTTGATTATGATTACTGAAAATATCAGCCCGAAGTTTTGTAATACTTGGAATTTCAACGAGGGCTTTTCACGTGCCATCCGTCGCCAATGTAACCGCACAGATAGATGAAACGCCACTGCTCAGAATGCTTCGGGCATGCGGGACGCCAGCGTCTATTGGGCTCGGCAATTTGATAACACCGCAAAAATGCGCATTCATCAGCAAACCACCGGCCCGGAAATCTAGGATCAAACCGAGGGTGAAATCGACGCCTTCATATGCTCAGTGGGTACCGGGGGCACGCTGGCGGGTGTATCCAGAGCACTTCAAGACAAGAAGGATCACACCATCATTGCTGTCGCGGACCCCCGTGGAGCCTGACTGCACAGTTACTACACTAGGAGAGATCTGACTGCCGGGGGGAGTGCGGTGATAGCGGGGGTGGGTATTAACCACATCACCGTGCTGGTCGACTATGGACACCGCTACCAGTCGAAACTATTCAACCCGGCTTTTCTGTCGAGCCGGGGTCTGCAGATTTCCCCCCTGGCTGGAAATCTGATCGCCCGGCTCAGCTGGCCTCGACTGATTTTGCCGCTCGCTCGAGTTCCACCAGATAGTCCACAATCTTCAGCATCTCAGCCTGACCACCAGCCATCCGCGTAGTCACCCGGTATTTGCCATTTACCACTATTTCTGGCGTCCCGGTAATCTTGTAGCTGCGCGCCCGGGCATCCGCCTGCCGCACCTGGCTCTTTACGCCGAATGAATTAAACGCCTTGTCGAAGCGATCTTTAGCAACACCGTTTGCCGCGAACAATGCCGCCAGCGAAGCTTGATCCCGCAGGAGTTTGCGATCGACGTTTAATGCACTGAACAGGGGGTTGTGTACCTTGTCCAACTCGCCAAGTGCGACCGCCGTGAAATAGGCCTGGGCATGAATCTGCATGGGCTGATTCCACACGGCAGGGGACTGCCAGAAATCCACATCGTCAGCGAGACCGCGCTTCCAGCGATGCAGCAGCGGTTCAAAGTTGTAGCAGTGACCGCAGCCATACCAAAACAGCTCCACCACCTCTATCTTGCTGACGTCGCGTGTGCGCACCGGTTGACCGAGCAAGGCGTAGTGAGTTCCCTCGCGGTACGCCTCGCCACTGCCCTGGGTATTACCAGCCATTGGCAAAAATACAAGGCTGAGGACGAGGGCATACAGGGTTTTGATCATGAAGGGCTCCGAATATTTACTGTTCGACTGTGAGTGTGACAAGGAGTTCATTAACCCAGCCTGAACGAATCCCGGCCGGGTCAAACGAATTACTCTGGGGTACTAGCGTAAACCCGCGATATAGCTGGCCACGGCTTCAATTTCCTTGTCACTAAGACCAAAGGCAATATCCCTCATAATCCGGGAATCACCATCATTGGTCCTGCCACTGTCATCCTGGGCACCTTTGCGGAATTCTCGCAACTGGGTTTCCGTGTAGTCTGCATGTTGACCCGCCAGTGCCGGAAAGCCAGCCGGCCCATTGCCTTGACCCGTTGGTGAATGACAGGCAGTACAAGCCGCCACACCGCGACCGGCGATGCCCGCACGGTATATTTTTTCCCCCAGTACTGCCAGATCTGCGCTGGCCTTGCCGCCCGAGTTTGTCTTGCTGGCGTAAAAGGCCGCG
Source organism: uncultured Halieaceae bacterium (assembly GCA_938074045.1). Lineage (GTDB taxonomy): Bacteria > Pseudomonadota > Gammaproteobacteria > Pseudomonadales > Halieaceae > CALJGI01. Next base: position 237,971 of record CALJGI010000004.1, read on the forward strand.
ATATTCGCAATATCATCATCGTTCATGGCCGTCAGTTGTCCGGCCATTGTTGGCACCGATCGCGCTCCACTATTGATGTCCTGCATCTGTTTTATCAGGTATTTCTCATTTTGCCCAGCCAGTTTGGGAAAGCTGGGGGCTGCGCTGTTGCCATCTGCGCCATGACAGGCACCACAAATCATGGCTTTTGCTTCACCAGCTGCAGCGTCTCCCGCAAAGGCGGCGGGAGAGGTCAGCGCAATTATAACGACGATAAATGCTGTTTTTTTCATGATAGTTCCGGTCTGGTACTCCTTATTGGAACACGCTTACTTGGCGGTGGCCATGTACTTGACGAGATCCATAAACTCCTCGTCGCTGCAGTCCATACACATGCCCTTGGGCGGCATAGCGTTAAGACCTTCATTCATGCTTTTGAGGAGTACTTCCTGACCTTTGGCAAGTCGGTCTTCCCATTCGGCGGGCATACCCGTCTTTGGGGCTCCGGCCACACCGGCCGCATGACAGATTGCGCAGGTTTTGCTGTATTTTTCTTCAACCGCAGGATCTGCACTAACCTGAGCAGCAACAAAAACCAACATTGTAGCGAGCAGTACTTTTTTCATGTGAAACCTCTGAATTTTCATAGATGACTCCGCCTCTCCGACGCTAATAATTGAGAAGCGGCTGAGCTGTGCGAAAAAACTGTGGCATTATATACAAGATACCCCCTAAAAACAGCCGATCCATATCATGTCTCCTACTGATACCCCTGCGCCGGACTATCGCGCCGCCAGTTTCTTCACCAGTGCCAGTCGGCTGAACCAATGCCCACCTGACGAAACCAGAGAGGTGGCATTTGCCGGCCGTTCTAACGCAGGAAAATCTAGCGCAATCAATAAGTTAACTGAAAATAGAAAGCTCGCGCGCACCAGCAAGACCCCTGGCCGAACCCAGCTGATCAACTTTTTCGCCGTGGGTGACCAGCAGTTTCTGGTCGATTTGCCAGGCTATGGGTATGCAAAGGTGCCGCCAGAGGTAAAACTGAAATGGCAGCGTGAACTGGAAATCTACCTCCAGGAGCGGCAATCCTTACGCGGCCTGATCCTGCTAATGGATATACGTCACCCGCTGCAGGAGTTCGACAACATGATGTTGGGCTGGGCCACAGTGGCGGAAATGCCCGTGCATATTCTTCTCACCAAAGCAGACAAGCTGAAACGCGGCCCTGCACAAACATCCATGTTGAAGGTTAGAAAACAATTGGAGAAGTACGGCGATGCAGTCAGTGTGCAAACGTTTTCCGCCCTGAAAGGTGATGGGGTACCCGAGCTACGTCGTGTTCTGGATACATGGCTAACTCAGACTGGCTAAAAAGCCCGGCTACCTTAGGGGGTGTAGCCGGGTAATACTTGTCTCAGGGGAAGGATGAGACAATGGGGGGCATGGAGTATGCTTCCCCAACCGCAGCAAAGGTGCTGCTGTTTACTGAGACCCACCTGGGCTACAAAAGTTCCAATTGACGTTCAGTGCGCCTCGTCCCAGTTATCCCCGATCCCGGCTTCCACCAGCAATGGCACATTAAGTTCAGCTGCACCCGACATCAGTGAACACACTTTTTCGCTGACGGCGTTGACCTCGCTCTCCGGCACCTCAAATACCAGCTCATCATGCACCTGCATAATCATTCTTGCACCCGATTCACCAGTCTGCTGCCATTGACTAACCGTGATCATGGCTCGTTTTATAATATCCGCTGCTGTGCCCTGCATGGGCGCATTGATCGCCGTGCGCTCAGCGGCCTGTACCCGCATCTTGTTGGGTGAGTTTATCTCGCGCAAGTACAGTCGCCGCCCAAACAGCGTTTCGACGTACCCCTGCTCCGCCGCCAGCTTCCGGGTGTCATCCATGTAGGATTGCACACCAGGATACCGATCGAAGTACAGATCAATGTATTCCTGTGCCTCTCCGCGCCCGACATGAAGCTGACGCCCCAGGCCAAAGGCGGACATGCCATAGATAAGGCCAAAGTTAATGGCCTTGGCCTTGCGTCTTTGATCCGCTGTCACCTGATCCAGATCTGCTCCAAACACCTCGGCTGCCGTCGCGCTGTGCACATCAAGCCCGCGGGCAAAGGCGTCGAGTAAACCTGTGTCGCCGGACAGATGAGCCATGATTCGCAGCTCAATTTGAGAGTAATCGGCCGCAAGGATTTTATGGCCTGCTGGCGCAATAAAGGCCTTGCGAATCCGACGCCCCTCCTCGGTCCGAATGGGAATATTCTGCAGGTTGGGATCTGCTGATGACAGACGTCCGGTCGCCGCTACCGCCTGATGATAGGAGGTGTGTATTCGCCCGGTACGCGGATTGATCATATCAGGCAGCTTGTCCGTGTACGTGGATTTGAGCTTGCTGAGACTGCGGTATTCCATCAGCAGACGCGGAAGCGGGTAGTCGTGGGCGAGCTCTGCCAACACTTCTTCAGCCGTAGAAGGAGCCCCTTTGGGTGTTTTTCGTAATACGGGTATCTCCAGCTTTTCAAACAGGATGCGGCCGAGCTGTTTTGGAGAACCGAGATTGAACGATTCTCCAGCCATGTCGTGGGCCTCCCCTTCCAGCTCGGCAATCCGCTGCCCCAGTTCTTCACTCTGCCGCCGCAACAGCCCGGCATCCACCAGTGCTCCTTGTCGCTCGATGTCTGACAACACAGATATTAGCGGCAATTCAATGTCTTCAAAAACCGCTCGGGGTCCCGCTTCCTGCGCTAGCCTGGGCCAGAGAGCGTGATGCAGGCGCAAGGTGATATCTGCATCCTCAGCCGCATAAGGCCCCGCCTCCTCCAGCTTGATCTGATTGAAGGTCAGCTGCTTGGCACCCTTGCCTGCAATATCTTCAAAATGTATGTTTTCATGGGAGAGAAACTTGAGCGCAAGACTATCCATATCGTGCCGGGTGGCCGTTGAATCGCTGACATAAGATTCCAACATGGTATCAAAGGCGATGCCACGCAGTTCAATTCCGTGGTTGGCCAATACACTACGATCGTATTTTAGGTTCTGACCGACCTTGGCTTGATTGGCGTCCTCCAGCAAGGGCTGGAGTTCGGCCCACACCGCCTCCTCACTCAATTGCTCAGGAGCACCAATGTAATCATGGCCAAAGGGCAGGTAGGCACCCTCACCTTCAACCACGGCAAAAGAGACGCCCACAACTCGCGCCTCCATATAATCCAAACTGGTGGTCTCGGTGTCGAAGGCAAACAAATCGGAAGCACGCAGTTTCTCTATCCATGACTGCAGCTGTGAAGCCTCCAGAATAACGTCATACTCTGTGGCAATCTCGGGTACGGCGGTGACGCCGTCACCCGCCCCAGCCATCACCTCCTTTACCCAGGTACCGAACTCCATTTCTGTAAAATAAGTAAGTAATCGATCACTGTCTGGCTCGTTATTTTCCAGCGCTTCAAGTGTCTCTTCAAGTTCTACATCGACCTTGATGGTAGCGAGCTCATAGGAGAGGTAAGCCTCCTCTCGATGTGCAACAAGCTTGGCCGCCATCTTTTTAGCGCCTCTGAAGTCCAGTTCGGCGATCTCGTCCAGACGCTCATAGATGCTGTCCAGTCCCCCAAGGCCCTGCAGCAATCCAAGGGCAGATTTCTCACCAACACCGGGCACGCCCGGGATGTTATCTACCTTGTCCCCCGTGAGTGCGAGGAAATCGATGATAAGGGTGGGTGGAATTCCAAACTTTCGTTCAACACCCGTCGGATCCATCGTGGTATCGGTCATAGTGTTGACTAGCGTTACGTAGTCGTTGACCAGCTGCGCCATATCCTTGTCGCCGGTTGACACGACCACCTTGCGCTTCTGCTCCGTGGCCATGCGTGCATAGGTGCCAATTACATCGTCAGCCTCCACACCCGGTACCGAAATCAAAGGCAGGCCCATTGCCTTGATGATGCCGTGTATGGGTTCAATCTGCGCCCTCAATTCATCCGGCATGGACGGCCTGTTGGCCTTGTATTCGGGGTAGATTTCATCGCGGAAAGTTTTTCCCTTGGCATCAAAAATCACCACGACGGGGCTGTCGGGGTAATCCTTCACGAGCCGCCGAATCATATTAATCACTCCTTTCACAGCACCCGTGGGTTGACCTGAGGTTGTGGTCAGGCTGGGCATCGCATGAAAGGCGCGATAGAGGTAAGAGGAACCGTCAACCAGGACGACGGGCGCGCTCATAGAGTTTCCATTTGTGTTCCAGCTACTGGAGCCAGGATTGTGCAGGTTGCAGCATTAAACCCCATTGCCTGCGAAATTTCTATTTTCAGCGTTTCCCGGCCGCAGTCCGCTTGCCACACAGGCTCAACCGGTCAACGACCTCTTCCATGAGCTCAAAATAGGATTCTGGTACCGTTTCAGGCGCTCCAAGCAGGGGGCTAACCTCAACTGTAAGTGTGTACTGACTTACTTTTAGTGTTTTCAGTAGACCAGATGGTAAAGTGGGGTCGGTCACAACACAATCAACCTCGCCTTCGGCGAGGATTCGGGACACCTCAAGGCTGGTTTTCACGCTGGCCTGTCGTGCGTGTCCGGGTAACAATACAATGCCCTCGGGTAGCCCATATTGTCGTGCAAGCGAGGTGAAGCTATCGTGATGATAAACCAGATTAAGGTCTCTCAACGACCCAAGTTGAGCTCGACTATCCTCGTCAAGAACCCTCAATCTTCGCTCAAATTCCTTTAAATTATCGGTAAATTGGCGGGAAAATTGAGGAAACCTGCCTTTCAGGGCGTCTGCAATTCGAACGGCCATGGTCCGCACGGCGATCGGGTCCAGCCAGGCGTGCGGGCTCTCTCTGGCATGCCCCAGGGTCTCTCCAGCTACCAGAGGCACGCTCTTGTCATTGCTTGCAAGAACCCGGCGCAGCGTGGCTTCGAGATCAGGCCCCATCCAGAAGACAAGGTCCGCCTCGGCCAGCCGTTGTCGATCAGACATAGAGAGGGCATAGTAATGGGGGGATGATCCTGGTGACATCAAAACGGCGTTATCCAGGTCATCACCTGCTATCTCTTTGACTATTAATTGTACAGGTAAGATAGTACTAACTAACTTTTGCGCCCATACGGGATTTACGCAAAGTATAAGAAACAGGGTGGTCGTGAATTTGCTGACAGGCATTTGGTAGTGGTCAATCGAAACGTAACGTTATAGTATAACATTTTCACTTGTTGAATCCAGCCAGCACTCCATGTCAGTACACTCGGAAGACAATCAGGCGTTTATCGATCACGATCACAGCCATTGCATCGAAGATGCCCTGGTGGCGGCCAGAGCCGTGTGTGCGACCAATGGCGCTCGCTTTACACGTCTGCGAGAACAGGTATTAACCATTATCTGGGCCAGTCACCAGCCGATAGGTGCTTACGCCATATTGGAGCTGCTGCTGGCCGCCAACCCCGGACAGCGCAAACCAGCACCGCCCACGGTTTACAGAGCCCTGGACTTTTTGTTACAGCAGGGCCTGGTACATCGCATCAACTCACTGAATGCCTACATAGGCTGCACGCATCCCGGGAGTGCTCATCACAGCCAGTTTTTAATCTGCACTGAATGCTCAACCGCCAGGGAGTTTGACGCCGGCCTGCCCGCACAGCTAGTCCACGAAGCCGCTGGGGCGGACTTTCAGATAGCCAGTGTGCTGCTGGAAGTTACGGGGCTCTGTCCACAGTGTGCGACCGGACGGAGTCAGCACGGGTGAGTCAGCTTATTCAGTGCCACAACCTGAGCTTTGCAGCGGCGGGTCGCACTATCCTTCAGAATGTAGACCTGACCATTTCAGCCGGAGAGATTGTCAGTCTGATTGGTCCCAACGGGGCAGGGAAAACAACCCTGATACGCTGCCTTCTCGGGCTTGAAGCCACTGCCTCCGGAACTATCACCCGCAGCCCTGAGCTACGGGTCGGGTATATGCCACAACGACTGCAGACAGATCCAAGTCTGCCACTGACCGTAATGCGCTTCTTGAAACTGGCAGAGCAACCCCGCGACACACCGGCAAATGCGCTGGCTGAAACTGGAGCCATGCATCTGGCAGAACGAGCACTATCCGCCCTGTCAGGCGGTGAATTACAACGGGTTCTATTGGCTCGGGCACTGTTGCGGGAGCCCGACTTGCTGGTTCTTGACGAGCCGGCCCAAGGCGTAGATATAGGCGGGCAGGAAGACCTGTATCGGCTAATTGGAAAAATTCGCGATCGGCTGGGATGTGGCGTTCTGCTCATTTCTCATGACCTCCATCTGGTAATGGCAAGCACCGATCACGTGGTGTGCCTGAACCAACACGTATGCTGTCACGGCCACCCACAGATGGTCAGCGCAGACCCAGCCTATCTGGAGTTGTTTGGCGAACATCAGCGTGCTGCGCTGGTGCCATACGCACATCATCACGATCACGATCACGACGCTCACGGCGATGTGATCAAGAAGACGACGGGGTAGGGCGATGCCAGAATTTTTATGGCATGCGGTGATCGCGGGCTCTATGGTAGGCATGATTGCCGGGCCATTGGGTTCCTATATTGTGTGGCAGAGAATGTCTTTTTTTGGTGACACGCTGGCACATTCGGCCCTGCTGGGCATAGCACTGGGACTACTCTCGGGCGTAGCCTCCGGCTTGGCTGTGCTGATTTGTTGTGCCCTGGTAGCCGTCGCACTCGTTTACCTACGCGGCCAGTCTCGTCTGAATCAGGATAGCTTGTTGGCCATTATCGCCCACAGCTCACTTGCTCTGGGATTGGTTGTGGTCAGCTTCTCAGCAAAGAACTCTGTGGATTTGTCGGCTTTTTTGTTCGGCGACATTCTTGCTGTGACCCGTGCAGACCTTATTACCATTGCCACCAGCGTTGTAATATGCGGCGTTATCCTCTGGCGGTACTGGAACAAGCTGCTGGCGGTGACGGTTCATCCCGAGCTCGCCGAGGTTGAAGGGCTGCCGGTGCATTCACTGCGACTTACTCTTGCGCTCATGGTTGCTCTGCTGGTCGCCGCTGCCATGAAAATCGTCGGCGTGCTCCTGATAACGGCCTTGCTGATCATCCCGGCCTCCAGTGCTGGAAATCTGGCGCGATCCCCGGAGCACATGGCAATAATCGCGAGTGTTGTTGCCACGCTATCTGTTCTAGTCGGTTTGGGTTTTTCCTGGTCAGCAGATACGCCTGCCGGGCCATCCATCGTGGTGGCAGCAACTCTGATATTTGTCGCGACCCTGTTTGCGGGTCCAGCGAAAAACAGGGCAGGGTAGGGCGAGCTGTTAGTGGGTCTTTCTTATTGAGCGATATGTGAGCTTGAGTTTACCCAAGTCATGCGGCGCTTTGAAAAACCCCTGATAGTGCCCATTGGGATTGATAAGGGCGATACTGGCACCGTGGTCCATGGTGTAATTGTCCCCATCATCGATCAAAACCTTTCTGAACGGGGTATTTAGTCCGGTAGCCAGACGGTGGATATCAAGGTAGTCCCCTGTCACGCCGATAAAATCCGTATTGAAATAAGGTACATATTCCGTCAGCACCTCCGGCGTGTCACGAACCGGATCAACGGTTACCAAAACTACCCGGGTATCTGAACGCGTCTCCTCAGGCAGTTGTAAATAAAGTTCGTTGAGCAAAGACATTGTTGTGGGGCAGACATCGGGGCAGTGAGTGAAGCCAAAAAACACCAGCGACCACGCCCCCTGAAAACTCTCGACGGTAAAGGGCTGCCCATGGTGGTCAGCCAGGTTGAAAGGTTTGAGCACGCGGGGCTCATCAAACACATAGGCACCGTTGAGTTTGAGTTCACTGGCGCGCAGCACCCGTGGTTGTTCAATTTTGTATACGAATGAGGCGACAACAAAACCCACCAACACCAGCATGCCAATAACCGTGCGACGAATGCCCCGGCGGGTCGCATCGCTGGGACCACCAGTTACTTCTTTGTCCACTGCTGCGCTCTCAGGTCCGGTTGCTGGCCCACTCCCACTACTATCATCCATCACGAACTCCCATACCCTGGAATGGGCAATAGGTAGTGATCCAGCAGCATAATAAGAAATAGCCCCATGAGATAAACAATGGAATAGCGAAAGGTATCCATAGCCGCAGAGGGATTGCGCCCGAGATACAGCACAATGGACCAGTACAAAAACCCGAGCCCCAACACCACCGCCCCTAACAAATAAAGCTCTGATGACATCCGCGTGGCGTAAGGAAGCAGCGTGATCGCGAACATGATCAGCGTGTAAAGCAGAATGTGCAGCTTGGTATATTGCTCGCCGTGGGTGACTGGCAGCATGGGAATATCCACGGCGGCATACTCATCCTTGCGATGCACGGCCAGCGCCCAGAAATGGGGCGGGGTCCAGGCAAAGATTATCAGTACCAGCAACAACCCGTGGCCATGTATTTCATTAGTGACTGCGGTCCAACCAAGCAAAGGGGGTGCCGCACCAGCCAGGCCGCCGATAACAATATTCTGTGGTGTCGCGCGCTTCAGGAACAAGGTATAGATAAAAGCATAGCCCACCAGTGAGGCCAGTGTCAGCCAGGCCGTCAAAACATTGATCTGGGTAACCAGAATCCAGGTCCCGATCGCGGCCAGCAGAAAGGCAAATATGGCAGCACTCTGCGGGCTGACCCGGCCCTGTGCTACGGGTCTGTCCCGCGTACGGGCCATCTTCAGATCGACCCGCTGGTCAACGAGGTGATTCACCGCTGCCGCTGCCCCGGCGCACAGCGCAATACCCAGATTTCCCAGAATCAGAACTTTCAGGGGGACGGCACCCGGTACCGCCATGAACATGCCTATCACGGCCGTTAAAATCATCAGAGCTACAACCCGCGGTTTGGTCAGCTCATAGTAATCTCGCCAACCCGCGGCAGCGTTGTTGGGCATATCAAGCGGATCAGTCATGGCTCACCGCTCGCACGGTAGCCACCCGATGCACAATGGTGATCAGGCAGAGCGCGAGGAGGGCGCCGACCAGGTTGTGGGCGACCGCCACACTCACTGGAAAACGAAACCAGATATTGCCGATGCCCAGCATGACCTGCAGCAAGAGCACTGCAGCCGTTACCTGCGCCAAAAAAACGCTATTGCCCACCCGGGCTCGATAAACCCGGGCACAAACAAACAGAACAAAGCATAGAGTGACGATAGCGCCAATCCTGTGTGCCATATGAATAGCAACCCTGGCTTCGTTAGTCATCAGCCCCCCGAGGTAGTTGGGGCCGATGGTCTGAAACAAATTGAAACCATTGGCAAAATCCATGGGTGGTAACCACTGCGCCTGACAGGTCGGCAGGTCCGGACAGGCAACTGCCGCATAGTTGGATGTCGTCCACCCGCCAAGTGCTATCTGTATCGCCACCACAGCCAATCCCAAATAAACCCACGGCCTCAGTGCAATGGCCTTTTGGTATTGATTGGCAGGTAATACCCAGTAACTGTTGTTTAATCGTAAAGTCAGTATCCAAAGCAGCCCCAATGTAGTGAAACCACTAAGCAGGTGGAGCGTTACCACCTGTGGCCACAATTTTAATGTGACTGTCCACATGCCAAACATGCCCTGGAGAATGACGAAGCACAGCAAAAATAGCGGCAGCTTGATGGGCTGCGTCGGCCCTCGATGACGCCAGGCCAGCGCGACAAGCCCAATAGCCAGCAATCCCAGCGTCGTCGCAAAATAGCGGTGCACCATTTCTGGCCAGGTTTTATCGGTCTCTACCGGAGCGTCCGGATAAGCCATATTGGCCTGTGCAATTTCGTCCGCACTATCAGGCCACAAAACATGTCCATAGCAGCCAGGCCAGTCAGGACAACCCAGACCAGCATCCACCAGTCGAGTGAAAGCACCCCAAATAATCACACAGATGGTGAGGATGACACCGCAAAGCGCCAGTCGGAATGTTGGTTTACGTTTTTCGGGCGTGTTAAACATATTCAGGGAAGACCTTCCTCGCTGGTATTTTTTAGCAGAAACTTCAAATCGCCGATGGAATCCTTGTAGCTATTGTCCGCTGTGTAAAGCATCATGATCCAGCCCATCGGATCTATCACCCACCAGGTGCCGGGCTCCAGAATGCGGCCTTCCAGGCGCGCCTGGGCAACCAATGAGGCGAATTTGTCGCGGGATGCTACCACAGTTTGCAAATCGGGGTGACTGTCGCCAATCAGGGCCTCTGTCTCGCGCAGTAGCGGTGCTCCCAGATTGAGGTACCAGCGTCGGACCCGTAACCCATCCCCCCCGAGGGCGAGCCGCACCTGTCGGGTCAGGTATAGCGTCTCAGCACATTCAGCATTGCATTGCTCTGTCGCCGGAACCACCAACGTCCAGAGTCGTGGCAGTTCAGCAAACCGCAGCTCTTCTCCGTCAATCTGTCGCAGGGGCAGGTCTTCAACGGACATCATTGGTCGCACCAGTATGCCGCGATTAGCTGTTCCCAGCATGCCGACCAGATCGAGTTCCCCCCGGGCAACAAAAACCCACAGCCACGTAGCGGCCAACATGACCAGCAGCGGAACGCCGCCAATCAGCATGAGAGTCAGTCGATTCCAGCCCCTTGATGATTTTTTCTGATGATCACTCATGTGCTTCTCTATGCTGAATCTGTATCGTGTTCTCCATCGGAGCCCATAAAGCCGCGCCAAACCAGAATACCGACCAAAGCCATAGCCATGGCAAACCACTGCACTGCATAGCCTTGGTGTTTGTCCGGACTCATATTAACCAAAGGCCAGGCGATAGCGAGGGCAGCGCGACTCCCTTCGTCAAGCCTAATTTCCAAAGGATAGACCGCCTCTCCAGCCGCTACCGCTACCTCATATGGGTCGAGCACCTGCATCACGGCCGGCCATTCTGTGGGCGGCTCAGGACTTGCCAGTTGAAAAGGTCGGCCCGTCGGCACATACACGTGCCCGGTAATCTCCAACACACCACGGGGCAACGGCAGATCGGGCAAAGCTCTGCGACCGGGGTCACCAACCACCCACCCACGGTTCACGAGAACAATCTGCGCACCCGTTTCCGGTTTGAATCCCGACACTACCTGATAACCAAATCGACCCTTGCTGAGTCGATTGTCCAGAAAAATAGTTGGCTCATCCAGAAAGCGTCCTCGCAGCTTTACTCGCCGATAAGCCAGGTTTTCCTCCAGGTTTCGCAGTCCTGCATAATCCAGCGGAGGTCTCTGCTGTTGTGTTCTATACGCGGCTTCAAGTGTGCGCTTTTCGTCGGCCCGCTGTAACTGCCATATGCCCAGAGCCAACAATCCCGGTAAGAGCACAGCCGTGAGAAGAGCCAGTCTATAGTCCAGCTGAAAAGCGCTATATCGCATCTTGGCGGCAGCCTTCATCTCGCAGCTGGGGAGGAAGACTCTTTATTCGGCGCGTGTATAATGCGCTGCGCCAGCAACTTCCGGGGACAATCATGCTATTGAAAATCGCTATCATAGTGCTATTCGTTGCTCTATTGATCAGCCTGGGTAGCGGCCTGTTTTTTCTGTTGAGAGACAAGGGCGACTCAGAAAGAACGCTGCATTCGCTCGGGGTTCGTGTGACGCTGGCGCTGGCGCTGCTGGCTCTTGTAACCTATGGTGTCATGACCGGTCAGCTGCGCTCAAAAGCCCCGTGGGACCAGCCGCGACAACCAGCGTCGGCGACTAGCGAGAGCGGGGCCGGGCCCTGAATCAAGCTTGCTGCGCTAGATAATATAAACAAACAAGAACAGCCCGATCCAGACCACGTCGACGAAGTGCCAATACCAGCTGGACGCCTCAAAGCCGAAGTGATCATCTGCCGTAAAATGTCCACCACGAACCGACCGAAGCCATTGAATGCCGAGCATAAATGCGCCAAGACAGACGTGGAATCCATGAAAGCCGGTCAACATGAAAAAAGTTGAGCCGTAAATCCCTGACTCCAGTGTCAAACCGAGTTCGGTGTACGCTTCGTAATATTCCTCAATCTGGAGCAGGACGAAGGCAAAACCCAGTAGCAGAGTGCCGCCCAACCACCAGTTAAACCTGCTGCGCTGCCCCTGCTTGAGGGCCACATGGGCAAAGTGAACTGTCACACTCGAACTCAGTAGCAGCAACGTGTTGTACAGTGGTAAATGCCAGGGGTCTACAAACGCGTGGGGCGAAGAAAAGCTGCCATTGTTTGCTATCAGTTGAGCACCTGCTCCGCCGACACTCTCCTGCGGCGTACTGGCCATCGGCCAGGAAAATTCATAACCTTGCCACAGTAGCGCATTCATGGCGCCACCTTCTCCGCCCCCGGCCAGCCAGGGACCCGCAAGCATACGCACATAGAACAAAGCGCCGAAAAAGGCGAAGAAAAACATCACCTCTGAGAAAATGAACCACTGCATACCCAACGCATAGGAGTGCTTGAGCTGGGCGCTGTTCATGCCGGCGCGATTTTCCTGAATGACAGTGCTGAACCAGCTGTACAGGGTTACGGCCAGAATTGCAGCCCCAACCGATAACATATAAACAGATGAGCTGGTGATTCCGTCGCCAAATGTTTTCTCATTCAAAACACTCGCGGCACCATAGATCCCCAGCACCAACCCGATTGTTGCACTGAACGCTAGCCAGCTTTTTTCGGGCACGTAATACGTTTCGTAATCGCCGGTACTTTCAGTAGCCATTCTCTCTCTCCATCATCGCCGGACTGGCCGGCAGTCCATCAGCTATCGTGCTGCCAGGTGCTGATCATCCGACACTTCGTCGGGAGTTACGTCGAACAGGGTATAAGACAGTGTTATCGTACGAATGTCTGCTGGCAGGCCCTGGTCTACAATAAACTGCAACGGCATTTCAGTACTGGACCCACCGTCAAGCGGTTGTTGGTTGAAACAGAAACATTCTGTTTTGTGAAAATATTCCGCCGCCCTAGAAGGTGAGATGCTGGGTATAGCCTGGGCAATCATCGCGCGTGGTTGCGGGTTGCTGGCCAGGAAAACAGTTTCGTTCACTGCCCCTGGATTTACCCGCAATACATTGTCGGCGGGGCGAAATCCCCAGGTCATTCCATCATTGTTTTGCGCAATAAACTGGATCGTCACTTCGCGTTCAGTCAGTACTTCCCCGGCCACAGCCCGGTAGCGCTCATTACTGGTCTTACCATTCAGACCGAGCGCATCACACAAGACATCATACAAAGGCACCATGACCACAAACACAAAGGCGAACATGGCAACCACCACCACCGATAGTTTCTTTACCGTGCGTCCAATGGCTTTTTCGCGTGCTTCTGACATGACTACCTACTTGACATCCGGGGGTGTGGTAAAAGTGTGGTACGGGGCCGGTGATGCTACTGTCCACTCAAGACCTTCTGCACCTTCCCACACCTGCTCTTTCTCGACCGGTTCGCCAGCGACAATTGTGGCGACAACGTTGTAAAGGAACAGTAGCTGCGACGCACCATAAATAAATGCGCCCACACTGGACATCAGGTTGAAGTCAGCAAACTGCAGCGCGTAGTCGGGAATACGCCGCGGCATGCCAGCGAGCCCCACAAAGTGTTGCGGGAAAAAGGTCAGGTTAAATCCCACAAAAGAAACCCAGAACTGCGTTTTTCCAAGTGTTTCGTTGTACATCCGCCCGCACCATTTGGGCAGCCAGTAATACACGGCACAGGTCATACTGAAAATCGCACCGGCCACCATAGTGTAGTGAAAGTGCGCAACCACAAAATAACTGTCATGGTACTGGAAATCAGCGGGCGCAATAGCCAACATCAGCCCGGTGAATCCACCCATGGTGAACAGCACCACAAATCCGATAGCAAACAACATCGGCGTTTCAAATGTCATCGCGCCGCGCCACATTGTGGATATCCAGTTAAACACTTTCACGCCTGTTGGCACCGCGATCAACATAGTGGCATACATGAAGAACAGTTCTCCCGCTACCGGCATACCTACTGTATACATGTGGTGTGCCCAGACAATAAAGGACAGAAATGCAATTGAGGCTGTTGCATAGACCATGGAATCGTAGCCAAACAAACGCTTGCGTGAGAAGGTTGGAATAACCTGAGAAACCACGCCGAAGCCCGGCAAAATAATGATATATACCTCGGGGTGCCCAAAGAACCAGAAGATATGCTGGAACAACACCGGATCACCGCCACCCGCAGCTGAGAAAAAGCTGGTGCCAAAGTGGATGTCCATCAGCATCATGGTGACGGCTCCGGCAAGCACCGGCATTACTGCGATCAACAGATAGGCGGTAATAAACCACGTCCAGACGAATAGGGGCATTTTCATGTATGTCATGCCAGGCGCACGCATATTCATGACCGTGGCGGCGATATTGATCGCGCCCATGATTGATGAGAGGCCAAGAATGTGCACCCCAAAAATAAAGAAGGTCACACTGGGCGGTGCGTAAGTTGTCGACAGCGGCGCGTAGAAAGTCCACCCAAAATTAGGTGCGCCTCCCTCCATAAAGAACGACGACGCCAAAATGGCAAAAGCAAAGGGCAGGATCCAGAAGCTCCAGTTGTTCATCCGCGGCAATGCCATATCTGGCGCACCAATCATCAGCGGAATCATCCAGTTAGCGAGACCGACGAAGGCCGGCATAATCGCGCCAAAAACCATGATCAGCCCATGCATTGTCGTCATCTGGTTGAAAAATGCGGGCTCTATCAACTGCAGACCAGGCTGAAACAACTCAGCCCTGATCACCATGGCAAAGGCGCCGCCCAGCAGGAACATGGCGAAACTGAACCATAAGTACATGGTTCCAATATCTTTGTGGTTGGTTGTTGTCAGCCAACGAGTTATACCCTTCGCGGGGCCGTGATGATGATCTCCCATCGCTGATTCCTCCTATTGGCCCTGTTTGAAGTTATACACGTCTATCGGTTGCACAAGATCGCCCATATTGTTTCCGAAGGCGTTGCGCTGATAGGTGGTTACAGCGGCCAAATCAACGTCGTTAAGCTGATTGCCGAATGCCTGCATGGCCGTACCGGGTACGCCATTTACGATCGAGTCGAGGTGTCCGGCGACCTCACCCATAGCAATGGCGCTGCCGGCAATGGCGGCACCAACGCCGCCTTCTCCTTGCGCACCGTGACACGCCAGGCAGTTGCGCTGGTACACCTCGTCCCCGCGCTCTACCAGCTGGTCAAGATCAAACTGTTGGGACATCAGCTCCTTGATTTCAGAGGCCTGGGCAACTTTTTCGCCCAACCACTCATGGTACTCACTCTCACTGACCACCTTGACGACGATTGGCATAAAGCCGTGATCCTTGCCACACAATTCTGCACATTGTCCCCGATAGACACCTTCTTCCAGCGCAAGTGTCCAGGTCTCATTGATAAATCCGGGTATCGCATCCTTTTTAACGGCTAGAGCTGGCACCCACCAAGCATGAATTACATCGTAAGCTGTAACCAGAAAACGCACCTTTTTGCCGACAGGTATGACCAGGGGCTCGTCTACCTCAAGCAGATAATTGGTGTTTTTTTCATCCTCATTGTCGATTTCGCTCCGTGGTGTGGACAAAGTGGAGAAGAATGAAACGTTCTCGCCACCCTCATTAATATACTCATATTTCCACTTCCACTGATAGCCGGTCACCAGAATGTCGACTTCAGACTCGTCAGTGTTATAAATATCGATCAGCGTAGTAGTCGCTGGTACGGCCATTGCAATCAAAATCAGAAAGGGAACAACGGTCCAGGCAACTTCAACCAGGGTGCTTTCATGAAATGTTGCGGGTGTTACACCTCGTGATTTGCGGTGGCTGTAGATGGAATAAAGCATGACACCGAACACCGCGACACCAATCACGACACAAATCCAGAATACCGTCATATGCAGGTCATAGATGCGTGAGCCGATCTCCGTCACGCCTGGCTCCATATTCACCCGCCAGCGCTGGACCTCTTCCGCCCCCGCGCCGCTGGCCACAACCGAGAATAACGCCACAATGGCGATCCGGGTCGAGCCAATTAACCGGTTGATTTTACAGGACATTTCCTGATTCTCCCTCAATGTGTAGCTGACCTGAGAGCTGATAGTTCGGCAGCAAGCGCCGCTCATAACCGATCAATCACGGCCGGTGATAGCAAAACGTCTTCTTCCCGCACCACTTAGCTGTGGCAGTCGGAACGCTGCTATTCCAGTTGGCTTCAGGCTGTGTTTTTTCACAGACGGTGTACTATTGACAAGAAATAGCACATTACAAATGGTCCCGCCTCCGCCCCTGAGGGGCAAAAAGCGGCGAGATTATAGCAAAATCCCGATGACGTTCACTACCTGGAATAATCCCTCCCTGCGCAGGCGCATCTGGGCAATAACCTGGCCTGCGACTCTTTCCAACATATCCGTGCCGTTGCTCGGTCTGGTGGATGCCGCAATTCTCGGCCACCTGGATACGCCAAACTACCTGGGTGCTGTCGCCGTAGGCGCCGCTGTCCTCTCTTTTCTCTATTGGGGATTCAGCTTCCTGCGCATGGGCACCACTGGTCTTATTGCCCAGGCCTATGGCGCAGGCGACGTGCGGCGGGACAAGCAGGTACTCGGGCAGTCTCTGATTCTCGCTTTGGTGCTGGGCTGCTGCGTATTGGCTTTACACCCCATCCTGCTGGCCATTGGTCTATCCCTGATGGCGCCCGGAGCTGAACTGGGCCATTTGGCTAACAGCTATCTGCAGATCAGAATCTTCAGCGCACCGGCGGTTTTGACGACTTACGCGGTTACGGGGTGGTTTATCGGCAGGCACAACACCCGATGGCCAATGGTGTTTGTGGTGATAACAAATGTTCTGAATGCTTGCCTGGATTTGCTGTTCATCGTGGGTCTGGGTATGAATAGTGACGGGGCTGCGCTGGCGACTCTGGTCGCTGAATACTGTGGTTGCGCCATGGCATTGGCCGCCATGTGGCACCACTCTGGATACCGGCTTGATCGTGAATGGTTGCGCATGCTGTCCCGGGCCGGGGAATACCGCGAGTTGCTGGTCACCAATCGTCACCTGTTTTTTCGGACCCTGTGCCTGATGTTCGGCTTCGCTTTTTTCACGGCAAAAAGTTCACATTTCGGTCCGGAAACACTGGCTGCAAACACTATTCTCCTGAACCTGATGATGCTGGCGGCATATGGGCTGGATGGGTTGGCGCACGCAGCGGAAGCCCTGTGTGGCTCAGCTGTCGGCGCCAGGAAGTTGAACAATTTCTATCAATCCTGTCTGGCTCTGGCATTCTGGACAACGGCACTTGCACTTGGCATTAGCGCTGTTTTTCTCGCTGGTGGTCCCTACCTGCTACCATTATTGACAGATCTGGTGGAAGTGCGTGCCCTGTTTCCAGAATACTATCTTTGGTTGGTGGCGCTCCCTCTAGTCTCCGCAGCCAGTTACTTGCTGGACGGTATTTTTATAGGCACCGGTCAAACCCGATACATGTATTACAGCATGATGATTGCAACCTTTGGGGTTTATCTTCCTGTGTGGTTTTTCACGCAGGATATGTGGAATCACGGCCTGTGGCTGGCATTTCTTCTGTTCAACGGCGCGCGCGGAGTGGGGCTGGGCATCGCTTTTTGGCATTTGCGCAGACGAGAAGACTGGCTGGATGAACCTCAGTCTGTTGTTTGAGGGCGTTCGACAAACTTGACAGGAGCTGCCTCGGTTTCACTGCGGCGAGCGCCGGCTCTGGTTACCCGGGTTGGCAATTCCTGTCCGCGGGGCGGGGAGGGCATCTGTTCACTGAAATCGCAGCGTACGCACTCACGCACTGGGGTCTCACCCCCACTGATCATTACCAGCTTGTCCAGCTCTCCACAGCGCGGACAAACCGCGCCCGCAATAAACTGCCGCTTCAAGCAGCCTGCCCTTGCAGATGCGATCGGAGCAAGGTTATTACCGCCTCGGTTTCGGGTCGAACGCCTCGCCACAGGTAAAAGGATTCTGCTGCCTGCTCCACCAGCATTCCCAGCCCATCCGTCACGGCCCAGGCGGCCTGCTCAGCCGCCCACCGCATAAAGGCAGTCGGCTCGGCGCCGTACACCATGTCGTAGCATTGTCCCCGATCACCCAGCAGGCCATCAGGCAGTGCGGGCATGTCCCCTGACAAGCTGGCACTGGTACCGTTTATGATGAAATCAAAACTCCTTCCCGTCAGACCATCCAACCCAATCGCCTCTAGCGATCCCAGCTCTGCAAAACGCGCAGCCAGTTCCAGGGCCCGACCCTCAGATCTATTGGCGACCACCAACTCCGCCGGCTCTTCAGCCAACAGCAGACTCAGCACGCCACGTACCGCACCACCGGCTCCTAGCACCAAAACCCGCTGCCCGCGTATGTCCCAGCCGTGATTTTCCCGAATGTCCCGGACCAACCCAACACCGTCGGTGTTGTCACCGACCAATACACCTGCGTCATTGCGCCACAATGTGTTAACTGCTGCGGCTAACTCCGCTCTGGGGGTCGCTTCCTGCGCAATGCTAAAGGCCTCGCCTTTGAAGGGAACGGTGATATTCAGCCCTTTACCGCCTGCCTGGAAGAAATGTCTGACCGCCTTTTTAAATTCGTGCGGCTCAACCTTTACCGCGCGATACTGAATCCGCTGCTGGCATTGGTGTGCAAATTCGGCATGAATCTGTGGCGACTTACTGTGCCGGACGGGATTCCCAAATACGGCGTATCTATCAGAATCAGGCATGTTCACTCCCCCCCTGTCGGTTTTCCGTCTCCTCTGCCAACCAGTCCCGAGGCTTCAGGAACCAATCCGTCAGTTCGGCCTCGGCACTCCCCGGCTCGGCATGCCAGTCATAATCCCACCGCACCAAAGGTGGCAATGACATGAGAATTGACTCCGTCCGACCTCCCGATTGCAGACCAAAGGCCGTGCCTCTATCCCATACCAGATTGAACTCCGCGTAACGGCCGCGGCGGTAGAGCTGGAACTGTCGCTCACGATCACCATATTTTGTGTCACGGCGGGCCTGTACAATAGGCAGATACGCCGGCAGATAGGAATCACCTATCGCCTGCATAAAACTGAAGCAGCGCTCAAACCCACCCTCACTGAAATCATCAAAAAACAACCCACCAACTCCGCGGTGTTCAGTGCGATGGCGCAGGAAAAAATAGGCATCACAGGCAGCCTTACAGCGTGCGTACATGTCGTCGCCAAAGGTGTCACACGCCTTTTTTGCTATAGCGTGCCAATGCTGACAGTCCTCTTCGAAACCGTAATAAGGAGTCAAATCGTAGCCACCACCAAACCACCACACTGGGTCCTGGCCTGGTGGCTCGGCGAGAAAAAATCGAACATTGGCGTGGGAGGTTGGGACATAGGGGTTACGGGGGTGGATAACAAGAGAAACCCCCATGGCCTGAAAACTCGCGCCCGCCAGCTCTGGCCGTTGTACGGTAGCCGAAGCGGGTAGGCCATCACCGCTGACGTGGGAAAAATTGACCCCACCCTTTTCAATCAGTTCACCGTCAGCCAAGACGGCTGTCACTCCACCGCCGCCAGCTGGCCGAGTCCATTCATCTCTCTCGAAACCTCGACCCCCATCAGCTTCTGCCAATCCATCGCAAATGCGATGCTGCAGACCCAGCAGGTAATTTTTAACATTATCAATATTGTCAGGCTTCATGACCGTCCGCCCGGGCGTGAAGGGCAGCCAGTATACTCCGCCACCCCCACTTGCCTGCAATCTATCCTTTCAACCAGCACGAAGTACCTCATCAGTCAGTAAGTCACGAATAGTCGTCGGCCTTTCACTGGTTCCAACCCGCCCCGGACACATGTAATCCAGTTGCTGTGCAAAATAGCGACGGCACTGAAACCGCTCCCGCGCGGGTTGCGCGCCTGCGGGATTGGCGGATGTAGATATCAAAGGCCCACCCCAGGCATGACATAAGGCCCGGACACCTGGGTGTGCACTGACCCTGACCGCTACAGTGTCGTGTTCGCCGGTCACCCAGGGCGGCACGCGCTGGTGATGTGGTATCAGCCACGTGGTAGGTCCCGGCCAGGTGAGTTGCAGGCGGGCCCTCTGACCGGGGGTCAAGCGCTCCGTCAACCAGCTGAGCTGCATCATATCCGCTGCTACCAGAATCAACCCCTTGTCGACAGGGCGGTTCTTGAGCAACAAGAGGCGCGTAGTCGCAAGTTCATTCCATGGGTCACACCCCAGGCCCCATACTGCCTCGGTTGGATAGCCAATTACCCCGCCTTCAAGCAGCCGTTTCGCCGCCTCACGATAGCGGTGAGACATAATGCGGCTCAGCCCTCCAGCTGGGCCTGCAATGCCGCATTTTTCTCCGCAATAGCAGCACCATTGGCGGCCCGCTCGGCCCGCAGCTTCACAGCTAACTCAGTGTCCGTTATAGCGATTATCTGCGCGGCGAGATAACCTGCGTTTTTAGCGCCAGCCTTACCAATCGCCACCGTGGCTACTGGGATTCCACCCGGCATTTGTACTGTCGAGAGCAGCGCGTCCAAGCCATCCAATGATGCATTGATGGGAATCCCAATCACAGGTTTAACGGTATTCGCCGCAACCGCACCGGCCAGGTGTGCCGCCATACCCGCAGCCGCAACAAAAACAGCGCAACCGCGACTATCGGCATCGAGCACATAGTCGTGTGTTTCCTGTGGTGTGCGGTGGGCGGACGTAATTCTCGCCTCAAAGGGAATTTCGAGCTGACGCAGCACGTTGAAACAGCCTTCCACGGCAGGTAAGTCAGAATCGGATCCCATTACTATTGCAACAAAGGGTTGGCCCATGGTTATGTACTCCAGCTGGGGCATCAATTGCCCGGATGATAATGTCAGGGGGCGGGAAATCTACCCAAGTTACAGCCCAATGACAAGTCCTGAGATAAGCAACTACCCTCGAGGGACACTCTCCCGGCTGTCAGCAACGCTGATAACCCCCCGCCCTCTGCTCCAGAAATCCCTGCGCCTCGAGTTTTGCCAGAGCTGAAAGGAGCTCGTTAACCGGCAAACTCAGCTCGCCCGAAATCTCATCCAGCAATGATACTTCATAGCCCACCAGTGACAGCACGCTGCGCTCAAGCCATGACAGATCGTCGAGCACTGAGTCTCCCTCAGGGTTGTCGGGCGGGTCAAACTTCAGCCAGTCAAATTCCCGGGCGATATCAGCAACACTTTCTACCAGCACCGCGCCATCGCGTAACAGATAGTGACAACCACGACTGCCATAGTTATAGATCGATCCGGGAACTGCGAAGACCTCTCGACCCTGATCGGCGGCCAGCCGAGCGGTTATCAATGAGCCACTGGGCAGGGCAGCTTCAACGACCAACACACCTTTGCTGAGGCCGCTGATGATACGGTTCCTGCGTGGGAAAGCCTGTCGCCGCGGGGGGCTGCCGTACGCACACTCACTCACAATCGTGCCCTGTACCAGAAGCTCCTCGGCAAGGTCCCGGTGTTGTGCCGGGTAACAAATGTCCAGGCCTGTGGCGACTACAGCTACGCTATTACCCTCAACAGAGAGGGCTCCCCGATGCGCAGCACTATCAATCCCCCGTGCCAACCCACTGGTGATAGTAACCCCCATGACGGCCGCATGAGCTGATAACTCAAATGCAGTCCGTTTACCGGCAGAACTGGCCTTGCGACTGCCAACCACCCCCAACTGCGGGCTGCTCAACAGCTCAACTCGCCCACGTACAAAAAGCACTAGCGGGGGATCTGCAATTTCGCGCAAATAGGCCGGGTATTCCTCATCGGACCAACACAGCAGCTGATCATCGCTACCCTCCAACTGTCTGAGCTGACACTCAACGCTGCGCATAATCGCACTCGCCGACTTTCTACGCTGCCAATCATACAGCGCAACCGAGAGCTCCGGCGGCTCGCTTTTTAACCCCCACTCCTTGAGTGGAACTGATAAAAGCGCTTCGGGAGTGCTATGTTGTTCTAGCAGACGGAGAGCAGTGGAGTGCCGGAGACCCGGCATACTGATGAGCGCCAACCAGGCGCGCAGAACTTCTGAGGACATGGTCTTCCCTGTTATGTCGTGACCGCAGCTTCCATGCTGCAGCTATATCCGGCGCTTTTATCGAGGTTGCGCGGCCCGACGCGCCAGTTTTTCGGGCCGGTTTTTAGCCATTCTACGGATTGCGAACGCGATCCATTATTGCCAGCGGGCGATCGCTTCTAAGAACGATGCCGTAGCTCATTTTTTCAAAGGTTCGAAATATCATGACCAGCCCTGATCGGACTTCTGGCATTTGCACGGTGTCGCCCTTGATACGGTCAGTGATCACTTCGCCCGAACGATAAGTAGCCAGTACGTCGCCTACCGCCAGTCCTTCGCGGCGGCCCTTGTTTATCGCCACCACGCTGAGTGGTCCAATCTGGCTCACACCGCCCTCTACCGCAATCATGAATCCCTCAACCTGACTTTTTGGCGGTTTGGGGATAAACGTGGGACTTACGATCCGGTCTTCATCTCTAATCAAGCGATCGCCGAAGCGCACTTCCTCGACAACGCGGGTGCACGCCAGGGTTGCCAGCTCACCTTCAAAGCTCTCCAGTCGCGCGCTACCGATGTCCATAGCCTGCAAACCCAGCACTTCATCTGTCTCGGGGTCAATGTAGATACTGCCGCCACGGTAAATTCCAAGTGCACGCTCGCCGAGGTCAAACTCTCCCCGGGCGTAAAAATCATCGCCGACGCCGCTCAACAAGTGTCCGTCGGCCCCGGAGAGAACATAGGGAGCAGTCTCCAGCTCCTCAGGTTCCAGGACCCGGTGGTTGCGCAAGAAGGGTCGAATCTTATCCATGGGAATAGCTGGAATTGCGTCTTCCAACATCTCAATTCGCGTTGTTGGGGACAGTTTCACTGGACCACCACCTGCACCGACCGCCTCCGGATTGAAGACCAACCGAGGCTGACCATCTATATAGACCAGGTGCAACTCGTCTCCTGGATAGATGAGGTGGGGGTTACGAACCTGGGGGTTGTAACTCCAGAGGTCCGGCCAATTCCAGGGCTTCTCTAGGAACATAGCGGAGATTTCCCACAAAGTATCGCCTTTTTTGACGATATATACCGTGGGGTGATCGCTCTTCAGCGCCAACTCATCGGCCTGGACCGCAGGTGTTGCGATGCACAGCATCAACACCGCCACGATCAGGAGTAATGTTCTCATTTGTTGTTCTCCCTGAGCTCTTTCGGCCCGGCGTCAGCGTCCAGCTTGCGCCCAAATCCAGGCAATATCAACTACAGACCTGTATACTATAGGCCAAGTTTGCCCCGCTAAAAATATTATTTTCATTACTTATATCATTATCTTACCAGCCCTTTTTGCTCGGGCACTAGAGGTTTCAAACGATTAGAATGGCAATATTGGACATACTCGAGTTTCCAGACCCCCGATTGCGCACCAAGGCCAAACCGGTCACTGAGTTCGACAATGCACTAAAAACCCTGGTGGACAACATGCTGCAAACCATGTACGCAGCACCGGGCATCGGCCTTGCTGCAACCCAGGTAAACGTGCACAGACGCATTCTGGTCATCGATGTCTCCGAATCACGAGACACGCCGATGGTCTTTATCAATCCAGAAATCGAAGTCATTGATCCCGCTGAGCACGAATACGATGAAGGCTGTCTCTCGGTGCCCGGTTTCTACGAAACGGTGGCACGGCCTGGCCTAGTGATGATAAAAGCCCAGGATGTTTCCAGCGAGCACTTCTCCCTGCAAGCAGATGGCCTGCTCGCTGTGTGCATCCAACATGAGATAGATCACCTAGAGGGCAAATTGTTTGTTGACTATCTGTCGCCCCTGAAACGGCAGAGAATTCGGAAAAAACTCGAAAAACAACATCGCCAACAAGCCTGATCCATGATGCGCATCGTTTTTGCAGGCACTCCGGATTTTGCGGCGATACACCTGGAAGCGCTTACCGCGTTTCCTGAGGTGGATGTGGTCGGCGTATATACCCAGCCAGATCGCCGAGCTGGACGGGGACGAAAACTGCAACCCAGTGCCGTTAAAATACTGGCCGAAGCGCACAGCCTCCCGGTATATCAACCGGCAAGCCTAAGGGACACGGCCGCAGAATCAGAACTGCGAACATTGGCTCCCGATATTCTGATCGTTGTCGCGTACGGTTTGCTGCTCCCAAAAGCGATCCTGGACATCCCAACACTGGGGTGCATTAATGTGCACGCCTCTATGTTGCCGCGCTGGCGTGGCGCTGCTCCGGTACAGCGCGCCATCGAGGCCGGGGACACCGAGACGGGTATCACCATGATGTTGATGGACGCTGGTCTGGACACCGGTGCCATTCTTCTCCAGGCACCTTGTCCCATCCACCCCACAGATACCAGTGCCACCCTGTTCGACCGCTTGGCGCGCCTTGGGCCTGCACAATTGATAGCCGCCGTGACAGGGCTCTCAAATGGTACTCTCTCACCCCAACCACAGGACGATTCTTTGGCCACCTACGCACACAAAATCAACAAAACGGAAGCGCTCATCAACTGGGCTGACAGCGCCAGGGCCCTTGATCGCCGCATTCGAAGTTTTAACCCTGCTCCCGTCTGCTACACCATGCTTAACGGCCAGCGTCTAAAAATTTGGGAATCACAGGCAGAGGAAGGCGACGGCATCCCCGGGCAAATCATTCAAGCAACTGATGGCAAGGTGGTGGTAGCTACCGGCAGTGGAGCACTCAGAATTGATCGCGCACAGTTTCCTGGCGGCACAGCCAAGCCAGTGGGCGAATTACTCAACGCGCACAACAGCATGCTGCGCGAAGGTGTGGTTCTAGGCTCCGCCAGCACATGAATATTCGCACAGGAGCAAAGGTAAGAGCCTGTGCCGCTGAAGTAATCGCCGCGGTAGCAAGTGACGGACAGTCTCTCGACCGCTGTTTAGCCAAGGCCGCCCAGACTGTAGAACTTCGAGATAGAGCACTATTGTCTGAACTCTGTTATGGAACTCTAAGGGGCTACTTCCGCTACGACGCAATACTGAAACCCCTTCTCAAGAAACCGCTGAAACGCAAAGATGCGGACGTGCGGGCGCTGTTACTGCTGGGTTGTCATCAACTACTAGGTATGCGCACGGCTGATCATGCGGCGGTGAATACGGTTGTTGAGTGTGCCGCAATCATCGGCAAACCCTGGGCGCGCGGGCTTCTTAATGCCATTCTTCGGGAAATTCAGCGCCAACGTGCTACCGTGGAGAGTTGTCTGCCAGTGGCCGGGGATGCTGGCATGCCGGAATGGCTTCACCGCACGTTGGTCGACTGCTGGCCCAGACACATGGATCAGATTGTCGGCGCCAGCAATGCGCACCCACCCATGTACCTTCGCGTTAACCCCATTCATCACACGGCCGATGAATATCTTATCTTACTCGGTGAAAGTGACATTGAAGCGGAACGCGTCGTGGGTCTAAGCCAAGCGCTACGTTTGGTAACACCGGTGAATGTGGATCTTCTGCCTGGATTTGACCATGGTTGGGTGAGCGTACAGGACGCTTCCGCACAGTTGGCGGCAGAACTACTCACCCCCGCCAGCGGTGAGCGGGTGCTAGACGCCTGCGCAGCGCCAGGTGGCAAAGCCTGTGGGCTGCTGGAAAAATACCCAGGAATTGATCTGACCTGTCTGGACAGCGACGAGGGACGCCTTACCCTGGTGCAGGAAAACCTTGAACGCGGCGAACTGAGCGCAGAGATCATCGCCGGTGACGCGTCGGATCCCGATACCTGGTGGAACGGGGAGTTGTTTGACCACATCCTGATTGACGCACCATGCAGCGGCACGGGTGTGATACGTAGACACCCGGATATCCGATTGCTGCGTCGTGAGCAAGATATTAGAAAACTGAGCGCCCTGCAAAAGAGGATTCTACTCGGACTCTGGCCACTGTTACGCCCCGGGGGCACACTACTGTACGCCACCTGCTCCATCATACCAGCGGAAAACAGCGATAACGTGGTTGGAATTATCGAGTCATTACCCGGTGCCCGCGAGCAGAAGATCCAGGCTGAGTGGGGTCAGGAACAGATCATTGGTCGCCAATTGCTGCCTGATCTCAACGCGGGGGATGGTTTCTTCTATGCACTGCTCACCAAAGCCTTACAATCTGCGGACTAATTCATTATTGTGCTCAACTGGGCACATGATAGACAACAGACCATGAAAATCATCATCCTCGGTGCCGGCCAGGTTGGGGGAACCCTTGCCGATCACCTCGCCCTGGAGAAGAACGATGTCACCGTGGTAGACATCAACGCCGAGGTATTGCGCGAACTTCAGGATCGACTGGACATTCAGACCGTTACTGGCGCCGCCTCCCACCCAGACGTTCTGCGCGAAGCCGGTGCTGAAGACGCCGACTTGCTGGTCGCCGTCACAAATAGTGACGAGATCAACATGATGGCTTGCCAAATCGCGCACACCATATTCAATACGCCTACAAAAATCTCACGCATTCGATCCCAGGGCTATCTGAAACACCCGGATATGTTCACCGCTAATCAAATACCGGTGGATGTGATTATCGGTCCCGAGCAACTGGTGACAGAAAGTATAAAACGTCTGATTGATAACCCGGGCGCATTGCAGGTACTGGATTTTGCCGATGGTAGAGCGCAGCTGGTGGCGGTCCGCGCTTACTATGGTGGGCCCATGGTCGGACAGGAACTGCAACAAATTCGCAGCCATATGCCTAAAGTTGATACGAGGGTAGCCGCCATTTTTCGTCGCGACCGTCCCATCATACCGGAAGGCACAACCGTTGTAGAGGCTGACGACGAGGTGTTCTTTATCGCCGCACGCGACAATATCCGAGCGGTGATGTCCGAAATGCGGCGCCTGGACAAACCCTATAAAAATGTCGTCATCGCCGGTGGTGGCAATATCGGGGCAAATCTGGCCGGTCGGCTGGAATCCAACTATCGCGTGAAAATTATTGAACGCGATTACTCAAGATGCCGCAATCTCAGCGAGGGGTTGCGGCACACGATTGTCTTGCACGGCAGCGCCTCTGACCATGAATTGCTGGGTGCCGAAAACATCGAGGACACTGATGTCTTTTGCGCGCTGACCAACGACGATGAAGCCAACATAATGTCCTCATTGCTTGCCAAGCGAATGGGGGCACACAAAGTCATAACCCTGATCACCAACCCGGCTTATGTGGACCTGGTTCAGGGGGGAGAAATAGATATCGCTCTGTCTCCCCAGCAAATCACGCTCGGTAGCTTGTTGACCCATGTTCGCCGCGGAGATATTTCCAATGTTCACTCACTGCGCCGGGGTGCGGCAGAGGCTATTGAAGTGATCGCCCATGGAGATGAGGATTCATCAAAAGTGGTGGGTCGGCGCCTGGACGAAATAAAATTGCCGGACGGTGTCACCATTGGCGCGATTGTCCGCAAGGACGAGGTCCTTATCGCCCACAGCCATATCGTGGTACAGAGTGATGATCACGTGATCCTGTTTCTGGTGGACAAAGACCAGATTTCCTCCATCGAGCAGCTGTTCTCGGTGGAGTTCAGTTTTTTCTAGCGCCGCAGATCCGCCGTGCATATTTCTATTACGTTTCGCATCCTGGGCATACTGCTCATGCTGTTCAGCCTGACTCTGATCGCCCCCCTGGTGATTTCTCTGCTGGATGGGGACGGGGCTGCCATAGGTTTTATTACGGCGCTCGCGATTACGTTACTCTCTGGGCTACTGATGTGGCTGCCCGTGCGAAACAGCCGACACGAGTTACGCATTCGAGACGGGTTTTTGATTACCGCGATGTTCTGGACTGTTCTGGGGCTGTTTGGTGCCTTGCCCTTTGCACTTGCCAGCGACCCCCACCTGTCGCCAACTGACTCGATTTTCGAATCAATCTCCGGATTAACAACCACCGGCGCCACCGTTATTTCCGGAATTGATCACCTGCCCCGGTCAATTTTGTTTTACCGGCAACAACTACAGTGGCTGGGTGGTATCGGAATCATCGTCATCGCCGTGGCGATACTGCCAATGCTCGGCATCGGTGGCATGCAACTGTACCGGGCAGAAACCCCAGGGCCCTCCAAAACTAACAAGCTTACTCCGCGGATAACGGAAACTGCCAAGGCACTCTTTACTGTCTATCTGTTTTTAACTGTCGCCTGCGCTCTAAGCTACTTCCTGGCGGGAATGAGTGGGTTTGATGCCGTCTGTCACGCATTTTCAACCGTGGCCATCGGCGGCTTTTCTACTCACGATGCCAGCATTGGCTATTTTAAGGACGACACCATTGTCATCCTAGCCACGTTATTCATGGTTATCAGCGCAATCAATTTCGGCCTCCATTTTACAGCCTGGCGCTCTCATTCGGCCGGTGTCTACTTCCGTGATTCAGAGACAAAGTTTTTCTGCAGTGTGTTGCTGATTGGTATTATCCTGTGTTGTGGTGTTTTGGTTTACAGCGGGGAGTACAACACCTATAACGGCATCGTACACGGACTGTTTCAGGCCGTGTCTCTGACTACAACCACCGGATTCTCTACAGCCAATTTTTCTGTCTGGCCCAGTTTTCTCCCACTGTTGCTGATTATGCTGTCCTTTATGGGTGGATGTGTGGGCTCCACAGGTGGTGGGATCAAGGCCATGCGGTTGATGCTTATCTATAAGCAGGGCTTGCGAGAGTTAAAGCAGTTGGTCCATCCTAATGCGGTGATTCCACTGAAAGTAGGGTCGCGGCGGGTGGAAGCACAGGTGGTTAGCGCCGTCTGGAGCTTTTTTGCCGTTTATATGGCAACACTGATTATTATCTGGTTGCTACTGATGGCGACCGGCCTCGATATCGTTACCGCATTTTCCAGTGTGGCTGCTGCGCTGAACAATCTGGGTCCGGGTCTGGGGGAGGTGTCCGCAAACTATGGCGGCATCACCAGCCCGGCCAAGTGGCTGCTGTGTGTTGCGATGTTACTCGGCCGACTGGAGATATTTACCCTGCTGGTATTGTTCACGCCGATGTTCTGGCGACCATAGGGTTTCTTACACTCACCCAGGCTGGTCCCTACTTCGAATCAAGCACCCACACGCCGTCCCAATCATCCGGATTCACATTGGCAATGAGGTGGTCACAACGCTCGCAATAGACCTGCGAGCAGACATCTTCGGGGTTCAGCGCCAACGTCTTTTCAAAGTGCCCGCGCGCGCTGGCCCAGTTACCGGCCTGATAGTTCTCCATGCCGTCTCGAAAATGACCGAGCGCATCTATCATATTTGGAAAGCTTTCTTCGGTATGATAGTCGAGTAATTCGTATACCCCGACGGGGCGGGTTTTACCTTTGACCACTACATTGTCGACCAGCCGTGTTCGGTAACTTGATTTGAGCTGGTCATGCGTGAATTCGCTGATAAGAATGTGCGCGCCATACTGTTTGGTGGCGCTCTCCAGCCGGGCTGACAGATTTACACCGTCACCTATAACGGTATAGTCCATCCGCTTCGGTGAGCCGATATTGCCCGAAACCACTTGGCCGGTATTGAGACCGATGCCGATATCTATTGGTCGCTGATCTTTGCGCTGGCGCCGCTCATTAAATATGGCTAACTCGTGCATCATCCGCAAAGATGCTCTCACCGCCCGGTCAGGATCATCGTCATGCGGGAAGGGTGTGCCAAAGATGGCCATCACCGCGTCCCCGATAAACTTGTCCAGCATCCCACCTTCATCTGTAATGACTTCGACCATCTCGGTGAAGTATTCATTGAGTAGAGAGACGATGCCCTGAGCCCCCAGCTCTTCGCTAAGGGTGGTGAAGGACCGAATATCAGAGAACAAAACCGTTGCTTCACTACTCTGTCCACCCAGCATTTCGCCATCACCCTGCATCAGCTGGTCGGCAATGCCCGGGTCCATATAACGCGCCATGGTAGATTTCATGCGCTTTTCAGAACTGATATCTTCCAGCAGCAACATCAAACCCAGCTGTTCTCCCTGATCCGTGGTCAGCGGCAGAATGGTGGCATTCACCGATGCAGATCCAGCCCGCAGACTGAGCTCCGCATCCAGCACAATATCTGGCTCACGCTCCGCCGCCGACCGTCCTAAACGGTCGACCAGCCAGGGCGCTATAGAACCGAAATATTCAGCGGCGCTGGCACCGATAATTTCCTGCTCTTCGCCCTGGAGAATGCGCAGAGCAGAGCGGTTGCAGGTCACTATTTGATCGTCTTCGCCCAGTGTAATCACACCGTTGGACATGCTTTCCAAAACGCTGTCATTGTAATTTTTCATCTGCTGTACATTCTCGAATAGCTTGGCGTTTTCAAGCCCAATCGAAATCTGTGATGTAAACGCTGTCAATCGCGCTTCATCATCGTCAGTAAAGGGCCCGCCACGCTTGTTGAGAACCTGGGTCACACCGATAGTCTTGCCATCTTTATTGGTCACCGGGCAACAGAGCATCGACCGGGTGAAATATCCCGTCTGCTTGTCGACCGCCGGATTAAACCGAAGATCGGCATAGGCGTGGGGCAGGTTTATGGTTTGGCGCGTGGTAAACACCGAACCGGCGATTCCAACATTATTGGGCAGCCTGATTTCCTGAGCGCCCAACCCCTGACCGATCTGCGTGTGTAGCTCACCTGTTTTCTCGTCGTTGATAAACAACGTTGATCTGTCCGCATTGAGCATTTTTGTTATAGCGCCCATGATCATCTGCAGCAGAGGACCCAGATTGATCTCGGAGGACACTTCAGACACCACATTAAGAAACTCTGCTTCCTTGCGACGCAGCATTTCCATGCGTTCCGCATACAGTGTCCCCTGAAGGACGATGGACGCCTGGGTTGTAATCGCCTGCAGCAGCGACAGGTCCTCCTCGATATATGATCCCTCTTCTTTATTCAGAGTTTGTGCGACACCGATAATATCCCCACGTACCGTCCGTACCGGCGCACAAAGAATGCTGCGCGTGGTAAAACCGGTAGCTTCGTCGATTTTTGGATTAAAGCGTGGGTCCGAATAGGCATCAGTAACGATAACACCTTCATTGTGGGTAAAAACCCACCCGGCTATACCTGTATTGTTGAGAAAACGAATCTCTCGCTTTATACCACCCAGCGCCACCCGGGAGTAAAGCTCGTCACTCTGGGAGTCATTCAGGAAAAGGCTGCCACGCTCAGAACCTGTGACCTCGGTGATGTGCTCCACGATGATGCGGAGCTGGTCATCCAGCGTTTCCGCAAGTGCTACCTGTTGCGATATGGCCAGCACCCGAGCGGCAATATCACCCGGGGTTTTACCAGTTTTTACATCTTCTGCGGTTGCTTCCTGCTCAGGCTTTGTCATGATCCCGCTCCAGTTGTGCACGCAACACCGTTACCGTGTCTCGCAATTCTTGCTGATCACTGTCGGCGTTGCGCTCTAGTTCTCTGATTTTGTCTTCGTAATCAAGGGTGTTTATTTCCAGTTCGGTCCGCAGCGAGGCAATGGTTTCCTCCAGCACTCGATTCTGTCCTGAAAGCTCGCCCAGAATTTTTTGTTCGGACTGCGCTCGATCGAGTCGAGCCTGCTCCAGCTCATCCCGGAGCTGTTGTACTGTCTGTTTGAGCAGGCTGTTTTCTCCGGCGTACTCGGCCCTGGTTCTCTGGACTGACTCCTCCTGTTCCAGAACCAAAGCATCCATCTGCTCTCGCAACGTCTGGGCCATCGTCTTCAACTGCACGATTTCCTGATTCGCCTCCTGCACAGCTTCAGTCACAGCATTTGCCCGGGCCAACTCAGCCCGATCGAGGCTGTCACGGAGAGCTGCAACCGTCTCTATCAGATGGCGACTCTCTTTTTCCAGCTCATATACCTGATCCGCCTCACTCATATCAGTCCCCGAATTTTTACCGTGAGCTATAATCTCTACGCTCGAATCCGTCCCGCAAGGAGCGCCGTCGGCCCGTCCACTTCGCTTAGTGTAGCAAGCAAGTCCCGCACAATGCTCTCATGCCCGCTGCGTTTTCTTGCGGTGCTCCTTGATTCTTTCGTAGGCGGACTGCACATCCTGTGAGCGCTCGGTGGCAAGTTTAATCATATTTTCAGGGACGCCGCGTGCTATCAGTTTGTCAGGATGATGTTCGCTCATGAGCATTCTATAGGCCTTCTTCAATTCCCTGTCACTCACATGCTCTGTGACACCCAGAGCCGCGTAGGCTTCCGCGAGCAACTGCCCCGGCTGGGTCGCTCCATCAGACTGATGCTGATGAAAGCGATTCTGGGCGGTCAGCATGCTTAGAAGATGATCGAATTGCGCCTCAGAAAAGCCAAATTGTCTGGCAATACCCACCAAAACGGACCGTTCAGCTGTGTCCATATGGCCGTCAGCCAGAGCCAGACTGATCAAATAGGTCAGAATAGTCTGCCGCAGGTTTGCATACCGCCCACATAACTCCATAAATTCCCGCAGGGTTGCCTGCTGGTCAAACTCAGGGTTAGCCCCGTGTTTGAACAAACCGATAGCCTCACTGCGCTGGGATGGGTCCAAACCCATCTGTGCTATGACGTGCTCAGCCTGCCGGACTTCAGCTTCGCTCACCCGGCCATCGGCCTTGGCGAGGTGGCCCATCAATTTGAAGGTGGTGGAAAAAAAGCTCTGCCGAAGCGCTTCAGCCTGCTCTGGCTTCAGCAATGCCAGGTTACCCGCAAGCCCCTTGTCGAAACTGTGACCCACAAATAGTCCGACCAGCAGCCCGATCGGCCCGGCAACCAGAAAGCCGAGCGCGCCGGCAATGAGTTTTCCATAAACCATGATTGTTACCGTCTGAATTAAACCGACCAAACACCACCCTGAGTTGGTATCACACACCCGGTGCGCCCCTGACCCCTCTTTGATTCTGTTCGAATCTGCAAGGGCCTTGCGCTTGAACAGCTGGTTGACCACCCCAATCCAGGCGTCAGTATGCCTCAAAGTCCCAATCAGATCGTTACCAGTTCATATTACAGCGCGCAAAGAGCCTGTATAATGCGCCGTTTTTCAACGCAGATGCGGAGGTTACGTGACTGACACCAAGGTCGATGCGACGACTTTTCAGGGCCTCATTCTGGCCCTTCAATCATTCTGGGCGGAGCGGGGCTGTGTTCTATTGCAGCCTCTGGATCTGGAAGTTGGCGCGGGGACCTTTCATCCGGGAACCTTTCTACGGGCGATAGGACCCGAAACCTGGAATGCCGCCTATGTACAACCCAGTCGCCGGCCAACTGATGGTCGCTACGGCGAAAACCCCAACCGGCTGCAGCACTACTATCAATATCAGGTCGTGATGAAGCCTTCTCCCGCCAATTTGCAGGACTTGTATCTCGAATCTTTGTATCACCTTGGCATTGACCCACTGCTACACGATATTCGCTTTGTCGAAGACAACTGGGAGTCCCCTACACTGGGGGCATGGGGTCTGGGCTGGGAGGTGTGGTTGAACGGAATGGAGGTCACCCAATTCACATATTTCCAACAAGCTGGCGGTCTAGAGTGCTACCCCGTCACCGGAGAGCTCACCTACGGCCTTGAGCGGATCGCCATGTACCTGCAAGGCGTAGACAGCGTTTATGACCTGATCTGGACTCGAGGACCCGAAGGTAACGTCACTTACGGCGACGTCTATCATCAAAACGAGGTGGAAATGTCGCGCTACAATTTCGAGGAGGCCGACACTGCAGCTCTGTTTGAGCAATTCGATTACTTCGAAAAAGAAGCCGCGAGACTGGTTGAGCGCAATCTCCCGCTGCCCGCCTATGAAATGGTAATGAAGGCTTCCCACACATTCAATTTGCTCGATGCCAGACATGCCATCTCTGTCACCGAGCGCCAGCGCTTTATTCTACGTGTGCGAACTATTGCCCGCGGGGTGGCTCACGCCTACTTTGAGGCCCGTCGCAATCTCGGTTTTCCTATGGCAAGCGATAGTCTGCGGCAAGAAATTCTGGCCGCATCAAATCTAGAGGTCGCGTAGACCATGATGGAACGCACATTTCTGGTAGAGATTGGCACGGAAGAGCTGCCCCCCAAAGCTCTGCGACAACTGGCTACAGCATTTGCCGATGCTATTGGCCAGGGCGTGGATGACCTTTCGCTACCCCATGGGCCCGTGCAATGGTACGCGGCCCCACGCAGACTCGCCGTACAGATCAAGGACCTTGTCGATGAGGCACCTGACCAATCCATCGAGGCTCTAGGTCCAGCGGTTGAACGGGCCAAAGACGACGATGGCAATTGGAGCCCGGCTGCGATCGGTTTTGCTCGCAAGCACAACGTAACCCCTGAACAACTGGAAACCACTGACACACCCAAAGGACCACGGCTGGTATTCAGATCTACGGTGGCAGGGGCATCTGCCAAAACCAGCATGCCCACGATAGTTGAGGAGGCGCTGAACCGCCTGCCAATTCCGAAGAGGATGCGCTGGGGTGCCAGCCGCACCGAGTTCGTAAGACCCGTACATTGGTTGACCATGCTGCATGGCGAAGACGTGATCACCTGCTCATTACTGGGGCTGGATGCCGGGCGGACGACCATGGGGCATCGCTTTCATTGCAATAGACCGTTAAGTCTGGCCAATGCGGACGAGTACCTGGACACGCTGTCAGAACAGGGCCACGTGATCGCAGATTACCAGCGGCGACGCAGTGAGATTGAAACACAAGTCATTGAGGCGGGGATAAATGCGGGTGGGCAGGCGGTAATTTCTCCCGATCTCCTGGATGAGGTTACCGGATTGACAGAGTGGCCCGTCGCACTCACGGGTCGATTTGAAGAGCGCTTTCTGGAAGTACCCGCCGCTGCGCTCATCTCCTCAATGAAGGAACATCAAAAGTACTTTCACGTCACCGATTCGGAAGGCAACCTGCTACCCGCTTTTGTTACCGTGGCAAATATTGAAAGCAGCGATCCGCAACAAGTGATCGACGGCAACGAGCGCGTAATTCGTCCGCGACTGAGCGATGCTGCATTCTTTTTCCAGACTGACCTGCGAACCCCCCTGGCGGATCGCGTCGAGCAGCTGCACTCGGTCGTGTTTCAACAGCAATTGGGATCTCTGTATGACAAGTCGGAGCGGCTGTCTCGTCTGGCAGCAGCCATCGCACCTGCACTGGGCGCAGACCCCGAATTGGCGGCACGCGCCGGTAAGCTGGCCAAGGCCGATCTCGTCAGCGACATGGTCTTTGAGTTTGGCGATATGCAGGGCATTGCGGGATATCACTATGCTCGCAACGACGGCGAACATGCCGATGTCTGCCAAGCAATGATCGACCAATACCGCCCCAGGTTTGCGGGTGATGAGCTTCCCTTATGTGCCGTGGGAGCCGCCATAGCTCTGGCCGATCGCCTGGATACATTAACCGGAATTTTCGGCATCGGTCAGGCACCAACAGGCTCTCGTGACCCCTTTGCCTTGCGCCGGGCCAGTGTTGGTGTACTGCGTATGTTGATCGATATGGAGGTCAGCCTCGATCTGGTCGATATTGTAGGCATCGCTTTGGCTTCCTTCCAGGCACAGGAACTGTCGCCTACCACAGTCGCTGATGTTGTGGAGTATGTGCTGGAACGACTCCGGGCCCGGTATCAGGAACAGGGGCTGGATGCAGAAATTTATATGTCCGTCGCGGCGCGCGGTCTGACTGAACCCCTGGATATCGATCGTCGGGTACAGGCCGTTGCAACGTTCTCCAGAACTGACGCGGCGGCGGCGCTGGCAGCAGCGAACAAGCGAGTCGCCAATATTCTGGAGAAATCGAGTGTGGGAGCAAGCAGCACTCTGACAGTCGATGCCGAGCTGCTTCAGGAGCCGGCTGAACGGATCCTGTTTGATATGGTGGCCAGCATTAGCGACGACATCGCTCCAATGTTGGGCAGGGGTGATTACAACGCTGCCTTGGCGTCGCTATCCGAGCTCCGGCCAAGCGTAGACAGCTTCTTTGATGATGTGATGGTCATGGTCGAAGAACCCGCTCTGCGGGATAACAGGATCGCCCTATTGAGCATGTTGCGCGCTGTTTTTCTGGAAATTGCCGATATTTCGCTGCTTGTTCCGAGCAAATAAAGAAGATGGCCGGCCGCCTTATTGTCCTCGATCGCGATGGTGTTATTAACTTCGATTCTCCAGACTTTATACGCTCCGCCCAGGAATGGCGACCACTACCCGGCAGCATCAGTGCGATAGCCGACCTCAGTAAGGCCGGCTATCAGGTACATGTCGCAACCAACCAGTCTGGTCTCGGTCGCGGCTTGTTCAGTCGCGACAGCCTTGAACGAATGCATGACAAGATGCGCGATCTGGTTGCGGTGCACGGCGGCAACATTGATGGTGTTTACTACTGCCCGCATCAGCCCGAAGACCAGTGTATGTGCCGTAAGCCACAGACTGGTCTGCTGACGGCGATTTCAGAAGATACTGGTATTTCCATGCGCGGCAACCACCTGGTTGGCGATAGCTTCCGCGATCTCGAGGCGGGGGCCGCAATGGGCTGCACCCTGACCCTGGTACTCACTGGAAAAGGCATGAAAACGCGTGAACAGCTGGCTAAAAGCGGTTTTGAATGGGCTGCTGATGTAAAGATTCGGCCAGACCTCGCTGCCTTCGCCCATCAGCTGCTAATGCAAGAATCGGTGGAGAGCGGAGAGTGAACCGGGCACTGCTGACTGTTCGAGCCTTGCTGTTTTACATCGGCTACATTCTGCTGACGTTGTGGTTTGGTGTGACCGGCCTGTTTTTTGCTGTTGCCCCGTACGCTGTTCGACGACGCTACATTTTGGGCTGGAACCGGTGCACCGTTGCCTGGCTAAAAGTAACCTGTAGCGTCGCGTATAGCGTCAACGGCATCGAAAACTTGCCCCAGGGACCTGTTGTAGTGCTCAGCAAGCACAACAGCCAATGGGAGACTTTTTATCTGCAACTCTTGTTCCAGCCATTGGCCACTATTATGAAACGGGAGTTGCTCAACATCCCAGCTTTCGGGTGGGGATTGCGGCTACTCAAACCTATCGCCATCGACCGCGGTAATCCGCGGGACGCGATGCGGCAGATGCTGGATCAGGGCAGTGATCGGCTTGGAGAAGGACTGTCGGTTCTGGTCTTTCCTGAAGGGACACGAACCCCTGAGGGTATTGAGCCCCGTTATGCTCGCGGTGGGGCTGCGCTGGCCATTCGGGCGGGTGTCCCCATGGTGCCCGTGGCGCACAACGCAGGGATGTTCTGGCCGCCCCATCGTCTATGGAAATACCCCGGGACAATACAAGTATCCATTGGCCCTGCTATAAACGCCGGAGGGTCCAGCGCCAAGGAATTAACCGAGCAGGCACGAGAGTGGATTGAGGGCGAGGTAGCACGGATTCAACAAGACTAATCCAATGTCAGTAAGCATTTACTTCTTTTGGGTGGCTTGTAAATAAAGCTTTGTATGACCGATGCCGACCCAAAGGTAGCTAACCGTGTTTCGATCTGACGACAGCTATCACACGTCCAGATTAGCAACCGCCAGTGCATTCGATTCGATAAACGCCCGCCGCGGCTCTACCTGGTCGCCCATCAGGGTAGTAAAGATCTGATCTGCACCAATGGCGTCTTCAATCTTCACCCTGAGCATGCGTCGCCCCTCCGGGTCCATAGTGGTTTCCCACAGCTGATCCGGGTTCATTTCCCCCAGACCCTTGTAGCGCTGAATGTAGTACCCACGCTGTGCTTCGTGCATCAACCAGTCCAGTGCTGCAGCAAAATCTTCTACCTCCAGGGTCTTGTCATTACGTTTGACGAACCCCCCGTCCTCAAACAGGTCGCCAACGCGCTCACCGGTGCCCGCCAGAGCGCGGTACTCGGAAGAGCTGAAGAAGTCATGGTGAAACTCGTATTCTGTATCAATGCCATGGTTGCTTACCGTAACGACCGGCAGGTAGTAGTCGCGTTCCGGATCGCGGCGAACAACGCAGCGATACTCTGCGCCACCGCGCTCTCCAGCATCATCCAACTTTTGTTGCAACAACTGGGACCAGATCAAAACCTTGGCTTCCTCTGTCAGGTCAGCTACCTGAAGTCTTGGCATATAAACCATCTCCCACAACGCTGGCGCCGGGAACAGACGTGATAGCCGCTCGATCTGCGCTGCAGTGGCCCGGTAATCGCGAACCAGCTCTTCCAGACCCTCCCCCTGTATCGGTGGTGCATCCGGATTAACGTGGATAGACGCCCCCTCAAGTGCCGTCTGAGTCAAATAGCTATTCAGGGACTCATCGTCTTTGAGGTACTGATGCTGTTTGCCCTTGCCGATCTTGTAAAGAGGTGGTTGAGCAATAAAGATGTGCCCGCGCTCTATCAGTTCGCGCATTTGGCGGAAAAAGAACGTCAGTAATAACGTTCTTATGTGCGAGCCGTCAACGTCTGCGTCAGTCATGATAATGATGCTGTGGTACCGCAGAGAATCCGCGTTGAATTCGTCTGAACCAATCCCACACCCGAGCGCTGTAACTATGGTGCCCACCTCCGCTGAGGACAGCATTTTGTCGAATCGGGCCTTTTCGACATTCAAGATCTTGCCTTTGAGGGGCAAAATAGCCTGATTCTTGCGGTTTCTACCCTGCTTGGCTGATCCACCGGCAGAATCGCCCTCCACCAGATATATTTCTGACAGTGCTGGATCTTTCTCCTGACAGTCAGCCAGTTTTCCAGGCAGTCCGGCGATATCAAGCGCGCCCTTACGCCGGGTCATCTCCCGGGCTTTACGCGCGGCCTCCCGTGCACGGGCGGCATCCAGCATCTTGCCAACCACTGCCTTGGCTTCGGCTGGGCTCTCCAGCAAATACTCGCCGAAGCGCGCATTCATTGCCTGCTCGACGGCTGCCTTAATCTCCGACGAGACCAGTTTATCCTTGGTTTGTGAGGAAAACTTGGGGTCTGGCACCTTAACCGAGATAATTCCAGTCAGGCCTTCCCTGGCATCATCCCCCGTGGTGGACACCTTGGCATTTTTCGCCAGGTTTTCTCGTTCGATATAACTGTTCAGGTTGCGGGTAAGCGCGGCACGAAAGCCTGCCAGGTGAGTTCCGCCATCTCTCTGGGGGATGTTATTGGTATAG
This sequence comes from uncultured Halieaceae bacterium, assembly GCA_938074045.1. Lineage (GTDB taxonomy): Bacteria > Pseudomonadota > Gammaproteobacteria > Pseudomonadales > Halieaceae > CALJGI01. The sequence goes on from CALJGI010000004.1 coordinate 277,066, forward strand.
CAAAAGATATTTTCCTGAAACGAATCATTCCACTGCAGGGCGACCTCAACCGACACACCGTCTTCCATGTCCATATCAAAGTGGAACACGCGATTAATAACGGTCTTGTTGGTGTTGAGATAATCCACAAAGGCAGCGAGGCCGCCTTCATAGATGTAGGTTTCCTCCTTACCGCTGCGCTCATCCCGCAATACGATGGCCACGCCAGAGTTGAGGAACGCCAGTTCACGCAGGCGCTTAGCCAGATAGTCAAAATGAAAATCAATATGGGTGAATGTATCCGGGCTGGGTGTAAACCGCACCTCCGTACCGGTAGTTTGTGTTTCACCGACAACCGCGAGCGGCGCGTCCGGCACACCATGTCGATAGCGCTGCTCGTATACTTTGCCTTCCCTGCGGATCGTCAACAGCAAATCAGAAGAAAGTGCATTGACGACCGATACCCCGACGCCGTGCAGACCGCCTGATACCTTGTAGCTATTGTCGTCAAATTTCCCGCCCGCGTGCAGCACGGTCATGATGACCTCGGCGGCGGAAACGCCCTCGTCGTGCATTTCCGTGGGGATTCCGCGCCCATTATCACTCACCGAAACGGATTCATCAGGATGGATCACCACGTATACATGGCTGCAGTGCCCTGCCAGCGCCTCATCTATGGAGTTATCAACCAGCTCGAAAACCATGTGGTGCAAGCCGCTGCCATCATCGGTATCACCGATATACATACCCGGGCGCTTACGCACAGCATCAAGGCCTTTTAGTACTTTAATACTGTCCGAGTCGTATGTGTTTTCTTCTTCCATTTCGCTCTCTGGTTTTTCAATTTTAGTCAATTAAATCAATATTTTAGTATTTTCTGTCCATTACCTGTGCGCATCCCTGCCCAACTAACTCACGCTTCTTTTATTTCACCTTGTTCCACGTGGAACATTTTCACTTTCTGCGCCTCCGGCCACATCCCTTCGAGGTCCGCCGCCTCAACAGAGGTTATAAATACCTGTGTTTCCAACTCCGACAAAATCTCACAAAAAGATGCTCTATGCCTGGCATCCAGCTCTGCAGGTAAATCATCCACCAGATATAAACAAGATCGTTCTGTCATGCCACCGACCAACCTTCCCTGGGCCAGCGTTAGCGCGCAAACAGCAAGCTTCATCTGCCCACGAGACAGTGAAGCCGCGGCTTCTCCACCACATAATCGAAACTTCAAATCAGCCCTGTGTGGCCCGGTTTGTGTGTATCCCCGCTCAAAGTCCAGCTCTAACGACCCAGACAGAACATCGCCCAATGGTCGAGATGCATCCCAACCCCGGTTATACCTTATTTCCAACCCCTTCAGGTCCGCCGAAAGTCGGCCCGCTATATCTTCAAACAAGGGTTTAAGCCCGAGAAAGTGTTTTTCCCGTAACGCATTAAGCAGCTCGCCAGCCTCGGCTAGCTCTGCGCTCCACACGGCGAGAGACTTGCGATCGAGTTTATCACGTCGGAGTAGAGTATTCCGTTGTTTTATGCACCGTTGATACTTCTTCCAGGCGGGATAAAACTCCTGTTCCACGTGGAACACACTCCAGTCGAGATACTTACGTCGAACAGCGGGACCCCCGAGAAAAACCGAAAAACTGTCCGCATTCAAACACAAGACTGGCAGGCAGGATGCCAACTCTGCGATAGAAGTTACCGTACGCCCCCCTATTCGAATTTGATAGCCGGCAGCAAGATCGCGGGTAACACCCAGGCCCAACCGCCCGGAAGCCTTTGACACGCGCTCAGCATAGACCGTACAACCGTTTTGTCCTCGCGTAATCAGTGCTTTTACATGGGGAGTACGAAAGGAGCGCGCCATTCCCAGCAAGTACAAAGCCTCCAGCACGCTGGTTTTGCCGCTGCCGTTGGCTCCATAGAAAACATTGATCTGTGCAAGGTTTTGCAGCTGTACGCTCTGGAGGTTGCGAACTGCGGTGATATTAACCCTTTCCAGCCGCATAGTGCGTCGGGTTGGATCCGTTATACGTCTAGATCGCGACGCAACTTAGAGTCGCATTGGCATGACAACGTACAGAGAATCACCATCTTCGGCCTCTTCCAACAATGCACTGCTATTAGGGTCAGAGAGAGATAGTTTTACCGTGTCCCCTGAGATAACAGACAACACATCCAACAAATAGCTCACGTTAAAGCCCACCTCCAGCGAATCCCCCGCGTAGTCTACAGACACCACCTCTTCCGCCTCTTCCTGTTCCGGGTTGTTGGCCAAAATCTGCAGGGACTCATCGGACAGGACCAAACGAATGCCGCGATACTTCTCGTTCGACAATATGGCCGTTCGTGCAAAGGCCTGGCGCAGCTCGTCTCGAGAGCCGACAACTATTTTGTCACTTGATTTGGGTAATACACGGCTATACTCCGGAAACTTTCCGTCTACAAGCTTTGAGGTAAACGTGTAGTCACTCATTGTAGCGCGCAGGTGATTGCTGCCAATCACTACCTTTATCTCTTCATCCTCCGCCTGCAGCAACCTGGCCAACTCGGTCACGCCCTTGCGCGGCAAAATCACCTGGGTGGGCTCAGAGACGTCAATGTTGGTCTCCAAGGAACACATGGCCAACCTGTGACCATCCGTTGCCACTACCCGAAATACATCTTTGCTAAGCTCCCACAGCATACCATTTAAATAATATCTGACGTCTTGTTGGGCCATGGCGAAGGATGTTCTGTCGATGAGGCGCTTCAACTCGCCCTGTTTTACAACAAACTCGCTGCTGGACTGCGACTCTTCAACACTGGGAAAATCCCTCGCAGGCAGCGTGGACAGAGTAAACCGGCTGCGACCGGACCGAACCACCGCTTTGCCTTCATCTATTTCCAGCTTGATATCACTGCCCTCGGGTAGCGACTTACAGATATCGAGAAACTTTCTTGCTGGTAACGTGGTTTCACCCGGCTCAGCACCTGCCTCAACGATGGTTCTACCCACCAACTCCACCTCTAAATCGGTACCTGTCAGCGACAGGGACTGACCATCGAGGACCACAAGTACGTTGGACAAAATGGGGAGGGTTTGACGTCTTTCAACGACGCCACTAACCAGGCTCAGTGGTTTAAGAAGGGCGTCCCGTGAAATAACAAATTTCATATTTTTTTCTCTTCTACCGCAATAAACTGACTATCACGTAGTCAATAATCTAAACAGATTTTTATAGTCCTCACTCACATCAGAATCACTGGCGCGCAGCTCCTTGATCTTCTTGTGTGCGTGTAGAACCGTAGTGTGATCCCTACCGCCGAAACTGTCACCTATTTCCGGCAAACTGTGGTTAGTCAGTTCCCGTGACAGCGACATTGCCACTTGCCTGGGTCTGGCGACCGATCGGCTGCGCCGCTTGGACATCAAGTCAGCAATCTTGATTTTGTAATACTCTGCGACTGTGCGCTGAATATTCTCAAGACTCACCAGCCTGTCCTGTAGAGCCAGCAGGTCCTTCAATGAATCCTTGATCAGGTCAATGTCGATAGATTTCTGTGTGAAGTGAGCACTAGCTATCACCCTTTTTAGCGCCCCCTCTAGCTCTCTAACATTAGAGCGTATTCGCTGTGCGATAAAAAAAGCCGCCTCGTGTGGCAGATTAATGTTCGCTTGTTCGGCTTTTTTCATCAAAATTGCAACGCGAGTTTCCAGCTCTGGTGGCTCTACAGCCACGGTGAGACCCCATCCAAAGCGGGATTTGAGCCGCTCCTCCAATCCGGATATTTCCTTTGGATAGCGATCACAGGTCAAAATCATTTGCTGGCCACCCTCCAGCAGCGCATTAAAGGTGTGAAAAAACTCCTCCTGGGAACGCTCCTTTCTCGCAAAAAACTGAATATCATCTATCAGCAGCGCATCCACAGATCGATAAAAGCGCTTGAACTCGCTGATTGCATTGAGCTGGAGCGCTTTAACCATATCAGCCACAAACCGCTCAGAGTGCAGATAGACAACCTTTGCCTCGGGGTTTTGCTGTAGCAGCGCATTCCCTACCGCGTGCATCAGGTGAGTCTTACCAAGACCAACACCACCGTACAAAAACAAAGGGTTGTATGAGCCACCGGGGTTTTCTGAAACCTGGCGTGCCGCCGCCAACGCTAGCTGGTTTGATTTTCCTTCTACAAAATTGCCAAAAGTATAGTGACTAACGAGGTGACTCTGGTGCTTCAGCCCGCCTTCCACCTGAACTGTTCTGCGCGGCTTCTCAATATTAGTGCCGGAGGCCACAGATATTGTGCTCTCGTGTCCTGTGGTGACAGGTGGTTGTGGTTGTCCCGAAAAACCATCATGGAAGGTATTAATCGCCTGTTGGTTAGCTGACCCATCATTCACAGGTTTCGCTATGGGCAGTAATTGCATTTGCTGGTCGCCACTAGCGCTCCGCGCTGCCAAACTCGAAGCTCCGGTACTACCACCCGGCTCCCCGATCCCCAGCACCACACCCAGAGTACAGCTGGGGCTCATCTCATGAACAAGTTCTCTAATGCGTTCCAGAAACTTGTCATTTACCCAATCCTTCACAAAACGATTGGGTGCCAATATCCGTAGATTGCCATCGTCTTGCTCGGCCTGTAATGGTCTGATCCACGTATTAAATTGCTGCGAAGGCAATTCGTGCCGCAGATAATCGACGCATTTTTGCCATGTTACTTCTGGCAAAGCGGTTCCCCCTGAATATAGGACATAGCTCTTTGGCTATACATTGGCATGACTATAGGTAGTTCACTTTGTTTTTATTTGTGCTTTACTGCGATGGGTCCCGTTGGGGATATCACCGCTATCGAAGAGTGATTCTAAAGCCCCTTAATCAAGTTATCCACAGTTAGTTTTAATTTTTAAGGAGTTACAATTATTTATATATATCAATGGTTTATTAATTTTACTCCCAAGAATAAAGCATCTAAAATTTGCTCATTTTTTTTCACTAAATTCTGTGGATAACTTGTTCATAAACCGGGGATCATATGTGTGTACATTGCGCTGACCCGGTGGTGACAAGGGCTGGGGGCGCATTCTGGGTAACAACCATGATGAGGACCACGAATGTCCTGCGAGAGCGAAATAATTACGATAGAATCAATGCACGAGGCGAATTGTAATCAGTAGCAAAATTCTCTAGACTACTGCGCCTTTTTCCAGACTGACCACAGTCTAAAAAAATTAATGGAATCAAGATGAAAAGAACATTTCAGCCCAGCGTACTAAAACGCAAGCGCACCCATGGTTTTCGCTCTCGTATGGCCACCAAGAGTGGTCGTCAACTGATAAACCGCCGTCGAGCTAAGGGGCGTAAGCGCCTGGCAGCCTGATATCTGGCCGGGTGTATGCCGGCAAATGGCTGACTACGCCCTTACAAAAAGTCGGCGTCTTCTAACGCCTTTGGACTACAGTGCCGTGTTTGACGGCGCTGATTATAAAGTCTCAGACCGGTCTGTACTTGTTCTCGCCATCAATAATGAGCTGGGATACTCCAGATTGGGTCTTGTGATGGCAAAAAAAAATATCCGCCTCGCCGTGCAGCGCAATCGGATCAAGCGTCAGATCAGAGAGAGTTTTCGAACGAACGATATAGGCCGGGGCAGCCTGGATATCGTTGTGCTTGCCAGACGAGGACTGGATCAGATGGAAAATGAGGCTGTTCGGTCGTTATTAACCACCTGCTGGGACAAACTATTGGCGAAAGCGTCTCACGCTGCTCATTCCCAACTTAATGCTGAAAAGGTCTGACCCTATGAATCGACTGATGATAGCGCTTGTCCGTTGCTACCGAATAGCAATTAGTCCATTTCTTGGTAATCACTGCCGGTTTTACCCCTCTTGCTCAGCCTACGCGGAGGAGGCGATTCATGTGCATGGCGCATGGACCGGCTGTCGTTTGGCTCTGAAGAGGCTATCAAGATGTCACCCTTTCCACGCAGGTGGATGTGACCCGGTACCACCATCCGACAACAAACACCAACACTCCTCATCCTGAAAAGACGACCTATTATGGAACTTCAAAGACCTTTGCTGTTGGGCGCAATCGCCGTACTGGCTTTTATGCTGTTGACGGAGTGGGTCGCCTTTCGTGAGGAATACGCACAGAACAACCGTCCCGCAACCGCGATTACTTCCAGTGGGTCAATGGCGGGTTCAGCTCCTGACTTCGTCAATGATAACCCCATGGATTCCTCTTCCAGTGATACCGCGCCCGCAGAACCCTCTGCCAGCGATGATATTCCCACGCTGGTAAGCCCGCAACTTGCACCCGCCGACACAGATGGTTACACCGACTCCCGATCGACTGTTACCGTCGTATCCGATGTTCTCAAAGTAAAAATTGATCTGGTAGGGGGCGATATTGTGGATGTGGCTCTGCCCACCTATCGCGCTCGCCTGGACACGCCCGAAGTGCCTTTCCAACTGCTGCAGCGCACCCCGCAACTTCAATACTATGCGCAGAGCGGCCTGATCGGAAAAAACGGCACTGACAGTCGCAATGGTCGACCAACATTCCGCGCCGACGCAGATTCTTATGCTCTGGGTGACAAAGAGCAACTCGTTGTAGACCTGTTGTTAACCCAGGACAGCGGTGTTGAAATCACCAAACGATTTACCTTTAAGCGTGGAGATTTTCTGGTCGATGTTGAGTATCTCATCGACAATAGCGCCGCCACAGCATGGAGGGCCAACCTTTTCACTCAAATAAAGCGTGATGGAAGCCCTGACCCCGCGGCGGCCAGCAATGGTGGCATGGGACTAGCGCCTTTCCTCGGTGCTGCATTGACTGAACCGGACAAACGGTTTCGCAAGATAAGTTTTGACGATATGGAGGACGAGGCTTACCGCGCCACTTTACCCGGGGGGTGGATCGCTATGGTACAACACTATTTTGTGAGTGCCTGGGTCGCAAATCCGGAGCAAAACCACGATTTCAGTACAGCTGTCACCAGAAACGGCGATTACATTATTCGTTTTACCAGTCCAGAGACAGTGGTGAACGCGGGTTCCCAGGGATCAATAGCCACAGCATTCTATGCCGGGCCAAAGGATCAGTATCGGCTAGAAGAAATATCTCCCGGATTGGATCTTAGTGTTGACTATGGCTGGCTCTGGTGGATCGCTAAGCCTCTATTCTGGCTGCTTACCAACATCCACGATTTGGTCGGTAATTGGGGGGTAGCCATCATTCTGCTAACAGTTCTGGTGAAGGCGCTGTTTTTCCAGTTATCCGCCAAGAGTTTTCGCTCTATGGCCAATATGCGCCGGGTCCAACCCAAAATAGTTGATTTGAAAGAACGCTACGCCGATGACAAGCAAAAACAGTCCCAGGCGATGATGGAGTTGTACAAGAAAGAAAAGATTAATCCTCTGGGCGGCTGCCTGCCCATCTTGATCCAGATGCCCGTGTTTATATCCTTGTACTGGGTACTCATGGAAAGTGTGGAGCTGAGACATGCCCCATTCGCTCTGTGGATTCATGACCTCTCCGTGATGGATCCCTACTTTGTACTCCCATTAATCATGGGGGCCAGCATGTGGTTCCAGCAACGGCTGAACCCACCACCACCAGATCCCATGCAAGCCAAGATAATGCAGTGGATGCCGATTGTTTTTACCTTCTTCTTCCTGTTCTTCCCCGCCGGTCTTGTTCTTTATTGGGTGGTCAACAACTTGCTTTCAATAACCCAGCAATGGGTCATAACCCGAGCCATTGAAAAGGGTGCTGGATGATATTTCCCGCAACACTTTCGGTTTCCCGGGACCATCTCCATGAGCAATGCGGCCCTTTCTGATAACGACACTATCGTCGCTGTGGCCACACCACCCGGTCGCGGTGGAATTGGCGTAGTAAGGCTATCAGGGCGTCTGGCGCAAGAAATTGGTGAGGCGATCTGCGGTCGCTCTCTGGTCCCGCGGCAGGCGGTATTTTGCCGGTTTCGTGCAGGACCTGATCAAGGGGAAGCAGAAATTGATTCCGGCCTGGCCTTGCTTTTCCCTAATCCCAACAGCTTTACAGGCGAAACCGTCGTTGAACTCCAAGGCCACGGTGGCCCAGTTACTCTCGATCTGTTAGTAAGTGCTTGCTGTCATTACGGAGCAAGAACAGCAAGGGCTGGTGAGTTCACAGAGCGAGCTTTTTTAAATGGGAAGATGGATCTTACCCAGGCAGAGGCAGTAGCAGACCTGATTAACAGCGCGTCCTCCGCGGCAGCACGCAGTGCATTGCGATCACTGGATGGCCGCTTCTCAGACGCAATTCACCAATTAGTCGAGGAACTGATCAAGCTGCGAGTGTTCGTGGAGGCGGCCATTGATTTTCCCGAAGAGGAGGTTGATTTTCTCGCTGACGAGAGCATTGTAAATTCGGTTGATGAACTACTGGAAAAACTCGGGGATGTTGAAGATAGAGCCAGACAAGGATCTCTGCTGCGAGACGGCATGCATATCGTGATAGCCGGTAAACCAAATGCCGGTAAATCCAGTTTGTTAAACGCACTTGCGGGTGAAGACATGGCTATCGTCACTCACCAGGCGGGTACCACCCGGGATGTTCTGCGCCAGAGAATACAAGTTGCCGGAGTCCCTATCCACGTCAGCGACACAGCCGGTCTAAGGCAGAGCAGCGACATCGTGGAGCAGGAAGGCATCAGACGTGCCACGGAGGAAATCGAACGCGCTGATCGAATCTTGCTGGTGGTGGACTCAAACGCGGAAGAGTCACTTACCAGCTCTTTGGAACTGATACCGCGCGGCATACATAACAGTAAAATTACCGTGGTTTACAACAAAGCTGATGTATCTGGTCTTGCCCCTGAGTGCGCCAAGCAGGGCGATATATGGACAGTCACGTTAAGTGCCAAGCAGGGAGATGGACTGAATTTGTTGCAAGATCATCTGGTGTCGCAAGCAGGTTTCGATGCATCCAGAGAGGATAATTTCAGCGCCCGCCGGCGCCACCTGGACGCACTGCGACGCGCAGCCGGTCATTTAACTAATGGCAAGGTACAATTGACCAATGGTGGCGCTGGTGAGTTGTTGGCAGAGGACTTGCGCGCAGCACAAATGGAATTAGATCAAATAACAGGGCGTGTTACACCAGATGACCTACTCGGAGAAATATTCTCTTCGTTCTGCATAGGAAAGTAGCAATTCTGCCCTTAGTAAGTATCAATAAAGCTGTGTACAAAACAGGTGAGTAACAGAGGTTGGAAATGTATCCACAATCGAGGGTTATTTGTACACAGGAAAAACAGCCCTTACCAGCAGGTAACTCAATGCCGGATACCGGGGTTATACTTCTCTCAAAGTACTGATTTAAAAGAATATAATTGACTTACTAAGGATTTTTCTTTCCCTAGTAGTTACAGTAACTATAATCCTTAATACCTATATATAAGAAAGAATACTTATAAACATAAAGACTGTTTTGCCCGTTAAGACATGAATCCGTATAATTCAGCCCCTTTTGTTAACAGGACGGTAACGTGAATACTGACAGGTCATACGACGTTATCGTTATTGGCGGTGGACATGCTGGCACAGAGGCCTCCCTCGCTGCAGCAAGAACGGGCGCTAACACACTGTTGCTCACTCACAGCATAGAGACGCTGGGCCAAATGAGCTGTAATCCCGCGATCGGAGGTATTGGGAAAACTCATCTTGTCAAAGAAATAGATGCTCTCGGTGGCGCCATGGCTACAGCGACCGACCATGCTGGTATCCAGTTCAGGGTTCTCAATGCCCGCAAGGGTCCGGCAGTAAGGGCCACACGAGCTCAGGCAGACAGGGAGCTCTACCGGACAGCCATTAGACAGATTCTAGAGTCACAGCCAAATCTCACGATTTATGCCGCCGCAGTTGATGACCTTAAAATCGAAGGTTCAGAAATCCGTGGTGTAATAACAGCAGATGGACAAACCTTTAGTGCAAGTTCAGTTGTACTCACCGTGGGCACATTCCTGGGTGGCCTGCTCCATATTGGGTTGGAAACGAGTGAAGGCGGCAGAGTCGGAGATCCTCCCTCCAACCAGTTGGCGAAACGACTGCGAGCATTACCTTTCAGGGTAGGGCGACTCAAGACGGGCACCCCACCCAGACTAGATGCCAATACAGTTGACTATTCGGCGATGGCAGAACAATGGGGGGATGAGCCACGTCCTGTCATGTCTTTTCTCGGTGCCCGGGAACAACATCCAAAACAACGATGTTGCTGGATTACCCACACCAATGAACACACCCATGACATTATCCGTTCAGGGTTGGATCGATCACCTATGTACAGCGGTGTTATTGAAGGTACCGGCCCTCGTTACTGCCCGTCCGTCGAGGATAAGATTCACCGCTTTGCCGATAAAACATCGCATCAGATCTTCGTAGAGCCGGAGGGGCTCAATAGCCAGGAACTGTATCCAAATGGTATTTCAACCAGCTTGCCGCTGGATGTTCAGGTGGCCATGGTGAAATCTATTGTTGGTTTTGAGCAAGCCAGAATATCGCAACCTGGATACGCAATTGAATACGATTTCTTTGATCCGCGCGACTTGTCGAGAAGTCTGGAGACCAAATTTATCAATGGCTTGTACTTTGCTGGCCAGATCAATGGCACAACGGGTTATGAGGAAGCGGCTTCGCAGGGCCTGGTCGCCGGCCTAAATGCGGCTCGGCGCGTAACAGGTGAGCTTCCCTGGTGTCCGCGGCGGGATGAGGCTTATATCGGTGTACTGATAGATGATTTGATAACAATGGGTACGCTGGAACCCTATCGTATGTTCACTTCCAGGGCGGAGTATCGTTTGTTACTTCGAGAGGACAATGCCGACTTGAGATTGACGCCAATCGGACGAGATTTGGGCCTGGTCGACGATGCCCGATGGCGTCGTTTCGAGCAAAAAAGACAGGCCATCAGCTTTGAGCAGGAGCGGCTCGAATCTACCTGGATTCAACCGGGATCTGCAGAGGCGTCAACTATCGAAGAAAAACTGCCGAACATCTTGAGTCGGGAATACAATCTTGCAGAGCTGCTGCGCCGACCGGAACTTGGGTACGACGATGTCGGTGGTTTGAAAGGCGAACCGCAAACGGACGAAGAGGTTCGAAATCAGATAGAGATACAGGCACGGTATGCCGGCTATATCGACAGGCAGGAGGATGAAGTAGCCCGCTTAAAGCGCCATGAGAGCCTGTTGTTGCCCGCGACCCTGGATTACGGAGATGTTGCTGGTCTGTCTAATGAGGTAAGGCAGAAACTTGTTGCTCAGCGGCCAGAATCATTGGCACAGGCCTCCAGAATTCCAGGAATTACACCAGCAGCCATATCGATACTGTTGGTTCACCTCAAAAAGCAGGGATTAATCGAGCGCAAGATCGCCTGAATTGGAAGATGCCTACATCACGCAAACTGTTGGTGAGTGGCTTGGAGGCGATGGGCTTAGAGCTCACTGAACCCCAGCACGATAAGTTGATTGAATACCTGCAGTTGTTGCTCAAATGGAACGAGCATTTCAACCTGACATCAGTTCGCGATGAGCAGGAAGCAGTCCACAGGCATCTCCTCGATAGCCTGGCTTGCGTGCAGTATCTTGAGGGCGAACATTATCTCGATGTTGGCAGCGGTGCTGGTTTGCCAGGTATCCCCATCAGCATCGCGTTGCCTGATGCCAGAGTAGACTGTATGGACAGCAACGGGAAGAAGACCAGATTTATCCGTCAGGCGGTGTCTGATTTGGGCCTGAACAATGTCGCGGTTATCCAATCTCGAGTTGAAGAATTTCGCTTCGAGCTGGGCTATGATGCTGTGCTGTCCAGAGCGTTCTCAGATTTACCTCAGATGTTGGCGCTTTGTGGACACTTGTGTCGGTCGGGGGGGCGGTTCTATGCGATGAAAGGAGTAGACCCCCGCGAGGAAACAGCGGTCTTGGGAAAGGAGTATATCGTTTCCCAGCTTCACAAGATTAATGTGCCTGGACTGGAAGAGCAGCGGCATCTGGTGGTCATAGAAAGGATGACAAAATGATTAATGTGTTAGGAGCACCGAAGCATTGACCACGATTCTGGCAATTGCCAATCAGAAGGGTGGGGTTGGAAAAACCACAACCTGTGTCAATCTCGCCGCGTCGCTGGCTGCTACGCGAAAAAAAGTTTTACTGATAGATCTGGATCCTCAGGGCAATGCGACTATGGGTAGTGGCATTGCCAAAAATGAACTGGAGATCAGCGTTTATGATGTGCTGGTGACAGGTATGGACATTGATGCTGCGAGTGTCCGATCAGACGCTGGTGGTTATGATGTGCTCCCGGCCAATGGCGATCTTACAGCAGCCGAAGTGGAACTAATGCAGATTGCCCAGCGCGAGCGCCGGCTGGCATATGCCCTGGGCAGAGTGGCGGGAAAATACGATTATGTGCTGATCGACTGTCCGCCCTCGCTGAATATGTTGACGCTTAACGGGCTAGTGGCGGCCGACGGTGTGCTCATTCCCATGCAGTGTGAATACTATGCGCTGGAGGGCTTATCCGCTCTTTTGGAAACAGTACAGGGGGTGGCGAAGACGGTCAATCCTCGCCTGACAGTGGAGGGCCTCGTTCGTACTATGTACGATCCAAGGAACAGCCTGACTAATGAAGTGGCGGCACAGCTGCGAGAACACTTTGGAGACAAACTGTACCGCACGGCCATCCCGAGGAATGTGCGATTGGCAGAAGCACCTAGCTATGGGCTGCCAGCAATGGTGCATGACCGACATTCCACGGGTGCCAAGGCCTACCTGGCGCTGGCAGGTGAGTTGTTGCGTCGCGGGGATCAGAACGATACCAGCAACGTTGGCTCCACGCAGGGTAACGGGGGAATTTAAGTGGCAGCGAGAAAAAAAGGGCTGGGCCGTGGTCTAGATGCCTTGCTTGGTGCACAGGCGGGAGCATCTCAGAACCTGGCCGATGATGTGAATAAGGTTGGCAAGCTGCAGGAACTCCCGGTGGATGTCATCCACCGGGGCCGTTATCAACCGCGGAGGGACATGGATCCCGAGGCCCTTTCAGAACTGGCAGCCTCAATAAAACAACAAGGTGTTATGCAGCCAATTGTGGTGCGACCGATCGGTCCAGAAAAGTATGAAATTATTGCCGGTGAACGGCGGTGGCGAGCCTGCCAGTTGGCGGGTCTGCACAGTATCCCTGTGGTTATCAAGGATGTGGCCGATGAAGCGGCCATTGCCATGGCCCTTATCGAAAACATTCAGCGGGAAGATCTTAACCCCATAGAGGAAGCCGCATCACTACAGCGGTTGCTGCAGGAATTTGATCTCACCCAGCAGCAGGTGGCTGATGCAGTAGGTAAATCCCGATCTACGGTGACTAATTTGTTGCGTCTGATGACGCTGAGAGACGATGTGAGGATATTGCTGGAACACGGCGACATCGAAATGGGTCACGGTCGTGCACTTCTGGGATTACCTACCGAGCTGCAATCACAGGCAGCAGCGAAAGTTGTCGCCAGGGGGCTTTCCGTCAGACAGACAGAATCACTGGTGCGTGCCTTACAAAAACCCAAAGTCGGGCAACCACCGGTGGAATCAGGGGATGGAGATGTCAAACAGCTTGAACAGCAATTGGGTGAAACCCTCGGTGCAAAGGTCAGTATTCAGAACACAAAAAAAGGTAAGGGCAGGTTGGTCGTAACGTACAACTCTCTTGATGAACTGGATGGCATTTTGGCTCACATAAGTTGAGCCGACCAATAATCACGAGCTCAGCAATCCCGTATATTGTACCAATTAAAATACTCGGCACTTCATGATGTGTTTTCGTGGCGCTGGTGCTGATAGTGGGCAGGTAATTCCGATAGCCGTCTAGAGACCTCGCCTGCGCTAGTTTGTATCCTTGGGTCAGCGGTTGTGCGTACAGACCTTTTTCCCTATAATGCGCGCGCTTGTGCCAGTGTGCTTTTGCAGCGTTTATTGGCCTGGTAGCCAGCTGTAAGAGGGCAGTTTCCGATGACTAACAATCGGGAAGTAAGGTGTCTTGGCGCTTCTATTGGTCGACCACCGATAGTGCGGCTTGCCTTGATTCAGATAGCCATACTCGTACTTCTGTCGTCCAGCCTTATGATTTTTGGTGCAGTGACATCGTACTCGTTTCTGCTGGGTGGGTTGGTCGCTGTAGTAGCACAGCTGTATTTTGCGGCGAGGCTGTTCCGCTTGCCGGGGTCCAGGGCATCCGGCGATATTGCAAGTTCTGGATATGCAGGAATAGCGGGAAAATTTGCACTGAGTGCAGCGGGGTTCGCAGCGATTTTTGCACTGGTGAGACCAATAGACGGTGCGCTGGTTTTGCTGGGCTTTATTGGCACTTTAATAGTGCAGTACACGTTACTGTGGACACACTTGAAGTCTGCAGCGAGAGAGAAAAAAGAGTTGATTGATGGCAGCTGAAGGTCAGACAGTCTCAGAATATATTATCCACCATCTCACTAATCTGGCGTATGGAAAGCTGCCGGGTGGCTATGTCAGAGATGATGGATCAGTAATCCCCGATGGCGGCATGTGGACTATGGCGCACAGCGGAGCGGAAACATCTGCCATGGGCTTCATGGCGGTGCACGTAGATAGCATGGTCTGGTCGATTGGCCTGGGTCTGTTCTTTTGTTGGCTGTTTCGCCGGGTTGCCGTACACGCAACCAGCGGCGTGCCGAGCGGCGTGGTAAATTTTGCTGAAATGATTATCGAGTTTGTTGATAAAACGGTGAAAGATACCTTTCATGGGCGCAATCCGCTCGTAGCGCCTTTAGCCCTGACTATTTTGGTTTGGGTTTGGTTGATGAACCTGATGGATTTGATCCCCGTCGATATTATTCCCTGGGTGTTGATGCAGTTCGGTGTGCATTTCCAGAAAATAGTGCCGTCAACTGACGTGAACATCACCATGGGAATGGCACTGGGCGTATTCATCCTGATGCTTTTTTACTCTATCAAGGTAAAGGGCGTGGGATTTATCAAAGAGTTGACCCTCAATCCGTTTAACCATCCTGTATTTATCCCCGTTAATCTCTTCATGGAGGTAGTGGGATTGTTGGCGAAGCCCTTCTCGCTGGGTTTGCGACTCTTCGGCAACATGTATGCCGGTGAAATGATATTTATTTTGATTGCTGCCCTATATGGGGCTGGAATTGCCTGGGCGGGCGTCGCCGGGCTACTGCAGATAGGGTGGGCTATTTTCCACATTCTGGTCATTACATTGCAGGCATTTATTTTTATGGTCCTCACCATTGTTTATTTAAGCATGGCCCACGAGGATCACTGATTTTTCAACAAACTGTGTAGTACACATTTAGGAGATAAACATGGAACTTATCTACGTAGCTGCCGCCATCATGATGGGCTTGGGTGGTCTTGGAGCAGCAATCGGAGTGGGAATACTGGGTGGCAAGCTGTTGGAAGGCTCTGCTCGTCAGCCTGAGCTCGCGCCACAATTGCAGGTAACGTTCTTTCTGGGTGCAGGCCTGGTCGACGCTATCCCCATTATCGGGGTTGGTATCGCTATGTACCTTATATTTGTTGTTGCGGGCTGAACACAATTCGGACTCTTGTACCGCGGGGTAGTACAACCACCCCCAATTGTTAGCAGAGTTTCTGTGAGGAGCATCGCGTGAACATTAATCTTACGCTGTTTGGGCAAATGATCGCATTTGTCCTGTTCGTGTTGTTCTGCATGAAGTATGTATGGCCGCCCATTATGGCGGCGATGCAGGAACGCGCGGAAAAAATTGCCGACGGTCTAGCCGCCGCCGATCGTGCCGGGCATGATCTGGAGCTGGCGCAGGAAAAAGCCGTAGAGCGATTGAAAGAAGCCAAAGCTGAGGCGGCTGGCATTATTGACGCAGCCAACAAGCGCGGCAATCAAATCGTCGAGGAAGCCAAAGATCAGGCTCGAGTCGAAGCGGAGCGTGTAAAAGCAGCCGCTCGGGCAGAGCTGGAGCAGGACATCAATCGGGCGCGTGAACAACTGCGCGGTCAGGTGTCGGCCCTGGCTCTGGCGGGAGCTGAGAAAGTACTGGCTGCGGAGATAGACGCCTCGGCTCACAATGAGCTTGTCGACAAGCTTGCCGCGGAGTTGTAAGAGAAGTAGCTATGGCTGAATTAAGCACCCTGGCACGACCCTACGCCAAAGCGGCCTTCCAATACGCAGAAGGCGCAGATGGGCTGCAGTCCTGGTCTGAGCAGATTCATGCGGTGGCCGGGATTGTCAGTGATGACAAGGTGGCGACCTTGTTGGATACGCCGTCCTACACATCTTCTGCGCTGGCTGACATTGTATTGGGTCTAGCCGGCGACAGTGTGGACCATGCGGTCAGTAACTTCGTGCACGTACTGGCTGAAAACAAGCGGCTGAAACTGTTGCCGCAAATAGCCAACCTGTTTGAGCAGTTTAAAGCCAACCGGGAACGCAGTGTGGACATCCAGCTTGTCTCAGCTTTTGAGCTGACGGAAGACACACAGCAAAAACTATCTGATGCACTGGCAGCCAGACTCGATCGCCGTGTAAATGTATCCGCCTCGTTGGATAGCTCCCTGTTGGGTGGTGTTCTGGTGCGGGCGGGAGACACTGTAATCGACGGTTCCGTGCGAGGTCGGCTAAACAAGCTGGCTGAAGCCATGAATTCCTAGGATTGAGGAAAACAGAATGCAGCAACTGAACCCATCTGAAATTAGTGAAATCATCAAGCAGCGAATTTCGCAGCTTGATGTTAAAACCGAAGCCCAAAATGAAGGCACCATAGTGTCTGTCACCGATGGCGTTATTCGTATCCATGGTCTGGCCGACGTGATGTACGGGGAAATGATTGAATTTGAGGGCGGAGTCTACGGTATGGCTCTGAACCTTGAACGCGATTCTGTAGGCGCCATTGTTCTGGGTGATTATCTCAGCCTCGCCGAAGGTCAGTCTTGCAAGTGTACGGGCCGGATTCTTGAAGTCCCCGTCGGACCTGAGCTGCAGGGCCGGGTTGTTGACACGCTGGGCACACCTATTGACGGCAAAGGGCCTATTGATGTTCAACAAACAGACGCCTTGGAAAAAGTAGCACCGGGGGTAATTGATCGCCAGTCTGTTGACCAGCCCGTGCAAATAGGCCTGAAGGCTATTGATGCCATGGTGCCCATCGGTCGTGGCCAGCGCGAGCTGATCATCGGTGACCGTCAGGTCGGCAAAACCGCCATTGCGGTAGACGCCATCATCAACCAGAAGGGCACAGGCATTAAGTGTGTCTACGTTGCTGTTGGCCAGAAAGCATCATCCGTTGCTGCGGTGGTTCGCAAGCTGGAAGAACATGGCGCTATGGATCACACCATTATTGTGGCGGCTAATGCGTCTGATCCGGCGGCCATGCAGTTTTTGGCACCCTTTGCCGGGTGCACCATGGGCGAGTACTACCGCGACCGCGGCGAAGATGCCCTTATTATTTATGATGATCTGACGAAGCAGGCCTGGGCCTATCGTCAGATTTCACTGCTGCTGCGTCGTCCCCCTGGTCGGGAAGCCTATCCTGGAGATGTATTTTATCTGCACTCCCGGTTGCTCGAACGTGCATCCAGGGTTAACGCGAACTACGTGGAAAAATTCACCAACGGCGAAGTTAAGGGGAAGACGGGTTCACTAACGGCGCTGCCCGTGATTGAAACACAGGCCGGAGACGTGTCCGCGTTTGTGCCGACCAACGTCATCTCCATTACCGATGGACAGATATTCCTCGATACGGATCTATTCAACGGCGGTGTGCGACCAGCGATGAATGCCGGTATCTCGGTTTCGCGGGTTGGTGGTGCTGCGCAGACAAAAATTATGAAGAAGCTGTCCGGTGGAATTCGTACCGCGCTGGCGCAGTACCGGGAGTTGGCTGCGTTCTCCCAGTTCGCATCTGATCTGGATGATGCTACCAAAGCACAGCTTGATCACGGTGAGCGCGTAACAGAATTGATGAAACAAGGTCAGTATTCGCCGCGCAGCATTGCGGACATGGGATTGGTTATTTATGCAGCTGACAATGGGTACTTGAAAGACGTCGAAGTGAACAAGGTGGGCGATTGGGAAGCGTCTCTTCTGTCCTATGTGCAGGCCGAACACGGCGACCTGATGAGCGGTATCGTAGATTCTGGTGATTATAGCGATGACATTGAGACTCAGTTCAAATCGATTCTCGATTCATTTACAGCAACCCAGACCTGGTAGACAAGCCGATTATTTCCGCGAAGGAGACATAAATGGCAGTCGGTAAGGAAATCCGCACCAAGATTGCGAGTATTCAGAGCACACAGAAAATTACCAGTGCGATGGAGATGGTCGCTGCGAGTAAGATGCGTAAAGCGCAGGACCGCATGGAAGTGGGCAAGCCATACGCCCGGCGTATGCGTTCGGTGGTTGGTCATATTGCCAACGCCAACCCCGAATACCAGCATATGTACATGTTGGAGCGAGAGGTGAAGCGTGTTGGTTTTATTGTCGTGGCGACGGACAGAGGTCTCTGCGGCGGTCTCAATATAAACCTGTTCAAGGCGACTATTGCGTCCATGAGATCATGGGCCGATCAGGATATCGGTATTGATCTTTGCCTGATAGGGGCCAAGGGTGCAGCTTTTTTTGGCAGCTATGGTGGCAACATTGCCGCCGCCACCCGGGATATTGGCGAAGAGCCAGTGATCAGCGACATCATTGGCAGCGTAAAAACCATGCTGGATGCCTATAGCGATGGAACAATAGACAAGCTGTTTCTTGCGAGCAATGAATTCGTCAATACCATGACACAGAATCCGACTATCGAGCAATTGTTGCCGTTGCCGGCGGAAGACAGCAGTGAAATGAAACATCACTGGGATTATTTGTATGAGCCAGATGCACAGGAGCTGTTGGAAGGCCTTTTAACCCGGTACATCGAGTCTCAGGTTTACCAATCCATCGTTGAAAATGGAGCCTGTGAGCAGGCGGCACGCATGTTGGCCATGAAGAATGCGACGGAAAATGCCGGAGAGCTGATTGACGACCTGCAGTTGGTTTACAACAAGGCCCGGCAGGCGGCTATTACGCAGGAATTGTCAGAAATCGTAAGCGGTGCAGCGGCCATCGGCTGATAACAAGCGGGGGCGCAAAGTGCTGCTTCCAATCAGGAATTGAAACAAGAGGATCCGGAAATGAGTAGCGGACAAATTGTACAGATCATCGGTGCGGTGATAGACGTGGAATTTCCACGGGACAGCGTGCCCAGGGTCTATGACGCCCTGTCAGTGCCAGAAAGAGGCCTGACGCTAGAGGTACAGCAGCAGCTGGGTGACGGAGTCGTTCGCACCATTGCCATGGGTTCGTCGGAAGGCGTTAGCCGTGGGTTGAATGTGGAGAATACCAATGCTCCTATTTCTGTACCTGTGGGAACTGCTACGCTCGGTCGAATTATGGATGTGTTGGGTAACCCCATCGATGAAAAAGGACCAGTGGGTGAAGAAGAGCGTATGCCCATTCACCGTAAACCTCCGACCTATGAAGAGCTGGCGGCGTCGGAAGAGCTGCTGGAAACCGGCATCAAGGTCATTGATCTGGTATGTCCGTTTGCCAAGGGCGGTAAGGTTGGCTTGTTCGGTGGTGCCGGTGTAGGCAAAACCGTGAACATGATGGAGCTGATTAACAACATCGCGACCGAGCACTCCGGGTTATCTGTGTTTGCTGGTGTTGGGGAGCGTACCCGAGAAGGAAATGACTTTTACTACGAAATGCAGGAATCGGGTGTTGTCAACGTGGAAACGCCATCCGATTCCAAAGTAGCGATGGTGTACGGCCAGATGAATGAGCCCCCCGGTAACCGACTTCGGGTTGCGTTGACGGGTCTCACCATGGCAGAACGTTTTCGCGATGAAGGTAAGGACGTACTGCTCTTTATCGATAATATCTACCGCTACACATTGGCCGGTACAGAGGTATCAGCGCTGTTGGGTCGTATGCCATCGGCGGTGGGCTACCAGCCTACGCTGGCTCTGGAAATGGGTGAACTGCAAGAGCGGATTACTTCGACCAAAACAGGTTCTATTACCTCAGTCCAGGCGGTTTATGTGCCGGCGGATGACCTTACCGACCCGTCACCAGCCACGACATTTGCTCACCTTGACTCCACAGTTGTATTGAGCCGAGATATCGCATCCAAGGGTATTTACCCTGCGGTTGATCCGCTAGACAGTACGTCACGTCAGCTGGACCCTCTGATCATTGGTGAAGAGCACTATGAGGTGGCTCGAGGTGTTCAGAATGTGTTGCAGCGCTACAAAGAGCTGAAGGACATTATCGCCATTCTGGGTATGGACGAACTCAGTGAAGAAGACAAAATGACGGTGAACAGGGCGCGGAAAATCGAACGATTCCTGTCCCAACCGTTTCATGTTGCCGAAGTTTTTACCGGATCGCCCGGCAAATACGTCTCACTGAAAGACACTATCTCTGGATTCAAGGCGGTGTTGGCCGGTGAATACGATCACCTGCCGGAACAGGCTTTTTATATGGTTGGTGGTATAGAAGAAGCGGTAGAAAAAGCCCAGTCGCTTTAAGACTAAAGGCAGGAATCTATTATGGCCATGACGATACATTGCGACATTGTGAGTGCCGAGGAAGAAATTTTTTCCGGCCTCGCGCAGATGGTAGTTGCGACCGGTACCCTGGGGGAACTGGGTATCAGCTATGGCCATGCCCCGCTCCTGACCTCCCTGATTCCCGGACCCGTCCGCGTGGTGAAAGATGGCGGTGAAGAGCTGGTTTACTACGTAAGCGGCGGGTTTCTGGAAGTCCAACCCGGTGTTATATCCATCCTTGCCGATACCGCATTGCGAGCGGACGACATGGATGAGGCCGCGGCTTTGGAAGCTCAGAAAGATGCTGAACATGCGCTGCACAACCAGACTGGAGAGTTCGACTATTCCCGCGCTGCCAGCCAGTTGGCAGAGGCTGCGGCACAACTGCGTACAATTCAGCAGATTCGGCGCAAGGCGCGGTCACGCGGTTAGCCAGGAGGGCGGGCGAACCAACCCACCCACCTCGTTTCCAGTTACTCCAGATCTGATTTCGTTCTAGATCAAACTCCACAGCGTGTCGAACAACAACTGCTGCGTAGCTGCGATGGCCGTCGAGTCAATAACAACGACCACCGGATAAGTCGAGTTTACCAGGGTGATAATAGCTACCTTTGGCGGGTATATCGCAATGTAAGACGCGTCGTGACCAGAGCCGGCTGGCAACCACTTTCGCTCCGCCAGTTCGGCCTCATCACCACCATCTCCGACAGCTATTACCCGTACTGCGATATTGCGAGCAACCCGTTGCCGGGTAAAGTTAGGAAAAGGGCGATACAGGTGGTCTCGCAGCGTCTTGGTAGAAATCACCGAGTACTGAGCACCAGGTAGACGCTCTGCGCTATCAAGAATGTCTCGCAAAACGAGCTCAACACCATCGTCCCCTTCATAAAACCGAACGTTACCGGGTGTAAAATCCGGTTTCAGGTTTTTCAACCCCGGTACGATTTCGTTGCGCAGTTGCTCAAGGGCGTCGCTGAGAGCACTTTGTTTGCTTTCTGCCAGTGTAATCAGCCGCTCTGGGTCTTCGGCCAGAAAAACTCGGCGTTTTCCCTTGGGGAAGTAGCTGACAACGCCTTTGGCAGCGAGACTTTTAAGGGTTTCGTAGGTTGTACCCCGGTTGATGCCAGACGCTGCAGCTATATCACGAATCGATACCGGGCCTGATTCCAGCAAAGAAAGATAGATTGCGACCTCCCGTTCGGAGAGGCCTAGTTGCTGTAGTACCGGATATTTCATATTGTCAAAAAATTTATGACAAGTTGTGTTGTATATAGCATATATATGATTATTCTTCGCTTCCAGAAGTTATTGTGTCAATAAAAAAAATGACATGTTGTTTAATAGGGCGAATTTGTCGGTGTTTATCCTCCGTCCGCACTGGAGTTTTTGGCCATGAACCAAATCCAACCGCTGGAAGTAATTATTCTCGCAGCAGGAGAAGGTACGCGCATGATGTCTGCGCGCCCCAAGGTCTTACACACCATTGGGGGTAAACCGTTGCTACAGCACGTTTTAGATACAGCGAGCTACCTTGATGCGGCAGCCATACACGTGGTCGTCGGTCATGGCGAAGAAGCTATTCGAGATTCCATCGAGGGCCACATTAACTGGGTTCGACAAACCGAGCGTCTGGGAACGGGACACGCTGTGATGCAAGCGCTGCCTAGCGTAGGTAAAGACAGCATGGTTGTCATATTGTGTGGTGACGTACCTTTGATTGAGCCGGCGACAATACAAAGGCTATTGGACGCGAATAGCGGACTCGCCATTTTGACAGCAGAGGTCGCTAACCCTCAGGGCCTTGGCAGGATAGAGCGAGATGAAACTGGCAGGGTTTGCGCTGTGGTAGAGCAGCGGGACGCCTCCCTGGAACAACAGAAGATTACGGAGATCAATAGTGGTGTGATTGCCTCCACTGCGGCCAATCTGCACCGCTGGCTGCCGCAGGTTAAAGCTGATAACCAGCAAGCTGAATATTATCTGCCGGACATTATCGCGCCTGCACTGGCCGAGGGTGTAATCGTTGGGAGCGCAGCTCCTGAGAGATTGCATGAGATTGCTGGTGTGAATGATAGAGCTCAACTTGCTGAGTTAGAGCGCGTTTATCAGACCGGTCTGGCTGGCCAGCTAATGATGCGCGGGGTTACTCTGGCAGACCCCAACAGGATAGATATCCGCGGAACTGTGGAGTCGGCTCAGGACATTTTTATCGATGTGAACGTAGTGTTCGTCGGCGACGTGGTTTTGGGTGAGGGTGTCAAAATTGGCGCAAACTGTGTCATTAGCAACAGTCGCATTGGGGCGGGTACGGAAGTGCACCCCAACTCTGTGTTGGACGGTGCGATTGTTGGCGAGTATTGCAGCGTGGGGCCATTTGCGCGGTTGCGCCCCGACACACACCTGCAAGCCGGGGCTCGTGTAGGTAATTTTGTGGAAACCAAAAAAGCCTATATAGGCGAGGGCAGCAAAATTAACCATCTTAGCTATATCGGTGATTGCCAGATGGGTGCAGAGGTTAATGTAGGGGCCGGAACTATCACCTGTAACTACGATGGCGTCAGCAAGCACCAGACAACAATGGGGGACGGGGTTTTCATCGGCTCCAACAGCACGTTGGTCGCTCCTATTGAAATTGAGAAGGAGGGCTTTGTGGCCGCTGGCACTACACTCACACGGTCGGTGCCCGAGGCAGCACTGGCGGTGGGGCGTGCAAAGCAGCGAAATATTGAAAAATGGAAGCGGCCGAAAAAGGCAACAACGTGAAGATGAACGGCCACAGGGAGTCCTGATATGTGTGGAATTGTGGGGGCAGCAGCCAGACGTGAGATCCCGGAAATTCTTCTGGAGGGACTGCGAAGACTTGAGTACAGAGGCTATGACTCCGCGGGTATGGCCACCATTAATGCATCGGGGGCACTGCATGTCCGCAAGGAAAAGGGCAAGGTGGCAGCGCTGGAAAGCGCACAGAGAGAAGAGCCTCTTGGTGGGAGTACGGGTATCGCGCATACGCGCTGGGCAACCCACGGTGAACCCAGCCGGATCAATGCACATCCGCATGTATCCGGGAATGATATGGCCCTGGTACACAATGGAATAATAGAAAATTTCGCGGAGCTCAGAGAAGAGCTCTCGGCATCCGGGTATGAGTTTGTTACCGCCACAGACTCCGAAGTCGTAGTGCACCTTGTTCATCAGGCGCTGGATCAACAACCCGGACTGCTGGCGGCCTTGTCCTCAGTAGTGGAAAAACTGGAGGGCGCTTTTGCCCTCGCTGTTATTAGCAGTGATGAGCCCGAAACCGTGGTCGTTGCCCGGCAGGGAAGCCCGCTTGTCATCGGCGTGGGTATCGGAGAAAACTTTGTCGCCTCGGATCCGCTGGCATTGCGTCAGGTAACAGATCGATTTATTTATCTCCAGGAAGGCGATCTGGCGGAAGTTCATCCTTCCGGGTTGCGCATTTTTGATCAGGCGGGGACTGAGGTTGTAAGACCCGTGGAGCATTTGGTACAAACCACCGATCGGGCTGATAAGGGTAGTTACAATCACTATATGCTCAAGGAAATATACGAGCAGCCGGACGCTATTCGCCGCACACTTGGCGCTGATACGGGTGACCAGGGCTTTGTGTCTCAAAGTCAAGATCCAGCATTGGGCGAGTTGCTGGCCAGCTTGCAGTCTGTACAGATTGTGGCTTGTGGCACGAGCTACCATGCTGGTTTGGTGGCACGCTACTGGCTTGAGGAGTTGGTAGGTGTTCACTGTGACGTGGAGGTTGCGAGCGAGTATCGCTACCGCAGCCGAATAACACACCCGAACACCCTGTTGCTTACTATTTCTCAATCTGGAGAAACCGCCGACACATTGGCGGCACTGCGTAACATCGCCCCGGCGGAATTTATAGCGACACTGGCCATAGTCAACGTTGCCAACAGCTCACTCGCTCGAGAATCAGATTACGTGTTTCTGACCAATGCAGGACCAGAGATCGGTGTGGCTTCGACCAAAGCATTCACGACGCAGTTGGCAGCGCTACTGTTATTGATTGTAGAGCTGGCGAAAACTCGGGAAATTTCACAGGCAACCGTTGCCGCGCTCGCGGAATCCTTGCAGGCACTGCCAGCATATGTTGAGCAGATCCTCCCCCTGGACGCGAGGATTCGTCGGGTGGCACAGCGGTTTGCAGACAAACATCACGCGCTTTTCCTGGGGCGGGGTATTCATTATCCCGTCGCGCTGGAAGGGGCGCTCAAACTCAAGGAAATCTCCTATATCCATGCCGAGGCATATCCGGCCGGTGAACTGAAACACGGTCCTCTGGCCTTGGTGGATGACGATATGCCCGTGGTCGCCGTGGCTCCAGGTAACGAGCTGCTGGAAAAGTTGAAATCAAACCTTGAAGAAGTCCGGGCCAGAGGTGGCGAGCTGTATGTGTTCGCTGATGCTGATGCGGGCTTTGATAACACCGACGGTGTGACCGTGATACCGGTACCACACGCACCGGAGCATGTGACACCCATCACCTACACCGTCGTTTTGCAGTTGCTTGCCTACCACGTGGCAGTATTGCGCGGCACCGACGTTGACCAACCGCGAAATCTGGCGAAATCAGTAACTGTAGAGTAACAAGAGGCGGGTTACGGCCGTTTCTTGGTCTGGTATTTGTTACTATTGGACTATGGATGTAACTCCGATACTTGACCCCCTCAATGACGCTCAGCGTGATGCCGTGGCATCCCCTGCGGGCAATATGTTGGTTCTCGCTGGCGCCGGCAGTGGCAAGACTCGTGTTCTGGTACATCGAGTAGCCTGGCTTATCCAGGCAGAGGGCGTTTCCCCCCACGCCATCCTG
Source organism: uncultured Halieaceae bacterium (assembly GCA_938074045.1). GTDB lineage: Bacteria > Pseudomonadota > Gammaproteobacteria > Pseudomonadales > Halieaceae > CALJGI01. The sequence goes on from CALJGI010000004.1 coordinate 302,516, forward strand.
GCGGTGACCTTTACCAACAAGGCGGCCAGGGAGATGCGTGCCCGGATCGAGGAAATGCTGGGTTATGGGGTGCGGGGCTCCTGGGTGGGCACATTTCACGGACTTGCCCATCGTCTGCTTAAATATCATTGGGCGGAGGCGGGATTGCCCCAGAACTTTCAAATTCTGGACTCTGACGATCAGCTGCGGGTGATCAAGCGTGTCTGCCGCAGCCTGGATCTTGATGAATCACGGTGGCCGCCGCGGCAGGCGCAGTGGTTTATCAATGGTCAAAAGGATGAGGGTTTGCGGTCGGCTCATATTCAGGAACAAAAACATGATCTGTTCCAGCAAACCATGCTACGTATATACCGCAGCTATGAAGAGGCCTGTGATCGGGCCGGATCAGTTGATTTCGCAGAGCTATTGTTGCGGGCGCACGAACTCTGGCTGAAACAGCCGGACCTGTTGGCGCACTATCAGCAGCGCTTCAGCCATATACTGGTTGATGAGTTCCAGGATACCAACACCATTCAGTATGCCTGGCTGCGAGTGTTGGCGGGCAAGGATATTCCCGTGGTCGCGGTGGGCGACGATGACCAGTCCATTTACGGGTGGCGCGGAGCGAAGATAGAAAACATTCAGCAGTTCCCACGAGACTTCCCGGATACACGCATGGTTCGCCTGGAGCAGAATTACCGCTCTACCGGAACCATATTGCGAGCGGCGAATAGTCTTATTGCGAAAAACTTTGGTCGCCTGGGGAAGGAGCTCTGGACAGCTGGAGATGAAGGCGAAAAGATATCGGTTTTTGCCGGCTTCAACGAACAGGATGAAGCGAGCTATATATCCGGTGAAGTAGAACAGTGGCATGATCGGGGGCTGGAACGACAGTCGATGGCGGTTTTATACCGTTCTAATGCACAGTCCCGCGTGCTGGAAGAAGCTTTTCTGCAGCGCGGTATCCCCTATCGCATCTACGGCGGCCAGCGTTTTTATGAACGACTGGAGGTGCGGAACGTACTTGCCTACCTCAGGTTGTTACTCAACCGCGGTGATGATGCTGCGCTCGAGCGAGTTATCAATACGCCACCGCGGGGTATAGGTGCGCGGACGATAGAAACAGTGCGCGAACAGGCCCGCCTGAAGCAATTGTCACTCTGGCAGGCAATGGGCGCTGTGGCGGAAGAGGCGTTGCTACCCGCGCGGGCATGCAAATCACTGGCGGCCTTCACTGATCTGATAGAAGACCTGGCACCAGCGACCACTGAGCTGGATCTCGCCGAACTGGTTGACCATGTTATTGGCATCACTGGTTTGGTGGAGTATCACGGCAAGGAAAAAGGAGAACGCGGTCAGGCCCGAGTGGAAAACCTGGAAGAGTTGGTCAGTGCGGCTCGCAGTTTTCGGGGCGAGGCTGAGGACAGCTCTGCCTTGCAGAATTTTCTGGATAATGCTGCGCTAGATGCTGGGGAAGGTCAGGCTGCTGAGCAGGAAGACAGCGTACAAATGATGACTTTGCACTCCGCCAAAGGTCTGGAGTTTCCGGTTGTGTTTTTGTCGGGTGTAGAAGAAAACCTGTTTCCGCACCGTATGTCGCTCGAGGAAGAGGGGCGGTTGGAAGAAGAGCGCCGGCTTTGCTATGTCGGCATAACCCGGGCCATGGAAAAGCTTTACATCAGTTACGCAGAGACGCGGCGCCTGCATGGCAGCGACAGTTACAACTCGCCGTCTAGATTTATACGCGAAATCGATCCAGAGCTGCTGGAGGAAATTCGTAGTGGCCATGGTTTTTCGCGTCCAACCAGCTACGCGGCTTCGGCACCCGATGCGCCGCCGGGGTTGGCGCTTGGTCAACGTGTGTTGCACCAGGTGTTTGGGGAGGGGGTTGTGCTTAATTTCGAGGGTGCTGGAGCAAACGGGAGGGTCCAGGTCAACTTTGATTTGGAAGGGAGTAAGTGGTTGGTGCTACAGTACGCCAATCTTCAAACATTGTAGTAACTCAGGACACGAGCCAAGTTGATGAACACGGATCAAGGGTATGGGCGCTACAGCCCCGCTATTATTCTTTTGCTGGTTGCTGCGCTGGTTCTGGTTCTGGGCATGTGGGCCAGGGACAGGGCGGGGCAGGCCGTGGCAATTGAGGCAGAACAGCCAGGCAGTGGAGAGCAACATCGGCAGTACCGCTGGAAGATGGTCACCACTTGGCCCAAAAACTTCCCCGGCCTGGGTATGGGACCGGAAAATTTTGCTCGCATGGTCGACGAGATGAGCGGTGGGCAGCTGCAGGTTCGGGTCTACGGGGGTGGTGAAATTGTGCCGTCTCTTGGAGTCTTTGAAGCGGTGTCGGAAGGAGTCGCCGAGTTGGGACACGGTGCGGCCTATTACTGGAAGGGCAAACTGCCCTCGTCCGTATTTTTTACCACTGTGCCCTTCGGGCTTAATGCCCAGGAACTGAATGGCTGGCTTCGCTATGGCGGCGGGATGGAGCTGTGGGAAGAGGTATATGCGCCCTTTAATATTTTACCCATGCCGGGGGGTAATTCTGGAGTTCAAATGGCTGGTTGGTTCAACCGGGAAATCAACTCGGTTGGAGATCTGGCCGGGCTGAAAATGCGGATTCCCGGCATTGGAGGTGAGGTGTTTTCCCGGGCCGGGGGCACAGCCGTAACTATTGCCGGTAGTGAGCTGTATACGTCAATGCAGACTGGCGTAATAGATGCGACAGAATGGGTGGGCCCGTTTAATGATATTGCTCTGGGCTTGCATCAAGTGGCCAAGTACTACTATTACCCCGGGTGGCATGAACCTGGATCCACTCTCGAACTCATCATCAACAAGGACGCTTTTGCGAGTCTCACGCCCGAACTACAGGCGATAGTTCGGGTTGCTGCGGAAGCAGTCAATCAGAATATGCTGGATGATTACACGGCGCACAATAACGCCGCCCTGCAGGATCTGGTAGAGAATCATGGTGTGGAGCTACGCAAGCTGCCGGACGATGTATTGCGCCACCTCAAGAAAACCTCGGAAACCGTTCTCGCAGAGTATGCGGCCCAAGACCCTACCACTCAGAAAGTGTACGATTCCTTTATGGCCTTTCGAAAGGGGGTCAGGGCCTACCATAGAATTTCTGAACAAGCCTTTTATAATGCGCGGGATCTGGAGTAGTCAGGCAACAGACCGAGTGCGGCCATTGTCGTCGATGGCCACGAAAATAAACTCTCCCTCAGTCACCTTCAGTGGTTCCAGTGAGGTCTTGCTGTTAATCCATACCTCAACCAGAACCCGGATAGAACTGCGCCCCACTTCCTGAACGTCGGTATAGCAACTGACTACGGCACCCACATGTACGGGAGTCAGAAAAACCATTCCTTCTATGGCGACCGTTGCTACACGGCCTGAGGCAATCTCTCCTGCCGCAATACCACCGGCCAGATCCATCTGAGACATCAACCAGCCTCCAAATATGTCGCCGCTGGCATTGGTATCACGGGGCATTGCGACCGTCTGCAGTGCAAGTTTGCCTTGTGGGAGGGGGCTGGCATCTATATCAGTCATGCTGGGTCCTGCTGTCAGGCGTTGGAAGGGCGCAGTCTTTATAGGTGCGACAGCTGAGGCTGTCAACCCTGGTTCAGGTGTAAGACAAATTTAGTTGCCCAGTTTTGAGGGCAGCCAGGTCGCCAGCTCGGGTAACATGGCCAAAGCCGTCAGCATGATCAACTGAATCACGATGAACGGGATGACCCCCCGGTAAATATCGCTGGTGGCCACTGACGATGGCGCCACTCCTCTCAGATAAAACAGGGCAAAACCGAAAGGAGGCGTGAGAAAGCTGGTTTGAAGATTGAGGGCGATCATGATGCCCAGCCAAATTGGGTCAACGCCCATGGTTAGTAAAATTGGGCCAACAATTGGCACGACTACAAAGGTAATTTCGATGAAATCCAGGATGAAACCCAGCAGAAAAATTACCAGCATTACCACGAGTGTCGCGCCGAATACGCCACCCGGCATGTCTGTGAAAAAACCATGAATCAGCTCTTCGCCACCGAAACCGCGAAACACCAAAGAGAATACGGCAGCTCCGATCAGAATCATGAAAACCATGCATGTGATCTGGGTCGCACTGAGCACTGCCTCATGCAGCCGCGACCAATCCATAGACCCCTTTGCAACTGCCAACAACAGCGCGCCAGCGGCACCGACGCCGGCGGCCTCAGTAGGCGTGGCGGCCCCCGTCAATATTGAGCCCAGCACAACAACAATCAGCAGTATGGGGGGCAGCAGACCGGCCAACAGCTCCCGGGCGGTTACCTTATCCAGATCTGTTGCGGGCGGCGCGTACTGAGGGTGCCGCAGGGCTATATAGACCATATATGACGCGTACAACGTGACCAGAAGGAGTCCGGGAATCAGAGCGCCGACAAAAAGATCGCCAACGGAGACGGTTTTGGGATTGAAAACTCCCATTTTGAGTTGCGCGCTTTGATAGGCCGTTGACAGGATATCGCCCAGCAAAACGAGCGCTATGGACGGCGGGATTATCTGACCAAGCGTGCCAGTGGCGCATATTGTTCCGGTGGCGAGGCTTGGGTGATAGCCACGCTGCAACATGCTGGGCAGCGATAGGAGCCCCATGGTAACAACTGTAGCCCCTACTATTCCGGTGCTGGCCGCAAGCAGCATACCGACGAGGATAACCGATAGTCCCAACCCCCCGTGCAGCCGGCCGAACGCCTTGGCCATACTGGAGAGTAGCTCCTCAGCTATGCGGGACTTTTCCAGAATGATTCCCATCAGGATGAAAAGTGGAACAGCCATCAGGGTCGTGTTCGTCATCGTACCGTAAAGCCGACCGGGAAGGGCAGCGAGAAAGGAGGGGTCGAAATGTCCAAACAACACACCTCCACAGGCGAATGCCAATGCAGTTCCCGCCAGGGTGAAGGCCACCGGGTAACCCAACATGAGCACCAGGCAGACTATGGCAAACATCAACACCGAGATATAGCTGATATCCATGCCCTACTCCGGATAATCGCCCTGGGACACCAGAGCAGCCGCATTGCGGAGTACTTCTGCGAAGCCCTGCAGCAAGAGATTGGCGGCCATAAGGGGTATTAGTGTCTTTAATAGAAAGACCGCAGGAATTCCCCCTGGCTCGGCAGATGTTTCGTGGATTGCCCAGGAGTTTGCCACAAATTCCCAGCTCGTTCCTATAATGAATAGGCAAAGCGGCATCAGGAAAACGATGGTGCCCATGCTGTTCACCCAGGCACGGGTTCGCGGGGTGAAGCGGCGATAAAAAATATCAACGCGCACGTGGGAACCGGATTTCAGCGTATAGGCAGCACCCAGCATAAACAACGTGGCGTGCATATATACGGTCAGCTCCTGCATGGCGATTGAGCCGATGCCCAGTCCATATCGCAGGATAACCACGAACACGGTGAGCAGGGTCATTGCGAATGCCAACCAGGCGATCAGTTTGCCACTGATCTCGGTTAGCGAATCTATCGCTGAAATAATGGCACGACTGTTGGGCATGCGGCTGTCAGACTCTTTGTGATTTGTCGCGGATGACGTAGTATACCTGTGCTTTCATCTTATCGCGCGACCCTGGTCAGCGACTACAACATCAAGAATCAAAACCATGCTCACAGTAATCTCGCCTGCCAAAACCCTGGATTATGAAACCCCGGTTAAAATCCGAAAATCAACCATGCCCGCTTTTCTGGAGCGCAGTGAAAATTTGATTGAGAGACTGCGTAAATCCTCGCCCGAAAAGCTCCAGGCGATGATGGGTGTCAGCGCAAATATTGCTGAATTGACGCATGAGCGGGTGATGAACTGGACCCCGAACATGCTCGAAGGTGGCGGTAGGCAGAGTATTTTGGCATTTAAAGGAGATGTGTACACGGGCCTTGATGCCTATTCACTTGAGCCCAAGGATTTCGAATTTGCGCAGAAGCGGTTGCGGATTTTGTCGGGATTATATGGGCTTCTGCGCCCGCTCGATTTGATGCTCCCCTACCGTCTCGAGATGGGGATCCGCCTGGATACACCGCGTGGCGACAACCTGTATCAATTCTGGGGGGATGAGCTGACGGAGGCTCTCAACGAACAACTTGAGGCTACGCGTGGGCGGACACTCGTAAATCTCGCATCTAATGAATATTTCAAGGTGGTGCACCCGCAACAACTTAATGCCGAGGTCATAACCCCGGTTTTCAAAGATTTGAAAAACGGCCACTACAAGGTGCTGAGCTTTTTCGCCAAAAAGGCGCGGGGAATGATGACGCGCTTCATCGTCAAGGAGCGCCTCAAACAAGCGGAGGGGTTGAAAGATTTTTCCGCTGGTGGATATCGCTATTCCGCAGAGCTGTCCACGGCGCGCGAGTGGGTTTTCACCCGGGATGAGGTTGCCTGACGCCAGCCGTGAAACCTTTTTCTCAGGCCTGTGAGAATAACAAGCAGGCTATCCTGGAGGTCCTGCTGACTGAGTTTCGTGAAGTCAGTGACGTACTTGAGATCGGCAGCGGCACCGGTCAGCACGCAACTTTTTTTGCACCAGCGCTGCCGCATCTTATCTGGCAGCCCAGCGACCGGCAGGGCAATCTTGCAGGTCTTCGCATATGGTGCGAGGAAGCGCTGACAGACAATCTACTCGCTCCCTTGGAGCTGGACGTCACCTGGTCGCAGTGGCCGCTGGCGCTCCCGGAAGCGCTGTTTACCGCCAATAGTCTGCACATTATGGGTTGGAGGGCGGTGGAGGCTTTTTTTGCCCATCTTGGATCCGCACCCGGGGCGCAGGTGCTCGTCATTTATGGCCCCTTTAACTATGGTGGTGCATACACCAGTGAAAGCAATGCAGGGTTTGACCAGTGGTTGCAGCAACAGGACCCGGTGAGCGCTATTCGCGATTTCGAGCAGGTTGATCAATTGGCCAGTGCAGCCGGTTACAGCCTGTACAGAGACTACGAGATGCCCGCCAATAATCGGTTGTTAGTGTGGCGACGCTCCTAGCCAAGTGGGATATTCAGTTGCCATCGAATTCCGGTGTTCTTTTTTCCAGGAAAGCGCTTACTGCCTCGGTGTGATCTGAGGTGTGATGACTGATCGCTTGCATGCTGGCGCTGAAATCCAGCAGGTCGCGCAATTCCATGCGCTGTGAGGCCCGCAGCAAGCGCTTACTCATACGCACACCGCGGGGCGGTTTAGCAGCAATATCGGCGGCAATGGCAGCGGCACGGGCCGTGAGCTGGTCATCTTCGACGACCTCGAGCAAGATACCGTACTCCAGAGCCTGCTCAGCCGAGATAATGCGACCGCTAAAAGTGAGCTCGGCTGCCCGCTGATAGCCGCATATGCGCTGTAGAAACCAGGCGCCACCGTCGCCGGGAATAATGCCAAGGTTGATGAAGGTTTCTCCCAGCCGCGTAGCAGAACAACCAATACGAATATCACACATATTGCAGAGGTCAAAACCGGCGCCGATGGCGGCACCGTTGATAGCGGCGATTGCCGGTACCTCCAGTGAGTCCATGGCCAGTGGAATGCGTTGAATTCCTTGGCGATACATTTCCTGCACGGGGGCAGGCTCACCGCCAAAAGCACCGCTGCGATCACGCATTTCCTTGATGTTGCCCCCAGAAGAAAAGGCGCTGCCCGATCCGGTAATAATCAGGGCAGACACATCCGGAAACGTGTTGACCCAGTTGCAGGTGGTGACGATGTCATCAATCAGGGCGGTCCCTGTCAGTGCGTTGCGGACATCGTCGCGCTGGAACGTAAGTGTGGCAACGCGGCCTTCCAGCTCGAGAGTGCTGTCAGTTAGTGCGGGTAGCTGAGTCATGAGGGTCTCCCAAATGGGTCTAAGTACAGTTTCCTGATCACGTTGGGCCAGGCTTCTTGAAGGGTAGGTACTCGCTGGCCTGTACCATGTATTGTTCGATATGTTCTGACTCCCTGCGGGTAAAATCATCGATGGCCGCTGCAAACTCAGGGTGAGCGACCCAATGAAATGACCAGGTTTTACTGGGTTCGAAGCCGCGCTGGATCTTGTGTTCCCCCTGAGCGCCAGGATCAAACCGCGACAGTCCGTGGCGGATGCAGTATTCAATACCCTGATAGTAGCAGGTTTCGAAATGCAGACAGTCCAGCTCTTTGATACAACCCCAATAGCGTCCGAACAATACATCGTCAGAGCGAAAATAAAGAGCCCCAGCAACCGCCTGTCCATCCTGTGATGCCAGAACCATGACGATATGTTCAGGCATCAAACGGCCCAGGGCGAGAAAGCTTTGCTGGCTCAGGTAGCCACCGTGTCCGCTGCGCTTGGCATAGGTAAATTGATAAAAACGATAAAAAAGCTGCCAGTGCTCTTCATTTATTTCGGTCCCTTCCAACACGGTAAGTTCTATATTTTGCTCGATGACCCGGCGCCGCTCCCGCCGCAGGCTTTTGCGTTTACGACTGTTGAACCCAGCCAGAAAATCGTCAAAGGAACCGTAGTCGCGATTAAACCAGTGAAACTGGCTGCCGGTCCTTTGCATTAGACCCGTTGTTTCCAGGGTGGCTGCGGCGTCCTTCATGGGAAACAGAATATGAAGAGAAGAGAGGCCACGTTCCTGGCAAAAGCGGGTAAGGCCCGCTACTACCAGCTTGGTAATCTCTGCCTCCGGCTCCCCAGGTAAAATGGCCAGCCGGGGGCCGGTCGCCGGGGTGAAGGGGATGGCGCAGACGAGTTTGGGATAATAGGATTCGCCGTGGCGCTGGTAGGCGTCGGCCCAGCTCCAGTCAAATACGTACTCGCCATAAGAATGACTTTTTATAAAAAGGGGAATGGCCGCTACGCCGAGTTCGCCGCGAAATAACATGGCGTGGCTGGGTTGCCAGCCCGACTCAGTTGTGGTGGAGCCGCCTTCTTCCAGCGCGAGGAGAAATTCATAGCGGGTGAAGGGGTGGTCGGTGCCGAAAAGCCCATTCCATGCCGATTGGTCCACTTCCTTTATCGAAGTGTAAAAACGGAGCTCCAGTTCTGAGCCAGACGCCATTATTCAATCAGCACATAGTGAAGGATGATGCCTATAAATACTGCTGCACCGACCCAGTTGTTGTTGAGAAAGGCGGCGAAGCAAGACGCGCGCTCACGTTTCCGAATAAGCCACTGTTGATAGCTAAACAATCCTGCTCCAATGACCACTGTTGCGGTATACCAGATACCGAGACCAAAGACTGACCCCATAGCAAGCAGGCCGGCGAGTACAGAGATTTGAAGCAGGGCGATGACTGTCCGATCCCATCTTCCCAGCAGGATCGCCGTTGATTTAATGCCAACCTTGATGTCGTCATCCCGGTCGACCATGGCGTAAATAGTGTCATACATAATTGTCCACAACAGGTTAATTACAAAAATGAGCCAGGCTTCCGGCGGCAGCTTGCCGGTTTGGGCGGTGAACGCCATGGGAATCCCCCAGGAGAAGGCCATGCCCAGAACCACCTGAGGTAAGTGCGTCACTCGTTTGCAGAATGGATAAATCACTGCCAGCGCCAGCGCGCCGAATGACAACAGGATAGTTGTAAGGTTGGTCAGCAGCACCAAGATAAAGGCCAGCGCGGCCAACGTCAGCGCAAAAAGCAGAGCTTGTTTCTCACTTACCAGCCCTGAGACAAGAGGTCGCTGTTGCGTTCGTGCCACACTGCCATCCAGATGACGATCTGCGTAGTCGTTGATAACGCAGCCTGCAGAGCGGGTAAGAAATGCACCCAAACCGAAAATCAGCACCATGCCCGGGTCGGGATTGCCGTTACCGGCCAGCCACAAAGCCCAGTAAGTCGGCCATAGTAGCAGCAAAGTACCTATGGGACGATCGAAGCGAATCAGCTCCAGATACGGCTTTAGAGTTAGACTGCTATTCATATATAACCGTTTGCGGGCGGGGTTGCCATAGCTTACCGCCTGTGGCGGCGTGACGCAGCCTTGGCGGGCCAGGGTTCGAAGTAAGGCAGGAATAGTTCACTTACCATAAGAGCTTTCCCACCCAGGGTAAATCTGGATCGCCGTGCCCAGCTTTGTGCTGCGTGCTGCAGGTGCCTGGGTACGTCCGGTGAGTTTCCAGCCACCCTGGCGACTTCAAATGGACCGCGGTGTAGGTCGGGACGATCGAAGAGGATAGATCCAAGCGATTTGTTGCCCAATGCCCGCAAATGTCGCAGTTCTCCGGTACAGGTCAATCCGGGTATCACGCTGCGCGCAAACACCCATGGAACACCCCCGCATTCCAGCTGAACTTCTCGAACCAGCGCGAGATTACGAGGAGGGATATTTAATAGCAACCGCTCGGACGTTCGTGGGTTTTGCCACCCTTGGTAGAGCCGTACCACCTTGAATGCGCCGCGGCTGGCCACGACCAGACGATCGGTCAGAGAAGATTCATCAAGTAGCCAGTATGGTAGCTGGGTCCGGCCGGGAGAGAATTGATGTTGCTTCCTCCAGCGTAGTTCAAGCGATGAGTGGCGAGCGGCCGACAAGCTTTTCAAATTCGTACCAGTTTGGAGTTTCGTGAATTACAGACTTGCTTAATTTTTGCACAGCACTAATATGTTGCATCCCGCGAGGGGGAGCGCGAAAATCGCGGCGCTGGATTTTATGGTAACGAAGGTAAGTACACATGAGCAAATGGGAATGCATCGTCTGTGGGTTGGTTTACGATGAAGCCGAGGGATGGCCCGACGATGGTATTGAGCCCGGAACGCGATGGGAAGATGTTCCCGAGGATTGGTTGTGTCCAGACTGTGGCGTTGGCAAAGAAGACTTTGAGCTGATTGAAGAGGCGCCGATAGCGGATACCCCACATCATGAGGAGGAGGCCACAGACAGCGTGGTCGCCCCCGTTATCATCATTGGAACCGGCTTGGCCGGCTATAATCTGGCCAAGGAATTTCGCAAACACGATGAAGATACCCCCCTGGTGCTCATCACATCGGATGATGGTCGCTCATATTCAAAACCCATGCTGTCGACCGGTTTTACCAAGAACATGAACGCCGATGACCTGGCCCAGCTCGACGCAGGCGCCATGGGAAAAAACCTTAAAGCCAGCGTGTGGACCATGACGCGGGTGACAGAAATTGACACTGAGAAACAGCAAATAAAGACCGGTGATGCGGATACCAGTATTCATTATGCAAAACTGGTGCTTGCTCTCGGCGCCGACGTCATTAAGCCACCAATTAAGGGTGATGCCCCGGAACTGGTCTACTCTGTCAACGACCTGTTCGACTACGCGGATTTCAGAACAGCAATGACGCAGAACGCAGTGAGTAAAGTCTGTATTATTGGTGGCGGATTGATAGGTTGTGAGTTTACCAACGATCTTATCAATGGCGGATTTGAAGTGGAAACTGTCGATCCCTTGGGATACTGCCTTCCCACGCTGCTGCCAGAAGCGGCGGGTAAAGCCGTTCAACGTGGATTGGAAGAGAAGGGGGCAAGGTTCCATTTTGGCCCGCTGGTGCAAGCGGTGAACCGCTCCAGTGATGGTGGGGTTGTGGTTGAGTTGGATAGCGGTGATACCGTGAAGGCAGATATTGTCCTTTCGGCTGTGGGAGTGCGCCCCAATGTGGCGTTGGCACAGGCCGCAGGGCTGGAAATCAATCGGGGAATTGTCACCAATCGCCTGCTGGAAACCAGCGCTCCTAACGTATATGCGCTGGGAGATTGTGCTGAGGTGGCGGGCAATGTACTGGTGTATGTAGCGCCGCTAATGGCAGCAGCCCGGGCGCTCGGCAATACCCTGGCAGGCGAGCCGACCGAGGTCAGCTATCCGGCCATGCCCGTCACTATCAAGACGCCCGCCTGTCCGGTAGTAGTAGCGCCACCAGCTCTTGGTGCAGAGGGTGAGTGGAGTGTCAGTGAGGATGAGAACAACGTGACTGCAGAATTCCGCAACACCGCGGGTGAGCTGCTGGGTTTTGCCCTCACTGGCGACGCTACCCGAGAAAAAATGCGCTTGCAGAAGTTGCTTCCGCCAATACTGGCCTGATCAGCTAGACAGCACCATAGTCAGTGGCGGCTCCCAGCCAGCGTGAAATGAGGGCTGATGCCGCCTGGGGGTATTCGCGCCCTATTTCGGCCGCTTTTTCCTGAACAGCCGGTAACAAATCTCCGTGGGACTGCAGGTCTGCGATGCGAAACTCCATAAGCCCGGTTTGTCGTGTGCCAAGCACTTCTCCAGGGCCGCGCTGGGCCAGGTCCTTTTCTGCTATATAGAATCCGTCATTACTTTCACGCATGATGGATAGGCGCTCCCGTGCGGCCCGCGATAAGGGCTTCTGGTAGAGCAGGACGCAATGACTGGCGTCAGCACCACGACCAACCCTGCCGCGTAGCTGGTGCAGCTGGGCGAGTCCCAGGCGCTCCGGGTTTTCGATGATCATCAAACTGGCATTTGGCACATCGACGCCAACCTCTATCACAGTAGTCGCAACCAGCAAATCTATTGTTGCAGCCTTGAAGCTGGCCATCATGGCCTCTTTGTCCCGATTATGCATACGCCCGTGGATCAGGCCTACCTGTAAGTCGGGCAGCAATTCTGTCAATTCCTCACTGGTTACCTCGGCCGCCTGCGCCTGTAATTGCTCAGACTCTTCTATGAGGGTGCAGACCCAGTAGACCTGACGGCCCGAGGCGCAGGCCTCTGCGACGCGGGCGAGAATCTCTCCACGCCGGCTATTGTCGACCATAACGGTGGTAACTGGCTGCCGACCCGGTGGCAGCTCGTCAATCACAGAACAGTCCAGGTCGGCATAGGCGACCATTGACAATGTTCGCGGTATCGGCGTCGCCGTCATAATAAGTTGGTGAGGGCGGCCGTGGATGGGATCGACTTTGTGTGTGAGGGCCAGCCTCTGATGCACACCAAAGCGGTGTTGTTCGTCCACGATTACCAGCCCCAGGCGTTGAAAGGCCACGCTCTCCTGGAACAGAGCGTGGGTGCCCACCACGACTGCGAGTAATCCGGTGGAGAGGTCTTCCAACACCTTGCGACGTTGTGCGGCGGTTAATTTTCCGGATAAAAGGCCGCAATTAATCCCCTGGGGGGCAAGCCAGCCGGCGAAGCTGTCCAGGTGCTGCTGTGCCAGAATATCGGTCGGCGCCATGACGGCCACCTGGAAGTGGTTGGCAGCGGCCTGCATAGCGGCACAGGCGGCCACGACTGTCTTGCCCGAGCCGACGTCGCCCTGCACCAGGCGCAGCATCGGCACATCAGATGACAGGTCGGATTGGATATCTGCTAGCACCCGTGATTGTGCAGTGGTCAGCTTGAAGGGGAGATCGCTTATCAATAGCTCCACCGTGGCTGTATTTTCCGTGAAGGCCGGTGCGCCCGCGGCCTGGATCGACATACGGGAGGCCTGTAGTGCCAAGTTGTGGGCTATTAACTCCTCGAACGCTAGCGCAATCTGGGCAGGGTGGCGGCCCGCGTGGATAAGGTCCATGGGTGCATCAGGTGGCGGCTGATGCAGGTAGGCCAGTGCCTCGGCAAGATTGCCAGATTCCCCGGGTAACAGATCGCTGACCCCCGACCCAAGTAGCGAAAGTGCTTGGGAGCAAAGCTTTCGCCAGGTAATCTGGGAGACGCCCTCGGTGCTGGGATAAACCGGCGTCAGCATTTCCTCCACGGGAACGGAAGCGTCCTCCTCCAGCCGACGGTACTCGGGATGGTACATCTCTATGCCGCTGGCGCCCGCTCGCGCCTCACCAAAACAGCGGATTTTGGTCCCGGGTCGAAGATTGTTCTTTTGGCTGGCATTGAAGTGGAAAAATCGCAGGGTAATCAGCCCGCTGCCATCCTCGATTCGAACAACGAGGCTGCGACGGCGGCCGAAGGCGACGTCCGAAACACGAACAATACCCTCCACTACAACATCCTGACCCGGCCTCACCGCGGCGATTGGTGTCAATCTAGTGCGATCCTGATATCGCAGTGGCAGGTGGAAGAGTAGATCCTCGATGCAATCTATGCCCAGCCGTTTCAGCCGTAGGGCCAGTGCAGGGCCCACACCGTGAAGGTTCTGTACTGGCGCTTGTAGAGCGGAGTCCAAACCCCGGCGGCCCATCAGAGAGCCATAATAGCTTCTACTTCGATAGCTGCACCCCTGGGTAGCGCGGCGACCTGAACACAGGCTCGCGCGGGATAGGGGGTAGCGAAAAAGCTGGCCATTACCGCATTTACTGCCGCGAAATCTGCCAGGTCGATCAATGAAATATTGACCTTGACCACATCCGCAAGAGTGCCTCCGGATGCTATGGCTACGGCTTGAAGATTACTGAAAACCTGGCGTGCCTGGTCAGAAATATCGCCCTCTACCATTTCCATGGTCCCCGGCTGCAGGGGTATTTGGCCTGACAGGTACACCGTGTTGCCAGCCTTGACTGCCTGGGAGTACGGGCCAATAGCTTCTGGTGCATCAGGTGTGGAAATAACGGCTTTATTACTCACGATGTAATTACTCCTGGTGTCTAGTGTCGAACCCGTGTCACGCGACGGACGCTCTTGATGGTGCGGATGCGCTTCATGATTCGGGCCAGATGAATTCGGCTGTGCACCGACATTTCCAGTGTGACATAGCTGAACTGGGGGTCCTTGTCTTCCGTGCTGATTTTTTCGATATTCACATCCATGCTGTTTATTCGATTAGCGAGCGTGGCGATGAAGCCTCTGTGATTTTCCAGTTCAATACGCAACTCCGCGGTAAATTCACCGGTGATGTCATCCGCCCAACTGAGGTGAATCAGCTTATCATTTTGTTCGCGGTGATCGATCAGATTGTGACAATCCTGCGCATGAACCACCATGCCTCGCCCGGTACTGATGTAGCCCTCAATGTGATCCCCGGGTATGGGCCGGCAGCACTTTGCGTAACTGACCATAAAACCTTCAGTACCATGAATTTCGACGGGCGGGGTGTCATAGTTGTGGTTATCAGGGTCGGTTCCCAGGGCTAGCGCCAGTTGTTGCGCCGTTATCGCCGTGACCCGGTTGCCCAGGGCGAGGTCCTCCAGCAGGGAATCAAAATCGGAATATCCCGCCTCGCGGAGGTAATTTTCCCGGCGCTCATCGTCCAGATCATCAATATCCGTCCCCATGCCGCGGAGGGCTTTATCCAGAAGTCGTCGTCCCAGCTTTACTGATTCGTCACGGCGCTGGTGCTTCAAATAGTGGCGTATACGTGTCCGGGCTTTGGCGGTCACTGCATAGTTGAACCAGGACGGGTTTGGTCGGGCACCAGGAGATGTGATGATTTCCACCGTTTGACCGTTCTGTAGTGGCTCGGACAGTGGCGCCAGACGCTGGTTTATACGGCAGGCTACGCAACTGTTGCCGACATCCGTGTGCACGGCGTACGCAAAATCGACGGCGGTTGCGCCCCTTGGAAGCTCCAGAATCCTGCCCTTGGGAGTAAACACATAAACCTCGTCGGGGAACAGGTCGATTTTTACACTTTCTATAAACTCCAGTGAGTCTCCAGCGGTCTCCTGCATCTCCAGCAGACCCTGAACCCACTGTCGCGCGCGGGCGTGACTGCCGTTCAGGCCTGGCTCCTCGGATGATTTGTACAGCCAGTGCGCGGCAATGCCGTTATTGGCCATGTCTTCCATTTCACGGGTTCGAATCTGAATCTCAATGGGTACACCGTGCATGCTGCGCAACACCGTGTGCAGAGACTGGTAGCCATTTGACTTGGGGATAGCAATATAGTCCTTGAATTCCCCGGGTACTGGTTTGTAGAGGCTATGGATGGAGCCGAGGACCCGGTAGCAGGTGTCCACTGAATCCACGATTATCCGGAACGCGAAAATATCCATGATCTCGGAAAAGGATTTGTGCTTGGTCCGCATCTTTTTGTAAATGCTGTATATGTGCTTTTCCCGACCAACAACCTCGGCGTGATGTCCCTCGTGTTCCAGTCGGGCATCGATCTGGCTCTTTATCTTTTCAACCAGCTCTTTTCGATTGCCGCGGGCATGTTTCAGTGCCGCCTGGATGCGTTCTGAGCGCATGGGATACATCGATGCAAAGCCCAGATCTTCGAACTCCATACGCACATTGTTCATGCCTAGCCGCAGGGCTATAGGCGCGTAGATTTCCAGGGTTTCCATCGCAATGCGGCGGCGCTTTTCGGGACTCAGAACGCCCAGGGTTCTCATGTTGTGCAGACGGTCCGCAAGCTTGACCAGAATAACCCGAATATCCTTGGCCATGGCCAGCGCCATCTTTTGGAAGTTTTCGGCCTGCTGCTCTTCCCTGGAGCCAAACTCGATTTGCGTGAGTTTGCTGACGCCATCTACCAGGTCGGCGACGGTTGGGCCAAATTGTTCATCGATTGTGTTTTTGTCGATTCCGGTGTCTTCAATCACGTCATGTAGCATGGCGGCCATCAGGCTTTGATGATCCATGTGCATGTCAGATAGAATTTTTGCAACCGCGAGCGGGTGGCTTACATAGGGTTCGCCACTGCGCCTGATCTGGCCATAATGAGCCTGTTCGGCATAGAAATAGGCGCGCCTGACCAGTTGCAGCTGATCTGTTGCCAGATAGCTACTCAGGGTGTCACTCAATTGGTTGATGGTGTGCACAGTGGCGGGAGATCAGCTCGGGACTGCGCCGCTGTCAGCGCTGCCCTCAGTCCGGGTAATGGCGCCCGGCCGGGGGTAGGTCAGAAGGCTCGGGTCAGAGGACCTCACTGTTCTCCATCGCTTCAAGCAATTCTTCTTCGGCGTCCAGCTCTTCCTCGCGAGCCAGAATATCCGGTGTTATCAAGGCCTCGGCGATTTCGCGCAACGCAATAACCGTGGGCTTGTCTGATTCTTCGTCCACCAGAGGGTCTTTCCCACCGGTTGCGATTTGTCTTGCCCGCTGGCTGGCCACCATGACCAGCTCAAACCGATTAGCTACATTTTCCAGACAATCTTCTACTGTGACTCTCGCCATTTTTGTTTTCCCAACTTGCTAGTGAGCGGCGCGGCATCGGCTCAATGTCGTAATCGGCCCTGATTGCGCCTTAAAAGAACCGAGGATTGTAACAGAGATGTTTAACTATGACAGTAGTTCTGTCAGCAATGGCTCGAGGACGACATGCTGCCTGCAAGCGCGTAGGCGGGTCGAGCTTATGATTGATACAAGCTCTGCCAGTGCTGTATCAAAGTCATCATTTACTACCAGATAGTCTGCGTCTGCGTAATGTGATAGCTCGCTGACGGCTTCATCGAGGCGATGTTGAATGACCTCTGGAGAATCCTGTCCCCGGGATTCCAGGCGGGAACGCAGAGCCGCTCGTGAAGGTGGCAGGATAAATACGGATACACTCGCAGGCATAAGACGGCGAATTTGCGCCGCGCCCTGCCAGTCTATTTCCAGAATAACGTCTATACCGCTTGCCAGGGTGTGTTCAACCCATTCCTGAGAAGTACCGTAAGATTTGCCAAATACCTTAGCCTGCTCTAGAAAGGCACCTTGTTCTGTCATGGCGGCAAATGTCTCATCATCCACGAAATGGTAGTTAATTCCGTCGGCCTCACCGGGACGCATTGGGCGGGTCGTGTGGGAGACGGAAACAACAACACCTTCGCTACCGGAAACCAGTCCGTTGACGAGGCTTGTTTTACCGGCACCCGAGGGCGCGGAAATTGTGTAGAGTGAACCGCTCACGTATTATCTGCTCCCACCTGTGTTGAAGTTACGGGGTTACTCAATATTCTGAATCTGCTCCCGCATTTGTTCAATCAGAACTTTCAATTCCACCGCATCCCGGGTACTGGCCAGCGCAATTGCTTTTGAAGATAGCGTGTTGGCTTCACGATTGAGCTCCTGCATCAGGAAATCCAGACGGCGACCGCAGGCCCGACCCTGCGCAAGAATCCGGCGTACTTCTTCAGTATGCGCGGATAAACGATCCAGCTCTTCTGCCACGTCGGCCTTGTTGCTGAGCAGCACAACTTCCTGTTCTATCCGGTCCTGGTCCAGTTCACCCCGCAGATTCTCAAGCCTGGTCAACAATCGGCTTTCCTGTTGTCGCAAGAGCTCCGGCAGAGACTCGCGACAGGTGGACACTATTTCTTCTATGCTGGAGAGGCGATCTTGCAGCAGCTGCACCAACACAGCGCCCTCACGTTGGCGACACTCGCTAATCGAGCTGAGGCATGCTTGGAAAGCCAGGTTGACCGTGTCGAATAACTTTTTCTCGCTGGTACCGTCCGCCTGATCGAGAATAACGCCGGGCCAGCGCAGTATTTCAAGAGGGTCGATCGGGGCGGCGACCTGCAACTGCTTCGTGACGGCCTCTGCAGCGGCGACCACCTGCTGGATTCGAGCTTCGTCTACGCAGATGGCAGAGTTGTCGATGGCAGCACTCTGAATCCTGACAAGTACGTCTACCTTGCCCCTTGTCAGGCTGTTTCGTGCTGTCTCCCGCCACTTGCCCTCTATGGAGCGCAATACGTCAGGAAGCTTGAAATTGAGATCCAGATAGCGATGGTTGACGGTTTTTACTTCTATCCCAATGGGGCCCCAGGGTGATTCACATTGTTCCCGCGCGAATGCGGTCATGCTGGCAATCATGGCGCAATGTCCGTCAGTAAAGCGGAAGATTGTAGCAGTTCACCTACAATGGATATAGCATACGCGCCTCTGCAGACCTACCTTACTGGACACTATCATGACACGACCAAGTGGCCGCTCGGCCTCACAACTGCGCCCTGTAAAGATAACCAGGGGCTATGCCAGACATGCTGAAGGGTCTGCGTTGATAGCCTTTGGTGATACCCACGTTCTGTGTACGGCAACCGTGGAGGCCGGGGTGCCGCGCTTTATGCGCGGCGAAGGCCGTGGTTGGATAACGGCGGAGTACGGGATGTTGCCCCGTTCGACCCACAGCCGAATGGGGCGCGAGGCGTCCCGCGGCAAGCAAGGTGGGCGGACCCTGGAAATTCAGCGTTTGATCGGACGATCGCTCCGTGCGGCGGTCAATCTGGAGCAGCTGGGTGAGTACACGATTACGCTGGATTGTGACGTATTGCAGGCTGATGGAGGTACGAGAACAGCCGCTATCACGGGCTCGTGTGTGGCACTGTGTGACGCATTTGCGGCTATGAGAGTCAATGGACAATTGCAGTGCAGTCCCCTGCGTAGCATGGTAGCCGCCATATCGGTCGGCGTTGTTGCGGGTGAGGTGGTAAGCGACCTCGATTATCTAGAGGATTCCAGCGCTGAAACAGATATGAACGTGGTGATGGATGCCGAGGGTGGCTTGATAGAGGTACAAGGTACGGCCGAAGGCCAAACGTTTAGTCGATCACAGCTCGATGAGATGCTTGATAAAGCCGAGCAATCCATTGCCGAGCTGGTGGGGTTGCAGAAAACAGCTCTGGAATAGCCCGCTTAAGCGGTCGGCACATGCTGTAGGGCGGCGAAGCTCCTACAGTTCCAGGTCGTAGTCCATGGTGAGCGGAGCATGGTCTGAAAAGACCTGCTTTTTGTATATGGCCCCGTACTCGATGGAGTATTTCAGGTCTACTGATACCCACTGGTAATCAACGCGCCAGCCTGGCCCGGACATTTCCCCATTGGGCCACCAGGTAAATTCATCGCTGTCGGTATTGATCTCTCTGAAGGCGTCTACATAACCGAGCTCTTTGACCTCATCGAGCCAGCGTCTATCCTCCGCGAGGAACCCGCTCATGCTGCTGCTCGTGCCCCTGTCTTCAACATCGACAGGGCTATGAGCAACGTTCCAGTTGCCACAGATAATATAGTCTCTGCGCTTGTTGCGGATTTTGCTCAATTGGGACAAGAACAGCTCTGTAAACTGCGCTTTTCGCTTGAGACTGGCAGGGTTTCCGGCTTCACCGTGTGGAACCAGAACGGAGCATACGCTGAGTGATTCGAAGTCGGCCTGAATGTATCGGCCCTCCACGTCAAACTCAGCGGAGCCCAGCCCTGTCATGATGGCTTTGGGCAATTCCCTGCAATAGATGGCGACGCCATTACTCTTGCTGTCCACAGCGTCAAAGAAATAGGCGTTGTAGCCTGCAGGGAAGTACACGTCTGCCTGGAGGTCGTACTCCTGGGCACCGAGATTCTGGATGCAGATAAAATCAGCATCTTGTCTCGAGACCCAGTCATAGAAGCCACGTTCAGCGGCATTTTGCAGCCCACTGGCGCAGAACGATATGATTCTCATTATTAGTTCCCATCCTACAGAGCGTGTATCATAGCTGAGCCCGCAGTCGCGTTGTAGTTGAATTGCTACGATGCGATTCAATTTTCCCGCAAACAGTCTTGGTCAATGTCAGATCTGGGCAGATTTTGTTATCAGGAGAGCCACACTTGCAGCTGTATCAACAGGAGTTTATCGAGTGCGCCATCGCCTTGAACGCGCTCCAGTTTGGAGAGTTCACGCTCAAGTCAGGGCGTATCAGCCCGTATTTTTTCAATGCGGGTGCGTTTGCCTCCGGTGCCGCGTTGGCGACGCTGGGCAGTAGCTACGCAGCTGCGATCGTGGCGGCGGACATAGAGTACGATGTGTTGCTGGGCCCCGCCTACAAAGGAATACCACTGGTTGCAGCGACCGCCGTTGCCCTCTATCGTGATCACGCCCTGGATGTAAACTACGCTTTTAACCGCAAAGAGGCGAAAACCCATGGTGAGGGTGGATCGCTGGTAGGGGCGGAATTAGTGGGGAAAGTGCTGATCATCGACGATGTGATTACCGCTGGTACCGCAATCCGGGAAGTGATGGCACTCCTGCATCAGCACGGGGCCAGCGGTGCCGGTGTCCTTATTGGCGTGGACCGCCAGGAGCGGGGGCAAGGCGAACTTTCGGCTGTGCAGGAAGTCGAACAAGAGTATGGGGTCGCTGTCCGCAGTATCATCTGCCTGGATGATATCGTTGAGTATCTCGCAGAATCCAACACTGAAAGCTCCCGATTTCTGGGCGTGATGTGCACTTATAGAGAACAATTTGGAGTTGACTAAAACTTGCACATAGCGGGTTTGGCTAATATATTTTTATTATGACTGGTATCAGAATCTTAGTTTCCATCGCGTTTCTTGCTTCTCTTCAGATCCCCGTAGTTCTGGCCCAGCAGGATGATGAGGGGGATAGCGGCGACTTTATGTATCGCTACACCAATGAGGACGGCGTGGTGGTGATCGAGTACCGAGTTCCGCCAGAGGCCGTCAAGTTTGGTTACGAAATTCTGTATCTTGATGGGACTGTCTATAAAAAGATTGGTCGAGCACTCACGGCCGAGGAGATGGTGGACAGGAATTCTGAGGAGCGCAGAAAGCGCTTCCAGGAGGCTGAAGCGGAGCGGCTGCGGCGCTGGGATGAAAGCCTCCTTTTGCGCTATAGCAGTGTCGCTGATATTGAGGCTGCCCGGGAGCGGACCTTGAGCAATCTCAAGATAGCTGTGAGCATATTGCATAGCAATGTCCGCTCATTGAACCAGCAGGTTGAAAGCAATCAGAGCAAGGCCGCAGACATCGAACGCACCGGCGGCCACGTTCCCGAGGCGATTATCGCCAATATCGAGAGCTATCGGTCTGAAATAGCTGAGGCGGAACAATCCATTGTGGACCGAAACCGGGAAATGGAAGCAGTCTCGGAGGAGTTTCAGCGCGATATCGAGCGTTTTGTTCATCTGCTGGATCTGGTCAAGCTGCGTCACCGGGCCTACCGTGACGAGGAAGCCTGATTACCGGTTGTGCGTGTTGGGAAACGTAGAGCTTTGCTCCGCAGCTTCCTGTGGCGCTCGGAAAAACCCATTCATGAGAACTTGCCACTGTTCTGGCCAGCCCTGTGTTGGAGACCGCTTGAATTCACTTCGCACATATTGAGCGATTCGTCCCTCAGCAACCGCAATCATAGCATTTGCAGCCAGGGCCACTGGTAACACCGGGCGCACGCCTTCTCTCATCTCTGCTTCCCGCAGCACCTGTTTGATTTGAGTCTCGACTCGATCGAAGAGCTGGACTACACGTGCGCGCAGCCTGGGCGTTTCACCGGCGAGCGCATCTCCGGTCAGCAAGCGTGTGATTCCTGGATTGCGCTCAGTAAACGTCAGCAAGAGTGTGAGAATATTTTCACAACGGTGTTCCACCCCTGAGTCATCCGCCAAGATCAGGTTGATTCTGGAGAACAGTGTTTCTTCAACAAATTCGAGTAAGCCCTCAAATATTTTGGATTTGCTGGGGAAATGTCGATAAAGGGCGGCCTCAGAAACCCCGACCTGCTCGGCGAGACGTGCCGTGGTGATCCGTTGTCCTGGATTGGCCTCCAGCATTGAGGCCAGGGCTTCCAGGATTTGTTGCTTGCGGAAAGGTTTTTTGCTGGCCATCAACCTGATACGGAAATGTGCGGCGAATTGTTAATCGTATCGACATGCGTCCTCCGCTGCAATGACTCACCGCCGCTTTGCGTCCAATCACTGCGATAAATCTATCCCGTCGGAGTTGGTAATCAGTGTGCCGACCCCCTCGTCGGTAAAAATTTCGAGTAATACGGCGTGTGGTACGCGTCCGTCCACAATATGGGCACTACGGACACCCGCCGCTACGGCATCGAGGGCACATTGAATTTTTGGCAGCATGCCACCGTGTATGGTGCCATCGTCGATCAGTTTGCCCACCTCTGTGGTGGACAGCCCCGTCAGCACATTGCTTTCACTATCCTGAAGGCCGGCAACGTTGGTCAATAACATGAGTTTTTCGGCGGATAGCACCTCTGCCATGCGGCCTGCTACGAGATCGGCATTTATGTTATAGGTCTCACCGTTAACTCCTACCCCAATAGGGGCGATCACTGGAATGAAGTTGCTGGAGAGCAACATCTCGATAATTTCCGTATCTATATATTCGACTTCACCGACGTGGCCGATGTCAATAATTTCAGATGCCTGCATTTCCGGTTGACGAGGGTTCGCGACCAGTTTTCTGGCCTGAATCAAGCGACCATCCTTCCCGGTGACGCCGATAGCCTTGCCGCCATGGTTGTTGATTGCGCTTACTATTTCTTTGTTAACCGTTGCACCGAGGACCATTTCCACCACATCCATGGTTTCACTGTCGGTCACTCTCATACCGTCAACGAAGCGGGATTCAATATTCAGTTTGTCCAGCAAGCTGCCGATCTGAGGCCCGCCGCCATGTACCACCACTGGATTTATACCGACCAGTTTCATGAGGACTACGTCTCGAGCGAAGCTTTCTTTTAGAGAGGGGTCGGTCATGGCGTTGCCACCATACTTAATGACCACTGTACGACCGGTAAAGCGTTGAATATAGGGCAGGGATTCCGTTAGTACTTTGGCGACGTTGAGCGCGGCTTCTCTTGAAAGCGACATGGGATGAGTTGTCTCGTTGGTCTGGTTAGAGGTCGTTTGCTATTTCAGGCACAACCTGGGTGATCTGGTCCTTGAACACCTTGCGGATCCTTATCAGGGCCATATCATCGGCTGCTTCAAATCGGAGCGTCAGTGCTGCACTGGTGTTTGATGCGCGGATGAGCCCCCATCCATCTGGATAATCCGCACGCAACCCATCCAGGGTATTCAATTTAGCACCTTCGAAACGCGCTTGCTCGACCAGTCGTGTGATGATGTTCTCCTTGGCTGTGTCGGCCACCGGCACGAGAATTTCAGGTGTGCTCTGACTTTCCGGCAGGTCGGCCAATAGGGAGTCGAGATCACCATCGCAGTTGCTGAGAATTTCGAGCAGCCTGGCGGCAGCATAAATGCCATCATCGAAGCCAAACCAGCGTTCTTTGTAGAAAATATGCCCTGAAAATTCGGCGCCCAGCATGGCGTTTGATTCCTGCAAGCGTTCCCGCATGAACCCGTGGCCTGTGCGTGACAGAGTGGGAATGCCTCCGGCATCACCGATAACGGTTGCCAGATGGTGGGATGACTTGATGTCATAGACGATAGCGGATCCCGGTTGGCGCTCCAACACATCCCGGGCAAGAATCATTAACAAACGATCGGGGCGGACCAGCTCTCCACTTCCGGTTACTACGACCAGTCTATCGGCATCGCCGTCCAGCGCAATACCGAGGTCCGCCCTGTTCTGCAGAACAGTGGTGCGCAGCTGTTCGAGGTTTTGATCGACCCCCGGATCCGGGTCGTGTTTGGGAAAGTCGGGGTCGACAAGGCAGTTGACGGGAATGACAGCACAGCCCAGTTTTTCAAAAATCGAGGGTGCAATTGAGCCACCTACAGAATGCCCGGCGTCCACCACAATGGTCTGTGGTACCCCAATATCAATATCCGAGCAAATGCGGTCTCGGTATGTTGGCACCAGATCTATAGTTGAAAGCGAACCCTGCGCGTCGATGAAACCTCCGCGCAGACAAAGCTCATGTAGAGCCGCCATTTTTTGGCCACAAACCACCTCGCTGGCCACGGTGATCTTGAGGCCATTAATATGTCCGGGGCAATGGCTGCCCGTGACCATCACGCCATTTGGTGGACCCAGTGTGTGAGTCGCAAAAGATACCAGTGGTGTGGTCACAGCGCCGATATCGATAACATCACACCCACTTTCCAACAAGCCATTGATGAGCGCGGTTTTTATGCGTGGGCTGGAGTGGCGGCCGTCGGCCCCCACGATCACATGTTTGTCTCCAGCATCCAGGCAGAGGGTGGCTATGCTGCGTGCGATGCAATAAACAACATCATCGCGCAACTGCTCTTCAGCATGCCCGCGAATATCATTGCTGCGGAATATGGTCTCCGGGATATTGCCTTCGGGCGCACCTATTGCTGAAACATTAGCGAGGTCCTTCGTGGTCTGGTCTTCGTCTACCAGGTCGTGATTCTGAAAAAGCGGGTCGGTAAAGAACTCTTTGTCATCGTTGGGGGTCGGCTGGCTCTTCTCCGGTTCATCATCAGCGTGATTCCCCAAATCTTCAGATGTGGCGGTATCAGTCTCATCTTTTCTCAGCCTTTCCATACGCTTGGCCACTGGACCCAGAATGGTCAGCGCTTGCCAGGCATCCTCTTTGCGCGTGTGGCCATAACATAACTTCTCAATATCGTGGGCGAGGCACTTCGTGTTTTGTCTATGGATGAGAAACAAAATGGTTAGCAGGGCGAGAGCCAGGCCCAGAGAGCCAGCGATGGGCGCAATTGGGTCTGGTCGCAGGCTGAGGATCGACTTTTCAGATGGAGCGAAGGAGAGTGTCCAGTTTGTGCCATCGATGGTTGCGGTTTGTGCGGATTCAGCGCGACCATCGCCGGGTGTTTGCAAAATTTCGCGACTGCGCATGTTGTTACCCGACCGAAACGGCTGGGTAATTATTACTTTGCCAGTGTCGCCGACAGCGGGAAACAACATTTTATGCAGCTGCCTGTTGTCGATCGTGAGCAGAATAGCGCCGTGAACATTCTCGTGGTAGGTGTTCACTTGAGCGGCCATGGACGTCAACCATGTATCCTCATGTGGGTAAGATTCCGGGTGTACATCGCCGTCACTTACGCGGCTTAGCAGGTCGGCTTCAATGTAGTAGCGCAATCCTGCATCCTCTTTCAATACAGCATCGCCCGGGGCCCCTAGGCGTATCACTCGCAGGTCAAATGCCTCCGGATAATCCACGATCAGTGCTGCCGATACCGCCGTGATCGTCTCGTCCTGCCCATCTAAAAGTGCTATATGCACCTCTTCGAGTTGCGAGGTTGCTTCCAGCCGCCTTTGCAGACCCTTGACATAATGTTCGAGATAAGCGGCATGCTGGCTGGTAGCTGCTGCTGAATAGACGCTAACCTGTTGGCTGTGCAGCAATGGATCGCGCACCAGAACAAGCAGGGCCGCACTGGTACACACAACCGCGAGTGCTGCCAGCATTCCTGCATAAAGGTTTCGCTGCATGGCATCAACGCGGCGCTTGGGCTTTGTGGCCTTCACGTCGGGCTTTGCTGATGCCTGCAGTTTTTTTAACAGCCAGTCTCTCAACATCAACGCACTATGCCTATTCCTGGTAGCACTTTTGCCCATGATAGCCGCTATAACGCGGCGCGAAAATACAAGCTCGGCGCCCCCGTTAGATTGTGTATCGCTCTGCGATCAGGGCGATGAGCTGGCGCGCCATATTCTTCTTGGAGGATCTGGCCAGCTCACACTCTCCGCCCGGCCAGTAGACCGTACCTTCGTTGTCGTCAGCATTAAAACCCGTATCTGCAGACGTCACACTGTTGGCAACAATCATATCCAAATTTTTGCGTTTTAGTTTATCACGTGCATAGTGTTCAAGGTCAGATGTCTCAGCCGCGAAACCCACTGTGAACGGTTTGTCTGCCCGGCTTGCAACTGTGGCCAGGATATCCGGGTTTATCACGAGCGGGATCACCATACTCTCCGACGATTTTTTAATTTTCTGACCAGCCTGCTCGGCCGGGCGATAGTCTGCGACTGCTGCGGTGGCAATAAAAATATCGCGGCCGGCAAGTTGCGCAAGAACCGCCTCCAGCATTTCTTCGGCACTGGTGACGTTAACCCTCGTTACTCCCGGAGGTGTTTGCAAGGCAATGGGACCAGCGATCACGGTTGTGGAGGCGCCCGCTTCGGCGGCTGCCTCTGCCAGAGCAAACCCCATCTTGCCCGAGCTATGGTTACTGATGAAGCGAACCGGGTCCAGTGCCTCTCGGGTTGGACCAGCGGTCAGGAGTACGCTCCTGCCGTCCAGTAATCCGGTTTCAAAGATTGCCTGGGCTCGCTCGATAATGGCGGGTGGCTCCTCCATCCGTCCCAGACCAATATCGCCACACGCCTGTTCTCCAGCTGCCGGTCCAACCAGCGTGATTTGGCGTTGTCGCAGTATTTCTACATTATTTACAGTTGCCGGATCATGCCACATGCCCTGATTCATGGCCGGGGCCAGTAGTAAGGGAGCGGCGCTTGCCAGACAGACGGTAGTTAGTAGATCGTCTGCCCGACCATTAGCGATTTTGGCGAGAAAATTGGCGGTTGCGGGTGCGACGAGAACCAGATCGGCCCACCGGGCCAGCTCTATGTGGCCCATGGCTGATTCCGCCCCGGCATCGAGCAGATCCATGTGTACCGGGTGGCCGGAAAGGGCCTGCATGGTCATGGGGGTTATGAATTCAGTTGCTGCGCGGCTCATCACTACCCGCACCTCTGCTCCAGCATCCTGCAGGCGTCGCACGAGATCAGCGGACTTGTAGGCCGCTATACCCCCAGTGACTCCCAGTAATACCTTTTTGTTGTGTAGCTGACCCATGAAAAAGCAAGGCCTCGCCTGAATAAAAGCGTTAAGATAGCACTCGGTCAAAGGATTTGACACAAGCACAAACTGGCTCAAGGAGAGAGCGATGAGTATATGCAATTGGCCCGGCCCGCTGCGGCCTCGGGAAAAGCTGCGCCAGCACGGCGCTCCCAGTCTGACTGATAATGAACTGTTGGCTATTTGTCTGCGAACCGGTTACCCCGGAGTAGACGCAGTGGGGCTGGCATCAGAATTACTGGACCACTTCGGTGGTTTGCGCGGAGTGCTCAATGCTGGACCAGCAGACCTCCTGCGCCGCAGGGGTATGGGTTTGGCCAAGGCGGCACAGTTTGAGGCTGTGTTGGAATTGGCCAGAAGACAGTTGCGAGAGCAGTTGCAGCGCGGAGACCCATTTAACCGCCCCGCTGTGACCAAACAATACCTGAGCATGAGGCTGGGAGGACGACGCCATGAGGTGTTCTGTTGTTTGTTCCTGAGCAGTCAACATCATTTACTTGCCGGTGAAGATCTCTTCACCGGAACCATAGACGGGGCTGCGGTATATCCCCGGGAGGTCGTGGTACGTGCGCTCCACCATAACGCGGCTGCGGTCATCTTTGCCCATAATCACCCGTCGGGGGTTGCCGAGCCCAGCCAGGCAGATCTCCGAATAACCCGAAAATTGACAGAGGCGCTGCAGACAGTTGATATCAGGGTTCTGGACCACATCATTGTAGGGGACGGAGAACCCTTGTCATTTGCGGAACAGGGCCTGTTGTAGCTGGCGGTTGTGAAGAGGTTTTGTTGCTATCGGTGGGTTGTTCTGGTATAAAGCTGCGCTCCGCGCCGCCCCGCCCGGAATTTCTCGGGGGCGGTCTGTATAACCACCTAGTATCCCCAAGTGGGAGAGATGGAATAATGGCCAGAGTATGTCAGGTCACCGGCAAGCGCCCGATGACTGGAAACAATGTATCACACGCTAAGAACCGCACTCGTAGACGGTTTCTTCCCAATCTGCACAATCACCGGTTCTGGATTGAGTCGGAGAAGCGTTTCGTCAATTTGCGGGTGTCTTCCAAGGGCATGCGTATAATTGACAAGAAAGGCATAGAGCAGGTGCTGAGCGATATTCGCTCCCGCGGCGAAGCCGTTTAAGCTATAGACCAGGAGTAACGAGCGATGAGAGACAAAATCAAGATGGTATCGTCGGCCGGCACCGGTCACTACTACACGACTGACAAGAACAAGCGCACAACCCCGGATAAACTGGAAATGAAAAAGTACGACCCGGTGGTACGCAAGCATGTCATCTATAAGGAAAGCAAAATCAAGTAATTGATTGCTTGTTGGAAAATAACCCGGCTGCTGCCGGGTTTTTTGTATGTGGGTTGGTAGACTTGTAGATCCTTTGAATGAGTGACTTCAGTGCCTGAATTACCAGAAGTGGAAACAACCCGCCGCGGCATCGAGCCGCATTGTGCAGGGAAGCGAGTAACGCAGGTGGTGGTGCGCGACTCTCGTATGCGCTGGCCGGTTACGCCGGGGCTCGAAAAATTAATTGGCAAGAATCGAATTACTTCAGTAGCACGACGAGCAAAGTATCTACTGCTTGGTATCGGAGAGGGGACGCTGATTGTTCACCTGGGTATGTCAGGCAGCCTGCGGATCGTTGATAAGACGGCGGCGCCGGGGAAGCACGACCACGTTGATATAGTGCTGGAGGGTGGCAAGGTGCTGCGCTACAACGATCCCCGGAGATTCGGATGCCTGTTATGGCATCAAGAGGACCCGATCAACCATCCGCTGCTATCAAGGTTGGGCCCAGAGCCCCTCGGAAATGAATTTGATGCAGATTACATGTATCGACAATCTCGGCGGCGCAAAGCGGCGGTCAAAGCCTTTCTTATGGATGGGCATATTGTGGTGGGTGTTGGCAATATATACGCCAATGAGGCTTTACACCGCGCAGGGGTGCATCCATCTCGACAGGCGGGCCGAATCTCTCGACGCCGTTATGACCGTTTGGTAGGCGAGGTCCGCGCCGTATTGATGAATGCCATTGCTGATGGTGGTACTACCCTGCGAGATTTTGTTGGCAGTGACGGTAAGCCCGGATATTTCCGGCAGCAGCTGGCCGTGTATGGTCGCGGTGGTGAGCCATGTCAGACATGCGCTACAACACTGAAGGAGATTCGGCTCGGGCAACGCAGCACCGTTTTTTGCCCCGAATGCCAGACCTGAACCCCTTGTGCGATTTTATACGGTGTACTAGCCGCTTTTTCCCGCAAGTGCCGTAAGCACCGGGGTGGGTACAAACCTGGTCACGTCGCCGCCCATCGTGGCGATTTCACGGACCAACGATGAGGAGATGTAGGAAAGGTGGTCGGCGGGTGTCAGGTACACAGTTTCGAACTCCGGATACATGGCGCGATTCATGTTGGCCATCTGAAATTCATATTCAAAATCAGAAACCGCCCTGAGTCCGCGTAAGACGATATTGGTACCCTGCTCACGGGCAAAATCAGTGACCAGATTGGAAAAACCTGTCACCACCACATTCTCTACATGAGACAGTGAGTCCCTCGCGAGCTGCATGCGCTCCTCCAGTGCAAACATGGGAGTCTTTTTTTCGCTGTATGCAATGGCCAGAATGACGTGATCAAACAGCCTGGCGGCTCTTTCAACAAGGTCGACGTGGCCGTTGGTAATAGGGTCGAAGGTTCCTGGGTAAATGACGGTTTGCATGCAGTACACTCCAGTTGACAGACGCATTAGAACAAAACAGCGACCAAATAGCAGCCAGACAAGTTTATTTCTCCGCCTGTCTGTAGAGGCGATAGTTTACCCGGCCGGCCTGCTTTTCCCGTTGTAGAGTCCAGTCGGTGGGTAACACTGGAGCCGTATCTCCGGCACCGGATTCGATATAGAGCGCTCCTTCCGTAGCGACTGCGTCGGCTTCCAACAGGTGCTGGCAGCATATGTTTGCCAGTCCCGAGCCAAATGGTGGGTCCATAAACACCAGATCGAAGCGCTCAGATCGGGATTGCAGAAAAGCCAGGGCGTCCTGGTTGTGTACGGCACCTTTAGCATCGTGCAGCGCTTCCAGGTTCTCCCGCAGGCGCCGGCTGGCGGTACGTGAACTTTCAACAAAGTCGCAGCTGGCAGCTCCGCGTGACAGGGCTTCCAGGCCCAGTGCCCCACTACCGGCGAACAGATCAAGGCACCTGGCGCCCTGGAGGTCGAGTGAGAGCCAGTTAAACAGGGTTTCGCGGACGCGATCAGGCGTCGGCCTCAGGCCCTCCGTAGCGAGGAATTTGAGTTTGCGCCCGCGCCAGCGCCCACCGATGATTCTCAAGGTTCCCGTTAATTCAGTTGGTTTGCGACTCATCTTGGGCCTTACGGTGCGGGAGGCAGAGGTGGTACGATTGCGGCTTGTAATTCAATGATTCTAGTCTGCCTACTCTATCACGTCCCGCATGAAATTATTCAGTAAGCCCGGCACTGCCCCCGCGCCATCCGAACCGGAAGAAAAATCTGCGGACGGCATGTTCGTGCGGCTCAAACGAGGGTTGAGTCGGACCAGTGAAAGCTTTACCTCCGGCCTCGGAGACCTGGTGCTGGGGAGAAAAGAAATCGATGCAGATTTGCTTGAAGATTTGGAAACCCAGCTGATCATGGCCGATGTCGGTATCGAGACTACACGGAAGATCATCACAGAACTTACCCGCCGGGTTGCGCGCCGTGAGTTGGCAGATACAGGTGCACTTTTTGCTGCGCTGCGGGCAGAGCTGGCCGGCATGCTGGAGAGGGGAGCTGCTCCCCTGTTGATCGATCCAGGCAAGCGCCCCTATGTGATTCTGATGGTAGGTGTAAATGGCGTGGGGAAAACCACCACCATCGGCAAACTCGCGTGGCGCTATCGCAAAGAAGGTTACTCGGTGATGCTGGCCGCTGGAGATACCTTCCGGGCCGCAGCGGTCGAGCAGTTGCAAGCTTGGGGGGAGCGCAACGATGTCCCGGTTGTTGCCCAGCATGGTGGCGCAGATTCGGCCTCGGTGATCTTTGATGCCATGCAGGCAGCTACCGCACGCGGCGTGGATATCCTGATAGCTGACACCGCCGGACGCTTTCAGAACAAAACTAATCTTATGGATGAGCTGAAAAAGGTCGTGCGGGTGATGAACAAACTTGACTCGGGCGCCCCACATGAAGTCATGTTGGTCCTCGATGCGGGCACGGGACAGAACGCACTGAGCCAGGCGGCTCAATTCCGCGAAGCTGTGGGTGTCACGGGGATAACCCTGACCAAGCTGGATGGGACGGCCCGTGGAGGCATAGTTTTCGCTATCGTTGATCAGCTGGAACTGCCTCTGAGGTTTATCGGAGTCGGCGAAAGCGCCGAAGATCTGCGGCCCTTCGTGGCCGAGGACTTCGCCAACGCCTTGTTTGGGGAAGAAATAGCACCGTGATTCGCTTCGATCGCGTCAGCAAGCGTTATCCCGGGGGGTACGATGCGCTGCGTGAGGTTGGCTTCTCCATAGAATCCAACGAGCTTGTTTTTCTGACCGGTCATTCCGGAGCGGGTAAGAGCACCTTGCTTAAGCTTATTATGATGATGGAGCGGCCCAGCCGCGGGCAGGTGATTGTCAACAATCGCTCGCTGAAAGATATGTCGCGGCGCCGGATCCCGCAGCATCGCCGGGAAATCGGCGTGGTTTTTCAGAACCATCAGCTACTATTTGATCGTTCGGTCTTTGACAATGTGGCGCTGCCTCTCGCCATAGCCGGCTATCCATCCCGGGATATCGGGCGGAGGGTGCGCGCAGCCCTCGACAAAGTGGGGTTGCTATCGCGGGAAAAACACATGCCAATCACGCTTTCCGGTGGTGAGCAGCAGCGTGTAGGAATAGCGCGCGCCGTTGTTAACAAACCGCGAGTCCTGTTGGCTGACGAACCTACCGGGAACCTTGATCCAGCCCTGTCCGCGGAGATTATGCATTTGTTCGAGCAATTCAATCAGGTCGGCGTCACAGTCCTGATTGCCAGTCATGACCTCGCACTTATCTCTCAGCTCCACTATCGGATTATTACTCTGAGCGAGGGGCGGCTATTGGTAGGCGGTGTCGACTGATGACCAGAAGCCCCCGTAGCAGGTCAGAAGTGGTTTCCCGGGGGGACCAGGGGGCCAGCCCGACGCAGACCAACATGGTGCAACGACTGACCGGCTGGTGGCGACACCACCTGACTATGGCCCGGGATAGCTTACAGCGCCTGTTGGACCGACCCTG
Organism: uncultured Halieaceae bacterium; assembly: GCA_938074045.1. Taxonomy (GTDB): domain Bacteria; phylum Pseudomonadota; class Gammaproteobacteria; order Pseudomonadales; family Halieaceae; genus CALJGI01. The sequence goes on from CALJGI010000004.1 coordinate 335,068, forward strand.
GTCCAGTGTGATGACCTGGTTGGTTATCGGTATTGCGCTGGCACTGCCTGTATCGCTATCTGTCCTAGTGTCAGGTGCGGAATCTGTCAGTCGAAATTGGGATAGTGGGGCGCAGCTGTCCGTTTTCCTCAAGCATGATTTGAACACTGGCACCGTGAATGCTCTCGCCGGAGATATAGAAGACATGCCGGAGGTGTCTTCTGTGCGGGGTATCAGTCCGGCAGAAGCTCTGGCTGAATTCGAGTCATTTTCGGGGTTTGGTGATGCCTTGCGTAATCTGGATAGCAACCCCCTACCGCATCTGTTATTGATCACCCCGGCGCAGGCTGCGCAAACTAGCGAGCAAATAGGGGACTTGTCCCGGCGTGTGAGCTCCCTTGTAGGGGTGGATCAGGTGGTGGTAGATATGGAATGGGTAGAGCGCTTGCGCGCGATGATGGCGCTAGGAAAGAGAGCTGTACTGGCATTGGGAACCATACTCGCTCTGGGTGTGTTGTTGATTATCGGAAATACTATCCGCTTGACCGTGGAGAGCCGTCGAGACGAAATTGTTGTAGTCAAGTTGGTCGGGGGCAGCGATGCTTTTGTCCGCCGCCCTTTTCTTTATACGGGACTTTGGTATGGACTGGGTGGAGCCCTGGTAGCGTGGGCTTTGGTTGTGCTGGTCCTGTTCTGGCTTGAGGGACCGCTGAGCAGCCTTGCTGAGCAATACCAGAGTGCCGCAATGGCTCCCAGCCTGGGAGTGTTGGGGGCACTGCAGTTGCTTTTATTCGGAGGGACGCTGGGTTTGCTTGGCGCCTGGGTTACCGTCTCCCGGCATCTGGCGTCTATAGAACCCAGATAATGGCGGGATTTTGGCTCTTTTTTTGATCTAAGACACGGAAATATTTGAACTTTCTGCCAATTAGCACTCTAATACAAAGAGTGCTAGAATTGTCGGCCGAAATGGAGAACCTATACCGATGAGTACCAGTTTACAACCAATCGATGTGCTGTCCCCAGGAGGCAACCTCACTGCCTACGTCACGGCGGTGAGCGCTATTCCTATGTTGAGCCCAGAACGCGAGCGCGAGCTGGGAGAGGACTTGTTTTATAACGGGAACCTTGATGCGGCGCGAGAAATGGTCATGGCACACCTGCGGTTTGTGGTTCACATCGCCCGCAGCTACTCTGGCTATGGACTTGCGGAAGCGGACTTGATTCAAGAAGGCAATGTTGGCCTTATGAAGGCGATAAAGCGATTTAACCCCGAAAAGGGTGTGCGTCTGGTGTCTTTTGCCGTTCATTGGATCAAGGCAGAAATCCACGAATTTATTCTGCGCAACTGGCGTATCGTCAAGGTTGCAACCACCAAGCCCCAGCGCAAGCTTTTTTTCAATCTGCGCAGTCAGAAGAAGCGCCTTGGCTGGTTGACTCATGAGGAGGCCTTGCGGGTAGCGGAGGACCTCAATGTTGATGTGCGGGAAGTGCAGCGCATGGAAGGTCGGCTCAACGCACATGATATGGCGTTTGATGGCCCCCAGGACCTTGACGATGACGCTGCATTTCAAGCGCCCGTCAATTTTCTGGAAGACAGCACCCTGGATCCGGCACAACAGCTTGAAGATGCCGACTGGGAGGAAAACAACATCGGGCAGTTACACCTGGCCATGTCCGGGTTGGACGAGCGTAGTCGCGATATCCTGATGCGTCGTTGGCTCAGTGAAGAGAAGAATACGCTGCACGAGTTGGCCGATGAGTACGGCGTGTCAGCTGAGCGTATTCGCCAGATAGAAAAAAGCGCGATGAACAAGATCAAGGCTGAAATGTTGGCCTGACCAGCGGCGGCCCGCGCAGCGGGCCTGAACTCCCTAGTGAACAATCACCTTATATTTCTGGCCGGGATGTCCGGCGTCGCAGCCGTTCTTCTTGGCGCATTCGGCGCGCACTCGGTGGCAGACAGTTTGACGCCCGCACGAATGGCTATTTACCAAACCGCCGTGCAATACCATCTTATTCACACCCTGGCACTGCTGGCGACAGCAACCATTGCACAATGGCATCCTTCATCCAGTAGCCTGAAGTGGTCCGCCAGGGCATTCCTGGTCGGCGTGCTACTGTTTTCTGGCAGTTTGTACCTCTATGCCCTAAGCGGAGTGTCCTGGTTGGGAATGATTGCTCCCTTGGGTGGTCTGGCCTTCGTCGCAGGCTGGCTGCTGCTGGCTGTTCATGGGTGGCGCAAAGCAGCGGGCCGCTCGTGAAGACAGAGCACGGCCATCGCAGCAGAATTCGCAGCTTTGTTACCCGAAATGGCCGTATGACCCCTGCCCAGTATCGGGCATTTGAGATGCATTGGCAGCGCTGGGGCCTGCAATCAGAAAGTGGACCGCTAGATGTCGAGGCAACATTTGGCCGGTCAGCACCACTGGTGCTGGAGATCGGCTTCGGCATGGGGGACTCTCTGCTGGAGATGGCGGCTTCTGCCAGGCATACCGATTTTGTCGGGATTGAGGTGCATCGCCCGGGAGTGGGAAGCCTGATGAACGGGCTTGCAGACAGGGACTTGGGTAATGTGCGGGTCTATTGTGAGGATGCCGTTGTTGTTCTCCAGGACTGTATTGCCCCCGCTAGCGTAGACACCATTCAAATTTTTTTCCCCGACCCATGGCATAAAAAACGGCACCATAAGCGCAGGCTTATCCAGGCCCCCTTTGTTGCCACGCTAGTGCCCCTGTTAACCCCCCGGGGCTGTCTGCATCTGGCGACTGATTGGCAGCCATACGCCGAAGAGATGCTGGAGGTGCTGTCCTCGAATCCACTGCTTGCCAACGTTAATCCTGAGGGCGGTTACGCCCCACGTCCCGCGACCCGGCCACAAACAAAGTTTGAGCGTCGGGGCGAACGACTTGGCCATGGCGTATGGGATTTGTTGTTTACCCGCAACTAGATCAGGGCCGTGTTATCGCTTGTCCAGCAACTCACTGATGGCGTCCAGTTCACGCAGGTCTGCCGTTGCTGGGACTAGCATCAATTCTTGGCAACCTGTTTCCTCAATAGTGTCTATAGCTTCTCGCACGGCGTCTTCATTGTGCCGTGTCATTGTGGCCGCCACATCACGGGCAATCTGTTCACCCGCAATGCGCAGGTAATTGTAGGTATAGTTCTGCAATTGCTGCTTGGCATTGTCCGCCAGTGAAAACCAGAAGCCTCCCATGCGATATGGTTTTTCCTCGCGGCCCGCATCCTGCCAGCACTGGTCAGCTGTATCGAAAAAATACTGAATGATGTGGCTTTCGCCATTGAGTGCAAAGCCGTATAACCCATCGGCCCAGGCAGCGGCTCTGGCGATGGCTTTTGGCCCCATGGCGCCGGCCAGAATAGGTGGACCGCCCGCCTGTACAGGTGCCGGGCCCACCGGGTCGAGGCCGGGAGCGGGCGGCTTGCCAGCCCAGGTATCACGGAGTACGGCCACCTGTTCGTCCATGCGCTGATGCCGTCTGGAGAAATCTGCCTCGACGGCCTGATAATCCTGTTCACGACCACCGACACCGACAGTCAGGGTAACGCGACCACCACTTATCACATCAAGTGTTGCAATTTCCTTGGCGGCCCAAACCGCGTTGTGCATAGGCAGAACATACAGGGACGGGACTATTCTGACACGCTCGGTGACGGCGGCTGCCGCCGCCAGCAGGGCACGCATTTCGTAGCTGTTTCCCGAGATTCTTTCGCCACAGGAGAGGCTGGCAAACGGACCCTTGTCTATAGCTCTGCACCAGGACAGGATGGCATCCCGGTCGTAGTCGTCTTTCATGTAAGGCAGACAGATTCCGAATTTCATCATTGGTTCTCCTCTGTAAGCAATGCGGTCAGCACAGAATCCAGGAATTGCCAGCCGACAGCAGTACAGGCAATGTGATTGTTTTCTTCACATAATAAGCCCTGATCTACAAGCTCGGCCAGCCTGCGCTGCAACGAGCTTGCTTGCAGGCCGGTTGCGCGCTCGAACTGTTTCAGTGAAAACCCGTCGCGCTGACGCAGTGCATTCATCAGGTATTCCTCCATCAACTCGTCCTCTGACAGGTGCCTGGAGCCAGCCACCGTGTCCTTACCCTGATCGAGATACTCGGCGGGTTGTCTTCTGCGCCAGTATCGCTCCTGGGTGCCTAGAGTCTGATGTGTGGTCTTGCCGTGAGCGCCAGCACCGATACCAAGATAGTCGCCGAAGCGCCAGTAGTTGAGATTATGGTGCCCGCGATGATCAGCGTGGCCGTATGCTGAAACCTCGTAGTGCTGATACCCTGCTGACACCAGAAGCTCGTGACCCCGCAACTGAATTTCCTCAAGATTTGACTCCGCCGGTAGCTGGGGGGGTTTGCTGTAAAAGTGGGTGTTCGGCTCAATGGTGAGCTGATACCAGGATATGTGCTCGGCGTTGTACGCGATCGCTCGCTGTAGATCATTGAGGCCTGCGGTAACAGTCTGTCCCGGAAGTCCGTGCATGAGATCGACATTGATATTACTGAATCCACATTTACGAGCCATCTGGATAGCTGCGTGGGCCTCGCCTGCTGAGTGAATCCGGCCCAGTTCCGACAAACTTTGATCAGAGAAACTTTGTACCCCGATACTCAGTCGATTAACGCCGGCCTTCCGGTACCCCAGAAAATTGGCAGCATCGGCAGTGCCCGGGTTGGCTTCCAGTGTAATTTCCGCATCTGGGACCAGCCCATAAAGCTCGCGGGCACTGGTGATGACGGTTGCTATCGATGTTGCTGAAAAGAGACTTGGAGTGCCGCCGCCGAAGAACATGCTGCTGATTTTTCTTCCCTCTGCACGCTGCAGATCGTCTTCCAGATCCTGGATAAGGCGCTGCACATATTCCCGCTCGGGAAAGTGTTGAGCTTCATGGGAGTTGAAGTCGCAGTAGGGACATTTACGCACACACCATGGGATGTGGACATATAGCCCCAGGGGTTGGGTCACGAGTGATCGTTGGCCAGCGCCGCTACCAGCGCTGTCACGGCCTGTCCCCGGTGGCTGAGGCGGTTTTTTGTCTCCGGATCCAGCTCTGCCGAGCTGCAGTCATACTGGTGTAGGTAGAATAATGGGTCATAGCCAAACCCCCCCACGCCCCGTGGCTCGCTGAGAATATGTCCCTGCCACGATGCCTGGATTATGAGAGGGGTGGGGTCTGATGCGTGCTTCACCAGCGCAAGAGCACAATGAAATCGTGCAACTCGATGCTCCGCTGGGACATTGCGCAGTGCATTCAGCAAACGTTCGTTATTGTCCTGATCGGAGGCGTCAACACCGGCATAACGGGCAGAGTAGATACCTGGTTCTCCACCGAGGGCATCGACTGCGAGTCCGGAGTCATCGGCCAGGGCAGGCAGGCCAGTGACCGCGCTTGCATGTCGCCCCTTGATAAGCGCGTTTTCGACAAAGCTCAAGCCTGTTTCCTCGACCTCTGTAACCCCGAGGTCAGTCTGGGCTGTCACACTCCAGCCGAGTGGCTTCAAGCGGGCCTGAAATTCATGCAGCTTGCCCGGATTGCCGGTGGCAATGACCAGTGTTGACGTGCTGAGATCAGTCGACATAAACCTTTTGTTCAAACTTCAGTAGCAATGGAGGGGCGTCCGCGTCTGGAATGAGCGAAATCTCGAAGCGATGGTGTTCGGCGTTGAGAAATTTAAAATCGGCTATGTAATAAATTGAAGATTGCTCACGTATCTCCCGGAATTCGAGCTCTTGAGAAGAGATCAAATCCCTGGAACGTCCGGACACAACTGCTTTTCGAGGAACCCCCACGGGGTCATTGCTGGTATCCAGGATGGAAATATTGACGATGGCGCGATGTTTGCCCCTGGTGATGCCGTATGTGTTGGCGACCTGTGGGCTCAGGAAGCTGGTGTTCACAACCACGTAATGTACTTCGAGGTCTCCGAACTGCTGGTATTGAGCAGCATACGCGTCCAGCTGAATGCACAGCATCGCTGCCAGACTAAACAACCCACATCGAACAGACTTCGTGTTCATCGACTCACCCGGTAGATAGCTGTGTTGGCGAAAATATTAGGCCATGTGTTGGCGAGCCGCGAGTCCGAGCGTGTTTGCGTGGTCAGCCGCCGATCCCGAATGCGGATACCTTTCTCGCTACATAATTGTTCGAAGTCGTATACGGTACAGAAGTGAATGTTCGGTGTGTTGTACCAGGAATAGGGCATCATGGGCGAAACCGGCATGCGGCCTCGACTGGCGAGTTGGAGCCGACAGCGCCAGTGACCGAAATTAGGAAATGTAATCACCCCCTCACGGCCAATTCTAAGCATCTCATCTAGTACAAACGCCGGGCGATGCACAGCTTGCAAGGCATGAGCAAGAATTACTGTATCAAAGCTTTTGTCTGGAAAGTTTTGCAAGCCGTTGTCCATGTCCTGCTCAATGATATTGAGCCCAGCCTTAACTGCGCGAGTGATGTTGTCTGGGTCGATTTCCAGTCCCAGCCCGGTTACGCCCAGGGAACTCTCGAGTTGCAGCAAGAGATCGCCGTCGCCGCAGCCGAGATCAAGCACCCGCGTGTCGCGATCAATCCAACTTTTGATTACCTCAAGATCAGGGCGCATCAACTCGCCTCCAGTACCCGCTGCATATAAGCAGCGAGTAATTCATGGTATCTAGGCAAGGGCAGCAGAAAGGAATCGTGGCCCTGGTTTGAGTCAATGTCGGCGTAGGTTACCGCCCGCCCCGCAGCAATGAGCGCATCGACTATTTCACGGCTGCGTTGTGGGGCAAAACGCCAATCTGTGCTGAAGGATATCACCAGGAAATCACAAGATGAACGACTGAAGGCGCTGATGGCGTCATCCCCATATTCGCGCGCGAGATCGAAGTAATCCAGGGCATGGGTCATCAGCAGATATGTGTTGGCGTCAAAATGATCTGAAAAGACAGCACCCTGGTAGCGCAGATAACTTTCCACCTGAAATTCCGCGCGTTCCTCGCTGCCCAGAGAGAAGCTCCCACTGCGCAGATCCCTGCCGAACCGTGCATCCATGGCGTCATCGGAAAGATAAGTAATATGCCCCAGCATGCGGGCAATAGAGAGCCCGTGGCGAGGTGTTGTTCCGGCTTCATGGTAGCGCCCATGTCGATATTCCGGGTCCGCCATGATGGCCTGGCGGGCAATTTCATTAAAGGCTATGTTCTGTGCAGACAGTTTCATTGCTGCAGCAATCACAATGCAGTGCTTCACGCGGTCTGGATACATCAATGCCCAGCGCATGGCCTGCATCCCGCCAAGACTGCCCCCCACTATCGCCACCCAGCGTTCAATGCCGAGCACATCCGCGAGCATGGCCTGACAGTTGACCCAGTCGCGGACGCGCAATGGTGGGAAATCAGGTCCATAGGGCTGTCCTGTACCCGGGTTGACACTGCGAGGCCCGGTGGAACCGTGGCAGCCGCCGAGATTATTCAGACTGACGACAAAAAAGTGCTCTGTGTCGATGGGTTTTCCGGGCCCGATGCAGTTATCCCACCAACCCGGCTTGGTATCTTCAGGCGAGTGGTACCCGGCGGCGTGGTGGTGTCCGCTGAGGGCGTGGCAAATAAGTACTGCGTTACTGTGTGTGTCGTTCAAGCTTCCATAGGTTTCATAGACAACTTCAGCCGTCTCCAGCTTGCGGCCACAGGCCAGCTCTAGCGGTTGCTCAAACACATGTGTTTGAGGTGTGATAACACCGACGGAACCGTTGAGATCAATAGAGGTCATCTGCGTTTACAGGCCCGGCACCAGAATCGGATGCAGGCCCAGACCCACCGCCAGGTGACGCAGAACAATCTGCAGAATGTTGATTGTGACAAAAACCAGGATGGGAGAGAGGTCCAGGCCGCCCAGCGAGGGCAACATTTTGCGAAAGGGCGCCATGACGGGCTCTGTCAGCCGATAAAGCAAAAATATTGCCGGATGATTGGATCCAGGGGCTACCCAGCTGACCACAATCATGCCGAGGATTGCGAAGAAATATATGTTTACTAGCATGGCGGCGATACCAATCAAAGCCCAGGGTACCAGCAGAAGAAGATTGGGTATGCCATAGCCAACCAAAGCTGCCGCCAGTGCGATAGCCGTCATCTCGAGCAGGGTAGCGAGGACAAGGGCAGCCAAATCGAGACCGAAATATCCCGGGATGAGCTTGCGCAGAGGGTTCAGCGCCGGGGCGGTCACCTTGACCAAAAATTGTGATATCGGATTAAAAAAATCTGCACCTGTCCACTGCAGCAGGAAGCGCAGTAAGACAGCCACCACGCACAGCGACAAAGCGGTCTGGCTTACGTATAACATTATTTCATTAAGTGCAGACACGTAGTTTATCCCATCTCCTGCGCCAGTTCAGCAGCGCGCTGGTGGGCGGCGGACATGGCGGTATCGACCAGGTCTTCAAAGCCACCATCAGAAAAGGCTGCAAGGGCAGCTGCGGTCGTGCCTCCGGGGGAAGTGACCCGGCGCCTCAGTTCAGCCACCGGCACATCACCCTCGGCGGCCATAAGCGCGGCTCCCCTGGCGGTTGCAATACTCAACTCACGGCTCAAATCGGCATCCAGCCCCAACTTCTCTCCAGCTTCCGCCATCGCTTCAATGAGCAGGAAAAAATAGGCCGGGCCGCTGCCTGACAGTGCCGTCACCGCATCGAGCAGTAGCTCTGTTTCCACCCAGCGTGTGATGCCGATTGCCGACATAATATCCTCTGCATTTGACTGCTGGACAGCTGTGACTGCTGTGCTGGCAAAAAGAGCCGTTGCTCCGGCGCCTAATAGAGCCGGCGTGTTTGGCATGCAGCGCACTACGGGTGCCGCGTGTCCCAACCACTCCTGAATACTGGCAACGGTGATTCCCGCCGCGATTGAAATGATAACCGGGCAGCGTTCAGCTATCACGGGCGCGAGTTCGGACACCACCGACCCCATGACCTGCGGCTTGACTGCCAATACGATGATCTCCGCGTTGCTGACGGCACTGGCGTTGTCCTGCATACAGTGAATAGGGCCGAGCAGCTCCGCTTCTTTCAGGCAGTCATCACTGGGGTCTGACGCGCATATGTGATGGCCTGGCACACCCTTGCCCAGCATGCCCCCAATGATGCTTCGGGCCATGTTTCCAGCGCCGACAAATGCTACCCTTTTACCTTGTTCGGACAAACTGAGTCTCCGTTGAAAACGCCCGTGGGCAAGTATGGATAAGGCCGCAAGTATACACGGGCTGAGAGCGCTGCATAGACGTTGGACGCCTCAGTTCCGGGCACCAAACAGATCAGTACCGACCCTGACAATTGTCGCTCCGGCCGCGATTGCCGCCTCAAGATCGCCGGACATGCCCATTGATAGATTGTCGCAGCTTGCATGGTCGGTTCGAAGGGAGGCGTATATCTCCGCCAGCCTGCGGTAACTGTCGTATTGAGTGGCGTAGTCCCGGCTGGCGGCTGGTATAGTCATGAGGCCCCGGAATGAGATGCCCGCCAGATTTGTCAGTTCCGCGGCGAAGCCGGGCACATCTTCGGGTTTGACACCGGATTTGCTGTTTTCGTCATCGATATTGACCTGAAGCAGGCAGTTCAGGGCTGGCAGGTCGTCAGGGCGTTGTGCGCTTAAACGGCGGGCGATCTTCAGGCGGTCCAGGCTGTGCACCCAGCTGAAGTTGCGGGCAACAGCGCGGGTTTTATTGGATTGCATGGGACCGATAAAATGCCATTCGATGGGCAAATCTCCGAGGCGAGCCTGCTTGTCCTGGGCCTCCTGCAGGTAATTCTCACCAAATCGGGTTACTCCGGCACTGAAAAGTTTGCGGATTGCATCGCTGCCCTGTGTTTTACTCACAGCCAGCAGCGAAATCTCGCAGCTATCACGTTGGCAATTTTCTGCTGCCAGTCGTATTCTGTCGGCAACAGCAGCTAGTTTGTCGGCCGGCTTCAGCTCAGACATCGCACTGGTTCATGTGTTTGAGGAGCTGCTATTATACGGGATAGATGGCCCACTGCTGAATGCTCATTACGGCGACAGTAAATCTTATAACAATCAGGGGACCGGCATGGATATTACAGAACTACTCGCCTTCAGCGCCAAGCAGGGTGCGTCTGACTTACACCTCTCTGCAGGATTGCCGCCCATGATCCGGGTCGACGGCGACGTCCGGAGAATCAATTTGCCGCCACTGGAGCATAAGGAGGTTCATGAGCTGATATACGAGATCATGAACGACAAGCAGCGCAAGGACTATGAGGAGTTCATGGAAACGGACTTCTCCTTTGAGGTGCCCGGTGTGGCGCGATTTCGCGTCAACGCATTCAATCACAATCGAGGGGCCGGTGGCGTTTTCCGTACCATTCCCTCCAAGGTGCTCTCAATGGAAGATTTGGGAATGGGGCAGGTATTTGCCGACATTTCCATGATCCCCCGGGGCCTGGTTCTCGTTACCGGGCCTACTGGCTCGGGGAAATCCACCACGCTGGCTGCGATGATGGACCACATCAACGAGAACAAGTACGAGCACATCCTTACGGTTGAGGATCCCATTGAATTTGTTCACGAGAGTAAAAAGTGCCTGGTGAACCAGCGTGAAGTACACCGGGATACGCTGGGCTTTAACGAGGCACTCCGGTCTGCGTTGCGGGAAGATCCGGATATTATTCTGGTCGGGGAGTTGCGGGATCTTGAGACAATCAGGCTGGCATTGACCGCTGCCGAAACGGGCCACATGGTTTTCGGCACATTGCACACCACGTCAGCCGCCAAGACTATTGACCGGGTAGTTGATGTATTTCCTGCATCGGAAAAAGCCATGGTGAGATCCATGCTGTCGGAATCGCTGCAGGCGGTAATTTCGCAGACACTCATGAAACGGGTATCTGGGGGTCGGGTCGCGGCTCACGAAATTATGCGCGGGACGCCGGCTATTCGTAACCTTATCAGGGAAGACAAGATAGCTCAGATGTACTCCGCCATTCAGACCGGCGGCAGTATTGGCATGCAGACCATGGACCAGTGCCTAACTCAGCTGGTTGATCAGCGCCTGGTATCGCGTGAAGAGGCACGATCCAAGGCGAAGCAACCGGAAAACTTCTAGGCCTACTCAGAGTACGATAATGGACATTCAGAAGCTGCTGGACCTCATGGTGGAAAAAGTGGCTTCTGACGCATTTATCACCGCGCTGGCCAAGCCGACCATCAAGGTCCACGGCAAGCTTGTTCCGGTGGGATCCAAGCCTCTGACACCGGAACAGTCGCGCAAGATAGTTTTGTCTTTGATGAACGATAAGCAGTGCGAAGAGTTTCTGGACACAAATGAATGTAATTTCGCGCTGAGCTCAGAGAGTGGTGGCCGATTTCGAGCATCGGCATTTTTTCAGCGAGGTCACGTTGGGGTTGTGTTGCGACGGCTGGAGACCAAGATTCCTACTGTGGCAGAGTTGGGTCTTCCCCCTGTTGTAGAAGAGCTGTCCATGACCAATCGCGGCTTGATCATGTTCGTTGGGGCGACCGGAACGGGAAAATCAACCTCTTTGGCCGCCATGGTTGGGCACCGCAATCGCAATAGTTCGGGGCACATCCTCTCCGTCGAAGACCCGGTGGAGTTTCTGCATGAGCACGATGGTTGCATCATTACCCAGCGGGAAGTGGGCATCGACACGGAAAGCTTTACCGAAGCCCTGAAAAATTCGCTGCGACAGGCCCCGGATGTCATATTGATTGGCGAAGTTCGTTCCCGGGAAACCATGGAGCAAGCGCTCACCTTTGCTGAGACCGGACACCTCTGTCTCTGCACGCTGCATGCGAACAATGCCAATCAGGCGCTGGATAGAATCCTTCATTTTTTCCCGATGGAGCGACATCCGCAGGTCTGGATGGACCTGTCCTTGAACCTGAAAGCGATGATAGCGCAGCAACTGGTGCCGGCGCTTGATGGCAAGCAGAGACGGCCAGTGGTCGAGGTTTTGATCAACACGCCCCGCGTTGCTGATCTGATCCGGGGCGGAGGGGTGCACGAACTGAAACGAGTGATGAAGGACTCCGCCGAGCTGGGCATGCAAACCTTTGACCAAGCTTTGTTCAAGCTCTACATAGAAGGCGCTATCGCCTACGACAACGCGCTGAACTATGCTGATTCCGCCAACGATTTGCGGCTGATGATCAAGCTGCATGATGATGGCTCTGACTCGTTCCAGCAGGTACCCCAGGGATTGAAGCTGGACGAGGTGGACGAGGTGGACGAGGTGGACGCACGTGGGATGATAATCAAGGGTTAGTCTTTTGCAGCATTGATAGCGTTCGCCAAATCACAGGCCCTATAGTTCACTAAACCAGGTTTCCAGAATAAGGCGCGCCGCCTCAGCATCTGGGGGATGCTTGAGGTAGTCCCCATGGTGCCCCTGTTCTTTCAGACTTTCCTTGGCGGCGACGCTGGAAAGGCGCTCGTCGACCATCTCGACGGTTACGCCAAAGCGGCCATGAATCCTATTGGCAAAACGACGAGCACGCTGGCTAAGCTCACTTTCACTGCCATCCATATTTAGAGGCAGGCCAACGACGATGTGCCCCGGTTGCCACTCCTGCATGATCTGCTCCAGCTCCAACCAATCCGGTGCTCCATCCCGGGCGCGCAGTGTTGTAAGCGCTTGAGCTGTTAGAATGACTTTGTTGCCGACGGCCACACCGATCTGCTTGAGACCGAAATCGAGCGCGAGCAAAACACCTTTGCCGTCTGACAGGCTCAAGCGTGACCCGCATCCATGGTGAGGAGGCTGAGGTCTACCCCCAGCTTCGCTGCCGCCGCCTGAACACGATGCTCGACCGGAGTGGAGAAGATAATATCGCTATCTGCCGGAACGCTGAGCCAGGCATTCGCTGACATTTCCTGCTCCAACTGCCCGGCGCTCCAACCAGCATAGCCCAGTGCAATCAGTCGGTCCGGCGGCCCTTTGCCAGCCGCAATGGCAGTCAGGATATCGGTAGACGTGGTTAAAGACACATCTTCACAGACCGGGATCGTCGCCTCCCAGGATTGCTCGGCGCCGCGATGAAGCACAAATCCCCGGTCCATCTGCACCGGCCCGCCGGCCATAACGGGTGTGTGGTGGTTACCGTGCTCGGCGGAGAGATTCAGGTGTTGCAATACATCCTCCACGGTAAGATCCAGCGGATGATTTACCACAATACCCATCGCTCCCTGCTCGCTGTGTTCGCAGAGATAAGTGATACTGTCGGCAAAAATACCTTCCTGCAATGATGGCATGGCAATCAGAAAGTGATTGGTAAAATTTTGGGAACTCGCAGTGGACATTACAGTATTGCGCTGCCGTATGACTCTATTGGGAGGATAGCCGATTCTGCCTGAATTGCCATGTGCGAATGATTTCCAGCACTTCTGCGGTCTCTCTCAATTCCCGAGGAAACGGCGCATATGGGGCGGCGAGGCGAACAATTCGCACGGCTGCACTATCCAGAACATCATGACCGGAAGAGGCCAGAATCTCGACGTTTTTCAGGCTTCCGTCTCGATTGATGGCGACCAGCAGGCGTAAATCACCGTAGATACCATTGCGTCGGGATTGTTCCGGGTAGTTGCGGTTGCCGATGGACTCGACCTTCTCTCGCCAGCGATGGACATAATCTGCGTCAACCGCGCGCTTGGCGCTGAGTGATGTGATGCGATGCACTCTGGGTAACTTGGCCAGAGCCTGGTTTTGATCCGCCAGCTTGGCTTCAAGGCTGGCGATGTGATCGCTGCGCTGTGAAATTTCAGGAAGATCTTCCCATGGCTTTACTGGCCGGGGGTCTACCTCGGCATCTTCCGTCGTCGTGTGTTGGCGGGCGTCAGATACGGTATGCACCGAAACCGTGGAGGCCTGCTCTGGCTCGGGCTCTGGTGGGGCGGCCAGAACCTCGACCGGCTGCACCTGGTTTGCTTTGAAAAGTGCACTTTCTGTAGAAGTCATCTCCGTTGAGTTCTCAGCCGTACCGCTGCCCAATTGATCCCACTTGGCGAGGTATTCCGCCTCATCCGGGGCTTCGCTCTGATATTGGGCGAGTGTTACCTCGAGCTGCGGTGCCTGATACTCATTTTCTTCAGCGCTGAAGCGGACGCCCAGGATAATGGTGGCATGGACCAATGTCGCCAATACCAGCGTGAACCCGAAACGGTCAGATATGGGCGCGATAGAAGCCATGTGTCGGCAGGTCAACCTTTATTGCGGGCAGCGAGGTGACCCTCGATGGCGGTCATCAGGTCCCCCGCAATGTCAGTTCCACAGCCGGCGTCGATTTCTCGAATACAGGTTGGACTGGTTACGTTAACTTCAGTGAGATAGTCACCGATGACATCAAGGCCGACAAATATCAATCCGCGTTCGCGGAGGGAAGGGCCTAACTGGGATGCGATCCAGCGATCGCGCTCACTGAGTTCTACCGGCACCCCGGCACCACCGGCTGCCAGGTTGCCGCGTGTTTCCCCCGCCAGTGGTAGGCGCGCGAGGGCATAGGGGACGGGCTCGCCATCGATCATCAATATACGTTTGTCGCCAGCACTTATTTCCGGGAGGTATCGTTGCGCCATAATGGTTTCGGCACCATGCCTGGTGAGTATTTCAATGATTACCCCGACATTGGGGTCGTCAGGTTTCAGTCTAAAAACGGCTGAACCCCCCATGCCGTCCAGGGGTTTGAAGATGACGTCGCCGTGCTGCTGGTGGAACTCTCGCAACAAATGCTCATCTCGCGTAACTAGTACTTCCGGGCAACATTGGGGAAAATGCGTGGCAAACACCTTTTCATTGCAATCACGCAGACTGGCTGGTCGATTGACGATCAGGCTACCCCGGGCCTCCGCCGCCTCCAGCATATAGGAACTGTAGATGTATTCGTTGTTGAATGGAGGGTCTTTGCGCATCAGTATCACATCCATTTCCTCCAGTCGCAGCGATCGGCGTTCGCCCAGGTCATACCATTTGGCCGGGTTCTGATACACAGTAAGGTCGCAAGCGAAAGCGCGCGGTTCGCCCTGATCCAGGTAGAGGTCACCCTGCTCCATGTAGTGCAGGGACCATCCCCTGTCAGCGGCGGCCCACAGCATGGCGAGGGTTGAATCTTTTTTGTAGTTGCATTCGGCAATGGGGTCCATTATTACCCCTAGCTTGATTCCCATGTTTGTAATCGATGTACCGTGAGTTGTGAGAGCCGATAAAGTACGCTGCCCATACGTATCCTGCAAGGGGTTCAACCAGCTGTGCCAGGCGGCCAATGACCAGTAGATGAGTTTCGTGGTCGGGTGGCGAGTGGACTACAATGACCACATTTTGCAGGCTGGCCGCCGGGTTATTGTTAGTGGGGTGCTGGTATGCCAGTCCTAGTTGGAGAATACAAATGACGTTGTCAGGTATATACCTTGGGATCGCCTTTCTGGCGCTGGCTAGCGCTCTGGCAGCGCTTATCCGCGCGCGAAAATTATACTTTTTCGCCCCCGTCTATTTTTTGATGGGCTGGTTAACCGGGGAGCTGGCGCTGCACCATCTGGCTTGGCAAGTTGGTTTCAGCGTGCTTTGTATCTTTGGTGGTATTCTGGAAACTGGCGCTGGTCAACTGGGATTTCTCGCGTTCCTAGTCACCTGGATAGTGCTGCTACGGGTGCACAATATCTCGATAACCACCACCCCCGTCGTGTTTCGTGCCGCGCTCGAAGAATCACTGGGTACGGGCTACCGAGCGCAAATACCCAGTGAGCGGAAGCAGTTTCTGAGAGATGATATAGAGCTCAGCGAGTGGCTTCGACCTTTCTCCATGCGTCGACCAGGCGTCAAACTCAGCGCGGACATTCCGTATGCCGAGGGAGGAGAGCGCAATCTGTTGGATATCTATTCACCGGAGCAGGAAGTTCCCGGTGGTGCGCCGGTTCTGCTTCAGATTCACGGGGGCGGCTGGATAATAGGACACAAACGCGAGCAAGCGCTGCCGTTGATGAACCACCTCACAACGAGGGGCTGGGTATGCGTAGCTATCAACTATCGATTAAGTCCGGCCAACTCCATGCCGGCGCATATCATAGACGTCAAGAAAGCCATAGCCTGGGTGCGTGAACACATTCGCGATTATGGCGGAAATCCTGATTTTCTGGCTATCACGGGGGGTTCAGCCGGTGGACACCTGTCCTCGCTGGCGGCGTTGACTCCCAATGACCCAGAGTGGCAAGCAGGGTTTGAAGAGGTTGATACCACCATCCAGGCAGCCGTACCTTTTTATGGGGTATATGACTTCCTTGATAGCGCCAACGTGAGGCAGGGTATGACCATGGAGGGTTTTCTGGCGGATCGGGTATTCAAATGCACCCGCCTTGAGCACCCCGAACTATGGCACAAATGTTCTACGATTAATCATGTGCGGGCGGATGCTCCTCCGATGTTCGTGGTTCAGGGTACCCACGACACGCTGGTTTGGAATGAGGAGGCCCATATTTTTGTAGATGCACTCAGGGCGGTGTCCGAGGCTCCCGTAGGCTTCGCTGAGCTGCCCGGGGCGCAGCATGCCTATGAGATGTTTCACTCCCCCCGCACCGAATACACGCTGAATGCCGTCACCGATTTTCTTGAGTATTGTTACGCGGCTTGGCAAGGCAGGCAGTTACAGTCACCGGGTAAGTAGCTCCTTGCTTGTTCAGCTGTATTTGTTCTCAGTTTCGCGCCGGTAGATCTTCATCCCCCTCGCCTGATAGTTATGGAGTGCGGCTGGGTGGTCGAGCGTGCAGGTGTTGACGATGATTGAGGTCGCCCCCCAGGACCAGCCATTTTCAATGGCAGAGCTGAGGAGAAAGCCTCCCAGGCCACGACCAATGAAGACTGGTACCAGCCCAAAATAGGCAATCTCTACGCGGTTATCATCCTGCTTTTCAAGTTCGTAATAGCCGGCGGGAGTAGCGCCTTCAAAGACGACCCAGGTTCGTAGATTCTCGCGTCCAATATAGCGCCGCCAGTCTGACTCTGACCAAACAAGCTTGTCCTGCCAGTGCCACCGGTTGCCGATTAATTCGTACAGAAACCGGTTGAACTCAGGAAGCTGGGTGACACACTCGCGCAGGTCAAAGCCTGCGGGTTGAGGGCTGGCTACCAATTCCCCGGGCGAGAGCGTCTGGAGGTAGTAGGTGGTGACCTCGGGCATCAGGTTTGTCCCGCCGGATGGCGGTTAACCCACCGCCGGATGGTGTTGTTAGCTACCTGGACGTCTGCCCTTGAGGAAACCCCGGATAACGTCCATTAACGTATCGTATTTCAGGTCCGTGAACTCACCGGCGTCCAGAAAAACGCCGTGGCCGTTCGGGCAGGCTTCAAACCAGATGTGCTTCTGGTCTGTGTCAGCGGATTTTTCCATATCGGCGCCACACATGGGACATTGGATATCGTCCCACTTGTCCATGATCTCGCCTATCGCGGGGTCACCGGTATCTAGTACAGCCTCAGACATCCAGTCCTGCCTCATCAGGGCCAGGGTATCCGGGTTACAAAACATGCCATGACAGCGGTCACAACGGTGTATGGATATCTCGGAACCGTAGGTTTTTACTTCGAGAGTGCCGGAACATTTCGGGCATTGCATTATCAGTCTCCTTGCCGTCTCTGGCAGCCCGTGCTGCCCAGATGCCTAATATAGTCAGTGAATGGCTGCATGTCGACTTTCGTGCCAACACATTTCAGGATGCCAGCAACCATCCCGTGATACTGAGCCTCTCGCATGGCCAAAACCCGCTAATCTTCGATACCAGGTGTCGGTGCGGAACGGAGAACAGATTGAGGGTATTGAATTGCGGGATCAGAGTCTTGTCTATTTCTCCATGATCATCAAGCAGATGGAGAAGACCACGCCAATTGGGGTTCCAGCCTGTCGTTGGGCCGAGCACGCAGGCTGCCCGACGGTGGCCCATCCCCTTATTCCGATATCATGGGTGCAGGCTCATGTCTCCCCACATATGTTGCAGTATCGCAATGACCGCGCTGGGTGCAGTTTCCGTGCGCAGGACCCGCGGTCCAAGGGACACAGTCTCGAAACCGCCATAGCCAGCTATCGCAATCTCCGCGTCGGCCAGGCCCCCTTCCGGGCCGATCAGTACGGCGACCGAGCGAGGTGGTGGGTTATCCGTCAACGTGCTTGTGGCACGGTGATTTAAGACGAGTTTAAGGTCGTCTGGTCGCTCATTTACCCAGGCAGCAAGCGTGAGTATGGGAAACACATCCGGGACTCTGCAACGACCGCTTTGTTCGGATGCTGATCTTGCGATCCCGGACCAGTGCTTACACTTGTTCAGCTGGCGTTCCCTGCTCAATGGCTTACCGGTCCGTTCACTGTACAAAGGGGTGATGCGAGCCACGCCAAGCTCTGTTGACTTCTGTATCACCTGGTCCATGCGATCTCCGCGGGATACGCAGATGCCCAGATGAATCGAAAGCGGCGGTTCAGGCTCTTCACGAATCAGGGAGTCTATAAGCACCTCTGCCTGTTTGCTATTCGCAGTGATGATGGTGCCACTGTATTCCCGGCCATCGCCCGGGAACAGAAGAACTGGGTCCGTGGCACGATGGCGTAGAACCTTGATCAGGTGATGGCTGGCCTGGGCATCGAGGGTAATGCTCGCGCCGGGTGTCAGAGCTTGTGGCGTAAACAGCCGGGTAATGCGCACTTTGCAGGCCGCCTCTAGCCAGACTGCGCTTGAGCAGGGATGGGAAATCCCAGCGTCCAGGCAGCGGTGCAAAAAGTAGAATTAGGCGACGACATTGTAAAAATACTGGGTAATGGCGCCGTCAGCGCCAGCGTCGAATTTCCCTGTGAGAAAGCCGATGTCGGCATCATGTTAAGGCGCTTCCGGGTGGGTTTCGGGATAGGCTGCCACGTCGATGTGAAAGTGATCTCCACGATACTCGCGCTCAAAGCTTACCAGTTCGTCTGCATGATTGAGTTGCGAGGTGCGCCCCATTCCCGACCGCAGGTCGCCGCGCAATGCTACCAACTGCTTCATGATCGCTCTTTTGTCGAGGTCGACGAGCAGGCCCAACTCGGACTCCGCTTGACCACCAAAACCAAGATGCGGTGCTACATTCTCCCCCGCCTCCTGAATATCGGTGGCTACACCGGTGATGGTTTCCCGGTTACCAACCGCGCCGTATATCACTGAGTAGACATCAGGGACCAGCGTCGACAGGTCAGCCTGTACTGAGAGCAGTCTGTCGCGGCCCGCAGCCGTCTTCGGCGGCAAAAACTCGAAGCATGGGCGGCGACAAAGGGTACCCACGGACATCGCGACTCAGTACTTGTAGCTGTCGGTTTTGTAAGGGCCGTCCACCGATACATTGATGTAGCTGGCTTGTTCCGGGGTAAGCCGGGTCACTACGCCACCAAATCCCGCCACCATGTGCGCCGCAACCTCTTCATCCAGTCGCTTGGGCAGAACCTCCAGCGTGATCCGGTCTTTTTTGAAGTTTTCTTCCAGATCGGCAAATCGTCGTTCGAACAAGTACATTTGTGCCAGTACCTGATTGGCGAAGGAGCCGTCCATGATGCGAGACGGGTGACCGGTGGCGTTGCCCAGATTTACCAGCCTACCCTCCGACAAAAGGATCAGATGATCCCCAGCGTCCCGACTGCGATAAACCTTGTGGACTTGGGGTTTAACCTCTTCCCACTCCCAGCTTTCTCGCATATAGGCCGTGTCGATTTCGTTGTCAAAATGACCGATGTTACACACCACACAGCCAGGTTTCAGGGCGGCGAGCATGTGCTGGTCGCAGACATTGTAGTTACCGGTGGTCGTGACCAACAGATCCGTGTTACCCAGCAAGTCCTGATCTACGCTGCCCGCCCCGGTATTCTCTCCATTGATGTAAGGTGAAACCACCTCAAAGCCATCCATGCAGGCCTGCATGGCGCAAATCGGATCAATTTCGCTGATGCGCACAATCATGCCTTCCTGTCGCAATGACTGTGCAGACCCCTTGCCAACATCGCCGTAGCCGATAACCAGCGCTTTCTTGCCGGCCAGAAGGTGATCTGTACCGCGCTTGATGGCATCGTTGAGGCTGTGTCGGCAGCCGTACTTGTTGTCATTTTTCGACTTGGTGACTGAATCGTTTACATTGACGGCCGGGACTTTCAGGGTGCCCTTGTCTAGCATCTCCTGGAGCCGGTGAACGCCTGTGGTAGTTTCCTCGGTGATCCCGTGAACCGCGTCGAGCACAGTGGAATAGCGCTCGTGCAGCATAAGGGTCAAATCGCCACCGTCGTCCAGCACCATGTTTGCTTTCCAGGGCTGACCATCTTTGAGAATAGTCTGTTCCAGACACCACTCGTATTCTTCCTCGGTTTCACCTTTCCAGGCAAACACAGGCACACCAGCCGCTGCGATCGCCGCTGCCGCATGGTCCTGGGTAGAGAAAATATTGCATGAGGACCAGCGAACTTCCGCGCCGAGTTCGCACAGGGTTTCAATTAGTACTGCTGTCTGTATCGTCATATGGATACAACCCAGAATTTTTGCGCCAGCCAGCGGTTGCTGTGCGCGGTACTGCGTGCGCAGCGCCATAAGGGCAGGCATTTCCGTTTCCGCGATCTGTATTTCCCGGCGGCCATAGTCAGCCAGGCTGATATCGGCGACTTTATAGTCAGGGTGTTGGTTTAGTTGTTCTGCTGTGCTCATGTCTATTTCCTTTAATGAATCAGTTTATAGGGCTGCGCGCAGGGCGTCGGCTTTGTCGGTAGCCTCCCAGGTGAAATCGGCGTCCTCGCGACCAAAATGCCCGTAGGCAGCCGTTTTTTGGTAGATCGGGCGCTTAAGGTCCAGCATGTCAACCAGGCCTTTGGCGCGCAGATCAAAGTGCTCGCTGATCAATGCCTCTATGCGCTCATCAGGCAGCGCGCCGGTGCCGAAGGTATTGATTGAAATGGAAGTAGGTGCCGCCACCCCGATGGCGTAGGAAACCTGAATTTCACAGCGTTCAGCCAAGCCCGCTGCAACGATATTCTTTGCCACATAGCGTCCCGCGTAGGCCGCGGACCGGTCCACTTTCGATGGATCTTTGCCGGAAAATGCACCGCCGCCGTGGCGTGCCATGCCGCCGTAGGTGTCAACGATAATTTTGCGGCCAGTTAAGCCACAGTCGCCTACAGGCCCGCCAATGATGAACTGACCGGTGGGGTTTACGTGGTATTGGGTTCCGGCGTGTAGCCATTGCGCGGGTAATATCGGCTTTATAATTTCCTCCATCACTGCCTCCCGGATGTCCGCCTGGCTGATATCCGGGTCATGTTGAGTGGACAATACAACAGCATCCACGGCGACGGGTTTACCGTTTTCGTAGCGCAAGGTCACCTGGCTTTTAGCATCAGGTCGCAACCAGGTCAGCACTTTTTGTTTACGCAGCTGCGCCTGCCGTTCGACCAGCCGGTGTGAATAGGTAATAGGTGCGGGCATCAGTACTTCGGTTTCGTTGGTGGCATAGCCAAACATCAGGCCCTGATCACCCGCGCCCTGTTCCTTGTTGGCGCCTTCGTCCACGCCCATTGAAATATCCCGCGATTGTTTGCCAATGGCGTTGATCACAGCGCAGGTAGAACCGTCAAAACCGACATCGGAGCTGTCGTAACCAATATCTAGAATAACCTCACGAATTAAATCTTCCAGATCGACGTATGTACTGGTCGTAACCTCGCCGGCGACAATGGCCATGCCGGTTTTAACCATGGTCTCAACGGCGACACGACCATCTGGGTCGTCGCGGATGATGGCATCCAGCACCGCGTCGGATATCTGGTCAGCCATTTTGTCCGGGTGACCCTCGGAAACAGATTCAGAGGTAAAAATGGAATATTCGCTCATCGGTTTGTCCTGTTATAAATCAAAATTGTCATGCGGCGCGTGTAAACACCAGAATCTGCACACGAAAACCGTTTCTCTGTGTCAGGTAGGTGGTGTTGTTAATGACGAGTCCCGCCACTGCTGCCCAGTCGGTAAGATCGGACTCGTCGAAGCCCAGCCAGAGATCGCCGCAGCTTTCCCGAGTCCAAACCTGGTCGTGGCGGCAGAGGTCAGTCAGAATAAAGATACCACCAGGGTGTAATGCGCGGGCCAGGTCACGGAAAATATCAGCTGGAGACGGTGTGTGATGAAGCACCATGTTGGCAATGACGCAGTCTGCGTTGGCGCCATATAGTGCGGCATGGCTGGTGTCACCGAGAATGAACTCTACATTCTCCAGACGGGATTCCTGTGCGCGCCGGCGGGACGTGTCCAGCATCTCACTGGCGTTATCCACCGCGACTACCCTTGCAAACCGCGGCGATAGTGTCGCCAGAAACCGCCCATCCCCAGGGCCTATCTCGATGGCACAATCTTTCCCTGACTGATGTTCAGCCAGGGTTTGTGCTACCGTGTCTGCGTATTGTTCATAGTTGGCGATGAGGTCCTGTTGCGCTTTGAACTTGTCGGCGTTGTCCTGGAAAAATTGTTGGGAGAGAGCCGCTCTCGAGTGGTAAATATTGCGCAATCTTTCTTTCTCATCCGGAGTCAGATCCAGTGTGTCGACGGTATCAAGAAGGCCGCGGTGTAGCGGTTCCAATCCGGCTTCTGGTGGTTGGCTGCGACGTCGGTAAAAAATAGTGTTGCCCTCCCGCCTAGTCGCTACCAGACCTGCGTCGGACAGAGTCTTTAGATGGTGGCTCATGGCAGGCTGCCTGATCTCGAATAAGTGACATAGCTCTGACACTGCCATGGAGTCATGGCGAAGCGCTCTCAGGACGAGCAGGCGCAGCCGGTCTGCACTGGCTTTGCAGTACGCGGTGGCAGCGGCCAGGCTGCATGAACTGAGTGCACCCGTGGGCGGGTGGTCTGTTTGAGCCGTCAACATGGGGGCGGAGTCTAGCAGCAGTTGGCCCCTATATCAAAATATATTGATATAGAAATATTCGCCCCAGCGTACGGAAATTTGACGTGATTCAGTAGGGAAGGTTTTGCCGCGCACCGGTGAAGGTCAGTACGCAGCGGCGCATAAACTCGGTCACTTTTGCCATATTTACCCCTTGGACATTGCCGATAAGCACCTGGGCAAAGCTGAACAATCAAGAAACATATCAGCGCTCAGGCTGTAGCCGTCCGATGCACCTTGGCTATAATGCGCTGCTCATCCAGGCTCATCTGATCCACGCGGCCCTCCGGTGTATGACGCATCGGGATGTCGCCACTCCACGCAGAAATTCACCGACCAGAGCAGCATCGAAGTGATAGCCATAGATTAGTTCAATCGGGAAATTCTCATTGGGCATGGGTCCCGGCTGTTGTCGCAAAAGCTGACCGGACACAAAAAACTGATCGGGATGCGCTTCGACATCAACCCCGTTGCGGCGCGCTCGGATGTAAACTCCCCGCCAACGCCGATGATGCCGATTTCCGGAGCTTCCTGCAGTGTTATGTAAACATTTCTATAGCCCCACTCACGAGCCAACAGATTGGCAGCCATCCATCCCGCGGTGCCGCCGCCGAGAATGATAATTGAATGGCTATGTTCGAAGTTGTTCGACATGTGTGTTCCTGGTGTCATTTGCTCAGCCGCGCAGGAAATTACGACCGGCCGTGTAGCATAAACATATCATTTTCCTGCTAATAGATTGCTGTATGCGCCGACTTCAGGGAAAATGTTTGCGCTCATCTTACCCTATCCGGAGTGATTACATGCCGTCTCGAACAGAACTGGCCAATGCAGTCAGGGCGCTCAGTATGGATGCTGTTCAACAAGCCAATAGCGGCCACCCAGGAGCCCCCATGGGAATGGCGGATATAGCCGAGGTTTTGTGGAACGACCATCTCAGACACAACCCTGCCAACCCACATTGGCCCAATCGGGATCGATTCGTGATGTCCAACGGACATGGTTCGATGTTGGTATATTCGCTGCTGCATTTGACGGGCTATGACCTGCCCATCGAAGAGTTGCGCAATTTTCGCCAGCTTCACAGTAAGACGCCGGGTCATCCGGAATACGGCTATGCGCCTGGAGTAGAAACAACAACTGGCCCCCTGGGGCAGGGAATCAGCAATGCAGTCGGCATGGCGATAGCGGAAAAAGTACTGGCTGCCCAATTCAATCGCCCCGGGCACGAAATTGTCGCTCACAACACTTATATGTTCCTCGGAGATGGCTGTCTTATGGAGGGCATCTCCCACGAGGCCTGTTCCCTGGCCGGCACACTGGGTCTGGGCAAGTTGATAGCATTTTATGATGACAACGGCATTTCCATCGACGGCGAGGTGGAAGGCTGGTTTACAGATGACACACCCGCCCGATTTCGTGCCTACGGCTGGCATGTGATAGACCGGGTCGATGGTCATGACCCGGCGGCGGTCAATGCGGCCATTGAGGAAGCGCGGAGTGTGGTTGATCGCCCCAGCATGCTTTGCTGTCAGACAGTTATAGGCAAGGGCTCCCCGGCCAAACAGGGCAAGGAGTCCTCCCATGGCGCACCGCTGGGTGTCGACGAGGTGGCGGCCACCAGAGAGGCCCTCGGGTGGGAGCATGGCCCATTTGAAATTCCAGACGACATTTATTCTGTTTGGTGCGCTTTGGAGCGTGGGGCCGCCGCCGAAGCAGATTGGGATGCGGCGATGGAAGCCTATGCGGCTGATCATGCGGAAAGTGCGGCTGAGCTTCTGCGTCGCCTGGCCGGGGATCTGCCGGAACATTTCACGCAGCTTGCCGATGACTATATCCGCGAGTGTCAGGAGGCCGCGCAAAGCATTGCCAGTCGCAAGGCCTCGCAGAATTGCCTTGATGCCTTTGGTCCGGCCTTACCGGAGTTTCTTGGCGGTTCTGCCGATCTTGCCGGTTCAAACCTCACCGTCTGGAGCGGTTCCCGGGCGATGGATCGGAATAACGCCGACGCCAACTACATTTACTACGGCGTGCGCGAATTCGCCATGTCCGCCATCATGAACGGTGTGGCGCTACACGGTGGGTTTATACCCTATGGCGCGACCTTTCTGATCTTTATGGAGTACGCACGCAATGCAGTTCGAATGGCGGCGATCATGCAGCAACCATCGATATTTGTGTACACGCACGACTCCATAGGATTGGGCGAGGACGGACCGACCCACCAGCCGGTAGAACAATTGACCAGTTTGCGCACTACACCTGGTCTGCACACCTGGCGGCCCTGTGACGCCGTGGAATCTGCAGTCGGCTGGAAGGCGGCTATCACCCGCCGAACTGGCCCCAGTGCGCTGATTTTCAGTCGTCAGTCACTGCCTCATCAGGAGCGGTCTGAGCAGCAACTGCAAGACATCGCCCGGGGCGCCTACATTCTCAGCGACAGCCCTTCTGCGCCGGATGTCATACTGATAGCCACGGGGTCCGAGGTGGCATTGGCCCAAGAGGCGGCGCAGATTCTGCGTGAGCGGGGTAAAAGTGCGCGCGTGGTGTCCATGCCCTGTGTCGAATCTTTCCTGGCGCAGGATGCCAGTTATCGGGAATCGGTGTTGCCATCAAACGTACTGGCCCGGGTTGCCGTGGAGGCTGGTCATGTGGATTACTGGTACAAATTTGTCGGCCTGGATGGTCGCGTTGTGGGCATGACTACATTTGGTGAATCCGCGCCGGCGGGCGAACTGTTTGAACATTTTGGCATCACGACAGCCGCCGTGGTAGAAGCCGCAGAAGACGTTATTCTGTAATGCCACCAGACATCTCAGACCGATAGCGGCGAGGACATGTATCGTCTGGCGATAAATGGCTACGGACGCATCGGGCGATGTGTGTTGCGGGCGCTCTATGAGTCACCCCACCGGGATGCTTTACGTGTAGTTGCCATCAATGAGCTGGCGGATGCAGAAACGGTAGTGCATCTCACTCGTTATGACAGCACGCACGGGCGCTTTCCGTGGGAGTTGCTTCATGCGGACACATGTTTGTCCGTTGCGGGCGACGAGATCGAAATTCTGAGAGAGTCAGAGCTGGATGCGCTGCCCTGGGACAGTATGGATGTGGATCTGGTGTTGGAGTGTACCGGTTCATTCAGTGATCGGGCTACCGCGGAAAAACATCTGCACGCTGGTGCGAAACGTGTACTTTTTTCGCAGCCGGCAGAAGCCGATGTCGATGCCACGGTAGTGTGGGGGATAAATCAGGATACCCTGCGGGCAGGGCACACCATTGCCTCCAGCGCCTCTTGCACCACCAATGGCATTGTCCCTGTGATCAGAGCGCTGCATGATGCTCTTGAGGTGCAATGCGGCATTGTGACTACAATCCACTCGGCAATGAACGACCAACCCGTGCTCGATGCCTATCATCATACAGATCTGCGCAAAACACGGGCGGCCGGGCAATCGATTATCCCTGTGGATACCCGGTTGGCACGCGGTATTGAGCGGATTCTTCCAGACCTTGCAGGACGTTTTGAGGCGCAAGCATTGCGCGTGCCAACCTTGAATGTATCGGCGATGGACCTGACTGTCAGCGTCGCCCAATCTACTACAGATGACCACGTGAACCGCTTACTTGCTGAGGCGGCACACACATGCTTTGATCAAGTGCTCGGATTCACCCGGGAGCCATTGGCTTCATGCGACTTCAACCACGACCCGCGGTCCAGCATTATAGATGCGAGTCAAACCAGGGTCAGCGGTGAAACGCTGGTCAAGGTGCTCACTTGGTTCGATAATGAATGGGCTTATGCCAACCGCATGCTGGATGTCAGTCGATATTGGTGCGCTCTTGGGCATGAGTGAGCAGAAGAATTGTTTTATCCGGGCGGCGGCATTGCCGCGTAAATGATCAGCTAGCAGTGAGAGGCCTGTGATGAGTGGCACTGTGTTGAAGATGGAAGACCTGCGGCTTGCTGGCAAGCGTGTACTCATCCGCGAGGACTTAAATGTCCCTGTTAGTGATGGCAAGGTGACCAGTGACGCCCGGATTCGAGCAGCGCTTCCCACCATAGAACTCGCTCTGGCTCAGGGTGCAGGCGTTCTCATCATGTCGCATCTGGGTCGACCGATTGAAGGCACGATGGACAGCCAGTATTCGCTCGCGCCCGTGGCCGACCATCTCGGATCACTGCTGGGTCGCGATGTACCGCTGGTGTCCAACTGGCGCCAGGCAAACCAGGCACCTGGTGGAGTTTCTCTATTGGAGAATGTACGCTTTAATAGCGGAGAAAAGGCCAACGACCATCAATTGGCCAAAGACTATGCTTCCTTGTGTGATGTTTTTGTGATGGATGCATTTGGGACAGCACACCGGGCCCAGGCGTCTACCCACGGCGTTGCGGCGCAGGCACCCATAGCCTGTGCTGGACTGCTTCTCAGTGCAGAGTTGGACGCGCTGCAGCGGGCGTTAGCATCGCCACAGCGCCCGCTTGTCGCCATTGTAGGTGGCTCGAAGGTCTCCACCAAACTTGAAGTGCTGGAGTCTCTGGCGGAGCGTGTTGATCAATTGATTGTAGGGGGTGGCATCGCCAATACGGTGCTTGCGGCTGCCGGTTGTCCCGTAGGCCGATCTCTGTGTGAACATGACCTGATCCCGGCGGCGCAGTCGCTGATGGCAAGTACGTCGATTTCGGTACCGATAGACGTGGTAGTGGCGAGGGAGATCAGCGAAGATGCCCAGAGTGAAATCAAGCTGGCCAAGGATGTCGCAGAAGATGACCTGATACTCGACCTTGGACCCCAATCGATGACTGCCATAACCAAGGTTATTGCAGAGGCGGGCACCATACTATGGAACGGTCCGGTCGGCGTTTTTGAAATGACGCCCTTCAGCTCGGGCACGGCCCAACTCAGTGCCGCAATCGCAGAAAGCGCCGGCTTTTCTGTAGCCGGCGGTGGTGACACACTGGCCGCCATTGACAAATTCGGAGTGGCGGATAGGGTCTCTTATATATCAACCGGTGGCGGTGCCTTCCTTGAATACGTGGAAGGCAAAACATTGCCGGCGGTGGCAATACTTCAGCAACGGGCTCAACAGGCCCACTAGGAGAGGACTTAGCAATGGCATTGATCAGTATGCGACAGCTTCTGGATCACGCAGCAGAACACAATTACGGTGTGCCTGCCTTCAACGTGAATAACCTTGAACAGACCCGCGCCATCATGGAAGCTGCAGATCAGACCAATAGCCCGGTCATCATGCAGGCCTCTGCCGGTGCAAGGAGGTATGCAGGGGCGCCTTTTTTGCGGCACATGATACTTGCCGCTATCGAAGAATTTCCTCATATCCCGGTCGTAATGCACCAGGATCATGGCGTGTCACCTGACGTTTGTCAGCGATCTATTCAACTGGGCTTCTCTTCTGTGATGATGGATGGGTCACTGGAAGAAGATGGCAAGACCCCCGCCAGCTATGACTACAACGTGGAGGTAACCAGACAGGCGGTACGCATGGCTCATGCATGTGGCGTATCGGTAGAAGGTGAGCTAGGGTGCCTGGGCTCACTGGAAACCGGCGAGGCCGGTGAGGAAGATGGAATTGGTGCAGCGGGTGTTCTTACCCATGACCAGCTTTTAACTGACCCCGAAGAGGCAGCGCAGTTTGTTTCGGCAACGGCTGTGGATGCGCTCGCGATTGCCTGTGGAACCAGTCATGGTGCCTACAAATTCACTCGCCCGCCTACCGGCGATATTTTGGCGATAGACAGAATCAAGGAAATTCATGCCCGAATTCCTGATACTCATCTGGTGATGCACGGTTCTTCTTCGGTTCCGCAGGAGTGGTTGACGGTGATTAACGAGTTCGGTGGAGAAATCCCTGAGACCTATGGTGTGCCTGTGACGCAGATTCAGGAGGGGATAAAGCACGGTGTGCGGAAGGTCAATATTGATACTGATTTGAGGCTGGCATCAACCGGAGCCGTGCGGCGGTTCCTGGCGCAGAATAAATCTGAATTCGATCCCCGCAAATTTCTCAGTGAAACGATAAAGGTACAGCGGGATATTTGCGTCGCTCGATATGAAGCCTTTGGTACAGCGGGTCAGGCTGACAAGATCAAGCCGTCCTCTCTGGATAGCATGGTACCGCGCTACCAGTCCGGCGAGCTGAATCCCAAGATTAATTGATCCAAATTCAGTTGCCAATTTCTGAGGTTCAGGCAGTGTCGGCGGCAACACCTTTTAACCCCGAGCTGGTGCGGGCTGCGCTGCAAAAAAAGACGCCCGAGTCGCTGGCCGAAGACGAGGCGATACGGGCGTACGTCAAGTATTACAGCCTTGATTTTGCGGGTCGCTACCCTGGCACCGCACACACATTTATGACCGTATCCTCCAATGCCTCGCAGCTAGCTGTGCAATCGTTTGTGCAGCCGGGAGCAAAGGGCAATTTGCTACTGGTTCATGGTTATTTTGATCACGTTGGTCTATACGGCCACCTGATTGAATATGGGCTTTCACGCGGTCTCAATGTTGTAGCTTTTGATCTCCCTGGCCACGGCTTGTCCAGTGGGGAGCCGGCGGTAATCGACAGTTTCGAAGAGTACACCGTCGCCATTGCATCTTGTATGGAAGCGATGTCGGAGCTTGCTGACCTGCCGTGGTTTTGTATAGCTCAAAGCACCGGTGGGGCGGCGGTGATGCAGCTCTTGCTAGATCAACCACAGCCTCGCTTTCGTTCAGTCGTGCTCTTGGCACCGTTGGTCCGTCCCCTGGGATGGTGGTGGGTTCGTATACTGCATCGGCTGTTGCATCACTGGCGAGATTTCGTGCCGCGGCAGTTTGCTCAAAACTCTCAGGATGGTTTGTTCGTTGAATTCCTGCGGGGCGATCCGTTGCAGGCACATCACTTATCTATAAAATGGGTAGGCGCGCTCAAGGTATGGCTCGCCGGGTTTCTGGATCAGCCGCCCTGTTTACCAGGCGCGGTTTGTCCCCTTCTTATTGTGCAAGGCACTGGTGATCAAACCGTGGATTGGCGCTATAACCTGGTGCAGGTGAAGCGCGTATTTCCCGATAGTCAGCAAGTTATCATCCACGGCGCGCGCCACCATCTGGCCAATGAAATCCTGCCCGTGCGAACTCGTATCGTGACCGAACTGGATGGCTTTTTCAGTGAGGTGCTGGCTAGTGCCGACCTGGCTGCAGGGGCAACACAGGCAGAAACCAGTGAAGCAGGCTAACGAGCAGCCCACGGTGAATAGTGATCCCTGGACGATCTACTGGCAAGAGAATCGCCTGGACAGCTGTGTACCCACTTACTCTGAAAAAGATTCCAGGCACATTGCGGATTTCTGGCAGATGTTTGCCGATAATCTGGCAGAGGATGCTTCTGTGTTGGATCTCGCCACAGGTAACGGCACTGTGCCTGTGGCGCTGCTTAATGCTGTGCCCACCCTGCGCATTTCGGCTGTCGATAAAGCCGATATCGCCCCCCCCAGATTTGTGCGCAATCAGCCCCTCCTCGGAGCAGTGAATTTTTTCCCCGGCGTCGATCTACTCGCATTGCCCTTTGAGTCAGGCGAGTTTGATGCCATCACTAGCCAGTTCGGCATCGAATACGCACCGCTGGAGCAGGCCTGCCGGCAGCTCAGGGTGCTTAGAAAAAATGGTACGCTAGCTTTCCTGATGCATCATAGCGACAGCGAAGTGCTGCAACCCGTGCCTGCTAAGTTAGGTGAAATTGCCAGGCTGACGGCCAGTGATGGCTTGCTGAGTGCGGTAGAGCGTTGCCTGGATGGAGAAAGTTCCCCGAAACAGCTCGAACAGATCGGTGAGGCCTATCTTGCTGAGAACGCGAATAATAGCGCATTGGTAAGCGGCCAGATATTCTCCGCCGTGGGGCAGGTCCTGGAAGTAGCCCGGCAGGATCTGAGGCGTGCCCGGGACGTGCTGGCCAATATGACGATCCGTCTGGGCGCAGAGAGTCGACGCCTTCAGCAGTTGCAGCGCGCAGCCCTTGATGCCGATGGGATGTCGAGATTTACCCGAATGCTGGAGGGCTACGGGATAGATGTGGCGCTAGCGGCCCCCCTTTACATTGAGGAGGACGATCAGGAGCCTATGCTGATCGCCTGGCAGCTGTTGGGCCGCAAGATTTAGGTGCCGAAACTGGCGAGTAAGATTATGATAGCGTTGTGATTTGTCTATCTGGAGAGAAGTATCAATGAGTGACGATGTTGAGGTGGTGAAAACCCAGGCGAAACTTAACCTTCCACAAGGTCAGATGTTTTTGTATGAACAACCCGAGATTCTGACCCTGGAGCAGCACGGTGAACTGGGCATTAATCCCGAGGCAAGCAATTACGGTTTTACCCGTTCGATCATATCTGTCCCCTTGGTAGCGGCTGAAATGGCGTCGGCACAGAAGGACTACCCCGTAGTATTTTCTGATATTGAGCGAGTAGCGCCCGTGGCAGTATTGTCATTACTGCCGGAGGAAAACATGTTTGTAGGTGATGGCGGGGCCTGGGATGCCAACTCCTATATTCCTTCTTACCTCAGGCGTTACCCCTTTGCCCTGGCGGGCAGCGCCAATGACCAGTACGTGATGGTCATTGATCGCGCCTGCGAGGCTATCGGCCCCGGTGCTGAGCAACTTTTTTTCTCCGAGGGTAAGCTTTCTGACTCTGCCCAACAGATGGTGGACTTCTGTGGGAAGTATGAAGCTGAGTCCCGCCGAACTCTCGCATTTTCTGAACGGCTGAAGGAGCTCGACCTGATCGTCGCGCAGCGCGTGACAACAAATCAAGGCGATGACGAGGAACCGCTGGCCACCTATTTCGCGGTGGATGGCCAGAAACTGATGTCACTGCCGCCTGATGTGCTGCACGAGCTGGCGCAGCAAGGGTACCTGGCTTTTATATTTGCGCATCTGTTTTCGCTGGAAAACTGGAAAAGACTCATTGACCGCCGCGCCCAGATTCTTGCTCAGAGGTAGTGTTGCAGAGTATGAGTCAAGTCGATGTTGCTCAGCGCCGATAGCATGGAATGATTCCCATTACTGAGCAGGCAGGGAAAAATCGCGCTGAATGTGAGGCTGAGATTGATGCTGCATTTGCCGAGAACAACCATCACCTGGGGTTGATTCTATTGCGGGCCTTGATGAATCAATGCCCTGACGATGCGCAGCTGTGCTATCGCCTGGCCGTGGTCGAAGAGCAAATCGGTCTGGCTGAAAATACCAGCAGTGCCTACTTGAGATGTTTACAGCTGGCGCCGCTCAATCCCCTGGCCTACCTGTACGCTGGCTATTGGTTTTACCAGCTAGGCGATTCTCACCGGGCGCTGTCGCTGTTCTCCCGCAGCGTCGAGCTCGACGAAAGCGTATTGGCTTGGGTGAATGATCCCGGGCAGACGCCGCAGACCCGCGAGCGGTCGCAAGCAGCGAACATTGCGCTGCGCAAGCACTTCGGCGAGCTTCACCGTAACGCCGTCGGGGGGGATGATGAATGCAGCCGGATTGCCCAGGCGGTTTGGACACGTATTCATGACCAGCTATTCGAGTTCGCCACGCCTGGACAACAGCCACAGTTATTTTATATCCCCGGCCTGTCGGCCGAGGCCTTTATTCCGGCGCATACGCTCATCTGGACCAGAGCCCTTGAGGCCGTTGCAGACTCAATTGTTGAAGAAATCTCCGCCGCCATGCCGGCGCTGCAGGGTCAGGCGCGCCCTTACCTCGAATATACCCCTGCGCTTGATGAGGCGTTTCCGCAACTCGCTGGCTCGCTTAACTGGAAATCGCTGGATCTCTATCGGAACGGCGTACCCAACGAGCCTGTTATCGAGCGCTTTCCGGTCACTCTCGACGCGCTGGGCGAGGTCCCACTTTACTGCCTGGATGAACACCCATTCGAAGTATTTGTTTCCACATTACGGCCAGGGCAACGCATCTCTGCGCACTATGGCCTGTCCAATCACAGTTTAACGGTGCACTTACCGTTAATTGTGCCGCAGGGCTGTTGGTTGCGAGTCGCGCAGGAAAGAATTTTCTGGGAACCGGGTCAGTTGGTGGTATTCGACGATACCTTTGATCACGAGGCGATGAATGGCTCTGATCGCGACCGTGCGGTGCTTATTTTTTCAATCTGGCACCCCGACCTTTCAGCCGCGGAAAGGGCCGCCGTGCAGCGTAGTTTCAAGGCCCGGCGCGACTGGTTGATAGGTAGGGACCTGTGATCGCAATCAACATGCCCGTGCGCCTGGCATTTGATACTGGAATGTCGGCATCGCGAACAAGTTGTGAGGAAGTCTATGTTGAACCCCGAGCTTGATCCGCTCGCTCTCGGTCGGGAATTCGATTGTGATCAGAGATTGCGGATCAACAACCTGTTGGAAGAACCCTTTGCGCGTGAGGTACACAATCAGCTCCAATCGCAGTTACTGTTCGATAATATTTTGTTCAGTCAGAATAGGAATATAGTGCTATCTGACCAAGAGTTGCAGGGCATGGCTGCGGCGCAACGAGAGCAGCTACAGGGAGAGTTACTCTCTTTGGCCAATCGTGGGATTGGATTTTTCTACTCCGGCTACCGTATGGAGAGCGAGCGGATAACATCTGCGCCTGCAGCGCTGCAGGATCTGTTCGAACTGGTCCGCGGTGGTGCTATGCTGGATTTTGTCAAAGAGATATCCGGCTACAGCGACCTGACCGGCGCGGATGGGCAGTTTACGCGCTTCTCACGGGGCCAGTATCTGACCCGGCATTCCGATTTTGTACCTGAGGAGCGCCGGAGACTGGCCTACGTAGTGAATTTCACCCCGAACTGGCACCCGGATTGGGGTGGACTGCTGCAATTCTATCATGACAACGGGATTCCTCGCGACGCTTGGGAACCCCGGTTTAATTGCCTCTCTCTGTTTGATGTGCGTCATGTGCACGCCGTTACCTTCGTGGCACCCTTCGCCGGCGCGGCACGCTATGCTCTGACGGGGTGGTTCCACAACTGATCTAGATAAAACTCAGAGGCAGTTCCAGCGTGCGAGGGCGGCGTACATGTCGCCGAGATGATCATCGTAAGCCTGCCAGCGATTGACTCTGTCTGTGCTGATGGCGCGCCGAACCTGCATTTCGCTAAACGTAAAACTGGGTGTGACGTCTCGATGAAACTCCAGGCATCTGTCCTGCCACTGCAGACCACAGAAGCGGAAAATGTTTTCGCCGAGTTCCCGCGTGTTGGACACGAGGTCAGCGTACTTGATGTCCATCACCCGGGTGGGCTCGAGCTGCGCCCAATGGTCCATTATACGCTGGCACAGCATATAGGCGTGAGCCAGTGATTCGAAACTGCATGCATAAGGGTGGCCGTCGGGGAATGAACGGGTGTAGATTGATAGGCACACATCGCGAGGATCGCGGCGCATTTGTAGCACCCTTGCCTTTGGAAACATCGACAGTATCATGCCGACATGATTGAAATTGTGCGGCATCTTGTCAGTTATGTAGCGGTTGCGTAAGTGGTTGCGGGCCAGGTATTT
The DNA here is from genome assembly GCA_938074045.1 of uncultured Halieaceae bacterium. GTDB lineage: Bacteria > Pseudomonadota > Gammaproteobacteria > Pseudomonadales > Halieaceae > CALJGI01. The sequence continues at coordinate 369,521 of CALJGI010000004.1, forward strand.
TTCTGCCAGAGATTGCCAGTCGTGCGGCTGCATGTTTTCTGGCAGCGGGACGAGGTGCTTGTTCGCATCTAGTTGGTACTGGGTTCCAAGAAATCCCATGGTCTCGTTCTCGCCGGTCGCAGTGACCTCGTCGAGCTGAGAGAGTAATTTCTCCATCAAGGTTGTGCCCGAGCGGGGCATGCCGACGATGAATATGGGAATCGGCTGCTCTGCATTGATGGGGGCGGATGTTGTTAACTTCGAGAAATGCCGGATGATCCCCTCGGCCTCTTCCTCCTTGCGGGCGAAATCATACGCGAGTCCTCGCTCGCGGAAATGTTCCTGTTGCAAATTATTGGCGGTCTCCAGTTCCACGAATGCAGCACCACTGTCCCCACTTCGCAGATAGGCGTTGGCAAGGGCGTAGCTCATCAGACTGCGGAAGTAGGGGTTGGCTATCTCCTCGCGCAACAATGACTTCATTCTCGCAATCAACGTTGGTAGGGCCGCTGAGTCAGAAATCTCCATGTGGATACCCCACGCTTGCCCATTGTGGGCGTCCAGATCCAGTGCGGCGCTAGTGGCGCTAATAGCCTCGTCCGTGTTGCCGCTAAGGCGGGCCAGGCGCGCTTTGAGCACGTGAAACTCAGAACTTTCCGTGGCGAGGGAAGCTGCCAACGCCAGTTCCCGCTCGCTATACCCAATGTCGCGGGCGATCAACAACAAGTCAGCGAAACGGAGATGATCCTGTGCGGTAGGTGTGACAAGACTTAGGTAATGTTCAAAACTGGCTATCGCCAGCGGGTAATCGCGCAATTTGCCGGCCGCCAGTGCCAGTTCGTTTGCGATAGCAGCGTTGTCCGATTGTTCACGGTGCAGATCGTGCAGCAGTGCGACCGCCCGATCCCATTCGCCGAGCAGCCCATGTGATTTAGCCAGCAGGATTCGCGCATCCGCGGATGGCTTGGCAATGCCCCTGAACAGATTGGAAATGCTTGCGGGTTCGCCGAGTTTGATGAGCAGATTGCCTATCGCCACTAGGAAGAACTCATCATTCCATGCCAGTGCTGCCGCTCGATTGGCCGCTGCAATCGCGTCCTGCAGGTGGCCAGTTTCAAACAGACACACGGCGTGATTGAGGTGAATATCGGCGGCCTCCGGTTGCAGCGCCGCGGCGCGTTGAAACAGCGGCAAGGCATCTTTTGTTGCGGTCTGCTGCAGCGCGATGGTTGCTAGACCGTAGAGCGCGTCGACATTGTCCCCGTTAGTTTCGAGCAGCTGTGTGTAGATTGCTTTGGCGGCCTCCAGATCACCGCTGCGGTGTGCAGATTCGGCCTGCTCAATAGTGGCTGTGGTCATTTAAGGTTCTCCCAATATCACTGCTTAACTTAAAGTGATATAGTTTTGCGAGCCTAGGTTGGGCGGGAAGAAGAATACTATCAGAATTGCACAGTCGTGAATCTCCCCACCGATATTAACCCATCTGTTTGGCGCGATGCTTTTCAGCGAGCTGGTCGCGTACATATTCCTGGCATTCTTGCCCAGAGCAGCGCACAGGAGCTATATAACTGCCTGGATGAACAGCCGGATTGGAACCTGGTGTTTCGCGAGGATGGCAAGCACCGCGAAATTAATGCCAACTCAGTCATTGGCTGGAACCTGGAGCAGCAGGCGACCTTCGATAAAATTGTACACGCGTCAGCCATAGACGACTTTCAATACCTTTATCAGACCGTACCTATCTATGATCTTTATCATCGGGGTCAGCTGGAGGGCCATTTTTTTGCGCGGCTGTTTGAGTTTCTTAATGGTGAGAAATTTCTTAACTTCGTGCGTGAAGTGGTGAGTCGGCCGGATATAACGTTCGCGGATGCACAGGCCACATGCTATCGATCGGGTCACTTCCTGACTGAACACGACGATGATATTCAGGATAAACACCGAGTGGCGGCATTTGTGCTTAATATGACGCCACAATGGGATGTTAATTGGGGCGGTGCATTACAGTTTACACGGGGGGACGGACACATTGATGAGGCCTACTTGCCCCGTTTCAATGCACTTAATATTTTTGCTGTACCCCAACTCCATTCAGTTACCCTGGTCACACCGTTTGCTGCTAAGCCCAGGTTATCAATCACCGGCTGGTTGCGCAGTGGACTTGACCCCGGTCCGGACTAGAATTTAGCGAATCGCTTGGCTATCGTTAGACGGTGCCTGGATGGGTATCACGTCAAAAGGCGCGGTCAGGCGGCACTCCCCGCTGGGGCAGTCGAAGTTGTAGGTGCCATGCCAGGTATAGGATGGAAACAGTATAAGCTGGCCCGCGGCGGGCTCTATAACTCGCTCTACATATTCTCTCGATCCCAGATTGAGTGGGCTTTCGCCGAACTTGATGCAGGCAGCCTGTGGGTTGTTGCCCTCGACATGGTCTGGCATAGCGATGTAGCAAGCTGAGCTGATCCACCCTTGCGGGTGCACGTGATTGACATGGAATCCGCCGGAATACAGCTTCACTGACCAGGACCCCGAGAATTCGAAATGCGTAGACTTTCGTCGCAGTAGCGGATGGGTGGGGTCGTCTGGCAAGCTCTCGATATATTCAGCGACGATGGCGGCCAGCGCTTGTTTGAATGCTTGTATGTTAACCAGCGGTTTATGTAGCAGACGCCCGGGTGTCTGGGTGCCGTGTAGCAAGGTTTGCTGAGAGGGCGCGAACTGGGTTTTGTGCATATCTAACAAGGTGGTTTTCAAAGTCTGTAGAAAATCATCCAGGCTCGCGTAACCGGGAGGCGTCGGCAACGTATAAGACTGCACGTAGCGGTCGTAATCGATCAACCAGTGGTAGCGTTCATCTCCAGTGAGCCGCCAGCAGAGGCCCTGCAGGGCCCAAGTCAACTGCTGATCTGAATCCACGGTCAAGGCCCTGTCGATGACGCCAGAGGCGAGCTCATACTCACCAGTAAGTATGTGCAGTTTGATCAGGTCGTGTGCCGAGTCAATGGAAAAACGCTGCTGCAGTGATTGCTCAAAGCCCTGCCGTGCGGCGCTATAATCCCCGTCCTGGGCGTGCAATTTTGCACGCAAGTAGAGTAACTCTGGTGTGGTCGACTGCGCCAGCCCGATACTGATTAATTCACGCGCTGTATCGATACGCTGGCATGCGACCATGGTGTGAATAAATGACTCCAGCAATGCAATATTTGTTGGGTTGTCGGCCAATGCTGCGCGGTAGCTGGTTTCTATCTGGTCGTGGCGACCCAATTGCCAGTAATACTCGCTCAGCGTTTCATGGATCAGCACCAGGTTCGGGTCCTTTTCCAGGGCCGACTTGTAGTAGCGCTCTGCCTCACTGATTTCACCGAGTTCAAACATAACGTTACCCTGACTGAGGTCGATTTGGGCCACATGTGGCCCAATGTCCCTGGCTTTGTTGAAGCATGTCAGAGCCTGCTGGTGTTGTTCCAATCCTTTGTGGCAAAGAGCCAAGTTGTAGAGGGCATTAACGTATCTGGGGTCAGCCTCCAGTGCCCGGTTATAGTAGTCGGCGGCCTCGCGGTAGCAATTGCCGTCGCGATAGACATTGCCCATTGCTGTCAGCACGCTGGGATTGCTCGGGTTCAGCTCCAGTGCACTCGTCAGTGCCTGGCGGGCGTCATCGTTTCGGTGTTGAGACAGATATAGCAGGCCGAGATTCTTCCAGGCGTCAAAATAGCACTGGTTCAAACTCAATGCCTCCTGGTAGTGGTGTTCCGCGTCCTCTACGAGGCCGAGCTTCTGGCAGACGTTGGCCAAGTTGTTGAGCACCTCGGGTTGCCTGGCATGACTTGACAGTGATTGCCTGTAGTAGATCGCCGCCTGTTCTAACTCTCCCCCTGCTGCACTGGCGAGACCTGCAAGGTGCAAGAGGTTGGGATCTTCGGGCCTGCTGTGCAGGGCCTGCAGGATTAGGGGCAGCGCCTGTGCGCCCTTTTGTTGCACAACGCGAAATAACTGCTGGAGTTCACGCTGCACCTGCAAGTGGCTCTGCTGGTTCATGTTGTTTTTTCCAGACAAAAAAAACGGCGAGACTGGCTCGCCGTTTAAGCTTACTACAACTCAGAGGTTTAGAATTTGTAGCTGGTACTTACCCAGACACGTGGTCCAAACAACTCGTAAGTAGACGGGAACGTGTTAGCCTGCTCTTGGGAAGCGCCAACCGGACTCGGCTCTGTATCCAGTGCGTTCTGCACACCAAGTTGCACGGTAAAATCGTCCGAGAAGTCATAGCCTACGCTGATATCTAGGTAGTATTCATCATCAATCGACGGTGCTGCGAGTTCGCCGCTGGGTACGCCATTATTGGCAATCTGGTCATCGTCAACTTCACTGAGGTAGCGCACAAGGGCCGAGAAGGTCCAGGGGCCGGTGCTCAGCGTCGAACGCAAGTTCCAGACGATCTCGTTTAAAGGAGAACCACAGGTGTTACCAAAATTGCCTTCACAATCGTCAACGCGATCAGCCAATGCTGCTACTGGCGTGATGTCAAACTCCTCCAGGAACGTGCTCTTGAAGGCCATCGTCAGCATCGAGCCCGCGTTACCGATGCCCCAATCGAAGTCCTGACGATAGTTGAAATTAACATCAATACCGGAGGTTTCAAGCAAGCCGATGTTTTCATTCAACACGTCGACCCGCGAGACGTTACCGTCAGAGCGACGAGAAATGGCTTGGCAGAAGGGTGAGCTGGCCTGCTTAATCACGTTGTAGCACAGGTCGAGTACGTTATTCACGCCCCCGCCTAAAACACTAATGGCATCTTCAATTTCAATGTCATAGTAATCGACGCTGATGTCAAAGTTGTCAGTGGGCTGCCAAACTACACCAAAGGTGTAGGTTTCGGAGGTTTCTTCCTGCAGGTTTGGGTTGCCGCCGAACAAACCCTCGATCTGCGAGTTTGCCTGGGTGAAAACGCCCACCTGACCGGCACTAACGCCGGTAGCTACGCACAGGTCTCTGTCAGTATCGGACGAAATGGCACCGGAACTACACGGATCGTCAGCACCCGGGAAGCCATTAGACTGACCCAAGAAGAGCTCTGCCACATTAGGTGCACGGACCGCTTCCTGGTAACCCAGGCGGAATTTGACGTTTTCAACGGGTGACCAGTTCAGAGCTGCTGCGAACGAGGTTACATCGTCGTCTAGATTATCGTAGTCCGAAGTACGCGCAGCGGCCCAGAACGTGAGGTCTTCTGCCAGAGCTTTTTCCTGTACCAGCGGTACCGATATCTCCGCAAAGAACTCGGATGAGCTGTAGCTACCCACGGTTGCCCGGCCAGCATTAAAGCCGAGTACGTCTCCCGCAGAGAGGAAAGTGTCAGGGCGGAAGCTGGATTCATCGCTGCGGTGTTCGTAACCCAGGACTACCGCGATAGGCTGAGTGGCACTGCCCAGGGTCATCAGCTCACCAGTGACGGTCGCCTGAATGACTTCCTGCTCAATCCGGGTTTGGTTGGTCGCTCCCACGTTGACAAAGTTAATGGCTTCCTGGCTGATATTGCCTGGGCCCCATATGTTCAATGGCGCACACCCACCGGAGGGATCCTGACAGGCGCTGCCATCGTCAGTTACTAAAACAGCCTGCTTGAAACGTGACGCGGAGACGTCATTATTTAAGAACTGGCCGTTTTCCAGGTTGGCAAAGCTATAGTATGCATCGTAAGACCAGTTGTCGTTGAAATCACCCTGAAGACCTACGAGTATGCGAAATGCGTCTCGAGTGTCCTCGGCCTGACGAGAACCGTTCTCGACCATACGACGCCCGATGAAGTACAGCAGGTTGTCATTATTGTCGATCACGCCGTCGCCATTGGTATCAGTCGTGCGGCTGGTGGCTGCAAAAGCGGCCTGCACATCGGGGCCGAAGAAGGCGCTATTGGGGTTAAGTTCAATCGTGGTAAACGCTGGGGTCGGAGCCAACTCCTGCGGAACTTTATTATGGGAGTAGGTAAACTCGCCGTATACTCGGGCGCTGTCAGTCACGTCGTAGTGCGCCATGGAGTGCACGAGGTAACGCTCCTGGGGTAGTTGCAGATAGTTGTCAGGCGCGTAGTTGAAGCGGCTGGTTGGCTCAACCCAGGGCAATCCACCACCGCTGGAATCAAAGGTGCCCAGCCCGGTGCCGTTGGGAAGCGTCGGACCGCCAAAAACACGGGTGCCCGGAACGCCCGAGGAACCGCCAGGCAACAGTACGGGGTTACCATTGCCGTCAGTGGTATCGGTCAGCGCTACATTGGAGTACTTGCGATCACCCTGGAATAAAGCTTCCCGCTTCGTATACGAAGCGTAAACTACCGCGTTACCGCGGCCATTGTCGAAGTTGCCCCCGATGGTGATATCAATGTTGTATTTCTCAGCGTCACCTTCTTCGGCAGTATCGTAGAGGCCAGATATTTCCACACCCTCGAAGTCGTCGACCAACTGGAAATTGACTACGCCGGCGAGTGCGTCGGAGCCATAAACCGCCGATGAACCTCCGGTAAGTACATCAACCTGCTTGAGGAGGCTACCAGGAATGGAGTTCAAATCGACCACGCCGGACTGGGTAGCGGGGATGTAGCGCCTGCCGTTGACGAGCACCAGGGTGCGAGCTGAACCCAGTCCGCGTAGGTCCACCCTCGCAGTGCCGTCACCCGGGTTGTTGGAGCTGGGCCCGAATGAAGGAAGGGTCATTGGCAATTCAGAGAGCTTTTGCTCTACGTTGATAATGCCCGAGATGGAAAATTCTTCGCCGGTCACCACAGTGTAGGGGCTCACTGCGTCAAGTTCCGGGCGGGAAATACGCGAACCGGTAATGACAACCTCCTCCAGCTCCATATTATCTTGGGCCAATGCCGTGTTTGCATAAGGCATGGCTAGAGACAGTGCCCCCGCGCCCAGGGCCGTTTTGACAGCAACAGCTAGTTTGTTTCTATTCATGGTGTTCCCCAATAGACTGTTAAATTAAGACTGATATGTGTTGGCCTTAACAGCGTTGTTATAATCGAAAGTGTGTGCTGACATTGGCCGATCCGACAAATTATACCAAAAGGAAATGGGCAGCAACCGTCTGAAATGCCCCTTTGTGAACTATTTACATTTCTGAGGCCAAGTGGATAGCTCCCACAAAATTTTTCCAAGAGAATGGTTTAGTCGCTATTTATTAGCGGGGGGCATGGTTCTTTGTAGGCAAATGCTCGATTTGCTCCTGGAATGCCGCGTAAACCGCAAAGGAGATATAATTTTCATGACCTAAGGCTGTCAAGGAGGGGCTGCAGGCCTGGTTTGAATTTTTGCCACTTATTGACAGAATCGGCGTACACGGGATTTCTGACCTGAGAGGCGCTCGCTGTTTTTACGCTGCGCCGGGTTTGATGAAAGTTCATGCAGTTCCGATGCCAATCCAGCCCGCAAAGGTCCAGTAACTGGCGCACCCCACCCTCAAGGTCATTCACAAGGTCCTCATATTGGACGTGCTTGACAAAGCCCGGGCAAACCTGCTCCCAGTGCGCCATTAGATTGTCGTAGAGCTTGTAGTATGTGCCCAGCTCTTCGAGATTGTAGGCATAGTACAGACCGTCAGCCGAAAAGTAGTTCTTGAAAATCGACAGACAGGTGTCTTCAGGCCCGCGGCGGCAGTGGATGACCGTTGCTTGCGGCAAGATTAGGCGTATCAGACCCAGGTGTTGGAAATTACCGGGCATCTTGTCGCTGATTCTCGTTGTCTCGCCAAATCGCGCGCGCAGCTCGCTAATGTAGGCTTCGCCGCAAGCGTGCAGCACGGCGGCATCCACGTTCTGTATGCTAGCTGGATAGACGTCTGGGTTTTCTGAATCCAGGTAACGATCTGCGACCTCGTTCATCAGTTTCAGCTCGCCAGCACCGCGGACATCAGGGTGGGAGGCGAGAATCTGTTCCACCAGCGAGGTACCTGACCGAGGCATGCCCACGATGAATATCGGGGTCTGGTCGTGACATCCGGCGCCTTCGAATTGCCTGAAAAGGTCTTTGGAAAAGACGTGTTGCCAATGGGTGAAGCGTGCTCGATCGACACCAATGTCATAGTCGAACTGAGCCCGACGCTGGCGGTTGGCCTCCATGTAGGAGGACAGAGCTACCTGGTATTGACCGAGGTCTTCCATGGCTTTTCCTAGCGCAAAACCCACGTGCATCTTTGGCTCGTCGGCTATCGCCGGGTTCGCCAACAATCTCTCCATGGCCGCTATGTCTTCATCGCGCTCACGGTGCAGGGCCAGCCGAGCCCTTGCGCGGTAGGCCGGGCCGTGATCAGGCTGGCATTCGATAGCCTGGTTATAACAATCCCTGGCAGTTGACGGGTCCCCAATGGAGCGATGCAGATTCCCCAACAGGTAGTGCGCCTGCGCGTTACAGGAGTCGAGCGAAAGTGCACTCAGGTACGCTTCGATGGCCTCATCGTTCAGGTCCTGCTGGTACAAGGCCATTCCCAAGTTAAGCCAGAGCTCCGCATTGTCGCTGTCGGCTACTAGCGCCTCGCGGTAGCAAGTCGCGGCGTCTTCGAAGCGACCCAGATCGTAGAGTGTAGTACCCAAGTTTTGTGTGGCGGCATATTGATCGGGTTGCGCCGCTAAAGCGTCGCGAAAACCGGTTTCCGCGGCAGACAGTCTCCCCAGACGGTGGTAGGCAATACCTAGGTTATAATGCGCCTCAGCGTGGTCAGGTTGCAGCGAAACAGCGACTGAGAAAGCCTTGACAGCGCCTTCATTGCGCTGCAATGCCAACAGAGCTAACCCTAGGTTATAGTGATAAGGTGCCCAGTTGGGCCTGAGACCGACCGCTGTGCGAAAGGCTTCGGCAGCAGCCTCATGCTCTTCCAATTGTTGCTGCGCAAGCCCGAGGTTGTTGTGCGCTTCTGCGAAGCGGGGGTTGATTGCGATAGCATGCTCAAAAGCAACCCGAGCTCTGCCGTAGTTCCCAGTGAGTGCATAAGCCAGTCCGAGATTAGCATGCGCTTCGGCGACCTTGTCGTCTCTGAAAACTGACTGTTCGAGGAGGCCTATAGCCCCAAGGCTGTCCTCATCTTGAAGCGCGATAACACCCAATAGGTGCAGTGCCTGTGCATTGCCTGGGTCCAGATTCAATACCTGACGATAAAGCAAGCCGGCGAGATCGTGCTCTCCACAATTGTGATGGGTTAGACCTTCATTAAGTAGGCGCTGGATGGTTTCTGTGGCAGACATTCAGCGCCTCATTCGCAGAGCGGGTAAGTTTCAGCCGTGTTGTGATGCATGGTAGTCGCCACAATTCGTTCAAAAAAGTCTGTTGCGAAGTCTGCGTAATACCGCCACTGGCCAAGAAAGTGAGTGTACAAGTCCTGCTGAGCCTGGTTGTTTGCAATCCGTTCTACGTCCGTGTCCTTGCATTCCAGACAGTTGCAGAGATCCATAAGTACATCGCCAGGTGACTGCGCTAGTTGGCATGTGAACACCACGCACTTGTCCTGGCCCTCGATGGGCGGCTTGACCAGGGCTAAGGTCGATGTGTCTGCGGCCAGGTTCGTCCACTGTGCCGGGTTCCAGGGTTGCAGGGTATTGGACAGGGTGTTAGCGCGAATATAGTTTTGCCAAGCGGCTAGAAAGTCCTTCAGCTTGCCGGCCGCCTCCAGCAGCAATGCCAAGCAGCTACTCGGCTTCCCTTGCTCGCGGTAAAGAAATGTCACTCCCAGCACCGCCTCCGTGTCGGTGGCCCCGTCAGAGATAAGTGCATCGTATACCTGGCCAGTCTTGTCTGCATGGCTGTTGACGCGTTAGGCATTGGCGAGCAAATCTCTGGTATGGCGATGGTGAGGTGCAAGGTAATAGGCAATCTCCATCAAGTCCATAGCCTCCTCAGGAAGACAACATTGGCGGCGTTGTTCAGCTTGCGGGTGAGAAAGCGCTTAAGCGACGACCTATGACTGGCGATCAAGCCGTCGATGAACTCTTTTTTTTGCCTGCTCATTGTCGCCAGGTTCTTATGCTGGGCCCGCGAAGTGCCATCAATACAAATGGCAGGCGATCATCCGCTTGGAGTCGGTGTGTTTTGGCTTTGGTGTCTCAGTGTGGCAGTGGGGCATGGCTTCAGGGCAGCGCGCGGCGAAACGACAGCCTTCCCCCAGGTTTATAGGCGACGGTATTTCTCCCTTCGGTGGGTCGTGTGGACGGGAGCGCTCGAGCGCCGGATCCGGTGCCGGGTTCGAGGCGATCAACATTTGGGTATAGGGGTGTTTGGGCTCGAAATAGACTTCGTCCGATGGACCCTCCTCAATCACAGACCCAAGATACATAACGGCCATGCGGTCAGAAATATATCGCACCATGGAAAGGTCGTGAGCGATGAACAACAGCGTCAGACCAAGGGTTTCCTTCAGCTCTTGCAGCAGGCTGATCACCTGGGCCTGAACTGAGACGTCGAGGGCTGAGATTGGCTCGTCGCAAACCACAAATTTCGGCTGCAGAATCAACGCCCTGGCAATGCCGATACGCTGGCGTTGGCCCCCTGAAAATTCGTGTGGATAGCGCGCCATGTGTTCTGGCTTCAGCCCCACCCGCTCCAGCCACTGACCTACCAGCGGCCCATAGTCGGAGCTCCCGCCGCCGGCTTGCAATCTCATGGGCTCGCTAATGATTTCCTTGACCGTCATCCTGGGATTGAGCGATGCGTAGGGGTCCTGAAAAATCATCTGGATTTCACGGGAATTGCGGCGAAAGTCGGCGACCGAGTAGCGCTGCGGCAGCTCTTTCCCGCGGAATATTATATGGCCCCCGGTGCGCGGCTGTAAGCCCGCCAGGGTTTTGCCCAGCGTGGATTTGCCGCAACCCGACTCCCCGACCAGGCCCAGAATTTCGTTTTCCTCTATTTTCAGTGAAACACCATCGACGGCATGAACGGTCTTTTTGCGCCCGATTTTGAAATGGGTTTGCAGGTTGCGGACTTCAAGCAGCACGTTTTGTTACTCCTGCGCAGAACCGACCGGGCTGGCGGCGGTCTCGGGTCTGGGGGCGTCTGCGTGATTCAGCCAGCAGCTGGCCTGATGACCTGGACTGATCTCGAAACTGGCTGGTGATGCTTTGGTACACACCTGCATCGCATGCGGACAGCGCGGGTGGTATCCGCAGCCCGAAGGGGGCGCGAACAGATCAGGTGGGCTGCCGGGTATGGCGTCAAGTTGGCGGCCGGCGTCGTGGCGGGCGTCTGGCATCGCCTGCTGCAGACCCAATGTATATGGGTGTGATCCGCGGTAGAAAATCTCATCCACCGGGCCTGACTCGACGACCTCACCCGCGTACATGACGGCAACGTCATCAGCCATTCGTGCCACAACCGCGAGATCGTGGGTGATCAGGATGATGGACATGCCATCCTCGCGCTGAATCTCCCGCATCAACTCCAGTACCTGGGCCTGTATGGTTACATCCAGCGCAGTCGTTGGCTCATCGGCGATAAGTAGCTTTGGCTTGCAAGCCAGACTCATTGCGATCATTACCCGCTGCAGCATGCCGCCGGAAAATTCGAAGGGGTATTGCCGTGCTCGTTCGGCGGCTTCCGGGATACGAGTGCGATCCAGCAGCCGTCGAGCTTCCGTCAGCCCTTCACGGCGGCTCATGCCGCGGTGAACGACCAGCGTTTCGGCGATCTGGTCGCCGATTTTCATGGTGGGGTTCAGAGAGGTCATTGGATCCTGGAAGATCATACCGATTTCTGCGCCGCGTATTTTATTGAGCTCCTCTTTTGACAGCGTCAGCAGTTCACGGCCACATAATTTAGCGGACCCGGCGGTGACTTTGCCCGGCGGACAAGGTATCAGACCCATTATGGTCTGAACCGTCACCGATTTGCCACAACCGGACTCACCCACTACCGCCAGCGTTTTCCCTTCGTATACTTCATAGGAAACACCACGCACGGCGCGCACAGCTCCGCCAAAGGTGGCGAACTCGACATTCAGGTTTTCGACCTTGAGCACCGGGGTATCGCTCATGAATCAGACCTCAGGCGCGAGTCCATGGCGTCCCTCAAACCGTCGCCGAGTAGATTGAATGCCAGCACGGTGGCGCTGATGAACAGCGCCGGGAAAATAAGTTCGTGGGGATGAGACAACATGGTTCGAATACCGTCATTACACATGGACCCCCAGGACGGTGTGGGTGGCACAACACCCATGCCAATAAAACTGAGGAAAGCTTCCGTAAAAATAGCTGAGGGTATGGCAAAGGTCAGGGACACCAGCAATACCCCCATGACATTTGGCAGCATGTGGCGCATTACCAGGTAGTTTGCGCCTCCCCCCATCATGCGCGCGGCGGCGACGTAGGCCTCCTCGCGGATTTGTAGTACCTGCCCTCGCACCAGTCGGGCTGTGGCGGGCCAGCTGAGGAGCACCAGTGCCACCAGCATGGGCCCAATGCCACTTTCGCCGGGGCCTATACCAAAAGCAATCTTGAACAGAATCATAAACAGCAAGAAAGGCAGCGCGATCACAAAATCAGCGAATCGCATGAGGGCGTTGTCGGTTTTGCCACCCACGTAGCCCGCGAAGCCGCCATAAACCAGGCCAAACCCAACGAAAAACAGCGGTGCAATTATGCCGATAAACAGCGAGGTTCTGGCGCCCCACATGAGCCGCGCAAGCATATCGCGACCGAGCGAATCGGTGCCGAGAGGGTGTGCCTCCAGACGAATAGTCGATCCCAACAGACTGGCGTCATCTCCCTCTGGTACCAGTCCGCGGTAGCGTGCCTCTGACAGGGCTATTGCCTGTACAACCTCCACCCGCTGGGATGCGTAGCCCTGGGGCTGTCCGGCGACAATGGGCATAACCGAATAGTAGTAGGTAGTCGCCTCCAGACTGAGGCTGTCATGATAACTGAGCTGGCCGGGGCCGACCTGGGCGAGCGGTAGTCCCAGGTCATCAATGCTGCTGGGCTCAAGCTCATGGCGATAGATGGTGTAGGAGTCTGCATTGGCCACCGCGAGCCAGCTCAGCGTCAACCCCTCGGTATGTGCCTCACCGAGCAAATCCAGTCTTTGTCCGCTACCATCAGCCCGATCCTCAGCCATGGACTGTGTGAGTGAGTTTATAGAGGGCACGGGTAGGCGGTCTGGCACCAGGATGGCTTTCTGACCCAGGCCGGGGCCCTGCGAAATCTGCTCAAGGTCCTGCTTGGATGGATCCACCGACCAGATCAATGGTCCGGCAAGGGTAAAGGTAACCAGCGCAAGCACCATATAAAGAGAGGCCAAAGCGCGGGTGTTGCTCTTCAGTCTGAGCCAGACATCCTGCCAGTACGAGAGGGAGGGCCGGTCTATTTGCTCACCGTCCGTGACCGTGAGGAGCGGTTCAAAGTCCCCGGAGACGGGGTCGTAGGTATCGTTCATGCGCCCACCTTGTCGACTCTGATACGCGGATCCACAAAGCCATAGATGATGTCGACCGCAATCACCATAAAGACCAGAAACGCCCCGTAGAACACCGTGGTACCCATAATTACGGTGTAATCCAGCTGTTGCACGGCTTGTACAAAATATCGACCCAGGCCGGGAATGGCGAAGACCAGCTCCACCACAAAACCGCCGGTCGTAATTGCAGCGATGGCGGGCCCCAGGACGGTAATGACAGGAAGAATCGCATTCCGCAATTGATGCTTGAAGAAAATACGGGGAGCAGACAGCCCTTTAGCTCTGGCGGTGCGTATATAGTCGGTATCTGCGACTTCCAACATGGAGGAGCGCATAAGACGCGTGAGGTAGGCCATTGTGCCGAGGCCGAGCACCAGTGAAGGCATCAACATGTGCTTAAAGGTGCCCCACCCCGCTACGGGAATCACGGAGTGGCCTATTAGCTGATTAAATTTGAGAACAACCAATTGACCGAGCGCGGCAAAGACAAAGCTGGGAACCGAAACGGCGAACACCACTAACAACATGATGAGCACGTCGGGCAGGCGATCGCGGTAGAGCGCTGTGATGGCGCCCCAGGTGATGCCGCCCAGGGCCGCAATGGTTAGAGCTAGCAATCCCAGCATGGCTGATACCGGGAAATGGTCGCGGATAATATCGTTCACGCGCCGGTTTTTTTGGGTGAAGGAAATCCCAAAATCGCCCTGTAGCATGTTGGAAAGATAGATTACGTATTGTTGTGGAAGAGGCTTGTCCAGACCGTAGGCGGCTTCCAGGCTGGCCCTGACTTCGGGCGTGACAGCCTTGTCGTTCAGCAACGGATCCCCAGGAACGGCATGCATCCCCAGAAAGGTCGCTGTGGCGATAAACCAGACGGTGACGAGACCGGACAACAGGCGTTTGGCGATATAGCTAATCATGATTCCGGCTTTATAAACGCGTAATTGTAATTCGGATCCCCACCGAAGCGCCGGCGTCGAACGCCATCCACTCGGGCGTCCTGCACATAAATGTAGCCGCGTTCATACTGGGGCAGTATCACCACGTCGTCGTGGATCACCTGTGCGAGGTCGCCGAAGGCGCGATTGCGGATACGTGTATTTGTCGTGCTCTGGGCGCGCTTCACGTGATTGTCATAGACTTCGCTGACGTAGCGACCACGGTTGTTTAGGTTCCAGGATGCAAACAGGTCGGCGAAAGTCATGGGGTCATTGTAATCCGGTCCCCAGCCGGCGGCGACCATATCAAAATCGCCAGCGGTCATCTTGGCCAGGCGTTGTTTGAAAATCTGGCGATCCAGAATAACCTGCAAACCCAGCTCCCGGGCCATGACATTTTGAAAATACTCTGCCTGTTTGATGGAAGAAGGCGTGTCGCTCAACAGGAGAGAGAGGGGTGGAAACTCATCTATGCCCAGTTCTTGCCGCGCCAGTTCCAGATACTCCCGGGCCTTGTCCGCATCAATCTCCACCACTGGTGGAGGGAATTCTTCGGACAATTTTTTTTCGGTGCCATCCAGCCACACGGGAAACAGGGACACACCGGGTATGTTGCCGGGTAAGCCGATGACCTTATAGGTCAGTTCGGCCGCATCAAATACCGCTTGCATGGCCCGTCTCAAATTCAGATTGCGGGTGAGGCGGTCCGGGCGGTGATTGAACTCAATGAAAAACACGGTGCCGTCGGAAAAGGAAAGCATTTTCTGTCGGTTATACATCGCTGTTTTGGTAGCAGATGAATCCAGCCCCGTCGCCATAACAATCTTGTTGTCCATGTACAGGTTCATGCGCGCGTTGGCGTCGCTGGTGATATAGGGCACGTTGATGGCGGAGAGATGGATGGCATCTCGATTCCAGTAATGGGGATTCTTCTCCATACGCAATTCAGCGCCGTGCACCCATTTGGTCAGGGTGAAAGGCCCATTGGAGATCATATTTTGCACATCGGCGGCGTATGCCTGCCCCTGTGCCCGATAAAAATCCTCGCGCACCGGGCGGAAACTGATAAAGGTAACCAGCTCCAGGAAATAGGCGGTAGGTTGGGTTAAGTCAGCTTCCAGTGTGTAGTCATCAAGAGCGCGAACACCGAGCAGAGTGGGGTCAAGTTTGCCCTGGGTAATCTGTTCGCCGTTGGTGAAGGCGCGCATGAAAAAGGAATACTCGGCGGCATTACGGGGGTCTGCGACCTGTTGCCATGCAAAGACGAAATCGTGCGCTGTGACCGGTTTGCCATCACTCCAGCGTGCGTCCCGGCGCAACCAGAAAGTCGCCCGGGTGTCAGTCAGTTCCCAGCGCTCGGCAACCCCGCCGGTGAGCCGGTTTTGCTGGTCGTAGCTCATCAGACCCTCGGTGATATGGTCGAGGACGATAAAGCTTACGGCATCAGTGGCGCGAACAGTGTTCAACCACTGGGGCTCTTCGGTCATCACGATGGAAATTTCATTCCTGGCCCGGTCTACCGCGATATCCTGTGCCACGCCGCTGCCGGGGCTCGCCGCCAGCACTACCATGCTGCACAGCGCAAGCGCGCGAATTGTTCTATTCAGGTGTCGTGTGATCATAGCAGGCGGTTGTCTGGGCTCGGCAGGGATAATGTGTCATAGCGGCGGTTTTGTCACCGCGTTCTTAAATTTCGCAGGCAGTGTATCCCAAAAAACGCTGATGAACACGTATCAGGACGGCTTCGATTCAGATGGGCGGCGGACAGGGCGTGCTAACATTCCAGCCCGGAATTATTGATTTGGGGGGTTGCCATTGGTGGGCGCAGAATTGACCGATCTCGATTTTATCCGCCGCGTGCGAGGTATATGCGGGCAAAAAAATGTATTGACCGGGACAGCCGATCTGGAATTCTTTGGAAGCGACAGGACGCGATTGGCTACCCCCGCTCCCCTGGCTGTCGCATTTCCCGGCACTACGGAGCAAGTTGTTGATCTGGTTCGTCTGGCGGCCTCCGCGGGCCGCTCTGTGGTTCCATCAGGGGGGCGGACAGGTCTCAGCGGCGGTGCGATGGCATTACGGGGAGAGCTGGTTATTGCGATGGATCGGATGAACACGATCAAGGCGTTCGACGCCATAAACCAGTCTGTTGTTTGTCAGGCCGGTGTGGTCACTGCACAACTGCAGGCCTACGCTCGGGATCGCGGCTTGTTTTATCCCGTTGACTTTGCCGCCAGCGGCAGTAGTCAGATAGGAGGTAACATAGCTACCAATGCTGGCGGCATTCGTGTTATTCGCTATGGCATGACACGGCAGTGGGTCTCGGGGGTCAAGTTGGTGACTGGCGGTGGAGATGTGCTCGATCTCAATCGCGGCCTGACCAAAAACAATACTGGCTATGATTTGCGTCACCTGGTGGTCGGTTCGGAGGGTACGCTGGGGATTGTCGTTGAGGCGACCATGCAATTGACGACCAGTCCACCTCCCTCCAGCGTGGTGTGCCTCGCGCTGGCCAAACTTGATGCGGTTATGGAGGTTTCCCGCGCCTTTAAAGCCAGCAGTTCCCTGTCTGCGTTCGAATTCTTTTCGGAGGCGGCAATGAAAGCAGTTGTAGCCAGCGGAGAAACGCGTCCGTTTGATACAATCGCCCCTTTCTATGTGCTGTTGGAGCTTGATGCTGACACTGAATCCCGTGTCGATGCGGCGTTTAACTGTTTTGAGCGTTGTGTCAGGGAAGCTTGGGTAATGGATGGCGTGATCAGTCAGAGCGGGGAACAGGCGGCCCGGTTGTGGCGGCTGCGGGAAGGCATCTCAGAGGCGTTGGCACCGCTGCAGCCGTATAAAAATGATTTGTCAGTGACGCCATCACAGGTGCCGGTCTTTCTGGCGGAAGTCGAGGAAGTGTGCCGCAGCCACTATCCAGATTTCTCGCTGGTGTGGTATGGGCACATCGGGGACGGCAACCTCCACCTGAACGTGCTCAAGCCTGAGCAACTGACCGCGGCCGCCTTCCATGAACGCTGTAATGAAGCTAACGAGAAGATATACCAGATCGTGCAGTCCCTCGGCGGTAGCGTATCCGCGGAGCATGGCGTTGGGCTGCTGAAACGTGGCGCGCTGGCCCGCACTAGTACACCGCCGGAGTTGGCTATCCTGCGGCATATCAAGTCAGCATTTGATCCCAGCGGCATTATGAATCCGGGAAAGATTATGCCAACAATTCCCGACAGCTAGAGATGGTGACGGAGGTCGATTACCGGTTACTGGTGAATGTGTTGACGCCGTCAGGGGTTCCCAAAAAGACGACATCGGCGGGTCGCGCTGCAAACAAACCATTGGTGACGACACCGACGATCTGATTAATGGCGTGCTCGGTTGCCAATGGTTGGGGAATTGGAAAGTTATATACGTCCAGTATGACATTGCCGTTGTCGGTGACAACGCCCTCGCGCCATATCGGATTTCCGCCCAACTTGACCAGCTCGCGGGCCACATGACTGCGGGCCATGGGAATCACCTCGACGGGGAGTGGGAAGTTGCCGAGGTGCTTTACCCACTTGCTCTCATCGGCTATGCAGACAAACTCTCTGGCGACTGCCGCTACAATCTTTTCCCGGGTCAGAGCCGCACCACCACCCTTTATCAAGTGTAACTGGGGATTACATTCGTCGGCGCCATCCACGTATATGTCGATAGCATCCACTGTGTTCAGATCGTACACCGGTATGCCGTGGCGGCGCAGTCTGTCCGCGGAGGCTTCTGAACTGGCTACGGCTCCATCAAAAAGCCCACTAACGCCTACCAGTGCGTCGATGAAGAGGTTGGCGGTCGAGCCGGTTCCAATACCGAGAATGGAGTCGCGTTCCAGACGCGGTTTTATGTAGTCCAGGGCTGCTTCAGCCACGGCTTGTTTGAGTTCGTCCTGAGTCACGGCAGCACCTGATCCTGTTGCATTGATGGTGTAGTATAGAGTGCCGGTTCCCCGAGTGAATACGGGACGGCTGAAAAAAAATTGGCGGTGCATTACTATGCGCGATCCCTAATGCCCTGAAGTCGGCTGCCATGCCCCAAACTTACATCAAGCGGATCCTCGAGGCCACGGTTTATGACCTGGCAAAAGAAACCCCCATCGACCCGATGCGACTGCTGTCCAAGCGCTTTGCCAACGATGTTTTGCTGAAGCGTGAGGACCTGCAGCCGGTTTTCTCCTTCAAACTGCGCGGCGCTTACAACAAGATTCGCAAGCTGACGGCGGCGGAGCGAGCCAGGGGCGTTATTGCCGCGTCTGCTGGTAATCATGCTCAGGGCGTGGCCCTGGCTGCCATGCACCTGGGCATCAAAGCGGTTATTGTTATGCCGCGAACCACTCCGGTCATCAAAGTGAATGCCGTACGCTCCTATGGTGGCAAGGTGGTGCTCCATGGCGACACCTACGATGAAGCTGCGGCGCACGCCAGCCTATTGGTTGAGAAAGAGGGAATGGTCTATGTGCACCCATACGATGATCCGGACGTGATAGCGGGACAGGGCACCATCGGGATGGAGATTCTGCGGCAGCAACCGGGTGCGCTGGATGCAGTGTTCGTGCCAGTCGGTGGGGGCGGCCTGCTGGCGGGGATCGCTGCCTATATCAAATATGTGCGCCCTGGAGTTCGTGTATACGGCGTGGAGCCAGAAGACGCAGCCTGTCTTGCGGCGGCGATGAAGCGCAAGCGCAGGGTGCGCTTGCCCCATGTGGGGATCTTCGCCGATGGCGTTGCTGTAGCACAGATTGGACGCGAAACATTTCGTGTTATCCGCGATACGGTGGATGGTGTGATCACAGTCAGTACGGACGAGATGTGCGCCGCCATCAAAGACATTTTCGAAGATACCCGATCGATTGCTGAACCCGCGGGTGCGCTGGCTCTGGCCGGGCTAAAAAAGTATGTGGGTGAGGGAGATATCAAAGGCGAGACGTTGCTGGCGATAGACAGCGGAGCCAATACCAACTTTGATCGCCTGCGTTACATCTCCGAGCGCACGGAGATTGGAGAAAAGCGTGAGGCGGTGCTCAGCGTGATAATACCTGAGGAAGTGGGTAGTTTCCGGCGTTTCTGCGGGGCTCTGCATCGTCGCAACATCACAGAGTTCAATTATCGTTACGCTGACGCTGCCCAGGCCCAGATTTTTGTTGGTGTGCAGGTAGCTGAGGGCGATGATGACCGGGAGCAGCTACTCCTGGAGCTCGACCAGGAGGGCTACAAGGTCGTAGACATGACCGACAACGAAATTGCTAAGTCCCACATCCGCTATATGGTAGGTGGTCATGCGCCCTCTGGCCTTGGGCATGAGGTCGTCTATAGGTTCGAATTTCCCGAACGGCCGGGAGCGCTGTTGAATTTCCTGACCAAGATAGGCCAGAAGTGGAGCATTTCCATGTTCCACTATCGCAATCATGGGGCGGCATACGGCCGGGCGCTTGTGGGTTTTCAGGTACCGCGAAATCAGAGTAAGGAGGTAGCGAAATTCTTGCGAACCCTGGATACCATTTTCACTGAAGAGACAGACAATCCGGCCTATCAGCTTTTTCTCAACTGAGAGAAGCAGTTCGCCGGGGCTTTTCATTTCACCGGGTCTGTTATAGACTCCTCCGCCCGTTTGGTAAAATTACCAGAATCGGGGCTTGATTTTTTGGGGTGCGAATAAACACGTGGCCTGAGGGAAAGAGCAGGTCGGAAATTATAATAAGAGAAAGAGAAAAGCGTGTGAAAAGAAAACCAGATTTTATCTTGCTATTGGTAATGGCCTTCGGCATCGGTGTTGCGGCGACCTTACTTCTTCCCTTGAGCTCATCAGATTCTGCGGCAGAGCCTGCCTCTGCCTTGCAGGCGGGTCTTGTTCAGGCTCCCTGAACCCGAGAGAATCGCTCTACCCCCCGCGGCGTGATTACGGCGTCCAGGGGTACGTCCCAGGACTCAGGTGTAAGGCTCTCAACGCGCTGAAATTCGTGCGCCAGGCCGACCAGAAACGGGCGCTTGCAACGCCCTAGTTTGAATGAGAAATAGCGGTCGTAGTAACCCCCACCCATACCGAGGCGCACGCCCTGGGAGTCAAAGGCCACCAGTGGTATCAGCGCGAGATCAATTCGGTGGGGTGGAACCCGTTGGGCGTATGGACCTGGCTGCTGAAGCCCCCAGCTATTTTTCTGCAGACTTTGACCACGGGTGTATTTGGCAAACTCCATATGCCAATCTTTCCCAATGACGGGTAGATAGCATTGCCCAGTGCGGCCGAGAATTGCCGCGATAACCACTTCGGTATCGAGTTCCCCCTCAATAGAACGGTAGCAGGTGACTGTCTCAGCCGCCTGATATTCCGGGAGTATATTCAGATGGGCGGCAACCCGCTCAGCGGCCTTGCGTTGGCGCCAGCTGGAAATGATGCGGCGCCGTTGGCGCATCGCTTTGCGCAATTTACCTAGCTCGGTATTGGCGTTCATGATGCGGAAAAGGCCCCCCCGGCATACCGCTGGCAATCAGGTCCTTGAACCCAAAGGTTCAGGGTGGTGGTCGCCCTGGTATCTCAGGCTTTCCGGCGAGCGGACATGCACACCGATACCAAGTGGAAACCTCCGGTACTTCAAATATCGGCTCGAGGAACATCAGCCTGGCGCATATGCGAGGGTACCGGTGCGCAGTATAGCAAGGGTGGCTGGTGAGTCGAGTCTTGACCGCAAGGCCCGGGGCGTGTAGGGGCTGTGCTGTTTAGCCTATGTCGAGCTGGCGAAACTGATACAGCGCTTCATCAATTTTGCGATTCAGTTGACGAACCCCCTCGGGTGCTGGTTCGCCCTCTTCCTCGGCGGCAATCGATGACTGCAGTAATTCGTGGCTTATGTTGAGTGCGGCCATGACCGCAATACGCTCTAGTCCGATGACTTTGCCGGTTTCTCTGATATTGCGCATCTGCCGATCCAGGTAACTCGCTGACTGGATAAGCTCCTGCTCCTGTTCGGGAGGACAGGCTACCTGATAATCTTTTTCGAGAATATTCACGGTGACGGTGTAGTTGTTGCTCACGTCTCGTGCTCCAGTGCTTTGAGGCGCGTAATCATGGCTTCAACTTTACCCTTGGCAAGTTCGCTGCGATCAACCAGTTGTTGGCGTTCGCTCTGCCAGGACTCCGCGTCCCGCTTAAGGGATCGGTTCTCGCGATCCAGCTCACCGCAGAGTTCAATCAGTTCATCGACCTTTTTGGACAGGGCCTGAAATTGCCGGTCTTGCATGCCGCACCGCGCACTTGCAAATCATGGATGGCATACTATAGTGCGCTGCCGAAACTCGGTCAATCAGGCAAAACCCCGCAATATCAAGGACCTGCCCCCGATTTCAACAATCGGGGGTAAGTTTTATACAGGATTTTGGAATATAGCGACTGGACTCGCCTTGTTTTGGATGATTGAGTAATGTTTCTATATTTATGTCACTGAGCCTTGTGGCGAGGTTCAGAGCGGTCACAGTACTACGGATAAGAGGAACATCCACAATCACTATACAAGACACAAGCCACCCAATTACTGCGCTGTTCGCAGAGACGGAAACAGATACGTCGCCGGCGGAGGTGCACGGCTGTCTCGCAGGATTGTGTTGTGCGCGAACAACTTTACCCAGCGCGGCGGCGGTAGCCAATGTTCTGAATTTGTATGGCATCACGCCCACAGAAAGCCTGCGCTCTGTGCTTCAGAGCAGCGCCCAGGCCGTGCAGGATGAATTGAATGATGGCTTCGGTATGCAGCTGTTAGTTCCAGAGAGCGAAGTGTCACTGGGGGAGCGAGTAGTGGCATTGGGTAGCTGGACGACCGGTTTTATGGCCGGCTTTGCCATGGCGTTGGCGGAAGAGGGGCGCCCCGCCGCGACGCTATCCGAAGATGGCAGAGAAACACTGAAGGATTTGGCTGCTATCAGCCAGGTGGGTGACGAGGTTGATGGTGATTGTGAGGAGGCGGAACGAGATCTGTTTGAACTCTGTGAATATGTGCGCCTGGCCTCTGTCCAGCTTTACTTGGAGTACGCAGACGTCGCTGATGAAGCTGACAGCTCCGAATATAAGCTGGCAGCCATCAGCAGCCCTGCTGGTTTGTTCGGGAAGACTGTGCACTGATGAAGATTCCTCGCAGCGAATTTGGACGGCGGCGTCGCAATCTCATGGCGGCTCTGGAGAATAACAGCATTGCTGTATTGCCAGCTTCCAGCGAGGTGCTGCGCAACAGTGATGTAGAGTACCCCTTTCGCCAGGACAGTGATTTTTACTATCTGTGTGGGTTTGCCGAACCCGAGGCGGTGCTGGTACTGATACCGGGGCGGGAGCACGGTGAATTTCTATTGTTCTGCCGGGAGAAAGATGTCGAGAAGGAGCTGTGGCTGGGAGAGCGTGTTGGGCCGGAGGGAGCCTGTGCCATGTATGACGCCGATGATGCATTTCCGATAGGTGATATCGACGACATACTTCCCGGGCTTATTGAAGGCAGAGATCGCCTGTACTACTCCATGGGTAGAAACAGTGGCTTTGACCGTCGACTGATGGGCTGGGTCAACGGTATCAGGGCACAGGAACAAAATGGTGCACATCCGCCCGGTGAGTTTGTCGACCTGGACCATCAACTGCACGATTTGCGGCTGTACAAAAGCGCTGCCGAGTTGAAGATAATGAAGGAGGCGGTACGTATTTCCTCACTGGCGCACCTGCGCGCGATGCAAAACTGTTCGCCAGGCATGATGGAGTACCAACTCGAGGCTGAACTGGTCCACGAGTTTATGATGCACGGTAGCCGTTCCCCCGCTTACAGCTCCATAGTTGGTGGTGGGGCCAACGGGTGCGTAATGCATTATGTTGAAAATTGTGACCGGTTGAGAGACGGAGATCTGGTGTTGATAGATGCCGGCTGTGAGTATGAGCATTACGCATCGGATATTACCCGGACTTTTCCGGTGAATGGGCGTTTTTCGAAAGAGCAGGGTGACTTATACGAACTGGTTTATCAGGCCTGGGTTGCTGCAGTGGCGGAGGTGGTTGCGGGGAATCACTGGAATCAGCCACATGATGCTTCTGTGCGAGTAATCACTGCAGGCCTGGTTGAATTGGGCGTGCTGGAGGGCGATGTCGATCAGCTTATTGAAGCTGGGGCATATCGCCCGTTTTATATGCATAAAGTTGGGCATTGGTTAGGTATGGACGTGCATGATGTGGGTGACTACCGGGTAGGAGAGGAATGGCGCATGCTGGAGCCAGGCATGGTTATGACCATAGAGCCTGGTGTGTACATCGGGCCGGGAAACACCTCGGTTGCCAAGAAATGGCGCGGTATTGGCATTCGCATCGAAGATGATGTCGTCGTAACACGCTCGGGTTGTGAAATTCTCAGCGGAGATTTGCCCCGTACCCGACAGGAAATCGAAGCAGTTATGGCGGCATGACAAAGTTGCAGCAGCGTTACGATGTGGTTATTGCCGGCGGCGGTATGGTGGGCGCTACATTGGCACTGAGCCTGGCTCGCCGCGTTTCCAGGGTGGCCAATATTCTTCTGGTCGAGGCGGCACCCCTGCCCTCTCGCATAGCCGATGGCCATCTGTACACCCCTAGTTTTGACGCACGTTCCACCGCCCTCTCCTACTCCAGTGAACAGATTTACCGGGAACTTGGTTTGTGGGAGAAAATGCGACTCCATGCCTGTCCAATTAGATTTATACACGTATCTGACCGCGGGCGCTTTGGTAGCACTTTGTTATCCGCCTCGGACTCAGACTGGGAGACTCTGGGGCATGTGGTGGAGAACGCATGGCTGGGTCAGGTATTGCTGCAGCAGGTCATGCAAGAAGACCAAATCACGGTGGCCAGCCCGGCGTCTCTCGATGGTGTTCGCCCGGGATTGGATGTTCAGCTGATGCTTGGCACGGTAGATGGGGTGGTATCAGTAGATACAGAATTGCTACTCGTTGCTGACGGCGCGGGGTCGACCGTGCGGTCCGGCATTGGCGTGACTGCCGCCCAGATCGAATATGGTCAGGACGCCCTCATTACCAACATTGGCCTCACCCGACCACACGGTGGGATTGCCTATGAACGGTTCACGGATACAGGACCGGTGGCGATGCTGCCACTAAGTCCTGATCAGGACGGTGTTGAGCGAGTGTCCCTCGTATGGACGCTGCCCAGGCAGGAGAGTCTGCGCTTGCTGTCGCTGGATGAAAACGACTTTCTCGCGGAATTGCAAGCGCGGTTCGGCTATCGGCTGGGGCGCTTTATCCGGTCAGGGGTGCGGTCGAGTTACCCACTTTGTCTGGTGCAAGCTGAAGAGCAGGTCCGCAGCGGTATTGTGGTGATGGGCAATGCGGCGCATGCGCTGCACCCGGTGGCTGGGCAGGGATATAACCTCGCGATGCGAGACATCGAAGCGCTGACCACCGTATTGCAACAGGCCGAGCGTCAAGGCGCGCGGCTGGGAGATTTGGCACTTCTGCAACGCTACGCGGCGGGGCAACGAGACGACCAGGCGCGTACTATTGCGTTCAGTGACCGGGTCACAGGAATTTTCACTGAGCCGGGACTGCTGCTGGGCCTGGCGAGGGATGCCGGCTTGTTGGCACTGGATCTTATTCCCGGGCTGAAGCGGGAATTCGTTTCCCACACGGCGGGTGCTACTGGGCTGGCCGGCGCCCGGGGGCGGGTAACAAGTGAGTAATGCCGGTGCACACATTGTTATTGTTGGGGCCGGGATGGCTGGTGCGAGCCTGGCACTCGCACTGCGGGAATATGGTTACTCTCTGACACTGCTCGAGGGTCGAGGGCTTGGTCCTGAGTTTCAGGAGCAGTTGTCTGGACTGGAAAGCTACGACAACCGCGTCAGTGCGATTACCCCGGCATCGCAGCAGTTCCTGGCGGATCTGGGAGCCTGGGACCGCATTCGTCAGCGCCGTTGCTGCCCCTACCAACATATGCGGGTATGGGATGGAGAAGGAACTGCTGAGATCAGTTTTGAGGCGGCAGAGATTGGCCTTGCAGAGCTTGGTACGATCGTGGAAAACAGCGTCATCACTAATGCGCTACATGCCTCAATCGCCGCATGTGGGGGCATTGAGCTGTTAGACAAGGTCGAGTTGACCGATATCAGGCGTAATGAGCACTTTGCGTCCGTCGTCCAGACAGCAGATGGTCGAGAAATTCAAGCTGATCTGGTAGTGGCTGCGGATGGCGCAATGTCTTCGGTACGCCGCCTGGCCGAATTTGCCACTCGGGAATGGGACTACGGGCACTATGCCCTGGTGGCTACCGTTGCGCTGGCGCAATCCCACAGGAATACGGCATGGCAGTGTTTCACGCGCAGTGGTCCGCTGGCTTTCTTGCCGCTGAGCAGTGAGACAGATCAGCATTTTGCCTCCATTGTCTGGTCATGTGATCCAGACCATGCGGCGGAGCTGATGGACCTTGATGACGAGGGCTTTTGCGCTGAACTTGGTCGTGCATTTGAGCACCGCCTTGGCGACGTGCTGGCGGTTTCCCGGCGCAGTGGTTTTCCGTTGCGGCAACGTCATGCCATCGACTATGTCCAACCCGGCATAGCCCTGGTCGGTGATGCAGCGCATACCATCCACCCTCTTGCCGGACAGGGCATCAACCTGGGTTTTCAGGATGTTTCTGTACTGGCTGAGGAGTTGGAAATTGCTCGCGATAGAGGAATAGAGCCAGGAAACATTGCAGTTCTGAGACGCTATCAGCGGCGTCGCAAGGGCGATAATATGCTGATGATGGCCGCCATGGATGGATTCAAAACGCTGTTTGCCGAGCAATCCCCCGGAGTTACGCTGCTGCGGAATACTGGCATGAATTGGCTCCAACAGCTCACACCCCTCAAACATCGCATTATGCGGCATGCCATGGGGTTATCCTGAGCGCAGCTGCCTGCGGGCTTGTAGAAACAAATGAGAATCATTATCATCTCTGCCCTTGCTTGAGAGTTGTTTCCATGTCCAGTCGGTTCTGCGCCATTGCGCCATTGCTTCTTCTTGTGCTGCCAGTCTTGTCGGGGTGTCAGGGGGAGCAGTCAGATTCAGCGGGGTCTGATGCAGGTACAGTTGCAAGTCCACTGTTGCCGTTGGTCGTGTACTCGGCGCGCAAGGAACATTTGATCCGGCCTCTGTTCGACCGGTATACAGCACTTACCGGGCAGCCGATCGAATACATCACCGATAGCGCTGGCCCGCTGGTGGCGCGGCTGCAGGCCGAGGGCTCCCGGTCGCCCGCCGATCTTTTGCTGACCACTGATGCTGGAAATCTTTGGTACGCTGCACAGCAGGGCCTGCTGCGAGAGGTTACTTCGTCTGAGCTTGAGCGCGTGCCCGGCAGTCTGCGTGACCCAGATGGACGTTGGTATGGGCTTTCTGTGAGGGCTCGTACGATTGTGTTCGCAACTGATCGGGTCAGCCCGGAAGAACTCAGTAGTTATGAACAGCTTGCCGATCAAACCTGGTCTGGGAGATTGTGTCTGCGGACCGCCAAAAAGGTATACAATCAGTCTCTGGTCGCCACCATGATTGCCAGCATCGGGGAGCAGCAAGCTGAGAGTATTGTGGCGGGATGGGTCGCCAACCTGGCCTTGCCACCCTTTAGTAATGATACCAAGGTTATGGAGGCAATAGCCTCTGGTCAGTGTGACGTAGGGATAGTGAACACTTACTATTATGGTCGACTGAAACAGGAAAGACCAGATCTGGAGCTGGCACTTTTCTGGCCAAACCAATCTGGTAAGGCCCCGCTGGATCGAGGCGTTCACATCAACGTTTCCGGTGGGGGCGTCGTCGTGCATTCGGCGCGGCCTAAGGCAGCCGCCACACTCCTGGGTTGGTTGGTTAGTCCTGAGGCGCAGACGTTGTTTGCGAGCCTCAATCAGGAATACCCGGTAGATCCGGAGGGTGAAGTCTCGGAAACCGTGGCCGGGTGGGGTAGCTTCAAGCGCGATACTATTAATTTGTCGGTAGCCGGTGAATTTCAGGGCGCCGCCATCCGGTTGATGGATCGTGCTGGCTATTTTTGACCGTAAGCGATCCGAAGGCCCGGTTTACCTTCACACCCACTGGCGTCCAACCAGGACCAATCTCCCTGCTGCTGTCCTCGTGGCGACGGTCGTTGCCCCGCTACTGTATATCGTCGCAAGTTGGGCCACGATAGATCCCGAGTTGTGGCGCCATTTGTACGACACGCAACTACAGCGACTGATCACCAATACCATTGTGCTGTGCGCAGGGGTTAGCGTTGGCGTAGTTGTATTGGGAGTAAGTCTGGCCTGGTTGACCAGCTATTGTGAGTTCCCTGGTCGACGTTGGCTGGATTGGGCGCTTGTGTTGCCACTGGCGGTGCCAGCCTATGTGCTGGCTTTTGTTATGCTGGGACTGCTGGACTTTGCTGGTCCGCTACAGCTGTTAATGGCACAGTGGGTGGGGGCAGATTATCGGGCAATAGATCCTCGGCACCCCCTGCTTGTTGTGCTGGTTATGACCCTGGTATTTTATCCCTATGTCTACTTGCTGACCCGCAGTGTGTTTATTCAGCAGGGGACATCATTGATGGAGGCATCGCGCAGCCTCGGGTGTGGGAGCTTTGCGACTTTCTGGCGGGTAACCCTTCCCGTTGTCAGGCCTGCGTTGGTAGCCGGTACCGCGTTGGCGCTGATGGAAACACTGGCAGATTTCGGCGCTGTTTCGATCTTTAACTACGACACGTTTACCACCGCCATATACAAGAGTTGGTTCGGCTTTTTCGACCTGAAGACAGCGGCGCAACTGTCCTCTTTGTTGCTGCTGTTTGTCTTGCTTGGACTACTGGCTGAGCGTCATGGCCGTGGTGGTGCCAGGTATGTTGACGACGGTGTGGCCGGGCAGCAGCGTCGGATAGTGTTGACCGGGGTGCGGGCCGGGCTGGCATCCCTGTATGCCGGGGTCGTTTTCTTTGCAGCATTTGTGCTACCCATTCTGCAGCTTGGGTGGTGGGCCATGGCGGCAGGATGGACTGCCGCCCTGGATCTGCGGTATCTGAGCCTGCTGGGTAACAGCGTGATGCTGGCGGCGGCGGCGGCACTGGTTACCGTCTTGATCGCACTACTGAGCGCACCGCTGCGGGCCCGTCCTGCACGGCCATGGTGGTGGGAACTCGGAAATCTGGGATATGCAGTCCCGGGATCAGTATTGGCGGTGGGCGTAATGCTGCTTTTTGCCGACTTAGATCGAGTTGTATGGCTGCCCCTGGGTAATGTTATGGGTGTAGCGGTTACGCCGTTGGTCGGCGGGCTGGCTGCGCTGTTGTTCGCTTACTGGATTCGTTTTTTTGCTGTTGCCACGGGACCAATTGACGCTAGCGTGGCGCGGATCAGGCCGGCCCTCTTGGAAGCCGCTCGATTATTGGGTTCAGACGGGGTTAATCTTCTGCGCCGCGTATATGTGCCGCTGTTGCGCCCCGGAGTAATGGCTGCCGCACTGTTGGTGTTTGTCGATGTGCTCAAAGAGATGCCAGCGACTTTGTTGCTACGCCCTTATGGGTGGGATACGTTGGCGGTACAAATCTACGGTTTGACCGCTGAAGGCGAATGGCAACGCGCTGCGCTTCCGGCATTGACGCTGCTGGTGGCAGGATTGCCCCCCGTCTATTTACTCATGAAGCGGGCAGAGCGTTGAGACCTTACGGGGAGTATTTATAGTGGTGTCGCAGGTGGATGCATGGTTGCTCGGACTGGTGCAGGGCCTCACAGAATTTCTGCCGGTGTCAAGCTCGGGTCATCTGGTTCTGGCGCAGCACCTGCTGGGTGTAACCCCGGCCTCGGGGATTTTGTTTGAGGTCTGTCTTCACCTGGCCACACTAGTCGCTATTGTCCTTTTCTATCGTCGCCGTGTGACTGCGCTGGTGATCGGCCTGAAGTCGGCGGAACCGGCTGCCTGGAGATACGTCAGCAAGCTCGTTTTGGCGACTCTGCCGGCGGTGTTTGCAGCCCTGCTGGCGAGAAGCTGGATTGAGCAACAGTTTAACTCTTTGCTCGCGGTGGGAATCTGCTTGTTGGTCACGGGGTGCGTGGTATGGAGCACGCGCTACACAGTGACTGGTGGACATGCAGAAGAGCCGGGTTGGCGTGCCGCACTGGCGATCGGTGTGGTGCAGGCTATAGCCATTCTGCCCGGTATTTCCCGGAGCGGGTCAACCGTAGCGGCGGGTATGGCTCTGGGGTTGAAACCACTGGCCGCAGCTGAGTTTTCGTTTTTGCTGGGCATTATCGCCATCGCCGGAGCAGGTGTGCTGTTGTTACCAGAGCTGGGTGCAATCGACGCGGGTGCATTTGATGCCATACTGGCTGGCGGAGTGACTGCTTTGCTTAGCGGTCTGTTGGCTTTGTGGGCGTTTGTCTGGTTACTGCGCAGCCAGCGTTTTCATCTGTTTGCTTGGTATGCCTGGTTAGTGGGCGGTGCCACCATTATTATTTCGCTCGCCTGAAATGATTGTCCCGCACCGTCGGGCACGGTCGCTTTGTGTTTGGCCGTGGGGTCAGTAGAATAAGGGCGATCAGCAACCGCAAGCGCTAGCAGGCCGACATCCGGAGCAGTTTATGAGTCATACACCCGAAGAATTAATGTACACCGAGAGCCATGAGTGGGTGCGACGCGAGGAAGATGGTTCGGTGACAGTGGGTATAAGCGATCACGCCCAGGAAGCGCTGGGGGATGTAGTATTTGTGGAGCTACCGGAGCTGGAAGCGGAACTGGCCGCGCGGGAAGAAGTGGCGGTTGTTGAGTCGGTCAAGGCTGCCTCCGATATTTATGCCCCGGTAAGTGGCACCATCCTGGCGGTGAATGAACTCCTTGAAGATGCACCCGAAACCGTTAATGAAGAGCCCTACAACGAGGGCTGGATATTTAAAATGAGCCTGTCTCACCCGGATGAACTGGATAAGCTGTTGAGTGCTGCTGATTACCGTCTGCAATGTGAGGAAGAGTAGATTACCTCACCACATCTGGTACTGAGAAAAGGAGCCAACCGCCGCCTGAATCAGGGTCACTGCTGGATCTACAGCAATGAAATTGATTCGGCACGGAGCCCACTGAAGACGTTTACCGCGGGCGATGTGGTCACCATAGTCGACGCGGGCGGCAAAACTCTCGGATCGGCCTGCATGGAACCCGACCAGCTGATCTGCGCGCGAGTGCTGTCCCGCGACGTGGATACCGTTCCCGATACGCAATTTTTTACCGCTAGAATCAAGCGGGCGGCGGCCATCCGCGACCAGTTTTTCCCCGGACCCTTCTATCGGCTGGTCTATGGTGACAGCGACGGGTTGTCAGGCCTGGTGGTGGATCGTTTTGGTGATTACCTTGTCGTGCAGGCGAATACCAGTGGCATTGAGC
This sequence comes from uncultured Halieaceae bacterium, assembly GCA_938074045.1. Taxonomy (GTDB): domain Bacteria; phylum Pseudomonadota; class Gammaproteobacteria; order Pseudomonadales; family Halieaceae; genus CALJGI01. Next base: position 400,292 of record CALJGI010000004.1, read on the forward strand.
GATATCGGGGTGAAATATTGACAGCGCTGGATAACCTGTTCAACCCCCTGGGCGTCCTCTGGCGTGCCGATAGTCGGCAAAGACAGGCGCAGGGTACGGCGTCTGGCCCGGAAACGGTGCTCGGGTCTGTCCCAGAACGAGTGGAATTGATAGAAAACGGCGTGCCCTTTCTGGCACCGTTGGGAGGTGGCCAGAAAACCGGCTGGTTTTATGACCACCGGGACAACCGGGCAGCAATGTGCCACCACGCCGGTGACCGGCAGGTGTTGGATGTATTCAGCTATGTGGGTGGCTGGGGTATTCAAGCTGGAGCTGCCGGGGCTGCCGGGGTATTGTGCGTTGACAGCTCTGAGGAAGCGCTCGCCGGTGTACTTGAAAATGCACGCCACAATGATCTTGAAGAGCGCGTGTCTTGCGCCCATGGTCCAGCGGAACAAGTTATGGCAGAGCTGGCTCAACAGAATCGCCTATTCGACCTTATTATTGTCGATCCGCCCGCCTTGATTCAGCGGCGCCGTGATCACGTTCAGGGCAGCAAGGCCTATCGCCGGATTAACGGTCTCGCGCTCGCGCTGTTGGCTCCCGGCGGTATACTGATATCAGCGTCCTGCTCGATGCATTTGTCCACCGAGGAGTTGTGTGTGGCAGTCAATGAAGCTGCCTTGCGGGCTGGTCGTGCGCTGCGGCTGGTGGGTCGGGGTACCCAGGGGGCAGACCATCCCGTGCATCCTGCCATTCCGGAAACCGCCTATCTTAAATCTCTGACCTTTATTGCTGACTGATTAGTCACGCAGTGAAATAATCGGCCACCCCCGCGCTGTCGCATAGTTTTCCAGTTTTTGATCCGGATCCACCGCGACGGGCTGGTCTACCAGTTTCAGCAGGGGTAAGTCGTTGTGGGAATCACTGTAAAAATGACTGCCCTCGAGGGCGTGGCCGGTTTCTGACAACCATTGCTGCAGCCGCAGCACTTTACCCTCCTGATAACAGGGAATGCCGCTACCCCGGCCGGTATATTTGCCATCCTGAATCTCGGCGTCACTGGCGATGATTTCATCCACCCCCAGGTGGGCAGCGATAGGCGCGGTGACGAAGCGGTTGGTTGCCGTGATGATCAGCAGAAAATCACCCTTGCTGCGATGTTCGTCCAGTAACTCTGCCGCGCGGGGTAACATCATTGGCTCGATGTAATTCGTCATAAAGTCTGCGTGCCATGCGGCTAGCTGGTTCTGGCTTATGTCTACCAGCGGTTGCAGGGCAAACTCCAGCCATGCACTCATGTCTAGCTCACCTTTTTCGTACTCGCCGTAAAACCAGTTGTTGCGCGCGCGATAGGAATCGGCGTCAACAATACTGCGGTCGCAAAGGAATTCGCCCCATGCGTGGTCGCTGTCGCCACCGAGCAACGTGTTGTCCAGATCGAAGATGGCCAGCGTCATGGTATCGTCTTCCTCTTGTATGGAGTGCCAGCATAACTGCTTCGGATAATCGTGTCTCGACGGTCGGTTTGTTGTGTTCCGCCTGTTTGTGGAACAATAGTCCGCTTCGTGTCAGAAATGGCCATGGAATCAGTAGTGATAGATTCGGACGGATTCAGACCCAATGTCGGCATCGTTCTGGCCAATAACCGGGGTCAGGTGCTGTGGGCGCGTCGCGTGGGTCAGAATGCCTGGCAGTTTCCTCAGGGCGGGATTAACAGCGGCGAATCGCCGGAGGAAGCTCTGTATCGGGAATTGCATGAAGAGGTGGGTCTGACTCCAGAAGATGTTAATGTACTGGGCGTAACCCGCGGCTGGTTGCGCTATCGACTTCCCCGGCGCTATATCCGGCGTGACTCCAGGCCACTGTGTGTTGGTCAGAAGCAGAAATGGTTTTTGCTGCAAATGTTGTCGGATGACAGTGCAGTGCGCTTCGATGGTAACGCAAAGCCCGAATTTGACGATTGGAAGTGGGTTAGCTACTGGTACCCCCTTACCCAGATCGTGTCGTTCAAAAAAGACGTATACCGAAGAGCGATGAAAGAACTTGCGCCACGTTTTGGCCACTTGATCGATGCAGGGGGTGAGATGCCCCCACAGCGAACGTCGCAGCAGGGCTGATTCTCTATGCTCGAAGTACTTAGAACTATAGTTCAGGAAGTCAACGCAGTTGAAGATCTCAGTACCGCGTTGAACACCATTGTGGTGCGCGTGAGTGCCGCCATGGGCACTGACGTTTGCACAGTCTATATGCGGGACCCGGATTCCGATCGCTACGTATTCGCAGCCACAGAAGGCTTGAATCAAGCGCTTGTCGGCACGGTCAGTCTCGCAACCCACGAGGGGCTTGTGGGGCAGGTCGCGAAGCGCGAGGAACCCGTCAACCTTGAAAATGCGGGGTCTCACCCCAGTTTTCACTATGTTCCTGACGTGGGTGAAGAGCTTTACAACGCCTTTCTCGCCGTACCGATTATCCACCAGCGAGACGTGCTGGGTGTTTTGGTCGTGCAGCAGAAAGCGAGGCGGCGCTTCGATGAAAGCGAGGAGGCATTCCTCGTTACTCTGTCGGCACAACTCGCTGGCGTTATCGCGCATGCCCAGGCAACAGGCGCATTTGTTAGCGCCGATGAAAGCGGCCTGCAGGAAGCCAAGTTTTCTGGCATCGCGGGAGCTCCGGGCATCGCCATTGGCCAGGCGGTTATTGCCTCACTGGCCGCGGATCTCTATGCCGTCCCCCAGCGGAAGGTGAAAGACCGTCGGGCTGAACTGCGCCGCTTCAAAAAATGTTTGAAGAAAGTGCGCAAGGATATTGAGCGCGCACAGGCAACCCTGTCCGAGCGCTTGCCCGCGGAGGAGAGAGCCCTGTTTGATGTCTACCTTGGCATCCTCGAGGATTCTGCGATTGGTGGCGAGGTGGCCAGCAAGATCAAGGCGGGCGAGTGGGCCCAGGGCGCACTGAGCCAGGTGATGATCGGTCATATCAAAGCATTTGAGCGCATGGAGGAGAGCTACCTTCGCGAGCGGGCTGTCGATATTAAGGACCTGGGTACCCGGGTGCTCGCCTACCTGCAGGAAGAGGACAAGGATGAGCAGGAATATCCCGACGCGACGATACTGGTCGGTGAGGAGTTAACGGCGTCTATGTTGGCGGATGTGCCCGGAGATCGCCTGGTTGGACTTATCTCGGTGAAGGGTTCAGGCAATTCCCATGTGGCCATTCTCGCCCGCGCCATGGGAATACCAACGGTTATGGGGGCCGTGGACTTGCCATATACTCGAATCGAGGGTAGAGAGATTATAATAGACGGCTACTACGGCAGCGTGCACGTTAACCCCTCGGATAGTCTGCGCAGCCGATTTGCCGACGCTCTGGCGCAGGATCGCGCCATTTCCCGTGACCTCGAGTCGCTGCGGGACACGCTGTGCACGACCAAGGATGGACTGCGTTTTCCGCTGTGGGTGAATACTGGTTTGATGACAGATGTTGCCCGGTCATTGGACCAGGGCGCTGAAGGTGTTGGCCTGTATCGCACGGAAGTAACATTTTTACTGCAAGAACGCTTCCCCAGTGAGGAAGAACAGCGCGCCATCTATAGGGAACAATTGGCCGCATTTGCACCACTGCCTGTCACCATGCGCACCTTAGACATCGGGGGCGACAAGTCACTGCCCTACTTCCCAATCGAGGAAGAAAACCCCTTTCTGGGTTGGCGCGGCATCCGGGTAACACTGGATCATCCGGAGATTCTGTTGGCCCAGGTACGGGCCATGTTAAAGGCCAGTGAGGGGTTGAACAATCTGCGCATTATGCTACCTATGATCAGCAATATTGAAGAGCTGGATGAGGCCATTCAGTTTATCGACCGGGCTTATCGCGAACTGCTGGAAGAGGGGCTCAATATAGAGCGGCCACCTATTGGGGTTATGGTCGAGGTGCCAGCCGCCGTGTATCAGGCTCGGGAGTTGGCCCGCCGGGTGGATTTCCTATCGGTTGGCAGCAACGATCTTACCCAGTACCTGTTGGCGGTTGATCGCAACAACCCCCGGGTGGCGGACCTCTACCATGCTTTCCATCCCGCTGTGCTGCAGGCGCTCAATAATGTCGCCAGGGCGGCCATCAAAGAGGGTAAGCCGGTTGGTATCTGCGGGGAATTGGCGGGTGACCCCGGTGCGGCGATTCTGCTGCTGGCTATGGGTTACGATATGCTGTCTATGAATGCCAACAGCCTCTCCCGGGTGAAACTTGCTGTGCAGCACTTTACCCTCGCGGATGCCAGGAAGGTACTGAAAAAGGCGATGACTTTGCCCAATTCAGCGGCGGTACACGAGTTGCTGGAGAAACGGCTGACCGCCGTTGGTATGGGGCACTACGTGCATCGCAAACTGGATGCCTGATCCCGTCCAAGCGCTTGGTTAGCGGGATTCACCGTCCGCAATGCGAAATGAAAATGATTCCCTGCCTGCGGCAAGGCCTTTTGGTTCATAGTTCTGCTCGGTAAAAGTTAATATGCCTCCGCTGTTTATAAGTACCGCGGTGGTCGCCCGAGTTCCGTACAGATCAGACGCGATAAATTGTGCGGATAACAGCGATTCAATCTCCGTCGCCTCAGCTTCATCAATCAGGGGCTCCCTCTGGGCGATGGTGGCCAGCAGAGCATCGGTCGAAGGATTGTTGCGGACCACTTCCCGCAGATTATCCTTACCTTTGGTGAGTTTGGGCCAGGGTGTATCCAGTAGATGATTGCTCAGCCCGTAGTAGCCAGGATCCAGCTGCTTGGGTTCAGGGCCGCGATTGGAGTAGTACCAGAGCTGTTTGCCAGTGCCGACCAGCAAGTTAAAGCCGGCGTATTGATGCGCCACAGACTGGAGTTGGCACAAAAACTCTTGAGGAGTTTTGTCACCCAGTAGAAAATTCACAGGTAGTTCGCCGCGGCTGTGCTGCATGGGACTCGCCCCGTTCTCCATATCTCTGAAGTTGGTTATCGCAGCCACCCGGCCACCGCGGGTAGCCCCCAGCCAGGTGCCACCTGCCTGACAGTCTCTGCCGGCGAGCAGCGTGGGATGGTCCTGCCAAAAGTGAGCGGGTCGCGTCGGGCGTTCATAGTATTCGTCGCGATTGGCTGACAGCAGCAGGGGGTAGCTGTCGTGGACGGCATAGGCAAGTACAATCAAACACATAAAAAACAACTCGCTGTTGGCATCGCGGAGGATAGCCCACTCTTGCCGGTCAATGCTATTTGCTCACTGACCGGCGGTAGCTGATAATACGGGTTTTCCGCGGTCCGTTTTGGCCCACTAAGAAGCAACCATGCTCGTTCATCCTGATTTTGACCCCGTTGCGATTGCACTCGGCCCTGTGCGCATCCACTGGTATGGCCTCACCTACCTGGCAGCTTTTGCGGTTTTCTGGTGGCTGGCGGTGCGGCGTTCCAGGCGTGATGACACACCCGTAGAAACAGAACAGGTAGACGATCTGTTGTTTTTCGGGGCGCTGGGTGTCGTCCTGGGCGGCCGTATCGGGTACTCCATTTTTTACGGTTGGGAAAGCCTGGTGGCGAACCCACTATGGCTACTGCGGGTGTGGGAAGGTGGAATGTCATTCCACGGTGGTATGGTGGGTGTTTTCATTGGAATGTGGATATTCGCCCGCAAACACCATATTGGATGGTGGAGACTAATGGATTTCGTCGCTCCGCTGGTCCCTATTGGTCTGGGTTTTGGACGCTTGGGTAATTTCATCGGCCAGGAACTCTGGGGCCGGCCTACGGATTTGCCCTGGGCCATGGTGTTCCCGCTCGATCCACTGCAATTACCCAGGCATCCTTCTCAGCTCTACCAGTTTGCGTTGGAGGGGCTTGTTTTGTTCGGGTTGCTGTACTGGTATTCCCGACGACCGCGTCCGCGCATGGCCATCAGTGGATTTTTCCTGCTGGGCTACGGAACGCTGCGCTTTATGGTGGAATACGTGCGACAGCCAGATTCGCATCTACAGGAGCTCACGCTTGGCCTTTTTACCCGGGGGCAGGTGCTGAGCATACCCATGATTTTGATCGGCACTTTCATTGTTTTTTATGCATATCAGCGAGCGGACCGCCGCGCAGCGGTTGGCAGGGGGTAGGAGTTTCCAATGCGTCAGTATCTGGATTTAATGACACATATACTCGAGGCTGGACATACCCGGTCTGACAGGACGGGTACAGGAACGCGCGGGGTGTTTGGTTACCAGATGCGCTTCGATCTGGCGCAGGGCTTTCCGTTGCTCACCACAAAAAAGCTGCATCTTAAATCCATTATTCATGAGTTGCTGTGGTTTTTAAGTGGCGACACCAATGTTCGCTACCTGCAGGAAAATGGCGTGCGCATCTGGGATGAGTGGGCCGATGAGACTGGCGAGCTCGGTCCGGTCTATGGGCATCAGTGGCGGAGTTGGCCGGGCCCTGATGGCGAAGCCATAGACCAGATCAGCAAGCTGATCGGGGACTTGCGGAATAACCCACACAGTCGTCGCCATATTGTCAGTGCCTGGAATGTAGCCGAAGTTGACAATATGGCCTTGCCGCCGTGTCACAGTTTGTTCCAGTTCTATGTCGGGGAGGGTCGACTGTCGTGTCAGCTGTATCAACGCAGTGCCGACGTGTTTCTTGGTGTGCCCTTTAACATTGCCTCCTACGCGCTGCTGACGATGATGGTGGCGCAGGTGTGCGGACTCCGGCCCGGAGATTTTGTCCATACGTTGGGTGATGCGCACCTTTACCTGAATCACCTGGAGCAGGCGCAGTTGCAACTCCAGCGGAAGCCAGGCCCGCTGCCGACAATGGCGCTCAATCCGGCCATAGACGATATTTTCGGGTTTTCGTATGCGGATTTCGAGTTGCAGGATTACCGGGCAGCCGATCATATCGCAGCGCCAATAGCCGTTTGATGAAGCTGACTTTGATCGCCGCGGTTGCGGAGAACGGTGTCATCGGGTATCGCAATGCACTGCCCTGGAGGGTGCCCGCGGATTTAAGATATTTTAAATCAGCCACCCTCGGGAAACCGATTCTAATGGGGCGCCGCACCTGGGACTCGATCGGCCGACCCCTGCCTGGACGAACCAATATTGTGCTGACTCGTGATCCAGGCTGGGCGCGCGACGGGGTGCTGTCCGCGACAACGATGACTGCGGCCATCGAATTGGCAGTGGGTGCAACATCGCCGGCGCCGGAGGAGCTCATGGTGATCGGCGGGGAGGAAATATACCGGATTGCCGAGCCAGTGGCGGCTCGTATGTTGTTGACTGAAATTCACGCCCGTCCTGAAGGCGATGCCTTCTTCCCGACTTTCGATACCGGACATTGGGAGCGTGTGAGCTGTGAACCGCATTTGGCGGGGGCAGAGAACAGCCATGATTTCAGTTTTTGTGAGTGGCGGCGTAAGCAGTAAGTGGGCGAGCATCCTCTAATAGTGTTACCACAAACGTGCTATTTGTAACCTAAATACCCACAATAACCCTGAGACCGGGGTGCTTGCCCCCTCGCCGTCAGGTAGCGTTGCCAATTCAGACTGATTGTTATTAAATTCTCCACTCGGTGTTTGCCGTCTCTGATATTCCCACTAGTAATTAATAGAGAGATTGACAAAGACTGCTTTCGAAACATTCCGCTGGATATAGGAACTGTACTTCCCATGACTACGCATCGACTAAAAACGGCCCTTGGGGCCGCGGTGGCTTTGCTTGGCGTTTTCGCCATGACCACCACACAGGCTGACACACTGGATTCAATTCTTGATGTTGGCAAAAACAGACATAAAGCTGCGGTCAAATCCCAGCTGAAAATCGATAAGCTCGCCGATGAAACCCGCAATTTGCTGGGTGACTACAAAACGGTGCTGAAGGAGATTGAAGGCCTCAAGGTCTACAATGGCCGACTGCAGAAGCAGATCGACAACCAGAATTCCCGAATTGGTAACATTGAGAATTCGATCCAGCAGGTCACTGTGATCCAGCGGCAGATGACCCCACTGATCATCCGTATGATCGACGGCCTGGAGAAGTTCGTGGCCCTCGATGTACCATTCCACAAAGAAGAGCGGGACAAGCGCGTCGCATTCTTGCGTGGCAACCTAGATCGCTCGGACGTTTCGGTGGCTGAGAAGTTCCGTCAGGTACTGGAAGCCTACAAAATTGAAAACGAGTATGGGCGTAAAATCGACGCCTACAAAGGTACCGTCGACATTGATGGCGGCGAGCGGGATGTTAACTTCTTCCGAGCTGGTCGCATCGCTCTGGTCTACCAGACCACGGACACGGAGCGATCCGGTGCCTGGGACCAGCGCACCCGTAGTTGGGTAGAGCTGGAATCTGGGGAATACCGCAACGCCATCCTTAAAGCACTGCGGATTGCCCGCAAAGAAGCATCTATCGACGTGCTGAACCTACCTATTCTCTCGCCGGAGGCTGCACAGTGATGAATAAGAAGATGATTAAAGCCGCGATCTTTACTCTCGGGGGATTGCTGACCCTGACGACGGGTACAGCGATTGCACAAGAGGCTCAATCTCTCGACCAGCTGCTGCAGTTTGTCAAGAAGGGGCAGACCACGGAGGCACGGGAAAACGCGGAGCGCGAACGACGCTTCGCCAACGACAAGGCCAGCCAGCAGCGCGAGCTCGATAGTGCCAAGGCAGAACGTCGTCGCCAGGAGCAGCTCAGTGTCAGATTGGAGAAGGAGTTCGAGAACAATGAACTGCTGATCTCAGATAAGCAGAAACAGCTGAAGGAGCGTCTGGGTACATTGTCCGAGTTGTTCGGTCACCTGACCTCGGCCGCCGGTGATGCCGCGACCAACTTCGAAGGGTCGCTGACCAGCACTCAATTCCCAGGACGTGAAGTGTTCCTGCAGGACCTTATTGACAAGATGAGCGGCAGTGATCAGTTGCCCAGTATCGAAGAAATCGAGCGGGTGTGGTTTGAGCTTCAGCGTGAGATGACGGAATCCGGTCGTATTGTTAAGTTCCAAACAACTGTCAACAAGCCCAACGGTGACAAAGTTGAACAGAACGTCGTTCGAGTAGGTGCTTTCAACGTCGTGTCGGAAGAAGGTATGTACCTGCAGTACGTCCCGGAAAACGGCACAGTGGCCCAATTGGCCCGTCAGCCAAGTGGTCCCTATACAGGATGGGCGCGGGAAATGGTTGCCAGCACTGGTGGCATGAACCATTTCGGTGTAGATCCCACCGGTCCTACCGGCGGTTCTTTCCTCTCCGCATTGATCAACAGCCCCAATCTTGAAGAGCGCTGGCATCAGGGTGGTTACATCGGATACGCCATTACCGCCGTTGGTGCAATTGCATTTCTGATTGCTATCTGGCGTTTGGTTGTTCTGTCGATCGTTGGCTCCAAGGTCAATAAGCAGCTCAAATCCGAGAAAGCCAGTATGGATAACCCACTGGGTCGAGTGCTCGCTGTACACGAAGCCAACCCCACCATGGATACTGAAACTCTTGAACTGAAGCTCAGTGAAGCCATACTCAAGGAGACACCTGCGATAGAGAATTCACTGACCCTGCTGAAGATCATTTCGGCGGTTGCGCCTCTGATGGGTCTGCTAGGTACGGTGACCGGTATGATTATTACTTTCCAGGCGATTACTATTTTCGGTGCGGGTGATCCGAAAGCAATGGCCGGTGGTATTTCCGGTGCATTGATCACCACGGTGCTCGGCTTGCTGGTAGCCATTCCGACAGTGCTGTTACATACCATCGTAAACGGTCGTGCGAAGCGCATCATCCACCTTCTGGAAGAGCGCACCACAGGCATCATCGCTGAGCATACCGAAGCGAATCTGGGGCAACGCTAAATGTATTGGCTTGATACCACCTACGAAGCCATCGCTCGATTTATGGTCGCCGGTGGCGACGTGCTCTGGCTCATTGCAGCTATCACGTTTGCGATGTGGATGTTGGTGTTCGAACGGATCTGGTATTTCAACACCGGTTTAAAGCGGGATGTCGGTACATCGATCGCCGCCTGGGAGAACCGTCCAGAGCGCAAGTCCTGGAATGCGCACCAGATTCGACGGGCGACGATTGCTGAAATGCATGACCGCATCTACGCCTTCCTGCCCTTGATTAAGACGCTCGTGGCCCTCTGTCCGCTCTGTGGACTGTTGGGTACAGTGACGGGAATGATCGAGGTATTTAATATTATGGCAGTCACCGGCGGCGGCGATGCCAAGTCAATGGCGGGAGGCGTATCGAGAGCCACCATTCCCACCATGGCGGGCATGGTTGTTGCAATATCAGGTGTTTTTGCCAGTGAATATGTGACCAGGATAGCACGACGCGAACACACCCTGGTTCAAGACCGGCTCACTGCCGATCATTAATATAGAGACAGTATTATGCGGAAAGCGAATAAAGCGCCTGAAGAAGAAGCCCAGATCGATTTGACGCCGATGTTGGACGTGGTGTTCATCATGCTGATTTTCTTCATTGTTACGGCCTCATTTATAAAGGAAGCGGGCGTAGAAGTGAACCGACCAGAGGCTTCGACGTCTAACCCCAAGGAGAACGTTAATATCTTGATTGCCGTAACTGGCAATAATGAGATATGGCTGGACAAACGGCGCATTGATGTCAGAGCAGTACGCGCCAATATTGAACGGCTGCATGCAGAGAACCCCAAGGGTGCTGTGGTAATTCAGGCCGACAATGAGTCGAATACAGAAACCGTGGTAGCGGTGCTTGATGCATCCAGAGAAGCGGGTGTACTTGATGTGTCGCTGGCCACCGAAGATAAGTAAACGGTTATGAATAACAACTTTGCCAGAATGTTTATCGGTGCCATGCTGGCGCTGCCAGTGGCTGGCGGTCTGTTTTTTATCATGCAATACCTGATTGCCTCGGCGGAGCCTGATATCGACGACAGTAATGCTTTCAAGGTGGCGGACATTCATATGCCCGAAACCGAGATCGAGACCAACGTCAATGAACAGAAGCCGGACAAGCCAGATGATCCTGAAGAGCCACCACCGGACATGGACACGCCGGATCTCGATATGGATATGAATATCGAGGCGGTTAATATAGCACCCGCCACGCAGGTTGAAGTTGCCATTAGCGGTACTGGAATGGGTGGTGCGTCTGATGGCGAGTATTTGCCCATCGTCAAGGTTGCACCTATCTACCCGCGCCGTGCCCAGAGTCGGGGTATTGAAGGTTTCTGCATTGTTGAGTACACGGTGACCAAGACGGGCTCTATCCGGAATCCGTTTATAGTTGAAGGCCAGTGCGATTCGGTGTTCGGTTCTGCCTCCCTCAAAGCCGCGATGAAGTTCAAATACAAGCCCCGGGTGGTTGATGGCGAGGCCATTGAAGTGGCGGGCGTACAAAATAAATTTACCTATGAGCTTGAGAAATAAGCACGCGGGTTGAAATAGCTGATATGAACAAAGCAGTGATTGGGAAAATCGATATGGTACGCGAAAGTTTGCGTGTGATGACTTTTGCTCTGGGTGTGATTGCACTGCAAATCGCAGTGGGCCAACTACAGAGTGATCTGGGTTATGGCTCTCCCCTGGGCGAGGCCAGTGCTCAGACCGGTGGTACCGGAGACAAGAAGGAAGAGCAGGAAACCCGGCGCACGCCAGCCCTGCGAAACAAGGTTTATGAAAAGCTGGCCAAGGCGCAAGGCTTTGCTGAAGAGAAAAATTATACAGAAGCACTGCTGGTCCTGGATGAAATGCGCGATACAGAGGGCAAGAAGTCGCTAAACAGTTATGAACTGGCAAATCTGTACAATCTTTATGCCTTTATTCATTACTCAAATGAAGACTATCCCCGAGCGCTGGAGGCCTATGCTAATGTGGTCAAGCAGGTGGACATCCCACTGGCTATGGAAACCAATGTGCGCTACACCATCGCCCAGCTTTACTTTGTTATGGAAGATTGGCCAGAGGGTATCAGGCAGTTGAAAGAGTGGTTCAAGGTCGCAGATAACCCAAGTGCACAGGCCTACGTGCTGTTGGGGCAAGGTTACTTCCAGACCAAGCAGTACACGGAAGCTTTGAACAATATAGAAACTGCCGTGCGCATGTATAAAGAAAAGGACAAGGTACCCAAAGAACAGTGGTACAGCCTGCTGCGCTACCTGCACTATGAGAAAGGGAACGTCGCAACGGTTGTAGAGATTCTTAATGAGCTGCTAGTCTATTATCCGAAGAAGCAGTACTGGGTATTGCTGTCGCATATGTACGGTGAGCTCAAGCAGGAAGGTAATCAACTGGCCGCGATGGAAGCAGCATACGATCAGGGTATGTTGGATAAGTCCAGTGAGCTGATCAACATGACTTATATTTACATGGGTCAGGACGTACCTTTCAAGGCAGCCGTGGTGCTGGATCAGGCGATTAAAAAGGATCTGGTCGAGCAGACTTCGAAGAATCTTGAGATTCTGGGTAGTGCCTGGCGTCAGGCCCAAGAAGTCGACCGATCTCTACCGATCATGGAGCGTGCCGCCGCCAAATCTGATAAAGGTGAGCTGTATGCACGATTGTGCAGCATTTACATCGACAGTGACCTCTACGACAAGGCTATTGATTCCTGCCAAAAAGCGCTGAAATTGGGCGGCGTCAAGCGGCCGGATAATACCAATCTATTGCTTGGTATGGCGGCGTTTAACGTGAAAAAATACAAGACAGCCCGCAGCGCCTTTAATGAGGCGCGCAAGGATAAGCGTTCAAAGAAATTTGCTGATCAGTGGATCAAGTACATGAATTCCGAACTGGAGCGGCAGAAAAAGCTGGCGGAAGGTCTGTAGTAGGAAAGAGTGAATATAAGGGCGCCTTCTGGCGCCCTTCTTGTTTCTGACATAGGCTACACCTGGTGGATTCAGTTACAACAGAAGGTTTAATAGTAAATGAGTGGAAAGAAGCTAAAAAACGAGGCTGACCTGGTCAAACAAGCGTTAAAGGTTGGCGCTGTCTACGCCCAGAAACGCAAGGTTGGAAAGTTTGAAGCAACCGATTCTCAGCATGCAAAGATCGAATATCTTTATCGCCTGCTGGTGCATGACAAGCTAGTGCAACCGCTGGCGAAGGGACAGGAGACTGAGCCCAACATGAAGCATAAACTGGCGCTTTGGATCGCACGTCAACTCCCGGAGGATCACCCGCTATTGCAGTAGCGTCGATGGAGTATGCAGAGGCGCGTCATTCGTAGTCGCGTGGCGGTTGAACAAGCGACAAAACGGCCATCCATGCAAAAACCAGCAGTGCACCGCCGGCTTCTCTTGCCTCCTCAACTGCTTTGGATTGCATGGTCAGAGATTCGAAGACCTCAGCCAGGCCAACGCTTCCCACAAACTCTGGTAATAGCCAGAAAAACCACATCAAAGACAGTGTACCAAGCGCACCACAGGCCAATCTCTGTGGTCCTAGGGCGATCGACGTCGTGGTGAGTCCGGCAGCAGCTAAATAGAAGAACATCCATAAATGGGCGTCCGGATCGTTGTACTGCGCGATGGCAGACATTAAGTAGACGAAGATAAAAACGAGACTGCCATTGTGCTGCCAGCGCCTCATTGGAGTACTCCATTGTGCGAATTCGCCAGTATAAAACAGCTTCGCTACTGTTATCGCCCCGACAGCTCCTTATAATGTGGGAGCTTCGGGGCCTCAGGGGATGGCAATGCCCGTTTTTAAATGGATCTTGATTCTTGTGCTCCTGACGGCGCTGACGCTGTTGGGATATGCTGGAACAATAATCTACCGCTATCAGCAGAGCGATGATGAAGTCGTACTGCAGTTGAAAGAAGATTATCTGCGCTCAATTATTGGCAACTCCGCACGCAGAGAGTGGCCCAATATTATACTGATTGTTTTTGACGACCTCGGATACGGTGATTTCGGCTCCTTTGGCGCGGCGGCAATTGAATCCCCCAATATCGATCGACTGGCCGCAGGTGGTACCCGCTTCACGCAGTACTATTCTCCGTCTCCCGCATGCTCACCCTCAAGGGCCGGTTTGCTGACCGGCCGATATCCACCGAGGGCGGGCGTGCCACACGTTCTTTTTCCCGAACAACACCCCATTTCCATGTTGCAGATGGTGACAGGTAACAACGTTCGAATCCCAGCAGAAGAAATCCTTCTCCCTGAAATTCTTCAGTTGTCAGGATTCAATACCGGCATGGTCGGGAAGTGGCACCTGGGGGATCGTTCCCCATCCTTACCTAACGATCTCGGTATAGATCAGTTTTTTGGTGCTCTCTACAGCAATAGTATGAAGCCCTTTGCACTTTACCGAAACGAACGCATTGAGGTTGAAGCGCCAGCCGATCAAGAGAGGCTGAATGAACGCTATACCCGTGAGGCGGTGGGATTTATAGAAAGCCAGGAGGATTCACCCTTCTTTCTCTACTATGCGCATAATTTCCCTCATGTCCCCCTTTACAGCTCAACCGAACAGCGCGGGCAATCTCGAGCGGGATTGTACGGTGATGTGGTTGAGGATCTTGATCGCAGCGTTGGTGAGGTTGTAGCGGCACTGGATCGAAAGGGAGTCTTGGACAACACCCTGATTATGATTACCAGTGACAATGGGCCATGGTACCAGGGTGACCCCGGTGATCGCCGGGGTCGAAAAAACCAGACCTGGGAGGGAGGTATGCGTGTACCGTTTATTGCCCATTGGCCTGAAAAAATACCGGCGGGCGGGCAACAGGGTACGCCATTTTCCGGAGTCGATATCCTGCCAACGCTATTGGCCATGCTGGGTATTGAGCTGCCCGCTGATCGCGAATTGGACGGTCGGGATGTCACTGTGCTCTTCACCGGTGAAGGTGATTTGGCCCCAGCGCCTCTTTACTACTACAACGGTGATAATCTGGAGGGCGTTAGGGTCGCGCGCTTCAAGTATCTGCGCGAACGCGGTGTGCGAGCAGCGGATTTCGGAGATCGCCTTTCTATGCGTACCGCTAAGGGTCCCTGGTTGTTTGACTTGAGTTTGGACCCGGGCGAGAACTACGACGTTTCTACAAAGTATCCGGAGGTGATGCAGCGTCTGGCAGCGCTACTCAATGAAAGAGACGCAGAAATGAAGCGTAATCCCCGGGGCTGGCGCTGATTTAGTGCCGGCTGAGTTACGGCGCTGGTGCTGTTAATATCTTCATTGTATTGGTATTACCGGTTTCCCCCATAATATCCCCACGGGTTAACAGTACCGCGTCACCGGCATTGACCAGGCCTTGAGAGACGAGGAAATCCAGGGCCGCTTGCTCAAGTTCAGGGCCTCGCTGCTGCCCTCGCTCAAAGTGTAATGGATTGACGCCGCGGCACAGGCACAGGCGACCCAGGGTGGCCGGGTTGGCGCTGAGGGCAAAAATAGGAAGCCCGGAAGACAGGCGTGACATCAGTAACGGCGTGCGACCGGACTCCGTCATACACAGAATTCCCCGTACCTTGGGGTAGTGATTTGCGGCGTAGATTGCTGCCATAGCAATGGATTCGTCGGCTGCGGTGAATTTGCGATCAATACGATAGCGGGACGTGCGTGCGGTGGGGTGTTTTTCGGCGCCCAGGCTGGTAGAAGCCATTGATTTGACCACGTCTACCGGGTATTGGCCGGTGGCTGTTTCCGCAGACAACATCACGGCGTCGGTACCGTCCAGTACCGCATTGGCGACATCAAATACCTCCGCGCGTGTGGGCAGTGGGTTTTCTATCATAGATTCCATCATCTGCGTTGCTGTGATAACCAACCGGTCTAATTGACGAGCCCGCCGAATCAAATACTTCTGGATACCGATAAGTTCAGCATCGCCTACCTCGACGCCAAGGTCACCGCGGGCCACCATAATGCCGTCGGATGCCTCGATTATGGTATCGGTAAGTGCATCGTCGGCAACCACCTCAGCGCGTTCAATCTTGGCAATCAGGGCTGCTTTGACACCACTTTCTGCCAACAGCTGGCGCGCCAGTGCAATATCGTCGGCACTGGACACAAACGACACCGCCACATAATCCGGGTTGACGGCGCCGAGGGAGGCAATATCCTGGCGATCCTTTGTTGTGAGTGCGGTCGCCGCGATCCCGCCTCCCAGCTTGTTGATGCCCTTTCGTGAGGACAAGTGGCCGCCCAGTTTTACCTGACAGGTCACCTTGGTACTGGCGACTTCTGTCACAGCAAGTTGCACGCGACCGTCGTCGAGCAGCAAAATGTCCCCAGGCTCCAGGTGGTTGGTTAGTTCCGGATAGTCTAGGCCGACGCGAGCACAGGTGCCGCTTTCACGGTCCAGCTCCAGGTCCAGAACAAAAATATCACCCTCATTGAGCATCACGCTTTGCTCACGAAATCCGGCGATGCGTATTTTTGGGCCCTGCAGATCAACCAATATACCGATTTGCTGATCCTGAGCGCTTGCCATGCGTCGAATGCGTCGCGCCACCTCGGCGTGATGAGAGGCTGAGCCGTGGGAGAAGTTGAGCCGGAAAACGTTGACCCCGGCGGCGATCAGGTTCGCCAGAACCGCCTCGCTATCGCTGGCGGGACCAATTGTTGCGACTATTTTTGTGCGCCTGAGCATGGATCGGAAATCTCCCTGTTCTGATTAGTTATAATCAGACCAAAAATGTCTGTATCGCATCCGAGCCTAACGAATAAGTGTCGCGGAGGCGAGCAATGTTGACCAGACCTGGATTTGTTTGCCGACACAACTGCGGATCAGCAAAGAGCTGGTGGTACATTTGCCCAGCTTTCTCTCTTCGACACAGGTCAGGCCGGGAAGATTCTGCAGGGGCAATGTTTTCTGTATGGCTTCATACCCAAAGTCGGGAAATACCTGGCTGCGAGCCTTAATGCAAAATTATCTGTCCGGAGATGACCAGGCCGCGAGTATCAATCGCCTTGATAATTTCTTCGGCAACGAGTCAAATCCCAGCTGGTATCTGCCACTGGCCGGGGATAACATGTCCAAGATGGACACCCACCAGATTTGCTAGCTGCGCCCGGCGGTGCACCGCCATATTGCCGCGAGCAAAGCCAGCACGGTAATGGTCAAGACACATAATATGCTGGGCGCATACGAAGGCCGGCCATTGCACAATATAACAGTTACCAGCGGGGCCATGTGCGTGGTGCGTAATCTACTGGTCGTGGTTGTTACGGTGGCGGATCATTTCGGCCTGACCCTGAATGAGGCGATTGAGTTTATGTCGTCCGAGGCGACAGGCACGCCCAATGATGAAAACCTTTAACTATCTGCCACCCGGAAGACGCTGAGCGGTTGAATTCAAGACCACTGGAGTAAACCAATGACCAAAAATCTCATACAGCAGAAGCTGTACGCAAATTTTTGCTTGATGGCGGGTGTGTTAGTCACGCTATCTGCAGGCGCGGTGGAGCGTCCGAATATTCTCGTCATCTGGGGCGACGATATCGGCTGGTCAAATATCAGCGCATATCACCGTGGCATGCTTGGAGGCAGTACGCCCAATATTGACCGCCTCGCAATGGAAGGTGCGATGTTTACGGATTATTACGGCGAGCAAAGCTGTACCGCGGGGCGCTCTGCGTTTGTCACGGGGCAGCACCCACTGCGTACTGGTCTGTTGAAGGTCGGTCTCCCAGGCGCACCTGCTGGTCTACAGGCTGAGGACCCAACGCTGGCCGAGATTCTCAAACCCCTCGGTTATGCGACGGGGCAGTTTGGCAAAAACCATTTAGGCGACAAGGACGAGTTCCTGCCCAGCAATCACGGATTTGATGAATTCCTGGGCAATTTGTATCACCTGAATGCCGAAGAGGAACCGGAGACTTACTTCTATCCCAAAGACCCGGCCTTTCATAAGCGGTATGCCCCGCGCGGAGTTATGCACGCCTTCGCGGACGGTAAGATTGAGGATACCGGACCATTGACCCGCAAGCGCATGGAAACCGCGGACCAGGAGTTCACGGACGCGGCGCTAAAATTTATTGACCGCTCACACCGGGCCAAAAAACCGTTCTTTGTCTGGTTCAACGCCACCCGTATGCATGTCTGGACCCGATTGGCACCCCGTTGGGAGGGCAGTAGCGGCTACGGATTGTATGCCGACGGTTTGAATGAGCACGACCACCATGTGGGTCAATTGCTGGATAAGCTCGATGGGCTGAACATCGCCGACAACACCATTGTCGTTTATTCTACCGACAACGGATCCCAGACGAATACCTATCCTGATGGTGGCGTAGAGCCTTTCCGCGGAGAAAAAGGTACTACCTGGGAAGGAGGCTTTAGGGTGCCGGCGCTCATCCGCTGGCCGGGAACTGTGCAACCTGGTCGGGTTATCAACGATGTATTCAGCCATCTCGACTGGTTTCCAACATTGGTAACAGCGGCGGGTGTAGAAGATATTGGAGCCAAGCTCAAGCAAGGTTATGCCGCCGGCGACAAATCCTTCAAAGTTCATCTGGATGGTTATGATCAGACCGAACTGCTGGCGGGAGAGGGGCCGGGTAAGCGCAATACGGTGTTCTTTTTTGACGACAATGCTAATCTGAATGCCATTCGTTGGGGCGACTGGAAAGTACATTTTGCAATCATGCCGGACTGGAATACAGGTAGGCAGCCCCTGACATTTCCGATGGCGATGAATCTGAGAACGGATCCCTTTGAGACGTCGATGGATTCCAGCCTGTTCGCCCGTTTTTCCGCGGATAACCTTTGGTTGTTTGTGCCTATGCAGGATGTGGTGGGGCAGTGGCTGGCAACGTTTCGGGAGTTTCCACCCCGTCAGCCGACGGCCAGTTTTACCATTGACAAAATCATGCAGCAGATGCAGATGATGGCCGCCAGGAGCGCTGCGGAGAAACCCTAACATGCGTCCTCGTTCCGCTGCCAATCGCATACAGCAGGTTATCGAAGAGGCTGGCTATTTTCTGTTGGACGGCGGTCTTGCTACGGAAATGGAACGGCTGGGTTTCAATCTGGATACAGACTTGTGGTCGGCGGCCGCATTGACTGCGCAGCCAGATCTGGTAAGCGCCGTGCATGAAAAATATCTGTCGGCTGGTTCACGGTGTGTGACCAGCGCAAGCTATCAGGTTAGCGTGAACGGCTTTGAGCGGGCGGGTTATAGTGCACAACAGGCCTGGGATTCACTGCAGCTAAGCATAGATCTGGCACTGGACGCCCGTGACAAAATTGCACCAGAAGCCTTGGTGGCGGCCAGTCTGGGGCCATTTGGTGCATCCCGTGCCGACGGTTCAGAATACACGGGTAATTATGGGTTGAGCCGGGCGGAACTCCTTGATTTTCACAGCGAGCGATTTCGCCGACTGGCGCACAGCGGAGCCGACTTTCTGGCCTGTGAGACTATTCCCAGCCTGTATGAGGCGGAAGCTCTGGCGGAATTATTCACGCGAGAACCTGCAGTGGAGGGTTGGGTCAGTTTCAGCTGCGTCGACGATCGCCACCTATCTGATGGCACGGCCATCGCCGAGGGAGCGAGTTTGTTTGCCGAGGTGGGAGGTGTATTTGCAGTTGGCATAAACTGCGTTGCCCCAGAGCTGGTGGAAAATCTGATTCGGGAGCTTCGCGCGGCTGTCCCGGATAAACATGTGGTGGTGTACCCTAATGCCGGCGGAACTTACGACGCAGCAAGCAAGGAGTGGACGGCGGCGACACAGTGGGACTGTGTTGCTGCCGCTGCCCGTTGGTATGAGGCGGGCGCGAGGTTGTTGGGCGGTTGCTGTCGAGTAGGTCCCGGGCAGATCGAGGAGATTGGCCGCGGTCTTGCGTAGGATCGCTGGACTCTGATCAGGTGGTTTGTTCACGCGTGTTGGAGACGACGATACTCCCGGGGAGATACGCCGATTATCTGCTTGAACAGGCGTGAAAAATAGTAGGGATCTTGATAACCAACTGCCGCTGCCACGTGTTTGACGCTGTCCTGGGTGGCATCAAGAAGCCGGCAGGCAAATTCCATTTTCAAGTGGATGAAGTGTTGGATGGGGGAATGCCCGGTCATTTGCTTGAAGCGCCGGGCAAAATGATATTTTGATAGCTGCGCATTGGTGGCGAGCTCGGTGAGATCGAGTTGCGATTCGATGCGCATGTGCATCAGCTCCTGAATCTGATCCAGATCGATTTCCTGGGCCGCTGGCGTCTGATAGCGAGCGGCCATTGTCGCAACGCCGGTGAGCAACTGTTTCAGCTGGCTGGAGCCATGAATAAAGCGCAGTTCCGAGAACCCTGCGCGTTGTAATGTGAACAGCGCATCAAAGTCTGCAATCACTCGTGGCTGCAGTCCCAGATCCAGCTGTAATCGGTTTTCGCCGACAAGGTTTGTGTATTCCTCTGCACGGTCTCCGTCATAGTGAATCCAGTAAATACTCCAGGGCTGAGATTCCGACGCCCGATAGCGGTGGGGAACATCCCTGGGCAATAACACGATATCGCCGCTACCGATGTTAATCTCGTGGTCTTCAGTCTCCACCACGCCCTGACCTGCAGTACAATACAGCATCAAATAGCTGTCGTGGCGCACGCGACTCATGCTGTGTCCCGCTGCTGTGGGATAGTAACCCACAGCTAGTGGGAATAGGTCACGGCTCAGGGGGTGTGTGGCAAGAAAGTCCAGTAAAAATATTGGGGTCACAAAGCGACGGCCTGCCGCTGGCAGTGGCCACTTTGACGTGATTTCGAAGCTTTGGTTGGATACTTGAGCGGTCTTCACAGTTCGATTGGGCTTCAGTTGTGAGTTGGCATAAAAGCAATATAATCCATTAAAAAGACAACATCCTCAATGTAAGCCACCTATATTTCGTGATTAGATAGGGGGTTAGCTGCATAGAATCCGTAATAGGAGCCATACAAGATGAACACAGAGATGCAAGTCGATACAGATGCGAGCCGCGAAATTGCTGCACTGATGGATCGGGCCCGAGCTGCCCAGGCGCAGATAGCCGACTACTCTCAGGAACAGGTTGACGAACTGATCAGGGGCATGGTGTGGGCTGCCAGCAGACCCGGGATGGCAGAACAGATTGCACAACAGACCATTGATGAAACCCAGTTGGGAAATTACGAGGCGAAGTACACCAAGATCGCCAAAAAAACCCGAGCCACACTAGCCGATATCATTCACGACAAGTCGGTTGGTGTTATCGAGGTTGACGAAGAGCGCAACATCATAAAAATTGCAAAACCCATGGGTGTGGTCGGTGCTTTGTCTACCTCTACGCACCCTGAAGCCACACCTGTCATCAAAGCCATACAGTCCGTGAAGGGGCGTAATGCGATCATTATCGCACCGCATCCCCGGGCCAAGCATACGAACAAGCTGGTATGCGATCAGATGCGGCATGCGCTGGAAAAACTGGGTGCACCGGCTGATCTGGTTATTCCAATAGAATTTCCGACTCTGGAAACCACCCAGGAGCTAATGCGCCAGTGTGATGTCATACACGCCACTGGAGGCAAACCTATGGTTCAGGCTGCCTACTCAAGCGGGACACCAGCCCTCGGCGTCGGTGTTGGCAACGCCGTTATTACAGTGGATGATACGGCTGATCTGGAAGACGCCGCGGAAAAAATTCTTGCCTCCAAAACCTTTGACGAAGGTACCTCTTGTTCTTCTGATAATGCCGTTGTGGCGTTTGACTCTATCTATGATGATCTGTTGGAAAAGCTGATCGGTCAGGGCGGTTATCTGGTCGCCGCTGAAGACTACGACAAACTGGCAAAAGCCATGTGGCAAGATGGCATTCTCAATCGCGATATCGTGGCACAGAATGCGCACCGTATTGGTGAGCTGTCTGGTATTGATATTCCTGAAAGTGCGCGTTTTGTGATTGTGCGTGAAGAGGGTGTTGGCCCGGATCATCCCTTTTCCGGGGAAAAGCTTTCCGTGGTGATGGCCCTCTATCGGGTAGCCGACCTGGAGGAGGCTATTGAGTTGACCAATCGGATTCAGGCCTATCAGGGGCTGGGTCATTCCTGTGGCCTGTATACCAGCAGTGACGATAATATCCTGCGTTATGGCACCGGTACCAAGACGTCGCGGGTTATGATCAATCAGCCTCAGTCTACCTCTAACAGCGGCGCGCTCTGGAACGGGATGCGCCAGACCTTCTCACTGGGTTGTGGGTCCTGGGGGGGCAACTCTACCAATGACAACATCAATTGGCGCAATCTGGTAAATATCACCTGGATATCCAAGCCGCTGGCCGAAGTCAAAACTATTCCCGACGAGGAAGAGTTGTTCGGAGATGTCATAGCGAAAATAGGTTGATTCCTGGCCATGGAGTTTTCACTCTCTGAAGAACAGCACGCCTACCAGCAGGCGGCGCGAGAATTTGCTCTGGGCGAGCTCGCTCCCCACGCCGCGCGCTGGGATGCGGAGCACATCTTTCCCACCGAGGTGTTCGCCGCCGCAGGTCAACTTGGCTTTATGGGTTTGTACACTCCGGAAGCGGCCGGTGGCCTGGGTATGGGTCGGCTTGATTCGAGTCTGATTGTGGAAGAGCTCGCCGGCGGCTGTACCGTTACCGCAGCTTTCCTCACAATCCACAATATGGCCACCAGTATGGTCGGTCGCTACGGCGCTGATGCCCTGATTGAAGAGTGGTGTCCAGTGCTGGTCAGCGGCGAAAAACTGGCCTCTTATTGCCTGACCGAACCCGGTGCGGGGTCCGATGCCGCCAGTCTCAAAACCACGGCGCGTGCTGACGGTGGCGACTACATTGTCAATGGTGGCAAGGTGTTTATCTCCGGTGCCGGCGCAACAGATCTGCTGATCGTGATGCTTAGGACGGGCGCGGCGGGTCCCAAGGGAATTACTGCCCTTGCGATCCCCGCTGACGCAGAGGGTATTCACTACGGCAAACGCGAGGAAAAAATGGGCTGGAATGCCCAGCCTACCTGCACCATCAGCTTCGATAACGTGCGTGTACCCCAGAGCTACCGGCTCGGTGAGGAGGGGCAGGGCTTCAGCATTGCCATGGAGGGACTGGATGGTGGACGTATCAATATTGCCACCTGCTCCGTGGGCACGGCCCAGGCCGCGCTGCAAACCACTCTCGCCTACACCGCTGAAAGAAAGCAGTTCAATAAACCTATAGCGGATTTTCAGGTCACGCAGTTCAAGCTGGCGGACATGGCCACGGAACTGGTGGCAGCCAGGCAGATGATTCGACTGGCGGCCTATAAACTGGACCAGGGAGATGCCGATGCCACGACCTACTGTGCAATGGCAAAGCGATTCGCCACTGATGTCGGCTTTGATATTTGTAATGAGGCGCTGCAATTACACGGCGGCTACGGGTATATCAAGGAGTATCCCCTCGAGCGCCATGTGCGCGATACGAGAGTCCATCAGATACTCGAGGGGACCAACGAAATCATGCGGGTGATTATCGCCCGTAGACTTATGCTCGAAGGGGCAATGGAGGTAATTCGGTGAGTTACAGTACAAGCGACAAACTCAAGGTCGAGATCGATGGGCATGTGGCGGTAGTCACTATCGATAATCCCGCTGCAAACACCTGGGATAAAGAGAGTTTGCCTGCTCTCAAGGCGCTGGTGGCAGCGCTGAATGAAGATCGCAGCATCTATGCGCTGGTTATTACCGGTGCCGGCGACAAATTCTTCTCTGCCGGAGCGGACCTCAAATTATTCGCTGACGGCGAACCCGAGACAGCCCGCGCCATGTCCACCTACTTTGGCGAGGGCTTCGAAACGCTGGCTGATTTTCGCGGTGTGTCCATTGCTGCCATTAATGGATTCGCCATGGGGGGCGGGTTGGAAGTGGCCCTGGCCTGTGATATCCGTATAGCTGAGACACACGCAAAAATGGCGTTGCCAGAGGCCAAGGTGGGTCTGTTGCCCTGCGCTGGTGGCACGCAGCGCTTGAGCTGGTTAGTGGGCGAAGGTTGGGCCAAAAAAATGATTCTCTGCGGTGAACGCGTTGACGCACAGACGGCGGAGCGTATCGGCCTGGTTGAAGAGGTGGTTGAATCCGGATCAGCCCTCACCAGGGCGTGCGAACTTGCTGTACAGGTCGGCGAACAAAGCCCTATTTCGGTTACCCACTGTAAGCATCTGATACACACTGCCCGTGACGGAGCCATTGCCAGTGGGTTGGCAGGGGAGAGGGACAGATTTGTAGATTTGTTCTCCACTGAGGATCAGCGGGAAGGTGTTAACGCCTTTCTCGAGAAGCGCAAGCCGGTGTGGAAAAACTGCTGATGGATGTGAAACCCGTTTTAGCAGAAGAGCTGCCCACCAGCGATGGTCGGCGGATCGGCCACCTGACCTTGAGCGTTGAGAAAACGTTGAATTCCCTGACCCGGGAAATGGTAGATATTTTGTTGGGCCAACTGCGATCCTGGCGGGATGATGCCGGCGTGGTAGCGGTTTTTATCGATGCGGCGGGGGACAAGGCATTTTGCGCGGGGGGTGATGTGCAAGCTTTACACGCTTCGTCCACGGGAACCCCCGGGGGTCCCTGTGAGTATGCGGAATCTTTTTTCGAGCAGGAATACCGCATGAACTTCCTGTTGCACACCTACCCCAAGCCTGTTGTCTGCTGGGGGCACGGTATTGTCATGGGTGGCGGTCTGGGGGTGATGGCGGCTTGCAGTCACAAAGTTGTTACGGCCCGAACCCGCATTGCCATGCCCGAGGTAACCATTGCCCTGTTTCCCGATGTGGGGGGCAGCTGGTTTCTCAACCGTATGCCGGGAGCGAGTGGCCTGTTCCTGGCGTTGACTGCGGCGTCGATAAACGGGGCAGATGCGCTGTTTACAGGCATCGGAGATATTTTCCTTGGCCATGAGCAGCGCGCAGAGGTCGTCCAAGGTCTGCAGGCGCGACAGTGGGGCGATGCGGCGGAAACTTACTCAGAGACGGTAGCATCGGTGCTGGAATCGTTTCAGGGTTCCGCCGCTGATGAACTGCTTGCGGGTAATGTCGAGGCGCACCTTGAACGGATTGATGCCCTTTGTGACAGAGCCAATCTTCCGCAAACCATCGCAGCCATTCTCGCCCTCGGTGATGAGGACACCTGGCTTGCCCGCGCTCGGGACAGCCTGGCCGGAGGTTCGCCATTGGCCAGCGCCTGGATACATCGCCAATTGGTAGAGTCTGCGGATTACAGCCTAGTCGAAGTATTCCGTTCCGAATTGCGGTTGGCTACCAACATCATGCGTGACCCCGAATTTGGTGAGGGCGTCAGAGCCCTGCTTATCGACAAGGATCGACAGCCGGCCTGGCAATATGAGTCTCTGGCAGACATTCCAGCGTCGGTACTGGATAAATTCTTTGCCGAACCCTGGGCAGAGAACCCACTCCATGATCTGGTTTGATCCAGACAGACGAAACACAACAAGGTAACAAACATGACAACTATCGCATTTATCGGCTTGGGTAACATGGGCGGCCCGATGGCCTTGAATTTGTGCAAGGCAGGTCACTCGCTGACAGTTTTCGACCTCGTCCCGGAGGCGGTGGATCAATTGGTGGCTGCGGGGGCGCAATCCGCTGCCAACGCCAGGGCTGCCGTCGAGGGCGCTGATTTTGTGATCAGCATGTTACCTGCTGGACGACACGTAGCATCGCTTTACCTGGGTAGCGAGGGGTTAATCGCTTCTCTGGATGCGTCCACCGTACTCATCGATTCGAGCACCATTGACGCAGCCACGGCTCGAGAGGTCGCTGCAGCAGCAGGTGAAGCGGGTATCGGTATGCTGGACGCACCTGTATCAGGTGGGGTTGCCGCGGCGGCGGCTGGAACGCTGGCCTTTATGTGTGGTGGCGAGGCCGAAGTGTTTGCGCGGGCCAAACCGGTGCTGGAGGCCATGGGAAAGAATATCTTCCATGCTGGCGATCATGGTGCTGGTCAGGTAACCAAGGCCTGTAACAATATGCTGTTGGCTATCCACATGATTGGCACCTGTGAGGCTTTGCGCATGGGCGTGGACAACGGTTTGGATCCCGTCGTGATGTCAGAGATCATGCAGGCAAGCTCGGGGCGTAATTGGTCATTGGAGGTGTACAACCCGTACCCGGGAGTGATGGAAAGCGCGCCCGCCAGCAATGATTATCAGCCGGGATTTATGGTGGACCTGATGGTCAAGGATCTGGGTCTGGCCATGGATACGGCAGAGTCTACGGATAGTTCCACACCGCTTGGTGCCATGGCCGCTACGCTGTATTCCAAGCATGCTGAAAACGGCTACGGCCAGCTGGATTTTTCCAGCATTATCCGCGCTCTTGGTGATTGATCTGCGTTAGAGCAGCCTGCATATGGCTTCGTTTCATCACATCATGTGATGGGCGTGCCCCTGAATGCCGATCCCTGCCTGCTGCAGTGTCCATAGACCAGCGGCAATAAGCGTCAGCGCTGTCCCCAGGCGCCAACCCCGGCTCTTGAATAGAGACTGTAGCTGGGTGCTGAGAAAACTGATGCCCAGCATGGCGGGCAGTGTCCCCATGCCAAACATAAGCATAAGTAACCCCGCGGTGAAGCCGCTCCCGTGGCTGGCAGCCCAGATCACACTGGAATAAATCAGGCCACAGGGCATGGCACCCCAACATAATCCCAGTGCCAGGCCTTGGGCGGGCGATTTTGCTGGCATACAGCGGCGAGCCACATTCTGGATGGGTCGCCAGATACCTGCCCCCAGTTGCTCGAGATGTGCCAGGCCGTGCCACCAACCTGAAATATATAAACCCATGGCAATCAGCAGCAGTCCGGCCGTGTATCGCAAGACGATCAGCAAACCCGGTTGCACGTCAATCCCAAAACCCAGCGCAAAACCCAAGGTCGCTCCAACCATTGTGTATGAGAGAATGCGCCCCACATGGTAGCTGTACAGAATCCGGGTACTTTTGCCTTCGGCACCCATGCCCAGGGCGATGGCTATTCCTCCACACATTCCCAGACAGTGGCCGGCACCCGCCAGGCCGAGCCCAATGGCCAGCAGCGGATCAAGGGCATTCATGCTTATCTTTCTTTTCCTGTGCGCTGAGACTGGCGTCTTCGTCCATCAGCACACGCCATCCCTCCTTATCGAGATCCTCATACTGACCATTGTCGATGGCCCACAGCAACAGCCAGATGCCGACGCCAGAGAAGATGACGGCAGCGGGCACCAACAGATACAAACTATCCATTGTGGGGCTGTCCGGCGCGGAGAGAATTGGTGACCACCGCGAGGGAACTGACGGACATACCAATGGCGGCTGCCCAGGGAGGCACCAGTCCAGCGGCGGCCAGCGGAATAGCAGTCAGATTGTAAGCCAGAGCCCAGGCAAGGTTCTGCTTGATCACCCGGCGACATTGGCGGGCGGCGTCGACACAGGCTACCACCGGCGCAAGTGAGTCCTCAGACAGAACAAGATCGGCCTCGGCGTTGGTGATATCTGCCGCCCTGGGCATCGCAAATGAAACCTTTGCCCCGCGCAAAACGGGGGCGTCATTGAGTCCATCGCCCACCATGGCCACCTGTGCGCCACTTTGTTGCAGCTCATTCACCACCTGCAGCTTTTGTTCTGGGGTACAGCCATGCCAGACGCGATCGAGTTGAAGCATACCGGCGAGTCGCGGCCCCGCCAGACTGCTGTCCCCAGTGATTAAGCCGGGTGTTATTCCGCGGTCCCGCAGCGCACTGATGACTGAATCTGCTTCGGGTCGCGTTTTGTCCGCAAAGCCGAGCCAAGCAATCGGCTCATTCTCGTTACACAACGCGATCCAGTAAAGGGCCATCGAGGGTGCTTCTGGCATGCTTGCAACCAGGTCCGCACAGAACTTCATACTGCCCATGCGGTATTCCATGCCCTTCAGAAATCCAGACATACCGGCACCGGGAATCTGACGACATTCCTTCATTGGCGTTGCGGAATCAGACGTACATGCCGCCGCTATGGGGTGGTTGCTGTGGGCCTGCAAACCCGCGGCAAGATTCAGAACCGCGGTTTTGTCGGTATCCTGTAGCGTGATTACCTCAGATAGTTGAAAGCTCCCTTCAGTGAGGGTGCCAGTTTTGTCAAAGAATATATGATCTATCTCAGCTAACGCTTCCAGAGCATCCGGACTGCGTACAATCACGCCAGCCTTTAGTAAGCGGTGGGTGACCGCGGTCAGGGCTGCGGGGGTAGCAAGGGCCAACGCACAGGGGCAACTGACCACAAGCAGGGAGAGGCATACCCAGATGATCTTGTCCGGGGCATAACTGGCGTAGAACAATGCGGTGAGGGTGGTCACCAGCAACACCAATGCGACGAAGTGACGAGCGACCCGGTCGGCGAGGCGGGCAAGTGGCGGCTTGCTCACGGACGCCCGATCTATGGCATCTTGTAGTGCGGCCAGGCGGGTATGCCGGGAGTCCGCCGCTACCCGGATTTCAATAGAGCCATCCAAATTGATTGAACCGGCAAATACGTAGTCTCCAACGCTGATGGCCCTCGGTATATGTTCGCCATCCAGGCTTGCCTGGTTAACGTTACTCTGACCCGCAACGAGATAGCCATCCAGAGGTATGGCAGCCCCGGTTTTCACAAGAATTTCGTCTCCCACCTGGATGCTGAGTCTGGGTGTTGTCTCCCATCCCTGTTCCGTGCGCCGGGAGCACAATTCGGGAACGGTGTCTTCGACAGAGCTCGCATTCAGTGCGTAGGACTGGCGGGAGCGCTCCTCGAAAAAACGCCCGACAAGTAAGAAGAACGTGAACATCACAACAGAATCAAAATAGACAACCCCGCCGCCGGAGACCGTTGCCCACAGACTCGCGATATAGGCGAGCCCGATCGCCATGGCAACCGGCAGATCCATAACAAGAACGCCGCGGCGCAGGTGCTTCCAGGCAGTGCTGAAAAATCCACTGGCGGAGTAGCAAACTACCAACGTGGCAAAGAGAGCGGACACGGCTCGCATAAGATCGCGGTAGTTAGTGTCTATGCCACGCGCTTCGCCCACATACAAAGCAACAGCCATCATTCCCACCTGCATCATGGCGATGCCGGCAAGACCCAGCCGGCGCAGGGATCGTTTTCTGTGCTTTTCCAGTTCTGCACGCAATGCGTTCTGGCGATAGGGGCGGAGGGTGTAACCCAGATCCTCGACAAGATTGACCAGGTCGCTCAGCTTAATGATTGCAGGATCGTAAGAAAGGGTGAGGGACATGGTGGCCATGCTGACGGTCGCACTCAATACTCCGGTCTGTTGTGCAAGCATTGTTTCGATAAGCCAGGTGCAGGCAGCGCAATTGATTCCCGAGACAAGAAGTCGCGCAGTGTATTTTTGGGTTTTACCGGTAGCATCCGGTGTTACAAAACCCGAGTTCAATTCGGCATCGTCGTAGAGTATTGGGTAGTCGGCGTCGGTTTGGAACTCCTCCGGGCGAGGACTGGCCGCGGTGCGGTGGGTATAAAACTGATCGAGACCACAGTCGGCTATCAGCTCAGCCACAGCCGTGCAACCAGGGCAGCACATGGCGTGCTCAATGCCGTTGATAAAGGCGGAGCATTGTATCCCCCGTGGAATGGGCTCCTCACAATGGTAGCAGGATTCACGGCTGATGATCGGAGCCGCAACGCTAGCCTGTATGGCTGCGGTCATTTTATTCCAGGGCCGCCAGGCGGCCATCCAGACGCCACAAATTCCCACTTGCTGGCGTAATTGACCAGAGCCAGTTCCCGGAAATTGGCATAGGCAGCGCGACCGCGTACAAGCCGGCATCAATGCGTTGCAGGCGCAGGATCTGATCCTCGCTGGACTCCATTGGGTGGGCGAGCGTCAGTGTTAGATTCGGGTCAGCGAGGTCACCCTGCATGGTCACTATGATGGTGTTGTCGTGCAGCTGAACCTCAGCGCTGAGGCCAAGATT
Organism: uncultured Halieaceae bacterium; assembly: GCA_938074045.1. Lineage (GTDB taxonomy): Bacteria > Pseudomonadota > Gammaproteobacteria > Pseudomonadales > Halieaceae > CALJGI01. The sequence continues at coordinate 430,120 of CALJGI010000004.1, forward strand.
GCTGGCCATATCCTGGCTCTCCAGGTGACGATTAATAGCCAGACCTTCTTTGTAGTAATCGTCTGCAACCAGGTCATCTGCATGTTTGAAGGCTATCCCCACAGTCACCAGACTGGCTATGACAACGATCGCTGGCAAGCCAATTACAAACCATGGCCAGAATTGCCGGTACCAGGGTTCTGCTTCGTATGCGTTCTTCATCAACGGCTGACCGGTTTGAGAAAAGTACTGGGGGACGAGGCCTTTAGCTTATCACCATCCAGTGTGCGCACTGTAAATGTGAAGTCGGTGCTGGGCAGAGATAAAACTGATGGATCCAGTGCGATGCGCAGATTGACAGCTCGCACTTCCCCTGCATCAAGACGGTATTCAGTCGCGCCGATGATTTCTGCTCCTGTCAGACCAGACATTGTCACCCTGAATTGGTGAGGTTCCTGGTCCATGTTCAACAGTTGTAGCGTGTAAATGTTCTCCAACCTGCCGTCATCGCCCTGAACGTAGAGCTGATTCCGATCGCGCATTACATCCAGTTCCAGTGGGATTCGTGTGAAAACATACCAACTGAATATGGCCGACATCAACAGGACCCCAAGCACATAACCAATGGCTCGTGGGCGCAACCAATGCGTGCGGTCGCCGGCAAGCGCATTTTCACTGGTGTAGCGGATCAGACCCGTTTCGTACCCCATTTTGTCCATGACTGATGTGCAGGCATCGATGCACAGAGCGCAACCAATGCATTCGTATTGCAGCCCCTCGCGGATATCGATGCCGGTTGGACAGACCTGCACACAGAGTTGGCAATCGATACAGTCGCCAAGGCCTACAGAGCGGTGATCGGCGAGGTCTCTTTTCCTCGATCCCCGGGGTTCACCTCTGTGGTAATCATAGGAGACGACCAGGGTGTCTTTGTCGAACATGACGGACTGAAAGCGCGCGTAGGGACTCATATAGATGCAGACCTGCTCGCGCATCCAGCCGGCATTGATATAGGTTGCCAGAGTAAAAAACAGTGTCCAAATTGCCTGTGTCTGGCCTGTTTCCAAGCTGCCAAATTCCCATACCAGCTCCCGAATTGGATAGAAATAGCCAACAAAGGTGAGGCCTGTTGCGAAAGCCACCATCAGCCAACCAAGGTGCTTGGATGCTTTTCGAAACACCATGGTTACTGTTAACGGCCCCCGATCGAGTTTCATACGTTGGTTGCGGCTGCCCTCGGTGGTTTGCTCCCACCACATGAAAATACTGGTCCAGACGGTTTGTGGGCAGGTGTAGCCGCACCAGATACGGCCGGCGACGGCGGTGACTGCAAACAGCGCCCAGGCCGCGATAATGAGCAGCCAGGCTAATAACGGAAAATCCTGGGGCCAGAACGTGAGCCCAAGGATGTGGAATTGTCGTGCGGGCAAGTCAAAAAGAACAGATTGTCGTTCGCCCCAATTTAACCAGGGCAACAGAAAATAGCCCAGCAGCAGTGGCCAGCCCGTAAACACCCTTAGTTTTTGAAAATATCCCTCTATGCCACGCGTGTATATTTTCTCGCGCTTTTGATACAGATCCAGTTCTCCCACCTCTATCGGTGCGATACCTATCAGTTCTGGTGTGTCGGTGGCAGGAGTCTGCCCGGCGATATCCGCCGCCTGTGGATCACGACAGCTCATTGCCTATTGGCTGAGTCCGTAGACCCAGGCTGTCAGGATATGAATTTTGTCCTCGGTGAGCATTTCTCCCATGGCGGGCATATTGCCATTGCGCCCTTCGCTGATCGATGCGGAGATATCTTCGGTGGTACCGCCATACAGCCAGATGCCATTGGCGAGATTTGGAGCTCCCAGGGCCGGATTGCCGCTGGCATTGGGCAAGTGGCAGGCGGCACAAAAGGTGTTGTAAACCGTGCCACCAGCAGCGATGGCCTCAGCGTCGGCATCTCTGCCGTTGAGGGACAACAGGTAGGCTGTGACGTTGGTCACGCCGTCCTCTCCGATGGTGGGACCCCAGGCTGGCATTACGGCACGTCGCCCGTGAGTAATAGATTGTTTGATGGCCGCGGGGGTACCGCCGTATATCCAGTCGTCATCACTTAGATTGGGATAGCCGCGTGTGCCCCCGGCGTCGGAACCATGGCACTGCGCACAATTATTCCCAAACATGCGCTGGCCCATTTTGCGCACCACTGGGTCCTGTCCGATTTCCTCCACCGGAAGAGCGAGATATTTATCCCGCATGGGCCTGAATCGCTCCTCTGCTTCAGCCACCTGACGTTCGAGCTGGTTTTCCTGTGTCCACCCCAGCAAGCCGGCATAATTACCCATACCGGGGTAGGCGATGAGATAGAGAACACCGAAAACAAGGGTGATATTAAACAGATGAAACCACCAGGCGGGCAGGGGATTGTCGTACTCCTCAATGCCATCGTAAACATGACCCGTGGTGCCATCCTCCCTCATTTTTTCAGTTTTCCGGTTGGCGAATAGCAACCAGATGGTGCCGATAAATGTGGCTGTGGTGAGCACGATTATCCATGCACTCCAGAATCCGCTCATGATTGTTGCTCCCGGTGGTTACTGGCAGCGTTGTCATCGGCAAAGGGAAGGTTTGCCGCTTCATCGAAGGTTGTTTTGCGCCTGCTACTATAGGCCCAGAAGCAAAGGCCGATAAAGGCGATGAGCAGGAACAGGGTAATAAGTCCCCGCAGAGTATTAATGTCCATGTCGCTTCGTCTCCTCTTTTCCAGCGCCGCCCCGCTATCGACGGGAGCGCAGCAGGGTTCCCAGTTGTTGCAGGTACGCGATCAGCGCGTCAATCTCCAGTTTTCCTGAGACGGCAGCTTCGGCACCATCGATATCGGCCTGCGAGTAGGGCACACCGACCTTTTTCAGCGCAGCCATTTTTTTGCCAGTCACCGCAGCATCCAGCGAATTTTCAAACAGCCAGGGGTAGGACGGCATATTGGATTCAGGCACCACGTCCCTTGGGTTGTGCATATGGGCGCGATGCCAGTCGTCGCTATACCGACCCCCTACCCGGGCCAGATCCGGTCCGGTTCGCTTGGACCCAAACAGAAATGGATGGTCATAAACCGACTCCCCCGCCACCGAGTAGTGGCCATAGCGTTCGGTCTCGGCCCTCAGGGGGCGAATCATCTGTGAGTGGCAGTTGTTGCACCCTTCCCGGATATAGATGTCGCGACCTTCCAGTGCCAGAGCTGGCAACGGAGTCAAGCCTGCGATTGGTTCATTGGTTTGTCGATCGAACAGCAGTGGCACCAGTTCCACCAGAGTGCCGAAACTGATGGCGACCACCACAAGTATGATCATCAAGCTTATATTGGTTTCGATGGCTTCATGTTTCATCTTCATTAATCCTTACGCGGGAACAGGTGTTGCCACCTGCTCACAGTCACGTCGGGTGGTCATGTATACGTTGTAGGCCATGATCAACATCCCACCGAAGAAAATGGCCCCTCCCACCAGGCGTACCAGATAACCCGGATAGCTGGCCTCGACTGACTCGACAAAACTGTAAGTCAACGTGCCGTCCTGGTTGTATGCCCGCCACATCAGGCCCTGCAAAATGCCGTTCACCCACATGGACGCGATGTACATTACTGTGCCGATAGTGGACATCCAGAAGTGCACATTGATCAGTTGGGTGCTGTACATCTGGTCCTTGCGAAACAGGATGGGGATAAGGTGGTAGATCGCGCCGATGGATATCATGGCCACCCAGCCAAGGGCGCCCGAATGCACGTGGCCGATCGTCCAGTCTGTGTAGTGAGACAGCGCGTTGACCGTCTTGATTGACATCATCGGGCCCTCAAAGGTCGACATCCCGTAGAAGGACAGCGACACGACAAGGAACCGAAGAATGGGATCAGAGCGCAGCTTGTGCCAGGCACCGGCCAGGGTCATCATGCCGTTGATCATGCCCCCCCAGGACGGCGCCAGCAGTATGAGAGACATCACCATGCCGAGGCTTTGTGCCCAGTCTGGCAGAGTTGTGTAGTGAAGGTGGTGGGGCCCCGCCCAAATATAGATAGCGACCAAGGCCCAGAAGTGCACAATGCTGAGCCTGTAGGAGTACACCGGTCGCTCAGCCTGTTTGGGAACGAAGTAATACATGATGCCGAGAAAGCCCGCAGTCAGGAAAAATCCAACCGCATTGTGCCCATACCACCATTGCACCATGGCATCTACTGTGCCTGCGTAGATGGAATACGATTTGAAGGAAGAGACCGGAATGGCCAGGCTGTTCAATATGTGCAGAACGGCGACCGCGATAATGTAGGCACCAAAGAACCAGTTGGCGACGTAAATATGAGAAGTTTTACGACGGGCAATAGTGCCGAAATAAACGATGGCGTAAAGAACCCAGACAACGGTAATCAACAAATCAATAGGCCACTCCAGTTCGGCGTATTCCTTGCTGCTGGTGAGACCCATAGGCAGCGTTATTGCCGCCAACAGAATTACCAGCTGCCAGCCCCAAAAAACCAGCGCAGCCAGACGGTCAGAGATCAATCTGACCTGACAGGTGCGCTGTACCACATAGAATGAAGTGGTAAACAGCGCGCACCCACCAAAGGCAAAAATCACGGCGTTGGTGTGCAATGGGCGAAGCCTGCCGAAGCTGAGCCAGGGTAGGTCAAAATTCAGTTGCGGCCACACCAACTGTGCGGCAATCAGGACGCCAACCAGCATTCCTACAATTCCCCACACGACAGTCATCACCGCGAATTGGCGTACAACCTTATAGTTATACACCGGATGTTCCAGGGATTCGTTCAGTTCAGTCATGGCCGGTTTCCAGTATCAGTTCGTATCGGGTTTTAGTCAGTCAGTAAATGCGGGGGCAGCGCCAAAGTCCCACAGGATGACGGTGGTGACCAGAATGACCACGATCATGACCAGCCCAATCGCGACCACGGCGCTGGAAAATAGGAAGCCCCGCTCTTCTGGAATGTCCATGACAATAGGAATGCCCAGATAGAGCAAATAAACCGCCCAGCTGATGGCCGCTACGCCCACCAGCATATCTATCCATAGAATGGGATAGAAGCCGACACTGCCGGCAAGAAACAGAGGGGTAGCGGTCAGACCGGCGATCACCATGCCTTTCAGCAGGCTGGAATCTGCGCCGTAGGTCTCTGACATCCAGTGGATGAAATAGCCGATGACACATACAGAGCCGACCATGGCAAAATAAAACAACACACTGATCAGTAATGCGCTATCCGCCGTCAGTTTGATCGGGTCAGGGTTTTTCCCCACCGTCCAGCCGACCTGGGATGAGCCGTAATACCAGGCGACGGCGGGTAGCAGCGCGAGAATCCATGGATACAGGGCCAAGTTCCGGAAGGAGGCTGGGGGCAGGGTGGCGACAGTTCGCCATTGTGCGCTCGGATTGACCAATAAGCCGACGGCGTGGGGAATCATCTTGTTCATTCTCTCCGGTTGCTGGGGATTGATAAGAGCGCCGTTTGCACACCAACGCTGCGCTGTGCACTGTATATCGGTTGGTAGGATCAGGGAATGATATGGGTCAATAGAATTATATCCGGATAGTGGCCTATACTGTCCAACACGGGCGGTGACCTCGGTCACGCCATATCTTTAGAGGTGGGAACAGGGGAAATGCGATGGACGAATACATAGCGATGGGCACTGATTGGGGTATCAAGATATTGATCGCGCTGGTCATTTTTGTTGTTGGTAAATGGGTGGCGCGAAAAGTGTCGGACATGGGTCGCGGCATGATGGAAAATCGTGAAGTTGATGCGATGGTAGCGGGCTTTGTTTCCAACATCGCCTACTCGGCGTTGTTGGTTTTCGTCGTTATTGCCGCCCTGGGTCAATTGGGTATTGAGACTACCGGCGCAGTGGCTATCCTCGGTGCAGCCGGCCTGGCAATAGGCTTTGCGCTGCAGGACTCGCTGTCCAACTTTGCTGCGGGTTTTCTGGTTATTGTCTTCAAACCCTTTAAAGCGGGTGATTTTGTCGAGGTGGCGGGGACCTCAGGATCGGTAGAAAAGATCGAACTTTTCACAACTACGCTGAAAACCCCCGACAATCGCATCATTATTATTCCCAATGGCGCCGTAACCAGCGGCAACATCGTCAACTTCACAGCCACCGGTACCCGTCGTGTAGACATGGTGATCGGCTGTGGTTACAACGACAACCTTAAAGATGTTAAAGCGCTTCTGGAAAAACTGGTGGCTGAAGACGATCGAGTGCTGGCAGAGCCAGCTCCAACCATTGGTGTTTCTGAGCTTGGCGATAACAGCGTGAACTTTGTTGTGCGTCCGTGGACAGCGACGGGTGACTACTGGGGATTCTTCTTTGACTTTCATCAGCGGGTCAAGGAGAGCTTTGACGAGGCTGGCTTCTCGATTCCTTATCCCCAGCGCGATGTGTATGTTTACAATGAGAGCAACGACTAGGGGCGTCGCATTTTGAGTGAGGTTCTGTTTGATCGGATTGGATATGTCGCCTGGATAACGATCAATCGCCCCGAACACAAAAACACCCTTAACGGCGAGGTATTTGTTGGCCTTGCTGACGCCTGGCAAGAGGTGCGGGAGGACGGCGATATCCGTGTCGCCGTTGTCACCGCCACCGGTGAGGAAGATTTTTGCTGTGGCGGCGACCTTGCCGGTGTTATTCCACTCTGGACCGGTCAGAAACAGGCTGAAACAGAAGTCGAGAAACGCCTGGTAAATGACCCGTTGATGGTTGATCGGGTCATGCTCAAGCAGGAGCCCATGGTGAAGCCCGTGGTTGCCGCTATTAATGGGCGCGCATTGGGTGGTGGCTGTGAATTAGTGCAAGCCACAGATGTACGTATCGCCGCTCGCCACGCTTCCTTCGGCCTCCCTGAGCCACGCGTAGGCGTGGTCCCGGGTGCTGGCTCCATGGTGCGCTTGACGCGCCAGCTTCCCTATGCCCATGCCATGAAAATTCTCCTCACGGCTGAGGCTGTGACGGCAGAGGAAGCGTTGCAAATGGGGCTTATCAGTGAAGTCGTGGATGGTGGTCAGTTGCGCGAACGTGCGGAGGAGGTCGCCAACGGAATTGCGCGTCTGGCGCCGCTCGCTGTTCAGGCAATCAAGCGCACAGCCCTAGAGACTCATACATCTGCATGGTCAGATGCGTTTCGGTTTGAAATGGAGCAGTCTGCTGCCGTGATGATGAGTGGTGATGCCCGGGAGGGTACCCGGGCTTTCAAAGAAAAAAGACAGCCCGAGTTTAAAGGGGAGTAGGTAAATAGTCCCTGGTCAGATCCTCTGACACGGCCCACAGTTGCGCAGCCAATTCTTCATTACGTAGATTATCGGTGCCATCGGCTGGATTGCAGTCGGCAAAATAATGTCCGCTGACCTTGGCTAAATCCGGGTGAGTCGCCACGTAGCAGGATGTAGCGGCGCCTTCCTCCACAGATTTCATAAACGTCCATCCCACTAGCTTGCCAAGAACTCGCTGGTACCAGGGCAGATTGCGCCCCAGATTGGTGTTTATCACCCCTGGATGAAGGCTGTTTGAGGTGGTTGCGGTGCCCTGCAGGCGACGGGCCAGCTCCAGTGAGCACAGGGCGTTGGCTAGTTTACTGTGCCCATAGGCACCCCAGGGTGTATAGTCGCGCTCACCGGAAAGATTGTCGAACTCGATGCCCACTTCCGGTGCACGCCTGTGCGCCAGGCTGCTCAATATCACAAACCGACCCTGCTCAGCGGCGGCAACCTGCTCCATCAATTGGTTTATCAGCACAAAGTGCCCCAGGTGATTCACAGCAAACTGGCGTTCAATACCATTTACCTGCTGCAGTTCTGGCAGTGCCATTATGCCGGCATTGCAGATCAAGCCGTCCAGTGTGACTCCTGATGCCCGGATGGCGGCACCGGCATTGGCCACGGAGTCGAGTTCTGCCAGGTCCAGGAAGTAGGGTGTGGTGTCTCCCTGAATAGTGGCGCAGGCCTGTTCTGCTTTTTCCATGGTGCGCGCAATGGCCAGGACATGTGCACCCCGGGAAGCCAGTACCCGCGTGGTTTCGTACCCCAACCCCGAATTAGCGCCGGTTATTGCATAGGTGCGCCCGCTGAGGTCCAACCCTGCTGTTACTTCTTCTGCAGTGGAGTTGGCACCAAACTCGCTCTTGGGAGGGTTGGCGGTAGAGATAGCCGCTCTTAGGGATGTAGGCAGCAGTGCGAGGGCGACTGCCGCCGAGGTGCCGGATATAAATTCCCGGCGCTTGATATTGCGCATGCTGATTCTCCGAAGATGTTATGCAATCAGTTGGCCTGGGCCACGGTGATTGCGGTGAATTTTTCGTCACAACCCAGGGCATTCTGTTCCGCACACACGGCGGCAGCCCGCGCTCGCAGTTCAGTGGATACTTTTGCGCGTGAGTCTGCTTCTGCCCACTTCGAGAGACCGGTAAATATGCGGTTCAACGATCTGGCATTGCGGCCGTGGAATGCCCTCTCCATGGTAGCAGTCTCGTCGATGAGGGCATTGCCAACGGCGTTGATGCGTGGCAGGTCATCCGGTGTTAACTCCAGCGCGCCTACCAGATAGTTGGCGCCCCACTGCAGGCGCGTGGCCGGGCCGAGGGCTTCCGTCCAGGCGCGCTCCAGCCAGCTAAGCGCTTCCTCCGTGCGTCCAGCCACTTTGGCGTTGTGGGCCAAATCCAGCATAAAGTAATAGGGAAAGCTTGAAGTATCGAGCTCGGCCTGCAACAGGGCGTCAGCGTCCGCTTGCAAACCCGCTGTGTCCAGTACCGCCCAGGCTACGTTGATAACGGCGCTGCGGGCATACTCCCCGGTGGTGCTTTCGTCGGCGGTCTTGACTGCGTTGCGTGCGGCATCACGCAATGTGTCGCTGACCTCATCCGATTGCAGCGTGGCAATGCGCAATTCGCCCAGCCAGGTTCCAAGCCGATCAGCGGCGTTCACGCTGGTGTCTTGCCGCAGGTCTGCGAGCCGGTTCTGCCAAAGCCCCGCCAGCCTGATTCCAGACTCAGATTCTGGATCAACGATTTTGGGCAGTATGCGTTTGCTGGCGTAGACGACAAAACCCAAATTGGCGCGACTCAGGTCCGGATCGCTCAGAATGGTTTCCACCTGCTGCCGAAACCCCTCTGCCAGACTCATGTCCCTCTCCTCCAGTTCAGCCCAGGCGCTGATAGCCCGACTCCGCAGCTGGCTGCAGGAAAGGTTCAAGTTAGTGGGGCAGTAGCTTGCCATCGTTTGGAATGCCGCAACTTTGTTGTCATCTTCGGCAAACACGCGGCCATTATCCTGTCCCCAGGAGTAAGCTGCGAGTAACCGCCAGTCGCCCGCTGCCAGTGGCTTTCCTGCCAATGCTTCGGCTACCAGGGTCTTCACCGGCCGCACTTCGTTCAGTGCCAGTTCCAGTACGTCAAGGTACCGTTCGAGATTCAACCCACCGGGAATACGGGTGATCTCCTCTCCAGCGGGGTTGAACATAATGACCGTAGGATAACCCAGTACTCCAAAGCGGTCCCCCTGTTCCTGAGCTCTGGGCGTATCCCCGTCCAGATAGACTGGAACGACGAGATGACTCTGGGCCACAAACTCAGCGCGCTTGAATACCGTGTCCTTTAATTGGTTACATGGCGGACACCAGACAGCCCCCCAATAGAGGAACACGGGTTTCCCGCTGGTGCGCGCCGCGGCGAATGCTTCCTCGACGCTGCCGGAAAACCAGGGTATCCCTCCAATGTGATCTGCCTCCGCGACTTTTTCAGTCGCTGGTTCAGCGGTATTTTGGGCTTGATCCGGAGCTGGGCCGCTATCGCTGCAACCAGACAGCATCGTGATTGTGACCAGCGCAGCCAAGGTGAACAACATTCCTGGTTTCACGTCATTCTCCTGTCAGGGAAATTGTGGTGTGTAGAGTAGGTTGATTGTAGTACGTCAAAACGCTTACGGGCAGTGCTTTTTGCATATATGCTGCCATACTTGGGGGATATTGCGGCGCAAGGATAGGGCATGGACCAAGCTGCTGAACACGCCTCCCAGCTTACAGCACTGGTACTCGGCATCATGGTGCTGATGTTGTTTGCTGCGCTGACAGCGGTATTGTCTTCACGGCTTCCCAAATTACCCTTTACCATCGCATTGGTGCTGCTCGGTATTATTCTGGCCGGTCTGGCGCGCCAGTTTCCAGCATTCGCCATGTTTGCCCAATTCGAGTTGACCCCTGAACTGGTGCTCTTTGTGTTTTTACCTACCCTGATTTATGAATCAGCATACAGTCTGGATGCCCGCCAGTTACAGAGAAACCTGGTACCCGTTCTTACGCTGGCAGTCCCCGGGCTGCTGTTATCGACCGCCATTATCGGGGGCATTTTTCATGCCTTCACCGAATACAGTCTTATTGTATCGCTATTGCTTGGCGCAATTCTGAGTGCAACTGACCCCGTGGCTGTTATCGCCTTGTTCAAACAGTTGGGAGTACCCTCGCGGCTGACTGTGCTGGTGGAAGGGGAGAGCCTCTTCAATGACGCCACCTCGCTGGTGTTGGCCGGGCTACTGCTGGCTATTGCCGTTTCCGGGGATATTACTACCGAGACGGTGGCGTCTGGCGTGGGTGAGTTTTTGCTGGTCTTTTTCGGCGGCATTCTGGTGGGTTGGGTGCTGTCCCTGGCCGCCTGTGAGTTACTGGGTCTGGTGGACGCGAATCCCGCCGTTGAGATAAGTTTCACCACCATTCTGGCTTACCTGTCATTTATCCTCGCTGAGCATGGCTTCCACGTCAGCGGAATCATGGCGGTAGTGGCGGCGGGACTCACCGTTGCCAGTTACGGAAGGGCCAAGATTTCCCCCAGTACCGAAGAGTACATGCACCATTTCTGGGACTACGCGGCCTGGCTGGCAAACGCCTTCATTTTCCTACTGGTCGGTTTGACTGTTGACACCGGGATGATTATCGCCAATCTGGATCTGGTGATTGTGGTGGTCATAGCCATGCTTATTTCCCGTGCGGTAGTCGTATTCGGCGTGGTACCGCTAATCGGCCGCAAACCCGGTGCTGAAGGAGTAAGCCGAGCCTACCAGGCCGTCATGTATTGGGGCGGATTGCGCGGTGCAATTGCCCTTGCGATCGTGCTTTCGCTTCCTGAATTCAGTTATCGAGACACCCTGGTTGCTGTCGTAACCGGTGCCGTGCTTTTTACCTTGCTGGTGCAGGGGCTGAGTATGGAGTGGCTGGTAAAGCGCCTGGGACTGGATCAACCGGATCTTGCAGACCAGCTGGCGGAATACGAAGGGGAGTTACAAGCCAAGCTGAGAAGCCTGGCGCAGGTGGAAATCCTGGTGACAGATGGCTTTTTTTCCGCAAGTGTAGCTCGTCGCCGCACAGCGGAGATGGAGGATCGTATTGCGCAATTGCGGGGCAGAATCGGCGAGCGGCGCGGCGATCTGGAAGCATCCACTGAACTGAGGATTCTGTCGCTGCGTGTACTGGTGCGCGAGCGCTCCCGCTTTGATGAGTTGTTTCGCCGCGGCTTGATCGGTGAGTCAGCCTATAGGGAGCTCAGTCATCATGTGAGTTGCCAGTTTGACGACGCCAAGCACAGTCATAAACTCCCTGATCAGCAGTTGTCATTATCGCTGACCCGCTTGTTTGTCCGTAAACTGCTGGGGTATCTGGCACGAACCGGAATCGGAGAAACCTGGGTGGAACACCGCCTGCACCTACAGATGCTCTGTGACTATGAGATTGCCTGGGCGCGTTTTCGGTCAGCCAATAGCGTATTGAAAGACCTTGATGAGATTGTAGCTGATGCCGGTCTTGGTGGAGAGGCGGTGGTGCAGATTGCCGATTTGTACCGGCAGCTGAGGGAGACGCGCAAGGGAGAGGTCGACGAATTTGCCCAGCTGTATCCTGAATTTGTCGACGCCGTGCAAGATCAGCTCGGACACCGGCTGACCCTGATTACCGAACGAACCGAGATTGAACGGGTAGCCTCGCATGGCATATTGCCCGCTGGCGTCAGTACTGAACTGCTTAAGGCACAGGACAAGCGCCTGCGCGAACTACGCAATGCGGACTTGTCCAGCTATCTGGACGTCGCGGTGGAAGAACTGCTTGCCAAGGTGCCCATGTTCTCGGCACTGGAACCATCCCAATTCAGTACCCTGGCGCGTCATCTCCATGAGCGCAGCATCCCGCGGGATGAATCAATTATCGTGAGGGGAGATATTGGAGACTCCCTGTTTCTCATCGTCAGAGGGGTTGCCGAGGTGGTCACGGAAGACGGTGAGGTGATTTCACGACTGACCAGCGGTGATTTCTTTGGTGAACGTGCCTTGCTGCAGGGCACCCCGCGCAATAGTACGGTGCGTGCTGCGACTCCCTGTACCTGCTATGAACTGCATCGCCGGGAATGGCAGGATGTGTGTGCGAACCACGCGGATATCCGGGCGGCGGTGGAGAGTGTCGACCGTGCCCGGTGATGACACGCCGCATTGGATTTAGACGACGCTTACACTCATCGGCAACCAAGACCAGCGCATGGATAAACGACAGTATTTCCCCGAAATAGATGGCCTCAGAGCCATCTCGGTCCTGCTGATTCTTTACTATCATCTCGATCTTCCGCAACTCTACGGCGGCTTCATCGGCGTCGATGTCTTCTTTGTTATCTCCGGTTTTTTGATCACGCGTATTCTGCTGAGCGATCAAGAGCGCGGGGCGTTCAGTCTGGGGGAGTTTTACCGCAGGCGTTTCACGCGCATATTGCCCGCATTGCTAGTAACGCTGGGCGCCGTATTTCTGATTAGCCTGATTGTTTATCCGCCGGCAGTGTTGATACATGCCATGAAGCAGGTGATGGCGGCGACATTGTCCGTCAGCAACATATTCTTCTGGACGCAATCCGGATACTGGGCCCCTGATTCACAAAACAGCGTGTTGTTGCACACCTGGTCGTTGGGTGTGGAAGAGCAGTTTTACCTGTTGTTTCCGCTATTGTTCATGGCTTTGTTCAAATGGTTTGGCAAGACGGGGCTGGTGCTGCTGACCGGGGGCCTGTTTGTCACGAGTCTGCTGTTTGGTGAGTGGATGCTGGCCCGGGATGGCAGTGCTGCTTATTTTCTGTCCCCGTTTCGGCTTTATGGACTGGCCCTGGGTGCCCTCGCGGTCATTCTGGAGCCATACTGGCGAGGACGCCTGGGTGCGATCAGCTCGTCTGGTGTGACCCTGGCGGGGCTGCTCTTGATCGCTTATGCCGCCACCCAGATCAATGTGTTTTCCGGATTTCCCGGGTTTGATGCTATCTATCCCAGTGTTGGATCTCTGTTGGTAATCCTGGGAGGAACGTCGACCCTGGCTGCATTGCTTCTAGCCAACTCACCGATGCGGTGGATGGGGCGAATTTCATATGCTCTGTACCTGGTGCATTGGCCGTTGATTGTGTTCTATCGCTATCTGTTTGGCCCCGAATTGACGTGGCCTGTGCAAATCGCCTTGGGGTTAGGTGCCGTGCTGCTGGCGGCCGTGCTGCATTACGGTGTGGAGCAGCGCTTTAGAATGGGCGCAAACCAGGAGATGACACGTTCCGGGATTGCCACCTCCCGCGTTGTCGCGGGTATGGCGTTGGTCTGCGTGCTTCTGGTGGCTGGCAGTGGACTGGTGATTTACTCAGGGGGTTTGGCTTGGCGAATACCTCAGAACGCGCACCATCTTGCGGTCGCAAACCCCGTGCAATTTAATCAGGAGGTAAACCGGGAGCTTAATAGCCAGTGTCAGCCCCGGGAACGCCATTTTTGTGGAACCCGTGACCCGGCCACGGACAATATCTTCTTGTTGGGTGACTCACGTGGGCCGGACGTATATCTGGCTCTTCGAGAAGCTTATCCAGACCACAACATCTACGCCTCCTTCGCGCCCGGCTGCGTCCCGGTTTTCAATCGGGCCATTGGGCGGAGTATATTTATTGAAAACTGCCCAGAGTTGAATCAACAGCGATTGCAGATGGCGCTGGATGCTCCAGCGGGGGAGATCGTGTTTCTGGGCTTCTCTTTCAATAATTGGCGGGCACAGGCCACTCAGCAGACAGTGCAGAGACTGTTGGACAGTGGTAAACGCGTTTTCATCCTGGGTGAATCTATTTTCTTGCGGGGCAAGGAGCCCGGGCAGCTGGCAATAGACATGGCCCGGTTCGATTTGTCGGAAGATTACGTGTCACGCTTTCTGGTAGCCAGACCCTTTGCCCTCGATGCCATGCAGACACCTGTCTTTGAGGGTATGGGAGCTACCTACGTCGGGCAAAGAAATTTCTTCTTTCAGGATGGAAAGTATCGTCTGTATACGGCTTCCGGAGATCAGCTCCTGTCGTTTGACGGGGTGCATATGACGGCTGCTGGGGCGAGGGAGTTGGGAGAGTATTTGCGCGAGCACTATCCCCTTGCGGCCGCTAGAAAAGAGGAATAACCGGTCTGCCACCTGTGGCTGAGCCGGCATAAAACCAGGACTCCAGGGCGTGTCTATTGCGGGACTGCCCAGGGGCGTGACCGGTGCGGTGCAAACTCAGGTGATCGAAGAACAGTGCGTCACCCGCCGCAAAGTGAGGCCGCACCATGGGGTGCTCCTGGGCGAGTTCCGCGACAAGGTCCGGGCCAACGGTCCAGTCCAAGCGCGCCCCGGGTGCCGAATTCAAGCAGTTCTGAGAAACGGCGCGGAATCAATGCAATTCCCGGTGCATCGGTACCATCGCCGCAGGGCGTGAGCGCAATCCATAGGTTAAGTGTGTTAATTCTTTCGCCCATAAACTGTCCGTCCTGGTGCCAGCCCCCACCGATACCTTCAACAGTGTCCGGTTGAGCGGCGGCCAGACGAAACATCCATTTGCGTGCGGCGATCACACCCTCTTCGCCGAAGAAGGAGTGAAGCACATCGCCCAGCTCAATCTGGTGGAACACGTCCAGCACGGCGTGACATCCCCGGGGTGAATCGATGACCGGCATCGATCCAGTAGCGCTGTACTTGTTGCTGGCATTGCGGTTGGCGTAGGAGACGTGGTTGCCGGGGAAATGTGGTGAAGGATAGTACCAGGGGGAGTTGTGTTTACTGTTTGCGCCCGGCGCGTGTGCCGCGGCGCGTTGCTGAAGAGACTGGTCAATGGCATTCGTCAGCGCTTCGACGCGCGTAGAATCAATCAAACCTCGTACTAGCAAATAGCCATGTTCAGCCATCGACCCTCTTAGAATGTCAGCGTTGAGATCATCTGCACCGATCTCTGGAATGCCCGCTGCACCGGCTGCCATGGTGGGAAGTTGTGGTTTCGGCGCTGTATGCGCAGGTGGTGTAGCGACAGGGCTTTGGGTCTGCAGCGCCCGCAGCAGAATGTCGACGGCCTCCCTTTCCAGAGCAGCATCTTCGGGCTGATTTTGCAGCAGGCGAAATGCCTGCTCCCAGTGTCCGGCCTGTTGCAGCTCGCGACTGGAGGACAACAGGTCAACAGGTTTCTGTATGCGGAATTTACTCAGCCAGGACACAGCTCACCCATGGGGCTGCTCATCCGCCCCTCACTCGCTGGGCATATTGTAATGATGCCCCCAGGTGTCTCCCTCGGTACTGACGGTGGGTTCGAAATTGTCCCAATCGAGTTGTAAACCATCCCAGCCATACTCCACGATGATGCCGCCCGGGCCGATCACATAGAACGACAACATGTTGTCATTACAGTGGCGACCCAACGAAGACATTAGTGGGATCCCGGCGGCATTGATGCGATCCAGCGCTTTGCCGACGGTATCCAGTTCGTCGACCTCTACCATCATATGAACCAATCCGTTTTCCGCGGGGAAGTTGAATAGTGCCAGGCTGTGGTGGCGTGGATTATCTGCGTGCATAAACCGGATTCGCATCGGTGGTACGCCCTCTGCCGGGGCGGGAAGATTCAAGTCGTCGCTGTCGCCAAAGCCCAGCACGCTGGCATAGAAATCATGGGTTTCGTCCATGTTGGGTGCGGGAACAACAATATGCCCCAGTCCTATGCCTTCGGTGACGAACCGGTTGACGTCAGTGGCCGAGGTAAACGGAGTGGCGTCGCTGGCACGTCCATGGAATACCTCTAGGCGATTGCCAGCGGGGTCGTTGGTGTGAACAAATGCCGTCACTGCCCGCACGTCAGATTCTTCGGCGGTGCCCGGAGTAACCGTGCAACCCGCCGCCTCCAGCTGCTTTGCGACCGCGGCCAGGGCGTTGGCGTCGGCCACCTCCCAGCCGCCGCAGGCAAAGCGATCATCGCTCGCCGGTTCAATAATGATGCGGTGGGGTGCCTCGTCCATCTTCAGGAAGCAGTGACCCTCGGCGCCGTTGCCGGGTACCGCCATCATGCCCAACATGTCTGTGCCAAAGGCCTGCCAGGAGGCGGGGTCCTGCATGGACAGTATAACGTAGCCTAGATTAGACAATTTGATCATTGTGAACTCCGTGCGAGATTGTGGGTGACCCGCCACCAACAGGTAGTCTGTGAGAGCAGTCTAGCCGAGTGTTGCCCAAAGCGCTGCCCCGCATAAGCCTCGCAGGAGTGGTTGGGGCCTAAAAAGTTAAACATTTGGGTGCTTTCTAATAATCCGGCTACACTGCAGCGCAACCTGCCCGCGCCGTGCGCGCCTGATAAACAATGGTAACTGCCCATGATAGACCTACATTACTGGCCAACCCCCAATGGCAAAAAGTTGACCGTCCAGCTCGAAGAATGTGGCCTCAAGTACAATATCGTATACGTCAGTATTGGCACTGGGGAGCAGTTTAGCGAGGAGTTTTTGCGCATCAGCCCCAACAATCGCATGCCGGCCATAGTAGACCACCAGCCGGCGGATGGGGGTGAGCCATTGACGGTATTTGAATCGGGCGCTTGCATGATGTACCTGGCTGAGAAAACCGGCCAATTCGGGGGCCGCAATGAGCGCGAGCGCTGGGAGGTTTACCAGTGGGTGATGTGGCAGATGGCCAATCAGGGACCCAAAACCGGTGAACGCGGTCACTTTGCGCGACTGAAGGACCAGGCGGGTGATCAAAGTTACGCGCTGCGTCGATTTGATGATGAACTGCACCGTCTATACGGGGTGCTGAATAATCGTTTGTACGACCGGCGTTATCTGGCTGGTGACAGCTATACCATCGCCGATATGGCCTGTTATCCATGGACCGTTGGCTGGGCTGCCCAGGGCATAGAGCTGGATGAGTTCAAGTATTTCAAGCGCTGGTTCGAAGAACTGAGCGAACGTCCTGCGCTGCAACGGGGTATGGATGTGGGCAGTGATCTCAATCAGGATTACTCGAAGTTGTCCGCGGATGATGTTGCCCGAATTCGCAGTCTGCTTTATAACCAGCGAGCAAGACCCGCGCCGGAAACCGGGGGAATTGAAGACTGAGATCATAACATGAGAAAGACCATGGGCCTGTCAGCAAAACCGCAGCAATAACTGGATTCCGTCTGGGTCTGGTGGTGTAGTGGCTTGCGGTTTTTCATGCCCCGGCACCGTCTGGCAGCTGAGTATCAAGTGCCGTTCTGGCAGGACCTTGATGGTCCTCAATGGTCCTCAATTGGAAACAGACTCCGTGCTGACGGTGGGTTGGCAGTTCGCTTTATAGTCGCAGTAGAGCTCTATCCGGTTCTTGTGATCAATACCGTGCGACCCAACCACCAGGACGCCGTGGATCGGTGGCACCCAACAGGGTGCCGTTCTCCAGGGCCACGGTGCGTACACAGGTTGGGGTGCGCGGTGTAATGGAAGTGTTGTGACCCATCGCCTGCAGCAGCCGATCTGTATCGGGACTTATGCCAGGTTCCAGGCGCAGTTGGTCCGGTGACCATTGGTGATGAATGCGAGCTTCCATCCCAGCTGTGGCAATGTTCATGTCAAAATCAATGGCATTGAGCAGGGTTTGCAGCACCGCTGTGATGATAACGCTGCCGCCTGGGGCGCCGGTAACCATCCAGGGCTTGCCATCTTTGAACACCATGGTGGGAGTCATTGAGGACAGGGGCCGCTTGCGCGGCTCGATTTTGTTGGTCTCGCCACCCACCATGCCAAAGGCATTGGCGTATCCAGGCTTGGCCGCAAAATCGCCCATCTCGTTGTTCAGCAGCATACCGGT
The DNA here is from genome assembly GCA_938074045.1 of uncultured Halieaceae bacterium. Classification (GTDB taxonomy): domain Bacteria; phylum Pseudomonadota; class Gammaproteobacteria; order Pseudomonadales; family Halieaceae; genus CALJGI01. The sequence goes on from CALJGI010000004.1 coordinate 448,254, forward strand.
GCCAGGAACCATAATGCCGGAGCCAAAGCTGAAGTTCAGTGTGTAAGTATTGCTGACGGCGTTGCCCTGGGCGTCCATGACGCTGTAGTGCGTCGTGTCATGGCTCTCGTAGGGCAGGTGGGCTCCCGGGGCGATGTCGACACTGGGTCGCGCCCGCTCAAGATCGATGCTTGCCCGCAGTTTGTCGGCATAGACCATGCTGGTGAGCTCTTCCACGGGCACAGGCGTAAAATCTGTGTCTGCCAGGTATTTACTGCGATCGGCGTAGGCGAGCTTCATTACCTCAGTCAACCGGTGTATATAGGCAGCGCTGTTATGCCCCAGTGAGGCGAGGTCGTAACCGGACAGGATATTCAACATTTGAATGATATGTACACCACCGGATGACGGCGGTGGTGGAAGCACTACTTCATAGCCGCGGTAGTTTCCCCGCAGTGGTTCACGTTCTTTTACCTCGTAGCTGGCCAGGTCTTCGAGGGTAATCAGGCCGTCATTGGCCTCCATGTTGTCTACGATTTTGCGTGCGGTCTCGCCGCCATAGAAGCCATCGAGACCATCTTCCGCAATCCGTGTCAGGGTATTGCCCAGATCCTGCTGGACCAGGGTGTCGCCCAGGCGATAAAAGCCACCGTCGGGTTTGAAAAATATCTTCCGCGCTGCCTCATCGGCACGAAGTCGTTTGCCACGTACTTCCAGCTCATACTCAAGAGCGAAGCTGACTTCAACGCCCTCGAAGGCCATGCGGATGCTGGGTTCCAGTACCTCTTTTAGACTCATGGTGCCGTAGTTTTCCAGGGCATAGATAAGGCCAGCTACCGTTCCCGGTACCGCGGCAGATTGGTGACTGAAAAACTCTCTCTGTCTATCGATCTCGCCCCTGTCATCGAGATAGAGATCCCGGTGTGCCGCCGCTGGTGCGGTTTCGCGATAGTCGATCACGACCTGCTTATCTTCATCCGCCAGGTGAATCAGCATAAAGCCGCCACCCATCAGGTTGCCGGCGCGGGGGTAGCTGACGGCGAGTGCAAAGCCGGTGGCCACTGCCGCGTCAACGGCGTTGCCGCCGCGCCTGAGGATATCGACGCCAATTTCGGCGGACAGTTTGTCGGTGGCGGCGATCATGCCGTTGCGGGAAACCTCCGGCAGCGCGCGGTGCTTGTATTCGATGATTGGAGGTTTATCAATTTCAGCAATCGAGGGAATTCCCGGGCGGCTGGGCGGCTGGGCGCAGGCGGGGAAGACCAGCAGAATAATGGCTAGGTGAAAAATGGCTCTCAAGGATCTGATTTCCGCGGATGTGTTTTGTGGGGGAATTATGCCACAGACACCGCTATCGCGTGTCCTGGTGCGCTAGTACGGCAGTGTTGCGCCGCCGTCGAGAATCAGGTGTTCACCCGTGACATTAGGCGCGGCATTCACAAAAAACCACACGTTCTCAGCTACCGTCTCGCAATTCATGACCTGCCCCGTGGATGCTTTACCCTCATAGTGCGCCTTGACGAGGTCGTAGACCTCCTCGCCGAGACCCTCTTGCAGCCATTCTCCTTCTACCATGCCTGGACAAACCGCGTTAACCCGAATTTCCGGGCCCAGTTCCCGCGCCATGGAGAGGTTAAGCGCCAGCATGGCTGCCTTGGAGCACGCATAGGCCAGGCTGCTTCCCACCCCGCGCAGACCGGCGATAGATGCGACATTGACGATGGTGCCCCCTTGCTGTTTTAACAATGGCACCGCGGCGCGGATCATCTGGAAGGCGCCGATGGTATTGACCTGATACAGGCGTTGGAAGTCCTCGGCGTGCAGCCCGTCCAGATCGCTGTGAGGGCAAAACAGCGTGGTACCGGCGTTATTGACCAGAGAATCCAGACGACCGAAATTGTCCTCTGCCTGCTGCACCAGGTTTCGGCAATCCTGATCCGAGGCAATATCGCCTCTGACGCAAACGGCTTCGGCACCCAGCTCCCGGCATTGTGCGGCAACTGATTCACCGCCCGCCGCGTTGCTGTTGTAGTTAACCACCACGTTGTAGCCTGCGCTGGCGGCGCGGAGTGCGAGTGCAGCGCCGATACCGGAGGAAGAGCCGGTAATCAGGATGACTTTACGTGGTTCGGACATAATAGGACCTGTGAGGTAGCGTTCATTGTAGTTTCCAGATAGCGTGGGATTATGCCAGAAGTTGTGGCGCCCATCTCGGGTGGCAACAGGCGCGGCTGGCGGCGAAAGCGGCGTGGTGGTTTAATCCTTCAAGGCTGATAGCGAGGGTTGAAAATCGTGCTGGCAGAAAATGCACTGCTGAATGAGATTGATTGGCGACTGCGGCAGTTCTTTGCCGGGCAGCGAGACGGTCGCAACAGTAGTCCGGCGTCCCGCTATCAGATAGAGGGCTTGCTGGAGGCGGCGGTTTTGACCGGATCGGCCTCAGAACCAGAGCTGTGGCTGCGCCTCAGCACGGTTTACACAGAAATTTTCGGTGCCGCTCCGGAGCAGCAGTTCGGCAGCCCCTGGGAAAATGGAGAATTTCCCGCTATACCGGTGTGTGGTGTGCGCGCGCCGGTTTACCCGACCACCCGGGATGATTAACAGGACCAGACATTATGAGTGAATCACGAGAAGCCATTGCTAATCTGCAGCGCATGGTGCGGCAGTCTGTTATCGGACAGGAGGCAGTGATCGACAAGCTGTTGGTATGCTTAATCTGTGACGGGCATGTATTGTTGGAGGGTTTGCCCGGAACCGCCAAGACCCGGGCGGTGAAGTGCCTGGCCGAAGCCCTGGACGTGAAATTGGGTCGCATCCAGTTTACGCCTGATTTGCTGCCCTCGGACGTGACGGGAACCGAGGTCTATCACGTACACGGTGACCAGGAAAAACTGACTTTTGAGCCGGGACCGATTTTTGCCAACCTGATTTTGGGTGACGAGATAAATCGCGCTCCGGCCAAGGTACAGTCTGCACTGCTGGAGGCCATGGCAGAACGGCAGGTGACGGTGGCGGGGCAGAGCTACCCCCTGCCGCCACTATTTATGGTGCTGGCAACCCAGAACCCCATCGAGCAGGAGGGCACCTACCCACTGCCGGAAGCACAGATGGACCGCTTTATGATGAAGCTGGCGGTGGAATATCCCGGGGAAGAGGCGGAGATTGAAATTATCCGTCTGGTGCGTACCGAGGAGCTGGTGGATGATCGCAGCCAGGAAAAAGTAGACCCTGCGGCGATTATGGCGGCGCGGGGCGAAGTGCACAGCCACTATGTATCGGAGAACATTGAGCGCTATATCGCCGCGCTGGTCATGGGCACCCGGGAAACTGATCGCTACCCGGCGTCTAGCTTGTCACAGTGGATAGAGGTGGGGTCCAGTCCGCGCGCCAGCATTAATCTTGATCGCGCTGCCCGGGCCTGGTCCTGGATGCAGGGTAAGGAGTATGTTGATCCCGATGACGTGAGGGCCGTCGCCGAGGCCGTGCTGGGGCATAGGCTTATTCTGAGCTACGAGGCATTGGCAGAAGGGATTGCACCGCGGGATGTGGTGGCAGAATTGCTGAAGCAGGTTGCCGTTGCCTGAGATGGCCGCCGTGGATAACCGGATATACGCCCAGCTATCCGACCTGGTGCGGTTGCAACACGAGGCACGAGGTTTCAGTTTTTTGCCACAGCAGCCCATATCCAGCGTGCTGGCGGGGCGGCACAACAGTCGCTTGCGGGGACGGGGGCTCAATTTCGAAGAGCTGCGTCACTATCGCACCGGGGATGATATTCGTACGCTGGACTGGAAGGTCACCCACCGCACCCGCAAGCCCCATGTGAGGGTGTACACCGAGGAGCGGGAGCGGTCAGTTATTATGCTGATCGACCAGAGACGCGCGATGTTCTTTGGCTCAAAAGAAAAAATGAAATCGGTCGTTGCGGCTGAGTTGGCCGCGATTTCCGGGTGGCGCACGCTTGGGGTAGGGGATCGCATCGGCGCCGTGGTGTTCAACGACGAGCGGATAGTGCAGATAAAACCCCAGCGTAACCGGAATACCCTGTTGCGGATATTGCGGCAGGTACTGGAGTTCAATCACGCGCTGGGCAGCGAACAGCGAGAGGGATTCAACGAAGGACAGCTTGATCTGGCGCTCAAGGAGGTGGAGAAACTCATGGGCCACGATAACTTGCTGACACTGATCAGTGATTTGAGTGGGTGGGGTGAGGGCACCATTGCTTCCATAACGAGGATAGCGCGGCACAACGATGTGATCAGCTCGCTGATATACGACCCAATGGAGCGCGACCTGCCGGATGCGCGACCCTGGGTAGTGAGTGATGGCGCGCTGCAGATACAAGTGCGACCGGAGACCGCATTGCTGGATCAATTCAGTGCCAATTTTCAGAATCGTGTCGACTACCTGCAGACAGAACTGCACAAGCACAAGGTTCCTGTACTGCCGCTGGACACGGTTTTGCCGGTACAGCAGCAGCTGCGTAGCATGATTGGTTCGCATCGCTGATGGCCGCGCCTCTGCCTGACATATTTGGCAACTATGCGCTGCGTGGTATTGAAGAAATAACGCTGCCAGCAACTATTTCCTGGCTACCACAGACTCCTGCCTCCGGCGTTTTACTCGCAACAATCGCCCTGATTGCAGTGATGATCGCTATGCGATTCTGGCGGCGTTACAGGAGTAATCGTTATCGACGCGAAGCACTGCAGCTTGTAGATCAGTGGCAGCGCAATCTTGGTCTGTTGGAAACCGTGCACCGTCTACCGGCCTTGATAAGAGGAGTCGCGCTGAAAGCTTATGCAAGAGAGGAGGTTGCTTCCCTCAGCGGATCGGCATGGCTGGATTTCTTAAACGGTCGATGTGGTGAGACAGTATTCGATGAGACCCAAGGGCAGATATTGTTGAGCGCTGCTTATCAGGCCCCAGAGCAATTGGGCGCGGATGAGGCCTCAGTTCAAGCGCTGATCGATGATTGTAAGCGCTGGATAAGGCAACACCGGAGTACTGGTTGATGCTGGAGTTTGCCTACCCATGGATGTTCCTGTTACTCGTGCTGCCGTTTGTGGTGTTTCGCATCGCCCCACCTTACCGTGAACGCAGAGACTCATTGCGGGTGCCTTTCTTCCGGGAGTTGGTCACCCTGAGTGGAGAAACACCGCAACGCGGCGCGGTGGAACTGCAGCGCACTCATTGGCAGCGGGTGGCACTGGCTTTCGGCTGGGTGTTACTGGTTACCTCGCTGGCGCGACCGGAATGGGTTTCAGACCCGATCGTCCGGGAGAAATCCGCACGGGATGTGATGATAGCCGTGGATCTCTCGGGCTCTATGGCAGCCACAGATTTTGTTGATAGCAGCGGCCTGCAGGTCGATCGTTTGACTGCCCTGAAACAGGTATTGGTGGGATTTGTCGCGGGCCGTGGGCGGGACCGGCTGGGCTTGATTGTCTTCGGCGATGCGCCCTACCTGCAGGCGCCGTTTACCGAGGACCACGACACCTGGTTGACGCTCCTGCGCGAAACTGACATCGGTATGGCCGGTCAGCGCACGGTGCTGGGGGACGCCATTGGTCTGGCGATAAAACTGTTTGAGGACAGCGCCACCGAAAACCGCGTTCTGGTGGTGTTGACGGATGGCAATGACACGGGGTCCCGCGTGCCTCCGGTTGATGCCGCCAAGGTGGCAGCGGCCAGAGGTCTGACCATCTACACTGTGGCGATTGGCGACCCGGCGACACAGGGAGAAGAGGCGCTGGATTTCGAAGTCATAGCGCGATTGGCAGAGCTGACTGATGGCGACTATTACGTGGCGCTGGATAGAGAGCAGCTCAGCGCCGCCTCGGACGCTATCGCTGCGCGGGAGCCTGAGCTGTATGACAGCGTCAGCTTCAGACCCCGAATCAACATTTACTATCTGCCGTTGCTCCTGTTCATCGCCATGTTTGCCCTGTTTCACACAACCTTGATGGTGCTGGCGGCGCAAGCGCGGAGACGGGTCGATGCTTGACTCGCTGTGGTGGCAGAATTTTCACTTTCTCAGGCCCTGGTGTTTGCTGTTTTTGCTGACCTCTGTGCTTTATGTGTGGTGGATATGGCGTGACAATGCACGGAGTCTGGGTTGGAAGCAGTTGTTGTCGCCGCATTTGTATCGAGTGCTGTTGGTGCGCGACCGCAAATCCGTTTGGGTGAGCCCGCGAAGTCTGGTTACGGTCTTGTCGGTGCTGATCAGTTTGGCTTTGGCTGGCCCGACCTGGGAGAGAACGCCGTCACCCTTTGCGGAGGACAAAGCGGCCCTGGTGATTTGCCTGGACGTGTCCAACTCCATGAATCAGCGGGATGTGCAGCCCACGCGACTTGACCGCGCGCGCATGAAAATCCGGGATTTGTTGGCGTTGCGTGGGGACAGTCGAACCGGGTTGGTTGTATACAGTGGTTCCGCGCACACAGTGATTCCACTGACCAGTGACCGCGATATCCTGGAAAATTTCGTCGACTCGCTGAATACCGGCATGATGCCGCGACCCGGGAAATTCCCGGATCGGGCGTTGGGACTCGCCGATCGCATGCTCGCGGCCGAACCCGTTCCCGGGACCATCCTTTTTTTGACCGACGGAGCCAGCACCGACAGCCTCGCTACCTTTGAGCAGTATTTTGCCGAGAGCCGCCATCAATTGTTGGTGCTGGGTGTTGGCGCTGCCGCTGAAGAAGAACTGGAAGACAGCTATTTACCTTTGCAGGAACAGCTGCTGCAGGACCTTTCCTCTGCCTCTGGTGGGCACTACGTGGGCCTGAGTCTGGATCGCGGTGACGTGCAAAACCTGAATCGCCGCATCAACTACCACTTGCAATTGATGCAGGGCGAAGAGGGGACCGTTCCCTGGGAGGACGCAGGTTATTATCTCGTTTTTATTATTGCCGCATTGGTGCTTACCTGGTTTCGGCGCGGATGGACGCTGCAATTCTCTGTGCTGCTCGTGGTCTCGAGCACTTTTCTCACGCCGGGCACCGCACAGGCGTCTGATGATTGGCTGCAACTGTGGCTGACGCCGGATCAGATGGGACGTTATCACTTCGAGCGCGGTGATTACGAAACAGCCGCCAGTCATTTTGTCGATACCCGGTGGCGAGCATCCGCCTATTACTATGCTGAGCAATTCGACGCTGCGGCAGACCTGTACCTGCAATTGGACAGTGCCGCGGGGTACTTTCACGCCGCCAACGCGATGGCGCACAGTCAGCGCTATCTCGACGCCGTGGGTGCCTATGATGAAACCTTGCGGCGGCAACCCGGACACAAGGGAGCGCTGAAGAATCGAGCCCTGGTGCAGGTGCTGATTGATGACATTAACCGCACCAGCGAATCCCAGAAGGCTGAACCCGGGGAGCGCAGCGATGAGCTGGGTGATGAACCGCGTCGCGCTGAGGGTGCTGACCGGGAAACCTGGCAGCAGCAGGAGCAAACCCTGAGCGCGGAGGATATTCTGGCCAGCCAGGCTATTAATGACCTGTGGATGCGGGAGGTGCAGCCCAGTCCAGCGCGCTTTCTCGCCATCAAATTTCGCATGCAGCTGGACAAAAACCTGGGTACCGCGGCCGATGAGTAGGCATTTACTGTTTACCCGTGCCAGTTGGTTGCTGGTATTGGCATGGCTCTTGTGCCCAGCATGGTCAGTTGCGCAACCCGCGGTAACACTGGAAGAATTGCTGCAGGAGGGTCGGCTGCAGATTGAAACAACATTGATACCAGCAGAGCCCGCCGTTCCGACACAGCAGGTTGAGCTCGTCATCGAAATTGCAACTGATCGCTGGTTTGCTGCGGGCACCCGGATTGGATTGTTTGAGGTAGAGGGTGCGCTGTTACTGCGTCGGAATTCATTTGCCACGAATCTGACCCGCCGTATTCGCGGGCAAACCTGGACGGTTCAGTTGTGGACCATGCACCTGCACCCGCAGCGAAATGGTGAGATACAGGTTCCGGCAATCAATCTGGACATCACCGTCGCCGGGGATGATGGACGGCCGGTTGTTGGCCGCGTGCAAACCAACCCTGTCACCCTGTCTGTGTCCACACCGGGGGATCTGGCTCCGCCCGGGGCTTCTGCCAAAACCGGCTGGGTGGCAACGGACTCGTTCCTGGTCGAGGAGAAGTTCAGCCGCTCACTGGAAAACCTGAAACCCGGTGATGCCGTCACCCACACCGTCTCATTCGAGGCCAACAATCTGCCGGCTTTGTTATTGCCCACATTGTCACACACCACCATTGATGGTCTTGGTGTGTATCCACAGCAGCCAAAGTTTTCCGACAGCAATAACCGCGGCGTGGTTACCGGCCGCCGTATTGAGGCTGTAACGTATGTGCTAGAAAAACCCGGGAGCTTTGTGCTGCCGCAACAGGAATTTGTCTGGTGGCACACCGGATTCCGGGAGCGGCGCATTGTTGTCTTGCCAGAGTTCAAGTTAGAGACAATTGATTATGTCGCGCCGGTGGAGTCGGAGGTTTCTTCACCAGTTCCGGAGAGGGTTGACTGGACCTCTATGGCGACCGCTGCAGTCGTTTTTGTACTCTTGCTATTCTTACTGGTGCGAAGACGGTCGCAAGCGCTGCGAGAAGCTGAAGCGCCTGTACAGCCTGTTTCCCTTGCGCAATTGGAGCGCCAGTTCGCCGCACATTGCCGGCGTGACGATCCGCAGCAGGCCATCGCCGTGCTCTATCGGTGGTTGGATTATTCGGGCAGCCAGCCTGACACGATTGGTTTCCGCCAGCGACTGGAGGTTTCCGGCGAGACACAGCTTGTTAGGGATTTTGATGTATTACTGTCCCGGGTATACAGTGGGGAACCCGCTACTGCCCGGATATCGCCGATTCCGCTGCGGCGATTAAGAAAATCCCTCGCAAACAAGCGCGTGGTAAGTAGCGATTTTTCATTAAACTGAGTCTTCTTTGAGACCGCCTCACCCAGGACGTAGCCATGATCACACGACGAACGACATTACAGGCCGCACTCGCGAGTGCCGCGTTGGCCAGTATATCTCCAGTATTGGCAGCTGAGCGCTTAAACCAACGGGTTCTGCTGGCGTCCAGACCCAAGGGCATGCCTACCCTGGAGAATTTCCGTTTTGATTCTGTTCCGGTGCCGGGGATCGGTGATGGACAGGTCTTGCTCAAGACCTTGTACCTTTCGCTGGACCCGTATATGCGTGGCCGGATGAATGCGGGCAAGAGCTATGCAGATCGCTGGGAGCTGGGTGCAGCCATGGGTGGTGGCACTGTGTCACGCGTTGAGGAATCAAATAATCCTGCATACCAGGCAGGCGATCTGGTGATGTCATTTTCCGGATGGCAGTCCTATGAGGTTTCTGGTGGGCAGGGCCTGACTAAACTCGACCCAAGAATTACCAGACCTTCCTATGCCCTGGGTGTGCTCGGGATGCCGGGATTGACGGCCTATGTTGGCCTGCTGGATATTGGCCAACCCAAACCCGGAGAGACCGTGGTGCTGGCTGCCGCGACCGGTGCTGTCGGTTCGGTGGTCGGACAAATCGCCAAGTTAAAGGGTTGTCGCGTGGTGGGGATTGCCGGTGCCCAGGAGAAGCTCGATTATGCAGTAGATGAACTGGGCTATGACGCCTGTATCAGCCACCGTGACCCGGATATGTCAACTAAACTGGCGGCGGCATGCCCCGACGGTATCGATGTGTATTTTGAAAATGTGGGTGGCTCTTCCTGGGAGGCCGTGATGCCCCTGTTGAATACCTTCGCCCGGATACCGGTATGTGGATTGATTGCTCACTATAACCAGACCAGCTTACCGGAAGGGCCAGATCGCATGTCGATGCTACAAAGTATGATCCTCAGTCGGCGTATCAAAATGCAGGGTTTTATTATCAGTGACCACACAGATCGTGTGGGCGACTTTACCCGTGATATGTCGACATGGTTGATGCAGGGTAAAGTAAAGTATCGCGAGCATATGGTGGATGGATTGGAGAATGCACCAGAGGCATTCCTCGGCCTGTTCAGCGGAACGAACTTCGGCAAGTTGGTGGTCAATGTAGGCTCGTGAAATTTTGCTGATTTGCATCTACACTGGGGGAGTCTAAAATTTAGTGACGCATGCAAAGGAGACAATAATGAAAACCTACAGCATGGAACATCCGGAGCTCGGCATAATCAGTTACACAGATAAGAAACGCTATCTCTGGCTGGCCTCGTTTTTTATGCCCCTTTTTCCCATGATGGGCGTATTCGCCTATTACGCCAGCGGCAGTGAGTGGGCGCTGGGTATTCCGCTGTTTTTCTCATACGTGGTCATTCCCTTTCTCGATTGGGGGCTGGGCTCAGATGAAAACAACCCGCCCGAAGAGCTGGTGCCACAGCTGGAGGCTGACAGTTATTATCGCATTCTCACCTACGTCACTGTTCCCATGCACTTTGTCGTTCTCATTGCCATCGCCTGGTTTGTGGGTACACATGAACTGACTATATGGTCGGTAATTGCGCTGGCCATCACCGCCGGCTCCTACAGTGGATTGGGTATTAATACCGGACATGAGCTGGGACACAAGAAAACCGAACTGGAACGTTGGCTGGCGAAAGTTGTACTGGCGGTTCCTACTTATGGCCATTTCTGTATTGAGCACAATCGTGGGCATCACACGCATGTAGCTACGGCGGAAGATCCGGCCAGTTCCCGCATGGGTGAATCCATTTACAAATTTCTACTGCGGGAGATACCCGGCGCCTGGCGCCGTGGCTGGGCTGTGGAGCGCGAGCGGTTGGCGCGTAAAGGAAAGAGCCCATGGTCACTGGAGAATGACATCCTGCAATCCTACGCCATCAGCGCAGTGCTGCAGGGCGGACTTCTCTTCGTCTTTGGCTGGATCATGGTTCCCTTCCTGGCCATTCACAATTTTTGGGCCTGGTATCAATTGACCAGCGCTAACTACATTGAGCATTATGGCCTGCTGCGCCAGAAGGAGGAGAGTGGCCGCTATGAGCGCTGCCAGCCTCACCATTCATGGAATGCGAATTATATTTTCAGCAATCTGGTGTTGTTTCATCTGGAGCGGCACTCAGATCACCACGCCAACCCCACCCGGCGTTACCAGAGTTTGCGCAACTTTGAAAATCTTCCAGAACTTCCCAACGGCTACTATGGCATGTACATCCTCGCCTATATTCCCTGGCTTTGGTACAAGGTGATGGATAAGCGGTTACTCGAATTGCCGCATATCAACGGGGATCTGTCCCGGGTAAATATCGATCCGGACGCCAGGGAATCGATTTACCAACGTTACGGGCAGGGTCAGATGCCTGCTGCCGCAGGCTGATAGGGTAGGCATCATGGCGACTTTCAAGTGTCCGGGTTGTGACTATTTGTTCGTGGAAGAGCGTGGCGATGACCACGAGGGATATCCGCCGGGAACCGCCTTTGAATCTTTGCCTAAGGAGTTTACCTGCCCCGACTGCGGGGTACGTTACAAAGAGGATTTTGAGCAGGTAGAGGACTAGACGGGACCCGGACCCTGCCGGAAGGTCTGCAGGTCTGCATCACAATTTCCCGGTCCTCATCATCAGCTATATCGTCAATTGCCACATTAGCCACCTGATACTTGTCAGCGCGTGATGTGCCATCCCCGCTCGCATTCGCAGCGTGAGCGTGAATAGTGCACACAAAGGCCATCTCCCAATCGTCCGTTTTGCGGCTCTCAAAAAAATCACTGCCCTCTTTGGCCGGTGCCAGGGCAGTATTGCCCATGCTCAATAATGCGTGAACTTCTGCCAACAACATCTTCGCACGCATTACATTCAGGTCAGTGACTACGCTGGGCCAGTTTAAGGACGCTGTGTGGGCAGCATCCAGTATCTCGGCGGATTCCTCGGCGGTGCGATCTGGTTGCGATGCGAGCTCCCAGGTCTGATTGTTACAATCCACCGCAAGCTAGCTGTGCCACTTATCGATTTCCTTTTTACTGGGCAGATCCTTGTTCATGCTTAGTTCCACGTATGTTAGTCGGTTTGTAAGTGAACAGGTCGGCTTCTGTGCATCTTCTGCATCATAATATTGTTATCGCAGGATCGAAACCTCGCAGCCAAATGCTTTCTCCAGCGCATGACCATAAAGTGTGTTGCCTATAGCTCTGAAAACTTCACAAGCCGTAGGTCAGGTTTTTCAGTATCCTGACTTAACTGATAGCGAACAGATATCAAACCCTCTTTTCTCCCTCCGGTATCCAGCCAGTTACCCGATGGTGGGCGTTGGTGAGACACCACTATCCGATAGCGACCGTTTTCTGTAGCTATGTCATGATCGTTCAAAGCCACCTGATAATTTTTGTAGTCCAGCGATTGCATCCAGCGGTTTTGTAGTGATACTGCCCAATAGGGTGCATTGGGAACTGGCCCTTCGATAATCAAGGCTTCATCTTCCTCTAGATGAAACCAGCCGCCGTAGTACTCGTTGTCCAGCGTTGGATAAAACACACCACCAAAATCCGAACTGTAACTGCTGGGGGGATCAAAGCTGTTGGGGGCTGTTGCCAACATATTGGTCAGGGCAATAGCCCCATCCACGGTCTCAATCAAAAATTGTGCGGCAGTGCGAAGAGCGACGGCTATCTCGGTATCTGTGGATGGTTGATATTGAGGTTCGTCGAGGTTTCGTATGGCTAAGTTCGCCTCGGTCTTCCCCGTTCTACCATGATAATACTGGCGCACCATAATCATATGGATATCACTCTCCAGATTGAGCCAGTTCTCGGCTGGATCATCTGGAGCTGCACTGCTCAATAGTATGCTGAAGTTACCCGCCTCATCGAAATGCATTTCTTCGCTGGATACGTTAGCAGCTGCGCGGTTCCAGCCGTTGACCTGCCGGCCGTACAGCATGAATCCCAGATACTCGGCGTCACCCCGATTACCAGTTACCTCGTACCGATACTCTGCAGACAGCTGGGCTGTGTGATACACCGCATCCGGGCTATCCCCAAGGAATTTACGATAGCCGCCCATCCAATTTGTGAGCTGCGGTCTGCTCTCACTGCCCTTGGCCAATTTCATCTCCAGCGCCGCTGCCGAAAGTTGCGCCAGGAACTGCACACTTTCAGCACGCTCTGTCGAATCAATCGCAGCTGCCATCAGTTTTGCCCCGGAGGCTTCCTGACTAACAGTGAACTCGCGCCAGGCCCGGGCCGCCTGGCTGGCCGCTGCCCACTCTGCCGGTGGAACCGAAATGGTCTTGCTGGCATTGAAGGTGCCGAAAGTGTAAACCCCAGCGACCATAATCAGTGCTGCTAAACCGAACACGAGTTTCTTCATTTGCTGTTCCGCACGTGCTAGTAACCTTTGACACGTTTAAAGGGTCGGGTGGGACGATACAGTTCCAGACCCGCAATGGCAGTATTGTTCACTATTTCATGCGCTGCCAATTGCCCGATAATGGGAGCCAAGGAAACACCGCTGTGCATGATGGCGATATAGACATCTTTTCTATTGGGGTTAGTTCCCAATACGGGATGACCATCCAGTGGCAGCGGTCGCCATCCGATATAGGTCTTGTCGATGGCAGCCGCGGCTGCCTCAGGAACGAAACGCGTGGCGATTTTCAACATTCTTTGACCGTGTTTTTGTGCAATAGCCGGCGATGGGAAATCGTTCGGTCTTTTCATTAAGCGATCAGCATGCGCCTTGGTTTGAGGTGCGCCATCCTGCTCGCCAAGAACCAGGCAGCCGTCATCGCGCTGATGCATATGAATGCCGGGTGCGACAATGACGCGGTTGATCACGCGAGACATGGGTTTGCTGATGGCGATAATACCGGGGGTGGATCGTTGTGGTACGTCGATATCGGCAATGCGCTGGGGAAGGTCACTCGCTGCGCCTGTGGCCAGTACGAGTCGATCAGCCCTGATGCTGCCGGTTGTTGTTTCCACCGACACCAACCGCCCGCCAGACATGGAAACATCAACTAGTTCGGAGGGATGGAGGACAATTGCACCAAACTTTTTGGCCGCGCTCAATAGAGTATTCGTGGCCAGAACCGGATCTACCGCACCGTCGTTTGGTGAAAAGGCAGCAACGGCATCTGCTGCAAACTCAAGATTGGGTTCCAGTGCGGCGACCTCGGCAGCGGAGATCATTCGTGCCGGCTCTCCCCAGTCACGTTGTTCAGCGATCCTCGCTGCCAATTTTTTTTGTTTCTCTGCGCCGTCAAACCATTCCAAAGACCCGCCCCACCTGATGGGTATATTCAGTGACTGTTGCAGCTCTCCCCAGTCAGACACGCTATCCTGGTTCAATCGGTGATAGTGTTGAGGTTGTTTTGCCCAGGTCGCATTAATCCACGCAAAGGTTCCCCGGCTGGCGTGAGTCGCTGGCCCCTGTTTGTCGATGACGGTGACAGAAGCGCCCGACTTTGCCAGGAGATAGGCAATAGACGCACCTATGATACCAGCCCCCGCGACGACTACCTTTAGTCCACGGTTGCTTTCCTGGGCGTGACCACAGCCAGCGAGAGTCGCAGCAGCCAATAATTTTAAGAGGGTTCGTCGATCCATTTAACTCCGCGCAGCTTCAGTGCAGCTGACTATTAACGTTGGTCGACAAAAATCAGTCCTGCTGGGTTGTAGCCGGCTTGCAGCACCATGGTGAGAAATTTTTCTTTCAACTGGTCGCTGATTTCAGGAGTGCGGGACAAAAGCCAGAGTGTGCTCAGGCCTCCCGTAACGAAAGCGTGACCATAGTGCTCTTTGTCCAGGTCAAATATTACATATGAGCCGTAGAAAGGTTCGAAAAAGGAAACCTCCAGGTGCCCGGTGCTCTCGTCGCCGGCAAATCTGGCTTTCCCAATTGCATCGCTCCATTTCTGCTTGCTGGTCGAGTAGCCCCTGTTTTCTACTCGCACACTGCCATCGCTGTTTAGAGAGTAGGTGGCTGTTACTTTCTCCAGACCGCGTTCAAAGCGATGATCCAATCGCGCAATTTCATACCACTTCCCTGCATATCTATTGATGTCAAAATCATCGACCGGTTTGATGTTTTCCGGAATCTCTGCACAAGAGGCGGATAGAAGACAAAGAATAGCAAGCCCGATTTTTCTCATGGTGCTCTTCTACCTCAGTCTGGACGAAAAGAGGTTAGCCCCTCTTTTGGAATTTGGAGCGGGTAACGGGAGTCGAACCCGTCTCACAAGCTTGGGAAGCTTGGGTAATACCGATATACGATACCCGCGTGCTTTGATTATCACACCCGTGAGCGGCCCCCTCAAGCGTCGCGTTTTCGTTCGGGTAGAATGACCTGAGTCCCCCGATTGCGAACAAATACGTCTTTGGCAATGGTGTTGTACACGTGGCCGCACTCATTGCAGTGAATCACGTGAAACCATGGCGACTTGTGTTTGCTCCGCTCCGCACTCTCGGCAGATACAATGTGGTCTATGCCGCGCACGCCGCAATCGGGGCACTTGGGTTCGCTCATGGGTGATACTCCTCAGACAGAGGCTCTTATTGAACGCAATGCAGCGGCAAAGTTCCAGCTTTACCCGAAACCCCGCACACAGGACAATACCACCATCTGGCATTGGGGGAACGTGAGTGGATATTGAACAATTTCGCAGAGAGTATCTTTTCGGGGGCTTGCGTCGCGCTGATCTCGATGATAATCCGCTGACGCAATTCCAGAACTGGTTGCAGCAGGCTGTGACTGCTGGCGTTCAGGATCCCACCGCCATGACGGTGGCTACCGTCGATAAGAGAGGCTTTCCCTGGCAGCGCGCAGTGTTGTTGAAAGATCTGGATGACGAAGGGTTTGTGTTCTATACCAACCTTTCCAGCCGCAAAGCCCGGGAGATTGAGGACAACAATGCCGTGTCCCTGCACTTCCCCTGGATGGTTTTGGACCGCCAGGTCATTGTATCGGGGCGTGCGACCCGGCTTGATCGCGGTCAGGTGGCCCGCTACTTCACGAGCCGACCCCGCGAAAGCCAGTTGGCGGCCTGGGCATCAAAGCAGAGTCGACCGCTAAGTGCGCGTCAGGTGCTGGAAGCACAATTTTCTGCGATGAAGGATAAGTTCTCCAGGGGTGAGGTACCGTTGCCGGATTTCTGGGGCGGTTATCGCGTGATCCCTGAGGCGGTTGAGTTTTGGCAGGGTGGGGCAAATCGCCTACACGACCGCTTCTACTACACCCGACAGGGCGCTTACGGGTGGGCCATCGAGCGGCTGGCGCCCTAGTTCGAAGCGGGTAGGTTGGTTTTGCGCTCGATAAAGTATCGAGGTGTTTGTGCGATCCCCAGCAACTGACGGCGAATAAGATCCAGACCAACCGCCGCCACCATGGTTTGAAACAGCTTGCGGTTGGTGTTGTAGCGCAGACATCGGCTTTGAATTGCACCGGTCTGGCCCCAGGCTATCCATACCGTTCCCACCGGTTTTTCTTCGGTTCCCCCATCGGGGCCGGCTACACCCGAGACGGCAATGGCATAGTCGGCGCCGCTGGCGCGCAGCGCTCCCTCAGCCATTTGTAGTACCACAGGTTCACTGACGGCGCCATGTACTTCCAGGGTGTCTGTTGAGACGCCCAGCTCCAGCGCTTTGATTCGATTGGAATAGGTGACGTAGCCGGCTTCAAATGCCTCCGAAGAACCCGGAACCTCGGTTATAAGGCTGGCAATCAAGCCGCCGGTGCAGGATTCCGCGGTGGTGATTGTCTGCTTTTTCTCGCGCAGCAATTGCAGCACGGCTTCCGCGAGACGCGTATCGCCCTCACCAATAATGTGATCACCAAATATCTCATGCAGCTGGTCTCTACACTGGTCACGTGCCGCTGCATGCGCGAGATCGCGAATCGTAAGCTTTACTTCCAACTGAGGTGCCCCCGCGCGAAACCCCAGTTCAACGGTATCAGGCCAATTGCTGGTGTGGTCGGATATCAACTGTTGGAACGCGGACTCGCCCATACCGAAACATTGCAGGCGCAGGACATCGGTAGCCTGCGCGCCGGGAAAACGCTGTCGCAGTGTGTTTAAGATGTGATCCATCATGGCGCGCAATTCGCTGGGTACACCGGGCGTGCAGATCACGATGCATTCGTTCAACTCCAGCTGAAAGCCTACTGCACTGCCCACGGGATTGGGGATGATTTCAGCGCCGACTGGCAAATCTGCCTGTTTCAGATTAGCGGCGTTGAGGGCTGCTCCGCGGGCTGCACACCAGGTTTCCAGGTGTTGGATGGCGTTCTGGCTCACCTCCAGCCCGATGCCGGCGGCCTGGGCCAATACCTGGGCGGTGAGGTCATCAACGGTGGGTCCCAGCCCGCCATTGACGATAAGTACATCGGCGCGTCTGCTCTGGTCCTGTAGCTCCTCAATCAGCAGGGCGGGCTCGTCGCCCACAGTCACCTTGCGTCTGATGCTGAAGCCCAACTCTGCCAGGCGATGGGCGATCATGGAGGAATTTGAATCCACAGTATCGCCGGCCATGACTTCATTGCCGGTCAGGAGTAGTTCAACAATTGGTGCTGCCATATGGTGACCCTTGTTTTTGTTGTCGCTAAGGATAGCGGAATTAGTGAGGCTCCGCCCACGCAGGATACAATACCCCTATGGCGCTAAATTATTGCAGTGAGTGTGGAAGTCACACTGAATCCCGTTGGATAGCGGGATTGAGCCGCCCCCGTATTAGTTGTCCACGCTGCAATATCGACTTGCATGAGCACCCGCAGATACTGGTGACCTGTTTTGTCTCCTGCGGGCAGCGTCTGTTATGGCTGCGTCGGCGGCTTGATCCGAAAAGTGGTATGTGGGCGATACCCGGCGGGTTTCGCGAACCGGGCGAAAGCCTGCGAGAAGCCGCGGCGCGTGAAGTTTTTGAAGAAACCGGTGTGGTACTGGATGCAGATAGCCTGAGTTTCTACATGACCGGGACCATCACCTTTATCAATCAGATTTACGTGGCTTTTCGGGCGTCCGTGCCAGACCTGACTTGTGAGGCGGGTTCGGAGGCGCTGGAAGTGGCCTTCTTTGACAACAGCGAGTTGCCCTGGGATGAGGTGGCCTATCCGGAGGTGAATAATTCGGTGGAATCAGCCTACGCAGATTTGGCTACTGGCCACTATGCGGTGTATCACGCCGAGCTCACCCCCGAGCGCAACGTGATAACGCCGGTTCAATCAACCTTGGAATAAAACCCCTCAAACCATACCTGCCATTTCCCTTCGGCGTCCTTTTCTTCAAAAAACTGACGTACTCGGCCATCTTCCAGTGGAGTCCAGGTTCCGCGAAACTCCGCTTGTTTCCTGGCTTGCTGGTAATAGATGGTCCCAGTTAAGGCCATGCTGCCATCCTCTATCCCGCCACTGATATTGATGATGGTTTGGCTATCAACCCAGTTTTGTGTCCATGTGCCAGTTACAGAATTGTAGTAGTTCAGGCTGGAGCCGGAGGAGCCGGCCATGTTGGTCCATTCTTCCTTCAGCAGGCAGCGGCCGTTGGTACTGACTATCTTGTTGGTGCCGGCCTTGCGGCCATCGGCGACGCGAACCTCCCATTCTCCCAGCCAGAAGTTGAACTGCTGGTGCTCGGCGACGCCGCTGCAATCATAGGCAGGCGGATGCACGTCTTCGGCCATAGGGGTGGAGATATAAAGGGATACAAACAAAGCTATGAGCATGTTTTTCATTGTGGTTCTCCTCGCTAAAAGCCGCCGTGGCTGGCCAGATGCTCCAGTTCCGCCGGTGTTGATTCCCGCCCCAGAATGTCGTTCCGGTGCGGGAAGCGGCCAAATTTGCTGATAACGTCGCGGTGTGCCACCGAGTACTGCCGATAGCCCGCTACGACTTTTAAGACGTCTGGTGTCGCTTTTTTCTCATTAGCTGTCAGCAGTTCATCGAACAACTTTACACCACGGTTTTGCACCGCCAGGTCTTCGCTATGCTCAAAAGGG
This sequence comes from uncultured Halieaceae bacterium, assembly GCA_938074045.1. Lineage (GTDB taxonomy): Bacteria > Pseudomonadota > Gammaproteobacteria > Pseudomonadales > Halieaceae > CALJGI01. The sequence goes on from CALJGI010000004.1 coordinate 467,172, forward strand.
ATGTACAGGAACACGCGGTGGATGAGCGGCACGGCGAGGTGGCGACCGCTTTCGACGGCCAGCTCAGCGGCTGTCAGGGCAGCATTGTCGCCGGCGAATGCACTGGGAGAGCCGCGGTAGATGTTGCGGGTGAACTGGTCCAGCAAAATGACATACGCCACCAGACTATGATCGTCCTCCAGCCAGGATTGGAGTTCACCAGCGAGGGCGTTTTTGACCAGCGATCCAAAACTGTCCTGGATGATGGCATCGGTTTCCTCCGAGTAGCCGAACCACAGCTTATTGTGGTCAGACGCCGGCAGACCATCGACTCCCAGCTCGCCAAACCAGAAATCCAGAATTTTATGTTGCTGTGTCACTGCGTCGCCGCCTCGGTTCAATTGCCAGAACCTTGAGTGTAGAACGGACCGAAATATTCCACCAATGAGTCATAATTCCGCTGCTTACGCTTACATTGAAATCGGTGATTGATTAGAATTCATAGCTCTTACATTTTCGGAGACGTGGCGATGCGGCGCGTGGTATTCAACCAGAAAGGTGGTGTTGGCAAGACCAGTATCGCCTGTAACCTGGCAGCGATTTCTGCCGCCGAGGGTTATCGCACCCTGATTGTTGATCTCGATGTTCAGGGTAATACCACCCAGTATCTCGCTGGTGAAATCGATGCCGAAGCCTACCCGGCTGAAGCCCAGGGTGTGGCGGGGCTGTTCAAACAGACGGTGGGGTCGCGTCGTACCAAACGCGACCCGTCCACTTATGTGTGGGAAACGCCCTACGAAAACCTCGATCTGATGCCATCCAGCCCGGTGCTGGGCCCCATGGAGAAAGAGCTGGAGTCACGCTACAAAATCTACAAAATGCGCGACGCATTGGAAAAGCTGGATGATGATTACGATCGCATCTATATCGATACACCGCCGCGTTTTGATTTCTACAGCAAGTCAGCGCTGATTGCGGCGGATTCTCTGATCATCCCCTTTGATTGTGACAGCTTTGCGCTGCATGCGCTGGTCACACTGATGGAAAATATTGCCGAGCTGCAGGAAGATCACAATCCTGGCCTCGTGGTGGAAGGCATTGTAATCAATCAGTTTAATGCCCAGGCTCGGTTGCCCTCGGAGCTGGTGGATGAGCTGGATAAAGATGGTCTTCCCGTGTTTGCTACCTATCTGAGTTCCTCGGTGAAGATGAAGGAGTCCCACCGGGAGCGGCGTCCATTGATCGATCTGGCTCCCAGTCATAAGCTTACAGGTCAGTTTTTGGAGCTGCACGGCGAGCTGGAAGGGTCTGAAGCGCTTGCGTCGGTCAATGCCGCGTAAGGAAATGCCCATATAGCTTTTTCAGAGGAAGCTAACCACTCGCTATAACTTTAGCACATAAGATTATTTGTCAAACCGGGGTCCGGTCGATAGAGTTTTGGTCCTCTTATACCGTGGGACGAGACCCCGTGAAAACCCTGGAGCTGGACATCGAACAACTTAATCGTTCGCTGCGTGATGCGTCAGCGGAAGATATTGTGCGTTGGTCTGTCTCGCTGGACCGATCCATCATGACCTCGACCAGCTTCGGCACCAACGCCGCGGTGATGTTGCACCTGGTCAGCAATATTGCGCCCGGACTTCCTACGGTATGGGTTGATACTGGCTACAATCTTCGCGACACCTATGTTGTAGCTGAGCGGCTGATCAAACAACTTGATCTCAACGTGCATGTGTTCAGCCCTGAGATGACATCGGAGCGCCGCAACGCCTTGATGGGAGGTATTCCAACTATTGAAGATGAGAAATTGCATGAGGAGTTTACTCGCCAGGTTAAATTGGAGCCCTTTAACCGAGCTTTGCAGGCGATTAAACCAGAAATCTGGTTGACGGGCATACGGCGCGAAGAAACCGAGTTTCGTCAGGAGCTGGATATCGTCAGCGTGGATGCCCGGGGGATTCTCAAAGTGGCACCACTGTTCCACTGGACAGAGGATGATGTCGAAGCCTATATGCTCGAGCATTCACTGCCATCTGCCAGGCACTATTTTGATCCAACCAAGGTTCACGATGGTCGCGAGTGCGGCCTGCATACCGCCGCCTGAAATACCCTCAATATCTGGAGTTGGTTGGATACAAACAAAATGACCGCCGATAGTAACTACCGGCGGCCCAAGGTTTGGCCCATGATTGTCTAAGAGGCCAGCAGACCTACAGTCACAGCCATTACGGCGGTGAACACCATGAAGACAGCAATAACATTGCGTAGACTCTTCATGATCGTTTCGTCACTAATCGTATGTTCAGTCATGACAACGTCTCTATCGGGTGCTTGTCTCTTTCGACGTTCACAGGATAGGGATAGTGTTAAACTAATGAATTGACCTGAATCAATCCTTCAGGTTTTTCTGATCAGACGGCTTGTTTAAAGCCATATTTTGAGGGGCGAGACGTGACCTGGACTGTTTATTTATCGGGTGAAATTCACAGCGATTGGCGGGAGCAAATCAGACAGGGCTGCGCTGACGCAGACCTGGATGTATATTTCACGGCCCCGGTGACCGATCACAGTGCCAGCGATGATGCGGGCGATGTTCTGGGCGCTGAAGACAAGCCTTTCTGGAAGGACCATAAATCCGCCAGCATCAATGCGATTCGAATTCAGAGGTCCATTCAGGAAGCAGATTTGGTCATTGTGCGTTTTGGCGACAAGTACAAGCAATGGAACGCGGCCTTTGACGCGGGCTACGCCGCAGCGCTGGGCATACCCTACATTACCCTGCACGGCGCTGATATTGTGCACGCGCTCAAGGAAGTAGATGCGGGTGCCCAAGCCTGGGCAGAGAGCCCGGCGCAGATTGTTGAAATACTGCACTATCTAATCGATCAGAACTGATGACGGGAGACATGTATGCGATACGTTTATACAGCTTTGTTGGGGTTGCTACTGATGTTTGGTGATGAGACCGAAGTGGCTGTCGCGGCGGAAAAAGTAGGTCGCGGTGACAGGCTGTCCGGAATGGAACACGCTTCCCGGAGCCCAGTGCTGGCCGTAAATGGCGTGGCCGCGACGGCGCAGCCGCTGGCCACCCAGGTTGCGGTAGACGTGTTGAAAAAAGGTGGGTCGGCAGTGGATGCTGCGATCGCGGCGAATGCGGCACTGGGCTTGATGGAGCCCGTGGCCAATGGCATTGGAGGTGATATTTTCGCGCTGGTATGGGACCCCAAAACCAAAAAACTTTACGGTCTGAATGGCAGCGGTCGCAGCCCTGCAGGGCGCAGCTATGATCAATTGCTGCAGAAACTGGATGGTCGAAAACATATCCCCACCCTTGGAAGCCTGCCGGTAACGGTTCCCGGTACGGTTGATGGTTGGTTCGAGCTACACGAGAAATTCGGTCGATTGAACATGACAGAGGTGCTGGCACCAGCGGTGGAATATGCCCGGACAGGATTCCCGGTCAGTCAGGGCATTGCAGCGGGCTGGGCACGTAACATGGCTTATTTCGCCAGGGACAAGGGCGACCTGGAAGAATTCGATAATGCCAAAGCCACCTACCTGGTGGATGGCAAAACGCCGGTGGAGGGAGAGATTTTCCGTAACCCGGATCTGGCCAATACGTTGGAGAAGATTGGCCGTGGCGGGCGCGATGTCTTCTACAAGGGAGAAATTGCTCATGTCGTCGACCGCTACATGAAACGAATTGGTGGCGATCTGCGCAAGGAGGACCTGGCCGCACACCGCAGCCAGTGGGTCGAGCCTATGTGCACCAATTACCGTGGCTACGATATGTGCCAGTTGCCACCCAATACCCAGGGTTTGGCGGTGTTACAGATGCTGAATATTCTGGAGGGATATGATCTGGCGGCCATGGGACCCGGCAGCGCGGACGCCCTGCATGTGCAGATTGAGGCAAAGCGGCTGGCCTTCGAAGACCGCGCCCGCTATTACAGCGACCCGGATCACGCCAGCATTCCTTTCTCGGCTCTTAACTCCAAGGCCTATGCGGCAGAACGGCGCAAGCTTATTGATATGAGCCGCGTGATGCCCGAGGCGGTTGCCGGTGATCCCGTGCTTGAGCACAACGACACCACCTATCTCACGGTGGCGGATGGCGATGGCATGATGGTGTCTCTGATACAGAGTAACTATGCCGGTATGGGGGCTGGGCTGGTGGCAGATGGATTGGGTTTTATGTTCCAGGATCGAGGTGAACTGTTCTCATTGGATAAAGACCATCCCAATGTCTATGCCCCAGGCAAACTGCCTTTTCACACCATTATTCCCGGATTCATCCTCAAGGGTGGGACGCCCTGGTTCAGCTTTGGTGTCATGGGTGGAGCCATGCAGCCCCAGGGACATGTGCTGGTAGCCACCAACTTAATTGACTTCGGGATGAATGTGCAGGAGGCGGGCGACGCTGCCCGTTACCGGCATGAGGGGTCCAGCCAGCCTACAGATGATGCCGGCCAGGTTGGTGGTCTTGGTAAGGTTCGGGTTGAGAGTGGTATCTCCCAGGAGGTGTTTGATGAGCTGAAGCGACGGGGTCACAACGTTGAATGGGGGACTAATCCCAAGACCGGCAGGAAGGTTCATTTCGGCAGCTACCAGGGGATTATGAGGGACCCTGCAACGGGTGTTTACAGCGCCGGTTCAGAATCGAGAATAGATGGTGCCGCTATCGGTTACTGATCGGGTGCTCAGTCCAGTATGACCAGGTGATCCGGTAGCTCGTTGCGGTCGTGGGTGGCCGGAGCATGGGTGATCATGATGTCGCCACAGGCGCGGATGCACTCGATAAAGCCCGCCGCCGTGTCACCACGTTTAACGGCGCTGATCAAATTGTCGACAATGGTCTGCCATTCGTCCTGGCTGACGTGTTGATCGATGCCGCGATCAGCAATGATTTCCACATAGTGTTCTGCTTCAGATACAAAGATCAGCACACCGGTTTCGCCTTCGGTGTGATGCAGGTTGTTGTCCAGAAACTGCCGTCTCGCCAGATTCCCCGCCCGCCACTGGCGCACGCTGGCTGGAATCAAACGCAGTAGCAATGGTGGCCAGCGAAACACAATGGCAGCGATCACGAACACAGCAAATTGAGCGAGGATAATATCCGAGAGCTCAAGCCACAGGCTGCTTAAAGACAGCGTGACAGGTGTCAGCAGGGCCAGCAGGGCAGCCCACAGCGTTGGAATATAGTGGTAGTCGTCACTTTGCGCGGCGAGTACAGTCACCAGTTCGGCGTCAGTCCTTTTCTCAACCTCGGCAATAGCCGCGCTGATTGCCGCGTAGTCCTGCTCGTTAATCAAAGCCATTACCATCCCCCTGAGGCGCCACCGCCCCCGAAGCTGCCGCCACCGCCACTGAAGCCGCCGCCGAAACCGCCGCCGCTTCTGCTACTTCCCATGCCGAGGGGCAGAAAAAACAATCCGCGGCGACGGCGGCGTCCACCGCCCATGCCACCAAAAAACTGGATTAACATGATAACTATAAAGAGAGCAAAGCCACCTAGATCGCTGCGAGAAGTGCTACTGCTACGACCACCGCTGCGCATTTTGTACTCCCCACCCAGGGCCTGAACAATAGACTGTGTACCCGCCAGCATGCCCTCTTCGAACTGGCCCTTGCGGAACTGTGGCAGCATGACAGCGTTGACAATATTGGAGCTGATGGCGTCGGTCAGCTGGCCTTCCAGACCATAGCCCACCTCGACACGGACTTTGCGCTCACTTTTAGCCAATAACAGAAGCACGCCATTATTCTTGTCTTTTTGCCCAATCTGCCAGTGGCGCCCCAACTGGTAGCCATAGTCGGCGATGTCGTAGCCCTGAAGATCTTTTACCGTTGCCACGACAATCTGGTTGCCGGTGGCCTGTTCGTGCCCCTGAGCGAGGGCGTCGATTTTAGCTTCTGTCGTTTTCGACAGCATGCCTGCGGTATCCACAACACGGCCGGACAACTTCGGAAAGCTGGGTGCAGCGGTGGTGGTCGTGGATACGATTGGCAATATCAGGCCGATCAACAACGCAGCGATGGGCCTGGATAGGTACGTAATCAAGAGAAGTTGTCCGCTGTTCCCTAGAATTCCACGCTGGGTGCCTGCTCGGCTCCGGCAGTGGTTGCAGAATACGAGTCACGAACCTGCATATCACTGTACATAATCATGTGCCAGATGCGTCCGGGGAAGGTCCGAATTTCGGTGTTGTAGCGTCCCACCGCACCAATGTAGTCCTTACGCGCCACGCTGATGCGGTTTTCCGTTCCCTCCAGCTGCGATTGCAGGGTGAGAAAGTTCTGATTCGCTTTGAGATCCGGATAGCGCTCGGCGACCACCATAAGGCGACGCAGGGCTGACGACAGTTCGCCTTGTGCCTGGTCAAATTGAGCCATGGCCTGCGGGTTGTCCAACAGGTTGTTGCCCAGCTGTATGGTTCCGACTTTGGCCCGGGCCTCGGTAACTGCAGTGAGAGTTGTACTTTCGTGGGCGGCGTATCCTTTTACCGTGGACACCAGATTGGGAATAAGGTCGGCGCGTCGCTGGTATTGATTTTCAACCTGGGCCCAGTTCGACTTGACCTGCTCGTCCAGTGTTGGAATTGTATTGATGCCACACCCGGCAAGGGTGGTAATAAGCGCTGTGCAGAATAGAGCGCGCAAGCTGGAATACTTGGTCATGGTGGTCCTCCTTGAAGGCCTATAGTATGACATATTTGAACGCACCAGTTGGATGAGATGACCGAACAGATTCACAGTAGCACCATGCGACCTGAAGATCTTCGCGATAGTCTGAAGGGTTTGTTGTCCGGCGAATACAACTGGCTGGCAAATTGTGCCAACTTTTGTGCACTGCTATACCAGGAATTGCCTGGACTGAATTGGGCCGGATTCTATTATCCGGACGAGGATGGTCTCGTGCTCGGGCCCTTTCAGGGCAAACCGGCCTGCGTGCGCATCGGCGCCGGCCGCGGCGTCTGCGGTGCGGCGGCGAAGAATTTACAGACCCAGCGGGTTGCCGATGTACACGCATTTCCCGGACATATCGCCTGCGATATTGCATCGCGCTCGGAACTGGTTGTGCCACTGCTGGTCGGCGGGGAGTTCAGGGGTGTGCTTGATCTCGACAGCCCAGAGCTTAATCGCTTTACCGCGGAAGACCAGGCCGTTATCGAACATTTGTGCCGGGAATTTTGCGAGCATCACGCGGTCTAATTTTTGGCTATACTTCGCTCAGGGGGTCTCTGTTTGTCATGAAGCTGCATCGCTGCCTCATTCCCCGCACAACTATTGTGTGTACGGTGGTGCTGCTTGTTGCCTGCGCAACTCAGGTAGAGAACAATGACTGGCAACAATTGCCCGCGCTAAAGGTAGACAGTGGCGAGATTAGCGCCGTGAATGCCGCGGCTGAGCTTCCCCTCGAGGATCTGCTGGAACTGGACGAGGAAATGGAGGCCTTCCTCGACCGCTATGTCCGCAAATCCAGAGGGCAGCGCACCCGCCTGCTTCTCTTGCACCAGGCACTGCGATCCCTTGGCATTGTGGGTGTTGAATACGATCCTGCCGCCAATGGTACAGCCCGCGAAGCGTTTCACGAGCGGCGCGCCAATTGCCTTTCCTATGCCAATCTTTTTGTCGCCCTGGCCCGCGCTGTGGGACTTCGCGCGGGTTATCAAGTCGTTGAAACCAAACCTGAATGGGATAAACGGGGAACAAGGTTGGCGGTTGCCATCCATGTGAATGCGGTCGTGGACCTGAAAAACCAGGAGCGATTTGAGGTGGATATTGACCCCTTGTCACGAGCGCGCATCATGGGTACGCGGCGAATAAGTGATCGAGAGGCTGAAGCGCTGCACTATAACAATATCGGGATGGAGTTGTTTTTAGAGGGGGATACTCCCGATGCATACCGCCATCTGGCCCGAGCGTTGCAGATCGAGCCCAGGCTGCATATGTTATGGGCCAATATCGGTGCCATATACCGGTCTGCCGGGCAGCATGTAGCGGCTGAGCATAGTTATCAGACCGCATTAGCATACGACTCGCGCTCGCGTACGGCCATGAACAACCTGGCTGTGCTATATCAAACACAAGGTTACGAAAGACGAGCGCAGGATATGCTCGATCAGATAAAGCGCCACCGCGAGAGCAACCCCTATTATCATTTTCAGCTGGCTGAGGCTGCTGAGTTTGATGGTGACTACGAACTTGCGATAGACCACCTGAAGGAAGCCATCGACAGAAAGGATTCAGACGCCGAATTCTATTATCTGCTGGGTCGCGCGTTGCATAAGGCTGAGCGGATCGAGGAAAGCATTGAAAGCCTCGAACTTGGCATGAAGAAGGCGGGTCTGTTCACCCAGCGGGAGCGTATCCGCCATTATCTTCAGGAGGTAATGGGCGAAGCGGCGATGTAGGCGCGACGATTGAATTTGCCGGTTAGTTTTGAACCTATATCTGCGATTCGCATCTGGATTCCATACTTGCGCCGCAGGGCTGAAAGCGCCAGGTGCGCTTCTTCAGGTGGCAGGATTCGCGCTTCGCTGTCCACCCAGTCGCCCCGCAGCGCACCGGTAACCGTGCAGGCGGCCATGCGGGAGCGACCTGAGTTTCGCAGGCGTTTGATCTTCCCGGCTTCCCCAGCGGAAAAAATATAGTAAACACCGTTTTCTTCGGCGAACCAGACCGGAGTTGCTACCGCTTCCCCAGACTTGCGAAATGTGGCAAAGCTCAGGTAGTCGGCTTTATCGAGTGCTTGCAGGCCCATATTCATCTCCCAGATGCACAACATTTGTTTAGGTGACGATAGTATAACCGCTGTGTGCTTTGCCAAGCCTGTATGAATCTGAAAGAATGCCGGAAGGGAAAAATGGCAGGTGAAACCTATGGCAGATCGAGAATTTGGCTTTTCTTCAACCACAGATGATGTCATTGCAGGGTTGGACCAAAGCGGACGGCGAGTAATTGTAACAGGCGCTTCAGCAGGGCTTGGGGTGGAAACCGCCCGGGTGCTGGCTGCCCAGGGTGCGCTGGTTACCATGGCGGTCCGGAATCTGAAGAAAGGTCAGGCTGCTGCCGACCAGATCCTCGAGGATAACCCAGTGGCCAGACTGGAGTTGCTGCAGCTGGATTTGTCGGATCAGGCCAGCGTGCGTCGGGCCGCAGCTGAATATCTGGAGAACCACGATACGCTCGATTTACTGATTAACAACGCTGGCGTGATGGCATGTCCGCTAGCGCGCAACGCAGATGGATGCGAACATCAGTTCGGCACCAACCATATCGGTCATTTTTTGTTCACGTGCCTGTTGGTTCCGGCACTGGCGTCATCAAGCGCTGCCCGGGTGGTCAACCTCAGCAGTGCTGGACACCGTTTGGCGGGCGTGGATTTTGCCGATCCACATTTTCAGCGTCGCGAGTATGACAAGTGGGTGGCTTATGGCCAGGCCAAGTCAGCCAACATACTTTTCACCGTAGCGCTGCAACAGCGTTTGCGAGAGCGAGGGATAGATGTGTTCGCCGTGCATCCCGGTGTTATTCAAACTGAATTGAGCCGGCATCTGGAGCATGCAGACTTTATAGAATTGGGTAAGCGGGCGGAGGAAAGTGGCGCGCCGATGGTTTTTAAAACCATTCCTCAGGGTGCCGCGACTTCGGTGTGGGCCGCAACCGCTCCTGAGCTGAAAAACCGTGGTGGCATCTATCTGGAAGACTGTCAGGTGGCTGTATTGCAGGAAGGTGATTCGACCGGTGGCTACCATCGCCACGCTGTGGATGAGGCTATTGCGGAACAATTGTGGTCACTATCGGAAAACATCGTGGGTCAAAGCTTTACGCTATGAGGAGTCAAAAATGACAATGCAATATGGTGCGAGGCAAGCCAAGACCTGGTTGATATTTGGATTGTTTGCGATGGTGCTAGCGACGCCAGCGATCGCTGCTTCGAAGGCAGAAATCGATGCCCGGGTGGAAGCGGCGTTGGAAGAATTCCACCAAAAATCCCGCGCCGGATCGAACCTCATGAAACGGGCAGCCGGTGCGCTAATATTTCCACGGGTTATCAAGGGCGGTATCGGTATTGGTGGCGAGTACGGAGAGGGCGCGCTCCAGGTCGGCGGTAAAACTGTTGCCTATTACTCAACGGCTGCTGCCAGTATCGGTTTCCAGTTGGGGGGTCAGGTTAAGACTCAGATAATCCTCTTTATGGATGCGGCATCGCTGCAGGCCTTCCGTCAAAGTGATGGCTGGGAAGCCGGGGTGGATGGCAGTGTCGCCATTGCCGAGTTCGGTGCCGGAGGCGAGTTGGATACCAAAACCATCAAGTCACCCATTATCGGGTTTGTATTCTCTAACAAGGGCCTCATGTACAACCTGACGCTGGAAGGGTCAAAAATGTCCCGGTTGGAACGCTAGCGGCCGTGCAGGAAGCCGCGCCTGATCTTGCACCACTGATTTTTATGTCGTCCTGGTGAGGCCGTACATATTTTTCCTGGCTCTGCTGGCACTGCCGGCAGCGGCCGCGGAGTACGTAGGTAGTGATACCTGTGCCGGGTGCCACAGCAAGGAGGCCGCTCTCTGGCAGGACTCACATCATCACGATGCGATGCTGCCCGCCACCGATGCAACCGTGGCGGGTGACTTTGCCGATGCCGAATACACTCACTTTGAAGTTACCAGCCGATTTTTTCGCCGCGGCGATGACTTTTTGGTCAACACTGAGGATAGCGCGGGCAAGCGCCAGGATTTCACCGTGCGCTATACCTTTGGTGTACACCCGCTGCAGCAATATCTGGTGGAATTTCCCGGGGGCCGGTTACAGGCGCTGAGTGTGGCCTGGGACAATCGGGCTGTCGGGGAGGGCGGGCAACGCTGGTTTCATCTCTATCCGGACGAGCCGGTTCCCGCCGGGGACGTGCTGCACTGGAGTCGACACTTTCACAATTGGAATCTGCGTTGCGCGGAATGTCATTCCACCGGTCTGCAGAAAAATTACTCGCCGGTGACAGACACCTACCAGGCTGCCTGGTCAGAGGTAAATGTAGCCTGCGAAGCCTGCCATGGGCCGGGTAGCGGCCATGCTGAATGGGCGGCTGAGCCAGAGAAACATGCCGCTGATACTGCTATTGGAAAGAATCGAGGTTTTGATGTCGACCTTGGCGGCGGCGGACAATGGCAGCCTGTGCCGGGGTCGACAGCGCAATTGTCCGGGGCGCCGGGTAGTCGACAGCAGTTGGACGTCTGTGCGCCCTGCCATTCACGTCGCTCTGTGGTTGAAACACCTGTGGTGGGTGACGTGTTTCTGGATAACTACCGCTTGGCGCTACTCACGCCGGACCTCTACCACCCTGACGGCCAGATTCTGGACGAAGTGTATGTCTATGGGTCCTTCGTGCAGAGCAAGATGTATGCCGAAGGCGTAGTGTGCACAGATTGCCACAACCCTCACAGTGCCGAGGTATACGTAGAGGACAATGGCTTGTGTGTGCGCTGTCATAGTGCAGAGACCTTCGATACTCCTTCCCACCATCATCATGCGGAGGGAAGTGCAGGGGCTCAATGCGTCGAGTGTCATATGCCAGAGACGACCTATATGGTAGTGGATCCCCGGCGTGACCATAGCCTGCGAATACCCAACCCATTGGTGACCGAAATAACGGGAGCCCCGAATGCCTGCAGCGCTTGTCACAGCGATCAACCCCTTTCCTGGGTGCTGGAAAACTACCGTAAACGCCATGGCAATGTGGCTGTTCCCGCACATGCAATTAGTTTTCATCGAGCCCAGCGGGGCGCCAGTGACAGCGGTGCGCGCCTGGCGGCCACAGCCATGGATGTAGATCTGCCGGCGTTCATTCGAGCGAGCGCCGTCGAGTTACTGGCAGGTTTTCCAGGCAGGGAGGCCACGATGGTGGCGGCTCAACTGGTGTACGATGACGAAGCGCTGATACGACGCGCCGGGGCGACTCTGGTCGCCAATCTGGCACCCGGGCAACGCGTGGCGATTCTTGCACCGCTGCTGGAAGATGACTACGCATCGGTGCGGGCAGAGGCGGCACGAGTACTTGCCTCCATGCCTACAGAAGACAGAGATCCGACGCAGGCTGCTGTATTCCAGCGAGCAGAGAAGGCATATTTGGACAGCCTGCAATACAACCTGGATGCGCCGGGTGTGCACTTGAATCTGGGCGCCACCTATAGTCAACGGGGTGATCGAGTGCGAGCAGAAGCCGCGTACCGGCAAGCCCTGAAGCTGGACGACAGATTCTTGCCAGCGTTGCTGAATCTGGCTGATGTTTATCGTGCTGGCGGGGAGGACTGGCGCTCCCGGCCGCTGCTGAAAAAAGCCATTCAAATTGAGCCCTCCTACGCCGATGCCCACTATGCAATGGGTTTGTTGCTGGTGCGTCAGAAACGCTATGAGCAGGCCCGTGAGTACCTGAGTCAGGCCGTGGAACTGCGGCCCGATGAATCCCGTTATACCTATGTATACGCCGTGGCACTGCACAGCAACGACGAGGTACCCCAGGCCGTGGCGGTGCTTGAGCGCGGTTTGCACCATCGTCCGGAAGATCTACAGCTGCTGGTGACGCTGGCACAGTTTCATGCCCAGGCGGGTGATATCTTCAGAGCACGCGCGGTTGCTGAGCGGGCACTTTCCCTTGCGCCAGGTGATCAGCAAATTCGCCAGCTGGTGTCCAGTCTGTCCCGATGAATTCCAGCGTCTTGAACAGATTGCGTAATAGCGGGGAGGGGTCGCTATTGGCGAGAGGGCAAACGGCATGCCTGGACCACTCGCAGAATTGTGGCGGGGAAAATCAAGGCCTATATCACGGTACCTTTTTTCAGCACAATTTCCCCGGCTGCACAGGAATCGACCATCAATGACGTCCAGGAAACCGAAGCCCTGGAACACCTGGAGCTTATGCGCCTGTTTCGCGAGTCGCTGTACGCGGATGCCGACGTGGGAGGGTTGCAACCGGAAATTACTGAGCGCGCGGGGTTACACGAATACAATCCCCGGCTGGATATATTTACCTCCCTGCTACGACACCACCTGAGCTATATTGATAGTGAGATACCGAGCACACGGGTGCGGAAAAGTCACTGGATAACTGAGGGGGTTCCCTCTCATTTCGTTAGACTGTAGCCCAATACTAAATACCTGCTAGAGGAAATAGAGACCATGAGTTACCAGACCATAAAAGCCCTGCTTGACCAACAGATCGCGGTTGGTAGTAAAGTGGAGGTAAGGGGATGGATTCGCAGCAAGCGTGATTCCAAGGCCGGCTTTTCGTTTCTGGCAATCCACGATGGTACCTGCTTCGACCCCATTCAGGCGGTGGTCGATCAGGAGCTTGGCAATTACCAGTCCGAGGTGCTGCGCATCACCACCGGTTGCTCGGTTGTTGTTCGCGGCGAGTTGGTGGCGTCACAGGGTAAAGGGCAGTCGGTGGAGATTCAGGCTTCCGCGATCGAAGTTTGTGGTTGGGTGGAGGACCCAGACACCTATCCTATTGCCAAGAAACGCCATAGCTTTGAATACCTGCGAACAGTCGCCCACTTGCGGCCGCGCACTAATAGTTTCGGTGCCATTACACGGGTGCGTACGGCGCTGGCCAATGCCATGCACAGTTATTTTTACGAGCGCGATTTCAACTGGATTAATACGCCTATCATCACAGCCAGTGACTGCGAAGGGGCGGGTGAGCTGTTCCGGGTATCCACGTTGGATATGGCCAATATGCCGCGTACTACCGGAGGCGCAGTGGACTTTGAGCGTGACTTCTTTCACGCAGAGAGTTTTCTGACCGTGTCGGGGCAGCTGAATGTGGAGTCCTACTGCCTGGCCATGTCCCGGGTGTATACCTTTGGCCCGACTTTCAGAGCTGAAAATTCCAACACGAGTCGCCACCTTGCAGAGTTCTGGATGGTTGAACCCGAGATAGCCTTTGCAGATCTGGCGGACGATGCGGATCTGGCCGAGGACTTTTTGAAGAGTGTTATTCGTGCTGTTCTGGAGGAGAGGGAGGACGACATAGCCTTCTTTGCTCAACGAATTGATGACACCATTCTCGACCGACTGACTGGACTCGTAAACGCCTCCTTTGAACGCCTGGACTACACGGAGGCAATCAGCATCCTCGAAAACTGTGGTGAGAATTTTGATTTCCCGGTGCAGTGGGGCAGCGACCTGCAATCAGAACATGAGCGATTCCTGGCCGAGAAGCATATCGGCAGACCGGTCATTGTGACCAACTATCCAAAGGACATTAAGGCTTTCTACATGCGTCTGAATGATGACGAGCGCACTGTCGCGGCCATGGATGTGCTGGCGCCTGGTATCGGTGAGATTATCGGCGGCAGTCAGAGAGAGGAGCGTCTTGATGTTCTGGACGCCCGTATGGCCGAACACGGTCTGGCCGCCGATTTGTGGTGGTATCGTGATCTGCGCCGCTACGGTACCGTACCCCATGCAGGTTTCGGGCTGGGTTTTGAGCGGCTGTTGAGTTATATCACCGGGATGGAAAATATCCGGGATGTCATTCCCTTCCCGCGGGTGCCGGGATCAGCGCCGTTTTAGCAGACGGACGGTGTCTCATTCCTCCAGCGCACACCGCTGAACCGAGCTTCCCCAATGCCCTTTGATGGCCCTACACTGGCAGACCTCATTTTTGAGCAGTGCGAACAGCGGGCAACTCATCCCGCGTTGGAATTCGAGGGCGAAGTTTGGAGTTACGCTGAACTGGCTGCTGCTGTCTCGCAACTGGCGCTATGCATTGCCGGCGTCGGTAAGCCTGGGGATCGGGTTGCAGTGCTGGCCAGAAACCGCCTGGAATACGTTGCGCTGCTCTATGCGGTTCCCGCTGCGGGACGCATTCTGGTATCTCTCAATGCGAGATTGTCTGCGGTTGAATTGCGTGACCAGCTGGAGCGTTCGGGGTCCTCGCTGATATTCGGCGAAACCACCCTGCTAGATAGCCTGGGAATAGATCCAGATCTGAAAGCACGCTGCGAGATTGTTGATTTTGACGAAGGCTACGTTGACTGGCTGTCCAGGCCAACCGGCGCAGAGCTGCCGGAACTCGATGGAACAGAACCCGCCTGGCTGCTGTTTACCTCGGGAACCACCGGCAAACCGAAGGGGGCCATACTCACTCATCGCTCTTTGTTAGCCGGCCTGGTATCGGCTCAGCAGGGGCGTCCCGTGCTGGCAGAGGATCGATATCTTTACTGTTTTCCACTGTTCCATGTCTCAGCGCATAACGTGCTGTTGCAGCACGGTCAGGGCGCGACTGTCCTGTTAGTGCCTGGATTCGAGGCAGGGGAGGTGCTTGAGGCCTGCCGCCGGAGGGGCGTGTCGACCCTCAGTCTGGCGCCCACTATGTTGGCGATGTTGTTGGAGCACCCGGAATATGCCCCGGCTGATCTGTCTGGATTGCGAACTATTGGTTATGGGGCGTCGGCCATGCCTGTGGATTTGCTGCTGCGCACTGCCCGGGATACTGAGGTGGGATTTTCCGGGGGTTACGGCATGACGGAGTTATCAGGGAGTATCAGTTTTCTCGATGTGGAAGCCCACCACAAGGCCCTGGAGGGCGATGCTGAGCTGTTGGCTTCAGTCGGAAAACCGGTCAGTGGTGTCGAGATTGTACTTGTGGATGACGAAGGTAATGTTGTTGTCAGTGGCGACAGGGGGGAGATTCTGGTTCGGGGTAATCAGGTAATGAAGGGATATTGGGATGATCCCGTCGCAACCGCCTCCGCCATGCAGCGAGGTTGGTTGCGAACCGGAGATATAGGCAGTTTCGATGCTTCCGGACATCTGTATATCGTGGACCGCAAAAAAGATATGATTCTCACTGGCGGGGAAAATGTTGCCTCCAGAGAAGTAGAAGAAGTTCTTGCCAAGCACCCGCATGTCAATACTGCGGCGGTCGTGGGACTACCGGATCAGCGGTGGGGAGAAAAAGTGTGTGCCCTGGTTGTGCCCTCGCAGGGAGTGGTGCCTGATGTTGAGGCGCTACTCGAGTTTTGTCGTGAACGGCTGGCCCGGTTTAAATCGCCAAAAATAATAGCGGTCGCCGAGATTATGCCCGTTAATGCTAACGGTAAAATCGATAAACGTCAGGTGCGCGAGTACCTGTTAAAGGATCTCACAGGGCTGGAGTAGTGTTATTCCATGGAAAAGTTACCGCTGTGGCTCGCCACTATCGCTCTGCCGTTGTTGATCTGGCAAGGCAATCCAGCTGTGGCTCTTCTGGTTGGTGCCGCGCTGACGCTGGTATTTAATCGCAGCCCCGTTCCCGGTTCATCCGCCGCGGGAAAATATGCGCTACAGACGGCCATCGTGCTGTTGGGTTTTAAATTGAATCCGGGACAGCTCATGCAGATTAGTGCCGATTACAGCGCACTGGTCAGTGTCTACGTGCTGGGTACACTGGCGCTCGGCCTGGCCGTTGGAAAAATACTCAAAACAGAGACGAAGTCGGCGCAGTTACTTGCTTCCGGCACAGCTATCTGTGGCGGTACGACAATTGCCAGCCTGTCTCCTGTGATCCAGGCACGGGCGGACCAGACCGCGGTGGCGCTCAGCCTGGTTTTTCTGCTCAATGCCGCCGCGATGTTTACTTTTCCGGCGATCGGGCATTATTTCGAGCTCACTCAGCACCAGTTTGGGGTGTGGGCGGCGCTGGCTATTCACGACACTTCATCCGTTATTGCCACGAGCACACTTTACGGCGACGAGGCGGCCATGGTCGCCACCACAGTCAAACTGGGTCGCACCCTGTGGCTGATACCGCTGATACTGGTGTTCAGCGTGCTGCAGGGGGCCTCGAAAGCCAGTCTTCGTGTGCCCTTGTTTATTGTCGGGTTTATAGCTGCCGCCATGCTCAGCCCCTTTCTTGCCGAGACGCCGGTGATCGGACTGGCCTCGGTGCTGGCCAAAGTCCTGCTGTCAATTGCGCTGTTTTGTATCGGCATGGATATCAGTCGAGAAACACTGCGGCAGTTGCGCGGTGCGGCACTCCTGCAAGGGCTCATTCTCTGGGCTTTGGTGGTGCCGGCGACCTTGTTTTTGGCCCTGCGGCTGGGATGAGGGCTGACTCAAAATGACCTGTCTCTGCGTCAAAATCGGCATAAGGATAGAATAATTCCGTATTTCACCTTCTGCCGGCGCGATGATTTAATCCTCTCCATGACGATCAAACGCGTATACATAGACCTTCCCAGCATTGTCGCCCTAGGCGTCTTTGCCGTGTATGTGCTCGCGCCTTTGTTGGGTTCGAACTGATCTCTAATGTAGTGTATTGACCCGGCTCCTGCCGGATCCTTTGTTTTGGCCTCCCCCGTTTTGTGACAGAGCCAGCTTGCTGGCTTAGCTGGCTGTTGCAGCTGCACCATTCTCCTGCGCTCTGTGGGCATGAATGGTCTTCACGACATCGAGAAAAATATGATTCACAGCGTCCAGCTGGAAGCCTGCGGAACGCACGTTCTCTGTGGTTGGCCGGTTCATATCCGGGCCCAGTCGGCTGGTCAGGGGGGTCATGATGTTGAGCATCAGATTGAATGGAAACCAGCGACTGCGCGTGTGCTCAAACATGTGTAGTTCACCGCCTGGTTTCAGCACCTTATGCAGGCATTCCAGTCCGGCCACCGGGCGTGGCACAGAGCAGAATGTGCAGGATGTAAAAATCTGGTCGAAATGATCGTCGGGGTAATCCATATCGAATACATCGAGCTCGCGGATATCCATGTTACCGTTGTACGCTGCTACCCTTGGTTTGGCGAACTCAAGCATCCGTGGGCTGATATCGATGCCGGTAATATTTTTCCCGTCCGGAAACGAGGGTATATCGAGGCCCGTGCCAACAGCCAGAAATAGAATTTTTCCATCACCCATACGTGAGAAGAATTCGTGTTTCGCGGGAGCCCAGCGCTTTTCGGGTCCCTCCGCGCTCATCAAATCAAAGGTGCTGGCTGCCCGGTCCCACTTGGCCCTGGTCGCTGAATCGCTCATTTTTCACTCCCTTCCCATAGTTTGCGGGCCGCTGATAGCGGCGTTCAGTAACCAGATCAGTACAAATACAACAATTCCCACGTGACTGCCCATCATCGCGGCCCGCCACAGCTCGCTTCCTCCATGGGGGACGTACATCACGGCCAGCATGCCGGCAAACATACCTGTCGTCATCGTTTGCAGCATCGGCTCCATAGCGCCAAAAAGGCGGAGAAACAGGGCGTACAGCAATACCATGCCAATCGCCATGCCGATAAGCATGCTCACTGGCATACTCAACCACATGGGTAAATCACTCAGCAACCAGGCGCAGACGGCGGCAGCGAGCGCTCCGGTGCTTATATTAGCCGTGAGATCTCCCAGTAAAAAATAGATCCGCTGTTCCATGATTACTCCTCTAAAACTGCCTGAATTTCCTGTTCAGAAGCCAAAATTGTGAAGTATTACAGCAAATTAGCAACAATACATGCTGTTTTTTCCTCCATACTGTCAGTAAGCGTCCCAATTATTCAGTGCAATCAGTGGGTTAGCTTACATGTTCAACAATGCTTGCGAAGCGGAGGTGGCCATGACCAGCATGACGGCAGAGGCACAATCGAGCATCAGTGAGTTGAGTATAGTCGACACCTGCACCCGATTGGTATTTGGTGACGGGCCTTTGTTGTCAGAAACAGACGAGTTGATTGTCGCTGCCCTCGAACGGGATGACCAGCTCACCGGGGCACAGTCGCTGGGCGACCAGATCCGTGAAATGGGTGTTAACGAAATGATTGCGCTGGTTGGGCGGACCAAACGGTTCCTGGATGATGAGGTGTGATTGGTAAGTCTCCGCTGCCGGCGGTCTACTCCTCCTGCGGCACTAATTCGAAAGTAACGTCCCGGGTATCCACGTCCACTTTGTCCACGCGAATCGTCACTTCCTGTTCCAGCTGAAATTGTTGATTCATTGATTTGAGCGTGGCTGTCAGCGCATCAAAACTGAATTTGTCCGGGTGCTTTCGCAGATCCAGGGTCCCTTCAATACTATTGTCTATTATCCGCGCCGTAAATCCACTGCTGTTGATGTGGCAGATCCGCGCTGTAAATTCCTGCCCCACCAGGCCCTGGGCGAAATAACATTTCAGCCAGGTGTCCACCTCCTTGTTTGCCTCGCGACTGGCCCCAATTCGCTCCATCAGTCGTCCGGCAGCGCCGGGTTGATCTTCGCTTGCCGATTCTTTGCGCAGTACCGCCTTGATTCGCCTGTGTACCAGAAAATCTGTGTATTTACGGAGTGGCGAAGTGGCATTGGTATAGGCCGGCAGAGACATGCCCATGTGCGGTCGGGCTTGCTCGCTGATCTCGGCGCGGGCCAGCAGCCGATTGATGATACTGCGGAATGGCATGGCCAGTTCAGGTCTCTGTAAGTGTTTGAGCAGGTCGCGGTAGCCCTCGAGTGTGTCAATACTCAGTTCAGCACAGTCCGGAAGGTGCTCACTGAGCAACTTACGCGCTTGCTTGAGACGATCTTCCCGGAATCCCCGGTGAGCCACAAAGGGCCCGGGACATTTGTTAGCGGCGAGAAAATCAGCGGCGCAGCGATTGGCTGCAATCATACATTCCTCAACCAGTCGCTGGGACTGCAGTTTTTCCTGGGCTTCGATGCGCTCGATTTTGCGGTTGTCACCGAGACTGATTCGATAGTCGACGCGGTCCTCCATAACCAATTCATGCTCTTCGCGATGCGCCCGCAGTGCGCGGAATATCTGATAGAGCGCTTCCAGCGGTGAAGAGTGAGCCATCAAATCGTCATTGCTGCCCGACAGATAGCGGTCCACGGCCATGTAGTTCAGCTTGCCGCCAGATTTCACGAAGGCCTCAAAAAACTCGTAGCTCTCTATGGCGCCGTTGTCGCCCAAAGCGATGCGGCACACCAAAGCCGGTCTTGGCTCTCCTTCTGACAATGCACACACGCTGTGTGTCAGTTCAGCTGGAATCATCGGTACGACATCACCGGGCAGATACAGGGACACGGAGCGTTCCAGTAGGGCGGAGTCGAGCTCTGAGCCGGCTGGAATCAGTTCTGTGGGGTCGGCAATGGCTACATACAAATGCCAGCCGGATTCAGTGGCCTCGGCAAACAAGGCATCATCGATGTCCATGGTTCGGGTTGAATCGATGGTGATGAAGGGTAGATCGGACAGATCCCTCCGATCGCCGGACACTTCACCACCGGCGGTTGCAACGATGGCGTCCAATTGAGACTGGGCAGCCGCATTCAGCGGTTTGTCAAAGCCGTATTTTGAGATGGCGTAATCGCATTCGACCCCCGGCTGGTCCTTGTTTCCAAAAACCTTTAATACTTTTGCCTGCGGTTTGCCGTCGCGAATGGGGTGGCGCATGATGGCTGCACGCACGTAGTCACCCTCCCGGATGCCGTTGCGTGCATGTGGGGGTATAAACAGCCAGCGTGACAGGCGGGGCAGGTCGGGTTCCACAAAGACAGCCTTGCCTTTAGTCACACAGCGACCATTGAACTCGGTTAAGGGCGAGTTGATAAGTTTCAGAACTTCAGCGACGGGCTTGTCGTTCCGGTCCGGCTGTATACACACCCGTATGCGGTCGTCGGCAAACACTTTTAACATCTCGTCTGGAGGCAGGAATACTTCTCTGCCATCGTCCAGTACGGCGAAACCGTAACGGGCCTGTGTACCTTTAACGCGAGCTTCTGCGAATTCCTTGGTGGCCTCGATCTGCGTCTTGAGTTCTTTTAGCTGGGATAAAGCATTCTTGTCTAGCATTGATTTATGGGGAGAAAGATCAGACCAACAATGCTACTCGATTAACCGTGAGGTGTCAGCGAGTAATTCTGGCGATTTCCCAATTGACAAGCACCGCTTTGGCTGACAATAATCAAGAGTGTTTGGCATTCAAAAGAGGGTCCGACGTATTGAGTGACTTTAGTGCTCCGCCAGGCTGCAACTCCACCACTGGAGTTTTGATCGCTCCCGAACAGGAGTCTTGATGACGCCTCCAGACGACGGTTTTACCAAGCTATCCCAATCGCGCGCTTCGCGCACTTCCAGTCCCAGACAAGCATGTACGTTGTCCACAGAAAGTGACTCTAATATTGAGCGGAGCAATTCGATCATGAAAACCTACGTGCTCGATACCAATGTGTTACTGCACGATCCTATGGCGTTGACCGCATTTAATGAGCACCACGTCGTGGTACCGATGACGGTGTTGGAGGAGCTTGACGCCATCAAGGACAGGCGCGACAAGGCGGTAAGCCGGGAAGCCCGGATTGCGATTCAGGCGATTGACAGAGTCGTTGCGGACGCCAGCCCGGCGGCGTTACAAGCGGGAGTCGAAATAGAGGGCAGTGTGTTAAAGGGGGAGTGTGGCCGACTCTCAATTTATCCCGATCAGTGCCTTGAGCATAGTGGAGACGTGCCCTACCTGAACGACACCGAAGCCAAGGCTAACGACAATCGCATCATTAATGTGGCGCTGCGGCTCAAGGCGCAGTTTCCGGATCGCTTTGTCGCTCTGGTTACCAAAGATATCAATATGCGTATCAAGGCCAAGGGTTCTGGCCTCGATCGGGTTGAGGATTATCGAAAAGACCGGGTGCTGGATGACATCGATTTGCTGGCACGCGGTCATTGTCATGTGCCGGGAGATTTTTGGGCCGGAATAAGTGGTGTGGAGACCTTGCGCGAGCATGGGCACACGCTTCACCGGGTCGAGCGCAGCGAGCTGCCAGACTGTTATCCCAATATGTATTTGCATGACGACGGCGACTTCTTTGCCCATGTGGACCGTATACACGACAGCCACGCCCTGCTGCGGTTGGTCAGCCGCGAAGCGCTTTTGAACCAGCACTATTGGGGCCTGGAGCCGCGCAATATTGAGCAGGCTATGGCGCTGGCACTGTTGGCGAACGATGAGGTAGACATGACCGTACTCACCGGCCCCGCGGGCTCGGGGAAAACGTTGATGGCGCTTGCCTACGGTTTGCACGCTATCCTGGAGGAGAAACGCTACAGCAAACTGATTGTGGCCCGTTCGACACCGCCGATTGCGGAAGATATCGGATTTTTACCCGGTACTGAAGAAGAGAAGATGGCGCCCTGGCTGGCGGCGTTTGATGACAATCTGGAAATTCTGCACGGCGCTGATGAATCCAGCTACGGGAGTATTGATTACGTGAAAGAGCGCGCCAATATCCAATTTAAATCCCTCAACTTTATGCGGGGGCGCTCCTTTAACAATGCCTATATCATTATCGACGAGAGTCAGGGTTTAACCCAGTTTCAGCTCAAGTCGATCATCACACGGGTGGGAGCGGACTCCAAAATTGTGGTGCTTGGAAACCTCGCGCAGATCGATAACAAATATATTAATCCCCTGACTTCAGGGCTTACCTACCTGGTAGAGAAGTGTAAGTCTTATGCCCACGCGGGGGTTATGCATATAAACGGTATCGAGCGCAGCCGGCTGGCGGCGTTTGCGGAGGAGAATCTGTAACAGCTGGTTGTGAAGTTTAGCAGATGGTACCCATTGCAGAGCCGACCTTCACGGCTGAGCCGGCTTCCAGTTCGGAATTGAAACTCACCGCATCTCTCGGGAATAGCAGTATGACGGTTGACCCCAGCATGAACCTGCCCAGCTCATCTCCCCGCGCAAGTTTTACCGTGTCAGGCGCGCCGCCGTAGAGGCGATTGACCGGTGTGCGTGGCGGCGGGGCAATCTGCCCGCCCCACACTGTTTCGATGCCTGCGACAATCATCGCTCCTACCATAACCAGTGCCATCGGACCTGCAGGTGTGTCAAAGTGACAGACCAGCCGTTCATTGCGGGCGAATAATCGAGGAACCCGGGCCGCAGTCGCCGTATTGACAGAGAAGAGTTTCCCAGGGATATAAGTCGTGGCTGTCAGCTCGCCATCTATGGGCATATGAACCCGGTGATAGTCCCTTGGTGACAGGTATATCGTCGCAAAGTGTCCGTGTTCAAAAACCTGGTCTCGCCGACTGCTGCCACCGAGCAGTTCGGCGACATCAAAATGCTGTCCCTTCGCCTGAAAAACACGGCCAGAGCTGATATCTCCGATCTGGCTGACCGCGCCATCGGCGGGGTTTAGCAGTGCGCGGGAGTCCTCTGGCAGCGGTCGTGCGCCCTCTGCGAGGGCTCGTGTAAAGAAGCTGTTGAAACAGTCATAAGCCCGGGGCTCTGACTCAAGAGCCTCTGTCATATCCACGTCAAATTGGCGGATAAACAGGCTTATCAGTCCGTTTTTCAGCCACGTAAGCTGTGATGCCGCCAACCATCCAGTCAATCTGGAGAGCGGGTGTTGTGGCAGCAAGTACTGACTGAGAACAAACAGCCGGGAGGTGATTTCCTGGAGATCAGGCATGACAATACTGGTCCGGTATCTTTTGCTGGGCGCGCTCGTTATGGTTTGGCAACAGGTGTGTCCTCTCGGTTACCCCATTCTGCCCATGAGCCATCATAGCCCTTTATAGTGGGATAGCCGAGGAGTTTCATCACCAGGTAGGCAAGGCTCGAACGATGATGTGTATGGCAGTGTGTGATAATTTCCTTGTCTGGGGTCAGGCCCAGCGCCTTCAGTTTTTCCCGCAGGACTTCCAGGTCTACCAGGCGAGAGTCACGATCACGATCTATCAGTTCAAGCCAGTCTAGGTTTACTGCTCCGGGTATGTGACCGGATCGCTGAGCAATCATTTTTTCTCCGCGGTATTCTTCCGCTGATCTGGCATCCCAGATGGCGAGGTCTGGTTCCCCAAGCTTAGCCATCAGGTCAGCGATTTGCATGATTGGCTGCTGCACGATGGGTGGACAGTATTCGGTTATGGTAATTTCCGGACTGCGCTTGCTGGATACAAGGCCGGCAGCGGACCACGCCGAGTAGCCGCCGTTAAGGAAGGAATACTGGCTGTGCCCAATGGCGTCCAGAGTCCATATCAGGCGAGCAGCCCAGCCACCGCCCTCATGATCCATGGCGATAACGTGTTGATCCGCGCTAAGACCCACTGCCGAGAAAAGCGTGTAAAGGTGTTCTGCCTCCGGCAGTTTTCCTACAGCCGGTGCCTGACCGCCCTGCAGGCTGCTCGGCTGAATTCTGATGGCGCCGGGCACGTGCCCGTGGGCGTACTCCTCTTCACTGCAAACATCCAGTATCAGAATTCTGTTCTTTGCAGCTTGAAGCACTGCTTCCAGTTGCTCCACCTCAAGGAGTAGTGGCAGGACAGCATCGGTCATGTTCATTGTCTCGCAGTACAGGGGTGGGGTGTCAAAATGGGGAGACAGTTTAGCCGATCAGTTCACGGAGATGCCAATGAACTAATGATATGGCGATAGGAGTCAATTCGTTCTGGTTGAATAGCTCCTTCCTGTACAGCCTGCATCAACGCGCAGCCTGGATCCTGCTCGTGGCGACAGTCACGGAAGCGGCAGTGGCCGAGATAAGGCCTGAATTCTATAAATCCCGCCTCGACGGTTTGGCGGTCCATATGCCAGAGACCGAATTCGCGTATGCCCGGCGAGTCGATCACATCGCCACCTTCTGGCACGTGAAATAGTCTGGCGGTTGTGGTTGTGTGTACACCCTTGTCTGCGGCGGTGGAAAGTTCCCGCACTACCTGATCAACGCCGGGAAGCAAAACATTGACCAGCGAGGATTTCCCCACGCCTGATTGACCCACGAAGACACTGATGCGGTCGCGCAGTGCACTGTACACAGCGTCCAAACCAGATTCCGATACAGTAGAAGCCTGGATCAGGGGATAACCCAGAGCGGCATATTGTTCCAGCATCTGTAACATTTCCCTACCGTCCTCTGTCGTGAGCAGATCGGTTTTATTCAACAGGATCAGCGGTTCAATACCGGTGGCATATGCGGCTACCAAATAGCGGTCAATGAGTTGTCGGTGGGGTTCCGGGCGCGGCGCAATGACAATGATTATCTGGTCAATATTGGCGGCTACGGGTCGCAGCTCGCCGGCGCTGTTCGGCCTGTTAAGCTCGCTACTGCGCTCTACCCTCGCCTCGATGACCCCGGTGGGAGCGCCTTCACGCCAGGCCACCCGATCACCTGTCACCAGCGTGTCCAGGTTGGCCCTCAGATGGCAGCGATGGCAGTTGCCGTCAGCCCCTTCAACGTCCACTTGAACACCATAGTGAGCGATCACGAGACCTTCCTGCTCTGGTCCCAGTTCTCCGTTTTCAACGCGCTCGGCATAATCCTCGTCACGACGCTGGGCACGGTCTACGCGTTCTTGCTGAACCTTTTGTACCCGCCAGGCCTGACGGCGGGTGAGCTTTCTTTTTGCCATACCGACACGGGTTGCTGTTCCAGCCTGCATAGTAACTGAAGAGCGCAACAAATGTTGCACGGAGACTCACCCGGAGTTTGCTACACTGGAATCATCTCGACCAAAAGCAAGGATTGTCCGATGAAAAACGATACCAACCTGATATGGGTCGATCTTGAGATGACGGGGCTGGAGCCCGACAGGGACGTTGTTATCGAGATTGCCACCATTGTGACCGATAGTGAGTTAAATACCCTCGCCGAAGGTCCGGTAATTGCCATCCATCAGGAAGATGCTGTTCTCGGTGGTATGGACGAGTGGAATACCACGCATCACAACGCCTCGGGATTGGTAGATCGAGTGCGTAAGAGCACCTTCGATGAAGCCATGGCCGCACGCGTCACCATGGATTTTCTTACCGGGTTTGTTGACCCGGGGCAATCGCCGATGTGTGGTAATAGCATCTGCCAGGACCGGCGGTTTATGGCCCGTCATCTACCCGAACTGGAGTCGTATTTCCATTATCGCAATCTGGATGTCAGTACGCTCAAGATTCTGATGCAGCGGTGGCGCCCCGACCTAAATGACGGTTTCAAAAAGAAAGCCGTACATCTGGCACTGGACGATATTCGGGAATCCATCGATGAGTTACGTTATTACCGCCACTGCTTTTTGAATACCTGAGTGTTAGCCGCGTCGACCCAGTTGTTGATCAAGGGCCCACTGCACGTGCTCTGTAACCAGTTCAGCGGGGTGCTCAAGGCGCCGCTGGAGGCTGCTCACAATGTCAATGGAATAGGGGGCGTTACCCAGGGCGATGGCTACATTGCGCAGCCAGCGTTCGTGACCTATTCGCCGTAGCGCTGAACCCTCGGTGTGCCGCAGATATTCCTCCTCGCTCCAGTTAAACAGGGTCAGCAAATCCTGTGACTCTAGATTATGCCGGGGATGAAAATCTGTTTCTGCGGTGGGTTGTGCAAATTTGTTCCAGGGACAGATCAGCTGACAGTCATCGCAGCCGAAAATCCGATTGCCCATCAAGGGGCGCAATTCAAGCGGGATGGGGGCGCGGCTCTCGATGGTCAGATAGGAAATACAGCGGCGTGCGTCCAGCTCAAATGGCCCGGTAAAAGCATTTGTGGGGCAAATCTCGAGACAGGCGGTGCAGGATCCGCAGTGCAGATCATCCGGTACCTCGTGTATCGGCAGTGGGATATTTGTATAAATCTCGCCAAGGAAAAACCAGGAACCAGCTTTGCTGTTGATCAGCATCGTATTCTTGCCGATCCACCCTAACCCTGCCTGCTCTGCGAAGGCCCGCTCCAGGACAGGTGCACTGTCTACAAATGCACGGTACTGCCCGCCATCGGATTCCTGTTCGATTCTTGCTGCCAGCTGAGCTAGCCGCTTGCGAATCAACTTGTGGTAGTCGCGGCCCAGGGTGTACCTGGCAATATAGGCCTTCGATGGATCTCCGAGCACAAGAATAGGGTCTGTATCCGGCGGGAGGTAATCCATTCGGACTGATATCACACGCAGCGTTCCGGGAATCAGCTCAGCCGGTTGTGAGCGTCGTGTGCCGTGCTTTTCCATGTAGTGCATTTCGCCGTGGTTGCCAGCTGCCAGCCAGTTATTCAGGTGCTCCTCGTGTAAGCCTGGATCCACGCCGGCAATGCCGACCTCCTGAAAACCCAGCTCCGCTGCCCAGCATTCGATTTTTGTCCACAGCGCGAGCATCTGACGTTGCCGGGCATCGGTTGAGGGTATGGACTGATCGCTTTTGTCACTCATTGATGCATTATGCCACCGCGGGGCTTGTGATGGAGTAATCACGTATAATCGGCGTTTCAAGTCGCTCCGCGGGAGGCGGGATGAACCAAGTAATCGAGCAATCGGGAGACGCTGGTCTCGACATGGTTGGTAATGAGCATGCAGATGCGCTGTATCGCGCCGCCGAGGTGCGCGAGCTTGATCGCCTCGCGATTGAGGAGCACCAGATTCCAGGCATAAGATTGATGAGCCGAGCGGCGCGGGCGGCATTCGACGTTATTGTGGCGCAGTGGCCAAACGTCAGATCCCTGCTGGTTTGCTGTGGCACCGGCAACAATGGCGGCGATGGTTTTATTGTCGCGGCGTTGGCGCAGCAACGTGGTATTGCGACCCGCATATGCCAGATTGGGGACGTGGCAAGAATAGTGGGAGATGCAGCCACGGCGCGTGAAGAAGCAATGGCTGCTGGTGTGGACTGTGTGAATCCCGCGCAATTGGTCGCGGCGTTGGCTGAAGCAGATGTCGTAGTGGACGCATTACTCGGTACTGGTCTCACTGGACCCGTGAGGGAGGCTTATGCAAACGCAATCGTTGCCATCAATGAGAGTGGGCGACCTGCTCTGGCAATTGATATCCCTTCCGGTCTTTGCGCCGATAGCGGCGCCGAGCTCGGCGTGACAATCAACGCTCAACATACCGTGAGTTTTATCGGCAATAAACGTGGTTTGTTCACCGCCTCCGGTCCTGCCCGAACAGGCACCGTTCACTTCGCTGATCTCGGCGTGCCAGCTGATATATATGTGCGGCAGGCGGCGGGCTGCCGCAGGTTGCAATTGAACCGATTGCATCAATTGTTGCCGCCGCGTTCGATTCTGGCCCACAAGGGGGACTGTGGGCATCTGCTGGCAATTGGTGGGGACGCGGGTACAGCAGGGGCGGTCAGCATGGCAGCCGAAGCTGCCGCTCGGGTGGGTGCCGGGCTGGTATCCGTAGCAACCCGATACGAACATGTTGCAATTATTGTCGCACGCACGCCGGAGGTGATGGCACACGGCATAAATAGTGGCAATGAACTGGCTGAGCTTCTGGATCGCCCCGGTGTCTTCGCTATCGGTCCTGGTCTGGGCCAGGGGGGTTGGGCTGAACAGTTGCTGCAAACGCTGGACGGTGCCCATGGCATTCGAGTTTTGGACGCGGATGCCCTCAATATGTTGTCCATGGGGCCAGCTTATATGAAATTACAAAGGGATGATTGGATACTGACACCGCATCCTGGTGAGGCGGCCAGGCTTTTGGACACCGACACGGCGAGCATACAGGCAGATCGATTCGCGGCGGCCACTGCCCTGCAAAAGCGCTATGGGGGAGTCGTCGTACTTAAGGGCCCCGGGACAATCATTGTTGATGAAAAGACTGCATTCCTGTCTACCTATGGCTGCCCTGGTATGGCCAGCGGCGGTATGGGCGATGTGCTGACGGGGGTTATAGCCGGGCTTTGTGCTCAGGGTCTGTCGGCGGTACAGGCTGCATGTTATGGCGTGTGTCTGCATGGTGCTGCAGCTGAGTTGGCAGCGGCTGAGGGTGGCGAGCGCGGGACGCTTGCCAGCGATTTGTATCCTCACCTGCGGACGTTGGTAAACCGTGTCTGATAAGGCTGTTTCTTTGGCAGATGTTGAGTTGGTAGTCGATGGTGAGTTGGCCATGCTTGAGCTCGGCAAGCAACTGGCGGTCGCTATCCTGCCGGCTACTACGGTGTATCTTGAAGGTGATCTGGGTGCTGGAAAAACAACATTGTGCCGGGGCCTGCTGCGCGGTTTTGGTCATGATGCGGCAGTGAAAAGCCCGACCTATACACTTGTTGAGCCATACCAGCTTCAAGACCAATCGATTTATCACTTTGATCTTTACCGCCTGGCTGATCCCTCCGAACTTGAATACGTGGGGATAAGGGACTATTTCGAAGGGGGTGCCATATGCATCATTGAGTGGCCTGAGCGCGGTCTGGGATTTTTGCCCCCGGCGGACTTAGTGGTTACGATAGAGGTCAAAGGCAGTGGTCGTCTACTGACTCTGACTGCGGCCACTGTTACAGGTGGCCGTGTAGTCGAGCATTTGATTGGGATGAAAGATTGAACAATACGTCCGCTGACACATCGCGCCCGAGCTGGTCTCTACTGCGGTGTGGTCTGGTGATAATGCTTGCGCTTCCGCTTCACGCGGCCGCTGTGAATATTGAGGAGGTGCGCCTGTGGCGTGCGCCTGATCATACTCGGGTGGTGTTGGACCTTACCGGACCGGTGGAGCACCGACTGATTTCCCTCGCTAATCCCGATCGCATCGTGGTTGATATCGAAAAGACTAAACTCGAGGCTGACACATCTATGCTGGCACTAGCTGACACACCGATCAGCCAGATTCGCAGCGGAGTGAGAGATGGCGATAACCTGCGCCTGGTACTGGATCTGAAATCCAGCGTGAAACCTCGCAGTTTTCTCCTTAAGGCCAACGAATCCAAGGGCGACCGTCTGGTATTGGACCTATATGACGCTGTAGTGGACAGCAACAAACCCCGGGTCAGTAAGAGCGTGGACGATGCCGGGAAGAAAAGAGACATTGTGGTAGCAATTGACGCCGGTCATGGCGGTGAGGACCCGGGAGCACTCGGACCGGGGAAAGCGCAAGAGAAAAAAGTGGTGCTAGCCATCGCCAAAGCCCTGGAAAAGAGGCTGGATGCCGCCAGAGGCTACCGTGCGGAACTGATCCGCAAAGGCGATTACTATGTTGGGTTGAAGAAACGGCGATCCCTGGCTCGGGAATTACAGGCGGATTTGTTTGTATCCATACACGCCGATGCCTTCAAGAGCCCCAAGGCCCGGGGAAGTTCGGTCTATATTCTGTCCCAGCGGGGAGCGTCCAGTACCTTTGCCAGTTTTCTGGCACAACGGGAGAACGCTGCGGACCTGGTGGGTGGGACCAGTCTTACCGATAAGGATGACCTGCTGGCCGAGGTGTTGTACGACATGTCGCTGGACAGCAGCAGGGTGATGAGCCGCGAAGCCGGTGCTCGTGTTCTGGAGCGTATGGGTGGAATTTCGAAGTTGCACAGCAAAAATGTGGAACAGGCCGCTTTTGCGGTACTCAAGTCTCCGGATATCCCGTCTATCCTGGTTGAGACAGGCTTTATATCCAACCCTGAGGAGGCCCGTTTGTTGCGCAGCAGCGCCTACCAGCAAAAGATGGCGAAAGCTTTGTTTGAAGGTATAACCAACTACTTCTCTGCGACAACGCCGCCCGGAACGCTATTAGCCTGGGATAAACGCGGAACTGGAACGGAATATGTAATCAGCCGCGGCGATACCCTGTCCCATATTTCGCGCCGCTTCAACGTAACGATAGCGGCGCTTCGAGAGCGTAATGACCTGAGCGGGAATACTATCCGTGTGGGGCAGAAGCTAATCATTCCCGCCACCTGAGAGTCGTTCAAAATGCCCCGTATTCAGCTGCTGGATCAGCGGCTAGCTAACCAGATTGCCGCTGGCGAAGTTGTCGAAAGACCGGCTTCAGTGGTCAAGGAGCTGCTTGAGAACAGCCTCGACAGCAAGGCTTCGCGGATCGACATTGACGTGGAAGAGGGCGGCGTAAGACTGATCCGGGTTAGAGACAATGGTGGCGGGATTCCAGCGGAAGATTTGCCGTTGGCATTGAGTCGCCACGCGACCAGCAAGATCAGTTGCCTGGAGGACCTGGAGGGAGTGACCAGCCTGGGTTTCCGCGGTGAGGCGCTCGCCAGCATCAGTTCGGTTTCCCGCCTTCGCATGGTCAGTAATGCGGGAACAGGGGCAGAAGAGGGGTGGAGTGCCGCCAGCGAGGGCCGTGATATGGTGGCGGGAGTGCAACCAGCAGCGCATCCGCCCGGTACAACGGTGGAGATGCGCGATCTCTTTTTCAACACACCGGCCCGGCGCAAGTTTTTGAAAACAGAGAAAACTGAATTCAATCATTTACAGGAAGTGGTTAAAAGGCAGGCGCTCAGCCGTTACGACGTTGGCTTTCAACTGACCCACAATCAGCGCGTCGCACATCAGTTACGGGCATGTATCAGCCAGACGGATCGCGAGCGCCGGGTAGCCAGTCTCTGTGGCCCTGCCTTTATGGAGCAGGCGGTGTATCTGGAGAATGAGGCGGCAGGCTTCAAACTGTGGGGTTGGGTAGGGCTGCCGACTTTTAGTCGAAGTCAGGCGGACTTACAATACTTTTTTGTCAATCGCCGGGTAGTGCGTGACAAACTGGTGACTCACGCTGTGCGCCAGGCCTATCGAGATGTGCTGTATCACGGCCGGCACCCCGCCTATGTGTTGTATCTGGAGCTCGATCCCTCTTTGGTGGATGTTAATGTCCATCCCACCAAACACGAGGTGCGTTTCAGGGATGGCCGCACCGTACATGATTTTCTGTTTCGAACCCTACATCGGACCCTCGCCGAGCAACGCCCCGGAGATTCCCTGGACCCGTCAGCGGCCCCCGGTATTTCCGGTTCTCCAGAATCTGCTCCTCGGATGGTCTCCACTGCCCCTGAGCGAGTTTTTGCCACACAACAATCCCTGGCTTGGCGCAGTGGCGACCGCAGCCCCAGCCCCGCAAAGGTTGGGGAACAGTTGGCGGCGTACAGCCAGTTGCATCCCCCGGTCGGTGATGTTGTCGACAACAATGATGCAGATGTGCCACCGCTGGGATATGCCTTGGCGCAATTGCACGGCATCTACATTCTCGCGGAAAACGTCCACGGTTTGGTGCTGGTTGACATGCATGCCGCGCATGAACGCATCACCTACGAACAGATGAAATTGGCACGGGATGGAGAGGGCATTCAAACCCAGCCATTACTCGTCCCCCAGGCATTGGCGGTCAGTAACCGGGAGGCGGATTGTGCTGAGAGTCATGCGCATGAGCTGGCGGCGCTGGGATTCCACATTGAGCGGGCGAGCGAAGAATCCCTTCTGATACGGCAGGTGCCGGTTGCTCTGCAGGGATCTCACATTGAACAACTGGTTCGCGATGTTCTCTCTGATCTGCTGGAGCATGGCAGCAGTGATCGTGTCGTTGCGCATATGGATGAGATTCTTTCCACCATGGCCTGTCACGGATCGGTCAGGGCTAATCGGCGGCTAACCATCCCCGAGATGAATGCACTGCTGCGGGATATGGAGGAAACAGAGCGCAGCGGACAGTGTAATCACGGTCGCCCCACCTGGACGCAGCTTGCCATTGCCGATCTCGACAAATTGTTTCTCAGGGGGCGCTGATGCCCCCGCTTCCCACAGTGTTTTTTCTGCTCGGCCCCACCGCGAGCGGGAAAACAAATCTGGCGTGTCAGCTGTGTCGGCGGCGGCCCTGTGAAATCATCAACGTGGATTCCGCCCAAGTATACCGCGGCCTGGATATTGGTTCGGCAAAACCAGATGCCACATTACTTGCTGAGATACCGCACCGGCTGATCGATATTCGCGACCCGAAAGAGCCCTATTCAGCAGCAGATTTTTGTGTCGACGCCCGCCGGGAAATCAGCGCCATTATAGACGCGGGAAAGACCCCGGTACTGGCGGGGGGCACGATGCTCTACTACCGGGCGCTTCGCGAAGGGCTTGCTGATATGCCCGTTGCGGACCCCGGTATTCGTGCTGATCTGGAAGAGGAGGCCACCAGGTTGGGGTGGCCCCATGTGCATGCCCGTCTGGCCGCAGTCGATCCGGAAAGTGCGGCGGCCATTCACCCGAATCACTCCCAGCGAATCAGCCGGGCACTCGAAGTATTTCTAACCAGTGGGGTCACGATGACTGCCTGGCGCGCCCGTCAGAAGGAGCTTGGTGGTGGAGGCATAGATAGTCTCTACCAGCTCAGGCAGGTGGGACTATTCCCCAACGATCGCGAACTCTTGCATCATCGTATCGAGCAACGCTTTGATCAGATGCTGGAACTCGGTCTGGTGGACGAGGTCAGAGGACTATATCAACGTGGTGATCTTGACGCCGATCTTCCCGCCATCCGTGCCGTAGGATATAGACAGGTATGGCAGTTTCTGCGGGGTGAAATAGATGAGAGGGAAATGCGAGATCGAGCGCTGGCTGCAACCCGACAATTGGCTCGTCGGCAGCTCACCTGGATGAGGGGGTGGGCAGATCTGATAGAAGTCGAGGCACCACAGGGTCGTTCGTGTGCCGAACAGGAGCGGCAGGATGAAGTTGCAATGGCCCGCCTCTTGAAAATTTTCGACATTGCCACCATATCACAGTAGGTGATCTATACTGGAGGGATCATGGACGGGCTTGGCTCCATTCCGATGGTTTGAAAGAGCCCGTTCGCTGCGCCCGGGTATTCCGGGGCGGACAGCCGATGGCCGCATTGGTCAGTCGATAATTTTAATGCCCGGATTGGGCGAATAAGGAGAGCTGTTATGTCAAAAGGGCACACTCTACAAGACCCTTACCTGAATATCCTGCGCAAAGAGCGTGTGCCGGTGTCGATATACCTGGTGAACGGTATCAAACTGCAGGGTCAGATCGAATCTTTTGATCAGTTTGTCGTGCTGCTGAAAAATACAGTGAGCCAGATGGTTTACAAGCACGCGATATCCACCGTGGTCCCGTCTCGTGTCGTGAGGATGCCACTCAAGAATCCTCAGGACGAAGGCGAGGAATCCTAAGGTCACCGCGTCGTGGCGCACCGCATGGTGCGATCCTGACAGGAGGTTGATTCCACTTGTTTTTTGACCGCCCCGAGTCCGGCGAAAAAGCCGTACTCGTTCATCTGAACCTGCCCGGCGAACGGGATCGGGAAGATCCCCGCGAATTTGAGGAACTGGTCCTGTCGGCGGGCGGCGATCCAGTTGCCTTTCTGTTCGGTCAGCGTTCAGCGCCCCATCGACGTTATTTCGCCGGCACCGGGAAGCTCGAGGAGATCGCCGCAACCGTTCGTGAAGAAGAGGCTGAGTTGGTCATTTTCAATCACGCTCTGTCGCCCAGTCAGGAGCGCAATCTGGAGCAGCATTTGAATTGCCGGGTGCTTGATCGAACTGGTCTGATCCTCGATATTTTTGCGCAGCGAGCCCGCACTCACGAGGGCAAGTTGCAGGTTGAATTGGCCCAGCTTGAGCACATCGCATCCCGACTGGTGCGGGGTTGGACCCACCTGGAGCGCCAGAAAGGCGGAATTGGACTACGTGGTCCTGGTGAAACCCAGCTGGAAACGGATCGGCGTTTGTTGCGTGATCGCATCAAGTCCATTCAGGGACGGCTAGCGCGAGTTGAGCGGCAGCGCGAGCAGGGCAGGCGTGCACGACGGCGCGCTGAAATACCTACCGTTTCGTTAGTCGGGTACACCAACGCCGGTAAATCTACGCTTTTCAACCGAGTTACCGATTCCTCGGTATATGCAGCGGATCAGCTGTTTGCCACTTTGGACCCTACGCTGCGCCGTCTTGAACTCGAGAATGCTGGTACGGTTGTACTGGCGGACACCGTAGGGTTCATTCGACACCTGCCTCACAAGTTGGTGGCTGCGTTTCGTGCCACCCTCGAAGAGGCGGTGCGATCGGATTTGCTGCTGCACGTGGTGGATGCAGCCAGCGAGGAACGTGAAGACAATATTGCCCAGGTGCTGGACGTACTGGCGGAAATAGGCGCCGAAGATGTCCCGCGTTTGGCTGTCTACAATAAGATTGACCTGACCCAGGTGGCGCCACGGATTGACAGAGATCAGGAGGGACTTCCGGTACGCGTGTGGCTGTCAGCTCAGAGTGGAGTGGGTGCGGATCTCTTGGTGCAGGCCGTTGCGGAGCTGTTGAGCGGCGATATGGTTACTGAGTCGGTCACGCTGGCGCCGGAGCAGGGGCGCTTGCGGGCTAAATTGTATGAATTGGGTGCGGTCACCGGCGAACGTAATCGTACAGATGGCAAACTGGATCTGGATATTTATTTGGCGCGTGCGGACTGGCAGCGTCTGATTAGCGCAGAGCGACTGGACCTCGATACTATACTGTTGGGTCAATGAGTAACGTGGCACAAGTAAGCGACACTTTTATTTCAATTTTGCTAGACTGCTCGCCCGGCTCACATAGAGAAGACGAGCCCGAGCAAGTCATAACCACAGGAGAACACAATGGCCTGGAATGAACCTGGCGGAAATGGGGGTGGTGACAAGGATCCTTGGGGTGGTGGTAAGCAGGGTCCTCCCGATCTTGATGAAGCACTACGAAAACTGCAGGAGAAGCTGGGTGGCATCTTCGGCGGCGGTCGCGGCAGCGGCGGTAGCGGGGGTAGCAGCCGAGGTAGTGGTATACCCGGCAGCTTGATCGCGCTGGTGGCCGGTGTATTGCTGCTGGCCTGGGCAGCGCTAGGTCTATACCAGGTTGATCAGCAGGAGCGGGGCGTGGTGCTTCGCTTCGGTAAGTACTATGACACGGTTCAGCCCGGGTTGCAGTGGAATCCGCCGCTGATAGATGAGGTTATGACGGTGAACGTCACCAAAGTACGGTCGTCGGCGCATCGCGAGCAGATGCTGACCGAGGATCAGAATATTGTAGAGGTAGACCTCTCAGTTCAGTACACGGTGGCCGATCCCAAAGATTTTGTCCTCAAGGTGCGTGACCCGGAGCGGAGTTTGCAGCACGCCACAGAGAGTGCGATGCGACACGTGGTAGGTGGTAGCGAAATGTATCAGGTGCTGACCGAGGGTCGGGAGCAGATTGCGGTAGATGTTCACGAGCGATTGCAGACGTACCTGGATAACTACAGTACTGGTATACAGGTAACCCAGGTCAATATCCAGAACACTGCGCCACCGCCGGAGGTTCAGGAGGCTTTTGATGATGTGATCAAGGCCAAGGAAGATGAAGAGAGGGTGAAAAATGAAGCCCAGGCCTATTCCAACGGCATCATCCCCGAGGCCCGGGGTCAGGCGCAGCGACAAATTGAAGAAGCCAATGCCTACAAAGAGCAGGTAATTGCGCAGGCGCAGGGCGAAGCTCAGCGCTTTGAGCAATTATTGCTGGAATACAACAAGGCGCCCGAGGTCACCCGGGAGCGCCTCTATATAGATGCTATTCAGGGGGTTCTCAGCCGTACCAGTAAAGTGATGGTGGATGTAGAAGGTGGTAACAACCTCCTCTATCTACCGTTGGACAAGCTCGTCAGTCAGTCTTCATCGCTGGGACCCACAGGCGGCGCGGGGCAGCCAGATATTAGAGAGCTGACCAACAGGGTCGTCGAACAATTGCGGCGCGATAATGCGTCTAACACTATTTCACGCCGGGAGGGCCGTTGATATGAATATTCGCTCACCCCTTACTATTCTCGCAGTGGTAGTGGTCGTGTTTTTGCTGGCCAATTCACTGTATATCGTGAAGGAAACTGAAAGAGCAGTTCTGCTGCGCTTTGGCGAAATCGTCAATGCAGATGTGACGCCAGGGCTGCATTTGAAAGTTCCGTTTGTGAACAATGTGCGGAAATTTGACGGTCGTATTCTTACCGTCGATGCCACCCCAGAACGCTTTCTGACCCTGGAACAAAAAGCGGTGATCGTGGATTCCTTTGCCAAATGGCGTATTGCCGAGGTGGAGAAGTTCTACACGGCAACCAGTGGTGATGAAAACCGGGCAAATGGGCTACTCGCCCAGCGAATTAATACCGGCCTGCGAAATGAGGTCGCCAACCGGACCATGCATGAGGTGGTGTCTGGAGAGCGGGACGAATTGATGGAAAACCTTTCCAGAACGCTCAACCGTATTGCCCAGGAAGAGCTTGGTGTTGAGGTGGTCGATGTACGGGTGAAGCAAATCGACCTTCCCCCTGAGGTGAGCCGATCTGTGTATCAGCGCATGAACGCCGAGCGGGAAAAAGAAGCCCGTGAGCATCGATCCAAAGGGCGCGAGCTCGCTGAAGGGATTCGTGCAGCGGCGGACCGCGAGCGAACCATCATCGAAGCGACGGCCTACCGGGATGCAGAACTACTGCGGGGTGAAGGCGATGCCGAGGCCACTTCGACCTATGCGGCGGCCTTTAATCAGGATCCCGAGTTTTACTCATTTACGCGCAGCCTCAAAGCCTATCAGGAGGCCTTCGGTAGCAAGGGGGATGTGATGTTGGTGGAGCCGGATAGCGATTTCTTCCGTTACTTGAAGGATTCCAAAGCGGGGCGCTGAGCGCCGGCACGAACCCGGGATAATTACCCAAATATCGCTGCGTAAAAAGGCGGTACTGTGGTAGCATTCTGCAACCGTGAGTCACTGTGTTTGCCGGTCAAACATAGCAACTCGCGGTTTTTTGTGCGTGTGTTTTTTTACCGTGAAACAGGGCCGCACTCAGGGGGGCTGGTACACTGATGGATGTGTGGCAACAGTTGGCGATAGCCTTTGCTCTGGTGCTCGTTATTGAGGGGATGATCCCCTTCATCAGTCCCGGGCGGTGGCGGCGACTTGTGCAGCAGGTGGCGGATACTGACGATCGCACTGTCCGGTTTATTGGCCTGGCAAGTATGCTGGCTGGTTTAACCCTGTTATACATCGTGAACTAGTAACCCGCCGGGAATCGGGGACAGAGAATAGATATGACGACTGTAGACCGTTGGTTGCTACCCGATGGCGTGGAAGAGGTTCTGCCAGAGCAGGCGCAGCGTATAGAAAGACTGCGTCGCGAACTACTCAACCTGTATCGCACCTGGGGTTATGAGCTGGTAATCCCTCCACTGATGGAATTCACGGACTCTCTGCTGGTAGGGCTGGGTTCTGATATCGACCTGCTTACTTTCAAAGTGATTGATCAACTCAGTGGCCGCACGCTGGGGATCCGGGCTGACATTACACCCCAGGTGGCCAGAATTGATGCGCATAGCATCAAGGCCGATGCAGTGAGCAGACTCTGCTATGCCGGCAGCGTATTGCATACACGGCCTAAATCCTTGATGGGGTCTCGTTCCCCCATACAATTGGGTGCAGAACTCTACGGTGCGGCGGGTCAGGAGGCGGACGTAGAGATTATTTCCCTGATGTTGGAAACCCTGAAGGCCGGCGGTATTGAACAACTCACCCTGGATTTGGGACACGTTGGTATTTACCGAGCGCTCATTTCCGGAGCGGATCTGGATTATGAATATGAACAGATGTTGTTTGATGCACTGCAACGCAAGGCAATGGTGGACCTGGGCGATATTCTTGCAGAGCTTGAAGATGAAGAATTGCGGTCGCAATTGTCGACGCTCTCTGCGTTGCATGGCGATCTGGATGTACTGGCTTTGGCCGCCACTGCCCTGGCTGGTAACGACGCCGCTCTGGCTGCGGTAAGTGAACTGGATTCCCTGGGTCGCGCTATTGCCACACGATTCCCTGAGGTCACACTCTACTTCGATCTCGGTGAATTGCGGGGTTATCACTACCATACCGGCATGGTGTTCGCCGCCTATGCACCCGATCAGGGTCAGGCCGTCGCCAATGGTGGACGTTACGACGACGTTGGTGCGGCCTTTGGGCGGGCGCGCCCTGCCACGGGATTCAATACAGATCTGAAACTGCTCGCTGATATTAGTGCAGAGGGCGATGCAGCGGTGATTTCAGCGATAGCCGCTCCGGCTGAGAACGATACCGAGTTATTGGCGAAAATCGATATGTTGCGCAGTGACGGGGAAACGGTGATTGTCTCTCTGGGCGGTGCGTCAGATGCGCGGTGCACGCGGCAACTTGTCAAGGATAGCAATGGCTGGCAGGTGCAAGCATTGGAAGTTTCCTCTTCCTGAACTGGAGAAACTATGAACAAGAATGTGGTGGTGCTCGGAACCCAGTGGGGTGACGAGGGCAAGGGTAAAATTGTCGATCTGCTGACCGATCAGGCGAGTGCAGTGGTCCGTTTTCAGGGCGGACATAATGCCGGTCATACCCTGGTGATAGACGGCGAGAAAACGGTGCTGCACCTTATCCCCTCAGGTGTTCTGCGCGAGGGCGTCACCTGTCTGATCGGTAACGGCGTCGTGCTGTGCCCGGAAGCGTTGTTGGAGGAAATGGCGCAGCTGGAAGGCAAGGGTATCCCGGTGCGTGAACGCCTGCGCATCAGTCCTGCGTGTCCGCTGATCATGCCTTATCACATTGCACTCGATCAGGCGCGGGAAGTGTTGCGAGGGGAAGCCAAGATTGGCACGACAGGTCGCGGTATTGGTCCCGCTTATGAGGACAAGGTGGCCAGGCGGGGATTGAGGTTGGGCGATCTCCAGGATCCCGTGCGATTTGCCGAGAAATTGAAAACCACACTGGAATATCACAATTTCGCACTAACGCAGTACTACAAGCAGGAAGCGATTGATTTCGACAAAACGCTGGCTGAAACGCTGAAAATGGCGGAGCAGATCGTGCCAATGATGGCCGATGTCACGTCGATGTTGCATGATTATCGGGAACGCGGAGAAAACATTTTGTTTGAGGGCGCCCAGGGTTCGCTGCTGGATATCGATCACGGTACCTATCCCTTTGTCACCTCATCCAATACGACCGCGGGCGGCACCGCCACAGGCAGTGGTTTCGGGCCACTGTACCTCGACTATATTCTGGGGATCACCAAAGCCTATACCACCCGCGTTGGCTCGGGGCCCTTCCCCACAGAGCTGTTTGACAGCACCGGGGAACACCTTGCCAAGCGTGGACATGAGTTCGGTGCAACCACCGGGCGTCCGCGCCGCTGTGGTTGGTTTGATGCTGTCGCGCTGCGAAACGCCGTCAGAATTAACAGCGTTTCCGGTTTGTGCCTGACCAAGCTGGATGTGCTGGATGGGCTGGAGACCATATGTATCTGTGTAGGCTATAAGGATGCACAGGGTAACCCGGTGTTAAACCCGGTGGACAGCGACGATTACGAAGGCTTGATTCCTGTATACGAGGAGGTAGCCGGGTGGACCGGGTCCACGATCGGCGCGCGTTCACTCGAGGAATTGCCGGAGAATGCCCGCGCCTACATCACGCGGATCGAGGAGGTTGTCGGGGCACCCATAGACATCATATCCACGGGTCCGGATCGGGTCGAGACCATTGTTTTGAGACACTCCTTCGGATAGAACAGCACAACCTCTGTCCGGGGCATTGAAGTTGTGATTAGAACATCATCAGGGGGTTGGTCGTGCTGCAAAAATTTGTCTACGTAACCGGAGCGCTGGATTTTCTCGTGGGGGCTGCTACCTGGGCATCTGCATTGCTTGATCCACAGCCCGGCCTGTTTGTTCCACTCATGACCCTGGGCACCTTCCTTATGATGGCAGCCGCGCTTTTGATGTGGGCGTCGAAGGATATGCTTCATCGCGCCCCGGTGATTTTTTGGCAGGGTCTTGTCAGGGTCACGGCGGCCACCGCTATTCTGTATGGTGTCTCGGCCGGTTTATCTGAGAGTTGGGAGTACGGTATTGCCATCTTTGACGGCATTATCGCGTCGGTGTACTTGATCGGCATCGTGCGGGTAACCGGCGGATCCTTTGTAAATTGTCTGCTGTGTCGCACGCCGGCGACCTAGTTTCGGCGCAACATAGGCGGGCAGTCGACGCGGACAGAATTACCAGGGGCCACGTACCGCCAGGGTGAGCCCTCTTTTCTGGATGTTCAGGAACAGCGTTTTCCCGTCCGGCGCGAAGCAGATACCAGCCAGCTCGGATTGCGTGTAGGTGTTTGCCAGTAGAGGGTATTGTCGACCATTTGACTGTATTCCGACGAGTTGGCAATGTCCGCTGGTGTCCTCGCAGACCAACAGATCGCCCCAGGGGCTCATAATGACGTTATCGCCATGGTGCAGCAGCGAGTCTGGTCTGGATTCGGCCAGAAGGCGTAGCTGGCCAGGGTTAGCCGACTCTTCGCTGCTTCCCTCAACCGGGCTTGTCCGGTACTCGAAGACCTGACCCAGACGATCCGGGCCGCCAATGGTACAGGTAAAGAAGATCGAGCCGCGCGCGTGGCACAATCCCTCACCTCTGGCGAATCTCGCTGCACCGAGCGCGTAGCCACGCAGGCGCAGGTCATTGCGGTCCGAGTCAACATCCTCCAGGTCTACCCACTCTGCTGCCAGCCAGTCGCCCATCCGCATGTCCTGGGGATCATCCCAGTTACGGGTATCAAATTGTGGGCGGTTCTTCACAGCCAGTGCCTGTAACCGACCCCCGGCCGCCAGCTTTCCCGGTATTTTGGGTAGAAAGCGATATAGCAGGCTGCGATGGCGGTCCTCACTGAGGTAGACAACGCCGCTGCCCGGATTGACCGCGGCGGCTTCGTGTTCGAATCTTCCCATGGCTGTTAACGGAATGGGTTTGGTTGGTGCAGTAGATTGTGACGGAACTTCGAACACGTAGCCGTGCCGCCGCTCACGTGGGATATTGGCGTGGGAGGGGCCGATAAAAATTTCTTCGCAACTCAGCCAGGTTCCCCATGGGGTCGCCCCTCCGGCGCAGTTTACGTCCGTGCCCATTAGGCTCATAAACTGCGATTGGGTCGCATCCCGTAGCGGGTCATAGACGATGGTTGTGGTACCACCCAGCCCGGGAAATTTTCCCTCGCCTGAGTCGTACACGCGATCGCTGGGGACAGCTGCCAGCCTGCTCGAGTCCTGCCCGAACGGTC
This sequence comes from uncultured Halieaceae bacterium, assembly GCA_938074045.1. Taxonomy (GTDB): domain Bacteria; phylum Pseudomonadota; class Gammaproteobacteria; order Pseudomonadales; family Halieaceae; genus CALJGI01. Next base: position 508,882 of record CALJGI010000004.1, read on the forward strand.
CTCGTTCCGGACGCGTAGGATAATTTTCGTGGTTGCATACCAGGTTGATCATCCCGTTCTTGGCGGGGAATGCCGCCATTCCATCGGCCATGGCTGGAACCAGCAGGCCGTCGGACATCTCCTCCCCCGATCGGGCGATCACGGTATAGCTAAACCCTTTAGGCAGATCGAGAATCGCTTGCGGATCCCGCTGCAAGGGTCCAAAGCCAGATGTCGAGTTCGCGAGTACCTGACGTGGGGTCAAGGCGGCCAGGCTGACCAACTGGAGCATCTGCCGTCTATCGATCATGGCATACCACTGTGGAAAAAGGACAAAGTATCAGGCCTTGCTGATTCGGGGACAAGGCTTCAATGCTCAGGAATGCGGCCTTTTCAACAATACCCGGCCGCTATTATCGGCCTCAAGTTTGCCCCCGTCGATGGCAATCTCGCCATTCACCAATAGATACTCTACGCCTTCCGAGAGAACGTTCCATGACTCAAAGCTCGCACGTGGACCATATCGTTCCAGGTCGATGATGCCAATGTCTGCGAAGTAGCCCACCCGCAGATGCCCACGGTTTATTATACCGAAAGTCTCGGCGACCAGACCACTGCTGCGGTAGACATATTCAGCCAGAGAAATGACAGGTTTCTCGCGTACATACTTACGATATTTCATCGGAAAGCTGGCGTACTTGCGCGGGTGGCCATGGGTGCCATCTGAAGAGGTCATTACCCAGGGTTGGCGCATATAATTTTCGATATCCATGGGCTTCATATTGAAGGAAATCACCCGGGTCCGACCCTGTGGAAACATGTCGAGGGCGGTATCAATGGGTTGCGCGCCGCGTTCCTCGGCATATTGACCGAGGGTTTTGCCGATTGCACCCGGAATGGGCCCAGCCGCGATCAGCAAGGCTTCCGCGCCACCTCTGCGGCGAAGATTATTGCTCATTTCATCGCGCAAACGCTGCTGCAGGGAGGGGTCTTTCAGTCTGGCGAGAAACTCATCCTGGGTGCCTACCTTGATCCACCTTGGTAACAGTGCATTGTCCAGGTGAGTTCCGGAGGCTTGCCAGGGGTACTGATCGGCGGTGACCCTCAGGCCGGCGGCATTGGCCTGTTCAATGCGTTCGATGACCGCCTCACTCTCACCCCAGACGTCTGCTCCCAGCGCTTTGATGTGGGCAATGTGTACCGGAAGTCCACCGCGGCGGCCGATTTCAATTGCCTCTTCAATAGCCGCCAACAGACCCACGTTATAGGAACTCTCATCGCGGATATGTGAATCGTAGAGGCCACCGTGCTGCGCTGCTACCTGGGCGAGCTGAACCAACTCCTCCGTATCGGCATAGCTTCCCGGCGCGTAGTAAAGGCCCGCGGATAACCCAAAGGCACCGGCGGACATGGCCTCGCCAACCAGGAGACGCATTTTATCCAGCTGGCTGCGTTGACCAGTCGTCTGCCGTTCAACAATACCAGGGTATTACCGGTACCGATGTTGCGCAGGTTAAAAGCGCCAATATCGCCACGCGCAGAGTTAACGCCGCCACTGATGTTTTCCGCTTCGCTGAATAAGTTCTGGCCGTTCTCCGGAATGAGATCCAGCAACTCGTCGCCGCTGTCGATGCCCATGACTTCAATTTCAGCCGAATCAATAACAGAGACCGCCAGTGCCTCCGATATGTTGGCGCCCTTTATTTGAGAGCCGGTCACGACAACCTCTTCGATCATCTTTTCGCCTTCTTCTGCTGTTTGAGCAAAAGAAAGAGAGTAGTGCGTGGCCAGTACGGCGGTGATCGCCAGGCCAATCTGCTTGCGCTTCAACATAGTGTTGCTCCCACGTTGGTTTAGTTTGCTGATAAGGAGATTACTGTGCACGAGTAAACAGTGAATAAGGGCTGTGCACTGTCACGTAGCGATTTGTTAACGCCATGTTAAAAGACAAAATCACGGACAGCAAGAGATCACCTGAAAAGGGGCAATATTCGGTGGAATAGGCCAGATAATCTCACGTAGGGGGGAAGATAGATGAATTTTTCCAGCTTTCTGCGGGTAACATGGTTTATCCCCCCGACTGTTTTTCGGGTAGCGTCACAGAGGTTCGCCCATTGATGTTTGCCACAGCAGACAGTATTTCATCCGAGTCCGTGGAAGCCCGGGTATCGCTGCTTATCGAGACAGTTGATGAGCCGGGTGCATTACACGATATGTTGCGTTACTTCTGGAAGCACGAGATCAACTTGACGCACATCGAGTCTCGACCGGTGCAAGACGGCAGTTTCGACTTCTACGTGGATTGCGCAGCCAGTCCATCGGACCCCTCTATGGGCGCTCTATTGGATGACTTGCGTGGACGTTGCCGGAAACTTCTGGTCCTTGATGAGAAGTTGGTACCCTGGTTTCCGCGTCATATTGCTGAGCTTGACGCCATTGCCAATAGCACACTCGATGCGGGAACCGACCTCGAAGCGGACCACCCGGGATTCAGTGACGTCGAGTACCGCCGGCGCAGAGCAGTTATAGATGAAGCGGCGCGAAATTTCAGAAATGGGGACCCATTGCCGTCAATTGAGTACTCCGCAGCTGAACAGGAGACCTGGGGTGAGGTTTATCGACGACTCAGAAAATTGCACGAGGAGTTTGCCTGCGCCGCATATCGAAGCGTGATGGACGAGCTGGAAGCTGAAGGTCTCTATTCATCGGATCGGATCCCGCAGATAGCAGACGTGAACCATTTTCTGCAACGCCGCACTGGCTTTCGATTGCGACCGGTAGCGGGACTGCTGGGCTCTCGAGATTTCCTCGCAGGTCTGGCATTCCGGGTATTCTTTTGCACCCAATACATCAGGCACTCCTCGCGTCCTTTGTACACGCCAGAGCCCGATGTCTGCCACGAGTTGATTGGTCACGCCCCGATGTTTGCTGACGCGGCATTCGCCGAATTTTCACAGGAGATAGGGCTGGCCAGCCTGGGCGCAACTGATGCGGAAATTGAGCGATTGGCTCGCTGCTACTGGCATGCGGTGGAATTTGGGCTGGTGCGTGAGCGCGGTAGCTTGAAGGCCTATGGTGCGGGATTGCTCTCCAGTTTTGGCGAATTGGAGTATGCCTGTGTAGAGCCGGACTCACCGGATGCAGGGGCCGGGCCCTTCCCCCGGCTATGCGATTGGGAGCCAGAGCTTGCAGCGGAGCAGGGATATCCGATAACCGAATATCAGCCCCTGTATTTTGTTGCGAGATCGTTGCAGGACGCACGGGAAACCATGCAGGAATTCTGCAGGGGTTTGCCACGCCCATTTTATGCGCGGTATCAAAGCGCCACCCAGAGCATCTGGGTAGACCGGGCTTTACATGTAAGCTCCTCAATTTGAGGCGGTTCTGTCGCGTGTGTCCTGCGGCGGCCGAGCGGATCAGTGCCTTTTAGAGGAGAGTATGAATTCTTCGAGCCGCTTGTCGATGCCGAAGACATGGCGGGTTAACCATTCTGTCAGAAACCGCGACACAATTTGCATGAACAATTCGTCCTGCTCCTGGTTCTCGGCGATCATTTTGTCCATTTCCTCACGAAACTGGTTGTGGGCGCGAATGTGTTCTTCGGTTCCCGGGTAGGCCAGCTCATTCATGTAGGCCTCCTCAATCGCGAAATGATTCTCGGTATAGTGACGCAGGAGCTGCAGCATATCCGGGCGCGCGTCGGGCTGGCCGACAAGATCGAGAATGTCGAACAAAACCTGATGCTGAGTGTCTTGCCAGATGATCTCGCTGGTTTTCCTCATAGTGCGCCGAGTTTGCCGGCTAATTGAAATCAGCGCCACGACCTGGATCAATTTATCGTCGATCACAGCCACGATTGCCTAGCTATCTCCAGCGGCGGCAGTTTTTTTTCGTACGCCGCTAAACATGTTCGGGAGCTGTGTCTGGATCCCGCTATACACGAGACCGCGCAGCGGTGCGCACAACAACAACCACGACAGCAGGACCAGCCTGCGCTGGCGGCGATTATGAAAGTTTGTGAGGAACTACTGAATTATTGATCCAGGGCAGCCTAATGACAGCCTACTGGATTGGCGTTGCGGTAGGAATAACGTATGGTTTCCTGGTCAACCCCGATGAGACGCGTAGATGTCGAAGGTATTACTTATAAGTTCTGATTGTCATGCTGGCGCACTACCGGACGCCTACAAGGCCTTCATGCCAGCACAATTCCACCAGGCAGCCGACGAATGGTGGCTGCGTTACGCCCGAGAAATGATGCAGCGCCTGGGAACGTTTTTTGATCAGGAAGCCGTCGGTGATTTTACCTCGCAGGCCGGGGACGCCGGTGCGGGGAAATTTCAGCAGGACGCGACATCTCGCGCTCTCGAGGCTACAGATGAAGAGTTGTGGGCGTTTCTCAATGACCCCGACAGCACGATTGCGCCGCGGCGGGGCGAATGGGACCCGGCTGTCAGATTGCAGGAGCTGGAAGACGATGGCATTGCGGGGGAGGTGGTATTTCCGCAGATGGCGCCATTTGGTGCGGGCCTGATGCAATATAGACATCCTATTGACCCCGCCCATAATCTGGCCGGTAACCAGGCATACAATCGCTGGCTGGCGGATTTGTGCGCGCGCAACCCCGGTCGTCACGCAGGGGTTGCGATCGTCAATGTCGATGATATCGGGGCTACCGTGCAGGAAATTCGGGACGCTCACGCCATGGGGCTGTTTGGCGGTGTTCTCTTACCCAGCAGTACGGGTGGGCACCCCTTTTATCACCATATCGAACGGTATGCGCCCGTGTGGGCTGTGTGTGAAGAGCTGAATATGCCCATTCACACCCACTCGGGGTGGTCACCCGATTATGGCGATGTCCCGTCTGCGGCTGCGATGTTTATCAGCGAGGTAGACATGTGGGCGCATCGGCCCTTTACGGCCATGGTCTGGTCGGGTGCCTTCGAACGCTATCCAGGACTTAAGCTGGTTCTTACTGAAACAGGATGCTCATGGATATTGGAATTGTTACGAACTTTGCGCTTCAAAGCCGACAACCCACTGTTCGCTCATTTCACCAAGGGACTTTCCTTGACGCCGGAGCAGTACTTCCAGCGCAATTGCTACATCGGCGCATCCTTTCTGCCTCGACATGAGGTGGGCGATCGCTATCGAATAGGTGTGGACAAACTAATGTGGGGATCCGATTATCCGCACATGGAGGGGACCTGGCCCAACACCATGCCGCGGCTGCAGGAAACATTTCACGATGTTCCTGAGAGCGAAATACGCAGCATGTTGGGATTGCAGGCGGCGGAGGTTTTCGGATTTGATTTATCTGGAATGGAAAGAATAGCAGACAGAATAGGCCCTGATATTGCTGAAATTACAACGCCTCCATTGCACGCAGAGGCAATTTGAGGCTGACTTTTAGTCCACCTCCTATGTGGTCTCCCAACTCTATGTTCCCGCCTTGTGTCTGAATAACTTAACGCGCGATGGCCAGTCCCAGGCCGCTACCACATTATCACCGTTCGCCAGAACTACCTCCACGCGATGCCCGGAGTTCATGGCGTTGGTTAGAATATTGTTCAATGCGTGGTGCATGTCCGCTGGGCTGCTATCATTCCGGTACGTCCTTCCACCGCTTGGTGCACGCTGACCTGCATGGTGTTGAAAGCAATGCTGGCCTGGCGTAATTCACTGCTACCCAGCTCATTGATGGGTGGTGCATGAAGATCTGTTCCGGGCGTTCAGCGGCGGCAGCGAATACTCGCAGTGGCTTGCAAAAATCATCCGGACGATCCCAGGGTGGATGGTGTGACAACCCCCTCCTCCCCCCAGGTTTGATCATTCAGTTTCACCCATATTTGCTGGCGCCCGCTGGTCTGGAATTATGGTGCAGGTCCTGAATCTGCAGATGAATCCGGGATCAGTGCCGTGTACACGTCGGTACCCAGGCTGGCAGACAAGTTCTGAATCCTGCAGGCCGGCAATCAGGGCTGGTCGATGGTCGAAAGGGAAGGTATTGAGCAGCGTTACTGCTGCTGGAATGCGGTGACCGGTGAGCAGTTGCAGGTGTGTGGTTGAATTTTCCGATTGATTTGACCAAAACCAGGCTTTACTAGCCAATTGGACGAACATAGTAGCGTCCGTCATGATACTGGTTTCACGGGCGACAATTATTTCAAATTTTATAAAGGGGTAGTGGAGCGCAATGGATCTCGAAAGAAAAGTGGTGCCACTGGGTCATTGCCCGGCGTTGTTGGTGGTGGACATGATCAATGGCTTCACGGATCCAGCCTGCCCACTCGGATGTGCCTGTCCCGATGTGGTGGCGGCAAATGTGGACCTATTGTCGGCATTCCGAGCGGCTGCGCTGCCTGTGCTGTTCACCACCGTTGTCTACCGTGACGAGAGCCAGGCGCGGGTCTTCAGAAATCGCGTTGCTGCCCTAAACGTATTGACGCCAGACTCTAACTGGGTTGCGGTCGATCCCGCGCTGGAGCGGAGGGAGGACGAGGTGCTGATTGAAAAACAATGGGCCAGCGCCTTTCATCGTACTGATCTTGACCATCGTCTGCGTGACATGGGTGTGGACTCTTTAGTGGTCACTGGGCTGACCACCAGTGGCTGTGTGCGCGCCACTGTTGTCGATGGTTTGCAATATGATTATCCAGTTCAGGTACCCCGCGCGGCGGTTGGGGATCGAAATGCCGAGGCCCATGCCGCCAATCTGTTTGATATGCATGCCAAGTATGCGGATGTGGTAGAGGTCAGCGATGTACTGGCATCGCTGGATAGGTCTTTCCCTGATGCCGACTAGCGATCTCGCTGTCAGTGTTGCTGGGGCGGGACCGTTCGGGATTTGATCCTGGGCAGGGCAGGGGTACCTTTAATAACTTCCGTATCAATCCGGTGCCAGACACATAGAGACTGCAGCTGGGTTTCAAAACAAGCCGAGGGAAGTTGCTTGCAGTAAATGACGTCCCGCTGTTCCTCGATGGTCAGTCAATCGTCAAATTCTGCCCGCTCAGAACCAAAGCCGATGTTTTGCAATGAGTCGGGCGTGTCGGTACGGGTGCTGCAGATACCACAATCCTCGCCGGACTCCATATAGGCCACATGGGTCCACACAACCGGCCAGTTCAGTCCTCAATAGGGGGTAGCGAGGTTGTCCATATATTCCATATGCCGTGGGTCGGTTTCATAAGCCGTCTTGAAGAGGTCAGTGGGGTGTAAGCCTTTTGGGGGTCAACATTGACCAGAATAGCCTTGTCCCCCAAAGCCGAATCATAGGCTCTGCTGGCGCGTGTAGCACCGTCCTCCCTATCCCTTACGATCGGTATGGCCTGTGTGGTACTCAGGCTGTTTTATGCCACGGAAATACCCGCATATTCGGTCCTGATGATATGCTTGCAGGTCTGCCTGTTGTCGCGCGCTGGTGGGATGAGACAAAGCGGTCGACCAGTCATTGCTTGAGCTGGAAGACGGCTATAATGAGTTACTGAATATGGTCGGAGTGCAAAAAAGTGTCTGAAAGAGTTTGGATTACCGAAGTTGGGCCGCGAGACGGGCTGCAGAATCAGCCGAAGATTCTCACCCCGGCTGAACGGGTGCAGTTGGTCAGGTCCCTCGATCGCACGGGTGTGCCCTGCATTGAAGTGGGCAGTTTCGTCTCACCCAAGGCGGTGCCGGCCATGGCCAATACTGATCAGGTAGTAGCCGAACTGGGTAATGATGAGCGCTATTGTGCTCTCATCCCCAACCTAAAAGGCTACGAGTTGGCACGTGCGGCGGGTGTGCGCTGGGTGACGATGGTGCTATATGCGAGTGAGACTTTCAGTCATCGAAACGTTGGTATGAGCAAAGTGGCTGCCGAAGAAGCGACCGCTGAAATTATCAGACGAGCAAAAGAGGATGGTGTGGGGGTGATCGCCACAGCATCGGCGTGTTTTGAGTGCCCCTATGACGGTGCGACTGATCCGGCCGTGGTGGAAGGCATTGCAGCCAGATTTTTGGATCAGGGAGTAGACGTATTTGTGGTGGCTGACACCATCGGTGCGGCCAACCCCGGGCAGGTGAAATCGTTGATGCAGTCTTTGGTTTCGCAGCATGGGGCGGAGCGACTGGGTTGTCACTTTCACGACACCCGGGCAATGGGGGTGGCCAATGTGTACTCCGCTCTTGAAGTGGGCATTCGAAGATTTGATGCCTGCATTGCTGGCCTGGGTGGATGCCCGTTCGCGCCCGGCGCCACTGGTAATGTGGCCACGGAAGATGTGGTTATGATGCTGCAGCAAATGGGCTTTGATACCGGCATTGACCTGGCGGCTCTAATGTCGGCTTCAGCGCTGGCCGAACAGCTTACCGGTACTGCGCCCGGCGGTCGCGCCCGCGCCTGGCTAGAGAAAAATTATCGGGAATCTGCCTGATCGAGGCGCATATCCCAGTGCTGGTCTGGGCTTCGTTGCCAGCAGTAGCGAATCAATAACCCGCTATCATCTTTTATTACCTTGGCAGATATTTCGAGATTTGGTGTTGCTGGAGTGGGATTACGCTGATCGATACACCAATCCGGTCACTGCACCTGGCTGGCCGCGCGCACATATTGGGCATAACATCAATCCTTCTGAGCATTTTACTTTTACAACATCACTGGCAGAGCTGCATGATCGAGATGTAATGTCGGCAAAATACGTGGCGGGGTTCGCCCGCTTAAGCCCCTGGTGGCCATGGATGCGTATGGGTCAGTCTGGCGTGGAGGCTACGCTGTTCGGGCGCATGTTTTCCGTAAAGGGAGCCCGTGGTGCGGCGGATATCCCGCCAAAAGCTCTGAACTACACTTAGCGGCATCATCCAGAGTTTCTTGAACCCTGTATTGACCAGGATGACGGCGCTCCTAGTGGCGCCTGGGAGGCCTACTCGCGAGAGATTCCCCCCGAGACTTCATAAACAAAATAGTGGATCATGATTTAGTGACGAACCTGCTGCCGTCTGAGGAATGAGGGATTAGACATGCATCCAACTGAACTTGCTGGACCAGTGGCGGAGCAAATGGCTGAGCTTGCAGTGGACGGCTCCATCGAGTTGATAGAAGCCAGTACCAAGCCCATTCATCCGGGTCAGGATTTGCTGCCCTACCTTACAAGCGTCTTCGTGCCAGCGATGGCCAAGCGCCCACTTATGTCAAATCTGGACCGGTTACGAGCCCTTTGCAGCGCCGGCTACAACCCAGTGCCTCACCTGGCAGCCAGACGACTGGAATCAGCTGAACAACTCCGCGAATTTTTATCTATCGCGGTGGTCGAAGCGAAAGTGCAGCGTGTACTCCTGATTGCTGGCGACGAGCAAACACCGGTTGGACCCTTCGTCGATACTCTCGCCATATTGGATAGTGGTATTCTGGAGGAGTGTGGGATACATGAGGTGAGTTTTGCCGGTTATCCCGAAGGACATTCGCTGATTTCACACCAAGGTTTGCAGTCCAGTCTGGAATACAAACTGGACTGGGCCAGGAAGGCGGGGGTGGGAGTGTCTGTGGTAACGCAGTTCTGTTTTGCCCCCGTGCGGATCATTCAGTTCTGCACGACTCTCGAGAAAGAGGCTCCCGGGGTCCCGGTTTATGTCGGTCTGGCCGGACCCACCAGCGTCACTACCTTGTTTCAATACGCCCGTATGTGTGGTGTCAGTACTTCGCTACGGGCATTAAAGGATCTTGGAATCAAGGCTGCACAGCTGGCGATGCACACTGACCCCTCCGAGCAATTGCAAATGCTGGCTCACCATTGCCTGACTCATCATTCCAACAACATTATCGGTGTTCACGTATTCAGCTTTGGTGGATTCACTGAGTCTGCGCGCTGGATGCATGATGTGATCGCAGGCGCCAGCAACACGGTGAACGTGACTAGCTGACTGGATATTGGTTTCAGGCGGTTACTGGTTTAACGGGGTTCGAGACCCCGTTTGGCTCTTTCTCGATTCATGCGGTCCAGATCACCACTCAGGCGTTCGCCCAGTTCTGATTCGTCAACCTTGCCGGCCATGTGTCGACCGGCCGTCCCTGCGTTGTACATTATTTTCTTTACCGGCGTGACGCAGAGAATAGTTCGTAGCGGTGAATCGAGCAGGGAGTAAAATGCCGCTTCACCCTCCGGGTTGTCGGGGCTGACACGTTTGGATAACGCTGTGTAGAACCAGTTTTTTGTTTCATCGTCTTCAAAAAATTCGCCATGGCCTTTGAAGGTGATTGCGCCAGATGGCAACGTGCCGTCAGCGTTTGCATAACCAGCGCTGCTGACGTTGACAGAAACCCGGTTGTCCCGCTTGATCGCAGCGGCGCGGTGGCGGTGTGCTGCAAAGGTGATCCATATCTTGCCGTCGCGCCAGACGAATGACTGGGTCACGCCGACCGGCCATCCATCCTTGGTTCCCCACATCAGTACGCACTCAAGTGAGTTGTTCATCAACTGGTCGATCTCTTCATCGGTGAAAGGATAGATCGATACGATTTCGTGATCGTGTGTATGCGCCATACCGGGCTCCAATAATCAGGCGGCCGATTCAACGGCCTGGTTGCGAAGACTAGCGATCATCTGATCAGATACATCGCTGCCCACCATCATATCAATCTTGGCCCACACCGGGTCAACGTCGCGATTAAAAATAAGCGCGCGATTTTCCTGATCCCGACTAGCGCCAAGATCGCCATGCAATCCACTTCTCAGGTCGTCCATGCCGTTCTCCAGCAGCGCCAGCCAGTGATTGGTGTATGCCTCTGCTGTTGGGAAGACTCTGTCACGAGAGGCTCGGGGTGATACGCGTTGGGCCAACATCCATGGAGACATAATGGCCCGTTGTGTGCGATATAGTTCGGCAGGGTGTATTCCCTCGGCGGCGAGGGTCCCAGCCTGAAGCATCGTCAATGGTTCATAGGCGCGCTGGAGATGTTGATCACGACACTCTCCACCTGGCAGAGTATTCAAGATAGACTGTCCTGCAAGATCTGAAACATCACAGTAATGAAATGGCGCTCCAGGATGCAGATTGTGAGGGTCGCCAGTGTTGATGTTAAAGTCGTTGCTCTGCCTGGATACGCTTGCGACTATTCAATTTCTGGCTATACAAGGAACCCGATGTGGATTCGATCAACGCTCTGCTTTTGTTTATGGATAGCCTGTTGGGCTCTGCGCCCTGGTTTCCGTTTGTGCTCCTCGGCGTCGGTCTGTTCTTCACCTTGTATCTGGGCTTTCCACAGATCAGGTACTTCAAACATGCCTGGGGCGTACTGAGAGGGAAAAAGCACGATGATGATGCGCCCGGTGACACCAGTCACTTTCAGGCGCTGACTACCGCGTTGTCCGGCACAGTTGGCACAGGAAACATCGGTGGCGTGGGGTTGGCGATCTTTCTGGGTGGACCCGCAGCACTTTTCTGGATGTGGGCGACAGCATTTTTCGGTATGGCGAGCAAATTTGTCGAGGTAACCCTCTCTCATAAATACCGCGTGCAGGCAGCCAACGGCACGATGTCCGGGGGGCCCATGTATTACATGGAGCGCAGACTGAATATGAAGTGGCTGGCCGTATTCTTCGCGGTGGCCACCGTTATCTGTTCCTTTGGTACCGGGTCAATGCCACAGATAAACAATATTGCTCAAAGCCTCAATGCCACGTTTGAGATTCCGCACATGGTGAGTGGTGGCGTTCTCGCGGTACTGATGTTTTTGGTGATAGTGGGCGGTATTAAACGTATTGCCCGCTTTACTCAGGTGGTAGTTCCAAGTATGGCGGTACTGTATCTGGTGGGTGCAGCTGCTGTTATTTTTGCCAACCTGGACAATATTGGTCCGGCCTTTGTAAGTATTTTTGCAGATGCCTTTACCGGGTCGGCTGCTAGCGGCGGGTTTCTGGGGGCTACCTTTGCCTATGCCTTCAATCGCGGTGTGAACCGGGGCTTGTATTCGAACGAAGCTGGTCAGGGATCCGCCCCCATTGCGCACGCTTCTGCCCGAGCCAATGAGCCGGTCTCAGAGGGCATGGTGTCACTGTTGGAGCCTTTCATCGACACCATCATTATCTGTACCGTAACGGGCCTGGTGATTCTGGCTTCGGGTGCCTGGACCGAAAAATTTGAAAATACCTTTCAACGATCTGATCTGGTGTACCTCGCCGGGGAATACAGTGATCAGGAGGCCCGTGATCGACAGCAGCTGTTCGGATTTCTGACCGGTGTAGAGGAGGGTGTGGAACGTTTTTCAGGAACCCTCAGTGTGGTCGGTGGGCGGGCGTCGCAGGAGGGTTACACCTTGCTGCACGCGCGCTCCGTGGCTGAGGATGTGCGCTATTTTGACGGTGGTCAGCTTCATACCGGTTCCCTCCAGATCGTAGATGGCTTGCCCGCCGGCACAGATGCTGGGCTCACCATTCGCGGGAAGTCGCTGATTCATTCCGCAGCGCTCACCACCAAAGCCTTCACCTACGGATTTTTTGGCGAGTATGGCCAGTATTTCGTCGCTATAGGATTAGTGCTGTTTGCGTTCTCCACCGCCGTGTCCTGGAGTTACTATGGTGATCGCGCCATGATTTACCTGTTTGGTGTGGGTTCGCTGCTGCCCTATCGCGTCTTCTACTGCATCGCATTTTTCTTTGCTTCATTTATGGATACGCGGCTGGTGTGGAACCTGGCGGCGGTGGCGATTGTCATCATGACTATGCCAAACCTGTTTGGCATATTGCTTTTGCACCGGGAGATGAAGGATTCCGTGCGTGAGTACTGGGATGAGACCCGTATATACGGGTACGACACCAGCGGGAAGCCTTAGATCAGGGTGAGCATCCTAGCAGAGTTGTTACATCTGCCCGTCGCAGCCGCTGTTCGCCGGCGGCGATAGCTGCCGTTATTTTTCTACTGACAGCGGCGTAATTCGGGCAGTCATCCGCCGCCGGCGTGCCAGGTGTGTTATGGATGACACCGCATTGCGTCAACTCCTCCCGAAATTGCACCAGATTCGATAGCTTGAGGTAGCCGGCGGGAGCGTGCATCAGGTAGCGGCGCAAGCGTGAGCAGTCGACCTGCCAGTGTTGCTCGCGCTGTTCCAACGTCGAAGGAAACCTTTCATTGCGCAGATCTTCGTCGCTGCGGGATTCTGATTTCTCCTCAGTGCCCGAGATGGTTTGCTCATCCGGCACTGCATAGTGCTGAGAGGAGCAAGCGGTGATCAATAGCAACGCAAAGACAAAAACAGTGCTATGGCGTGTTGTGATTGGTGTCATCGGCATTTTTAAAGTAGGGAAATCCTTTTTTTGGTATTAAACCACAGCGCTGACGTCCACGGCGGAATTAGCTGTTCCCCAGTTGGCAATTTCTATATATTTCCAAAAAATCTCCAGTAGCCGGGCGCGGACTTTTCCACCTGATGTTGAAATCAACTCCACCACTGTTATGCTTTTCGGGGCTGTTTGCACTGCTGTTCTTGCTGTGCGCTGTTGTTTATCTATCGATTGATGATGACCCACCCAACGTTGTGTTTATTATCATTGACGATTTGAATACGGAGGTAGGATTTCTCGGTGATGAACAGGCGCTGACTCCGCATCTGGATGCCTTGGCACAGAGCTCAGTAGTTTTTGAAGCGGCCTACGCCCAGGCACCTGTTTGTAACGCGTCACGAACCAGTTTTCTTACCGGTCTGCAGCCTTCAACCACCGGTGTTTACGGTCTGACACCTGATTTCTGGGCACTGCCGGAGTATGACAGCCATCCGACATTGCCTGGCTATTTCCGCGCGCAGGGATACCACACCGGTGCAGTAGGGAAGATTTTTCAGACTCATACCCACCAGGCCTCCTTCGATTTTATACGCCGGGACTGGTTTGGTGCGATGGGGCCCTTTCCGCCGGAGCCTTTGGTGGTTGGAACCCAACAAGGATTTCACCGCTATGTGGATTGGGGTCCATTTCTGACTGAGGAGGACACGGCGGACTACAGGGCCGCTTCAGCGGCAATCGATTTTATACAGGTGGCGAGGCGAGACCACAAAGATGTTCCATTTTTTCTGGCGCTTGGCTTCTTTCGGCCCCACGTTCCCCTGTACGCGCCGCAAAAGTTCTTCGACCTTCATTCATCCTCGGTCCAATCTAACGAAGCTGATCACTTCGATGTGGATCAGATTCCACCGTTTGGCCAGAAATTGATCGGTTACGAGGGGCGACAAATACTCAATAAATTTATGCTGGAGAATAATCACGGTGTTGATTATCGAGTTGCCTATCGCGCCAGTGTAAGCCTGGTCGACCAGCAAATTGGTCGTGTATTGCAGTTTCTTGATTCCGCAGGGCTTGCTGATAACACAATTGTTGCGGTGCTCAGCGACCACGGCGTACAGAACGGACAGAAGAATCTGTGGTTCAAACGTACCCTCTGGGAGAGCACAGCTCGCGTGCCTTTGCTGCTGCGTGCACCTGATTATCCCGCCCAGCGTCTGGAGGAGACTGTTGGTTTGATCGATTTGTTTCCAACGCTGGTCGATATCGCAGACTTACCCCCGGTGGAGAGCCTGGAAGGTGTCAGCCTGACGCGTTGGTTGAGAGAGGCGGGGGCAGCTCCCACCGCCGCTGCGCCTCACCCCCCGGTACTCACTGTTCACAGTCCGGGAAGCTTTGCTCTCACGGACCGGCGCTGGCGCTACATTCAGTACGCTGACGGCTCTGAGGAGTTGTATGATCGCAGCAGCGATCCCCGCGAACTCACGAACATTGCCGATGATGAGAGCAGGTCGGCGACGATTTCCGCAACCCTGGCTCATTTCCGGGCGGCGGCGCCTTCCGACTTTCGTGATTTCGCCCCTGGGACCAGCGGACTCGCCAGTGGTGTGTATCCCGACAAATAGTCGCGGCGAGCATTCGGGGCTTGCCCTCAATAGGCATCTGTGACTTATACTTTGGTCACACGTGATCGACGTACTGGATTCACCGAGCAGAGAAGGATAACGATAATGAAAACCCGAGCAGCAGTAGCATTTGAGGCAGGCAAACCCCTGGAAATTTGTGAGGTCGACCTGGATGGGCCGCGATCCGGTGAGGTGATGGTGGAGATCAAGGCGACCGGAGTTTGCCATACCGATGCGTTTACTCTCTCCGGGGATGACCCCGAGGGTGCATTTCCCGCCATTCTGGGCCACGAGGGTGCTGGCGTGGTGGTGGAAGTCGGCGAGGGTGTCAAAAGCCTCAAACCGGGTGATCATGTTATACCACTCTATACAGCGGAGTGTCGTGAATGTGATTTCTGCCTCAACCCCAAGACCAATCTGTGTCAGGCGGTTCGCACGACCCAGGGACAAGGTGTTATGCCCGACGGTTCCAGTCGTTTTTCCCTGGATGGGAAGCCCCTGCTCCACTATATGGGCTGTTCCACTTTTTCCAACTTTTCAGTGCTGCCCGAGATATCACTGGCGAAGGTCAGAGAGGATGCGCCCTTCGATAAGATTTGCTATATCGGCTGTGGCGTTACCACCGGCATTGGTGCGGTTGCATTCACCATGAAGGTTGAAGCGGGTTCGACTGTTGCTGTATTTGGTCTGGGTGGTATTGGACTGAATGTCATTCAGGGTGCAAGAATGGTTGGTGCCACCCGCATCATCGGGGTAGACCTGAATCCCGGCAAAGTGGAATTGGCCCGCCGCTTTGGCATGACAGATTTCGTCAATCCCAGTGAAGTAGAGAATGTGGTTGATCACATTGTGCAGATGACCGGCGGTGGCGTGGATTACAGCTTTGAGTGCATTGGAAACGTCAATGTAATGCGACAGGCGTTGGAGTGTTGTCACAAGGGCTGGGGTCAGAGCTGTATCATTGGTGTGGCTGGGGCTGGTCAAGAAATCTCCACCCGTCCTTTTCAGTTGGTGACCGGTCGGTCCTGGCGCGGCACAGCGTTCGGCGGGGCTCGCGGGCGGACGGATGTGCCACGTATCGTTGACTGGTATATGGAAGGCAAGATAAACATCGATGATCTCATCACCCATACCATGCCCCTGGATGAAATCAATACGGCGTTTGACCTGATGCATTCAGGTGAGAGTATCCGCTCGGTCGTTCAATACTGATGGCCATGCATGAGATAGGTTCGGCCCGATGCTTCGCGGGGCGGCAGCTGCGTTATTCTCATGATTCAGTTGTGCTGGGCTGCAGCATGACGTTTTCCGTTTTCCTACCTCCAGCAGCAGAACTTGGCGCTGTCCCGGTGTTGTACTGGCTGTCCGGGTTGACCTGTACCGACGAAAATTTTGTCACCAAGGCTGGTGCGCAAAGAGTCGCCGCCGAGCTGGGTATTGCGCTGGTAGCGCCCGACACCAGTCCGCGGGGAGAGGGTGTACCCGATGACGCCGAGGGTGCCTATGACTTCGGATTGGGGGCAGGCTTTTACGTCAATGCCACCGAAGAGCCGTGGGCTCAGCATTATCAAATGTACGATTATGTGGTGTCAGAACTGCCCGCTCTGATTAACGCCGAGTTTCCCGTGGACCCCCAACGCCAGGCTATTTCCGGTCACTCCATGGGTGGGCACGGTGCGCTGACGGTGGCACTGAATAATCCAGACAGTTACCGCTCGGTGTCAGCCTTTGCCCCCATTTGTGCTCCGTCCCAATGTCCCTGGGGAGAAAAAGCCCTGTCAGCCTATCTTGGCACAGACCGTTCCTCCTGGGCTGTGCATGATAGTGTGGCGTTGGTTGCGACCGCAGAAACTCATCTACCTGTGTTGGTTGATCAGGGGGAAGCCGATGGTTTTCTGGATGAACAACTGAAAACCCACTTGTTGGAGGAAGCTTGTGCTCAGGCTGGCTACCCAATGGACATTCGACTACAAGAAGGTTACGACCACAGCTATAACTTCATTGCCACGTTTATTGAGGAGCATCTGCGTTTTCACGCTGGGCATATCGCGAGCTGAAATTTGTCTGCCCAGGTATACGGTTCAAGTCTGTAGACTGTCGAGAGCGACAAGATTTGCGATGGGGGTATCCATCTCGCCTTCAGCAAAGAGCACCCGCCAGTAAACCAGGCCACTTAAGCGCCCCTCTGTATCCAGCCAGTTTCCAGTGCCAGGGTCTTCATGAGCAATGATCAGGCGGATGCTTCCGTTTTTTTCGTAGCTCAGTTGTTGGCGATTGTAGGAGCAGCTTCGATTGACGAAGTCGAAGGTCTGCAGGAAACGGTTCCACAACATCACGTTGGCGAAACGGCATTTTGGAAAATGGGCGCTGATCACCAGGGCCTGCCCGGGTAATACTACGAAGGGGGCCATACAGTAGGTTGCCGCCAGATTGCCATAGCCGCCTTCATTGCCCCATGGTGCCGGTTTGTTAAACACGTTGGGAGTCCGTGAAACCCAGCTGGCAGTGATCGAATCGTTCAGAGGCATGTCCAGTGTCATGGAGCGCATATACCTGGACACCCGATTGATTCTCTCCGCCACGCTCGCATCTGAAACACCCGAAGTCTGGGTGAGTTGATCCAGGGCTTCTATTCTGAGTGGGACGGCAGCATTGGGGTTTGCCGCTATCGACTCGCGCTGCTCGAAATAGTGACGAGTGGTAATCTGTACCGCTGCGGGGTCCAGAGGCAGCCAGTTTCCTGTAGTTTTTTCAGCGCTCAGGGTGATCTCGAAGTTGCCCTCGCTGTCAGTAGTGAGTTGATCGTCAGACAGCACGGCGGTGGAGCCCTCGGCCCTGCCACCGGCGCCCGCGCCACTTTCGATGGTGAAAGAGGTGTAAGTGGCACCACGAAGATTCCCTGTTATTCGGTACCTGCGATCGCCGCGAATAGGGGCAAAGTAATAGAGTGCATCCGGGTTGTCTCCCAGCAGCTTGCGATCGGCGGTGACATAACGTTTGAAGGTTGGTCGCTCAGGGTCAGCTTCAAGCCAGTGGTGCAGGCCGGTCTCGAGGATATGCATAAGGAATCGTTCACCGTCAGCGATATCCTGCGGTTGCGTAATCCCGCTATCGGGCCCCAGATAACCTTGCTCGACCTCTGCCAGAGTCGTCAGCAGGTTGGCAAAGGCGTCACGCGCAGAACTAGTGCTCATGACCCCGGGTGCAGCGAGGGTGGCGGCAGTGCCAGTCATTCCACCAAGAAGTGTTGCAGCACTGCCGGCAAAGCCGCTGGTTTTTAGAAAATTTCGTCGGTCCATAGCTGTTTCTGCACTCCGGTTGGTGTTCTGCATTCGGCGGCTGAGTCATGCTGAGCCGCAGGGTGGATTCCTATACTAATACACCGGGAACGCTTTTGTGCACCCAGGTTGTATGTGGTTAAATCTGTGGGGTCATCTAATAAGAAACAGGTAATCACCCATGGCCGGTTCGGCACATGCACATTGGACATCCCGCTTCGCATTCCTGATGGCATCGGTGGGATTTGCCGTTGGACTTGGAAACATCTGGCGCTTTCCCTACGTGACTGGCGAAAACGGTGGCGCGGCTTTTGTTCTGGTATACCTCGTCTGCGTCTTTGTCATTGGCATACCGATTCTGATGGCTGAACTTATGATTGGTCGCAGGGGCGGAATGGCGCCGCCTGGGTCGATGCGGGCAGTGGCTGAACAGGATGGAAAGTCACCACACTGGCAGTGGGCCGGTGGCATGAACCTGCTGGCAGCTTTTCTTATAGAGATCGTTTACTGCGTGATTGCGGGCTGGGTACTGCTCTATTTGTTTCAGGCGGTGACGACCGGCTTCACAGGTGTCGACGGCGCGGCTGCCAACAGCTACTTTGATGCACTGTTGGGAAATACAGGCACCATGCTGTTTTGGACCTGGATGGGACTGTTGCTGACGGGCAGCATCATTTATGCCGGCCTGGAAAAAGGTATTGAGCGAGCTGTGACCATCTTGATGCCCGTTCTGTTCGCCCTCATGGTCGTATTGATGATTTTCAATATTTTTTCCGGTGGCTTTGATACGGCGGTTGAGTATCTGTTCAGTCCCGATTTCAGCAAGATCACACCCGGGGTTTGGCTGGCCGCTGTTGGACAGGCCTTTTTCTCTATCGGGGTGGCCATGGCGGGCATGATGGTGTTTGGGGCCTATCTGCCACGGGATGTGTCGATAGCCTCATCCGTGTGGATTGTTGTTCTGGCAGACACCATGGTGGCGCTGCTTGCAGGCCTGGTTATTTTTCCGGCGGTGTTCAATTACGGGCTTGACCCCAGTGGTGGTCCAGGGCTCATATTTCAGACCCTGCCGGTCGCTTTCGCGCAAATGCCCGGTGGTCATTTCTTCAGCGTGGCTTTCTTTCTGTTGCTCTCAGTGGCGGCTATCACATCGATGGTGGGGCTTATCGAGCCCATGACGGCATGGCTGGAGGAACACAAGGGTTACCCAAGACATCGCAGCGCTCTGGCAGTACTGGTAGCCATTGGTTTGCTGAGTATGTTGAGTATTCTCAGTTACAACGAGATTGCTGAGTTAAAAGTTGCCGGTCGAAATCTGAATGACACCCTGGACTTTATATCCAATCAGATATTGCTGCCCCTGGGTGGCTTGTTGATTGCAATTTTTGCTGGCTGGTTTGTCAGCAGCGACTTGAGTCGCGATGAACTCAATTTGTCGAGTGAGGGCGCCTTCAAGTTATGGCGTTTTCTGATTCGGTGGCCGGTACCTATTGCGGTGGCAGTTATTCTGGTGATGGGTGTGTCGGGTTGATCAGTGGGAACGGTCGCTGATTAATCCTGGGCTTCAAAGCGGTTTTCGCTGACGTTCTTGATCACGTTATCCGCATCAAATACGACTCCATTCATCGCGATGTAAACCCCTGGCGGTTTACTCTGGACGGCGCCTATGGCGCAGCCAATATTGAATATCGCGTCTGTTTGACTGAAGGCGGCCGGTTGTAGTGCCCCAGTCAACACAATGTGTTTGTCGGCAATCCCCGCGAGACTTCGCGCCGTATCGACCATGCCATCAGTGCCGTGGGTAATCAGTATATGAGGCGAATCCGCTTTCTCCACATGATTCCTTATCAGTCGCCGGTCTTCCGCTGTCATATCCAGGCTGTCCTTGCGCAGGGGCGAAGAGACTGAAAATTCAAAACCGGCCTGCATGCGACGGAGCAGCTCGACGATGACCGGGTCACCAACCTGGTAATCGCTTTTGGCATCGAAGTAAATCTTGTCTATTGTGCCGCCGGTGGTAATGATGTGAAGATGCATAGGGGGCATGGACTTCAAACTCTCACTGTCTAAATTGTCAGGAGCCGGCGCAAAATACCCGATTTGCCGGTCTGCTGGGTGCGCAGGCGAAGTAATTCTGGAAGCATGAACTCGATCTGATCCGCCACCTGTTCACGCACAAGTAACAGGTCTTTCTTGCTGTTTTTTCGTCCCGCGTAGGCAGAGAGATCTATTGCTTCGCCGAATTGGAAGTAACAGCGTTGCAGCTTCGGAAAGAGGGAGCCAAGTGCTCCAGCCGGAATCGGCGGCATCAGGTCAGGGCGGGTGTTTTCGCTGATGAGCCCGAGGCTGGTGAGTAATTTTCCCAGTCGGGTATCCGGGAGATCCTCACCCTCTATCAGGTGGCTATAAAATTCATCGGGGCCAACAATGGCGGTTGGCATGATGGTGTAGCCGTGTTGAGCCGCCAGTCGGACGAAGCCATAGCGGTCTTTCCACTGTAGGCTATATTTCTGCGCGGTGGTTTTGGTCGCTTCGTGAGCCCCGCCGGGAAACACCATGATGTCATCCCCGTTGCGCATGAGTGCGCTGCATACGTCGGGATGCCCGATGACACCGCCGAGTTGCAATAGTTTGCCTTCAGTGGCGTTTGTCCACAGGAAGCGATCTCCCAATCCGCGCAGAAAACGCCCGGTTTCAGCCAGCATCAGCGGGCCCATGACCAAACCGTCTAAAGCGAATAGGGAGTGGTTGCCTACGAACAAGCAGGGTTGGTCCGGCAGGTTTTCAACGTCAACAAGCACCGGGTCGAACAGGCGTCGTATCATGCGGTAGCCGAGATTTGTGGCTGGATTTTCAGGTGCCGAGACGGCCAAGGCCCTTTCAATGTGACGCGCGAGGCCCTCATCATCGAAGGGCTGGCTCTCTTTCTCAAAACGACTCATTAAAATAACTATCTCTGGAAGGTCGGAGCGTGCGCGGCCGGTCATGCTACCAATTTTCGTACTCTGGGGACAGTTGGCTTGGGTATGGAAACTTAGGCTCGGAGTACACGTGTTCATTCTGACTTTTACAAAATGAATCAGGATAATTATGCTCTTTCCTCCGCTCGTCAGGCAGCCCATTGCACAAGGTTAACTGTTATGTCCGAGACTATAGATTTGTTTGGTTCCACGCTGACCACCGCTTTGCGGGGTGGAACCGGCATCCGCTCGGTGGGTGCGGCACGCAAGCCCTCGCCAATGCTGCGGCTTTACGATATCGAAAATTGCCCCTTTTGCCGATTGGCGCGGGAGGCGTTGACGGAACTTGATCTGGACGCTGAGATTTACCCGTGCCCCAAGCGAGGCGAGCGTTTTCGTCCAGTAGCTAAGAAACTCGGCGGTAAGGCTCTGTTCCCCTATCTGGTGGATGAGGGAGCAGGCGTGGCTATGTATGAGTCCATGGATATTGTGCGCTATCTCTACCAGACCTACGGTGGCGGTGAGCTGCCGCTGAAATGGCGTTTTGGCGGTCTACAGGTGCTGAGTTCTTCGCTGGCCAGTGGTGTCCGCATCAATCGCGGTATGCAGGCTATGGCGTCGCGCCAGCCTGAGCAGCGCTTGGAATTGTTCAGTTTTGAGGGAAGCCCCTATGCGCGGCGAGTAAGAGAATTGCTGTGCCAGATGGAGATTTCCTATGTGCTTCGAAACTGTGGGCGGACAAAAAAAGAGGAGTGGGTTCCACCCCTCGTGCGTGACCAGCTGGGGTTGAAACCCGACAGCGAGCTGAACAATCGACGCCTTCTACTTGAGCGGGAAGGACGTATAGGTATTCCTTATTTATATGACGCCAATACGGATACCGGCATGTTCGAGTCCGCGGACATCATTGACTATTTAAAGGCCGAATACGCGGCCTGAAAAGCAGGAGAAAGACATGAGAGCAGCTGTTTTTGAAGCACCGGGTGAGCCGTTGAAGGTCTACGATGATGTCGACATCATTGAACCGAGGGCAGGTGAGGTGCGGGTGAAGGTGAAGCACTGCGGCATCTGCCACTCAGATTTAAGTATGACAAATGGCGTCATGCCGTTTATGGGTATGCCCGTTATCCTGGGTCACGAAGCGGCGGGGGTGGTTGAGTCCATCGGCGAGGGAGTCTCGATGGTAAGTCCGGGTGATCATGTGGTTCTCACGCCGGTGGCGCCTTGCGGTGATTGTTATTTCTGTAGTCGCGAAGAGCACAGTCTTTGCGTCAATGGCATGTCCATTCTCACCAACACCCTGTCCGATGGTGAAACCGGCTTGTCCCGCGATGGTAATCCCATACTGCGTGGTGTGGGTCTCGGTGCCTTCGCCGAGTATGTGATCGTGCCAGAAACCGGTGCGATAAAGGTAGACGCGGATGTACCTCTCGATACCGTGTGTGTGATCGGTTGTGCGCTGCAAACCGGTGTAGGGGCAGTGCTGAATACTGCTGCGGTGGAGGCTGGTGCGACTGTTGTGATAATGGGTGCCGGAGGTATCGGTATTGCAGCCATACAGGGTGCCCGAATAGCCGGCGCTTCTACCATACTGGTGTCCGACCCTGTCCCGGCCCGCCGTGAAACCGCGATGGCATTCGGAGCAACACATGTTATTGATCCGCTGACAGAGGACCTCCATGCGCGCTGCCTGGAATTGACCAATAACATCGGCATGGACTATGCATTTGAAACCGCGGGTGTGGCCAAGCTTATCGAACAGGGTATTCTGGTGGTTCGCCAGGGAGGTTCAGTTATTTGTGTGGGTGCTCCTCCACTGGATGACGGCATTGAGATACCGAACGTCGTCACTTACGCGATATCAGGTAAGAAATTGTGTGGCTGTATGTTGGGTAGCAGCAATTCACCACGCGACATACCGCGACTGGTGGAGTTTTGGAAAGAGGGAAAACTGGATCTGGAGGGTATGATCACCCAGCGACTGCCCCTGGCGGAAATCAACAAGGGCTTTGCTGATTTGACCCACAGCCGTGGCATCAGAACCGTAATTGACCTGGAAACCTGATGGCAATATGACGCTGGCGATGTGAAATAAGTCACAGAGGTCATAACTCTCAAACTAATGGCGGCTGTTAGAATAGCCGCCTTTTTTGTGCCCCGTCATCAGGACGGAGCAGCCAGTTGTTGGGAGATTGTCATGAAAATATTGTCTATACGGAAAGTTGCCTACATCGGTGTTTTGGTGAGCGCGGCCGGCCAGGTTGCAGCGGAGGAGCCTGCGCGGGACTGGGACGCCAGTGTGTCCCTTGGTTATGTTGGAACCTCGGGCAATACCGAGACGGAAACCTTCAATACGGAGGCCCTGGTGACTTACCGCACAGTCAACTGGGTGCACAACGCCAAGTTTCAGGCGCTGGGCTCCAACAAGGACGGTGAGGTTGACGCGGAGCGATACTATCTCGAAGACAAGTCAGACTATGGCCTGGAAGATGACGCCTATTTGTTTGGCAAGTTCACTTACACGGATGATCGATTCAGCGGATTTGATTCCCAGACTTCAGTCTCCGGTGGCTATGGGCGTCATTTTCTGAAAGGTGATGGTCTGGATCTGCAGGGATATGTCGGTGCCGGTTATCGGCAGAACGATGTGCGTGATGGCGACTCGATAGATGAAACGATTGTTACACTTGGTCAGGAATTGAAGTGGACCATCAGTGAGTCGTCTTCGCTGGTGCAGACGCTCTCTTCCGAGATCGGTGAGGACACGACCGTCACCAAGTTTGCCATCGGATTGGAAAGCAATATCATCGGTAACATTGCGACCAAGATCGCATTCGAGGCACGTAATATTTCTGATGTACCTGAGGGTACCGAAGAGACGGATACTTTGACCAGCGTAAGTCTGGTCTACACGTTTTAGTTGAAGAGACGTCTCCGCATGGTTTCACCCCTGGTAGCGCGTAGTCTTCAGGCTATCCTTAACCTGACGTAGCTGGTCGGAGAATGCCGGACCTTTGTGGATGGCCAGCTTTGTTGCCAACACATCAAACAGCACCAGTTGTGCTATGCGTGAAGTCATCGGCGTGTAGAGATCGGTGTCTTCCTCGCTAGCCACAGGGAGTACAAGGTCGCAGTGCCCTGTGAGTGGTGTGCCCGGTGTTGTGATCCCGATCACGGTGGCGCCAGCACAGGCTCCCAGCTCAGCAACCTCCACGGTCGCCATTGTGCGCCCTGTGTAGCTTATACAAATCAAGCAGTCTTCACCCGTAAGACTTGCTGTTGTCATGCGTTGGTTGATGACGTCGGTGTGTGCAATTACGGGGGTCCCAAAGCGCAGTAGCTTGTGCTGGGCATCCAGCGCTACTGAAGCTGAAGCACCGAGCCCACACAGTACTATTGAGCGTGCGCTACCCAGTATTTGCACCGCTCTATCAATGGTTGCAACGTCGATTTGATTTTGTGCGCGTACCAGTGTGGCGCGGGTAGCGTCGAAGATTTTGTCGATGATATGCCGGCTGGAGTCGTCGGGATCAATGTCTTGAGTGATGCCGGGTTGACGTCGACCGAGCTCCGCCGCCAGCGCCAGCTTGAAGTCAGGGAAACCCTTGCGTCCCAATCCCGTGCAAAAGCGGTTTACTGTGGGCTCGCTAACGCCTACCGCTCCGGCCAGGGTCGCTATTGACATAGACAGCACCGACTCTGGCTCCGCCGTAATGTAGGCGGCAATCTTTCTCGCAGATTTGCTGCGGCGAGCTTCTACATCTGCAAGATCGGCTAGCAGTGTCATCGTGGGCGTCTCAATTCCGGACCATGTAATAAAATCTAATAAAATTACATAAATTATACAAGGCTTGAGTACGATATTTGTAAGATTTTACTTCAAGGTCGACGTATTTTGTCCAATTATTCGCAATAAATGACGCTTTTATGCGGTATTTTTTTTCAACCTACTGTCAGCCTCGTGAATGTTGCGTTTATGTCATTCTCGGTGTATCTTCCTCAAAACGTAATAAAATTACATTTACTATGAAATCACTGATTGAACATGCCCGTGTACTCCCCGTTGTTACTCCCCTGGATGTGGCAACCACGCTGCAGTTGACTGAAAGTCTGGTTGCAGGGGGAATGAATGCCATCGAACTCACTCTTCGCCGGGAGAGCGCGCTGGAATGCATACAGGCGGTGAAATCCGCTTTCCCGGAAGTATTGGTTGCTGCTGGAACTGTAACCAACGCCTTGGAACTGCGCGCCGCCATGGCTGCTGGTGCGGACATGTGTGTGAGCCCGGGACTGACAGCTGCATTGCTGCAGGCGGCGCAGGATGATGCAGCGCCGTTATTGCCTGGAGTCGCGACCGCCTCTGAAGTTATGATCGGGCGTGACTTTGGTTTCAATCATTTTAAGTTGTTTCCCGCGGTCGCCGTTGGCGGGGTAAAGTTACTGAAATCCCTGCACGGCCCGTTCCCAGATATCATGTTTTGTCCTACAGGAGGGTTGAATAGAGACAACTTCAGAGAGTTCCTGGCGCTGGACAATGTGATCTGTTGCGGTGGTTCATGGATGGTTGCTGACGAGCTTGTGGAGCAGGGTCGTTGGGGTGAGATTGAACAGCTGGCGCGCGAGGCGATGCAATGAACTGGATAATTATTGAAGCTATCAGGAGGGGCGATCATGAATAGCAGGAGACCAATCAGGATTGGATTGATGGGATTTGGGCGTACCGGGAGACAGATATTTGAATTTGCTTCCCGTTGTGATGATCTTGAGATTGTGGCGATAGCAGATATTGGTGACCCCAAGATACTTCACTACTTGCTGTGCTCAGAATTGAAAGACAGCAATCGGCACCGCCTCGAAGGCAACTTTATGGTCAACGAGCGCACTCGGGCGCGTATGATGCCGATTGATCGGCCCGCTGAAATGCCCTGGGATGTGTTTGGCGTCGATATTGTGATTGATGCGACGGGTAAATACCGCGAGCGACATTTTATGGAGGATCACCTGGAAAATGGTGCGCCCCGGGTTCTGCTGCGCACGCTGCCCACTGATGACATTGATCGCATTGTTATTCCCGGGATCAATGGTGATGCCATCGAGCGTGGTGACCGTATGATCTCCGCTTCTTCCGGCACCACCGCTGCTCTCTGTCTTTTACTTCATATCTTGAGCTCGAAGTTCTCGATCAAGTGCGCCAGTATGACGACCGTTCATTCCTACACCAGCGACCAGGCATTGCAGGATTATGCGGGTAGCGATTTTCGTCGCAGTCGTTCCGCCGCTGAGAATATTATTCCGAACACTCATGAAGCTGGATTGTGGTTGGATAAAATCCTGCCACAATTTTCCGGACGGGTGCTCACCTCAACGCTCAATGTCCCTATTCACGAGGGCTGTTTGCTCGATGTCAATCTTGTAATGGAAGATTGCGCGGTAGAGGCCGAGGATATCAATACGTTGATGCGCCAAAGTGTCAGTCAGTTTCCCGGTGTGGTCGATGTGGCAGAAGACCCCATTGTTTCCTCTGACGTTATCGGTAATTCTCATTCACTGTTGTTCGATCTGAAGGGAACAATCAAGGCGGGTTCGAATATTATCAAAACCCTGAGCTGGTACGAGAACCTTGGGCATGCGGCACGGCTGCTGGATGTGGTGCGCTTATATAATCATCTCGACGGCATAGAGGAGGTGGCGTAATGCGAGTAGCCATTAATGGATTCGGTCGTATTGGCCGCTCAGTATTCCGCATACTCGACGATGTCGAAGGTATCGATGTTGTTGCCATAAACGATCTGTTTGATCCGGATGCACTGCGGTATCTGTTGAACTACGATACGGTGATGGGACCCTTTGGCAAGAGCCTCACGCTGGAGGACGGTCACTTCGTGACACCAAAGGGGCGCGTGTTACTGGTTAACGAGCGTGACCCCTCGGCTTTGCCCTGGGGGGAATTGGGAATTGATGCAGTGGTTGAAGCCACGGGCGCATTCCGCAAGCGCGCCCAACTTGAGCAGCATCTGGCCGCCGGCGCGAGCCGGGTGATTCTTACTGTCCCCGCCGCTGAACCGATTGATTACACGGTAGTCCTGGGGGTAAACGATACCGGTCTGCAATCAGAACACCGAATAATCTCCAATGCCAGTTGTACCACCAATTGTCTCGCCCCCATGGCTCGCGTGCTGAACGACAATTTCGGCATCGTCGAGGGTGTCATCAACACGGTTCACGCCTATACCAATGATCAGCGTCTCGCCGATGTGCCTCACTCTGACTGGCGTCGTTCGAGGGCGGCGGCGGAAAATATTATTCCGACGTCGACTGGTGCAGCCAAGGCTGTTGGTGAGGTACTGCCCGAACTCCAGGGTAAGTTACATGGCATTGCTGCACGTGTACCCGTGCCCGACGGCTCCGTGGTTGATTTCTTTGTGACCCTGGAGAGTAGCGTAACGGCAGATGATATACATGCAGCGGTGCGCGAGGCAGCGCTGGGGGATCTCGCTGATATTCTGGAATACAGCGAACGCCCCATAGTCTCATCCGATATTATTGGAAACTCCCATTCCTCCATTTATGACGCGGGCTTTACCGGTGTAACCGGCGGCCATCATGTGCGTGTGCTGAATTGGTACGACAACGAATGGGGATATTCCAGCCGTGTCTGTGATCTGCTGGCCAGAATTGGTCGCTGGTGAGTTCTGTGAGTGATGAAAATGCATTGAAGCATGGTTTTTCGTCACTGGTTTGTGGTGGTGCAGTGTGACGGAGATGGTTGATTACTCGGCGCTGCGCCGAAACGTGAGTTTTCTCGGCCGACTGCTGGGAGATACCATAGCCGAAGCAGAGGGTGAGGAGCTGCTCAAGCTAGTAGAAACTATACGTAGTCTGTCCAAATCTGCTAGGGACGGTGATCAGGGGTCAGGTGAAGAACTTTTGCGTGTGCTGACATCCCTCGATCACGAACAATTGGTGCCGGTTACCCGTGCATTCAGTCAGTTTTTGAACCTGGCCAATATTGCGGATCAGTATCACACCATGTCCCGGGCCATGGACCCACTGTTCTCAGCCTCAGAAACTCTCTCGCAGTGCATTTTAGAATTAAAAAATGCAGGGGTGTCAGATGAGCAGATCATAACCACGGTGGCTGATCTCAAAATCGAGCTGGTACTGACCGCTCACCCCACTGAAATTACCCGCAGAACGCTGATCCACAAATATGGTGAGATCAATCGTTGCCTGGGTCAGCTTGAACTCACCGGGCATACCGAGCGGGAGATGTCCGCCCTGCATGGACGTCTGCGCGAATTGATCGCCCAGGTCTGGTATGGATACGATTTCCGCAAGACCCGACCGACACCCGGCGATGAGGCTCGTTGGGGCCTGGCCGTGGTGGAAGAATCTCTGTGGGCAGCGGTTCCTGAATTTATGCGACGCCTGGATCGAACCCTGCGCCAGCATTGTGGTTCTGGTCTGCCGCTGGACAGTGCACCGGTGAGCTTCCTCTCCTGGATGGGAGGCGATCGTGATGGCAATCCCAATGTGACGGCGAGCGTGACCAGAGAGGTCATGCTCCTCAGTCGCTGGCAGGCACTTGATCTATATCTGCGTGATGTAAAGGTTTTGATTGATGAGTTGTCGATGACCACCTGCGACGCCTCTCTGCGGGCCATGGTAGGCGAGGCTCACGAACCTTATCGCGCATTGCTGCGTCAATTGCGGGAACTGCTCCAGAAAAGTTTGTCGGCGGTGGAGCGACAACTCGCGGGCGACGTGGTCGAAGATGATTCCCTACTGTTACATCGTAATCAGCTGTGGCTGCCACTTCAAACCTGTTATCAATCCATGATGGCCTGTGGGATGGCCAGCATCGCCAATGGACAATTACTGGACCTGCTGCGTCGGGTGCAATGCTTTGATGTATTTCTTTTGCGGCACGATGTTCGCCAGGACAGTTCCCGACACACGGAAGTGCTGTCCGAGCTGACACAGTGGCTGGGGCTTGGCGATTATCTCAGTTGGAACGAAGACCAACGAGTGGGATTTCTGCTGCAGGAACTCGAGAACCCCCGACCCCTTTGGTCTGATGCCTGGTATCCAGGTGAGTCGGTGCAGGAAGTGTTGGCGACATTCAGAACGGTGGTCGAACAGCCCCGTGAAGCGCTGGGGGCCTATGTGATATCCATGGCCCGGCAACCCTCGGATATTTTGGCGGTCCATCTGTTGTTGAAGAAATCTGGCTGTGAATACAGTTTACCGGTAACCCCATTATTTGAAACGCTGGATGACCTCGATCGGGCCAGCAACACCATGTCCACTTTGCTGGATATTCATTGGTATCGTCAGCACATCGATGACGAACTGATCATCATGATTGGTTACTCTGATTCTGCGAAGGATGCGGGAGTGATGGCGGCTTCATGGGCGCAGTATCGGGCTCAGGAGGCGCTACTTAGTTTATGCGGTGAGCGCGAAGTGCGATTGACGCTGTTTCATGGCCGTGGTGGCACCATCGGTCGGGGCGGCGCTCCGGCGCAGGCTGCCTTGCAAAGCCAGCCTCCCGGTTCACTGCGTAATGGCTTACGCGTGACCGAGCAGGGAGAGATGATACGTACCAAGTTGGGTTTGACCTCTCTGGCCGTCAAAACCCTGGCACTGTATACAACGGCCATCTGTCGGGCAAATCTGTTGACGCCGCCAACCCCCGAGGATGAGTGGCGCGATGTGATGGACGAGCTCAGTGATTTGTCCTGTGAAAGATATCGTCAGCTGGTACGCGGGAATGCAGATTTTGTGCGTTATTTCAGACTTGCCACACCCGAACCGGAGTTGGCCAGTTTGCCGTTGGGCTCCAGGCCGGCGCGGCGCGCCGGTGGCGGTGGTATAGAGAGTCTGCGGGCAATTCCGTGGATATTTGCCTGGATGCAGAATCGTCTTATGTTGCCTGCATGGTTGGGTGCCGGTGAGGCGCTGCGCGCTCTGATGCAGGGCGGCAGGCTGGAGCAATTGCGAACCATGGCGAGGGAATGGCCCTTTTTTTCAACGCGTCTGAACATGTTGGAAATGGTGTTTGCCAAGGCCGATGGCAAGCTGTCGGCCTACTATGACGCGCGGCTCGTGCCGGAAGAGCTACAGTGGATCGGCGAACAATTGCGGGAACAGTTAGAGCAAGATAAAGCTACGATACTTGAGCTGGAGCAATCCGGTGAATTGCTCGAAGGTCAGCATTGGTTGTTGGAGTCGATACAGCTGCGGAATGTTTATACAGACCCGCTCAATATGTTGCAGGTAGAACTGCTGCGGCGGCAGCGCAGTCAGACTGACACCACACTCGACGAAGCAGTGATGGTTACGATAGCTGGAATTGCAGCGGGCATGCGCAATACCGGTTGATGATGGCTAGCCCACAGGACCAGATTCAATGGACGAAAACAGCACAGATTTATTGATTGTTGGTGGAGAAGGGGATCTTGCCCTGCGCAAACTATACCCGGCGCTGCACGCCCTGTGGCGGGGTGGTTGCCTGGCCGAGGATGTGCGCATAATTGCATTGGCCCGCAAAGAACTACCCGCAGAGGAATTTATCATCCGGGCAACGGAATGGTTTGTGTCGGGCGGTGGACAGGCTGATGAAAGTTGGTCTTCCTTCACCGAACGGCTGCTCTATATTGCAGCAGATGCTACCTCGGGAGAGGCCTTGGCTGATGTTCGGGCCGCCTTGCCCGCCGATGTAGAGCGCGGTCTCGTTGTCTACCTCGCTACGCCACCCCATATTTTTGCACCGGTTTGCATAGCGCTGCAGGCCGCTGGCCTGGTGCGACCCAGTACCCGCATTGTGGTGGAGAAACCGCTGGGACATAACCGTGAATCCTTTCGCAACATCAACCAGGAGTTATGTCGGATATTCACGGAGGAGCAGGTGTTCCGAATTGACCATTATCTGGGCAAGGAGACGGTTCAGAATCTGCTTGCTCTGCGTTTTGCGAATGCTTTTCTTGAGCCGTTGTGGAATAACAAGTACATCGATAACGTGCAGATTACAGTGGCTGAAAGCATAGGGGTCTCCGGGCGCTGGGAATTTTATGACGAAGCTGGTGCCATGCGCGATATGGTGCAGAATCATCTGCTGCAACTGTTGTGCCTGGCAGCTATGGAGCCGCCAGCCCACCTTTCCGCCACAGATGTGCGCAATGAAAAACTGAAGGTCTTGTCCTGTCTGCGGCCCATGGATGATCACATGGTGCGGGAAAACACCGTGATTGGGCAATACAGCGAGGGAGCAGTAGATGGCGAGCCAGTCGTTGGATACAACGACGAAGAGGGCGCAGCCCCCAAGTCACGTACGGAAACCTTTGTGGCTTTAAAGGCTGAAATCGACAACTGGCGCTGGGCAGGAGTGCCCTTTTATCTGCGCACCGGCAAACGGTTGCAGCGACGATGCTCAGAGATTGTTATCGAATTCAGAGAAGTGCCGCACTCTATTTTTGGTGCGCAACTCGGGTCGGGAGCAGCTAATCGTCTGGTTATTCGCCTGCAGCCAGACGAGATAATCAGACTGGAGCTTATGAATAAGGTCGCCGGTCTGGATGTAGCAAATCCCCTGCAACAGGTGTCGCTGGATCTTAGTTTTCCGGAGCAGAACTCAGAGGGTGCAGCGCCGGATGCCTATCAGCGATTGCTGTTGGACGTGATCCGGAACAACCCCACGCTGTTCGTGCGTGCTGACGAAGTGGAGCAGGCCTGGTTGTGGGTTGATCAGATTCATGAAGCCTGGGAGCGGGTTGGTAAAACGCCGGAGACCTACACCTCGGGTACCTGGGGCCCCTCTGGATCGGTGGCCCTGGTCGCGCGCGCTGGCAGGCGCTGGCATGAGTAACCCTGTTCCTGAGGCGTGGAGGAGCGCTGACGACAGGGCTCAGCTGGCGATAACGCTGGCCGACGCTGTCGCAAATAACTTGCGCGCCGCGCTCGAAGTACGCGACACAGCTACGCTGGCCGTCTCCGGTGGATCTACGCCACGCCCATTTTTTGAAGCATTGTCAGAGGCTGATATCGATTGGGCACAGGTGATTGTTACGCTGGTTGATGAGCGTTGGGTTGAGGAGTCACATCCTGATTCCAATGCCCGCCTCGTGCGCACCTGGCTGCTCAAAGGGGCCGCCTCCACGGCCCAATTTGTCAGCTTGAAATTACCGGGATCAGATCCATTCGCCGCTGAAGCACTGTGTGAATCCTCCCTTGCTTCATTTGAATATCCTGATGTTGTGGTTCTCGGTATGGGTACGGATGGCCATACTGCATCGTTTTTTCCCGGAGCGACTACTCTGGCTGAGGCTCTCGACCCCACATCAACCCGGTTGTGCCTGGCGGTGCGGCCCCCCACCGCACCCCATGATCGTATGACATTGAGTGTTGCCACGATATTGCGGGCTTCGCATATCTACCTGCATGTTACCGGTGATGAAAAGCGCGACATTCTGTTGCGAATAGAGTCGGGAGAGGACGGGGATTTACCGATCAATGCTGTATTGGGTCGCCGCAAGGACGCACACATTTTTTACGCCCCGTGACCCTTTTACCTCATACACAAACACATAATTCTAGCCAAAATTTCAAGAGTAGCTGATCATGCATCACGCCATTGAACAACTGACTGATTCAATTCGCGATCGTAGTCGCGGGCAGAGACAGTCCTACATCGATCACTGTCGCCAAACCCGGGAACAGAACCCACCCAAGCGTCGGCTTTCCTGTGGCAACCTGGCCCATGGCTACGCCGCTTGCGGTGAGGATGAAAAGCAACGCATTGCGGGAATGAATGCCCCCAATATCGGTATTATCAGCGCTTATAATGACATGTTGTCTGCGCACCAGCCGCTGGCAGAGTATCCGGCTTATATAAAAAAATGCGCGCTTGATCTGGGCGGTACGGCCCAGGTGGCCTCTGGTGTTCCGGCCATGTGTGATGGGGTAACTCAGGGCCAGCCCGGTATGGAGCTCAGCTTGTTCAGTCGGGAAGTGGTGGCTTTGGCCACCGCGGTGGGGCTTAGCCACAATATGTTTGACGCTGTGGTATGTCTGGGGATCTGCGACAAAATTGTGCCGGGCATGTTGATCGGAGCACTGCAGTTCGGGCACTTGCCGGTGGCTTTTATCGGTTCAGGGCCTATGGCGACTGGCATAGCCAACAGCGAGAAGGCGGCCGTCAGGCAACAGCATGCGCAGGGCAAAGCCAGTGACGCGGAGTTGCTCGCGGTTGAGTCGGCGTCCTACCACAGCCCCGGTACCTGTACGTTCTACGGGACGGCCAACAGCAATCAGGTATTGATGGAGATGCTGGGTGTCCAGTTACCGGGCAGTTCTTTTGTTCACCCGGATGATCCTCTGCGACCAGCACTCACCCGTCGAGCTGTTGCAGAACTGCTAGATGCTGCGCAGGGAGAGCCCGATAGTCGCCCCCTCTACAAAGTGATAACAGAGGAGTCGATAGTCAATGCCCTGGTGGGGCTGTTGGCCACAGGAGGTTCAACCAATCATGCCTTGCATATGATTGCAATCGCCCGAGCTGCTGGAGTGATGCTCACGCTGGGGGACCTCGATGCTATCTCTTCGACAGTGCCATTGCTGGCGCGGGTGTACCCCAATGGGTCAGCCGACATTAACCAGTTTCAGGCGGCGGGGGGCATGGCTTACCTGGTGAGGGAGCTTCGTCTCGGTGGATTCTTGCATGAAAACGTGACCAACATCCTCGGTGCTGGCCTGGCGGAGCATGAGTGTGCACCGGAGCCGGAGACAGCGGATACCGTCAAGTGGAGCCGGGTCGTGTCCGCTTCCGCAGACTCCTCGATTCTCACCAGTTTCGATCAACCCTTCGCCACCGAGGGCGGATTGCGCAGATTGTCAGGTAATCTGGGTGAGTGTGTGATCAAGATTTCGGCCGTGGCCGAGGGTAACCGGGTGGTGAAAGCCCCATGTCGAATCTTCCATAGCCAGGATTCATTACGCGAGGCATTTGAGGCTGGGGAACTCAATTGTGATGTGGTGGCAGTGGTCCGATTTCAGGGCCCGGCGGCGAACGGGATGCCAGAGTTACATAAAATGACGCCTTATCTTGGCAGTTTGCAGGATCAGGGCCATAGCGTGGCGTTGTTAACCGATGGCCGTATGTCGGGGGCCTCTGGAAAGGTCCCAGCGGCGATCCACCTGACCCCTGAGGCTGTGCATGGTGGCCCCATTGCACTGCTGCGTGATGGCGACGTCATTGAAATGGATGCCAACACGGGCTTGCTTAGCGTGCATGTGGACGAGACTGAATGGTCACATCGTGAAGCCGTGTCTGCGCCGGAAACAGGCTCCAGCCTTGGCCGGGGGCTGTTCGACCTGTTCCGACTCAGCGCGGGTGGCGCTGCGACGGGAGCATCAGTCTTTAACTGAACATTACAATCCGCACACATTTGACCTGTCCGCTTGCTTTGGGTTGTCGCCTCGCCTAAATTCGGCAGCGCAATGCGCATCCGATTGCCATTTATCCAACTAAACAGGGATTGCAACCGACATGGCCAAAAAGCTCAGATCCAGAGACGCGCGTAAATTAAAGCATTTGGACAGCCAGTTGAAGTTGGCAGACAGTTACAAAGAATGGACTGTGCTGGCACAACAATATGATTTGCTGAGTGGTGGCGACGTCTGGCGACGCAATGATGCCTCCTCTCTGTACGACCACTACAGTATCAATACACGCTTGCAGAAGTTGCGCGGACTGCGACGCAAGAATGATGACAGGGGCTTGTTGTTTGCTCTGAACGAAGGCATTCACGGCAACATGGCCGGTATGGGTAAGCCGGCGCTATACCTTCGTGCCAAATGCGGAACCAAACACCTCATTGAAAACTACGTGAATGAAATACGTGATGCGCTGGAATATCTGTCCCCCAGGAAATTCAAGGCTATACCACTGGCCGAGAGAGTGGAGTTTTTCCAGCGCGCCAGTCACTGCTACGGCCGCTCGGCACTTATGCTCAGCGGCGGTGGGACCCTGGGGTATTTTCATCTGGGGGTTTGCAAGGCACTGATCGAGCAAGAGCTTTGTCCGGTGGTTATTTCTGGGTCCAGCGCTGGTTCGTTTGTGGCCGCCGTCGTTGGCAGTCACAGCGACGAGGAATTCCTGGCACTATTCGAGGATGACAAGATAGCCCGACTACTGACCGAAGATAGCGGTGACTTGAAGATCGGCTTCACCACTCGTGAACCGGTGGATATGGGAGAGATCAAGCGGGGTATCGCCAAGCTGGTGCCGGATATGACCTTGCAGGAGGCGTATGCCAAGACCGGTCGCAGCATCAATATTTCTGTATCACCCTCTGAGCCACGTCAGACTTCGCGGCTGTTAAACCATATTGCTTCACCAAATGTTACGCTGAGGTCAGCGGTATTGGCCAGTTCCGCACTGCCTGGCGTGTTCCCCCCTGTGCAGCTTGAGGCCCGTGGTGCTGATGGAGAAATACAGCCTTACCTGCCGTCACGGCGCTGGATAGATGGTTCTTTTTCTCAGGACTTGCCCGCCAAGAGATTGGCTCGCATGTACGGCGTTAACCATTTTATCGTCAGTCAGGTTATGCCCGGTCTGGGGAATGATCCCAGTGAGCGCGCGGCGTTGGCGCGAATTTTCACCGGTGCCGCCATGGCTGCAACCAAGCAGTTTGTGCGTGGATCACTGGATTTCGTGCAGCGTTATTCGTCTGTTGGTCCACGTACAGGTGTGGTACTGAATGCGGTCAATGCACTACTGGATCAGCGGTTTACAGGTGACGTGAACATCTTGCCGGGATACGGTGTTTTCAATGTCGGCAAGCTGCTTTCCATGCTTGAAGAGGATGAAATGATTGAGTTGCTCAAGGCTGGCGAACGGGCAACCTGGGAAAAAGTACCGCTAATCAGAACCACCACCCGGATAGGGAGGACGCTGGACCGTATTCTTCATTCTTTTGAGGCCGATGAGAGTCACTGGCTGCGATCCGGTCCGCATACTGATTCCATCCGACAGACAGCGGCTCGATCCGGTGTGGCAGCGCAAAGTGGGACGCGAAAAAGCCGGGCTAAGGTGCAAAAGAAGGTAGTACCGATCGGGAAGGCCAAGACTGCCTGAATTCAGTTAGCCTGTTGCCAGTTCAATGCAACGATGCACCAGTAGATCGGTGGCGTCTACCAGTGGCACGGGTGGCTCATAGGCCCTGAGCACCAGTGGCAACTCAGTGCAGGCAACGAGCACAACATCCGCTCCGGCGAACACCAGGTCATTGATAACCGAGATTGTGGCCTGAGTCACTTCGCCGTCCGTTCTTCCCGCCTTGATTTCAAAAATGGCGTTCATCAGTTTATCCAGCGCTGCACCTTCAGGTGCAATCCAGTCCAGTCCCGCAAGCTCAAAGCGACTCTGGTACACATTGGCCTCCAGGCAACCCCGGGTAGCCAGCACGCCCACCTTGCAGGACGCAAAGTGTGCGCTCAGGTGGTCCAACGTTGCATCGATCATACTGATAAAAGGTATATTGATAGCGTCAGTGATTACATCCTGGTAGGCATGGGCGGTGTTGCAGCTCATGGCCAGAAAGTCCGCGCCCGCAGCCTCCAGGCGTTGCGCCATGGTGGTTAGATCATCTCCCACGTCGGGACCGTTACCCGCCAGCGCATCCTGTCGATTCGCTATGGTGGGGTTGTGATCTATTATGATATGGAGGTGGTCCTGATCCTGGGAACCCGGCGTACCGCCAATAATGCGAGTCATGAAGTCTACAGTGGTCAAGGGCCCCATGCCCGCCATCAGACCGAGGGTTTTTTTGTCCATATTGTCAGCTGATCCCTGTTGTAACTGGGAGGCAATCGATTGAAACATAATACCCGGGCCGCATGAACTTCTTGGGCCGCTGGTTCAATAATCTGGCTGCCAGCCCGTTTCGAGAAACCGGTATATCCCATATTCTGAGAACTGTGCAGGGAGTGTACCGTGTAAATGAAATTTGATCTGGAAGTTGACTGGTTAGTGGCCGGCAGCGGCGCTGCAGGGATGACCGGGGCTATAGTAGCCCACGAGTGTGGCGGCGACGTGCTTTTGGTAGAAAAAGAGCGTTGCTA
>CALJGI010000005.1 GCA_938074045.1 uncultured Halieaceae bacterium
ATTCAGATGGAAGTGACGCTGATTGCACCGATTGCGATGGAAGAAGGCTTGCGCTTTGCGATTCGTGAAGGCGGTCGTACGGTTGGTGCTGGTGTGGTAGCCAAGATCCTCGAGTAATACTGTCACATAAAAGGGGGCTGAACCCTTTTTTAGGTAGTCGATAAAAAACCCAGCTGATAAGCTGGGTTTTTTTGTTCCGGGGTTTGACAGATGGATTCTTCACCGCTTGCTGTCTGGCATCAATTAGTCGAATCGGGGGAGATGACCGGCCTCGAAAACCTGCTGGCTGACGATGTTGTGTTTCACTCCCCGGTGGTTTTTACACCCCAGGAAGGGAAGGAGCTGACCCTGATGTACCTGACAGCGGCTTTTCATGTCTTGGGTGGGGATGAATTTGTGTATACACGGGAAGTCGTGAATGAGCGCGATGCCGTGCTGGAATTCAAGGCCCTGGTAGATGGCATCGAGGTGAACGGCGTCGACATGATCGGCTGGAACGAAGAAGGTTTAATCAATGATTTCAAGGTGATGGTTCGTCCCCTGAAAGCGTTCAATCTGCTACATCAAAAAATGCGGGAAATGCTCAGCGCGATGGGCTGAGCAATCCGTCGATTATTACAGGCGGGTTAGCCTGCGTCGGCTGGATCCAGCGCGTCCTGGAGTTCTCGTTTTACAAACTTCCCACTCGCATTGCGGGGCAGCGGTTCATCCAATATCCAGATATAGCGCGGGATTTTGTACGCCGCCATACGGTCACGACAGAACGACCTCAGTTCTTCAGCGGTCAGCTCAGCGCCGGCGGCGGGATAAATTGCAGTTCCAACCTCTTCACCCAGGCGGTCATCCGGAACTGAAAACACAGCACATTCCGCCACCGCATCATACTGGAACAACACTGTTTCAACTTCGCTGCAGTATACGTTTTCACCGCCCCGCAATACCATTTCTTTGGCTCTGTCCACCAGATATAGGAAGCCTTCAGCATCGAGATAGCCTATGTCTCCTGTGTGTAGCCAGCCGTCCACGATAGTCTCCGCCGTTGCCTCGGGTCGATTGAGATAGCCCTTGATGACCTGGCTACCTCGAACACAAACCTCGCCTCGTTCGCCGACAGGGACCTCGTTACCTGAGTCGTCGATGCACTTCACATCGAACACAGGTACTACCATGCCGCAACTTTTTGGCCGGCTGACATAAATTTCGCCGCCAATGGCGCTGATAATGCCGCACACCTCGGTCATGCCGTAGCCCTGTTGTGGCTTGCTGTCACCCTTCTGAGAGTCAATTTTATCCACCAGATCCGGTTGCATGGGCGCGCCGCCGCCGCCCATTGTCATCAGCGAGGAGGTGTCACGGCTGGCAAAGTCTGGGTGGGATATCAGTTCCCGGCTCATGGTGGGCACACCGGTGAAGGCGGTTACTTTCTCTTCCTCGATTATCCGGAGCG
Organism: uncultured Halieaceae bacterium; assembly: GCA_938074045.1. GTDB lineage: Bacteria > Pseudomonadota > Gammaproteobacteria > Pseudomonadales > Halieaceae > CALJGI01. Next base: position 1,448 of record CALJGI010000005.1, read on the forward strand.
CTTCGCCGGCATCCCATTTGTAAAGGTGAATCAATTTACCCCCGGCTGCCGTCATTGCCTGGGCGAGACAGTTGTTAGCCGTGACGTGAAAGAGAGGTGTAGCTACGATTGCTGCCTGTTGTGGGCCGCCACCGGCGCTGGGGTCGGGCGGTGCCGCGCCGTCCACCTTGGCCTTGGTCATAAGCTGTAACACCGACGCGAAGGCAACACTCATCACATTGTTGGTGCAGCCCCGGTGGGTCAGCTGAGCACCCTTGGGGCGACCGGTTGTGCCGGAAGTGTAAAAAATACAGGCGTCATCGTCGGGATCGATGGTGACCGTTGGCATTGCTGGTTCAGTTTGCAGAACGTCTTCCCATGCCGTGATGCCCTCGGGCAAGGAATCACCGGCTCTGACGACGACCACCTTCAAATCCGGGAACTGATCTTTGATCTCCTGGAATCTTTCAAAGCGTTCGATGTCGCAAATGAGAACCTTGGGCGCTGAATCCTTCAGTGCATAAGCCATTTCATCCGGAACCCACCATGCATTCATGCCGACGACGGCTACGCCACTCGCTACGGCTGCCCAGTACGAGAGCATCCATTCGGGATAGTTTCGCATGGCAATGGCAATACGATCATTCTGGTGGACACCGTTGGTTTGCAGCCAGTTGGCTACCGAGTTGACCTGTTTATGTGCGTCGGCGTAACTCCACCTTTCGTCACGATAAATCAGATAGTCCGCCGGACCGTGAGCGGCCGTCATCAGCCAAAAATCTCGCAGCGATCCGGGTGCGAGAGCCCAGGTTTTCAGTGTCTGGCCGCGAACCTCTACCTCCCCGACTTCAAACATCTGGCCGGGCGCAGTGATTTCATTCAACGCTTCGCGAATTTGTTCGTACATATCTGAATTCCTCGGTGTTTACTATGTTCGGATACTTCAAGTCTTGTGGTCGGCTCGGGGCGACTGCACAATCGGCTGTAACTTAGATAATAGGGAAAAAGAGTATGCCGGATTCCGATGCAGTTTGGGATACCCTGATCCGGGGTGCACTGGTTTTGATGGGAGCGGGGGTGACCCCCAACATCAGGATATAGCAATCAAAAATGGCGCTATCGTGGCACGCGGCTCCGTCCTGGTACCGGAAAACGCGGCGGAGGTGGTCTCAGCGCGAGGCAAATGGTTGATGCCCGGCCTGGTCGATATTCACACTCATCTGAATCTGGAAGTTGATCTCGATCCGCGATTGCCGGAAGTCGTGCGCCATGGCACCACCACGGTTGTCGTAGGGAACTGTAGTCTGGGGACGTGTTTCGGCCAACAGCAGGAAGCCGACCAAAACCCTATTGTTGACTGCTTTACACGGGTTGAGGATATTCCCAAGAAGGCACTGCACCAGTGTGTGCAGGCGGTTACCTGGGACAACTCAGCTGACTATATGGATCATTTTGCGCAGATGCCGCTGGGGCCCAACATCGGCGTGTTTGTTCCGCACTCCATGCTGCGAGTGGAGGTGATGGGGCTGCAGGAGAGTATCACCCAGGACCCAACCCCCGCCGAGTTGGACCGGATGTAGGAGCTGTTGGAGGCCGCGATGCAACAGGGGTATCTGGGCCTGAGCACCGATGGTCTTCCCTTCCATTATTTGGCTAATGAGCCTTACACTGATCAGGGCATACCAACCCAGTTCGCCAAACGTGCAGAATTAAAACGGTTACTGGATGTTGTGCGTCGACATGATCGAGTCTGGCAAACCACCCCTATTATTGAAAATCGGGCGAAGGCATTTTTGTATTTTATGTTCACCAGCGGGCGGTTGTTTGGCAAGACGCTGAAAACCTCTGCTCTCTCGGCTATCGAGTTTGTGCTGATGCCGAAATCGACCCGGCTGTTCCTGGGGTTTGCGCGCTTGATGAACTCTCGGCTGTTCCGTGGAAACATGCACTTTCAAGCTCTGGGCACGAATTTCAGGGTGTGGGCAGACGGTATTGTCACGCCCTTGTTTGAAGCGCTGGATTCTGCCTGTCGCTTGATTGCCAAGGAATACGATGACGTGGAGGGCCGGCTCGAGCTGCTCAATGACCCTGAGTTTATAGAGGATTTCCGTCGTGACTGGCTACATGGTCGCAGCGGTTGGAATCTTGCGCACCTCAAAACGCGCATGGGGTTGCCGGATAATCTGGTTATTCGTGAACTGGCGCTCATATCACCAACATGGCGTTTTTTGATGCCAATTTGGGTTCATTGAAATTGGCAGCCGCCAGGTCTTTGCAAACTGTAAGTACAGTGGTGAAACGCTTGACCCGAGAACCGGCGGAGTTTTTCGGTTTGGATGTGGGCACTCTTGACGTTGGAGTACAGTCCGACTTGATTCTGATCGACCCTGACGCGCTCGCCAGGCACGATTTGAATGCTGGTCGCTTCCTGGAGTACCGCGAGTTGTATGAACATAATCAGATGGTGAATCGCTCCGATGGCCTAGTGACCGACGTTTACATACGCGGTCAAAGAGTCTGGAATGGCAGCGAGTTTTTGGCAGTTCTGGGCATTCAGACATTGGGACGAGCGTTAAGAGCGGCCTAGTTTGCTCGAAATCTTTATAAAAAGTTCTTCATGTCTGCGACAAAGCGGTCAAATTGATCGTGATGTAACCAGTGGGCCGCATTGTCGTATTCGACAACACGCGCATCTTTAAAGGCCTCTACGCGACCGTCTCTCTCGGGGTTTGAGGCCCAGCTGTCGGCGCCATACATTAGTAGAGTGGGGCAGGCGATGTTGGACCACAAAGCGGAAATGTCTTCCGCGCTCAGGTCCACCGGATGCATAAAGCGCACGTAGTTATCGAACTTCCAACTATAGGTGCCGTCTTCGTTCTGGCTGATACCCTGCCGCGTGAGGTGGCGTGCCTGTTCCTCGGACAGGTAGCCATTTTCCTGCTTCATGCGTAAGTAGGCGGCCTCCAGGTTTTCATATTTACGTGGCGTGCGACCCGCTGCTGCACGCTTGTCGTCAATCCACTCGCGCCAACGATCTTGCAGTGATTTTTTCGCGAACTCTTCGAGCATGCGCGGCGATGGTCCCAGGCCCTCTATGGCTACCAGCCGCCTCACCATTTCCGGGTACAGGCCGGTATAACGCAAGGCAATGTTTCCACCCAGGGAATGCGCAATGATATTAACTGGGGGTTCGCCCAGTTGATGTATCAGTTGGGCGAGGTCATAAACCATCGCCGCCATCGTGTAGTCGCCGCTGGGCGACCAGGCGCTGTCGCCGTGGCCGCGCAGATCGGGTGCAATTACGTGGTAGTCCTCGCTCAGGGCCTCGGCTACCCAATCCCAGCTGCGACAATGGTCCTTGCCGCCGTGTACCAGCAGCAACAGGGGGGCATCCGGATTGCCCCAGTCCACATAGTGTAAATGGAGTCGTTGCGAGACAAAGCGGTGGGAGGTAGGTCCGTTAGTCATCTTCTTGTGCGTTTCTATGTAGAGGTGAGTGGGTCCAACAACGCCCTTGAGACGGTACTCTCAGGGTATTGGGGGCGCACAGTCTAACGCCGCGCTGCGGGTGCTGGCCAGTGGTTGTAGACCAGCATTGACTTGCAGTTCATAAGCATCTGAAAAGTATAGAAAATTTTCAGTTTGCGGAAAGCGGCGCAGCGCGCGGCAATAATACACAAAATAAGCACCGAATCACGTTGACAGAGCGGGGGTCCGTCATTAGAATGCGCACTCTTTTTTCGGGTGCCCCCGAGCGGCGGCCCTGTGGTTCTTTAACGTGTCTAAGTGTGGAGAGTTGATCGAATGCAGAATCAACGTATAAGAATTCGGCTGAAAGCCTTCGATCATAGGCTGATTGATGCCTCGACTTTGGAGATCGTTGAGACTGCGCGCCGTACCGGTGCCCAGGTTCGCGGCCCCATTCCTCTGCCGACACGTAAAGAACGTTTCACCATACTGGTGTCGCCTCACGTCAACAAGGACGCGCGAGATCAGTACGAGATCCGTACCCATAAAAGAATGCTGGATATCGTTGAGCCAACCGAGAAAACCGTTGACGCTCTGATGAAATTGGATCTGGCAGCTGGTGTAGAAGTACAAATCAGTCTTGGTTAGTTGACAGGACGAAGCCCGAAGCCACATTGCTGAGGGCGTGTAACGCTCAGAGATGAGCGGCCATAGAGGGTTCCAGCCCCGTACACTTAGAGGTGAAAAGAAATGACTATTGGTTTAGTCGGCCGTAAGAGCGGTATGACACGAATATTTACCGACGACGGCGTCTCCATTCCGGTGACAGTGATTGAGGTTCAGCCCAATCGCGTTACTCAGGTCAAGGATATCGATAGCGATGGCTATCGGGCGATCCAGGTGACCTCCGGCTCCTGCCGGGCATCAAAAGTAAGCAAATCTGAAGCGGGCCACTTCGCCAAAGCAGGCGTAGAAGCGGGCCGTGGTCTGTGGGAATTCCGTCTCGACGAAGGTGATGACACCCCTGAAGTTGGCAATGAGCTGACTGTGGAGCGGTTTGAGGCTGGTCAGAAAGTTGATGTCACTGGCCAGTCCAAGGGTAAGGGATTTCAGGGCGGTATCAAGCGCTGGAACTTCCAGATGCAGGACGCAACTCACGGTAACTCCCTGTCTCACCGCTCCAATGGATCGATTGGGCAGTGTCAGACGCCGGGTAAAGTGTTCAAAGGTAAGAAAATGTCAGGTCACATGGGTGCTGCCCGCGTGAGCACACAAATGCTTGAGGTGGTGCGCGTCGATACCGAGCGTAACTTGCTTCTGATCAAAGGTGCCGTCCCCGGCGCCCCCGGCGGCGATGTCTTTGTACGTCCTGCCGTCAAAGCTTAAGGTTCAGGGGGTCACAAAGTGGAATTGAGTGTTGTGAAGCCTGGTAACGCTGACGCCGGTACAGTTTCGGTTTCGGATGTTGCCTTCGCCAGGGAATTTAACGAAGACCTGGTTCACCAGGTAGTTACCGCCTATCTGGCGGGTGGCCGTCAAGGCACGCGAGCGCAGAAGAATCGCGCGGCAGTGCGCGGTGGTGGTGCTAAGCCATGGCGTCAAAAGGGCACCGGTCGCGCCCGAGCGGGCACCCGGAGTTCTCCGATCTGGCGCAGCGGTGGTGTTACTTTTGCCGCGCAGCCACAGGATCATTCGCATAAGGTCAACAAGAAGATGTATCGCGCTGCCCTGCAGTCGATTATGTCGGAGCTCGCACGTCAGGAACGTCTGATTGTTGTTGAAGAGCTGGTTGTTGAGCAGCCCAAAACCAAGGAGTTGGTAAGTCAGCTAAATGGCTTGGGTTTGGAAAATGTGTTGATCATCGCCGATGAAGTCAATGAAAACCTGTACCTGGCATCACGCAACCTGCACAAGGTTGACGTACGCGATGTGGCGGGCATCGATCCGGTCAGTTTGATCGCATACGACAAGGTTATGGTGACAGTCCCGGCGCTGAAGAAATTCGAGGAGATGTTGGGATGAACCAGGAGCGTATTTTCCAGGTGTTGTTGGGGCCGCATATCTCTGAAAAGGCCAGCATCTGCGCTGATGAAAACAATCAGTACGTGTTCAAGGTGGCTCCGAATGCTACCAAGTTGGAAATCAAAAAAGCGGTTGAGCAGTTGTTCAAGGTTAACGTTGTTGATGTGTCAACAGCCGTTATCAAGGGCAAGGTCAAGCGCAATCGTTTCGGTTTAAGCCGTCGCGCCGGTACCAAGAAAGCATATGTTCGCCTTGAGCAGGGTCAAGAAATTGACTTTGCGGTTGCGAGTTAATCGGGAGCAGTTTGCAACATGGCTATAGTAAAGAGTAAACCCACTTCCGCTGGTCGCCGTCACCAGGTCCGGATTGTTAATCCCGATTTGCATAAGGGTGAACCGTACAAGCCTTTGCTGGAAAAGAAAGGCAAGTCCGGTGGACGTAACAATAATGGTCGCATTACGACGCGCCATATCGGTGGTGGTCACAAGCAACACTACCGGGTTGTGGACTTCAAGCGTAATAAGGATGGTATTCCCGCTACGGTTGAGCGTCTGGAATATGACCCGAATCGCACAGCGAATATTGCACTGATGCTATATGCCGATGGTGAACGTCGCTACATCATTGCGCCCAAGGGCGTTAAAGCTGGTGATGTGCTGCAGTCAGGAGATGAAGCTCCGATTCGCGCGGGCAACTGCCTGCCAATGCGGAATATTCCCGTCGGTAGCGTTATTCACTGCATCGAATTAAAGCCTGGTAAGGGTGCCCAGTTGGCGCGTAGTGCCGGTGCCGCCATTCAGCTGGTGGCACGTGAAGGCCAATACGTGACCGTGCGTTTGCGCTCGGGAGAAATGCGCAAGGTGCTGTCGGAATGTCGGGCCACCCTGGGTGAAGTCTCCAATAGTGAGCACAGCCTGCGCAAACTCGGTAAGGCCGGTGCCAAGCGGTGGCGCGGTGTGCGTCCAACCGTACGTGGTGTCGCGATGAACCCGGTGGATCATCCACACGGTGGTGGTGAGGGACGCACATCAGGTGGCCGTCATCCAGTTACCCCATGGGGTGTACCAACCAAGGGCTACAAGACTCGTAAAAACAAGCGTACAGACAAGTTGATCGTCCGTCGCCGTGGTAAGAAATAAGCGGACCTAGGTGTCCGGACAGACTGAACAGAGGAATTAATTGTGCCGCGTTCCCTAAAGAAAGGACCATTTATTGACCTTCATTTGATGAAGAAGGTTGAGGCAGCTGTAGAGAGCAATGATCGTCGACCCATCAAGACCTGGTCGCGTCGCTCGATGGTTTCCCCCGATATGGTGGGTCTCACTATAGCAGTGCATAACGGGCGCCAGCATGTCCCCGTTTTGATCAACGAAGATATGGTCGGACACAAGTTGGGTGAATTTGCAGTAACCCGTACTTATCGCGGTCACGCGGCCGACAAGAAAGCCCGGTAAGCACCGGGGCGAAGATAGAGGTTATTGACGATGGAAGTAGCAGCAAAATTGACAGGAGCACGAATCTCCGCTCAGAAAGCACGGCTGGTTGCTGACCAAATCCGTGGCATGGGCGTAGAAGAAGCGCTGGACCTACTCAGCTACAGCCCGAAAAAGGCTGCTCAAATCATCAAGAAAGTACTCGATTCAGCGATCGCCAACGCCGAGCACAACGAAGGTGCTGACGTTGACGAACTGACAGTGTCCACGATTTTTGTGGATGAAGGTATGACCATGAAGCGTCTGCGTCCCCGAGCCAAGGGCCGCGCTGACCGTATTCTCAAACGCAGCTGCCACATTACTGTCAAAGTGGCTGACAGCGAAAGCGAAGACTAGGAGACGACCAGTATGGGTCAGAAAGTACATCCAATCGGCATACGCCTCGGAATCGTCAAAGACCACACCTCAGTGTGGTACGCCGATCGCCAGAACTATGCAAAGCAGTTGATCAATGATCTCGAAGTGCGTGAGTTTCTGGAAAAGACTCTGGATCACGCCTCGGTCAGCCGAATAGTAATCGAGCGCCCGGCACAAACCGCGCGAATCACGATTCACACGGCGCGCCCCGGGATTGTAATCGGCAAAAAGGGTGAGGACGTCGATAAGTTGCGTCGTTTGCTCAGTGAAAAAATGGGTGTGCCTGTGCACATCAACATTGAAGAAATTCGCAAGCCGGATCTCGATGCAAAGTTGGTCGCCCAGAACGTGGCGCAGCAGCTCGAGCGCCGGGTTATGTTTCGCCGCGCCATGAAGCGTGTCGTACAGAATGCCATGCGCCAGGGCGCTGAGGGCATCAAGGTTCAAATCAGCGGCCGTCTCGGCGGTGCTGAAATTGCTCGCACAGAGTGGTACCGCGAAGGTCGCGTACCTCTGCATACCCTGCGCGCAGATATCGATTACGCCACCTATGAGGCGGCGACCACCTACGGAATCCTGGGTGTAAAAGTTTGGATTTTCAAAGGCGAGATTCTGGATGCAGAGCAACCGGAAGCAAAAGCCAGGAAAACAGGCACTAGTTAAGGGCTACGCAAATGTTACAACCAAAGCGTACTAAGTTCAGAAAACAGCAGAAGCTGCGTAATCGCGGCCTGGCACATCGCGGCAGTAAAGTGAGCTTCGGTGAGTATGGCCTCAAGGCAACCGGTCGAGGGCGTATTACGGCCCGGCAGATCGAGGCAGCTCGTCGAGCCATGACCCGCCATATCAAGCGGGGCGGGAAAATCTGGATTCGAGTGTTCCCGGACAAGCCAATAACCGGCAAGCCTCTCGAGGTTCGTCAGGGTAAAGGCAAGGGTAATGTCGAATACTGGGTAGCCCAGATCAAGCCCGGCAAAATGCTTTACGAGGTACAGGGTGTGCCCGAGTCGCTGGCACGGGAAGCGTTTGCGCTTGCTTCCGCGAAAATTCCTGTACCAACCACTTTTGTTAAACGGTCGGTGATGTGATGAAAGGCAGTGATTTGCGAGACAAGACGGTAGAAGAGCTCAAGACAGAGCTTCTGTCGCTGAGTGAACAACGATTCAAACTGCGGATGCAGCACGCGACAGGACAGCTGGGTCAGACCCATCTGTTGAAGGAAACCCAGAAAGATATTGCGCGGTTGAAAACAGTGCTCAGAGAAAAGGTAGGTAACTAGACATGTCGGAAACAGGTAATACCGTGCGTACGGCAACCGGCAGGGTCGTCAGTAACAAGGCTGATAAAACGATTACCATATTGGTGGAGCGTCGGGTTAAGCACCCTGTGTATGGCAAGTTCATAACACGCTCTTCAAAGATTCATGCACACGACGAAAACAACGAGTGCAACATGGGTGACGTGGTTACCGTGGCCGAGACTCGACCCATTTCCAAGCTGAAGACCTGGAAATTGTTGCGGGTTGATGAAGCCGTGGCGAAGGTATAGGAAAGCGGATTTTGCTCATCGTTAATCCGATGGGCGCGATGGAGTTAGAAAATGATTCAGACACAGTCGTATTTGGATGTCGCAGATAACAGCGGTGCTCGCCGCGTGATGTGCATCAAGGTGTTGGGTGGTTCACATCGCCGCTATGCCCGTGTAGGTGACCTGATCAAAGTGACGGTTAAAGAAGCTATCCCCCGGGGCAAGGTTAAGAAGGGCCAGGTGATGACTGCGGTAGTAGTCCGCACCAAGAAGGGTGTGCGGCGTCCCGATGGTTCGCTGATTCGCTTTGATGATAATGCGGCGGTGCTGCTGAATGCACAGGACGCACCTATCGGTACCCGTATTTTTGGCCCGGTGACTCGCGAGCTTCGCAGCGAAAAGTTTATGAAGATTATTTCTCTGGCCCCAGAAGTACTGTAACTGGCGGCCGGGAAGGCAGGAGAAAGCATAACATGCGCAAGATCAAATGTGATGACGAGGTGATTATCCTCGCCGGAAAAGATAAGGGAAAGCGTGGCAAGGTACGCCAGGTGCGTGATGATGGCCGCCTGCTTGTAACAGGCATCAATATGGTGAAACGCCACACCAAGCCAAACCCGAACCTGGGTGTTCAGGGCGGAATCGTAGAAAAGGAATCCGCAATTGATGCTTCCAACGTGGCAATTTTTAATCCGGAAACCAATAAGGCTGACCGGGTGAGTATCAAAATAGACGGTGACACGAAGACTCGCGTCTTCAAATCCAGCGGCGCAGCGATCGACGCTTGAGTCCACAGGTAAAGAACATGGCAAATTTAAAAGAAGTTTATCGCAACGAACTGGCCGGCAAGATCAAGGAAGAGCTGGGGCTGGGCAATGTGATGGAAGTACCACGCATCTCCAAGATCACACTGAACATGGGTGTGGGTGAGGCTATCGGCGACAAAAAAGTCCTCGAGAACGCACTGAAGGACCTGGAGCAGATTGCGGGTCAGAAGCCCGTTGTCACCAAAGCACGCCGATCCATCGCTGGATTCAAGGTACGTGAAGGTTGGCCCGTGGGCTGCAAAGTAACTTTGCGCGGCGAGCGTATGTATGAGTTTTTTGAGCGACTCATCGCCATCGCCATACCGCGGATTCGAGATTTTCGCGGTATCAGCCCCAAGTCCTTCGACGGGCGCGGCAACTTTGCCATGGGCGTAAATGAGCAGATCATATTTCCGGAAATCGATTACGACAAGGTTGATGCCCTGCGCGGACTGGACATAACGATTACCACGACTGCAAAAGACGATGATGAAGGCCGCGCGCTGTTGCGAGCTTTCAACTTTCCTCTGAAGAGCTGAGAGAGATAGTAATTATGGCTAAGAATTCAATGATCGCGAGAGAGAAGAAGCGTGAGCGTACCGTCGCCCGCTTTGCGGCCAAACGCGCGGAGATAAAAGCGATACTGAAGGATGTAAACGCTAGTGATGACGAGAAATGGGACGCCCAGATCCGTCTGCAGAAGCTGCCCCGGGACGCGAGCCCCGTGCGTCAGCGCACCCGCTGCCAGATAACGGGTAGACCCAACGCCGTATACCGGAAGTTTGGTCTTTGTCGGAATAAGTTGCGCGAAGCTGCGATGCGCGGTGATGTACCCGGACTGGTCAAGGCCAGCTGGTAACGGAAAGAGTTGATGATGTGGCTATGCCTCATCAACACAGGAGCTGAATAGATTATGAGTATGCAAGATCCAATGTCCGATATGCTCACCCGCATTCGTAACGCGCAAATGGCGGGCAAGCCTGACGTAGAGATGCCGTCTTCAACGCAGAAAGTCGCTGTATGTGCAGTGTTGAAAGATGAAGGTTACATCGGTGAGTACCGGGTAGAAGAGCAGGGTGCCAAAGCCAATTTGAAGATTGAACTGCGGTACCACAATGGTAAGCCAGTAATAGCAGAGCTGGATCGCGTCAGCCGCCCAGGATTGCGCACCTACAAGGGCACTGGTGAATTGCCAACGGTTCGCAATGGTCTTGGTATTGCCATTGTTTCTACCAGTAGGGGTGTTATGACCGAGCGAGCTGCCAGGGCAGCTGGTGTTGGTGGTGAGGTACTGTGCACAGTTTTCTGAGCACAGATAATATTTTAAAGAGCAAAGACCATGTCCAGAATTGCAAATAATCCAATCGAAATTCCGAACGGTGTGCAGATTTCCGTTGACGGCCAGAATGTGTCGGTCAAGGGTGCCAAAGGAAAAATGGAGCTTGTCCTGCACAACGGCGTAGAGCTGACGCAGGAAGATAATCAGCTGACCTTCGCGGCGCGAGGCAAGGGCAAAACAGCACTGGCCATGTCAGGGACCTCGCGGTCACTGGTTAATAACATGGTGGTTGGTGTGTCCCAGGGCTTCGAAAAGAAGCTGCAGTTGAACGGGGTAGGTTATCGGGCAAAAGCATCTGGCAAGACTTTGAATCTGACGCTTGGCTTCTCGCACCCCATTGACTACACACTGCCGGAAGGTATTGACGTTGAAACACCTACGCAGACCGAAATCGTGGTGAGTGGAGTCGACAAGCAGAAAGTTGGACAGGCTGCTGCCGAAATACGGGCGTTCCGCCCACCAGAGCCCTACAAGGGTAAAGGTGTTCGTTACGCTGATGAATATGTACGTCGCAAAGAAGCGAAGAAGAAGTAGGTCAGGATTATGAGCGTAAAAAGAGACTCCCGATTGCGCAGAGCGCGCAGGAGCAGAAACAAAATGCGCGAACTCGGCGTCAACCGACTGAGCGTACATCGTACTCCGCGGCATATATACGCGCAGGTGTTGTCACCTGCTGGCGATGCTGTTTTGGCCAGCGCGTCAACTTTGGATTCTAGCCTGCGTGGAGGCAGCACCGGCAACGTCGATGCGGCCACAGCGGTAGGCAAATTAATCGCTGAGCGCGCGAAAGATGCGGGCGTGGAAAAGGTAGCGTTCGATCGCAGCGGTTTCAAATATCACGGTCGCGTTCGAGCTCTTGCCGATGCTGCCCGTGAGAGTGGATTGGATTTCTAGGACTTATCGCTATGGCATTTAAAGAGCAGCAAGATCCGAACAACACCGAAGGCCTGCAGGAAAAGCTGGTTCAGGTGAACCGAGTAGCCAAGGTGGTGAAAGGCGGCCGGATATTTGGTTTTACAGCGCTGACCGTGGTGGGCGATGGTAATGGCAAAGTTGGCTTCGGTCGCGGCAAAGCACGAGAAGTGCCAGTCGCTATTCAGAAGGCTATGGAAGCCGCGCGCCGCAACATGATCCAGGTCGACCTGGCCGACGGTACGATTCAGTACCCGATCAAGGCAAGACATGGCGCTTCCAAGGTATACATGCAGCCAGCATCTGAAGGTACCGGCGTTATTGCTGGTGGTGCGATGCGGGCAGTGCTTGAAATCGCCGGCGTGCACAACGTTCTGGCCAAGTGCTATGGCTCAACCAACCCGGTGAACGTCGTACGGGCGACTTTCAATGGTCTGAAAGAAATGGCCTCTCCGGAAGATATCGCTGCGAAACGTGGCAAAACTGTCGAAGAAATTCTGGCTTAAGCGGGCGGAACTGGATATGGCAAAAGCAATGATCAAGGTCACCCAGGTGCGCAGCACCAACGGTCGACTGAAAAATCACAAAGCCTGTGTCGCTGGCCTGGGCCTGCGTCGCATTGGCCAGACGGTGGAAGTTGAAGACACGCCGTCTGTTCGCGGCATGATCAATAAAGTGAATTACCTGCTCAAGGTTGAGGAATAGGAAAATGACCTCTGACGCGATGAAACTGAATACGCTGTCTCCAGCAAAGGGCCGCCGCAAGGCCGCCAAGCGGGTGGGACGCGGTATCGGCAGTGGCCTGGGCAAGACCTGTGGTCGCGGTCACAAAGGACAGAAGTCCCGTTCTGGCGGAAGCGTACGCCCCGGGTTCGAAGGTGGACAAATGCCTTTGCAGAAGCGGCTGCCAAAGTATGGCTTTACGTCACGCATATCACGCACCACTGCTCAGGTACGTTTGTCAGAGCTGAATGGTGTCGCAGCCGATGTTATAGATCTGGAAGCGCTGATGGCTGCCGATGTTATCAAGCAGAACAGTTTGCGTGCACGGGTCTTCCTGTCCGGTGAATTGAACAAGCCCGTGAAATTGCATGGCATTGCAGTTACCAAGGGCGCGCGTGCTGCGATTGAGGCGGCAGGTGGAAGCGTCGAGGACTAGATGGCCAAGCTTGGACAGCTACCCTCTGTAAACCAGTCAGGACTAGGCGAGCTGTTTGCTCGCCTTCGTTTTGTTTTGCTGGCGATAATTGTTTATCGCATTGGTACACATATTCCCGTGCCCGGCATCGATCCTGACCAGGTAGCGGCTATGTTTAACCAGAACGAGGGCACCATCCTCGGGCTGGCGAATATGTTTAGTGGTGGTGCCCTGGAGCGCATGAGTATTCTGGCGCTGGGCATCATGCCCTACATCTCTGCATCGATCATTATGCAGTTGATGTCTGCGGTAACACCGCAGTTAGAACAGTTAAAGAAAGAGGGAGAGTCGGGACGCCGTAAAATCTCCCAGTACACGCGGTACCTCACGGTGGTGCTCGCCCTGGTGCAGGCGACCGGTATGTCGGTCGGCATGGCGAATCAGGGTATGGCTTACGCGGTAAACCTGTTGTTTTACGTGATTTCCATTACGTCACTGGTAACCGGCGCTGTATTTATGATGTGGTTGGGTGAGCAAGTTACAGAGCGTGGTGTTGGCAACGGCATTTCTTTGCTGATATTTGCCGGAATTGTAGCGGGATTACCTGCTGCGATTGGCCAGTCCCTGGAGCAGGCGCGCCAGGGTGAGTTAGATATTTTGGTGTTGCTGTTCATGTTGATGCTGGCGGTGGCGGTGATCTACCTGATCATCTTCATTGAGCGAGGCCAGCGCAGAATTACAGTCAACTATGCCAAGCGTCAGGAGCGCGGCGGGCGAGTTACTCAGCCGCAGTCAAGTCACCTGCCGCTCAAGGTGAACATGTCCGGTGTAATTCCGGCTATTTTTGCCAGTAGCTTGTTGCTGTTCCCTGCATCTATTGCGCAGTGGTTCGGGTCGTCTGGCGAAGCTGACTGGTTGCAGGAAATTGCCCTGGCGATTGGACCGGGCCAGCCATTGAACATTATTTTGTTCACTGTGTTGATTGTATTTTTCTGCTTTTTCTATACGGCATTGATGTTCAATCCGGTAGAAGTTGCAGACAACCTGAAACGATCAGGTGCTTTTGTTCCGGGGATTCGTCCCGGACAACAGACCGCCAACTATATAGATGGCGTGCTGACCAGGTTGACCGTGTTTGGCTCGGCTTACATAGCGATGGTTTGTTTGCTGCCGCAGGCGTTGGTGGTGATGTGGAATGTACCTTTTTATCTAGGTGGCACCTCATTGCTCATCGTGGTTGTAGTGGTAATGGATTTCATGGCGCAGGTTCAGTCTCACATGGTGTCGCATCAGTACGACGGTGTGATGAAGAAGGCCAACCTGAAAGGATATGGAAAAAAACGCTGACAGGTGTGTGAAACCGTCAGGGTCTGGAGAGAAGAGATGAAAGTAAGAGCATCGGTCAAAAAAATGTGCCGCAACTGCAAGGTCGTACGTCGCAAGGGTGTCGTTCGAGTGATATGCAAAGCTGAGCCACGCCATAAACAGCGTCAGGGTTAAGCAGGGGCAGGAATAGTGAATACGCACGTAAGTGCTTGTTCGAAGTTGAAATTTTAAAATTGTAACGCTAGAATGCTGCGCCCTTCGCAGCGGTCACCAGCGGTAGAGATTACGTCCTTCAGGACGGAGACCGCCGGACCAAACAGGGGCACGCAAGAAGCGAACAAAGAGTACCCCGGCTAGGGGAACGGAGAAACTGGATGGCTCGAATAGCTGGTGTCAATATTCCGGATAACAAGCACGCTGTTATCTCATTGACCTATATCTACGGGGTTGGTCGGACCACCGCGAAGCAACTGTGCGCGGCAACGGGTATCGGCGAGCAGAACAAGATTGGTGAACTTACGGAAGCAGAGATGGATTCACTGCGTTCCGAAGTGGCAAAAATGACCATCGAAGGTGATTTGCGCCGGGAAGTTTCCATGAACATCAAGCGTCTCATGGATCTGGGGTGTAATCGTGGTCTGCGTCACCGTAAGGGCCTGCCCCTGCGGGGTCAAAGAACCAAGACCAATGCGAGAACCCGCAAAGGTCCGCGGAAACCAATCCGCAAATAAACATCACAATTTAGTGTAGCTGCACCAAAGTGCAGTGACGATATTAAATTAGGAAGCAATTATGGCTAAGCCAGGTGCGAAAACAACTCGCAAAAAAATTACCAAGACAGTAGTCGACGGTGTGGCACATGTACATGCGTCGTTCAACAACACAATCGTGACCATTACCGATCGCCAGGGCAATACGCTCAGCTGGGCAACTGCTGGTGGTTCAGGTTTTCGTGGTTCCCGGAAAAGCACTCCATTCGCAGCGCAGATTGCGGCTGAGCGAGCCGGAGAAGCAGCCAAGGAATATGGATTGCAAAATCTGGATGTCCAGGTCAAGGGTCCTGGCCCCGGTCGCGAATCAGCAGTGCGGGCATTGAATGCCTGTGGCTACAAAATTTCTAACATCACCGACGTCACTCCGATTCCGCATAACGGCTGTCGTCCACCCAAGAAACGTCGTGTGTAAGCGGATCAGGAGCAGATATAATGGCTAGATATACAGGTCCCAAGTGCAAGCTGGCACGTCGCGAAGGCACTGACTTGTTCCTCAAGAGTGGCGTACGCTCTCTGGAATCCAAGTGCAAAGCAGAAAACATTCCCGGACAGCATGGCGCGCGTCGCTCACGCTTGTCTGACTATGGTGTGCAGTTGCGCGAAAAGCAGAAAGTCCGCCGTATTTACGGTGTATTGGAAAAGCAATTTCGCAACTATTACAAAGAAGCGGCCCGGCAGACAGGCGCAACCGGCGAAAACCTGCTCGTATTGCTTGAATCCCGTCTTGATAACGTGGTGTACCGCATGGGTTTTGGTGCGACACGCGCTGAGGCACGTCAATTGGTTGCACACCGTTCTATCCTGGTTAACGGTGCGTCAGTCAATATCCCTTCTTACAAGGTTAAGCCCGGTGATGTAATTTCATTGCGCGAAAAGGCCAAGAAGCAACTGCGTGTGCAGTCTTCACTGGCGCTGGCCGCTCAACGTGGCGATCCCGAGTGGGTAGATGTGAACGTGGAAAAGCTGGAAGGAACATTCAAGGCCTATCCAGAGCGCGACGATCTTCCCTCGGAAATCAATGAGAGCTTGATTGTGGAGCTGTACTCCAAGTAAGGGAGTGCTCGGATCTAATCAGAGTCTATTAACAGACAGAACACAGGTGCCAATATGCATAGTGCAGTCAACGAATTTCTAACCCCGCGTTTGATAAACGTAGACGAGATCAGTACTACCCGAGCACGGGTAACTCTCGAGCCGCTGGAGCGTGGATTTGGACATACGCTGGGTAACGCCCTGCGTCGGATTCTACTTTCATCCATGCCTGGGTGTGCCATTGTCGAAGCAGAGATCGACGGTGTTTTGCACGAATACAGCTCGATCGAAGGTGTTCAGGAAGACGTCATCGAGATTCTGCTTAACCTGAAGGGTGTGGCTATTGTCATGCACGGCAAGGACGAGGTAGAACTTTCCCTGAGCAAAAGCGGTGCCGGTCCTGTAACAGCTGGTGATATCCAGACCGATCATGAAGTAGAGATCAAGAACCCTGAGCACATTATCTGCCACCTGAACGGCGATGCCGGTATTAACATCCGACTGACGATACAGCGTGGTCGCGGTTATTCACCCGCGGATTCCCGGGAAAACCCGGAAGAAGAGACAAAGGCCATTGGCCGGCTGCAGCTGGACGCTACATTCAGTCCTGTATATCGCGTTTCTTACGTGGTTGAGAGCGCTCGTGTAGAACAGCGCACAGACCTGGACAAGCTGGTACTTGATCTAGAGACCAACGGCACCCTCGACCCTGAAGAAGCTATTCGTCGGGCGGCCACTATTCTGCAGCAGCAGTTGGCTGTGTTTGTTGACCTCGAAAGTGAGAAAGAAGTTGAGTACGCTGAAGAAGAAGATGAAGTTGATCCGATTCTGTTGCGTCCGGTCGACGATCTGGAGCTCACTGTACGATCTGCAAACTGCCTGAAGGCAGAAAATATTTATTACATCGGCGACCTGGTGCAACGTACCGAGGTAGAGCTGCTCAAAACCCCGAACCTGGGCAAGAAGTCACTGACCGAGATCAAAGACGTGCTCGCATCACGCGGATTGTCCCTTGGTATGCGTCTGGATAACTGGCCACCCGCCAGCCTGCGCAACGACGACCGCGTACTGAGTGCCTGAGCGGTTCTGTAAACAGAAGCCAGAGATATAGAAAGGAAAATTCGTCATGCGTCATCGTCACAGTGGCCGCCAACTAAATCGGAACAGCTCGCACAGAAAAGCTATGTTCCGCAATATGACCAGCTCTCTTGTAGAACATGAGCTGATCAAAACTACTTTGCCCAAAGCAAAGGAACTGCGTCGTTATGCAGAGCCTCTGATTACGCTGGCAAAGACGGACAGTGTGGCTAATCGTCGCCTGGCTTTCGACCGCACGCGTAGCAAGGAAACAGTCGGTAAGTTGTTTACTGAGCTGGGTCCGCGTTACCAGGATCGTCCCGGTGGGTACATCCGGATCATGAAGTGTGGTTACCGCACCGGTGATCAGGCACCCATGGCTTATGTTGAGCTGGTTGATCGTCCCCGCGTGGAGGAGATCGAAGAGGACGATGAGGATTAAATCCTGATCGTTTCTGCTTTGAAGCCGGGTTGTACCCGGCTTTTTTGTTTCTGAATTTTGGTCAATACACAGATTTGAATAACCCAGGCGGGGCTTGATTCCATTGCCATCCGTCCTCCGAGCATAATTGATAGGTACGGCCTTAGGCCAAGGCGTAGGCTGAAAAGTATCTGCCGGACAGAGTGGCCGTGGCAACCGGTTCTCCATTATCATGCGCACTTGTTCACGAGTGGGTAACACCATGCTGGTCCTTGGCATTGAAACATCCTGCGATGAAACCGGAGTCGCCCTGTACGATACAGAGCGTGGACTACTGGCTGATCGCCTGTACAGCCAGGTGGCACTGCACGTTGAGTACGGCGGTGTGGTTCCCGAATTGGCCTCCCGTGACCACATCAGAAAGACCATTCCCTTGATAGATGAAATCATGACCGAGGCAGGCGTTGGCGCAGCCGATGTCGACGGAGTTGCCTACACAGCTGGTCCGGGTTTGGTGGGTGCCTTAATGGTAGGCGCGACCCTGGGTAGAGCGCTTGCCTACGCCTGGCAGGTTCCTGCCCTGGGTGTTCATCATATGGAGGGGCATTTGCTGGCTCCCATGCTGGCGGAAGACGCGCAACTGGACTATCCCTTTGTCGCACTGCTGGTTTCTGGCGGCCACACTCAGCTTATTCGGGTAGACGGTATAGGGGAATACAAAATGCTCGGCGAATCCCTTGATGATGCAGCGGGCGAAGCATTCGACAAGGCCGCCAAGATGCTGGGCATGGATTACCCCGGTGGGCCGCTCATTGCGAAGCTGGCCGAGGGTGGCGACCCGGACCGATACCGGTTTCCCCGACCAATGGTGAATAAACCAGGGCTGGATTTCAGTTTCAGCGGACTTAAAACCTATACTTTGAACACGGTCGCAGCAGCGCGCGAGGCGGAGAATCTGGATGATCAACACCGTGCAGACATTGCCTGCGCATTTGAACTGGCGGTTGTCGATACGCTCAAAATAAAATGCCTGAGAGCATTGAAGCAGGAGGGAGTGAAAAGCCTGGTTATTGCCGGCGGTGTAAGCGCGAATGTGCGATTGCGGGCATTGCTCGAAGTTGCAATGGAAGAGATCGGCGGCGAGCTTTTTCTGCCAGCGCCCAAATATTGTACCGACAATGGGGCCATGATTGCCTATGCGGGAAGTCAGCGACTGGCCTGCGGACAATCTGACGATCTCGCCGTGACCGTGCGACCACGGTGGCCGATGGAGGAGTTACCGTCCCTGCGAGGTAGCGTCTGATGGATCGCGTGTATATCCGTGACCTGTCAGTAGAGACGGTGATCGGGGTTTACGAATCCGAGCGCAAGGTCCGGCAGAGGGTGCTGATAAATGTGGAGATGGCCTGGGACAATAGCGCGGCAGCTGCGGCGGAAAATCTCAGTTTGGCTCTGGATTACAAAGCTGTGGCTGATCGGCTGAGCGATATTCTGCAGGAGGAAAAATTTCTGCTGCTAGAGGCCGCTGCTGATGCGCTGGCGCGCTGTCTTCAGGACGAGTTTTCCGTGCCGTGGTTACGTTTACGTATAGAGAAACCAGATATTATATCTGCGGCTGCAGGTGTAGGCGTTTTCGTCGAGCGTGGCGATCCCACACTGTGACCAGGGTATACCTTGGTGTTGGCAGCAATACAGATCGCGAGTACCACATTGGTGTCGCCCTGGACTGGCTGCGAGTAAATTTTTCATCACTGCGGTGCTCAGCCGTTTATGAAAGCGCGGCGATTGGCTTTGATGGGCGTCCATTTTTCAACCTCGTGGTGGAAATAGAAACCAGTCTTGCCCTGGGCGAGATTGCTCAGGATATTAAAACGTTGGAATTTGCCTATGGCAGGGAACCCGATGCTCTGAAATTTGCACCCAGGAATATCGATATCGATATTCTCCTGTTTGGAGACGCCGTGGGCATATTTGAAGGTGTTCTACTGCCACGTGGCGAAATAGTACAGAACGCCTTCGTTCTCAGGCCCCTGGCTGAGTTAGCGGGTGATCGTTTGCACCCGGAGTTGGGTGTGAGCTACGCCAGGCTTTGGTCTGATTTTGATCAAAGTAGTCAGCCTTTGGAAGTGGTGCCCTTTCCCGGCACGCCCACCATTGCAGTCCAAATCTAATTCAAGCACTGCTGCCGCCATCCACCGAGATGGTTTGCCCGGTAATATAGGTACCGTTCGTTGCCAGAAAAACGGCCAGGTCTGCAATATCCTGTGGATCACCCAATCTCCCCAGCGGGATGCGTTTTACAAATCTTTCCTGCTCACCTTCCTCAAACATCGGATTTTCAGCCGGCCACAAGATCGCTCCCGGAGCGATTCCATTCACGCGTACCTCCGGAGCTAATTCAGCGGCAAGCGACCGAGTCAGCATAGACAGCCCGGCTTTTGAGGCACAGTAGATACTGTGCTCCACCAGCGGACGCCGCGCATACACGTCTATCAGGTTTATTATGTTGCCACTGTTTGTCCGCAATCGATCTGCCAGACCTTGGCATAACAAAAAGGGACCGCGCAGGTTACTGCCCATTAAATTGTCCCAATCGGCATCGGTAGCTTCCGCCAGTGGCGTTGGAAAGAAGCTGGAAGCATTATTGATCAGCAGCGATACATCCGGATATCGGTTAGAAACTGTCTGCGCCAGTGTGCGGGCGTCTGTGGGTTTATCAAGGGAAGCCTGTAGACAGACCGCGGAATCCTGGCGATCGCGATTGAGTTCATCTGTCAACATTTCTGCGGCTGATTTTGAGGTCTGATAATGCACCAGCACACGATACCCAGATTTGTGCAGGGTCCGGGCGATTGTCGATCCCAGGCGAACCGCAGCGCCAGTAATCAGGGCGGTACCGGGAGAATTTGACGACATTACAAGGCGGCTATGCGTTTGACGCGCTCAGTGCGCAGCGCGTCCCCGAATGCAGCACCCGTCAAGCCGGATTCCTGTAGTTCTTTGGTAGCTACGCTGTTTGCCGCCGCAAGCGCTTTTTCGAAATATGCAGCCTGCGGGTATTCGCAATCCTCTAGTCCGGTGCGCCCGCGAGCGTCTGCTTCACATGCCAATAAAAAGCCCGCAAAGCGCCCAGGTCTTCGAAAAGCGTCCAGCCCTTCCAGAGTTTTCAGCAGGGTCCTGGGCTTTAGTTCGGCGGCGCGATGACAGTGCGTATGGTATTGGCACACTTGTAGCGCCAGATCACGGTAGTCGTTGGGAGGTCGCAAGCGCTTACACAACTTGCGAATGATGCGCAGTCCACGATGCTCATGAGCGATGTGCTTGGGCCAGTTCTCCCGGGGTGTGGTTCCCTTGCCCAGATCGTGCACCAATGCGGCGAAGCGAACATCGGCTCTGCTGGTCAAGCGCGTTGCCTGCTCCAGTGCCATCATGGTGTGAATACCGGTGTCGATTTCAGGATGATGTTTCTCTGGTTGCGGTACACCGAATAATTGATTTACTTCCGGCAAAAGCGCTTCCAGGCCGCCACAGCTGCGCAAGGTTTCGAAAAAAACAACAGGGCAAGATTCAGTGAGCGCGCGATTCATTTCAGCCCAAATGCGCTCTGGGGGGAGAAAGTTCAACTCTCCACTGTCGACAATATCTGACATCATGGCCCTGGTCTCAGGGGCGATTTCAAAACCGAGATGATTATAGCGCGCCGCAAAACGCGCGGTACGTAGTACCCGCAGTGGGTCTTCGGTGAAAGCCGTGGAAACGTGACGCAGAACTCTTTGCTCAATGTCTTGCTGGCCGCCATAGGGGTCGATCAGATTACCATCGGCATCTTCAGCAATGGCATTGATGGTCAGATCCCGGCGCCGCAGGTCTTCTTCCAGGGAGACATCAGGATCGCTATGACAACTGAAACCCGCGTACCCCGGCCCCGTCTTGCGTTCGGTGCGAGCCAGCGCGTATTCCTCGCCGCTGTCCGGATGAATAAACACCGGAAAGTCTTTGCCGACCTGCCTGTAGCCCTGTTCGATCAGGGTTTCAGGGTGTGCGCCAACAACCACCCAATCGCGCTCGTGTACAGGGTAGTTAAGCAGTCGGTCGCGCACCGCGCCACCTACGAGATAAATTTCCATGAAGCGGCAAGAAGCCCCAGTTGAACCATCAAAACAGCATTCGATAGTATCCTGAGCCGACCCTGCTGGCCAATAGGTCTCAGGCACATCGACAGGAGAATAGCGCCCGGTCCTCAATTCGCAGCATGGTCAATTTGCGACCCCAGACGCAGCCCGTATCCAGCGCATGGATATTTTCTATGCCGCAGTCACCGTCCAAAGCGGCCCAGTGGCCAAACAGAAGCAGGCCATCATCACGCCACTGACCGTTGTGAGTGAACCATGGTTCATAGGCATCTCCCAGTTCGGACTGATCGGTCTTGCTGATGAGATCGAGAGCACCATCGGGACGGCAAAACCGCATCCGCGTCAAATAATTTGTGATGACCTTGAGTCGTGTTGTACCCACCAGTTCGTCACTCCAGCACGCCGGTTCATTACCGTACATATCGTTGAGAAAATTTCTGTAGTCTGCACTTTGTAGCGCATGCTCCACTTCTCGCGCCAGGGTAGCGGCTTTCTGCAGCGACCACTGCGGAGCAATACCTGCGTGCACCATAGTGGCGTTGAGATCTAGATTGCGATGAATCAGTGGCTGTTGTCGCAACCACTGCAGCAAGATATCCCGGTCAGGTGCGTTCAGGATGTCTGACAGCGTATCGGATGAATGCTCTTTGCGTATGCCCTCGGCGACGGCTAGCAGGTTGAGGTCGTGGTTGCCAAGAACGATCTGGGCACAGTCGCCCATAGAGTATATGTAACGCAATGTATCCAGAGATTGGGGGCCACGATTAACGATATCGCCGACCACCCAGAGATTATCAGTGGCGGTGTTAAAATCTACGTCTTTCAGCAAACAGAGCAGGGGATCCAGGCACCCCTGAAGATCACCTACCACATAGGTAGACATCAGTCGTTCCAGGACCGCGCTTTGTTCAGAGCTCGCATCAGTGCAACTCGCCGGGTTTGTGCAGCGAAAATGCGGCTATCGGTGCTGTGAAGGTGCTACCATCTTGACGCAACATAAGGTATGAACCGTGCATGGAGCCTATGCTGGTGTTAAGCACGGCGCCGCTGGTGTAGGTGAATTCCCGGCCCGGCAGAATCAGCGGCTGCTCACCAATGACGCCGTCACCCCTGACCTCCTGCACGTTCGCATTGGCATCAGTGATCAACCAGTGTCTTGAAAGTAATTGCACGGGTTCGTCCCCCGCGTTTGCAATAGTTATGGTGTAGGCAAACGCGAACTGCATCTGTTCAGTGCTGGATTGTTCGGGTAGATGGCGGGTAACCACGCTGATCTTGACCTGGTCTTCGTCAATCATGCTGTCTCGCTCATAATTCGGCGGGTAATCTGGACAAAATCATCCAGCGTCAGTGTTTCAGCGCGTGCTCCCGGATTGATACCAGCGGCTTCCAGAACCGTTGCATCTGCCAGTTCCCGTAAGCTGTTACGCAGGGTTTTACGGCGTTGGCTGAAAGCTGCCTGCACCACCCTGGACAAACTCTGGGTGTCTACCGGGGAAGGGGTTTGCGCGCGTGGCGTCAATCTTACCACGGCGGACTGCACCCTTGGAGGTGGTGAAAACGCGGCGGGGGGCACCTCAAACAGAGCATCAACCCGGCAATGATACTGAGCCATAACGCCCAGACGGCCCCAGCGTTTGCTGCCGGGTTCGCTCGCCAGTCGCTGAACCACCTCCAATTGCAGCATGAAGTGCATATCCTTGATCATGGGGCAGAGTTCGAACAGGCGAAACAATAGGGGCGTTGAAATATTGTAGGGCAGGTTGCCCACTATCCGAAGGTTGCCATTGCCCGCGGCCAGAGCTGAAAAATCAAACTTCAATGCGTCTGCACTGTGCAATGTCAGTTGCGCGCTATCTGCAAACTCTAACTCCAGTATGCGTAAAAGGTCGCGGTCCAGCTCAACGGCGTCCAATCGCGCACCACTTTTGAGCAGATACTCTGTCAGCGCACCTTTGCCCGGGCCAATTTCCACCAGGTGGTCATCTGCCGACGCGTTGATAGCGGCGGCAATTTTTTCGATCACACGGTTATCGTGTAGAAAATTCTGGCCGAAGCGTTTGCGAGCGCGGTGTTCGCGTGGGGTGTTACTCATTATCTATTTCTTTCCCCTGGCAGCCAGATCAGCGGCCACCTCAATGGCGTAGTGAAAGCTACCGCTGTCGGCTTCACCGGTTCCCGCCAGATCCAGCGCGGTGCCATGGTCCACCGAGGTGCGTATAAAGGGCAGACCGAGAGTGATGTTAATGGCTTCACCAAAACCGGAGTACTTCAACACCGGCAGTCCCTGATCATGGTACATGGCCAGCATGGCATCCACCGATTCCAGCATCGGCTGATTGAAGGCTGTATCGGCGGGCAATGGACCAGACAGATGCATGCCTCTGGTTCGTAAGTCAGTAAGTACAGGGATGATTGTGTCTATTTCTTCCCGGCCCATATGCCCGCCCTCACCGGCATGGGGGTTCAACCCCAGCACGCCAATATGCGGTGCGTCTGTGCCGTACAGATCAGCCAACTCGCGATGCAGAATTTCTATGACCGTGGTCAGGTCAGCCCTGGTGATGGCGCTTGGAACTTTTGCCAGAGGAAGATGGGTAGTCATAAGCGCCACACGCATTTGACGAGTCGCCAGCATCATCACCACACGGGGAGTGTCGGCCGCAGCTGCGAGGTATTCAGTGTGGCCACTGAACGCCACGCCGGCATCATTGATCACGGATTTTTGCACTGGCCCCGTGACCATAGCGGCAAACTCTCCCGATTGTGCGCCCTTAATGGCGCGATCGAGGGTCGCCAGCACATAGTGGGCATTCGCCGGATCGAGGATGCCGGGGTTGCAGCTTGTATTCATGGGGACGTGCATTACAGAGAGCTGGCCTGACTTCCGCGTTATCGGTCCATCGGGCTGATACGGTTGAATATGCAGGGGGAGGTAAAGTAATTCCGCGCGCGCGCTGAGCAGCTGTGAGTCTGCGATGACTACCATGTCCCAGCTTCTGTCAGCTTGGGCCAGAGCAATCACCAGATCAGGCCCAATGCCGGCAGGTTCGCCGGCAGTGATGGCGAGCGGCGCTGCCATCACTTCATGTCGACAAAGGCTTCGTCTCGAATCTCTTGCAACCAGACCTGCAACTCAGCATCAAACTTTCTCTGATGCAGACGGTTGGCGGCCATGTTGCGCAAAACGGTATTAGTCATGTCTTCGGCGCGCCTCTCGGTTACGGTGAGCACATGCCAGCCATACTGACTCTTGAACGGTGCGCTGATGCCCTCAAGCTCGGTAGCGTTCATCATATTTTCGAACTCACCTACCATCTGGCCAGGGTTGACCCAACCCAGATCACCACCCTCGGCGGCTGACCCGATATCTTCTGAGTATTCACGGGCCAGATCTGCAAAGTCCTCGCCAGCGACTGCTCTGTCACGCAGTTGTTCCGCCAGTTGGCGTGTCTCTTCTTCGTTGCGAATGGCCGAAGGTTTCACCAATATGTGGCTGGCGCGGGTTTGATCGACCATGGTTTTACCACCGCGCATATCAATAAGTTTGATCAGGTGAAAACCACTGGCGCTTTGCAGGGGTTCCGCCGTAGCACCAACGGACAGCTCGGGAACTACTTCAGAAAAGAGACTTGGGAGTGCGCCGCGTTTGCGCCAGCCGAGATCCCCACCCGAAAAAGTGTATTGGTTGGCAGCGCTGACCAGCTGCTCGAAATCACCGCCAGACTTTATTTTCTCGTACAGGTTGTTAACGTATGCTTGCGCCGCGTCTGTTTCCTGCTGGCTGGCAGTCTCCGTCAATGGCAACAGTGCATGTACGATGTGGTATTCCTCTTCCGCTAAATAGCGTCCTTCTTCTGAAATCAGGAAATTATCAATCTCCTGTTCAGTAATCTGAATGCGCCCATTGACGCTGCCCTGTTGAACCCGTTGCAGTGTCAGCTCACGGCGGATGTCTTCGCGCATAGCCTGATAGGATTGTCCCTCTGATTCCAATGCCTGGCGGAAGGTGGCGAGATCCATCTGGTTTTGTGCAGCCAAACGGCCCATAGCAGCATTCAGTTGGGCATCGCTGATGCGCACACCTGCACGACCCGCACGTTGCAATTGAATACTTTCCAGTATCAGTTGATCCAGCGTTTCACGAACCAGGTCCTCCTGGGCCGGCTTATCCACTCCCCGGGCTTCTATACCAGCCACAACGCGGTCCAGCCGATCCCTCAACTCACTGGCGAGCACAATATCGTCTTCTACGATAGCAACCACCTGGTCGAGTAACACAGTTTCGGCGACGCTCAAAAAACTCGCCAGTGCCAATACTGGTGCGAGCAGCCAATGTAGTCTGCAAGACTTTTTACTCACCTTGTTTGTTCTCCGTTGGGATAAGCCAAGTGGATTAGTAATCATTTTCAGAATACCCCCACACCATTTCTTCCAGTGCGCGACCAACTCTGTTACCGATACTACCCAATCCTTTGAGTTGGAATTCGATCCACGTGGCATTGTCGAATTCAGGGTCTGTATCGATAAAACTGAGTGTATCATCACGATCCACGCTACGGGAATGCATCACGCGTATGCGCCAACAACAGCTGTTGTACTCCACACCAAAACTGTCTTCAATTCGATCACTCCTGTCAATGCTGTAGCGCAGGCGAGCGAACAACCGCCACTTTTCACTCATGGGCCAGAAGGCGCTTAGATCGAGCTGTTCGGGATCCAGCAATGGTAATGTCGTGGTACCTGGTCTGCGATAACTGTAGCCGAGGTTGTAAACGCCTGCGTCAGCGGGACTGTAATTGAGCGCAAAGTTGAAATCGTTGACTTTACCGCGCCTGCTGTCCCATAACACTGCGCTGTTCAGCTGCAGCGTTTCCGCAGGTCTATACCTGAATTCTGCTGCGATCTCGGAGGTACTGAGCGTCAGGTCGGGGTCGGGCTGGCGCAAAAAGACCTCGCGGTCTTCAAAGTAAAATATTTGACCGAGGCTGGCACTGAATAGTTCCTCCCCTGAATCAGCCTCGATAAAGCGGGTGGTCAAGCCAAGGGAAACCTGATTGGCATCGTCCAGACGGTCATGCCCGGTAAACCTACTGTCGCGAAACAGGCGGGCATAACTGAACACGGGCTCAATGGTGTCGAATATTGGTTGATCGGTCTGAACATCTTCTTCGCTGTATAGATAGAAAACCCGGGGCTCCAGAGTCTGGACAAACTGCTTACCCGACCGGGAAAATTCGCGTTCCAGAAATACGCCGGCGTCCAGGCTGAACAAGCCCGAGCTCGCGCTGGGGGTTTCCTGGCTCGTGGGGTCGAGCAGATCGCTCAGGTCGTAGTCCACGTGACGATACTTTACCGTCGGGGTGATGAAGCCTGCAGGCCAGGTCATTGGATAGCTGACCCCGGCTTCGGCGTACAGTCGACGACCGGTTACCAGAATCTCATGATCGAAATTTACGTATTCGGCATTAAGTATAATGTCTGGGGAGAAGGGTTCCAGCTTTCTGCGTTTCTCGAAAAACACTTTGGGTAGAACTTTGTAATTGTGTCGCCGCGTGAACAGGCTTCGGGAATCGATAGTCTGAAATTGCTGGGCCAGGACACCTGCGGTAAATCCATTGCCAAGATAGTCGACCTCACCTGACTGGACCAGATGTGTGCTGCGTTGCGCATCGAGGCTGGTGGTGTCCAGGTCGCGGAAAAAGCGATCGTCACTGGCTCGCGAGTAATTGATATTCGTGCGCCAACGATCGGCAAACAATCCATCCTGGGAAACATGCGAGAGCCAGCGAGCACCATCTTCTTCCGGGAAGTCTGACAGGTAGACATCGTCTTCCGGCATAAAGGCGCCTCCGACAGTCCACATGCCCGCGGCCTCGGACAGATGCCGAAATTCAACTTCACCACTGACACCTCGGTCCATGATTACCCTGGGGGTCAGCGTGAGGTCGTAGTTTGGCGCCAGATTGATGTAGTAAGGTACGGCGACATCCAGTCCGCCATCGGAGTCAGACCCAATTGTGGGCCACAAAAAGCCCGTCGCTCTGCGATCATCCATAGGAAAGCTCAGCCACGGCGCGTAAAGTATCGGCACGCCAGCGACTTGCAGGGTGGCACCGTGTGCCGTTCCGAGTCCGGTGTCAGCATCGAGGTCGATGCTCTCTGCGGCCAGCAGCCAGTTTTCGTTATCAGGTGGGCAGTAGGTCAGTGAGGCCTGGTCGAGCACCATGCTGCCATTGTCCTGGCGCACGATGCTGTCCGCACCACCGCGCATATGCGACTCATGGAAAACGAACCTGGCGTTTTCGAGACTGGATTGCCCGGATTCGGTATCAATCCGCGCGACGTTGCTCACTAAAAGCATGCCGGGTTCGCGCAGAATTACGTTCGACTCCAGTTTGGCACGGTTGCGATTGCGGTCTACCACAGCCAGGTCGCTGGATAATTGACGATAACCCTGGCGAATAATGACGCCCCCCTCGAAACGGGCGACGCCGTTTTCGATTTCTGACCGGGCTGCTGATGCTTCAATTGCGAATTCGTCGAGATTTTTACTTTGGTCACTATTGGCCAGTGGATCTACGTAGGCACCACCACAGCGGGCGCTGAGCAGTGCTTTACTGTCGAATTCCAACAGGGGCGAAGTGGAGGATTCGAGCGTAACCCAGTCGAGATTTTCCGGTATTTCAGGTGGCCGGAACGCGCTGCCCCGATCAGCGCCGGGTGGTAATGTTTGGCGTCTGAGAGAGACGGGTAGTGGTCTCATCGGCCCGTCACTGCTATCGTTCGCCGAGCAATGCCAGCCGGTACCGTCAGCGGCTATGCTGCAGTTCCAGGGCACACTTGTGTCAGCGCGCACACAGGTTGTCGACAAAAGAGCGACAATACCCAGGATCAACCCTGAGTGGGTGCTGGTAATACGTCGTTGGGATGGAGCCATGTATTTGATTGTAGGTAAAAAATCTTCGATTTGCAGTGCGGCATGATAATTCATTCCAGCACGGATTGCCCGATAAAAGGGGGGGGGAAGAACGTTTGTGATTGATCAGGATAGTGATACAAGTGGGGATTCGCGTCTGCAGGGTTTGTGTGAGTGGGTCAGTAGCTGTCATGGCTCATCTGACAGCATTGAATCGGCCTCCAGCGACGCCAGCTTTCGTCGCTATTTCCGGTTTCGCTACGGGGGCACCAGTTTTATTGGTATGGACGCACCGCCTCCACAGGAAAACTGCCAACCCTTTGTGGATATCGCGCGGCTTCTGGAAAGTGGTCAGGTGAAGGTTCCGCGCATTGTTGCGACTGATATTGAACGGGGTTATCTACTGCTGGAGGACCTTGGGTCGCAGCTTTTTATTGACGTCCTCGACCAAGAAAACGCAGATCAGATGTTCAGCGATGCCATCGACACCCTTATTGCACTGCAGGAGATCGAAGTTCCTGAGTCATTGCCGAGCTACGATGCGGCGCTTTTGCGGCGGGAACTTGATTTGTTTCGCGACTGGTATCTTTTGCAGCATGTTGGTGTACCCGAAAATCACCCTGCGATTGATGCCTTTGAAAGGCTGTGTGCGCCCTTGATTACCAATGCGCTGGAACAACCCAGGGTTCTGGTTCACCGCGACTACATGCCGCGCAACTTGATGATCTCCGACCCCAATCCCGGTGTGCTGGATTTTCAGGATGCCGTACACGGGCCGGTATCCTATGACGTTGTAAGCCTGTTCCGGGATGCGTTTATCAGCTGGCCGGAAGATCGTGTTGATAGCTGGTTGCGGCTTTACTGGCAGCGCGCCCAGGCCCGGGGATTGCCGGTAATGACCGAATGGGACGAATTTCTGCGCCGCGCAGACCTGATGGGCACACAGCGTCATCTCAAGGTGATCGGCATTTTTGCCAGACTCTGTTACCGCGATGGCAAGTCTCGTTACCTGGAAGATACCCCACGCTTTTTCGCGTATCTCGAAGCGACCTTGCGACGGCATCCAGATTTGCGGGCGCTCGATGATTTATTACGTGTGCTGCCACTGGCTGACCCGGGGCACAGTGCATGAAGGCTATGATTCTTGCGGCCGGCGTGGGGGAGCGCATGCGGCCGCTGACGGATACGACGCCCAAACCTCTGCTAGAGATTGCAGGAAAACCGCTTATTCATTATCACCTCGATGTTCTGGCGGCCGCCGGAGTATCTGATGTGGTGGTCAATGTGTCTCATCTGGCTGATCAGATTGTGGATGACCTTGGGGATGGGAGCCGGTGGGGCGTCACTATCAGCTATTCGCTGGAATCACGGCCACTGGAAACAGCCGGCGGTATAAAACGGGCACTGACTCTACTGGGAGAAGCGCCATTTCTAGTAGTCAACGGAGATATATTTACCGACTACCCACTGGCCCGCCTATTGGATTTTCAATTGGCAGCAGGGCGATTGGCCCACCTTGTTATGGTTCCCAATCCAGCTCATCATCCGGAGGGAGATTTCCTGGTCTCAAAATACGGGGTGCTGCAATGTACAAGAGCGGGTGACTGCGCTCTGACCTATGCAGGTATCGGGGTTTATTCTCCGGCCCTGTTTGCGGGAATGACGACTGATGTGCTGACCCTTCGCCCTTTGCTCGATGCAGCTATTCAGTCCGGACTGATAGGCGGTGAGTCCTATTACGGAGTGTGGCATGACATCGGAACACCAGAGCGATTGGCAGAAATCAACGCCTTGTACTGAATAGCTTGGCACTTTCTATTAGACTATGCCTTTGCCAAAGTTGGACACGCAGTGATGAATGACTACCTGATTGCACCTTCCATTTTGTCAGCTGATTTTGCTCGCCTCGGAGAGGAGGTAGATGCAGTGCTTGCGGCGGGGGCAGACGTCGTTCATTTCGATGTTATGGACAACCACTATGTACCCAACCTCACCATTGGACCCATGGTTTGTAAAGCGCTGCGGGATTATGGGATTACCGCTGACATCGATGTGCATCTTATGGTGAAACCGGTGGATCGTCTGGTCGGAGACTTTGTAGAGGCCGGGGCGAGCTATATCACCTTTCACCCGGATGCGAGCACCCATGTTGACCGCACCCTGCAAATGATTCGTGATAGCGGCTGTCGCGCGGGCCTGGTGTTTAATCCGGCGGCCGGGCTGGAACAGCTCGACTACGTCCTGGACAAGGTCGATATGATTTTGCTGATGTCCGTGAATCCTGGTTTTGGTGGACAGTCCTTTATTCCCTCTACGCTGCAGAAGCTGCGGCGGGCGCGGCAAATCATCGATGATTCCGGTTTGCCCATTCGTCTGGAAGTTGATGGCGGTGTCGGTGTGGGCAACATCCGGGAAATAGCTGCCGCCGGGGCCGATACCTTTGTCGCGGGCTCTGCCATATTCAATGCACCGGATTACGCTGAGGCTGTGTCGGCCATGCGCGCGGAGCTGACGCAGGCAGGCGCCTGATTCCGAATTGGCGTAAGGGTTTCGCTTGGGTACAATGCAGACCTTCTCAACCACGGATAGAGCTGTGATCACAGCAGCTGGGCAACAAATCGACACCTGGTCGATGTGCGAAGTAACTCGCTGGCGATGGTAAATCCATAGACCGCTTAACCGTTGTCGTGCCCTGATTTTTCCGAGGATTTGTCATGACCCCCGAACATTTTGCTGCCCTTGCCGGGCAGAATTTCAATCGTATTCCTGTCCACCGCCAGGTGTTGGCGGATATGGATACACCCCTAAGTTCCTATTTAAAGTTGGCCAATGCGCCCTACACCTATCTCTTGGAGTCTGTTCAGGGAGGCGAAAAATGGGGACGTTATTCCATTATCGGTCTGCCCTGCAGAACTATTCTGCGTGTTTACGGCCAGCGTATTGAAGTCAGTCGAGACGACGCGATAGTTGAAGAAGCCGAAGCCGCTGACCCGACTGAATTCGTCGAAGAATTTGAGTCCCGCTATCGGGTTCCGACCCTGGAAGGCCTACCGGTCTTTTACGGAGGTCTGGTCGGGTATTTTGGCTACGACACCGTGCGCTATGTAGAGCCTCGACTGGCGAAAACTGCACCCGCCGATGCGCTGGGGACGCCGGATATCATGCTGATGTTGTCGGAGGAGGTGGTGGTTTTCGACAACCTCGCAGGCACGCTGCAGCTGGTGGTGCACGCTGATCCTGCGGTGGCAGGCGCACTGGCAAGCGCCGAGCAACGCCTTGATGAGTTGGAGGCTCTGCTGGCGGGAGACGCGCCGTCGACCAGCGGCGTCAATCTTGGTGCCGCGGCTGGGGGTGTTCTTGATGAAAGTAGGTTCGAATCTGATTTTACGCAGCAGGAATACGAAGAGGCGGTGGAGCGCATTAAGGAATACACGCTCGCCGGGGATGTGATGCAGGTTGTGCCCTCCCAGCGCATGAGTATTGAATTCAAAGCGCCTCCCATCAATTTGTACCGAGCCCTGCGCAATCTAAATCCCTCGCCCTATATGTATGCCCTGCACATGGGTGACTTCCACATTGTCGGCAGTTCCCCGGAAATTCTTGCGCGTTTGCAGGACGGTACGGTGACGGTTCGCCCGATTGCAGGTACTCGTCGTCGTGGTCATAACGAGAAGGAAGACCAGGCGATGGAAGAGGAGTTACTAGCTGACCCGAAGGAAATTGCAGAACACCTTATGCTCATCGATCTGGGTCGCAATGATGCCGGCCGCATCTGTGAAGTGGGTTCAGTCGAACTGACGGAAAAGATGGTGGTGGAGCGCTATTCTCATGTGATGCATATCACATCCAACGTCACTGGAACGCTGGAAAAAGGTCGCTCGGCTCTCGATGTATTGCGCGCCACTCTACCGGCGGGAACGCTCAGTGGTGCACCGAAAATTAGGGCTATGGAAATCATCGATGAGCTCGAGCCCGTTAAACGCGGCATTTACGGTGGTGCCGTGGGTTACCTGTCCTGGGGTGGCAGCATGGATATGGCTATCGCCATCCGCACTGCGGTGATCAAGGATGAACGGCTGTATATTCAGGCCGGCGGTGGCGTAGTAGCTGATTCCGTCCCTGCTTTGGAGTGGAAAGAAACCATGAACAAGGCCAGAGCGATGTTTCGCGCGGCGGGGATGGTTACCGGAATTGAGTAGCGAGCACATCCGCTACTCATTTATTTCGTTGTTTTCTTTACAAGCCAAAAAGCTGTGCTAGCTTGTAGTTAAAGCAGGGACGCTTTGCGTCGTAGCGATAGCAAGGATGCATCGGTGCGCACACATCTAAGAAATGTCAGATACCGCGTGGCTTTGACTCAGTCACTCCGGGTAGCTCTTCCTGCTTTGCATACATTCAACATGCCATTCAAGGAAGAAGACCATGTTTACCATCCCAATCGCTGCCAAGCGAATATTAGCTGCCATCCTGACCCTGGGGTTGAGTGTGGCCACGCACGCTGCAACACCGCCGAACACCTTTGACCTGACACTGGGTCTGGTGCCGGACTTTGATACCACGATCTATACCGATAACGGACACGAAGTTGCCATCGGGTCTGAGGTAAACGATCCCGATCTATTTCGTAGTCTGGACGACTGCGATTGTTATGACGGGGACAGCAGCACACCAGCAATTCCCGGCTGTACTGATGTGAATGCACCTATAGCCTGCTTCTGTCGCACGATTGCACAGACCCACTATGTACTCTATTTCAGCGACGATTTAGCCGCCGGGGTACCGCTGTATCAGTTGGCGCGTACCGATTATGCGCTCAGTATTTCTGATGCGGCCTCGGGCGAGACCTGGAGTGCAAACTTTCCCCGACTCATTGCCAATGGGGCATACCCCGGGGTTTATGGATACAACTTTGGCTACGAGGCAGCTACTGAGACGGCGACCACCTTCGCGGCATCCAATTTTGCGGACTGGCTGCGACCGTTGGGCGATGAACTTCAGCTTCTGGCCCAGCAGCGAACCTCTGACAGGTATCCCTGGCCAAGGTGTGAGGCTTATACCATTCTGGGTGATTTTCCCTACAACATCTGGCTTACAACGGCCTATACAACCGTGGTGGATACGGATTATCACCGGATTCAGGATCTCAATGATTTTCCAACGATTGAACTGGTCGAAGAGAGTACCGGTAGAGTGTTTGTATACCGAGCCCTGTCTTTGCTTGGTCCAGAACCGGGCAGGAAAATTGCCCGGGTTCGTTATGGCGACGCCTGCCCTAAGGGTAGCGAGGACGCATTTGGCCGCTGTCACGGCATTGAACCCGAGCGCAACCTAGGTGGTGAAGATTGCGTGGTTGGCAGCTTTCATGGCAACCCCGTTAACGCTGCGCTGGGCAACAAGTACCAACATGAGGTCGATTATAGTGCTACGGGGGTGATCCCGCTGCGATGGGAGCGGCACTACAATTCCCACACCGGCAGATGGACATCCATCAGTCGCATCAATCACGAACCTGGTAGCGTGGTGGCCAAGGTCGAGCACTCCAACGGCAGGGTGATTCCTTTCACGCAGGTAAATAGCGAGTGGATCAGTTATCCCGATGTACAGAAAAAACTCCTTCAATTATTTGATGAAGGTGGGGCAGTCAGCGGTTGGCGTTATGTACACGAAGATGGCTTTGTCGAGATTTTTTCTCCGCTAGGAAAACTGGTGGAACAGCGACATCGAAGTGGATATCACATCAGCTACGATCACAGCGATCCCTTCCTGGTTATTACTGACCCCGCAGGTCGCGGGCTTATCGTCGCCTACAACGCGGAGGGCAGAGTACTGGCTGTGACGACACCCAATGGGCAAACGTTAACTTATGCATACGACTCTTTGGGGCGTCTTGTTCGCGTGAACTATGGAGACAGTAGTGAGAAATTTTATCGCTACGGTGATACGCGCCATCCACTGGCGTTGACCGCCGTGATCGATGAGTTGGGTGTTGAAACGGCGACCTGGACCTATGACGACCAGGGGCGGGCAGTGAGTTATAACGGGCCAAACGGAGTAGATCGGGTGGCGATGGATTACAGCCAGATCAATGACAGGTTTGATCCGTCAGTGACAGTTACCAATGCACTTGGCAAGCAGACGACCTACCGCTTTGTCGATCAGCACGGCGCCAGAAAGGTGGCCTCGGTTACCGGCCATGCCTCTGAGAACTGTGCTGCTTCTCACCGCAACTATGAATACGATGCCTCGGGTTGGCTGGTCGGAAATGAAGATTGGGATGGAATTCGAACAGAGTATCTCAGGGATGACCGGGGGCGGGTGATGGAGATGATTGAGGCCGTAGGGACGACTCTGGAACGTTCCACGCGCACGGTATGGCACTCCGAATGGAATTTGCCCCTGAGGCGGGAAAAAGGTGGAAGGCGAACCGAATTTATCTACGACAGTGTGGGCAATCTACTGCACATGGAACAATTTGACATCAGCCAGTGAGGTGGGTGTTCAACAGGGACAGAGAGGACGTCAGGATGACAAATTTTAAGACAATGAGAGAAGTAAGTGTCGCCGTCGCCATGCTTTTGACGGCGACAACAAATGCCTGGGCCGCGCACTGGCAATACCAATACGACGGTTATGGCCGTGTTCTATCGATTGATGGACCGCGCAATGATGTGACAGATGTTACCAGTTTTACCTACGGCGACCGGGGGGAAATACTGAGCCTTACCACGGCTGCAGGACACCTCTGGAGTTGGGGAGATTACAACGCCGATCTGCTGCCGGGCTATGTAACGGATCCCAGTGGCATTTCCACCCATTTCACCTACGACACCCGGCGGCGGCTGCGCGCCAGTCTCAGGGATAATCCGGAGGGGGCGGCCTATCGCACAAGCTACGAGTATGACACCACCGGCAGGTTGACTGCCGTTGTTTTCCCAGATGGGCTGCGCACACATTACGAGTACGATGCTGCTGGTCGACTGATAGCCATGGCAAATGGGTCTGGAGATCGCCTGGAGTTTGAGCTTGATCTTGCTGGAAACCGGGTCCGGGAATTGATTAGAGATAGCTCTGGGCAAGTCCATCGCAGCCTGACCCGGCAGTTTGATGAGTTGAGCCGACAGTTGCGTTCGCAAGATGCCGAGGGAGAAGCGTACACCACAACTTATGATACCAGCGGCAGGCCGGTCATCCAGACAGATGGCCGGGGCAATAGCACTGTGTTGACCTACGATGCCTTCGGCAGACTGGATGTGGAGATTGCGCCACTGGGGCATTCAATCTCTTTTACCTATGATCAGTATGATGAAGTTTCGTCGATTGCTGACCCACGTGACCTGATAACCTTTTACGATAACGACGCCTTGGGCAGGCTGGAGTCTTTGCACAGCCCCGATACTGGCCTCACAAGTTTTGAGTATGATGATGCGGGAAATCGTATTGCTGCCCAGGATGCCAAAGGGAATGTGGTTAGGTGGCAGTATGATGCCTTGAACAGAACCACTCTAGTGGACTATGACAATGATTCCCTCGATATTCGCCTTGCGTACGATGTGGGAGAGTTCGGTCAGGGACGGTTAGCCAGTGTCGAAGACGAATCCTCAGCTTTATCCTATCGTTACGATTCTGTTGGCAATGTGCGTCAGGTGGCGCTTGATTATCACGGAGCCACACCTGAATTGGGCTACACCTGGCAGGAAGGTCGCCGTCTGACTGGCCTTTTGTATCCCAGTGGGAATAGCCTGCAATACCAATATTCGCCGGATGGAAAATTGGTGGCAATGCACTGGTACTCTCCGACATCCGGAGCTCGCGAGATCGCCTCCAATATCGACCATATGCCGCTGGGCCCGTGGCGAGGGATGACATTGGGGAATGGTGTTCACGCCGAGCAGGTATACAACCAGGATTTTCAGTTGATCAGCCAGACATTCGGTGGGATTGCCTCCGCAGACTATCTTTATGATGCCAATGGCAACGTGATCAGCAGGAATCAATCGGATTTTCAGTACGATGAGATTGATCGCCTGTCCGGTGCGAGTGCGTCAGCCGGTGATATCAGTATTGAGTATGATGCCGCCGGTAACCGGTTGGCTTACACCATAAAAAGGAATGATATTCGCTACCAATACGATGCCAACAGTCATAGGTTGCTGCGCAGTGACGACTGGGAATATCAATACGATGAAGTGGGCAATCTGATCGAAAAAACGTCTCGTGATGGTTCCGCGGGAAAATATTTTTTTTCTCACGACGACCGGGGGAGACTGATTGAGGTGCACAGAAAATACTCTGTCACCTCCGGCAAAGGCCGCAATCAGATGATAGAGGAGAGAAGCGAAACCACGACTTACCGTTACAACGGACTTGGTCAGCGTATCGCCAAGTTTACTGACGACGCTTTACGCTGGTTTGTTTATGGATTGCAGGGTGAACTTTTGGCTGAGCTGAACGAAGAGGGTGAGGCGATAAAAGAGCACATTTATCTTGAGGGGCGCCCGATTGCCGTTGTGGTATATGGAGTCGTGGCTGACGAGAGTAAGGGTGAAGAAGTACTTTTAATCGATCAGGAAGATGTAGCGACCAACACCGCAGGCACCTGGATCTTGCAAAAGAGCAGCAAGAGTTATGGGCGGGATTACCGGCTTTCTGATGACAGCCTGGGGGTGTTTACGTGGCAACTGGCTGGACTTGAGCCTGGCCGCTACGAAGTGTTTTCCCGCTGGCCTGGCAGTAATAAACACAGTACTGCATCTGTCTTTTCCGTACATCACGAGCACGGTGTAGATACATCAGTTCGGGATCAGACCCGTGGCGTTACAGAATGGCAATCTCTGGGCGTATACGAATTGTCCGGCAATGGCGCGGATTCAGTGGAGCTCAGCGGTCAGTCTGGGCGCTATGCTGCTGATGCGATTAGAGTCGTCGCGATACCGCCGGTGGAAGAACATAGTGATGGCAAGGTGTACTACGTTCACGCAGACCATCTTGGCACGCCCAATCTTGTAATTGATGACGCACAGAATATTGTATGGCAGGCACTCCATCAGCCCTTTGGCGAAGCCGAGTTAAGCACAGAGAGCATTGAGTATAATCTGAGATTTCCGGGTCAGTACTACGATGCCGAAACGGGGCTGCACTATAATTACTTCAGGGATTATGATCCCGGTTTGGGGAGGTATATTCAGAGTGATCCGATTGGGTTGAATGGTGGATTGAATACGTATGCCTACGCTTTTGATAATCCCGTTCGTTTTACCGATGCTTCTGGACTGTTTCCAGTACCAGCGTTTGTCGCTGTTTGTTTAGCTAGTCCAGTTTGTGCTGCTGCTGTGGCGACAGCGGCGCGATCAACTGCGGGAGCCGCAATTGGCGGCCTTTCAGCGCTTAACGAACTTTTGTCTGACCCGTGTTTTGGTGGTGAATATCTGTTGCCAGTGATTTCTGGCACGCTGTTCGGTGGAGTTTCAGGTGCCCTGCCGGGAGCCGGTTCAATAGTGACAGCGGCGACCCGCGGTGCAGTGGCTGGTGGATTGGGTAACGCTTCAGGGCAAGTTGCTCGTAAAGATAGCTTGACAAGCTTTGATCCGAAATCGGCAGCAATAGCGGCAACATCTGGTGCGGTTGCGAGCGTGGCGGGTAATGTTACCGGGCTTGCAAGATCTCTTTCATCATATCGTTCAGGTGCCAGCGTTTCGATAGCGCTGGCCAGAGGCGCGAGTGAGGGCTCGGCAATCAGTAGCCTGGTCAATTTTGCGGCCGGTTCTCTGGGAACTCTGACACGCTCCTCAAATTCAGATTGTGGTTGTGGCCAATGACTTTTTTTCTTGGACAACTAGTCATTCTCTTTCTAATGGGCGTATTTTTTTCAATGGTTTTCACACGCTCGATCAGACATCAGATCGGTGATGGGAATTTTTCCTATACTCTGTTTGCAATTGAATTCGTCTGCATTACTTTGCTTGCGTACATCCTTTTGCGTATTGGCTATCCTCTCGGAAACTCGTACATTGTTAATCTTGCATATCTCCTGGGGTTATCTGCTGGAATTGGAGTTGGGTTTGCCTATTTCCATAGAGCGTCACGCAAATAAGGAGGGATATCTGCCTCCTTGGACATTACCCCATCCTCAAACTATCCTTATCGAGGTAATCAACATCTATCGCTTGTTAAATTAAGGATGGCATCCTATGAAACGTTTTCTGTTGTTGTGTGTCAGTTTTGTGTTCTCGGCTTCCGTTGTGGCTATTGAAGCTGAGACAGCAGAGGATAGCTGCGGTGGCATTATGCGGCTGGTGGAGAAGGGTGATCACAAGGAGGCTCTGGAAGAGGCTCGGTGGTGTGTCGAAGCACTGGAGAGTGTCCTACAGGGGTCGGTCAGTGAGCATTTTGAAGCTGAAGTCGCCGGCTGGCGCAGGACCGACATACGCGAAGAAAGTGCCATGGGTATGTCCAGTATTATCGGGGAGTACCGCAAGGGAGATACGACCCTGGCTGTAACCCTGATAGGTGGTCAGGGCTCCGGGTCAATACTGGGCGGCGCTTTGGGTGGTTTGGCACAGATGGGGCTGATGCAGAGTGGCAAACGTTTCCGGGTACAACGACTCAAGGCGTCAGTTGACGCCCAGGGCCAGATTACTGTGAATCTTGACGATGGATCCTTCATTTCAGTCAAGAGCCCACAATACAATACCCAGGAAGAGGCGCTTGATGCACTGGAGCCGTTCCTCGACGCATTTCCCTTTGCAAAAATCAACGAGACTCGAGCCTGAGCCAGACCGCTATCGATATCCGATGGCCCTCATTTATGCGGGACAGTTAGTGCAATTCTCCCTTCGAGGGCTCTGTTTTTTTGGATAACGCAGTTATACTGCCACCCCTTCATCAGCTACCGAACAGGGGGTCCGTGATGTACACAGAGTCAGCACCGCTTCCCGTCGGGCGAGCAACGGGTTTATATCTTCAGCGATGGCGATTTTCTGACTAATCACGATATCGCCGCAATGAGCAGCGATGTCAGTCAGCCTTTCTTTTTGGAGCCAGAAAAATGCTATTGATGATAGATAACTACGATTCTTTTACCTACAACGTCGTGCAGTATTTTGGAGAACTGGGCGCTGATGTGAGGGTGGTTCGCAATGATGAGCTGGATGTCGCTGCTATAGAGCAGCTGGCACCTGAATGTATTGTAATTTCTCCCGGGCCCTGCACACCCAACGAGGCCGGCATTTCCATGGCGGTGGTTGAACAGTTCGCCGGAAAAATTCCTATTTTGGGCATTTGCCTGGGACACCAGAGCATCGGCCAGGTCTATGGCGGTGACGTGGTCCGGGCGCGCAGTGTGATGCACGGCAAAACCTCGCATATTCATCATCGGGGGCAGGGCGTATTCGAAGGTTTGAGCAACCCCTTCGTCGCCACGCGCTACCACTCGCTCATTATCGACGGAGATACCCTGCCATCCTGTCTGGAGGTAACAGCCTGGACGGAAAACGAAGATGGTTCCATGGATGAGATCATGGGTGTCAGGCATCGAGAGTTGGACGTGGAAGGCGTGCAGTTTCACCCGGAATCAATCCTGACCGAGCATGGTCATGAGCTACTGCAAAATTTTCTGCGGCGCAGTGCGCCGCATGCAAATCGCGGAGCTGCCTGATATGGATATTAAATCGGCGCTGGCCGCCGTCGTAGAAGGGGAGTCTCTGTCTCAGGAAGATATGGTGTCGGTCATGCACACCATCATGACTGACGGCGCTGAAGAGGCACAAATAGCCGGCTTCCTGGTGGCGCTCAGAATGAAGGGCGAGACCGTCGCCGAAATCGCTGGAGCGGCATCAGTAATGCGGGAGTTGGCCACGGGTGTTGAAGTGTCTGGTGACCATGTCGTTGATATTGTTGGCACTGGCGGCGATGGAGCCGGCATCTTTAACGTTTCTACGGCTTCGGCCATGGTGGTTGCAGCCGCAGGTGGTAAAGTGGCCAAGCACGGTAACAGAGGCGTAAGCACCGCCAGTGGTGCTGCGGATCTGTTGGAGGCGGCCGGTGTGCGCATCGATTTGAGTGCCGAAGAGATCACTCGCTGCATCGAAGAGCTTGGTGTTGGGTTTATGTTTGCGGTAAATCATCACGCAGCGGCGCGTTTTGCGGCGGGGCCACGCAAAGCGCTCGGCATCCGTACCATCTTCAATGTGCTGGGTCCCTTGACAAATCCCGCGGGTGCCAAACGACAGTTACTGGGCGTATACAGTCCGACGTTGCAGTTACCGGTGGCAGAGGTTTTACGCGAACTCGGTAGCGAGCATGTATTGGTTGTGCATTCTGATGATGGCCTGGACGAGATCAGTATCGCAGCACCTACTCATGTAGTGGAGCTCCAGGACGGTGCTATCACGGAATATGACATCACACCGGAGCAGTTTGAGCTGGCGCGCGGAAATCTTGACTCGCTGGTAGTAGCTGATGCTGGAGCGAGTCTGGCCATGATCAAGTTAGCGCTTACCGGGAAAAATGAGCTGGCCGCGGACATGCTGGCTTTGAATAGTGGTGCCGCACTGTATGCCTCTGATGTCAGCGCGAATCTGGCGGAAGGTATTGCACTCGCTCAGGATGTGATCAGCAGCGGTCTCGCGTGGGAGAAATTGCGAACCCTTGCACAGTTCACACAACTTATGAAGGGTGAAAAGTGACAGGGCAAGCGACCATCCTGCGGAAGATTCTCGACCGCAAACACGAGGAGGTCGCGGAACGCTCAGCGCTTAGGTCGGCGGCCGATCTACGTGCAGTCTGTGCCGAAATGGAAGTCGGACGCGGTTTTGCCGATAGTCTGGTCGGCTCCCTGGCTCAGGGTCGGTCGGCGGTCATCGCTGAAATCAAAAAGGCCTCGCCCAGCAAGGGTGTTATTCGCGAAGATTTTGATCCGGCGTCTATCGCTGCCAGCTATGCTGCTGGTGGTGCGTCATGCTTATCGGTGTTGACCGACAAGGATTTTTTCCAGGGTGATGAATCCTTCTTGCAGGCGGCGCGGGCGGCCTCTGAGCTGCCGGTTATAAGAAAGGACTTCATCGTTGATCCCTACCAGGTGCTAGAGAGCAGGGCCATTGGGGCAGATGCGATTTTGCTCATTGTCGCTGCCTTTGTAGAACAGTCGTCACTATTGCGAGAGCTTCACGACCAGGCGGAAGAATTGGGTCTTGATGTATTGGTGGAGGTTCACACAGCGTCGGAATTGATGCAGGCGCTGCAGTTGGAGACGCCGCTTTTGGGCATCAATAACCGGGATTTGCACAGTTTTGAAACCCGGCTGGAAACCACCTTTGATCTAATCGAGCAGATACCGGAGGATCGTATCGTGGTTACCGAAAGTGGTATTCACACGGTTGCGGATGTGGGCGCTATGCGCGACCACGGGGTTGATTGTTTCTTGGTGGGTGAAGCATTTATGCGGGCCGAAGATCCCGGCGCGCGCCTTGGAGAACTGTTTTTTCAGGGCAGCGCCGTCTAGCGTGTGCCGTACACCACAATGGTTTTTCCGTGGGCTTCCAGCAGGCCGTCATCTTCAAGATTTTTCAGTACCCGCCCGGCCATTTCCCGTGAGCACCCCACGAGACGACCAAGTTCCTGTCGGGTGACCTTTATCTGCATGCCATCCGGGTGGGTGATAGCATCCGGCTCTTGGCATAATTCCAGCAGCGCGTGAGCCACACGCCCCGATACATCGACAAAAGCCAGATCAGAGAGCTTGCGATTCGTATGGCGCAGTCTTTCTGCCAGTTGATGTGCCAGGAGGTACATGATGTCCGGAAACTGGCTGCGAATTTGCTGGAATTTGTTATAGCTGATATGCGCCACCTCGCACTGCGACTTGGCTCTAATAGCCGCCGAGCGTGGAGGCTGCTCTTCATCCGAACTGAACAATCCCATTTCGCCAAAAATATCGCCCGGGTTCAGATAGGATGCCACCAGGTCGTGATCATCTCCGCTCTCCAGTAGCACGGTTACCGAGCCTTTCAGTATCAGGTAAAGACTTTCACTGACAGCTCCGGCCTGAATGATGAGCGATTTTGCCCGGTAGGTTTCCCGCTCGCAATGGCTGACGAACCGCTCGATATCTGGCATCGCTTTTATCAGTTGCGGCTTTATTTCTTCCATAGTGGCGCTTCACTCACGTCTGCATCCAGTTGCATATACTCATAGTGTAGACCTATCGCCATGTAACTCAACCATGTCTGTTTGTGCTAAGCTGCGCGGCCTTTTTTGTGTTGCGGAGATTGCATTGATGGAAGGTGTGGTCAAGTGGATTGACGGTGCCATGTTCCTGGCTGAATCAGGCAGTGGTCACAGTGTGATTATGGATGGCCCCGAGAATAATGGTGGACGAAATATGGGCGTTCGCCCTATGGAAATGCTGCTCTTGGGTCTGGGTGGCTGCTCGGCTTTTGACGTGATGAGTATGCTGCACAAATCACGGCAAAAGGTGGTGGATTGCCGTGCCGAATTGAGCGCTGAGCGGGCTGACGCGGTCCCTGCGGTTTTTACCAGCATTCATATTCACTTTGTGGTGACCGGTCATGGCTTGAAAGAAAACCATGTTGCGCGAGCGGTGTCGCTGTCAGCAGAAAAGTATTGTTCCGCGTCAATAATGATGGAGGCCGCGGGTGTCGCTGTGACCCATTCTCACGAATTGGTGGAGGTGGATCAGGACTAGGGTGGCGTCAGATGTGATAGCTGCTGCGGGTCATCAACCCGGAGACCGCCGTCATCAGATTTTTGATTGGGGCTGGTAGATCAACTCCACCGGCTTCCAGGGCTCTATCACCATGGGCTTTTTCGTCAGTCAGCATCTGTTCCAGAATGGCGCGACTGCGTTGATCCTCCTCGGGAATTTGCTCGAGATGTTCCTCGAGGTGGGCGCATACGCGTTCCTCAGTAGCAGCCACAAAACCCAGGCTCCATTTATCACCCGCTGCACCTGCCGCTGCGCCCAGTAAAAATGATGCGCCGTACCACAGAGGATTTAACGCACTGGTATGGCTATCCAGCTCGCGTAAGCGCCCCTCACACCAGACCAGGTGATCGATCTCTTCCCTGGCAGAGCGATCCATTTCTTCCCGGACGTCGGGTAGGGCGGCGGTGAGTGCCTGCCCCTGATAGAGCGCCTGTGCACAAACTTCTCCGGTGTGATTCACGCGCATCAGACCCGCTATATGACGCTTTTGTGTGGCATCATCGCTACTGTCGACCACGGCATCAGCCGGTGAGGGTCGTTCGGCAGCAGCGGTGCCGCTGCTCAGTGTTTTCAGAACAACGTCCGCGCCTTCGACGAGTCGATCGATGCCACTTTTCTGACGTTTACGCATGTCTCCAACCGTTGGCCTGCTTGATAGGTATTATACACCCTGTTCGCGGTCTATCGCGCGCCAGGCAATGTCAGTGCGGTATTGGGCCTCTGGCCAGTCTACCGATTCCAGCAACGTGTAGGCGGCATCACGGGCTTGGGCAACCGTTTCTCCGAGTGCTGTGGCGCACAGGACACGGCCACCCGCTGTCAGCAGCTCATCCTGATCCAGCCTGGTGCCAGCGTGAAAAAGTTTACGCGAATCGCTGTTTAGATCGGAGGGGACATTGATCCGTTGTCCTTTGGCATAGTCACCGGGATATCCCTCTGACGCCATCACCACGCCCACCGCGGGTCGTGGGTCCCACTCGACTTCAGCAGTGTCCAGCGTGCCGGCCAGGGCCGCCTGGCAGAGATGTACCAGATCAGATTGCAAGCGCATCATGATAGGCTGTGTTTCCGGATCCCCGAAACGGCAGTTGTATTCGATAACATACGGGCTGCCATCCTCAGTGATCATTAACCCCGCATACAGAAAACCGGTATAGGGGTTACCTTCGCTCGCCATTCCGCGGACGGTGGGTTCGATCACCTGGGTCATGATGCGAGCAAACACCCCGTTAGTGACAACCGGGGCAGGCGAGTACGCCCCCATGCCGCCGGTGTTGGGTCCCTGATCGCCATCCAGTGCGCGCTTGTGGTCCTGGCTGGTGGCCATTGGGAGGATGTTGGCTCCATCCACCAGAGCGATAAAACTCGCTTCCTCACCCGTCAAGAATTCCTCGATGACGACTCTGCAGCCTGCTTCG
Source organism: uncultured Halieaceae bacterium (assembly GCA_938074045.1). Lineage (GTDB taxonomy): Bacteria > Pseudomonadota > Gammaproteobacteria > Pseudomonadales > Halieaceae > CALJGI01. Next base: position 46,310 of record CALJGI010000005.1, read on the forward strand.
CCAAAGGCATTCCCTGAGAGCATATCGGTGACGGCGGCTTCGGCATCTGCCAGGGACTCAGCAACGATTACTCCCTTGCCAGCCGCCAGACCGTCGGCCTTTACAACAATAGGTGCACCGCGTGCACGCAAGTAGTTCAATGCTGGCTCAAGTTCAGTGAAGGTGGCGTACTCGGCAGAGGGGATATTGTGTCTGGCCAGAAAATCCTTGGTAAATGCCTTGGATCCCTCCAGCTGGGCCGCGCCAGCACTTGGGCCGAAGCACGGCAGGCTGCGTGCTGCAAAAAAATCGACAACCCCCTCAACTAATGGCGCTTCCGGGCCGATGATGGTCATGCCCACTTCGTTGGCGGTAGCGAAATCGGCTAACTTTTCAAAGTCCATAACATCGATGGCGACGTTCTCTAGACCTTCGTCCAATGCGGTGCCCGCGTTACCTGGCGCCACATAAACAGTATCAACGCTATCAGAGCGTGCCGCGCTCCAGGCAAGAGCGTGTTCGCGACCGCCACTACCTACTATCAGTACATTCATGATGCAGGCTCCCCGATCAGTGACGGAAATGGCGCATGCCGGTGAACACCATAGCCATATCGTATTCATCGGCCTTGGCTATCACTTCGTCATCACGAATGGAGCCACCGGGTTGAATCACCGCAGCAATGCCAACTTCGCCGGCGTTTTCAATGCCATCCGCGAAGGGGAAGAAAGCATCCGAAGCCATGACTGACCCCCTGACCGCCAGTCCGGCGTGCTCAGCCTTGATGGCAGCAATACGGGCGGAGTTGATGCGACTCATTTGACCGGCGCCCACGCCGACAGTCTGGCCGTTCCTGCCGTATATTATGGCGTTTGATTTTACGAATTTTGCCACTTTCCAGGTGAACAGTAGATCGCGAATTTCATCGTCACTGGGCTGGCGTTTGCTGACAATTTTCAGGTCGTTGCGGGTAACCATGCCCATATCTCGATCTTGTACCAGCAAGCCGCCATTGACGCGTTTGTAATCAAGCGCCTGACCTCCGTTTGACCATGGGCCACAGACGAGCAGACGCACGTTTTCCTTGGTGGAAACGGCCTCTTCCGCTGCAGCACTGACGGAGGGGGCAATAATGACTTCCACGAACTGCCGTTCGACAATCAGTGCGGCGGTGGTGGCGTCCAACTCACGGTTGAAAGCGATAATGCCGCCGAAAGCAGATTCGGGGTCGGTCTCGAAGGCTCGCTGATAGGCAGTCAGAATGTCTTCACCCAGCGCTACTCCACATGGGTTTGCGTGTTTGACGATAACGCAGGCAGGTTCGTCGAAGTTTTTGACACATTCCAGCGCTGCATCGGTATCAGCGACATTGTTATAGGAAAGTGCTTTGCCCTGCAGCTGCGTTGCCGTCGCCACACTGACCTCGGTCGGGTTTGGCTCGGCGTAGAAAGCTGCCTGCTGGTGGGGATTTTCTCCATAGCGCATATCCTGTACTTTCACGAACTGGGTGTTGAAGGTACGTGGGAAATCTGCGGAACCACCGGGTACCCGCCGCCCGAAGTAATTGGCTATCGCGCCGTCATAGGCAGCGGTGTGCTCATAGGCCTTGATGGCGAGGTTGAAACGCATATCCATTCCTGTTGCGCCATCGTTTGCATCCATCTCTGCCAGAACGGATGAATAATCTGCACTGTTCACCACGATGGCGACATCGCGGTGGTTTTTGGCGGCGGCGCGGACCATGGTGGGTCCGCCAATATCAATATTCTCTACCGCGTCTTCGAGGCTGCAGTCAGGATTGGCCACGGTTTTTTCAAAGGGATAAAGGTTAACCACAACCATATCTATCTCTTCTATTCCGTGGTTGCTCATAACGGCTTCATCTGTGCCCCGGCGTCCGAGGATGCCACCATGCACACGGGGATGAAGTGTCTTCACCCGGCCGTCCATCATTTCGGGGAACTCTGTGTAATCTGAGACCTCGGTCACTTCTATGCCGTTTTCGGTCAGTAGTCGGTGGGTACCGCCGGTGGATAACAGAATAACATTGTGGCGGCGGAGCTCCTGGGCAAAATCTACAATACCGGTTTTATCGGAAACGCTGATAAGGGCGCGCTTTACGGTGACGGGTCTGGAGAGACTCATAGGCGAAGGGGCTCGTTTTCTAAAGGTTTAAGGAGAATGAAGCTTGAATTTATAGAAGATCATACTGTTTGAGCTTTTTCCTCAGTGTGCCTCGGTTCAGTCCAAGCAAGGCAGAGGCCTGGGATTGGTTATTACCGGTGTAACGCATGACTTCCTCCAGCATGGGGGGCTCAACCTGTGATAGCACCATGTCGTAAACATCGACGGCTTTCTGGCCATCCAGATGCTCAAAGTATTGTGCCATTGCTCGTTGTACGCTCTCTCTCAGAGAAGGGTAGTCATTAGATTCGTCTGTCATCGCCTCGTCGGGCTCGGCGAGGGAAAATATGGCGGGACTAAGAGGCGCGTGGCCGGCTTTTTTCATGCAGCTATGCCTCGTTGCTCGATAGTTGCGGTATCGGGAGCTCTTGAAAAGTAGGTTTGCAGTGCATTCAGCTGTTGTTGGGGGCATTCAAGTTGGTTGAATCGGACGCGAAACTGCCTATCGCCAGCATCTTCAAGGTACCAGCCCAGATGCTTGCGCGCGATGCGCACCCCCGTGTATTCGCCATAAAACTCGTGTATGTCAGCCAGGTGTGTGGACATGATGGATAGCAGTTGGCTACGATCGGGAGCGGCAGTGCGGAGTCCCGTAGCCAGATAATCGGCGATTTGCCCGCACAGCCAGGGTCGCCCCTGTGCTGCACGCCCAATCATGATCCCGTCTGCACCCGTTAACTCCAGAACCTGGGCAGCATCTTCTACACTGGCGATGTCGCCGTTGGCGATCACCGGGATTTTGATTTCAGCTTTAATGGCAGCGATGGTGGCGTACTCGGCATGCCCCTTGAAGCGACAAGCCCGGGTGCGTCCGTGGACGGCGAGGGATTGAATGCCCGATTGCTCGGCGATACTGGCGATTTCTACGCCATTTCGCTCTTCTGGCGACCACCCCGTTCTGATTTTGAGGGTGACCGGTACATTGACTGCACTGACTACCGACTCCAGAATTCGCGCGACCAGTTGCTCATCCCGCAGCAGTGCTGACCCAGCGGCGCGATTGCAGACTTTTTTTGCGGGACAACCCATATTGATATCGATGATCTGAGCGCCGCGGTCAACCGCGCTGCGAGCTGCCTCGGCGAGCATGTGCGGCTCGCTGCCCGCGATCTGAACCGTGACGGGTTCCGCTTCGCCGCGGTGGTCAAGTCGCCGTCTGGATTTTGCGGTATCCCACAGTCGGGTATCACTGGTGACCATTTCCGCGACGACCAGTCCCGCACCCATAGCACGGCAGAGACGCCGGAAGGGCAAATCGGTGACTCCTGCCATCGGTGCGAGCACGACGGTATTAGCCAGCTGATAGGGTCCGATCTGAAGCATTTATATGTGGTGCAGCGGGGACAAAGAGCCGGCTATGATACGCGACGATTTCCGGGCAGGAAAGCAGGATTGGTTATTTTTTCACCAGTCGCCACGGGTCGGGCCCGACGACCAACTTTGGCTGGAGAATTTTGAAAATCCTATTGTGTGGGCAGTAATTCCAGATGGTAGCGGTCAGCGGCCGAGCCCGGATCGACCATAGCCAAAGCTACATGGATATCATAGTCGGGAGGAATCCTGGTTTCTCCCAGCAGCTCTCCCGCCAGATACTCCTCCGGGGTGAAGATACGACGGGCCACTATGTCGTTACCGGAGCTCGTGAATGTCAGGGACAAAGCCGGGAAGCTTTGCGCGACATAGGAGTTATTGCGCAGCACAATGCGGATGAGAAGCGCGTCATTCACCAATGGATGCGATCGTACCGCCAGGTCCCTGGTGACAACCGGTAGCTGTACCGAAATTGGCGGGTTACAGGGGATTGTCTGGCAAAGACTTCCCATATGGGCTGATGTACGTGGATGTTCCATCAGGATGGCCATATTGAACCACGCTATTTGCGCAACGAGTACCGCTGCCATTCCGAGGGCGAGCAGAGCGCTTCGCCAGGTGATGCGGGGTGTTGGTTTTTCAAGGTGTTCCAGCGGGTTGTAGGTGGTTTTTTGCCAATCGCTATCAGCCAGAGATCCGGGTTTTAGTTTGCCAGGGCTCTCGGTGAGAAGGACAGCCTTGTCTATGTTTGCCAGCAGTGCTCTCCGGGCTGGGGTCAGGACTGTCCCCGGGTGAAATTTGGATTGCTTGCTGGCGACAGGCTCAGCTTGAAACAATCTCTGACAACGACCACAGCGAACCAGACCGTTGGCTGCGGCCATCTGTATATGGGTGATAGCAAAAGCTGCCTCGCAATGGGGGCAGCGGGTGGTAGTGAATACATGCTTGTCGCCGGGTGCCGCGCTCATCGTTCAACCTTACCTGCGCTGGCCATCCAGGCGCACCCATTCGTCGCGGCAACTCGGATCGTTCAGCGCTATCCGGTTTCGGTAGCATGCCGCGACCTCCTCTGCCTGGGTATTCAGTATGCCGGATAGGGCAATACTTCCGCCCGACTTGACCATGGCAACAAGTTGGTCCGCAAGACGTACCAATGGACCAGCGAGGATGTTGGCCACGACGACATCGCCCTGGAGGGAAGCATCTACCTCCTGGGGCAGCTGCACTGTGTAGCGGTCTTCTTCGATACCATTTTGCTGGGCGTTGGCCCGGGTCGAGATCAGGGCCTGGGGGTCGTTGTCCACGCCTATCATCCGCTTGGCGCCCAGCAGCAATCCAGCGATGCCGAGGATGCCGGAACCGCAACCGAAATCGATAATCGTTTTGCCGTTCAGATCCATGCCGTCCAGCCACTCAAGGCACAGTGCGGTCGTCGGGTGTGTTCCCGTACCAAAAGCCAGACCGGGGTCCAACATCAAATTAGTGGCTTCGGGTCGAGGTGGGTCCTTCCAGCTGGGGCACACCCAGAGTCGGTCTCCGTATTGCATCGGATGGTAGTTCTCCATCCATTCCCGTTCCCAGTCCTTGTCCTCGAGGATTTCAGCGCGGCAGAATTCGGCGGCGCAGCCGCGGGATACCACCTGGCCCAGGAGCGCGTTGGCATCCTGGTCGGCGGTAAAGAGGCCGGTCACACGGGTGGCGTTCCATAGTGGAGTGGCTCCAGGTGGAGGTTCGAAAATAGGTTGATCTGCGCTGTCTTCAAGAGTTACAGCGAGGGCGCCCAGGTCCATCAGGACGTCCTCGACGGAGGCGGCTGAGGTGGCGGCTGTATCGATCCGAACTTGAATCCATGCCATGGCGTTTTTGCTCGGTTCTATATCTAAAGGCTATATATCAAGCTTCTTCTCGAGGTAGTGAATACTTACTCCACCCTCCATAAACGCGGCGTCACGAACGAGATCTCGATGCAGATCTGCGTTGGTTCGAATGCCATCGATTACCAGTTCATCCAGCGCTTGTCGCATGCGAACGAGGGCCGTGTGACGATCGTCACCGTAGGTGATCAATTTTGCAATCAGGGAGTCGTAGTGCGGTGGTACTGTGTACCCCCCATAGAGATGCGAATCTACACGCACGCCGTTACCACCGGGGGCATGAAAGTATTTCACCAGACCAGGGGAGGGCATAAACGTGCGTGCGTCCTCGGCATTTATCCGGCACTCAAAAGAGTGCCCACGAATGGTCACATCTTCCTGTTTGATGGATAACGGCATGCCACTGGCGATGCGCAATTGTTCTTTGACGATATCTACACCGGTCACCATTTCGGTGACGGGATGTTCAACCTGTATCCGCGTGTTCATTTCGATGAAGTAGAAACCCCCGTTCTCGTATAGAAACTCGAAAGTGCCTGCGCCGCGGTACCCGATTTCGATACAGGCATCGACACAGGATTTGGCCACTTCCGCACGAATATCATCGGGAATACCCGGTGCAGGTGCTTCCTCAATTACCTTCTGGTGTCGCCTTTGCAAACTGCAATCCCGGTCTCCCAGATGTATCGCATTACCCTTACCATCCGCGAGTACCTGAATCTCCACGTGACGTGGATTGCCCAGAAATTTTTCAATATAGACCTTATCGCTGCCAAAAGCGGCCGCCGCCTCGGCCTGGGTAACTCGTACAGCGTTAATAAGGGCGGGCTCGCTCTGCACGACTCGCATGCCACGACCGCCACCGCCAGCCGCCGCTTTAACGATGACGGGATAGCCTATCTTGCGGGCAATGCTCAATGTGCGCTCGTTGTCATCGTCAAGAGATCCGTCCGAGCCCGGCACGGTTGGGACACCTGCCTTGATCATGGCGCTGATCGCAGAAACCTTGTCACCCATAAGCCGGATGGTGTCGGCCGTCGGGCCGATAAAAACAAAACCGCTGGACTCCACCTGCTCTGCGAAGTCCGCGTTTTCTGCCAGAAAGCCGTAGCCGGGATGAATGCCCACAGCCGCGGTGATTTCTGCGGCACTGATCAGTGCCGGGATGTTCAGGTAACTTTCTGTGGACGGTGCCGGGCCGATACAGACCGATTCATCTGCCAACCGTACGTGTTTCAAATCGCGGTCAGCCTGTGAATGAACAGCTACAGTCTTGATGCCTAGTTCCTTGCAGGCACGCAGTATTCGCAGAGCGATTTCGCCTCTATTGGCGATAAGAACCTTATCGAGCATGGGCATGAGAGGTACCTGTTCTAGACGATGGTTACCAGCGGTTGATCGAACTCCACAGGCTGACCGTTTTCTACAAGAATGGCTTCGATGACCCCAGCTTTGTCGGCTTCTATCTGATTCATCATTTTCATAGCCTCGACAATGCACACCACGTCGCCCTCGTTGACCGTTTGTCCTACCTCTATAAAGGCAGGAGAACTGGGGGAGGGTGAGCGGTAAAATGTGCCAACCATGGGGGAGCTGACCACGTGCCCGGTATGGCTGGGCGCAGCCGGAGTTTCCGCAGCTGGGGCTGCTGGTGCCACAGCAGCAACGGGTGCAACGGGCGTTGGAGGGGGTGGCGGTGCAGCAGCGGGTGCCGCTGCGACAACAGCAGCCCCCCGACTTATACGCACGGATTCCTCGCCTTCCTTGATCTCTATTTCGTTGATGTTGGATTCCTCCAACAGTTCGATCAGCTTTTTGACTTTGCGGATATCCATAATCTCAGTTCCACCTTGCTTGTTATTCTTTGCGCCTCCCGCTCGTGACTGGTAGCTCAGGGACACGAGGCGACAGTAAGGCGATTGTGCATGATTAAGGCTCTTTCGTCCACCTTGCATCAAATTAGGAACATTTGCTGAAATATATATGCACGTTTGAAGAAGTTTGCGTATTTAGTGGTAAATGCCGTTAGTTTATGGGGTGTTCAGGGTAATTAGGTTCAGAGAATGAAAAATGTGGCTAACATCTAAAAAATAAAACGAAAATAGAAGAAAAAGGACGCTTTTGTCGCTAACGTGACAGATGTGTGTTGGAAGCTCTGGCTGATAGCGCGACAGCGAGTTCCTATAGCCGGGAGATGGCCTCTTTGACCAGGCCCGGCGTCAGCAGCTGCGGCAGGATTTCCGCGGGCCGCGAACTATCGGCTGGAAAAGCGAGGTATAGCGGTATACCGGTTCGCCCGTATTCCTCCAGCAAAGCTGAGATTGCCGGGTCGTAGTTGGTCCAGTCTGCCTTGAGATAAGTGACCCGGTCACTGTTCAATAAGGCCTGTATATCGGGCTGAGATAGCGTGGCCCGTTCATTGGCAATACAGGTAATACACCAGTCAGCGGTTACATTGAGAAAAATCGCCTGGTTGGCGGCGCGCAGTTCCGCCAGTCTGGCGGGTGTATAGTCACCATCATCCAGATTGCCAGCTGACTGTGCGGTGGCGGATGGTAGATTCACCAATAACGCCCCAGCCAGCACGATACTGACGAGTGAGAGTCCGCGGCGCCAATAAGACTCAGACCAGAGCCACAGTGCCAGTGCCAGCAGCAAACAGCCAATGAGCGCCATGCCCATGCCATCGACGCCGGTCTGTCGCCCAGCAACCCAGAGCAGCCACACCACCGTCGCGTAAAGCGGGAAGGCCATCGCTTGTTTCAGCAGTTCCATCCAGGGCCCGGGTCGCGGCATGGCCTCGCGGACCCGCCGCGAGTAACTGAGCAACAGCATAGGTGCAGCCATGCCTGCTCCCAGTGCGGCAAACACTGACAGGGCGGGCAGGGCTGGTTGGGTTATGGCGAACCCAAGTGCCGTGCCCATAAAAGGTGCGGTACAGGGACTGGCAACAACTGTGGCCAGTACACCGGTAAAGAAACTGCCGCGGTAGCCACCCTGACTGGCCAGATCACTGCCTGCTCCCATCAGACTGCCACCGAAGTGGATGACACCGGAAAGGCTTAAACCCATGGCGAAAAACAGATAGGCGAGGGCGGTTACAAAACCGGGAGATTGTAATTGAAAGCCCCACCCCACGGCCTGCCCCGCCTGTTTCAGAGCGAGTAATACCGCCGCCACCAACACAAAACTGAGTACTACGCCAAGAGAGTAGACCCAGCCGTGGACGTGCTTGGTATGATCCTCTCCGCCCGCGAAACTCAACACCTTCAGCGACAGGATTGGAAACACACAAGGCATCAGGTTGAGGATTGTGCCGCCTGCGAATGCCAACAGGAGCATATAGAAAAAGTTGGCGGGAGCGGATTTGTTGGCGCTGTCCGTGACCGGGGCCTGTTGAGCGCCAGTTTGTGCTGTTTTGTCAGTACGGGCGATGGTTCCATTGACGGTATCAATACGGAAATATTCGCGCTGGGGTGGGTAGCAGAGCCCGGCGTCTGCGCAACCCTGGGAAGTGGCCACCAGTACAGCGTCTGTACTCGATCGATCGAGCTCGACCGTGATGTCAGCATTGAAGTAATAAACTTCCTGTACGCCGAAATATTCGTCCTCATGGGTTTTTCCCGGTGGAAAGCTGGGTGTCGCGATAATGTCGCCGTCGGCATCGCTTATCTGGAATTTGAAACGGCTCTGATACAGATAATACTCTGGTGCTATCTGCCAATAGAGCCGTAGCCTGGTGGGATCAGTAACATCCACGGCCAGCTGATAGGCTTGCTCCACCGGCAGATATTCATGGGCGTTGCCGTCTGGTCCGGCTGCAAAGGGGTCGGTGGCCTGCGTCATGCCAAGGGATGGCAGTAGAGAAATTATAATGGCAGCTATCAGGCGCATTCCGGCTCCGCTGGGGTTGGTGTGTTGTGCTCGCCTTGTTGGACAAGGAGTTATCAGGTTTGTGCCGTTGCCAGCTTAATTTTCCTGATGGCATTGTAGCGGGTTTTTGCTCGCGGCGAACTTTTCTGTGCCCGGACTTGTCATGGCCCTGAAGCACTTCATATTTCTGGTCTGCTGCCGCAGGATTGGGATGGTGATATAGTGGCCGGCTGAATTTGAGGTAGTGATGAACCGAAGTTTCCTTTTGCTCTCTGTTTTATTGTCCTGTTCCATTCAGGCTGATGCGGTACTTGACGTGAGAAAACCCTGGGTGCGGGCGATGCCGCCGGGGGTGGCTATGACGGCGGGTTATATGGTGCTAACCAATCGTGTGAATGAGCAGCTGACTATCAGTGGGGTCAGCACCTCGGCTGCGCGTCACGCTGAAATTCATCATACCGAGTTGAAACAGGGTCTCTCATCCATGCGGGAGAGTGGTGATATTGTGCTTGAGCCCGGGCAGGGTCTGGAGCTGCGGCCGGGCGGTACCCACCTGATGTTAATGGGCATAGCAGATCGCCTGGCAGAGGGTGATATGATTGAAGTTGTTATTCAGTTTGCCGATGACACGCAGCAAACTGTTGGAATGCCTGTTTTGCGTAAGGCGCCGGGCGAGTGAGAGAGTGAAATGACGGTAGAAGATGTAAAGGAAAAAATGGCTGATGGCCTGGAAGACGTGCGGGATCGCTTCAGTCTGGCCGGCAATTTGCGAGGCTGGTCTATTGCGGTGGGAGTCTACCTGCTGATCTCCGTGATGATCGGTATTTACTGGAGCCAGCAACCGGCCGCTTTCGAACCGCAGGAGTTGAGCGAGGTGCGGGCGCATGTTGTCGGTTCAACCACGACGGTTACGCTGATGTCGGTTACTGCCACGTTGCTGGATAAGCCGGGCGGTTTTCTGACTAATGATATTTTTCCTCCCGGCATCTGGTTGGATAACATTCCCAACTGGGAGTACGGCGTGTTGATCCAGGTGCGCGATATGAGCCGTGCGATGCGCGAGGCCTTTTCGCGCTCGCAGTCACAATCCAAGGAAGACCCGGACCTGGCTCTTGCGGAACCGCGTTTAAACTTTGCCAACAGCAGTTGGGCGGTGCCGGCATCGGAGTCGGAGTATCGGGATGGGTTGCGATACCTGACGAATTACCACAACAGATTAGTAGATGATGCCGATAGCGATACACAGTTTTATGCGCGTGCCGACAATTTGAGTTATTGGTTGGCTACCGTTGCACGTCGACTGGGCTCGCTCTCACAACGTCTTACCGCGAGTGTGGGCCAGCGCCGGCTCAACACCGATCTCGCTGGAGATGCTGAAGCCGTGCAGGCGACGGCGGTAGGCTCGGAACTGGAGATAAAAACTCCGTGGAACGAAATCGATGACATCTTTTTTGAGGCGCGGGGCACCACCTGGGCACTGATTCATTTTCTCAAGGCAATCGAGGTGGATTTTGCCGATGTGCTGGCGAAAAAGAACGCCGGTGTCAGCGTGCAGCAGATTATTCGCGAGTTGGAAGCCACTCAGGAGACGGTTTACAGCCCCATCATTCTAAATGGCGGGGGTTTTGGTTTTGTGGCTAATCACTCCATCACGATGGCGTCTTACATTTCCAGGGCCAATGCGGCCATCATCGACCTGCGTGATTTGCTGTCACAGGGTTAGCGTCGATAGCGCAGCCGGGTGCCGGTTTCCAGAGATAGTCTGATTTCTTCCGGGCTCAATTCGTCGGGGAAATAGCAACCTGATACCTTGGCGTCGATAATACTGGCGCCTTCCAGATTGGTGTTGCGGAAATCGATGCCTTTCAGATCGCAATTGCGAAAGTAAGAGTCACTGAAGTCGAGTCCATCTGCATTAAGATTGCGCAGGTCGCGACCGCGATAGTCGCCACTGTTCAGCCGACTGGCATCCATTTCGTCCCTGGCCTTATTGAATTCGGCAATGAGTTCATTGCGCAGCATCTGATACAGTGGGTCATCTGATATAGTAGGCTTGCCCATGCCGGGTCTCCCGTTGGTCTGGCTCTAAGTCTGGAATTGGTCTCCGGAAATAGTCACCGGTATAGAACAACGAATAGAGTAGCCGAGCGCGACCCGAAATCACAGTACGACCGCACTGCAAATTGAACCCCGAACGGAAATATCTTTGGAAACTGAGCTAGAGGGATTCATTCTGTCCCGCCACTGGACCGATCGCGCAGCGGGACTGCAGCTGGAGATATGGCTCAGTGCCGAATCAGGTGTCGTGCGGGTTGTTATTGATGGCGAGTACAGCCTTTTCTTTGTCGAACAGGATCAGGTAGATAAGGCGCAACGACTCCTCGCCGCCCAATCGGGCTGGGAGGAAAAGCCTTTGTCGCTGCGCAGTTTTTCCGGTGCGACGGTTTCCGGATTCTACTTCAACTCACGCAAGGCAGCGTCGCGGGCGAAGGAGCAGGTCTCTGCCGCGGGTATCGAGATCTTCGAGTCAGACATAAACCCGGTGGAACGCTTTCTCATGGAGCGCTTTGTGCGCGGATCGATGAGGGTGCGCGGGTCCCTCAATACGCTCAAAAACTATAGCGAGATACACAACCCCCGGGTGGCACCTTCGGACTATGTGCCAGCGCTGCGTATGGTGTCGATTGATATAGAAACAGCGATTGATCACCTTGAACTGTTTTCAATCGGACTTTACTACCGGGTGGATGGCATCCCGACTGAATTGGTGTTCGTCGTTGCCGGAGATGAGTGGTCTGGGAAACTGCCTCACTCGGCTGTCGCCTGCCACAGCGAGCGCGAGGTCATGGAGAAATTCCACCAGTGGTTGGTGGATTACGACCCCGATGTGCTGATTGGATGGAATGTGGTGGGATTCGACATGTGGTATTTGCAACGCATTGCAGATAAATACCGCATGCCTTTTCAACTCGGTCGCGATGCGCGCCAGGCTATCTGGCGCACCTTCGATGAAGAGGGGGAGCGCCGCCAGTTGGTGGTACCGGGACGCGTGGTGCTCGATGGTATTGAGCTGTTGCGCACGGCGACTTACCGATTCGAAAGCTACTCGCTGGAAAACGTATCCAGAGAGGTGTTGGGGGAGGGGAAGCTACTCAAAGGGTCAGATCGTGGACAGCAGATTGGGGAATTGTTTGCCCAGGACAAGGCAGCGCTGGTGGCTTACAACCTGCGTGATTGCGAGCTGGTGTGGGAAATATTTGAGCAGCGGGGCATGCTGAAATTTGCGATAGCCCGCTGTCATATGACTGGCCTTGGTATGTCCCGAATGGGCGGTTCCGTGGCGTCATTTGACAATCTGTACCTGCCCCGTCTGCATCGTCAGGGTTTTGTTGCTCCCAATGCCAGCTTGAGTCGGCCCAATAGCCCGGGCGGTTTTGTTATGAACTCCCGGCCAGGCATATATTCCCACGTGCTGGTGCTGGATTTTAAAAGTCTGTATCCCAGCATCATTCGCACCTTCGGGATCGACCCCTTGGGGTTGGCGCTGGTAGATATAGGCGAACTGTCTGACGACGAGGTGATTCCCGGATTTGACGGCGCGGCTTTCCCCCGGGAGGGGCATATACTGCCAGCTATCATTGAGGAATTGTGGGGTCGACGCGATGTGGCGCGAAAAGCGGGTGACCATGCCTCCAGCCAGGCTATCAAAATTATTATGAACTCATTTTACGGGGTGCTAGGTACACCGGGGTGTCGTTTTTTCGATACTCGACTGGCGAGTTCCATCACCCGGCGTGGTCACCAGATTTTGCTCAAAACCCGCGACCAGATAGAAGCGAGGGGTCTTTCGGTTATTTACGGCGATACCGATTCGGTTTTTGTCTGGGTCGAACAAGCCAATAATGATGCTGAGGCATTAAAGACTGGAACCGAGTTAGCCGAGGAATTGAATCAGTGGTGGCGGGGCGAATTGCAACGCGAGTTTGCACTCGACAGTGTGTTGGAACTGGAGTTTGAAACGCATTATCAGCGGTTCTTGATGCCCACTCTGCGGGGATCAGAGGAGGGAAGTAAAAAGCGCTATGCCGGTGTTGTCGAACGAAATGGTTTACCCGAGTTGGTTTTCAAGGGGCTGGAAAATGTGCGCACCGACTGGACCACGCTGGCCCGGGAATTCCAGGTGGAACTGTATCGACGGGTTTTTTTCGATGAGCCGTACGCCGAGTACGTGAAATGGGTGGCGGATGAATTGAGAGCGGGACGAGTCGACAATAAACTGGTGTACCGCAAGCGGCTGCGGCGCAAACTCGATGATTACCAGCGCAATTTACCACCCCATGTGCAGGCAGCCCGGTTGGCGCGTGAGCGCGGCCTGGAAGTACCGCGGCGGGGTGACTGGATCAGCTACGTCATTACTACAGCCGGTGCCGAGCCCGCCGAGCAGCCCATAGCCGCCCTGGACTATCAACACTACATTGACGCACAACTAACCCCTGTGGCTGACGGCATCCTGCATTTTCTGGATGCCAGCTTTGCGGATATCGCGGGTCAGCAAATTCGGCTTCTATAGCTGGTTCTGAAACGCCTGCAGAAGACCGACATGCTGCCGGGCTGCTAACCGTGGGCCATATTGGGCCACCACCTGGGCTGAGGCAACGCTGGCGAGCTCTCCCGCCTGTGCATAGCTGTAGCCGTGCGTAATGGCATACAGGAAAGCGCCGGCGTACATATCGCCCGCACCGTTCGTATCGATGGCCGTTACCCGGTGTGGTTCTATGCGGTGCAGCTCCGCGCCGTCATACACCAGTGATCCCTCTGAACCCAGTGTGATGGCAAAGGTTCTGGACACCCGTCTCAGTTCCGTCACGGCGGTATCGATACTCTCGGTCTCGGCCCAGGTCTTTGCCTCGGTTTCATTGCAGAAAAGTAAATCGATTTGCGTGCCGAGCATGTCCTTCAAGCCGTCGCGGAAAAACTCCACCATCCCCGGATCGGAAAAACTCATTGCTGTTTTCACGCCGTACTGTTCCGCAATTTCCCGGGTTTTTATGGCGGCGGCACGTCCGGTGGTAGAGGTAACCAGATAACCCTCCAGGTACACGTACTCGGATGCAGCGATAGCGTCCGGATTGAGTTGATCCACTGATAAAGATTCGCTGATCCCCAGGTAGGAGTTCATCGATCGCTCGGCATCAGGGCTTATCAAAACCAGGCAGCGCCCGGTGGTGCCTTCTTCCCGTTCGGCTGCGCTGGAAAAATTTGTGTCTACACCGGCTTCAGTCATGTCGTGCAGGTAGAAGTCGCCGTTGTCATCGGTGGCCACCTTGCAGGAGTAAAATGCATCTGCGCCAAAATTGCTGGCAGCAATAATGCTGTTGGCACCACTCCCTCCGCTGGCGCGGCTGGCGGCGACCAGGTGGTTGGACAGATGTGCCAGCAACTCATTCTGACGGGGCTCATCGACCAGAGTCATGAGGCTTTTTTCTACGCCCATAGCCACCAGTTCATGGTCGGTGACTTCAATTTCGGTGTCGACCAGTGCATTCCCGATCCCATAGACGTGATATTTGCGCATTGAATTTTCGAGCCTTTTTGCCAATAAAAAAACGGCGCTCATTATCAGGGTAGCGCCGCGGAAAGAAAAGGGCATTGGCCGTGGGGTGCAACCGCGCCATGCGGTACACTGGCGCGCATGAGAGCGTTTGCCGTCTTTTTGCTGAAATTGTCCCTGGTCGGGGCGGTGTTGTTTGCCCTGATACTTGTGTATCTGGACGGCACTATTCGGTCTACTTTCGAGCGCAAACGTTGGTCACTTCCTGCCCAGGTTTATGCCAGACCGCTGGAGTTGTACTCCGGTAAGCGCCTCAGTCAAGATGATCTGCAGGTCGAAATGGATGTTCTGGGTTACCGCAAGGTAAAGCGAGTTCGCGATAGCGGTGAGTACTCGGTTTATCGGGGCGATGTCGAAATCTTTGCTCGAGGATTTTTGTTCAGTGATGGCACGGAACCCCCGCGTCGGGTGTCCTTCAATATCGATGGAGCGCGCGTTGATGGACTCAGCAGCGTTGAGGGGTCCACTCGCAGTCATACTGATCTGGTGCGGCTTGAGCCAGCGCAGATTGGCGGCATTTATCCCCGGCACGGTGAGGATCGATTACTGATTCGGCTCGATCAGGTACCTCCCAGTTTGCTGAATGGACTGGTGGCGGTGGAGGACCAGAAATTTTATCAGCACTTTGGTATCTCGCTAACCGGTATTGCCCGCGCGTTTATGGTCAACGTGCAACAGGGTGCCATGGTGCAGGGTGGCAGCACGCTGACCCAGCAGCTGATCAAGAATTACTACCTTACCCGCGCCAAGACGCTGATTCGCAAAGCGACAGAAGCCCTGATGTCAGTGCTGCTGGAGTTTCATTTTTCCAAGGATGAAATTCTCCAGGCCTATCTCAACGAAGTGTATCTCGGACAGGAGGGCCCGCGGGCAATACACGGCTTTGGCCTCGCCAGTCAGCACTATTTTGATCGTCCTATCTCTGAGATAGGCATCCATCAACAAGCCCTGCTGATAGGTATGGTGAAAGGTCCGTCACTCTACAACCCTCGGCGTAACCCCGACAACGCCAGGACCCGTCGCAATCTTGTATTGGGTGTTATGGAGCAACAGGGGGTCATTAGCGCGGAAGAAAAGGCGGTGGCCAGTGCTATGCCGCTGGGTCTAAAGAGCAGCACTCAAAAATCCAATGTGTATCCGGCGTTTGTTGATTTGGTGCGCCGACAGCTCCGACTCGAATATCGTGAGGAAGACCTCTCAACCATGGGGCTGAGAATATTTACCACCCTTGATCCGGTGGTGCAGCAACGGGCGACGGAAAGTGTTGGCCGGGTGTTATCGCGCCTGGATCCAGATGAAAAGCTACAGACCGCCATGGTGGTATCCGCGGTGGACTCCGGTGAAGTCAAAGCCATTATCGGTGGCCGTCAGGTCAACTATGCGGGATTCAATCGCGCTCTGGATGCGGTGCGGCCGGTGGGTTCGTTGTTCAAGCCGGCGGTATATCTGGCGGCGCTGGAACAGCCCGAAACATACTCATTGGCATCCCCGGTCAGCGACGATCCTTTCACCGTGGACGATGGCAATGGCCGCGATTGGCAGCCGCGCAACTTCGATAGAAAATCACACGGCACCGTCTTGTTGCACGGCGCCCTGGCTCAATCACACAACCAGGCTACGGCTCGCCTGGGGATGGAGCTTGGTTTACCAGCGGTGATAGATGTATTGCGCCGGCTCGGTGTTGAGAGACCGCTACCCGAGGTGCCCGCCTTGTTACTGGGTAGCGCTGGCCTGTCGACGGTTGATGTGACCGCCATGTATCAAACCATTGCCGCCGGTGGTTACCGACTGCCACTTAGGTCTATTCGGGATGTGGTCAACTCGGAGGGGCAGTTGTTGAGTCGCTATCCTCTTCGCTATGACCGGGCCGTGTCGGTGGAAGCCATGCACTTATTACATTACGCGATGCAGGAAGTTATGCGTGAAGGCACTGGTCGTGCAGCCTATCAGGTGCTTCCACAAAAGTTTTCTGTCGCCGGAAAGACCGGTACTACCAATGACCTGCGTGATTCCTGGTTTGCGGGCTTCAGTGGCGACTTGTTGGCCGTCACGTGGATTGGCCGGGATGACAATGGTCCCACTGGTTTGACCGGGAGCAGCGGAGCGCTCAGGGTCTGGTCTGACTTTATGGCGGCGGCCAGCCAGAGACCGCTGGCTTATCGGGTGCCAGCGGATGTAACCCATGAATGGATTGACAGCCAGAGTGGTCGGCTCAGTGCAGAAGATTGCGAGGGTGCACGCCTTATTCCATTTATTGAAGGTAGTGCGCCGCACAGAAAGGCGGATTGTGCGGAACGCGATCGTGCCGATACACTGCGTGAATGGTTCAAGGATTTGTTTTCATGGTGAGAAAAATGACGAGTTGCACAGGTGTTTGGCCTGCGTTAATAGCGGCGATGCTGATGGCGGGGTGTGCAGAGCAACCCACCTACCGGCCCTCTCCAGTGTCCTGGCCGACAGCCGAGCAACCGGAAACCGACAGCACGAAAACGCCAGATCAGAATACGTCCGTTTACCGACCTGACGATGCAGGCACAGATGCAGTAGCGGAGCTTTTGCTGGCGGCGCGAACCGACATGAGAGCAGGTCGCAGTGGCGCTGCAGTGGCCGGCCTGGAGCGGGCGTTGCGCATCACCGCCGACAACGCCGAAATTTATCTGGCCCTGGCAGAAATTTATCAGCAGCGGGGTGACTCAGAATTGGCCCGTAACATGGCTGGCCGGGGTTTGCTGTACTGTCAGTCTCACGAGCAGTGTCGTGAGCTTGAGGCTTTTACCCGCTAGGAAGATCAGGACCTGCCTCAAAACAGGTCGTAACTCACCCGAAAGTGGATGCCGTCATCCTGTAGATCACCTGACAAATCATCGATCTCATCCGGGGGATTGATTTGTTCTGCAAAGGTGAGGTCTACGCTTAGACCACCTAAACGGTAGCGAAGAGCGACACCGGCGGAGGTCAGATCGTCGTTGCTGCGCCCTTTGTTCTTGCCGCGGCCATAGTCAATAAAGGGCACCAGCGTCAATGCGCCGCGACCGCTTCCCGCTTGCCACATCGGATAAACGAACTCGGTATTTATCACGTAGCCTGCGTCGCGAATAAGCTGATTTTCGCGGAAGCCGCGAACACTGGAATTACCGCCAATGGATAAGCCATCAAGGGACAATAGGCGGTCGTCACTGATCTGTACGGTTCCTCGTACCACCAATTGCATACCGCGTTCGCCGATTTGGCGGGCGTAGTGAACCTGGCCCAGCCAGTAGGCGTAGTCCGGATCCTGCACCCGGAATGCGTCGGGATCCAGCTGTGGGGGAGGGTCCTCCAGGTTGGTGTCGGTCTGGACGAATGTTGATCTAACCGCAATCACCTGGGACACGGTGCGGTGTGAGTATTCCTGCCAGAAACGTATCGAATCGGTTTCCGTTTCACCGGTAGGCTCATTGGGCACAAATGAGAAAGGCTCGCCCAGCAACAGGGTGCTGTTTTCCTTTTCGACATAATCTACACCTACCCGGATGCGCTGGGCCAGATTCTCTGTGATGGTATAGGCCAGCCCGACCTGACGTGTCTCCAACTCGCTTTCTATGTCCAAAACGTCGAGCGGCTCTTCGACCAACATGGAATCGCCCTTTTCCCAACTCATGTTCAGATCGAGACCGGAGAAGCTTAGGGGAAGACGCCAGCTGATACTCTGGCTGTTGATGGAGTTGTCATCATCGGCGCTCTCGGCGCTGATACGCAGCACGTCACCACGCCCAGTCAGGTTGCGCACCCATCCAGATAACCCCAGTACCTCTGACCCGATCGAAGGAGACCTCGAGTTGTGGGAAAAAGCCGTCAGCTGATAAGCCCTGGCCCGATCCACCTCGAGATCGAGAATCGCCTCACCGGGAGCGGAGCCTGGCAACAGCCGGGCATTTAGCTTGTCGAAGAGGGGGTCATCCAGGAACAGTTGGAACCGCTCCCTGAACTCTTGCATGTTGAATGCGGCGTCCTCGTCAACCATCATGCGCGCGGCGAGATAATTTTCGTTCAGCCTGCCGGTACCACGGGTACGAATCTCAGTCAGGCGACCTTCGACAATATTGAAACGCAGAGTCTCATCGCTATAGGCGGGTTCGCCGAACAGGGCACCGGAATTGATATAGCCCTTGTCGATATAGTAGCGGGTCAAGGCCTGACGCAGCAGTTCCATCGCGGCGGCATCCATGGTTTGCCCCATGTAGGGACTGGCCACCGCCAGCAACTCTTCATCGTCGATGGCGTTGTTACCACTGAACACCACGCGCGAAACCGGAACAGCGGCACCGCTCTGGACCCTGGTCGCAGGTTCCGCGGGTACCGGTGGCAATTCAAAATTCTCATCAGCTCGCGCCGCCGGGGGCAGGTAACCAGGATTGTCGAGGGCCGGAAGGTCTGGCCGGTCCTGCACCACTTGTGCGGTTGCTGCCAGGGGTAAGAGACAGAGAAACAGGGCTGTGTTACGTATCGTCTGTGTCCCGTCAGCCACGATGGTACCAAATGACCTGATTCGCTAAGAGAGACTTCTGCTACTTTTAAACTGAAGTACAGGAGTATCATCATGAGCATGTCAAACACCGAAAAGACGGTCAAGGATATCCGCCGTAACACA
>CALJGI010000006.1 GCA_938074045.1 uncultured Halieaceae bacterium
AGGGAGTGGTTTTACAGAGTTATGGCGAGCAATTTGTTCAGCTTGATCGCACGCAGCAACGACGAGCCAAATCGATCCTGACGAAACTGTCTGCCATCAATTTGTCTCAGGAACTGCCTGACTGGAAGCGTATCGCATTGGCAATAGTTGCTGTGCAGCGCGTAAGCGCAATCAACATTACTTTGCTCAGTCCAAGTGAAGACCGGTTGAAAAAGTTGGAACTGATTGCACCAAATCGCCCCGAGACGGTGCAACTCAAAGCGTTTTACCTGGTGCTGGCCGGGGAGAAGCATAAGGCGGCTAGATTGCTCGATGACTATCTCTCTCGCCACCCGGTGCACATAGAGCAGTTACGACAAATACTGGAGTTGGCTCGGTAGAGCTCGGCCGCCTGGCGCGGCCGTAACATCAGTCTATCGTACCCTCATCCACATTCACGGTGGCGATATCAGCCCAGGCTGCCCCGGTCCCCGTCGCGCCCGTCGACGCTGCGTTGGAGGTGGGAATCGAGAAGGGTATGGTTTTGGCTACCTGGTTACCCGCTCCCTGCTTGATGACAATATTCACGCGCCCACTGGCTGGCAGGCTCGTACCCTCATTGGATCGGTAGTGGACGCGTACTTGATAGTCACCGCTGAGGGCGGCATCCGCCAACACCGCGTACTCAGGCCCGTAACCATCATTGTCCTCTCTGGCCAGGGTCATTCCGGCACTGGTTTCCGGATTGGCGCCTGAAAGCGTCTCTCCGTCCGGGTCGGTGACGTACAGATCCACGTCAATGTCTGCCTGATCCCAAACCAGAGTGACAGTGAGATTGGTGTCGGATGCGACGCCACGAATATGTCTCACATCGATATTTGAACCTGGGTACCAGTTTGATGGCGTGTCAGTACTGGTGCGGCCCAGGTGAACCAGCGTGGTCTCTCCGGTCGGGATTTCTATTTCATCCCTGAAACTACCGCTGCTTACAGGCACAGCTCGGGTAAATCCGCCGACCGCAACATGTAGCTTATTGACTGAAGACAAATCACCACTCAGAAAACCCGACAGTGATTTTGTGCGGCTGGATACCAGTTCGCCATTGGAGGGAGAGAATATCCGCAAATCGCCGGAGTCCCCGAATTCGTTGAGGGCTTCCTGAGTCAGCTGCAGGAAATCCTCGTCACGGCCGAAGTTAGTTACAGCCGTATACCCGTAACTATCGAAAGACTGATAGAAACCAAAATTGGACCCAATGAGGGTGAGTGCTTTAGTTTGACCATTGAAACCGACATCGTAAAACCACAGCCTGTTTGATGTGTATGCATAGACCACGGCAGCATGGGTGGCCGAATCGTTTTCTTTCAACAGCAATACCAATGGTTCATTCGTGTAGTACAAATAGGCTTTAATTAAACGTCCCAGACGATCATTGTCCAGATTCTGTGCACGGCGCCATTCATCCCTGCCCCATGATTGGCCCTGAGCAAGTTGCACCCGGGTGGCGATTTTCTCGGACACATCCGCGCTGAACCTGCCATCCAGTGAAGCTGTTTGATTATCGAAGTGCCACGCTGCATATCCCGCCATGCCGAAGGCGTTTCCCCCTGGCGCATAGAATCCCCCGGAACTATCGATGTCGAAACTGTTCAGGAAGGGTACAAAGCCGGTGTCGTAACTCGATGGTATCGTGCTGGTGATTTCCGCCAGCACGATGGTGGCGGCACGTCTTGATTCAAAGGTAATAGTGTTGAGGGTGGTATCGTAGGCAGTAACCGTCACCGGCTCCAAGCCGGAATCTGTATAGAGCAGCGGTAGCAGATCATCCTCCTCTATAACGTCGGCGTCGGCATAGGTCAGGGTGGTGCTGTAGGGGGCGTTCAAGCGTTCCTGATCAGCTTCGCTTATGTCCACGGTGAAGACGTCGCCAACTTGCCTGAGGCCGCTGGGCAATGTTATTGGAGTACTTGTTTCTGCGGCGCTGAGTTGTATGGAGTCCAGTACACCGTTAGGCGGTACCGAAAAAGCTGCGTCGCCCGCGTAGATGGCATTGCCACTTTCACTGAAGCTGCCCGCGCCGTTGTAATCCGTTTCCCCATCAAAAGCCTCGAACACGGCGGTGCTAGCAGGAATCGGAAACTCGCCGTAGTCTCTGTCCCAAAACACCACCCAGAGTGACGCGACATCAAAGCGGCAATTATTGTCCTCACTCAGGTGACCGCAGGGGCCATCCCAGCGGACAAAGCGCCAACCCGGTCTCGGTACGGCCTGATAGTTTACGAAATAGTCGCCCGTCACCTCGTTTTCCGTACAGGCAACATCGTTGGCCTCGAATTGTTCCAGCGTGCAGCCAAAATCGCTGCCATTCAGATCTACGATATCCCCCTCACCGACAATCGCCAGAGGGTGTTTACATGCCTGCAGAGCCAGCAGCAGGAGCACTCCATACAATAAACGCATCAATCCATTCTCTTTTGGGTGATCGACGTGCAAGCGCTCGTCATTCGAGCGCGTTTCCCCGCCGGGTATTTCCACTGGTTGGAAGAGTAAACATCGCGCCGCCGTGGGTAAAGGAAATGGATCACATAAGTGGAAAAAGTATATTCGTGGCAAGGGTTGCGAAAATTGGCTGTTATCCATATAAATTATTGATTATTAATGATTATATTTAGTTTAGGGTCGCCATCGGCCGAACTGGGTTGGAAGTCGGGCTCAACCCCTGAGGGGCCTTGACTGTGGCTCGCTGTTGCTGATTAATTGACTCACCTGTGAACCGCTGACAATGGCTGAAACCGCTGCGATGACCCCGGAAAACACAATGGCTGAACCCCCGTCCGCGGTTGGCCCCCTTAATGATATCCTCAATGCGATGACGGATGCGGTGTGGCCGGTTGTCCTCGAGAATATCCCCCGTGATCTGCAGTGGCCGACATTGTCGGTGACGGTGTGCCTGGCGACTATCATATGGCTGGTGAGGGGTGGACACGGTGCCAAGGGCGCCGATGGTCGGGAGCGCGCAGCCGGTTTGCTGCAATTTCTACTGCCAAAAGATATTTATTCCCACGTCTCGGCCCGGGTGGATATAGGGTTGTGGGTATTGGAACGTATGTTACGACCCATTTGGGCAGTTGGGCTGTTGGCGACGGTGGGACCGGCGGTAGAGTCTGCGGTTATGGGTGGCCTCGGGGGCGTACTGGGTGACATCCAGTTGCTGCAAGTGAATTACGGCTGGATGTTACTCTACAGTCTGGTAACTCTTCTGTGTTACGACTTTGTGTTTTACGGCATTCATTACACCATGCACAAGGTGCCGGCGCTGTGGGTTATCCACAAGGTACATCACTCCGCCGAGGTATTGACTCCTCTGACTCGTTCCAGGGAGCATTTTATCGCCGGCCCGATATGGGCAACCGGTGCTGCGCTGAGTTACGGCGTTGCCGGCGGCATATTCGGATTCTTTTTCGGTGCCGGGATGACCCAGGCCACATTATTCAATGTCGGCTTTTTTGCCTTGTTGTTTGGCTTCAACGGATCCTTTAGACATTACCATGTGCAGTTTCATTATCCGCGATGGTTGAGTGAGTGGCTGCAGAGTCCGGCGATGCACCATATACACCACAGTTACCTACCCCAGCACTGGGACACCAATATGGCGGCAATCACCAGCATCTGGGACCGCATGTTCGGTACGCTCTATATTCCCGAGAAGGATGAATACACACCCTGGGGCATAGGTCCCGAGACTCAGGATCAGTATCGCAGCTTCTGGCAGAACACGGTGGGCCCCTTTCGCGATTGGTCGTCGATGATTCGAAGTCGAAATGCGAAGGTCGGCGCAGCTGAGTGAGAGCCCGCTGACGGGTAAGAGTGGCTGTGCCCGCGGCACCTCATTCTCACTTGGCGACAAGAAATTTCCATCGGTTAAGCGGCCGTTCAGTTTCAGTCCTGTAATCTCGGGTCAATACTGCTAAAGGAGCGGCTGTTGTGAGCATCACACTAGTACTACGGAATCTAGAGTTATCTCCATCGAAGATCGGTTCCGCGCTAGCATTAAGCACCTTACTTGTAGCCACGTCACCCCTTGCATCGCACACAAACACAGACCACGCTGCAGTGGTCCATGCTGAGAAAACGGATTCTTTATCTGCGGCCCACCAGCCCGCGTCGAAAGGGCATATTGAAAGCGAAGGTAGCCTGGTTGACCTGGAAGGCCTGGTGGGACCGGTGGCGCTTTACCCTGATACCCTGCTGGCCATCGTACTGCCTGCCAGTACTTATCCTCTGCAGGTGGTGCAGGCTGACCGCTATTTAAAACGCCACGAGGAAGATGGTTCTTTAAGCCCGGATGAGGGCTGGGATGACTCTATAATTGCTCTGCTCAACTACCCTGAAGTGCTGGCCATGATGAGTGAGGATATAGATTGGACCTGGCGATTGGGGGAGGCCGTCATCGCGGGTGAAGCCAGCGTGATTGCCGCTATTGAATCGTTTCGGGACAAAGCGTATGCGGCAGGCAATCTGGTGAGTGATGACCGTCAGGTCGTTGCGCGGGAGGAGGGCAGTGTCACCATCAAACCAGTCGACGAAAAGGTGATATATGTACCGTATTACGAACCTGAGCGAGTGATTGTCTACGCTGAGACACCGGTTTATCACTACCACCCTGTAGCCTATCCGGTGTACTACTATCCCTATGCGATGGACCACCATTTTCGGCATGGGTATTTCTGGGGCGTAACCACGGCATTCAGCATTGGATGGTGGTCCGATCATCTCAGCGTTCATCATCACAGCTATTACAGTCACCCCTACCATAACAGGGTTTACAACACCTATCGCTATCGCCACCACTCGCTGAATCACTACCGCAATCGCTATGCGTCCCACGCATACCGTGAGAGTAAAAAACGTGCTAAACATCGTCATCCATCATCGTCACACAAGGGTGACAATTACAAGTCTGAGCGGCGCCGCGATGGCGATCAGTGGCGAGCGGGGAAACGGGCGGGGAATCGTCCCGTGCATACCGTGGCGGCCCGTGAATCCAGTAGAGCCAAGGGTGTTCCAGATCGTGGCGCACCGGCCCGGGTGGCCCAGACTATTCGCCCAAAACAACACAGCTCGGTGAATGCCGCGTCCTTTCGACAGCGCAGCGTTGGTGGTCAGCAACAGGCTGTGGTCAAAACAAAATACCGCAGCGATAAAACGAAGCAGCACCGCGATCCAAGAACGGCTGCTACCAGTAGTGCAAAATCCGTGGCGCGTTCCAGCAGGGTGGTGAGTAAGCCAGCATCAGCATTACGGGTGCAGCCGGCAAGAAATGCCGATCGATCCCGTTCCAGTGACAGCCGCGCAATGAGCAAGCCGCGTCCCAGCCGCGTTGTTGCGCCGGCAACATCACAGAGGGTTCGGAATTCCGCTGCCACTACAGTGGCGCGCGTTGCTCCTGCGAGGGCGGTTTCTGCACCGGCTGCATCGAAACCGCAGCGGCGAGATGCCGTCAGGTCTGCAAGGGCGGCAGGTCGGGAAACCCGCAAAACAGCAGTTTCACATCGCAAAGCCATGTCGAAAACGGCGTCTGCCAGGCGCTCCAATCGGCGCTGAGCAGCAAAGTCAGCACCATCCGGGTACCCTGCTTGAGGCGGGTATGTCGGAAAGTGGTGACTATTCTTCATAAGATTTAGACTACCCGGAATATCTGTGCGTCACGGGATTCTGTCCACCTTGAGCCGAGTTCTCTTTGCTTTACTTCTGCTGCTGGCCGTTCAGGCTTGCAAACATCCTCTCGCGATTCGCGGTGAAGGCGATATCGTCGATAGCGGCAGCGCCTACGGCTGCACCCTGGAACAGTTTCGCAGTGGGCATACCAGCTGTACGGACAATGATGTTCAGGGCGACTATTTTGTAAACTACCAGGCCGTACCCCGACCCGGTTGGCAGTTTGAAAAGTGGGAGGGTTCCTGTGGTCATCTCACCCTGGCACCTGATTGTCGATTTGATGTTCCCGGGGTTTGGGTCGCCTATTGGGATTCGGATATAGGCGTGCCAATTCCGACCCTTACGGCGGTATTTGTACAAAACGCCGATGGCCCAACAGCGGCCTTTACCGCAACGGCAGATTTTTCATCGGTACCGCTAACCGTCACATCTGATGCATCCTCCTCCAGCGATCCCGACAGCGACATTGTGGCTTACGACTGGGATTTTGGAGACGGCAATCAGGGGGAGGGCATGGTTGTCAGTCACCAGTATGCGGCGGCCGGCACCTATTCCCAGACGCTGACCGTCACTGATGGTAATGGCAATACCAGCAGCGTCGCGGATCGGGTGTACGCGGCTGTGGGTGAGGATCCGCTACTTGGGCAGCAGTGGCATCTTAACAATACGGGTCAGTCTGGAAATGACGGGACAGGTGTGGTGGGAGAAGATCTCAACGTCTTCCCGGTCTGGGCGGGCTGCGGGGTGCTGGATAGCTGTCGCGGCGAGGGCGTCACTGTCGCGGTAGTGGACGATGGTCTGGATATTACCCACGAAGACCTCGCGGCCAATGTAGTCCCTGGTGGCAGCTTTAACTATCTGGCAGACAATGGCGATCCCTCGCCAACGGTCACGCGCGACAGACACGGTACGGCTGTGGCTGGGATCATCGGGGCTGTCGGCTTTAACGATGTTGGCGTTGTAGGGGTAGCGCCGCGCACTGGTTTGGTGGGATATAACCTGTTGGCAGTGGGTACGGCAACGGCTGAGCAGGAGGCTACCGCGATGGCCAATGGTCAGGAAGATATCAGCAATAACAGCTGGGGACCTGAGGATGGCCTGGGTACCTATTGGGATGCGCCACAGGTCTGGATTGATGCCATTCTTTTTGGACTGACGCAGGGGCGTGGCGGGCTTGGCAAAATATATCTGTGGGCCGCAGGTAACGGTTTTCCGGCGGACTATAGTGGAACCGATGCCTATGCCTCATATCCCGGTGTTATTGCTGTGGGCGCGCTGGATGACAAAGGGAAATCTGTCAGCTATTCGGAAGCCGGTGCAAATGTGTTGATCAGTGCCCCGGCCGGAGAGTATTGCGACACGCATACCATTACCACGACAGACGTAACCGGAACGTTTGGCTACAACCCGCCTGACCTGGCGGGAGACCCGCCGGATGACGTATACCCGGACGAGAGTAATCAGAACTACACCCGTTGTATGAATGGCACCTCGGCGGCCACCCCCATGGTGTCCGGGGTCGTGGCATTGATGCTGCAGGCAAACGGCAATTTGGGGTGGCGGGATGTGAGGGCAATTCTGGCTACTACGGCGCGCAAGACAGACCCGGAGAACTTTGACTGGTTCGACAATGGTGCTGGATTGCACTTCAATCACTTTTATGGCTTTGGTGCGGTTGACGCCGCGGCCGCCGTCGCAGCGGCGCGAAGCTGGCGGAATTTTGGCGAGCTGAAAACTACCACCCATCCGCTGACAGTTGAAAGAGCCATTCCGGATGACGACGAGACGGGGCTGGTGGCAGAGGTGATGGTTACCGGGGGTGTGGACTATATCGAGTTCGTGTCTCTGCAAATAAGCTCTGATCATGCCGCTCGCGGTGAATTGGAAGTACTGCTAACCCACGTCGAGACCGCTGCAGAGAGCGCGATGGTGCTCCATCTTGATTTCGACAACCCACCACGGGATACCACACCCGGACTCGATTTTACCTTCCGGTCGGTCAAACATTTGGGTGAACCCGCCGACGGTACCTGGCGCGTAACAGTTCGTGATCAATGGCCCCAGAACACGGGGACCTGGAATTCACTCGAACTGACTATTTCGGGGCACTGACGTATGAGAACTCCAAAGCGATTACCGTTATCTTTTCTCGTTCTGCTACTGATTTGCGGTGAGCCGGTTACAGGCCTGGCCGATGAAACCCGGGGTCGAGCCGAACGCGAACTGGCATCATCGGCAGACTTGTATTGGTACGATGGTGGACGACGTCGGGGTATTCAGCGCCTGGATAATTTCAGGGTGGTACAACGAAGTGACGGTGCCATGTCGATAGTTGAACACGCATCAAGGGCGTCAGCGGCGTCAGGCACTCCACAGCCGCTGGAGGTCTATTCGGATAGCGGTATGAAAATGACTATGCCTGGAGGGGTCATTGTAAAATTTGCGGACCACTGGTCGGTTGATCAGATAACAAACTGGATGCGTGCCGGCGGCTTTGATGAATTTCACGCGGTGATCGGGAATCACATCTGGATGATTGCCACGGCGCCGGGACGGGAAGGGCTAAGATTGGCCAATGAGATACATGAGTCTGGCGACGTCGTCTATGCCAGTCCTAATTGGGCGCGCCCCAGATTTATCCGCTAACTCTCTATTGGAACTGACTATTTAGCTGGCTCTTACTTCCCTCGCCGCCCATACAAAGCTGTCGTACCAGAAATGCATCAGCGATACGGTGGTAAAGAGAGCGAATCCCCATTGTACGGAGAAGGTGCCGTACGTTCTGTACAATTCGCCCGTTACCGTCAGTATCAGTACGAAAAACAAGAAACAGAAAAGTCGGGCACGGGGTCCCTGGGTCACTCTGAACAGGCTTTGCATCGAATTTTTTTCTACCGCCCAGACGATCGCAAAATATTGTAGACCATGGTAGAAATTGGCGACGAAAAAGGCGTAGAAGGGATGAAGAAATCCCCACGCCCACACCGAGCTTATCCCCACAGAGGTCAACAGCAGTATTTTTTGACGTGACACCACGTATCCCTGCTGACTCAATTGCCAATAGGAGTACAGGTAGTAGATGAGGTAGATACTACCTCCGCTAATGAACACCGTGGTTAGTTGCGGTTGGAAATACACTAGCTGGTTGGCCAGCTCTTCTCCGCCGTTCCAGTTTACCTGGTAGTAGTTGTCCAGTATGCCGACGGTATCTGCCCAGCTAAGTCCGCCGACAATGGGCCCCACATAGAGCAGTTGATTCAAACCGATGTCCAGCCGGCGTGCTCGCACCGACACGCTGCCTCGTCTGGAATCGTAGATTCTGCAGAAACCGAAATTTTGCATGGCGGTGTGATAGACGTCCCAAAATGCCGCCAACACCAATCCACTGATCATCAGCCACTGCGATGAATAGAGTCCGAGAAACACCAGCCCGGGAATCACGGTAAATCGGAGCGGGAATCGTGAAAAAATCTCAGGATTGCCATGGCTGCGGAAAAAAACCGCAAACAGGTGAGCAAAGGTCCAGACGGCGATAAACACACCCACCGCGGCGTCAACGGTCCCAAAGACCTTGGTGGTAGCCACTGAATCAGCACGCTCATTCAAGGCCAGGGCCAGCAACAGCGCCAGCAGGGGCGAGCCGATGAATAAGATGGCGTCATACCAGGCGGAAACCATATAGTAATTGGTTGGTTTCGCCGCCGCGGTCGCCTCTTCGGGGCCAAAGTCAGATTTTGTGATACCCGCTGTGGTCAATACATAGTCTCCGATAACATGGTTCAGATCCTCAATCAGTCAGGAGCCCTGGCTCGGCCAGCCAGTCGGATTACTGTATCGAAGAGATGGGGGTGATAAAAGCGAACTGAGTCACCTTTTGACATCTTTCGGCTATGTTTTGCGCGAAGCCGAGACACTGGCGGCAGCAAAACCGCAGAGCACGTCTTGGCGCTATCTTTCATTTTCTGCTGTGTATTGATCTGCAGCCGAGCGACTGTCTATGTACGTCGCCAGCAATTGAACATGAAGTCCAACCCCTTTCAGGTCAGTTTTCCTGAGCAACTCCAATGCATTCTCGAATTTTTCTTGTCTGATGTCCGCAGCAAAAAGTGAGAACAGTACGAGGTTTCTGGCAATGCCGGCATCCTCCAGATAATCTCGGCCCAATAGAGCAATCTGCTCGTCATCCCACTTCATGATGGCTTCAACAAATCTTAGCCAGGCTTGCATTTGGATTGGAAAGCTTTCCCAGCATCTACCGTCAATAGCATCACTCCAGAATTCGGAGAAAACGGTTGGTGAACCGTACAGCAACATCTGGTGGGACACGGCGATAGAGTCTTCGTAAAATTCACGCCAATCCTCCCCGCTAAGACAACGGTCCAATGTTGTTTTTATTCGCATCAAAGCGGACACAGCTTCACGTTCGGACTTTTGAAAGGGAGCCTGCGCACCTGCTAGATATTGACGTGCGCTGTCCATTTCCCGGGCGTATCGAATCGTGCTCAAAGTGGAGTCGCTGTTTATCCCCGACAGCTGATCCGCCAGACCCTGAGGGTCAAGTATCATAGTCGCTTCACGTAAGCCCAAAGTCAGAGAGGCATTTTTTCCCAGATATCGCGCACGTACTGCATTCAAGTCCACCAGCGGGAAATAGTCGGAGTTTACCGGCACCTGTTGAATCGATAACCAGGGCCTCAGCAGTTTATCGCCGCCGGCGTATCGGATGTTAAGTTCGGTGGGCGTAAACACGTTGATCCGCCCCAGTTCCGACTGCATGTCAGCGATCTGGAATATTTCGGGACCTGGTTTTTGCAGGGGGCGATCTGAAGCCAGGACCATGATGTCACCGTCGTTTATCTGGTATAGCTTATAGTGTGGAAACGAAGCGTCCATGGCTCGCAGAATAGAGATCAGCAACTCATCGCTGAATTCGTAGACATGAATCCACTGTGCCAGGACTCCGCCAGGTCGTAGATAGCGCCGGAGATTCCGGTAATACTCTGCTGAGAAAAGCCCCGCTACCCCGCTGACCCAGGGGTTGGAGGGTTCGGAGATGATCAGATCATAGCGTTTGGCGGCGGTGCTGAAAAAAGTTTTCGCGTCTTCAACGATGATATTACTGCGTGGATCGTCAAACACCTTGGCTACCCGATTTCTGTAGATCATTGCCGCGTCGACCATACGCGGTTCTATTTCAATAGTGTCCAGTTGCTGCAGTCCTTCATTGTGCAGCATGGTTTGCGATGTAATACCCGACCCGAACCCCACAATTGCCGCGCTCTTGAGTGGCGAGACCAGTGCGCTGGGGACCGCCCCAAGCAGTACCATAGTAGGCTCGTCGCCGGCCGCTTCCTGCTCGTAGTGTCTGAGTGCCGCGTCCGGTTTGCCATTGGTCAGGAGGGTGTAGATGCCATTGGAAGAGCTTTTTACGCCCACACTGGCTGTCGGCCCGTCGCGATAATACTCGAGAGTTGATTTACTGCCCGTGCCGGGATTGCCGCGAAAATACGCCCCTGACAATTGTCTATGGGGGTCGAATTCAACCACCACACCGGCGTAGACAACCAGACCCGCGGTAGCAACGCCGGCCCAAACCCGGGGACGGCTTGTTTGCGAGCTTGCCAGTAAAACCAGACCCAATATCAAATCGACCAAAACACCTGTAAACAACGCCCACTTCAATCCCAGCATTGGAATCAAAATGGCCGAAACCAGCACGACCCCGGCAATAGCGCCGAGCGTGTTAATGGCGTAGACCCGGCCAATAACAGCTTCACCACCCTCGTCCTGTCGCAGGATATGCGTGATGAGGGGCAGCGTCATGCCGGCACAAATTGTTGCGGGTAGCATCACGATGGCACAGATCAACAGGCTGCTAATATTGAACAGCAAATAACCTGCGGCTGATTTTGCCAGGCCACCCAGCAGCCAGCTCATGCTGGTAAACAGGTTGTTGTAAATCAGCAGCGTAGCTGTAGCTGCTACCGCCATAACAATCTGAATCACGCCGAGCAACCTGATTGGGTTTTGCAACTGGTCCAGATAGCGGCGAATGATCAGACTGCCGATGGCTAAACCGAGAATAAAGGTGCCCAGCATAAGCTCGAAGGCGTGAGTGGTGGTGCCAAGCACCAGATTCAGCATCCTGATCCAGCTGATTTCATAGATGAAGGACGCCAATCCGGTGCCGGCTGCGCACAGGATCAAGAGTGCAGCAGGGGCGGCCTGATACTGATCTGCGCGTTGGCTTAATGGTTCTGTACTTTCTTCTGATGGCTCCGTCTTGTCGCTGCGTCTGCCGGCCACAATCAAAACCACCAGACCGACAAGCAGATTGAGCATGGCGGCGGTAACCAGTGTGCCAGGTAAACCGGCTAGAGATATCAGCCAGAAACCGCTCAACCAGACACCAATGCAAGCGCCCAGGCTGTTCACAAAGTAGAAGCTGGCAATAATGCGACCACCGCCCAGATCGAAACTGCGAAGAATACCGGCCACCATGAGTGGAAAGGTCATGCCCAGTAGCACCGCCTGCGGCGCCACCAGCCCCAGGGCAGCACCCCATTTGAAGAGGAAAACGCTGCCAGCGCTGTCCAGTTTTGGGATAACTGTGTCGAATGACCAGATCTCGAAAACAACAAACCCGGGATGGAATATCAGCCCGAGCAAGCCGATCACGATTTCTGTATAAGCATAGGCTTTGAGCAGACCACTACCACTGAGATTGATGCGCGAGGCAATCCAGGACCCCAGTGCCAGGCCAGCCATAAAAACTGCCAATACCAGGGTTTGAGCGTAGGAAGCATGACCCAGATAGAGCTTCAGGTAGTGCGTCCAGATCGATTCGTAGATCAATCCTGCCACACCACTGATCAGAAAGGCGGAGAGCAGCAAGATCCAGTGCAGGTCTATTTTTTTAGGTGTTTTACCGACAGTCATTCCGGCTGGCGCTCCCTTCCATTCATCCGCGATTTTTCAAGGGAGTCTGCTGCACCGGCTCCCTGCTGGATTCTATAGTACCAGCTCATTGCAATTCGAGGTGACAACGGGTGTAAATGTACCGCTGACCCGTAATCATCGGGTAGACTGTGGAAAAATACTGCGAAGCTTCATGGAACTGATTCTTTTTGATCTCGACGGCACGCTGCTCAATGGCAGTGGGGAAATCAGCCCCTACACGGAGGAGACGCTGCGCATGCTGGCTGATCGCGGTATTGCCTACACAGTTGCAACCGGGCGAACGTTGCACACAGCGCGGGATCTTCTGCTTGACAGCCACTTCCCCCATCCTCAGATATTCAAAAATGGCGTCATGATGTGGGATCCCGGATCTGACGACTACCTGCTGGAGAATTACCTCGAACTGGGAGAGGTTCAACATATTCTGGATGCCATGCAGTCACAGGAGTTGACCGCTTTTATTTGTACCGTGGATGACGCTGACCGTCACGGTATTTATCACACGCCGCTGAGAAGCGAGCTGGAATCAAATCTGGCAAAACACTTCGGTGGCAGCAACGAAGTGGATGTTCACCTTGTTGCGATGCTTCCCGCAGATGTCTCCATTGCCAATATCAGCGCTATTGGGCCACCCGAGAAGGTACAGAGGGTAGAAGCAATGATCGCCGATGAGCCACATCTTGTTGCCTATGCCGGTTCAGCGCTGGAAGGTGAGCAATACAGATGGATAGACATCCACCACACGGAAGCGAGCAAAGGAGCCGCTTTGTTGGACCTCAAGGCGCGGCTGGGAGCGACCCGGGTGATCTGTTTCGGAGATAGTGAGAACGATTTGAGTATGTTTGCCGTGGCGGATGAATGCTATGCACCAGAGAATGCCCGTGCAGAGATCAAGAATGTAGCCACTGCCGTTATCGGGCATCACGATGAGGATGGTGTGGCTCGCTTTCTCCGAGAACGATTTCAGTTGTCGACAACATCGTGAGCCAGACTTTGCAGCAGCAAACAGGTTTTATCACTTGGTTGCCGGCGATTGCAGGCCTGTGTTGTCTGGGGCTCGGCGCCGGCCTTATTGGCATTTATGGTTTTTTCACCCCTCACGTCGCGAAGGAGTTTGGGGTAGGCGTTGCTGTCGTTAACGTCGGTGCAATACTTCTGGTTCTGGTGCCGGGAATGGCTGGGCCCTTTGTCGGCAAGATGGTAGATCGATTTCCTGTGCGCCGTATTCTACTTGCAGGTTCGACTATCGCCATGTCGGGCTTGATACTGACCAGTATGGCGCCAGCGCCCTGGTTGGCCGGAGTGGCTTTTGTTTTCTTTGCCCTTGGTTTGTCCATGTACGGCCCGGTGGTGATCAATGCCATGCTGGTCAAACGGTTTCCCGGGAGAGAGGCACGCGCACTGGCGATCGCGGCACTGGGAATCAGCTTCGCAACTATTTTTATGCCGCTGATTACAGGTGGCCTGCTCCAGCACTATGACTGGCGCGAAGCACTGGCATTTCTGGCTGGCGGGATTCTAGTGCTGCTACTGATAATTATCTCGATCGGGGTGCCATCTGAGCCCGCTGCCAAACTCAGTAATGCGAATGCCAGCAACACATACAATCCATGGAAAAATCCGACTTTCTGGTTGATTGGTTTATGCGTTGCGATGGGGTTGTGTGCGGCTATAGTGATCGCCATTTGCTACCCACCACATTTTATTGCACGAGGGTTTACCACAAGTCAGGCAGCGTTTTTTGTGTCGCTGTCCGGAGGGGCTGGCATTGTCGGCAAGACATCAGTTGCCCTGCTGGCGGATCGGTATCGGCACCACGCCAAGTGGTTGGCCGCCGGGCTGCTGGCGCTGTTAGCGAGTGGTTTGCTGATGTTGGTACAGATGGACACGGCTACAGGAATACTGCCTGTCATGCTGATATTGGGCTTTGCCAGTGGGGCATTTTTACCCATGCACGCGTATCTGAACAGTTGCTATTTTGAAGCGTCAATCATGGGTAGCATTACTGGAAGTCAGATGCCGATGTTTCTTCCTTTTGGTATTGCTGGTCCAGTGCTCGCAGGTTTTATCTACGATACCTACGGCGACTACCAGATGGCGTTTTACGGGTTGTCGCTGTTGCTTATCAGTGCCGCTGGCCTGGCAGCCCTGCTACCGCGGGAAGTGCGCCTGACCAATCATTGATCTCGGCGCTTATTGTCATTTCAATCAGGCTTGCGACCATAGAGATGTGTGGGTCGTAGATCTCCCTTATCCAGAACCACGATCATGGTTTGCCACACCGAAATTTCGCGCTCGAAAAATGCCTTGTCCAAGGCCTGTGAAAGGGTGTCATAGAGGTGGCCCTGCAATGCTTCCTGCTCGCGGCGTGCGGTCTCGCAGTACCATTTATTTCGATCGGTGGTGCGGGTATCGACAAATCCGGCAGCCTTGAGTGCCGCTGTGTAAACCGCGGCTGTTGCCAGACCAAAATCCAATCCCTCAGCCTCCAGATAGGCCTGCATTTCTGGAGGCGCGCCTCCGTCGTATCCGGCCAGCCAATCGCTAGCAGAGAATTCTCCTCCTGATCGTAATACTCTGAATATATCCCGGGCAAGATCGGCTTTGTCTGGTATATGAATAATGGAATCTTTGCTGATGACCAGGTCGAAGCTGTCGTCAGCAAAGGGCAGAGGGCCCGGATCCACACACTGGAAAGAAAGACGATCTTCCACACCGTGTTTACGGGCGAGCTGTGTACTCCTGTCTACCAGGTAGGGATCAACATCTATACCAATAATTTCCTTCACGCCATGTTGTGCTGCCAGGTGAACATCGACACCACCCAGACCACTGCCGATGTCGAGTACCCTCTTGCCGCTCAGGCTTATTCCGTTAAGAAAACGATCTACCTCGTCAGTGCCGCCAGGGGACAGAAACCCCTCGCCCCAAACGGATTCAAGCACCAACGTTAGATCTGAATCATATTCCTGATATTCACCGCCGCTCATGTTCTCGTCCAATTGACCTAATAAGGAGTCATATTATGGTAAGCCTGGACAGGCTACAATCCGGGCACTTGGGCTAATAGCTTCGGGTGGCTGACTGCTTATTGTGACAGGCGGTGGTCTGGCGGGCAGGAAAAGTTAAGTGGCGGGATAATATGAAACCGAGTGATTCATCATTAGTTGCATTCACGGTAGCAATACTGGGCATCGCCACGTTTGCGGGAATGGATGCGTTGATGAAAGGCCTGTCTCTGTCAATGGGGGCTTACAATGTTCTGCTGTGGCGAGGATTTTTCGCCGTCGCCCTGGCTGGCTTGTTATTTTTTGGCCAGCGCCTGTCCTGGCCTGTTCGCCGCGTAATGGCGCTACACATCTGGCGCGGTATCGTAATTTCGTTGATGGCGTTTATGTTTTTCTGGGGCCTTGTGCGGGTACCTCTGGCGGAGGCTATCGGGCTGTCCTTTATCGCGCCGCTGATCGCCATGTATCTGGCGGTGGTTATTCTGGGCGAAAAAGTGGGACGGATGGCGGTCTCGGCATCCCTGCTGGGCTTGGCGGGAGCTGTGGTGATAATTAGTGGTAGTCTGAGCGGTGATTTCAAGCCCGAAACTGGAAAGGGTGTTGCCTCTATACTCCTTTCAGCCGTTTTGTACGCATACAATCTGATTTTGCAGCGTCAGCAGGCATTGGTGGCCGAACCTGCAGAAATCGCTTTTTTTCAGAATTCCGCGATGCTGCTGGTGTACCTCGCGGTGGCGCCATGGTTTGCGGTGGTCCCAGGACTGACCATTCTACCGGGTGTCGCAGCCGCGGCCGCTGTCAGTATCTTCTCTACCATGTTGTTGTCCTGGGCTTACGCCCGGGCCGAGGCGAAGATTTTGATTCCCGTTGAGTACACGGCGTTTGTGTGGGCGGCATTACTGGGGTGGTTGTTTTTCGGTGAGCCGTTGACGGTGTCCACATTGATTGGCACTGTGTTAATCGTTATCGGTTGTTTGGTGGCTGCGCGACAGGGCCCGGATGAGCCGGTGCCGCATGTGGAAACTACCGCGGTATAGCCCTCTATTTTGACTTAACAAATACGCCCTTTGCGCTGGCATAAACCACGACATCCCCTCAGTTCTATCAACTACCATATCAGCCGTGGACGTCCAGTCACGTGACAGGATCAGGCGATTCTTCAGCGTCCCAGAACACTGGTCAGCGAATACTGTACTACTCCCTTTTCGCCAGTGGTTTGGTGCCTTTTTATTTATTGTCCGCCTGGGCAGGGTTGTTTGTTTAGTTTTACGGTTTTGACAACCTGCAGACCGGGGTTTTGCTACCGGCTGATATGGCGGCGGGCACCGTCGCTGCTGCGTTGGCCGGGAGCTGGATTCATCGCATCGCCGGGCGGCCAGTTCTGTTTGTAGTGGTTGCAGTAACCATGGTTTGCAATGTGGCCTGTGCGCTGGTCTTTAACTTTGAAACTCTTGCTGTTCTGCGTACATGCGCGGGACTTTTCAGTGGCCTGATGATGTCTTTTTCCCATGTGGGATTAGTGCAGATGCCGAAACCGGATCGAGAGTTCAGCATTGTATTGGGGATACAGGTTGTGCTTGGTGCAGTGGCACGATTGCTACACTTTTTGCCGCCAGGTTATTGTTCAGTTTTGTAATGCCGCTACAGACCGCCTGGATTGCCGAAAGTGATCTACTGGGCCGCAACGCCGTCCTTGTTCCCATGGCCCAGGTTTTGTGGATTTTTCTGGTGCCCAGCCTGGCGGGATATGTCACACAGACAGCAAGCTATTCTGCGGCCATTGTGGTCTGTCTTGTCATCTTGATACTCAGTTTTAGCTGTGTCATCGTCGCTGGAGATTTGACGCCCGCAGATCAGCATTGAGCATGGGGAAAAATATGGTGGACAAGCGTTCGCGAAGATCATTTCTTGCAACACTGGGTAGCTACTCTGCATTGTTGGGGGCAGACATTGTCTTTGGAAAATTTCTGCCCACTGGCCTGGTGCCAGTTGCCCTGGCAGACGAAGGGTTCTCCATTCCGGACAAGGACCCCGGCCTGTTAATACTCAACGACAGACCAGTCAATGCAGAGTGCCCTCCTCATCTGCTCGATGACACAGTGACACCAGCGAGTCGATTGTTCGTGCGTAACAATGGCATCCCGCCGTCGAATGTCGATCCTGAAAATTGGCAGCTGGAAATTGACGGCGAGGCCGTGGCGACAGCTCGGGTGTTTACTCTGCAGCAACTGAAAACGCAATTTGAAACGGTGAGTTATCAACTGACCATAGAATGTGGCGGTAACGGTCGTGCAGAGTTTGATCCCCCGGCGCGCGGTAATCAATGGACGACGGGCGCGGTCGGTTGCCCCCGCTGGACCGGGATTCGACTGGCGGACGTGCTGAATGCCTGCGGCGTAAAAGACAACGCGCAGTATATAGGCTACTACGGTGCCGATACCCATTTGAGCGGGAACCCTGACAAGGTCGTGATATCCCGGGGTGTTCCTATGTCCAAGGCAATGGAGGCGGAGTCGATGATTGCCTGGGCGCTCAATGATGAAGATTTACCCGTCATGAATGGTTACCCGCTACGAATGGTGATGGGTGGGTGGCCAGCGTCGGTATCGGGAAAATGGCTGCGTCGTATCAGCATCAGGGATCGGATACACGATGGCCCCAAGATGGGCGGTTATTCCTATCGCGTACCCTGTGAATCCGTGGCTCCGGGCGCAGATGTGCCCGAACAGGACATGTGTATCATCGAATCCATGCCAGTTAAATCACTGGTGACCTTTCCGAAAAGCGGACTTGTTCATCGCGCAGACAAGAGCCTGGCGCTGCGTGGCCACGCCTGGGCCGGTGATTTCAGCGTCAAGGCAGTCGATGTTTCAATTGATTTTGGACAGACCTGGCAGACGGCGAACCTGAGTAAGCCCGCCAATCGTCTGGCGTGGCAGCACTGGAAGACGCAGATTGAGTTTCCCCGGAGTGGATACTACGAGGTTTGGGCCCGGGCAACCGATAGCGAAGGTCGGGCGCAGCCAATGGTCCTGCCCGGCTGGAATCCCAGAGGCTATTTGAACAACGCATGCCACCGCATAGCTGTGAAGGCAATCTCTACATGAAACGCATTGTCTGGCTGACAGCCTTTATCCTCTGCAGTGGTATGTCCCTGAGTGTCCAGTCGCAGACAGGGGATGACGGCAGTGGCCTGGTTGTTGATCAGGGTTATGAAGCAGTCCATGACCACTGTGGGGTATGTCATTCGCTGCGCCTGGTTACCCAGAACCGGGCCGACCGGGATGGCTGGGCGCAAATGATTCAGTGGATGCAGGAGACCCAAGGACTGTGGCCATTGGGTAAAGACGAGCCAGTGATATTGGATTATCTCGCCAAAAATTACGGCCCCGTCAAATCGGGTCGCCGCAAGCCCTTACCGCTCCTGGAACATCTGCAATAAGAGGTCAATCACAGCCACCATCACCAAAAGTGGCGTATTCGGCTGCGTCGTAGCCCAGTGGTATTTGATATCCGTTCAGGAATACCAGCCTGTAGGCCTCGCATTTTTCCTCCTGGGTGAAGGCATCATCTTCGCGCATTCGGTCCTTGATCATGGCAAGTGACATGCGATTGTCAGACATGCGCACACCACCGTCGTTGTCGGTATCCAACAACAGAATATTGGTGCCGGATTCCTGCCAGGCAGACCATTGTGGGAACCCCCCGCTACTGCCTTTGCCCGGGTTGCCGTGGTGTGCAAATGCGCCCCAGTAGTCCATCATGGCCGCTGACAATTTTTGCCGCTGCGCTGAATTCGAGAACAACAGATTCCAGGGGAAATTCCCCTCTGATCCAAACACAAAGGGTATTTCCAGCGCGTGTGCAGCACCGGCGAGCACGGAGAAATTGGCTGGCCAGCTGGTCAGATCATCAAAATCGAAACGGTAGGTGTAAACCGGGGCACCGCCATTGCGACTGATAATTTCTGCGGGCTTGTCCACCGATAGTGCACGCCAGGTGTCGGCACCATAAGCAGCGGCTTTATTATAGCGATCAGTATCCTTCGGCTCGGGGATAAATCCGAACTTGAAATCGACCCAGCGTTCATCGAATTGCATAAACAGTTTGTCTTCATCCCGGTTTGTACCGGTGATGATGGGAACTGCGTTATAACTTGCAGGGTCCTTGAACAGCTCCAGCGCGGGTGCCACAAAGACATAGCCATCCAAAAACAACTTGGGTTGCTTATACATACCTTGCGGCTGAAGTGTGACAGCAGAGTACAGGGCATCTGCACTGAGTTGCCGCAACCTGTCGGCCAAATCCTGAGCTGGTAATTCGGTAGGGGTTTCCACCAACCTGGATACTATTTCGGACGCGTTATTCTGATACTGGGGGTAATCAGGTGCTGTCGAAACATGTGTTTCAGCTTTGATGGGATTCATTGTTTTCAGCGTGCCGCTTTGTATGATGGCGCGATGGAAAAGCCCGCTGGCCAGGGGGCTCTGCACCATGGACCAGGTATTGCGACCCCCGGCAGATTCTCCAAAAACAGTGACGTTACCAGGGTCGCCACCGAAGGCGTCAATGTTGTTTTGTACCCAGTGAAGAGCGGCGATAATATCCAGTGTTCCGAAGTTACCCGATCGATCTGCGGCTGATGTGTCCGCCCCCCGCAGCGACCAGTGGCGGAACCATCCCATCAGGCCGAGACGGTAGTTTATGGAAACAACCACCACGTCTTGAGAGGAGGCCAACAAAGCGGCGTCGTAGACCTGACTCGATCCCACAACATTGCCGCCACCGTGAATCCAAAACATCACCGGCCGCATGACATCTGCGTTGTGTGCGTCGGCAGGGGCGTAGACGTTGAGCGTCAAGCAATCCTCTACGCCTATAGAGTGCTCCGCCTCGGGAGCGTTTTCTCCAGCGGTGAAGTTAAGTGGTTGGGTACAAGCTGGCCCGTAGTGCAAAGCATCCCTCAAACCCTCCCAGGGTGGTGCCACTCGCGGGGCTCGCCAGCGCAACTCGCCCACCGGTGGGGCCGCGTAGGGGATGCCCAGCCAGGCGGCGGTATTGTGATTATATTCAAAGCCCCGTAGTTGGCCACTCTCTATTGTTACCACTGTGCTGTCGCTGGCCCTGGGTGTGTCTTCGCAGCCCAGAATTAACAGGCTTGTGATTGCCAGCAGTGAAATTAATTGCAGTTTAGCCAAGGGTAGTGTCCTTCAGTGAAGGCCGCCAGGCGCCTTTTCTTTGTTGATTCCGCTGTGGTTGAGCGCGTAGTTTCACGGTCTTATACCAAAGGAGATGGGTTGGCAGTCAGCGCGCAGACGAGATTGGATTAATTCAACCCACTCGCACAGCAATGGACGGGTTTCCCGTGGATCAATGAGATCATGCAGCGCAAACGATTCGGCAGACGGGTAGGGTGAGCGCGCAGCCGCCAGGCGATCTTCCAGTTCCTTGCGCAGGGCCTCC
The DNA here is from genome assembly GCA_938074045.1 of uncultured Halieaceae bacterium. Classification (GTDB taxonomy): domain Bacteria; phylum Pseudomonadota; class Gammaproteobacteria; order Pseudomonadales; family Halieaceae; genus CALJGI01. The sequence continues at coordinate 21,129 of CALJGI010000006.1, forward strand.
GGGTCATCTGACTCTGCGATCTGTCGACGAAAGGCAACCGCTACACCACCCTCCAGGGGAAGTGCGCCCGCCTCTACCGAGGGCCAACTGAGTACATAATTATCCGGGGCAAAGTGAGCTGTGGTGGCTACGCCAAAGGATTTGTGCACCATGATACTTGCCCACGGAACAACTGAGCTTGCCGCTGCGGCACAGGCGGCCATGCCATAGCGAATAGTGCCTGCCCTTTCGGCCTCAGGACCGATCATAAAACCGGGCTCATCGATAAAGGTGACTACGGGTAGGTGGAAGCTATCGCAGGTCTCGATGAAGCGTCTGGTTTTCTGGGCGCCCTCAGCGCTCATAGCACCGGCAAAAAAGCGGCAGTCATTGGCCAGTATGCCCACGCTCTGTCCGTTCAGCAGCGCATACCCGGTTATTATGCTAGGGCCGTAGCTGGCGGAGTACTCAAAGAAGCTGTCATGATCCACCACGGCGGTGATCACGTCATGCATGTCGAAGGAGGTGCGACGGTCACGGGGAACGATACTGAGCAGCGAATCCTCGCAGCGGTTGACGGGATCCTGGCAAGCGTATCTGGGCGACGGTTCCCAGGCATTTTGGGGGAAATAACGTAAAAAGGTTCGCAACTGCCGGAATGCATCGTATTCGTCGACGGCCAGGTTATCGACAACGCCGGACAACAGATGGACATTAGGTCCTCCCAAATCCTGCTTACTCAGATTCAGACCCAGAGCACGTTCGACAACGGCTGGGCCCGCTATCAGAACCTGTGCGGTTTCCCGGGTCATCACAGTGAAATGAGAGGCAACCAATCTTGCTGCGGGAAGCCCCGCCACCGGTCCCAATGCCGCTGAAGCAATGGGTACTCTCTGCATGGCATCGGCAATAACCTGCAGTCGCGGGGGCACAAATGGCGGTTCGCCCACTGTTCGCGGTTTTTTCGGATCGTCTCCACCAGCCGCTACGCTGCCACCGCCACCCTCCATTAATCTTACCAGCGGTGACCTGAGTTCCATCGCGTAGTGTTCGGCGTAAACGCTTTTTCTATACCCCGCAGCGTTTGGTGATCCTCCCTTGACGGTAAAATCTTCCCCCCCCACCACTACCCGGCGGGAATTGATCTCACCGTGGCCGAGGAGATAGTTTGCTGGATCAAACTGTTTCACGTCGCCGTTATCGTTCAGCGTCGCAGCACCCGCCATGCGACCTGATTCCTGGAAGCTGTTCTCGTCGAGCAGTGCGTGAATACGTTCGCGCAGCGGTAGCTTTCCGAGGGACCGGTGTCGCGCCAGCGCCGCTTCGCCACCATGCTGAGCCGCCAGTTCTCGACGGCGGTTTATCTCATCTACTTCGCGCTGCCAACTCATGTGTTGACCTCCGTGGATGATGTCAGTGTTATCAGCAGCTGATCGGAGGTGATCAGTTCACCCTCGGCCACGGCTATGGCTGCCACTATGCCGTCGGCGGGGGCGGTCAGAGCACTTTCCATTTTCATGGATTCTATGATGAGCAAGGGATCGCCATACCTAACGGTGGCGGCGGGTTCAGTCAGGACGGCAACCACAGTGCCTGGTCCCGGGCTGCGACATTGGCCGTTGAACTCCGTCTGCTGGTCACGTTCACTGGCTGGACATAGGGTGAGATCCAGATTGCCTAAATTTCTGGACCATAACCACAGCCGGTTCTCCTCGGCGCACAGCGTGAACGAATCTCGCTGCCCCTGTATCTCCAAAACTATAGTATTGGTATCCCTGTCGTCCTCCAGGACTTTCACAGCTGTGCCCCACTCCGGAAACCGGTATGAGTTGTGCGCGCCCCACAGCCAGTTCACCCGGTGATCCTGACCTGAAGTGCGCCAGTGGGTTTGACGGGGGATGTGTGCTGCCCCCGGCCAAAACACCTGGTCCGCCGGGGGTGGATTGGCCTTGAACTGCCATATGGTTGCCACCGTCAAAAATTGGCGCAGGGCCTCTGTGTCGGGCAGTGAAAGTTCCAGAAAAGTGGATAGCTCGGTTTCGACGGTGGATGTACTGAGTATGGTCGACCAATGTTTACTGGTCAGAATTCCACGCAGGAAGGCCTGATTGGTGCTGATGCCAGCAATGCGGGTATTTGTCAGTGCTGTTGCCAGCTTCGCCGTAGCCTCTGCGCGGTTCTCTCCATGCGCTGAGATCTTGCACAGCAGGGGGTCGTAGTATTGGCTGATCTCTTGTCCGGAAGACACACCCGAGTCGACTCTTACATCATCGCTCCCGAAAATGTCGAAGGCGCTCAAATAACCAGCTTGAGGTAAGAAATTCTGTGCCGGTGCTTCAGCATAAAGCCGTGCTTCGATGGCATGACCTCTGGGTTGGATGTCTGCCTGAGAGAGTCTGAGAGGTTTGTCGCAGGCGATATCGAGTTGCAACTCGACTAGATCCAGTCCAAGAATTGATTCCGTGACGGGATGTTCCACCTGCAGCCTGGTATTCATCTCCAGAAAATAAAAATTAGTGCCGTCTACCAGAAATTCGACAGTACCGACTCCATGGTAATTCACTGACTCGGCAAGGCGTAACGCCGCTTTGTGTAGCGCCGTGCGCACAGCCGGTTCTAGGTCGGGGGCAGGAGCTTCCTCCAGTAACTTCTGGCGCCGTCGCTGTGCTGAACAATCGCGGTCAAGCAGATGCAACAGCTTACCCTGCTTGTCCCCCACTATCTGGACTTCGACGTGACGCCCATTTTCGACCAGTCTTTCCAGAATGAGATCGCCGACTCCGAACAGTCTCTGCGCCTGAATTTTTGCTGCGTCAATTGCCGGTGCCAGCTCGGCTTCGTCGCGAACTTCCCGCATACCTATGCCGCCGCCACCCGCCGAGGCCTTGATCAGGATCGGAGTCTCGGGGCAAATTTGGAGACTACCTGGCTGATATTGTTCACGGGCTGCGAGGGTTAGTGCGGGGACAACCGGAATATCTTCTTTCTCCGCTATCCGACGCGCGTCTATTTTGTTGGCCATCAATGCCATGGAATCAGCTGAAGGGCCTACCCACAGCAATCCAGCTGCCTGAACGGCGCGGGCGAAGTCAGCATTTTCCGAGAGGAAACCGTAACCGGGGTGGATGGCGTCCACCCCTTGTTGCAGAGCAATGTCTATCAGACGATCACCGTCCATGTAGGTCTCAGTCCCGAGATCAGTTTCCAAAGCGCAGGCCTGGTCAGAAGCGGCCACGTGCAGTGCGCTGCTGTCTACCTTCGAATATACCGCCACTGATTCATAACCCAGCCGTCGACAGGTCTGAATAATGCGGTGGGCAATTTCCCCGCGATTGGCTATAAGAACTCGTTTCATTCCGGGAGATGATCCAGTGGCAGGCAGGTGGTTTGTTTCATGGTCTCCATGACAAAACTGGAGCTGACGTCATAGAGATCTGCCTTTATGAGCTCTTTGTAGAGTCGATCATAGCCGGGCATGTCTGCCACCACGGCTTTGATCAGATAGTCCAGGTCGCCACTCATTCGATAGACTTCCAGCACACCCGGGATATCGCGAGTGACGCGCTGAAATTCGTCTGCCCATTTGTCATTGTGTTGGTTTGTGCGAACGGAAATATAAACCGTCAGGGGAAGGTTGAGACTCTCCTGATTAAGCAGTGCCACCCGCTCCCGAATAACCCCCGTTGACTCCAGTTTCTGGATGCGTCGCCAGCAGGCGGATTTGGAAATACCAACATTTTCAGCAAGCTCACCGACAGACAGCCCGGCGTCGCGTTGCAACAGGTTGAGAATGTTGCGATCGAGTTTGTCCATCAGTCCAAAGAGCTCCAGCTATTGGCGCTGTCAAAGGGTCTGATACGAAACTGTTCAATAATCTCGGGTTCACACATTCTAAAATATACTACACCGAACTGACTGTTACCCTCGATCATGTTTACCTCCGATATTTATAGTTTTTTCGAGGCCAGAGTACGCATCGAAACGAAGCGAAGCAACAAACCGAACAGAATCAATATCGCCGGTCCACCGTAAACGATTCCGACGTAGGTCCAGTCTATGATCTCGCTCTGCAGTGCGAACAATCCCGCACCCAGGTATCCCGCCGCCGATACCAACAGAACCAGCCAGGCAATGGCAATCGCAAGCCGGTCTGATTGCACCATTTTGAAGGGTGCATCCATGCCGTTTTTTCTGGCTTGTATATAAGCGAAGGCAACAAAGGTGTAGGGAATTACCAGGGAAAGCGATGCAAGATCATTGAGTAGCGCTATAAAACGTTCTGATCCATTTGAACCAACGGAGACAGAAAGCAGAGGCAGCAGGGTCAGAGCGGAAACCACCGCTGCCTGTATCCACAGCGCGTTATGGTGTGTGCCGCTTTCATCACGACTGGTCAATACCCTGGGAAATGTGCCCTCCGGTACGTCAGAGAACATCATTCGTATGGGGGACTCCATCCAAATGATGTAGGCGGCGATCGAACCTAGCGTCAAAAAAATCATGCACAGACGAGCGGTTTCAACCCGGGGCAGGCCCACGGCTGCGGCCAGCCACTCCCAGATGTCGTAAATGCCTGTGGCCAGAGTTAACGATTCCAGTGGTATCAGTATGGCTACGGCAACTGTGGCCAATACGTAAATACTGGCTATCAACAGCGTGGCACTCAGGATGGCCCGTGGAAAATCCCTGGTCGGATCTCTGGTTTGCTTTACGTAGGGAGCAGCGACTTCAGCCCCAGCCACCGCAAACAACAGCCAGGAAAATGTGGCGAAGTAGTCCAGATCGAAAGCGGGTGTGAGAGCCGACAGGGTGAACGCTGTGGCTGATTCCCGTACCCCTGTTATCACAAGGACGGGAGGAATAATAACCAGCGCCGCGACCAGTGCCAGGGTGCCCCAGCCACACCAATCCGCAAAGCGGGAAAACCGGTTAATACCGCGGCAGGCAAGCCAGGTTATCAGCAGACATACCAGCACACCCAGGATGGGTAGCATCCCAGTGGACGCCTCAAACACGTCTGTTCCGGTAACGGAAAGCGATGCACGTATGGGTAGCCGGCTGAATGATGACTGCAGGTACACCAGATTGGAGACAAAGTAGGACCAGATTCCAACAAATGCCCATTTGGCGCCCAGGCTTCGTTCCATGTAACTGTAGATGCCGCCGGTGTTTTCAGTGTCCGAGGCGAATTCCGCAAGAATCAATGCCAGTGGCAGGAAATAGAGACCGCCGACAATGAACCAGGATGGGATCGCGCTGAGTCCCACCTCCACCAGGTTGTCGATTACATTGGCGAAACCAAACGTGGTAACGACAATGATCATCGCCAGCGTAGTGGCGGTCATGCCGCCGCTGGTCGCTCGGGAGTTTGCTATGTGACGCTTCCCCGGGAACCCAGCGCAGGCCTGCCCTCGGTGGAAATTGATTTGTTGAATGGAAGCTTGAGTTGGTACCACACGTTCAAATCCCGATTTTCATCGGTGACATCCAGTCCGTAACGGATGGCGTCAAGCTTGTCGTAAACCAGGGTGCCAAAGAGCCGATCCCATACCGAGAACAGGTTGCCAAAATTGGAGTCTGTCCAGGGTGCTTGTTCGTGATGATGGAACTTGTGCATATCGGGGGTAACGAACAGGTAGCTGATCCAGCGATCCACATTGGGCGGCAGGTGAAAATTTGCATGGGTGACCGCGCCAAAAAATACGCGAATAAATTGATACAGGGCATAGTAGGCAATGGGAATTCCCATCATCACAACAGCGGCTGCAGCGAAAAATGTGCGGATGATTATGTCTCCAGGGTGATGCCGAAAAGCGGTAGTGGCGTCCACCTGGGTATCGCTGTGGTGAATCATGTGCAGGCGCCACATCCAGCGCACGTGATGAAGGAGGTAATGAACCAGATACTGCCCCATGAAATCGAGGGCTATGATAGCCAGCAGTAGTTCAAACCAGAGCGGGAGCTGAACCAAATTCAGGAGACCGAAGTTGTTCTGTTCGACCCAGAGAGCTGTTGCCGTCAGCGCGGCCGTAAAGGGAATCGAGGCGAGTGTGGTTACCGAAAACAGCGCAGAGTTGGTGCCCAAATGCTTTAGTCTAGGCTTTTTACTGGTAAAAAGCGGTGCAATGGATTCGATTCCGGCGCAGACGCTGAGAACCAGCACCAGCCAGGCAAAGGTGGCCCACTGTGGCAATGTTTCGAACCAGGCTATCAGGTCAGTCATGGCTTGATGATCCAGCGCTTAAAAGGCTGATTGTGCCACTTTTGCCCGCTCAAGTCCCCGTGGTTGTGGGGCAGGGATTTTATCAGGCTCGGGGCAGATGTTCTGCCATGGCATCCAGTACTGGGCGCCTTATGGCTACCTTGTTGCGGGCGTAGTAGTCAGCGGGAAGGCCAGCCAATTGACGCGCAACTTCCAGCGCTCGTTCATCCAGCGCTTCTGGCGCGACAACCTCGTCCAGAAAGCCCGCTTCTACAGCCAGTTCTGGGGTGTAGACCTCGGATTGCAATGCCGCCCGAGTCAGGTGGTGTGGGGCCAGGCGAGCCGTTGCCAGATCGATCATTGACTGGGGCAAATCCATGTTGATGGCCGTTTCCGGCAGGGTCAGCTTGAATTTACCGCTGACGCCGATTCGGGTGTCCGCAGACAAGAGAATAAAGGCTCCCATGGCGATGCCGTGGCCACTGCATGCCGCCACAACGGGCAGGGGAAACCCGTACAGTCTGAGGGCGAGTTCGAAACCTCCCCTGGCCATGTCCATACCCCTTGCCATGCTGTTCTTGAATTCACTCAGATCGAAGCCCGCCGAAAATACACCCTCTCTTCCCTTCAGGATAACGGCACTTGCCGCATCAGCTTCAGCCTGATCAAGTGCGCTGTTTATTTTTTCCAGGTAGTCGAAGCCCACCACGTTTACTTTGCCGTCGTCCATGGTGATATGTGCGATGCCATCCAGTAGTTGATACGTCATTCCTTCTCCTCGCTTCGAAAGTAAATTAGTCCGTAATATGGGCTTTGGCTCAGGCGTTGCGAATCACCAGCCCGCCATCTACCGGTATGGCTGCCCCGGTAATAAAACTGGCGGCCGGGAGCACCAGACTTAGGGTGATGTGTGCGACCTCTTCCGGTTCGCCATAGCGGCGCAGGGCAGTCCGGCGATTAGCATAAATCTGTTTGTGCTCCTCGGGAATTTCCGCGGTGATCCCAGTCCTGATCGGGCCGGGGCAGATTGCGTTCACCGTGATGCCCTTTTTCCCCAATTCGATGGCGAGTGCCCGGGTCAATCCCAGTGATGCATGCTTCGCGGCGACGTAGGCACTGTTGTAATTGGTTGCTCCCAGCGCTTCCGTGGACGCGATGTTCACCACACGGGGATGTGGGGCCAGTTCCAGCCAGGGCAAGGCAGCGCGAACCACCCATTGTTGGGCGCTGGCCATGACCGCCATGCTGATTTCCCAGTTCGCATCGTAGCTAGCATCGGTCAATGCGCCGATAAGTGACAGACCAGCGTTATTCACGATGATGTCCACACGCCCGAAGTGCTTTGCCGCGGTGACCACAGCGGCGGATAGCGCTTCCTGATTGCCACAGTCCGCTGGCAGAACCAGAGCCTCACACCCGCCAGACTCAATCTTGTTGGCAACTTCCCGGAGCCCGGTCTCATTGATATCGATGAGCGCGACTTTTGCGCCCTCGTTGGCGAACAGCAGCGCCGTGGCTCGCCCCATACCACTGGCTGCGCCGGTTACTATTGCCGTGCTGCCGGCGATGGAGCGGCTGAGATTGCTGAAACTGGTCATGGATGCTCCGGCGCGGAATGGATAATTGGGCTGTAATATCCCAGAGAGCATATTGATCCCGGGAGGTGAGTGTCAACACGGTGAGCATCCTGCATACACGGTTGTCTTACATGCAGATATACTGATCGGCGCGCTTTGTACCCCATGGTGGCGAAGCGGTGGTAGAGAATAGGGAATAAAGTGATGGGTTTACTCGAACAGGCTGAAGCTACGCTGCCGTCCAGCTGGTATTACGAGGAGGATCAGTATCAGCGCGAACTGCACGCTGTATGGTACCGGGAATGGATCTGCGTTGGTCGCGCTGAGGATCTGGAGCAACCCGGCGCCTTTCGTGTGGTTGAGCTCGGTAGTCAATCGATCATTCTGACCAGGGATGCCGACAACCAAATCCGTGCCTGGCACAATACCTGTCGACATCGGGGGTCGATGCTGTGTGCCTCCGGCGAAGGCCAGTTTCACAATCATCGCATTGTGTGTCCATACCACAGTTGGTCTTACTCGACGTCTGGTGAGCTTCTCGCCACGCCCGGAAGTTTGTCGGACGAAAATTTCCCAACCGACGAACTGTCGTTATACCCGGTGAATTGTGGGGTGTGGGGCGGCTTTATTTTTGTCAGCCTGACAGAAAAACCCCGCAAGACACTGGGCGATTTCCTGGGTTCGGAAGCCGAATTGTTGCGTAATTGGCCGCTTGCTGAATTGCGCGTGGCACGGTCGGAAACGTTTGAGTTAAAAAGTAACTGGAAAATATTTTGGGAGAATTACAGCGAGTGCTATCACTGTCCCCGGGTCCATCCTGAACTCTGCAAGGTGATGCCCGTTTATGGACGGGCGGTATTTGACGATGCGGACCTGCCGGATTGGCGACCTGAATTTGAAGGTGATGCGGGTGTTGGCCGCGTGGGTGCAGGGGCATCCACCTGGACCATGGATGGCGAAGTTCGTATGCCCTTGATTCCCGGTTTGACTGATTTTGAGTACCGCAGTGGTGTGGTTTTTGCGTCTTTTACCGCGAGTCTGTACGTGGTCGGGCATCCCGATCATGTGCGCAGCGTACGTATAATTCCCACCGGCCCTGAGACAACCCGCCTCGTTGTGGATTGGCTGCTGCCAGAGGATGACCAGGATAGAACCGCCGAGAACCTGGACCATATGGTTGAGTTGGGTCGTCTGGTGGTTGAGCAGGATGGGAAGGTGTGTGAGCTCAATCAGCGTGGTATTCACTCTCTGTGCCATGAGGCGGGCGTTCTGGTAGCGCAGGAGTACGAACTCTGGCGTTTCCATAAATGGCTGCGCCAGAGGCTTGCCGAGATCTGAAAATGTTCGGACCAGGATGACCTTTAGAGCGATACAGCAAGCACTCTAAACTGATGACGGAAGGTGATGACGAAGCGATACCGAGTGGTATACTCGCCGCCGAATTTATTGCCACAGGATTGATCATGTCTACGGAGCGTCTACAACGGTTTTTTTGGAGTGTACGCAGTCATCGCGGCTTCGAAACCTTTGTCATCGTTGTCATCATTACCTCTGCACTGTTGGTCGGGGTAAAAACCTACGATATTGATCCCGGTTGGCGCTCCCTGATCGGCTTTTTTGATATTGCCATCACCCTGGTGTTCCTGGTCGAAATTTCAGTGCGATTTCTGGGGGAGGAACGCAAGCGGGATTTCTTTAGACAGGGTTGGAATATTTTCGACACCTTGATCGTGGTCGCCAGCCTTATTCCCGTAGAGGACAGTGATATGGCCTTGATCGGCCGGCTGGTGCGTATTTTCCGGGTACTCCGTCTGGTGTCTATCATTCCCGAAATGCGTATTTTGATAAACGCGTTGATCAAGGCGCTACCGCAGCTGGCATACGTGCTGGTCCTTATGTTTATCATCTTCTATATATACGGCGCTATTGGCAGTATGCTGTTTCAGGATATCAACGCCGTTCTGTGGGGGGATATCGCCACCTCTATGCTCACCTTGTTCAGGGTGATGACCTTTGAGGACTGGACCGATGTCATGTATGAAACCATGGTGGTGTATCCACTGAGCTGGATATTTTACTTGTCCTTTATCTTCTTCTCGGCCTTTGCCTTTCTGAATATGGTGATCGGGGTTGTGGTCAATGTTCTGCACGAGGAAAACGAGCAGGTTATGTTGGAACAGTCTGGTCTCAGCAAGGTTACCCTGCATGATTTGCAGCACCAATTGAACGAAATCTCTGACATGGTTCGACAATTGCAGCGGGAGCAGCCACCCCGCTCATAAATAAGTAGCGCTTTGACAGGGGGGTTGCTCGGGGCTAGTCTGGGGATTCGCTGAGTACTGTAGGAATACATCGTGGATTTGATCAAGATTGCGGCGGAGGACCTATTGCCGGGTATGTTCGTTGCCGAGCTTGACCGCCCCTGGTTGGATACGCCGTTTGTTTTGCAGGGCTTTGTCATAAGGGATGCCGACGACGCTAGGGAGGTTGCCAGGCATGTCCGGTATGTTTATGTCGATGCCAGCTATCGGGGCGGTGGCCAGTTTCTGGCCGTCGACCCATCTGCCTCCACCAAGAGTTCCAAAACTGTCCTGGTGATGAAGGAAGACTTCCTGGCCGCCAAGGTCAGTTTTGATAGCGCTGCCGGGTCGCTCGAAAAGGTGTTTGAAGCGCTGGGAGATGGTGACGCTATGGACCTCTCTATGGTTGAGCAGGAGGTTAGTCCGCTGATCGAGGGGGTTTTCCAGAATCAGGAAGCGGTGGCGGCGTTGCTGCGGCTGCGCAAGAGCGGCAGCTACCGTTACAACCATGGTATTGCGATGTCACTATGGGGGGTCATTCTGGGCAAGCGAATGGGCCTTGATCGGGAGCGGTTGGAGAAACTCGCGGTCGGCTGCGCCATCTGTGATCTGGGTATGACCAAGATGCCACCTGAAATGCTGCAGCAGCGGCACGCCTTTGATGCCGAGCAATTGGCCCAGTTGCGTCAGCACCCCGCAGTCGGTGCGGAGATGGTGGCTGCTCTGGGTGACATTGATCGGGAAATTCTGGCGATGGTTGAGTACCATCATGAACGGATCGACGGGTCGGGATATCCTCATGGACTGGAGGGCGACACCATTCCGCTACTTGCTCAGATTGCCGGGTTGGTGGACACCTATGATGCCATGGTTTCACCGCGGATCTATGCCAAGACGCGTACATCCCATGAAGCGGCGCTGGAGTTGATTGACCGCAAGGGTCATGAGTTTGACGATGAGCTGATTGAGCACTTTGTGCAGGCCATCGGCCTGTTCCCGACCGGGGTGCTGATTGAACTCAATACCGGGGAAGTCGGGATAGTGATTCGACAAAATGATACACGCCGACTAAAACCAGAGGTAATGCTGGTACTGGATGCCGAAAAAGTCCCACAAGAGAAAAATGAGATAGTTGATCTGAGTAACCAGAATGCCGGCGCGGAGCCTGAAAGATGGATTACCCGTGAACTTCTTGCGGGCAGTCACGACCTCAATGTCCAGGATTATTTTGAATAAGTGACGGCAGCAAGCGGTTGCGCTTTCGCGCTCGAAGCCAGTTCCGACTGGGCACGGAGTTCAGTCGGGTCAGGGTAGCGTAATTTCCAGTACAAAGCCTTTCCTGCATGCACCTGCAAAGGTATATTGGGCGCAGCTAACAACGGTGGGTGAATGATGCGATACGAAACTCCTGAAACAACCCGAGACGCTGCGGCCTTGCTGGCAGCGGAAAAGGGTGAGGCCTACATATTGGCCGGTGGGACTGACCTGTTGGTCAGAATGAAGGCCGGACTGCTCGAGCCGGATCTGCTGGTCGATATTAAACAGGTGCCAGCAATGAATGGCATTCAGCAAACGGCGGCGGGTTTCCGTATCGGTGCCGCGGTACCTGCTGTCGAGCTGGGTGAGCACCGAGCCCTGGGTCGCACCTGGCCCGGTGTGGTGGAAGCTGCAAAACTGATTGGTAGCGATCAGGTACAGGGTCGCTGCACCATCGCGGGAAATTTGTGCAATGCATCTCCCGCTGCCGACACGGTGCCAGCTTTGATGGCAGCGGGCGCAAAAGCCGTGGTTGTGGGGCCTGAGCGGCGGCGCACCGTGCCGGTTGAAAAACTACCCAGGGGCCCGGGCACAATGGCACTGGCTAAATCTGAAGTGGTAGAGGCCATTTTGCTGCCCCAGCGACCAGCCAAATCTGGCGATGCTTATCTGCGTTTTATACCGCGCACTGAAATGGATATTGCCGTAGTAGGTGCCGCCGTCAATCTGACACTTGAACGCGGGGTTGTTAAGACTGCTCGCATAGCTCTGGGGGCTGTCGCGCCAACAGCCGTCCTGGTTCCGCGGGCAGCGCGAGCCATTATTGGTACGCGCCTTGATGATGCAGCACTGGAAAAAATGGCGGCAGCCTGCTCTGCGGCCTGTAACCCTATTGACGACAAGCGCGGCACGATTGCCTATCGCGTCAAGGTGGCCGGTGTGCTCGCACGTCGAGCTGCGTGTATAGCCTACGAACGAGCTGGAGGTAAGCGGTGAGCACTTCGACTGTATCAACAACGATAAACGGTGACGCCGTTCAATTTGCTTGTCCGACGGATGAGTCGCTATTGGACGCGATACGCAATCGCGTTGGATTGACCGGTGTAAAGGAAGGTTGTGGCACGGGTGACTGTGGCGCTTGCAGCATCACAATGGATGGTCGCCTGGTCTGCTCATGCCTGGTACTGGGAGTGGAGGCCAATGGCCGTGCCATCGAAACTGTGGAGGGTATGGCGGATGGCGACCAGCTACACCCGCTGCAGGAAAAGTTTATTGAACACGCTGCTCTGCAGTGTGGAATATGTACGCCGGGTTTTCTCATCGCCGCACGGGTATTACTGGAACGTAATCCCGATCCAACAGAAAAAGAAATACGTTACGCACTGGCCGGTAACCTCTGTCGGTGTACTGGCTATGACAAGATAGTCAGGGCGGTACAGGCGGCGGCAAAAGAGATGCGAAAAGCCAGTAAAAAGCGCACCCGCAAGTGAGCTTGGTACTGAGCCAGTTGCCGAGTCAGTTACTGAGATAGTTGCGTTAATTACTGGAATATAACCACCTGAATATGCGGAATCTGAGATGAGACAGGACACCAAGTTTACCAACCAGAATTTTCGAGTCATCGGTTCACGGGTAAATCGCCCGGATGGGATGGACAAGGTAACGGGCAGGGCTCGCTATGGTGCAGACTACGATGCCCCCGGCCAGCTGGTGGGGTTGTTTTTGCGCTCGCCGCACGCCCACGCGCGCATTGTGAGCATGGATATATCCCGGGCCGAGAAGTTGGCGGGTGTAAAGGCCATTATTACAGCAGACGATTTACCTGACCTGACAAATGGTAATCGCGAGATGCTGGATATCCTGGAAAACAGCATGGCCCGGGGCCGTGCGCTGTATGATGGTCACGCGGTTGCAGCTGTGGCTGCCAGTGACGTCAAAACAGCGCGTAAAGCCTTGAAGCTGATCAAGGTGGAATACGAGCAATTGCCACATGTAACTGACGTAGATGAGGCCATGCAGCCTGATGCGCCAGTGATTCATGACTGGATTTTCACTCAAGGCGTAAATCCGACTCCCAAGAAACCTTCTAACGTCTGCAATCGAACTGAAATGGGGCACGGGGATGTCGACGCCGGTTTTGCCCGGGCCGCTCATATTATTGAGAAGAGTTATAAAACTGAACAAACCCACCAGGGCTATATAGAACCACACGCGTGCGTGGCGAGTATGGGTCCCGATGGATCAGGTGAACTCTGGGTTACCACCCAGGGACATTTTGCCTACCGTAATGTGTGTGCAGAACTGCTTGGTCTCGATATAGCCAAGCTCAAGGTTACGTCCTCTGAAATTGGCGGTGGCTTTGGCGGTAAGACCCATGTGTGGGCTGAGCCCATTGCACTGGCGCTCTCACGCAAGGCCAACCGCCCGGTGAAGGTTGTCATGACCCGTGATGAGGTCTTTCGCGCCACAGGGCCAGCTTCTTCCACCTCAATTGATGTGAAAATCGGCGTTACCAAAAAGGGTCGAATAATTGCCGCCAGCGCTGAGTTGCGCTATGCGGATGGCGCTTTTCCCGGGCCCTGGGCCATATTGGGGGCGATGACATCATTTGCCTGCTACGACCTGAAAAATGTTAAAACCGTAGGCTACGACGTCATATGCAACCGGCCCAAAGTAGCTGCTTACCGGGCACCCAGCGCACCGATGGCAGCCTTCGCCATTGAAAGTACGGTAGATCTCGCTGCGGCAGCGGTGGGTATGGATGCGGTTGATTTCCGCATCAAGAACGCCGCCAAGAAAGGGACGCTGTCCTCCTATGGCGTGACTTACGGACCAATAGGTATAGGACCCACATTGGACGCCGCCAAGAATCACCCACATATGAAGGCGAAGTTGAAGAAAAATCAGGGTCGTGGCATGGCCTGTGGATTCTGGTTCAACTTCGGTGGGCAGACTTGCAGCACCATTAACATTGCCGCTGATGGCACGGTCAATCTCAGCGTAGGCACGATTGACGTGGGTGGCTCAAGGGCTTCCCTGTCTTTGATCGCAGCTGAGGAATTGGGGATTCCCTATGAGCATGTCAAAGCGTCAGTGGCGGATACTGCCTCCCTGGGGCACAACGATATGACAGACGGAAGTAGAGGTACCTTCTCATCTGGTATGGCTACCATCGTGGCCGCGCGTCGTGCTATTGAAGTGATGAAGGAGCGGGCGGCTGCCATGTGGGATATTCCGGTAGACAAAGTCGATTGGAAAGACGGTCACGCGGTAGCCAAGGGTAAGAAGAATAGCAAGCTGGCACCCTTAAGCCTTAAGGAAATAGCCGAGAATTCTCCGAATACCGGTGGGCCGATAGCTGGACACAATGAATTTGTTGCGGACGGCGCCGGCGTTTCCTTTGCCAGTCACCTCTGTGATGTAGAGGTGGATCCTGAGACAGGTGCAACCCGCATTGTGCGGTATACCGTTATACAGGACGCGGGTAAAGCAATACACCCGGACTATGTCGAAGGTCAGTTTCAAGGCGGAGCCGCCCAGGGTATTGGCTGGGCCCTGAATGAAGAATATATATACGGTGAAGACGGACGTCTGCAAAATCCAGGCTTTCTTGATTACCGGATTCCGGTCTGCTCGGATTTGCCTTTTATAGATACGCAGATTCTTGAAATCCCCAACCCCGACCACCCCTATGGTGTGCGGGGTGTTGGCGAAACATCCATCGTGCCGCCACTGGCAGCCATAGGCAATGCCATATCCAACGCCGTGGGTTTGCGGATGACACACGTCCCCATGTCGCCACCTCGAATTCTCGCAGCCCTGGAGGCCGGAGAGTAGGTACTGGTGAATGCGGGTTGAAATCGCGACGTCTAATCTGCGTGCAGCGGCTGATGGCTGCAGCCACGTGCACCTGGAAGCCACTAATATTCGGGGCTTGTACGCCGATCTGGTCAGGCAGTACCCGGCGTTTGAAAAGCTTGTCCGCAAGGGCATTGCCGTTGCCATCAATGGGCGCATCTTTCAGGATGACTGGACTGCTCCGATTCCGGCCGACGCAGAACTAGTGCTGCTGCCCTACATCGAGGGCGGTTGATAGCCGACTCCATGAGCAGATACACCATAGGCATAGATACCGGCGGAACCTATACGGACGCCATCATTCTGGATGCGGAGGCGGGGACTGTATCGGCCTCGGCAAAAGCACTCACTACACGTGGAGATTTGTCACTGGGCGTGACGGCAGCGCTGGCTGCGGTGCTTGCGAAAGCCGGGCCCGATTTTCAGCGGGCAGAAGTGCGACATGTGTCTCTGTCGACGACTTTGGCGACCAATGCGCTGGTAGAGGGTCACGGCGCATCCGTTACGGCGTTTTTGGTTGGCTTTGATGAAGGCATGGTGGATCGCAGTGGCATCGCACAATCGGTACCGGAGGCCAGCATCGTTCGCATCAGCGGTGGACACGCCTACGATGGTGCAGAATTGTGCCCGCTTGATGAACATGCAGTGCTGGCAGCACTTGATGGTGATGAGGGACAGGCTTCAGGGTTCGCAGTGGCCAGTATGTACTCTGTGCGAAATCCAGCTCATGAACGTCAAGTCCAGCGCTTGGTCACAGAGCGAACCGGGCGCCCCGTAACCGTCTCCTGTGATCTATCAGATGCGCTGCATGGTCCCCGGCGAGCCCTGACCTCGGTTTGCAACGCGCGCATTGTATCGCTCATTATGGACCTGCAGCTGTCGGTGGAAAGAGCCATGCTCGACCATGGAATACAGGCGAGATTGATGATGGTCAAGGGTGATGGCTCCCTCGCGCCCGCGGATTTGGTGGCGGCACGACCAGTGGAGACGATTCTTTCCGGGCCAGCGGCCAGCGTGATCGGGGCTGGTTTCCTGACTGGTGTAGAAAATTACGTGGTTGCGGACATGGGCGGCACCACCTTGGACGTAGCCCGTGTCCGCGACGGTTGGCCACAGTTGTGCGAGGACGGTGCCGATGTGGGCGGCTTTCGCACCCTGGTGCGCGCTGTGGATATGCAGACACTTGGCCTGGGCGGAGACAGTCGGGTTGTCATAGGCGCTGACGGTGCGATAGGTCTTGATCGCCAGCGAGTTGTATCCCTGTCCCTACTGTGCGCGCGCTATCCGTCAGTGCTGGCGAATCTGCGCTCGGCGCTGGGTGAATCCAATGGTTGGCTGGAGTCCATCCGCTATCTACTCGTACCCGAAGGTATGGTGCCCGGGTTGCTGCCCGCCGATCTGTCCAGCGCTGATCGTGACTTTTTGTTGCGCTTAATCGAGCAAACTCCGGCTCGCTACCACGATTTCGTGGATGGCGCGGTGGAACGCGTGCGACTCTCCCGCCTGGTCAGGCGCGGATTGATTCAACTCTCGGGACTAACCCCCAGTGATGCCGCGCATGTGCTTGAAAAACAGTCTCAATGGAGCGTGGAGGGGGCGCGAATAGGCTGCGAGCTGGTCAGGCGCGGTGCCTCTCGACTTGGTGGCGGCGACTGGCATGCTCCGTTGCAGGAATTTGCGGCCCGTATCCACGAGGCGGTGGTGATCCGGGCTTCACGTGTAATTCTCAACCGCCTATCGGGGGGACGGGAGCTGGATGGCGGGTCATTAGTGGATGCGGTTATAGAGAACCGTCCCGTGGTGGGCGATCTGCGGGTTTCATTTTCGCCTTTGATACCGATTATAGCGGTGGGTGGACCAGCTGCCGTATTCTTTCCTTCTATTGGCGAGCGATTACAGGTGGAGATGCACATTCCCCAGCACTGCGATGTAGCAAATGCGGTCGGTGCCGCCGCTGGCCTGTATCGCACCCGGGTGGTGGTCGAGGTAACGCGTTGTGACAAAAAAGGCTATGTAGTTCACACAGCGGATGGCCCTGAAACATGGGAAAACGGTCCCGACGCCTTGAGCCGGGCTCATGAATGGGCGGATACTACCGCGCGAACCCGTTTACAGGATATGGGTGGAATTGATGATCGCGTGGAAGTCAGTACCAAGAGAATTGATATTCCCGATGTAGATGCGGCGTTTAGTCTGATTTCAGCTACCATCACCGCCGAAGCCAGTGCGCGAACCCACTGAAACTGGTTTTTGCAGGGCACTATTTCACAGGGTCCGGGCTTGTGCCGATCGCCAAAATTTCGGAAGATGACAGTGATAACATACATAAGAAGGTTGATCTCTGATGACTGCTCATTTTATTTCCCCTGCTCGTAAACTAATTCTGTCCACCCTGTTTCTGGCACCGTTGTGCGCCGCGCAGTTGGAAGAGGTGATCGTTACCGCACAAAAGCGGGAACAGAACCTGCAGGATGTACCGGTCGCTGTCAGCGCCTTCACTGGTGAGATGTTGGAGCAATCGGGTGTTCGCGATATGTTTGAGCTACAGGCGAACGCGCCCAGCCTTCGCGTTGGTCAGACCCAGAATTCCTCTACCGCCACCTTTGGCATTCGTGGCGTGTTTACCAGCTCGCAGAATTTTGGCCTGGAGTCGTCGGTGGGGCTGTATGTCGACGGCGTGTACCGGGCACGGCAGAGTTCAATGATCAACAACCTGGTGGATGTCGCCGCGGTTGAAGTGCTGCGAGGTCCACAGGGAACCCTGTTTGGGCGTAACACACCTTCTGGAGCGGTCTCCGTAAACAGTGCGCGTCCTGATCACGAGGGCACGGGGTTTCTGCAAGTTACCGCGGGTGACTACGACCTTTTGAGCGCCCAGGGTGCCATGTCCTTCTCCGCAATTGAAAATGAGCTGGCCTTTCGCCTGACGGGTTTCACCATGCAGCGGGACGGCTTTGTCAGTGATGTCGCGCTGGGAGAAAAAGATGCCATCCATGACCGCGATCGTTGGGGTATCAGGGCACAGGCGCTGTGGACGCCTAACGACGACGTCACGGTCAATGTCATATATGACGCATCGGAAATAGACGAAGTGTGCTGTGGCGCGGGAGTCTGGAAGAATAATTACGAGGCAGATGGCGTTCCGGGAAAATTTGGCACCGATACCATTATTGAAAATATTATTGGCGGCACGGTTCTGCAGGCGGAAGATTTTTTCGATTATGAAACGGCTACCAACTATCTGCCCGAATCCAGCAATGAAGATGAAGGAATATCCATACAGGTCGATTGGCAAACCGAGTCCTTTCTGTTTACCAGCATCACGGCCTATCGGGCCTATGAATCATTCGATAGCGTCGATTCAGACTTCACTGACACAGATGGCGTAGATCGGACCAACGCTCAGGATCAAAGCCAGTTCTCCCAGGAATTCCGCATCAGCAATGAGTTTGATAATTGGAACTATGTCCTCGGTGCCTACTACTTTACTCAGGAACTGGACACTCTGCGCCGGACCCTGGTGGGTTCAGATACGGCGACGCTGGTATCCCTGCCACCCAATGCCTTTGTCGACGGTACTGGCTCCATGGACACCGCCTCGCAGGATCATGATAGCTACGCCGTGTTCGGGCAGTTCGACTACAATCTGACCGAATCCTTGTTGTTGACTGCTGGGTTGCGCTGGACCAGTGAAGAAAAAGACATGCAGAATATTTTCCGCGACGATGGCTCTGCCTGTAACCCCTTGGTGTGTGGCGACTTTATTTCGCCCAACTGGGGCTTCTGGTTCTTCCCGCCACTGTCGCCCCGTCCCAATATTCAAGAAGAAATTGATGACACCCAGGTCACTGGGACCGCAAAACTCAGCTGGTTTGCCAATGATACGGTGATGTTTTACCTGTCCTACGGTACTGGATATAAGGCGGGCGGCATTAACGTAGATCGCATTGATGTAGTTATTCCCGTCGGGTTTGATGCCGAAACCTCGGAAGCTATTGAGCTGGGTATGAAGGCGGAATTTCCGGAGCAGAACCTGCGTCTGAATGTAGCCGTGCACAAGACGGACACCGAAGACCTGCAGACCATTTCGTTCCAGGGGACTGCATTTGCCCTGCAGAATGCCGGGATAGCAGAAACCCAGGGTGTGGAGGTGGATCTATACTGGCAGGCAACTGATGCACTTAACCTGAACATCAGCTACGCCTTTAATGAGGCGGAGTATGCCGATTTCGGCGCGGGAGATTGCTGGATTGCCACGCCATGGCATACCGGCCAGCCAGATCCTGGTGCCAATGGTGATGGTTCCTGTAACCGCAACGGCTCAAAGATCAGCTCTAACCCTGAGAATGTGTTCGTTGTCTCCGGTAATTACGAGTTCAGAGTGGGGAGCAGTACAGCCGGATTTCTTTACGCGGACTATATCTACACTGATGAACGCATGACCGATGTGAATAATGATCCACTTAAGCTTGATGGCTCATATGAAATTATCAATCTGCGTGCAGGTCTGATCTTTGAAAATCATGACATCACCCTGACCGCCTGGGGACGCAACGTTAACGAAGAGGAATGGACGGGTACCATCGCCGATGGCGTGGCGCAGGATGGCAGATTGATTGCCTACTACACCGATCCAATGACCTGGGGTGTGACGCTGCGTAAGAACTGGTAAGGGATTCGTTTTATCCTGCAGGACCGCGAATAATCAGAAAGTCAGTCAACCAACCTGGGTAGTCCAGTCGTTTGATCGCGGCGACTGTTCTGCGCAGTATTTCCTGCATCAGTTCGTCTTGTTCTGCGTTCATCGCGGCGAGCCCGACAGATGCGACCATCGTCATCCAGGTATGAAAGCTGAAACTGCGGTACTGCTCCCAGGTCGTATCAAATTCCACCGCGCTTCCGTGCAAAGCTCTGCGATCGACATAGTAAGACACCAACTCCCTCTCGTGTTGGGCCAGGACTGGCACCGGTAGAGAGTCGATCAGAAAGTACTGCACATCGCGAATACCGTTGCCCCAGTGTACGGCCTGAAAATCAAGCATACCCATTTCATTACCATGCAAATAAAAGTTTCCCAGGTGGCTGTCGCCGTGACAGAGAGATCTCCGTTCGGCGAACCAGTGCTCTATCAGTGCCGGCCAGTGTGACATGGTAAGTCGATAAACCTCCGCCAGTTCATCGGAAATCACCCCGGGGCTGCGGCGGCGGCAGGGAGTGAGGCTCAAACTGTTGATGGCTGGCGCCACGTGGCGCATGCGTTTCCCCAGGCCCAGATGGTGGTCCAGGGGTAGCAGCGCATGGCGCTGCGAATCGGTCCAGTTATAGTGAACAGAATGAAGCCTGGCGAAGGTGTCGAGGCATTGCCTGACCCGGTTGAGATCCGGTCCAGCGGACATATCAAAATTGGTGAACAATTCCACGGCAGGATCGCAGCGGAGGTTTTCCTGTATAAGACAAAAGCGACTGCCTCTGGCGACTGCCGCATAGGTGCGTGGCGTCATAATTGGCAAATCCGGGGCAATGTTCCGGAAAAACGAGGTTTCCAGTTGCCAGGATTCGATTATGTTCAAAAAAAGTCGCGTGGTGAATACTGGGCTGGGGATTTTGATGAACAGGCTGTCCGGAAGATCAGGTTTTGGGTTCTCCCAATGCAGTTTCACAATCAATATGTTGCAGTTGCTGCTGATCTCGGGATTTTCAATAAGTTCAACATCGCTCAGCTGACCATCCAGTGGTAATTCGGATACGGGAAAATTTTTACAAATGCCGACGATGGTTTCAGGTGTGCAAAGCTCTTCGGGTAGCAGTGGCAGAAAGGGTTTTCTGGGCAGCCTTAGCGCGTCGATGGCTATGCAGAAGGCGGCGCCAGCGGTGGCTGACAGGAGAAACAGAACATTCGTGAGGAACATCTGAGCAGCATAGCACCGTGGGCAAGAGATGTTGTGGTATTTCAACATGGTAGATAACATATCCCCACACCACAACCAGCAAGATTTACCCCGGGGATATCGAGATGGACGGAACTATTCCAGCGCAATCAGGGAGTGGGCAGTTCGACACCATTGTTATCGGTGGGGGACATAATGGCCTGGCGGCGGCGACAGTGTTGTCAAGAAACGGACAAAAAGTCCTGGTGCTGGAGAAGAACAATTATGTTGGTGGCATGGGCGCTACCCGTGAAATCCTGAAGGGCTGTCGCAATGAAGTCGGGGCCAGTTGTCTGTTTCCACTGGCGAGCGAGATACAGGATTACTTTGAATTTGAAAAGCTGGGTGTCGAGCTGATACCGCTGCCCATTATGGCGGTCAACTTTTGTGGAAGTGACAGCCCGCCGCTGATTTTCTTTAAAAACCCGCTGCGACTTGCTATCGATGTTCTGCGCAAGTTTGGCTTCAGCGCCATGGTGGGAATGGTGGGCCTGATGCGTTTCTGCAACTATCCGGCACAGGTCATTGATCGATTTACCGCACGCAAGGCGCCGCAGAACCTGGAGGCATTGGTTTCCCAGGCTCCCTCCGCGCGCAGACGAAAACAGCTTGAGATCGCCTTCAAGGGATCTGCCATGGATATTATTGACCGCTTTTTTCCCGACAAGGAAAAACATCGGGTATTGCGTGGGAACATGGCGTTTGCCGCGGTACAGGCCACGTACAAGGGTCCCTATACACCCGGTTCCGCCCTATGCCTGGTTTATACCCTGGCTCAGGAAGGCTCGGGCGGGTTGATGCAACGCGTGAAGGGCGGTATGGGGCAGTTGTCACAGGCGCTGACTGAGCAACTGGTCATCAGAGGCAGTGAGGTACGCCTCAAACAACAGGTGGTAAGGGTCTTACTGGAGGAGAACAGGGCCGTCGGTGTCGAACTGAAAAGCGGTGAGCAGATTTTTGCTAATACGATTATTTCCAATCTGGACAAGCCTGCCACTTTCCGTCGTTTAATAACCGAGCTGGAACTCAGCGAGAGTTATGAGAAAAAGGTAGATGGCGCAAATCATCACGGCGCCTTCGTACATATGCTGTTCAAGCTCAAAGGTATGCCACAGTACTCAAAGCAGTTTTCTGATCTGAACAATATGAGTGGGGCTGCATTTGGTGGTGCGATGGTGTTGGATGCTGAACAACTACAGCAGGCCTATGAGACCTGTCTACAGGGTGAGCTACCTGACAAAATGCCGCTGGCCTTCCAGTTTCCTACGGTTCACGACAAAACCCTGGCCCCTAAAGGCTTTCATATCGCCAGTGCCTACGGATTTTATTTTCCCTGCTCTGCTGAAAAATCCCTGCGGGGTAAGTTACGGGATCAGGCCGCAGCTTCGATTATTGATCACATCAGTGAATACATGCCTGACTTTCGTGACCTCATTACCGACCAAGCTATTTTCTCATCGGATCATTTCGAGTCCATGCATGGTGCGACAAATGGGGATTGGACCCACGGCGCTCTTCATCCTGAGCAGATGTTGGGCGAACGTTGCCTTGTCGAAGGCACGGGACATGTGACGCCGATAGAAAACCTGTTTCTGTGCGGCGCGTCTTGTCACCCCGGTCCGGGTGTTACGTTTCTGCCGGGATACAATTGTGGGCATGAGGTTTTGCGACTCGCTCTATCTCCTGTGGACGCTGACGCGGGGGAGCAGGCAGCGATGGATCCACTGCCCGGAGATGTCGCGGCCTAGTCGAAGTCCGCAGCGCTGTGACGCTCAAGTAACTGGCCAGATTCCTCTCCCCAGGCCCTGTTGACCATCCTGCCCCGTTTTACTGCTGGCCGTTCTTCCAGCTCCCTCGCCCAGCGTACTACGTGCTCATAGGAAGCTACGTCCAGGAACTCCGCCGCCTCATAAATATTGTGCAGCACCACTGCGCCATACCAGGGATAGATCGCCATATCAGCGATATTGTAAGTGTCGCCGCAGATATATTGCCGTTCAGCGAGGTTTTGATTCAGCACGTCCAGCTGGCGTTTAACTTCCATTGCGTAGCGGTCGATCGGATATTGAAACTTTTCCGGTGCGTACGCGTAAAAGTGACCAAAACCGCCACCCAGAAAGGGCGCGCTGCCCATTTGCCACATCAGCCATGAAAGGCATTCAGCCCGCTCTGAAGGCGCTTCAGGATAAAACTCACCAAACTTTTCAGCCAGATAGATCAGGATCGCACCGGACTCGAAAATACGGATAGGGGTCGATGTGCTCCGATCCATGAGCGCAGGTATCTTGGAATTTGGATTTATGGCGACAAAGTCGCTGCCAAACTGCGCAGCATCACCTATGTTGATCAGCCAGGCGTCGTATTCCGCCTCTGTGTGGCCCAGTTCTAGTAGCTCCTCAAACAGGATCGTAACCTTTACACCGTTGGGTGTTGCCAGCGAATACAACTGGTGTGGCTGCTCGCCCACAGGAAGTTCTACCTCCTTCTGTGCCCCAGCAGTGGGTCGGTTGATGTGACTGAATCTGCCGCCGTTTTCGCTGTCCCAGGTCCATACCCGGGGTGGTTTGTACGTGGCTGGTTCTGGAGCAGTTGTGGAGTCTGACATGGGTGGATCCTTGACTAACGTTTCGCATTGATCGACATTGGAGTTGGGTACTCCCGCGGGAGGGAGTCTATTGTTACACGCATTGCCGAGAGAGGCACGAGCATGAAGGTGGGTATGTCTGAGATGGACTATCTGAGTTGGGATGAATTTGAACGGGTGGAATTGCGGGCCGGGACCATCGTCTCGGTGGAGGCTTTTCCGGAGGCGCGCAAACCCGCATACAGGCTGGTGGTTGATTTTGGTGCGGAGGTCGGTACGAGGAAATCCAGTGCGCAGCTTACAGATTTGTATGACATGGATGAATTAGTGGGCAAACAGGTCATGGCTGTTATTAACTTTGCACCCAAACAGATTGGTCCAATGAAATCTGAGTGTCTTGTCACCGGATTTTACCGGGAAGATGGCCACGTTGTTCTCGCGGTACCCGATCTAGGGGTGCCCAATGGCGCCAGACTCGGCTAGTTGAATTCCTTTTCACATCTGGATCACTGATTCGTGTTCTGCTGGTAGAGGGCGATCAGACCATGAGGGCGGAGGGTCAACTAGAACTAGTGCCTGGGAAAAGCGCTTAATACCTCTCTGGTCAGGTCCCAGTGGTTGAAACCCTGGCGACCGTAGTCGAGGCCGCGGCGCACGATGACAATGTCGTGGCTGGGAACGACCACAACGTACTGGCCGCGATTACCCGCGGTCGCATAGGCGTCACTCGGGACGTCTGAGCGATTGTCCGGCACCAGCCACCAGTGACCGCCGTAGTCGTTGTGTCTGTTGTGGGAGGCCGGTGCGGGTTGGCGGACAAAGTCGATCCATTGTTTGGAAATGATTTGTTCATCGTTCCAGCGCCCCTCACGCAAATAGAGAAGACCGAATCTCGCCAGGTCTCTGGCGTTGGTATAAACCTGGCTGCTGAGGATGAAATCCCCGAATCTGTCGGTGCTAAGCAAGGTATTGTGCATACCGATCTTGTCCAACAATGCTCGTCGTGGAAAGCCGTGATAGGCCTCGGTATTGCCAAAGGTGTCCCGCATGGCCTTTACTGCCAGCAGCGTGTCGTAATTTTCGTAATCAAAAAACGTTCCCGGTTCGCGAATCATTCCGCGATCCAGAGCACCATGAACTGAGCTGGCGCCAGCCCAGTAGGCCAGTCCTGAACCCGTGGCATATTCCATACCGAAACTGTCCACCGGATAAAGCCCGCTGGACATATTGAGCAGGTGACGCAAGGTTATGCGGTGTCGTGGATCTTGTGGCACCCCGGTGACCTCGGGTCGCCAGGGTAGTGATAGCGGACCGTCCAGCGACATTTTCTCGCGATCTACCAGTATTCCCAGCAGCGTGGCGGCAATACTTTTAGCTGTTGACCAGGTTCGTGTTTTTGTCGTGGTGTCGAAACCCGCCGCATACCTTTCCAGCACCATGTTGCCTTTGTGCAGGACAATCAAGCTTATCGTGTTCTGTTCCTCATTGTCGCGATCGAAGGCCCAGTCCGAAGCGCGTTGTAGTGCATGCAGATCAATGTCCTGCCCATCGATATCGCCAGCGAGGGCATCACCATTGGGCCAAGCGATGGTGGAGGGGTCTGCCGCGGGTGGTGTCTGCGCTATTTCCGGTAGCGACGTAATATCTTCCAGCGACTGGTCGGGCGCCATGACGACGCAACCAATGCCCTGACGGAATACCGCTCGAACCTCCGGGCCGTTGCTCCCTCCGCCCACGGATACGTAGTGCCGCTCTCGATCGACCTGGTAATCACCACCGGCAACAGTTCCCACTGCTTGCGGCAGGTATGCGAGTTCCTGTGCAAATACCTGTTGCAGGGAGCGGTTCGAAGTGAAAAGTCCATTGCAGGTAAGAACCGCCTGTACACCATTGCGTATCAACTGCCGATTGGCCTGATAGTAGTCGTAGTTGGCTTTGGGCTCAGCGGCAAAGGTTGGAAATAGAGATACCATTAGAATCAGGATGGCGGCATACCGTAAAGTTCTAGCATCCATTCGCATTGTTTGTTCACTCCTGCTGAGCAAGAACTCATTAATGAAGTGTTTGAAGACAACATTCTCTGCGAGATAGCATACTATGGCTGGCAGTTATCGGAAACGACATTCAGGCGTGGCCTGTTTATAGGGAGGCAATATTGTGGGTGATTATGTCCGTGTTGAAGACAGCCACGATGGCCTGGTTGCGACGCTTTTTTTTGCAGACAGCGAGCGCGAGAATCAGTTGTGCTGGGCGGCCGTCGACGACCTGGCCGATGCCCTGGAGGAGTGCCTGTCGCGCAAAGTGCGTGTGGTGATTATGGCTTCAGCACTCTCGGGACACTGGCTGGAGCACGCGTGGCTGGAAGACTTGTGCGCGGGGCTGGAGGGCAGAACACAGACGGGAACCGGCTCAGGGTGGTTTCGCGCGCTGAACGCCTTGGCAGACGAAGCCATCATCTCTGTGGCGGCTATTTCTGGCAACAGTTCCGGGGGCGGTGCGGAGCTTGCGTGGTCCTGTGATATTCGTGTGGCCGAAACCCAGGTGGTGTTTTCGCAGATAGAATCCAACGCTGGTCTCACGACCGGAATCGGTGGCAGCAGTCGCCTGCTGCGTCTCGTTGGTGCGGGTCCGGCAACTGAGATGGTTCTGCTGGGCCGGCCATTGGGAGCAAAAAGGCTTTATGAACTTGGGGCCATTACCTCCCTGGTGCCACCTGGGCAGGCAAACCAGGTGGCACTGGAGATGGCCGGTGCCCTGACTAAAAAATTACCTCAGGCCCTCGTGGGTTTGAAAAAAATTCTCCGGCACGCGGAAAATGTATCCCTCAATGAAGCGCTGACTTTTGAACAGACCACATTTCAGGAAGTCGTGGCGGGCAAGGGCGCGCTGGCGGCTATGAAAACTATACAAGCGGCGTATGACGAAGGTAAAAGTATCGCGGAGGTTCACGACTACCAGCGCTGGACGACCTCGTAGTCCGATCAGACCAGCGGTTGCTGAGTCACTGAACTTTATCGAACTGAATATGGAGCTCCTCCAGGCCCCGCAAAATCATATTGGGCCAGTGGCGTAGATTGTTCTTGCCCTCGGTTAGCCGCCAGTTGCCGGTTCGCGCTAGCAGTGCAGTAAAAGCGACCTCCAGCTCCTTGCGAGCGAGCTGGGCGCCCAGACAAAAGTGCACACCTCGACCAAAGGCCAGGTTTTCGCCAGCATTGTGCCGACACACATTCATCTTATCGGGTTGTTGAAAAACGGCCTCATCCCTGTTGGCTGATGCAAAACGCACCATCAACATCGCTCCCTCAGGTATTTGCACACCTGCCAGTTCAGTATCGCGTGACACCAGGCGCCAGAGCCCACAGGAGGGTGTTTCCAGTCGCAGGATTTCCTCAACTGCGTTGGGTATCAGAGACAGGTCACTGCGCAGGCGCTTGCACTCGTTGGAATTTTCAATCAGGTTGAGTACGCCACCGGCGATTGTGGCTCGTGAGGTCTCGTTACCGGCAACCAGCAGCTGCTGAATAATACTGAGTAGCTCTTCCGGGTGGAGCAGGCGATTTTCGTCAATACGGGCATGGGCAAGATCCGAAATAATTGTATCCTCAGGACTTTCACGCAATTGGTCGACCTTGTCCATGAAGTAACGCTGAAAGCTTACAATGGCATGGGCGTCCTCCAGTTCCTTGTCTGCGTCCGCAAATCCAGACAGCCGGGATGCAAAACAGTCTGACCAGAATTTGAAGAGCTCCAGGTCAGTTCGCGGTACGCCGAGCTGATCGGCGATAACGTGCAGAGGAAACGGCACGCAAAACCTGTTCAGTAAGTCGACTTCTCCGTCGTTGATCCAGTCGTTGATCAGCTCATTAACTATCTCAGCCATATAGCCCTGCATGCTGTCCACGCGCTTTTGGGAAAACACCTTGTTCAATAGCGAGCGATAGACACGATGTCGTGGTGGGTCCAGTGTCAGTAAGGTATCCGCTACCGGCCAACCACCGGCGTAGACTGCTTCTGCTTCCGGGTTTTTCAGCGGCACATTTAGTTTTTCAAGAATGTTGTTGGAAAAGTCGTCGGTTCGCTTAAGCGCTTCGCGCACATCGTCGTAGCGACTCACGAAGTAGATATCAGTGTCTGGCAAGCGGTAGACCGGAGCCTCCTCGCGGGCGGCGCGGTAAAAGTCGAATGGTGACTCGATGACCTCGGGGTCAAAGAAATTGTATTCCTCTACAGCCTTGTTCACGTGGCAGACACTCCTTTATAAATGTGTTTATAAATCCATTTGTTTCATGTAATGCTGGTAAAAGTGTCTGATTTTCGACTCCTGGTAGTCGCCGAATATCACCTCGGGGTTCTTCATTCCCTGCAGACCTTTGTGCACCATGGGCAGGTTGTGAACATCCTGGTTGAACACTTTCGCCAGTGGGCCCAGTTCAGGGGCGTCAGTGTAGTCGTCCTCGGCTGTGAGCCAATGAACAGGCGCGGGTTCTGGTCGCTTTTCACCTGCTTGCACCGGCATCATGAACCAACATTCGTGGATGCATTCGCCCGGATCGTCTCCGTTGGGGCGGAAGCGGTAGAAAATCGGATTAAAGCTGCCCCAGGGATGCCAGTTGGGAAATACACTGAAATAGCTCACATCAACCAATTCCGCGTCGGATATCTGGTCCACCAGATCACCAATCACGGGACGCAGTCGCTCGCGCTCTTCCGCGGCCTGAATTGAACGTTTGCTTTCACCTGGCCCCGGTTCGCGCACCCGGGTCAGCGGCAAATCTTTGCTATCGGGCAAATGTTTGCCCCCCACCCAATTACACATATTGGGATCGGCCTGTGTGATGGCGCCATCTACCCATGATCCATCAGCCCGGAAGCGACTGCCTGCAACGTCGCCTTCTCTCGATACATGAACCAGTCCGTCACTGCCCAATTCATATAGCAATCCGCTCAGCGGATGCTTCCAACGGGTAAATTCCCGTGCCCCAGTCGCGGGTATATACCCTGAAATGTGTGGGCTCTCCACCTGTTGTGGAGACATTGCCCGGGAGAAATTTCCAAATACGTCGTACTTGGTGTTTGCGTCCCCGAGAAAATCGAGAATCGTGGGATGCGTGGCAACAGAGTGATATGCCTCCATAAACGCCTCCTGTGCCAGCTTCCAGTTACAGCGCAGAATTTTGGCGACATGGACGGCTTTATAGCGTTGCTCAAAAGGCAGCAGGGTGAAGTGATCTTCCAGACCTGCGAGGTGCTCTGACAGTGGCGGGGCATCCGTATCCGGGTTGATGAACACAAATCCTCCCCAGCGACCGACCTGTACCGCGGGAAGACTGTACTTTTCTTTGGTTATGGTCGGAAAGTCCCATTGGCAGGGTACTTCGTTGAGCTCGCCGTCCAGCTTCCAACTCCAGCCGTGAAAGGAGCAGCGGAAATGCCGGATTTTTTTCCCATCGTAATCACAGAGCTGTCTACCACGATGCAGGCACTGGTTGTAAAACGCCTGGATTTGATCCTCTTCACTTTTCACAACGATAAAAGATAATCCTGCGATGTCATATACGATGTAATCGCCGACGTTGCGCACTTCATCCTCATGGCAGGCCAGCTGCCAGCTACGTTTCCATATATTTTCAACTTCGCGATCGTGTATTTCGCGGGAGTGGTACACCGCGGCGGGAATCACTGTAGGCCCGGAAGGCATGGCTGATTCCGCTCTCAGGATAGGACGGACAGGATGGGTGTCGCGGTCCAGAAGTTCAGTGTAGCTGGTACCCGCCGAGCGATTACTGCCGGTGATAGTTTCAACCACTTATTGTTCCTCCAGCGTTCAGAATAGGCGTGAGCTTATCGAGCCCGCTGCAGGAAATTATTGATGTCGATCAAGCCTGCCAAAGAAACCGGATGAAATGACGGTTTTTCTATAAAGGGACCGGGGGAAGTAACGGGGATACAGCTCTATGCGCGAAGAGTGGCTTATCGCCAGGACTGGATTGCGGGTTTAATGGGGTTTCCCGGACATCCGCTTGAGCATCATGGCTTTGGTTCCTACAATGAAGCACACGCCTGGACGATGAGAGCATTAGATGTACGATCTGAAGATAGTCAATGGCACAGTCTTTGACGGCAGCGGCACTGAACCAGTCGAAACCAATATTGGTGTAAAGAACGGCGTGATTGTTGAGGTTGGTCTCTGCGCTCATGATGCGATGAGCGTCATTGACGCCTCTGGACAGATAGTCACGCCGGGGTTTATTGATATTCATACCCACTACGATGGTCAGGTTTCCTGGGACGAAGAGTTACAGCCTTCGATCAATCACGGCGTGTCGACCGTGGTCATGGGCAGCTGCGGTGTTGGTTTTGCGCCGGTAAGGGCAGAGGACAGGGATACGCTGGTGCGCCTGATGGAGGGCGTGGAGGATATTCCCGGGGCAGCTTTGTCAGAAGGAATCAGTTGGGATTGGGAAACCCTGCCCGAGTACATGAACGCGCTGGACGCCATGCCCCACACCATAGACTATGCGGTTCAGGTAACGCATGACGCCCTGCGGGTTTATGTAATGGGTGAGCGTGCCGTGTTTGATCAGACAGCCACGACAGATGACATTGCACGCATGCGGTCATTAACCCGGGAGGCACTGGAGGCCGGCGCCATTGGTTTCTCAACAGGACGTTCCGATGTTCATCGCAGTGCTGACGGCCAATGGACTCCTTCCTCAGAGGCGAGCACGGGAGAACTCGCAGGTATCGCTGAGGCTTTTCAGGGCATGGACCATGGCATTTTGCAGGCAGTCAATGATTTCAATCTCGAGCGTGACGGCGATCAGTTTGATGTCGAATGGAATGTGTTGATGGAATTTGCTCGAGGTGCCGGCGGTGCGCCGTTTTCCTTGTCTTTGATGCAACGCGATTTTGCCCCGGACCAATGGCAGCGCATTATTGCGGCGGCCGAACAGGCCAATGAGGATGGCGTGCCGGTTCGCCTGCAGGTTGCACCGCGTGGTATTGGTGTAACGGTTGGTCTGCAGTGTACCTTCCACCCGTTTATCGGCTTTCCCAGTTACAAGAAGATATCTCACCTGCCCCTGGCGGAACGCGTCGCTGCGATGCGGGATCCAGCCTTCAAGGCGCAACTGCTGACCGAAAGCTCGGAAAAAATGGCGGGCGACGGCACGCCGGTTCCGCCAATCGCGGATGCGCTGTTGGCCGCTGTGGATTTTGTGGCCAGTAAAACATTCCGCCTGGGTGATTGTCCCGAGTATGAGCAGACCGCGGAGACCTCGGTCTTGCAAATGGCCAAGGATGTCGATGTTCCCACCCTGGAAATGATTTACGACCTTATGCTGGAAAACGATGGCATGGAGTTGTTGTACTTTCCCATCTACAACTATACCGAAATGAGTTTTGATAATGTTCTGGCGATGATGCGCCATCCACTGTCGTTACAGGGCCTGTCAGATGGCGGTGCACATGTGGGCACCGTATGCGATTCCAGTTTTTCCACCTACCTGCTCACTTATTGGGCGCGCGATCGGCAACGTGGTGAACGCCTGGCACTGGCGGACGTTATCAGGCGGCTCACCAGTGATATTGCCGACTATGCAGGATTGGCAGATCGTGGTCGCATAAAGACAGGCTTGAAGGCGAACATCAATGTGATTGACTATTCAGCGCTGAAATTGCATGCGCCCGAGATGGTGCAGGATCTGCCTGCGGGTGGACAGCGTCTGTTGCAGGCGGCGCAGGGTTATTCGGCAGTGATTGTTGCCGGCGAAGTGGTTTTAGAGAATGACCAGGTTACAACAGCGCGGCCCGGAAGGTTAGTCAGGGCGGGGCAAATTCAGCGCAGCGCTGCCTGAGTTGGTAGAACAGGCGGTACACCCGCCCGTGCTTGCAGTCGCCCCCGTCAAACACGCCGGTCAGGGTGCTTGCGCCAATCTTTTTTCTCCACGCTCATGACCCAGCTGAGCCTCGTGCACGACATAGGCTTTAACGGCCTCCGCCTCCTCGCTGGTCATGTAATCTTTCCAGGCAGGCATGCCATTGGTTTTCAGCGCTCCATCCATGACGATGGCCTGCCATGCTGATGCGACTGCGTCTATGCGATAACGCAGGTCCGGTAGCATACCTGAACTGGTGGCATTACCGCCGTGACAAGCAGCACAATACAGGTGGAATAACGGACGTCCCTCCGCCACTTGTTTAGCTGAACCTTTCTCCACCGTAGGTGCGGCCAGCATTTGTTCGACGCGATCGGGTGGCATGGGCAACTGCGCTTTTCCGTCCAATTTGTAGACCAGTATTCGGCTGGTATTGACAA
Organism: uncultured Halieaceae bacterium; assembly: GCA_938074045.1. Classification (GTDB taxonomy): domain Bacteria; phylum Pseudomonadota; class Gammaproteobacteria; order Pseudomonadales; family Halieaceae; genus CALJGI01. Next base: position 53,130 of record CALJGI010000006.1, read on the forward strand.
AATTGTGCTGGCCCAGCATTACGCCGAGTACGAGAGCAGAGTCTCCGCCCCAACCCTGCATTACGGCGACATACTGTTCGCCCTCAATCTCATAGCTTATCGGCGCGGCGATTACACCACCGTAGACCTGTTGGTTCCACAGACGATCGCCTGTATCGGCTGCATAGGCACTGAACTCGCCTTCCAGATTACCTTGGAATAGAAGGTTTCCTGCCGTCGAGAGCAACCCGCTACCGGAATACAGGCCACCTTCCCGGCGCCAGACCTCCTGATTGGCAATTGGGTCCCAGGCTATCAGCACGGCGCGCAATCCCTGGCTGAGTTCATTGCGTTGCGTAACGCTCAACTCATCCGGGACAGAAAATAGCAGACTCATATCGTAATTCAGGTTGCCCACTGTTTTGCGGCGCTCGGTGTGGTGTTCTTCGCGATACATGGCGGCGTTCGCCAGCGCTGGAATATACACATAGCCGGTGTCAGCGCTGTATGTCATCGGGTGCCAGGTATGTGCACCCACCGAAGCCGGCACCACGACAAAGCTGCCGTCACCCGAGCGTGCACGCGGATTCTCAACCGGGCGGCCAGTTTCCGGGTCGACGTGGGTGGCCCAGGTGATTGGCATGTAGTTGTTGGCCGAGATCAACTCTCCAGTCACCCGGTCGACTACGTAGAAGAACCCGTTTTTTGGTGCCTGCATAATGACCTTGCGCGTAGCGCCATCGATTTCCAGTTCCGCCAGAATCATGTGTTGTGTGGCGGTAAAGTCCCATGTGTCGCCGGGGGTGGTCTGGTAGTGCCAGACGTATTCTCCGGTATCCGCGTTTACCGCCACTATGGAGGCGAGAAACAGGTTGTCACCACCCTCGGGGCTGCGCAGCTTATGATTCCAGGTGGAGCCATTGCCCACGCCGATATAGAGCAGATTGAGCTCCGGGTCGAAGGCAAATGAATCCCAGGCTGTGCCACCACCCTTGCCGTTGTTCCACCATTCGCCGGTCCAGGTTTCTGCAATCATTTTTTGGGTATCGTCTTCAAAGCCCTCAGCGGGGTTGCCCGGAACGGTAAAAAACCGCCAGGCCTTCTCGCCTGTGTCCGCCACGTAGGCAGTAACGTATCCCCTTACACCCATCTCAGCACCGCCATTGCCAATGATGACATTGCCCTTCACAACCCGGGGAGCACCTGTAATGGTATAGGGGTCAGTGTCATTGATCAGTGTCTCTACCTCCCAGACCACGCTGCCATTATTGCGATCCAGTGCTATCAAGCGACCATCCAGCGTGGCGACATAGACGTTGTTACCCCACAGGGCGACGCCGCGATTAACCACATCACAACACGCTACGCCCCCTACTTCCCCGGGTACTTTAGGGTCATATTGCCAGAGTAGCTCACCGGTTTTTGCATTGAGCGCAAAAACCAGACTCCAGGGACCCGTGGTATACATAACGCCATCGGCGATAAGAGGCGTGGCCTCCACACCGCGTCGGTGTGGCAGATCGTAGTACCAGGCGAGTCCCAGTTTTTCGATATTGGTATCGGTCACACTCTTAAGAGGACTGAAGCGTTGTTCGGCATAATCGCGGCCGTGTGACAACCACTCTCCCGGAGCACTGTCGGCAGCCATTATCCGTTCGCCGGTGATGAGCGGCGGTGCAGCGGATAGTGGTGCCGGGGCTTCACTTTGCATCTCTTTGTTAACAGAAGCTTTTTGACAGGCTGAAAGACAGATGGCCAAGGCACCGAGGATAAAGGCGGTGCCCAGCTTGCGATAAGGATTCATTAACACTCCGTGAGCATAACTAAATGCTTGTTATTGACCTTAGATTACCTTGCATCTGGCGTGAATGGTAGAAGCGGGTCCACGACAGTCTGGGTCGTGTTCGGACTGGTGCACACAGAGGAAATTGTCGCTGCTTAGCTGGGAAACTTCAGCGTCGCCACAAGTTCAGTTTTTTGGTTCTCTACTGACGCCATTACACCGTGCCTTTCGCAGAGTCGTTGTACTATTGAAAGTCCCAGCCCGGTGCCCTGCGGCGCCTGCTGGTAGATGTCAGGTATGCCCGGCGCCACCGGATTACTCACATTGAGCATACCATCCTTGTATGCAATACGAATCCAGCCTGATTCCGTGTACTGGAAGGCATTACCAAGTAAATTCTGCAGCAATATGCGCAGGACCGGCTCCGGGCATGCGACAGTATCGGATGGTAAAAGCTGTATATCTATTTCCACAGACTTGTCATCCAGTTTGCTGGATTGGTCGACAATAATCTGCTCGATCAGCGGTAGCAGACTCACCAGGGGCTGTCCCTCATCGAGGGATTTTTCCCGGGCCAATGACAACAGCGCTTCTATGGTTTGATTCATTTCAATCACAGCCTGTTCAATGCGCTTGATCTGTTCCCGTGGTTTTCCGGTTACAGAGTTGTCCAACAGCAATAGTTCAACGGCACCCCGGGTCACGGCAACCGGCGTGCGCAATTCATGACTGGCATCGCGGGTGAAATTGCGTTCCCTGTCGAGAAAACCCTGGGTGCGGGCGAGCATCGATTCAAGGGTTTGCGCCAGTGTTCCAATTTCGTTTTCAGGGTAATTATCGGCAAATTGCGAGGGCAGATTTTCAGCGGTGGCAGTGTCGAACAACTTTGCCAATTTCTCTAGCGGCATGATGGTGGAGCGAGACACCGCGTAGGCCAGACCCATGGCAATAAGACTGACAATAATCGCGAGCACCAATAGAAAGCTACTGAATCCACTTACCGCCGGACGCACAAAAAGTTGCTGGCTGACCTCAGCCACGAGATAGCTGTAGCCAGGAAAATTGAGTGCACGCAAATGGTAGTGTCGTCCCTCCAAACCACTAATTTCTGTCTGGTTCGGATGGTCGCGCAGGTGGTCTTCAATTTCGGCGGGCAGAGGCTCATTAGCAGCGTAAACAACCATATACGACTTGCTGCTTTGCAGGGGCATCTGATTGGCTTCGTACTGTCTCGTCAGGTACTGAATTTCTTCTTCCATCTGCCAGACGAAAAAACGATCCTCCATGTCGTACAAGAGCAGAAAGCTGAAGCTGCTAAATACCAGGGAGACGAAAAAGGCCAGGCTGGTCATGGTGAAGGTTATTCGGCGACGGATAGACTTTTTGGCTTCCATTATTGTTTCTCCGCCTGCAAGGAAAAGCCCGCGCCGTGTACTGTTTTGATCATGGCATGGGCATATGGCTTGTCCAGTATTCGGCGCAACTGGTAGATGTGGGAGCGAAGTGAATCGGAGTCTGGAGGATCATCACCCCAGATCTTGAGGGTCAGCTCAGAACGTGTGACGACTCCGGGGGCGGCTTCGGCCAGATGTAAGAGCAATTGGTAGCAGGTGGCATTCAGCGCCAGTGATTGGCCGTTGCGCTTCACCTCTCTCGAGCGACGATCAATAGTGAGTGTGCCAATCACAAGTTCTTCCGCGTCGTGTAAACGGTAGCGCCTGGACAATGCCTGGCAGCGCATCATCAACTCCTCAAGCGCAAAGGGTTTGGTGAGATAGTCGTCTGTACCCAGTTCGAACCCGGTCACCTTGTCTTCCAGGCTATCCCGGGCCGTAAGCATGAGTACGGGGATGTGGGTGGGTGAGTGTTCCCGCAATCCTCGAATAACATCCCAACCGTCCATTCCGGGTAGAGCGAGGTCAAGGATCAACACATCCGGTACTTTTTCCAGCACCATTTCCAGTCCAGTGTTACCGCGGCTCGCATAGTCCACCACATGTCCACGATCTGAAAAGTAGTCGATAATGTTTGCTGCAATTGCGGAGTTGTCCTCGACAAGTGCGATGTGAAGCGGATTCATTTCAGTTGACTTTCATGTTGCGGCGTATCAGATCGAATGCTGTAACATCTGGCGGCGATAAACAACAGCGGTACTGCGGCTGAGCCAGAATTGTATTTGCGAACGTTTTCATTGTTCAGGATCTGATTTTGATCAAGTTGGACCGAGACTACACATGACAATGTGAAACAGATGTGAAATAAAAAATGCCGAGGCGCATTGCATCATGCCTCGGCATCAGCCATCTCCAATTATAGGGGTCGCGTGTTGTGCACTGGTTTTAGAAGTGCACGCCCTTCATCAACGCCGCCATTGCAACCTGCTCACTGGACGGCTCCACCTGCTCTTTACTGTCTATACCCCTGGAGGCATTGGAGTCATCGAACATCCGGAAAGGAATATTCATGGCCGTTGCCGTCAGCTTGGGTGCTACCAGGTGCATGATCTGGAACATGCGTCCCATGCCTGTCACAACTCTGCTGGGTTTATTTATAACGGCGTCAACCACCATGTCCGCAGCCTGCTCGGGAGACAGGGTTGGAGCCACGTCATATATCTTGGTCGGTCCAATCATTGGTGTCCTCACCAACGGCATATTGATGTTGGTAAAGTGAATATTGCGATCACAAAACTCGGCTTCGGCACAGCGCGTCCAACCTTCCAGGGCTGACTTGGAGGCGATGTAGGCGGAGAACCGGGCGGGTGGACCTACTACACCGATGGACGAAACATTGATGATGTGTCCGCTGCGACGTTCACTCATCTGTGGCAGTACGCCCAGAGACAAACGCAGACAGCCGAAGTAATTCAGTTGCATGGTACGCTCGAAATCGTGGAAGCGGTCGTAGCTGTGTTCCACGGCGCGCCGTATGCTCCGTCCCGCATTATTTATGAGTACGTCTACCCGCTCGTGGTCCGACAGCACCTGCTGTATAAAGCTATCGCAGGATTCCAGATCCGAAATATCGCAGGTATACACATGACACTCGCCGCCTGCCACTTCAATCTGAGCCTTGGCGTCTTCCAGTGTTTCCAGTGTCCTTCCGGTGATCACAATTTTAGCGCCAGCTTCACCTAGACGGATGGCAGAAGCGAGACCAATGCCGGTTCCAGCACCGGTGATTACGACCACCTTGTCCGCGACATTGCCGCGCAGTGTTCTGTCGATGAAAAGCTCGGGATCGAGATTGCGTTCCCAGTAGTCCCAGAGCTGAGCCGCATAGCTGTTCAAGCGGGGAACTTCGATGCCGGTTCCGCGCAGAGCAATTTCGGTTTCGCGATTGTCGTAGCGCGTATTCCAGGTGAAAAATAATGTCGCATCCGCGGGCATGCCTATGCTGTTCATGGCGGTGGATAACAGCCTTTTGACGGGAGGCAGCTTGCTGAGCATTGAGACCATCGCCGTGGGTACGAAGGAAAAAACCCGGGTATCGAGGCGCAGCGCAAAGCGGGGTGCCTTGGCCGCATCGGCGAAAATATTCATCATTTCACCGGCGGTGTAATGGTCCGGGTTGGTCAAATGAAATGCCCGGTAGTCGGCGCCGTCCATGTGTGCAATGTGGTCCATGGCATCAACCACATAATCTACCGGTACGATATTAAAGCAACCTGCGTCCACGCCTACCAGGGGGAACCAGGGTGGCAGGGCTTTGCGTAACTTTGCGATGCTCGGAAAGCTGTAGTACGGCCCGTCCGCCTTGTCTATTTCCCCAGTTTCGGAGTGTCCTACCACAGCGGCCGGTCTATATACCCGCCACGGGATAGTGCAGTGCTTGCGCACCAGGCCCTCGGATTCGTGCTTGGTCTTGAAATAGGGGTGAGTGAGATCACCGGCCTCCTCAAACATGCCCTCGCGAAAAGTGCCTTCATATTTGCCGGCCGCGGCGATGGAGCTGGTGTGATGGAACAGCCCGGCCGAGATATCCTCGGCACATTGGACAGCGTTGCGGGTGCCCTCCACGTTGGCAATCTGCTGGCTTTCGTCGGAGGCATTGAGATCATAGATCGCCGCCACGTGAAAGAAGTGGTCTATCTTGCCGCGCAGCAGATCTCTGGTGGCCTCGTCAATGCCCAGCAGTGGTTCACTGAGATCGCCGTACACAGGCCGGATGCGACTTTCCTGTCCCGGGAAGCGTGCCAACAGTGCATCCACTTTGTGGGTGGAGGCTTCCCTGGCCAGGATATGGATATCTCCCTCGCGCTCCAGCAGCTTGCCAATCAAAAATCGGCCTATAAATCCGGTGGCTCCAGTAACGAAGTAGGTCATGACGTATCTCCTTGCTGATTATTGCTGTGAGGCGGGGGGACTGGGATTCATTACTCCTAATAGCTTGCAGGAGAGTGTAGGTCCCGGCCTGCGGGTTGCCCATGGCCGATAATGTCAAAATTTATGGGCAGATCGTTTCAACACCCTATACCGGGTGCCGGAGAGGGCTCTATTTCGCCCAACTTCGATCCAGTCTGTCCAGTGTATTTGTGGTGAAACGGTATGCGAGTACTGCCGGAATTCGCAATGCTGTTCCCCCCGGGACCCGCCGCTGTGGTATCCCGGCGAGGAGTTCAAATTCGGGACTTTCGTCCTGGATGGCCTGGGCCAGATATTTGCCAACCATGGGTGCCAGCGCCAGACCGTGACCAGTGTAACCCTGAGCATAGTAGAGATTCGGTGCGAGAGTGCCGACGTCGGGCATGTGTGAGCGGGTTCCAGCAAGATTGCCACCCCATACAAAGTCCAGTTCTACCCCCGCCAGCTGAGGGTAGACAAACTCCAGATGCCTGGCGCATTCGCTGCGCAGGTTGCGTGGTGGATAGCCGGGTATGCCAATACCGCAGCCCATGGTCAGACGACCATCAGGTGTCTTGCGGAAAAAGTGCACGCTGCGGCTGGTATCCCAGATACACATGTCACCGTTGATCAGGTTGGATAGCGTTTCGTCGTCCAGCACTGCGGTTGCAGCCTGATAATTCTCCACCGGTAGAATGCGACCGGCCATCGCCTTGTTCAGTTTCCCCAGGTATCCGTTGCAACCCAGAATTCCATAGTTCGCCGTAACTGAGCCGTCGGGGCAGATCATTTTGAGCGGATCACCAAAGCAAATTTTTTCCACCGGGCTCATCTCGTGAATGGTAACGCCGGCGGTAACAGCCGCTTGCGCGAGGCCCAGACAATACTTGAGAGGATTGAGATGCCCCGCCCGATTGGTGTTGATCGCACCGTAGTAGCGTGGGCTGCCACATATGTTGCTCAGGGAATCACGGTCGTAGCTGGTATACACATGGGACCCGTATCCCTCAACAATGAGGACGTGGTCCAGCAGATTATTCAGGTCCGCGGGGGTGGCGGCGCAGGCCATATTCCCCACGCGGAAATCACACTCGATCTGGTACTCCGCGCAGAGTGAATGAAAGAGTTCCAGGGCATCGATTGAGATATCCCATAATTGCCGAGCCCGCTGCTCGCCATAGAGGGCAATCAATTGCGGTTGCAGTTCAACCATGGCGATGCCCAGTTGACCTCCGTTGCGACCAGAAGCACCCCAGCCGACGCGCTGGGCTTCCAGTACGCATACCTTATATCCCAGTTGCGCCAGGTGTAGCGCGGCACTAAGGCTGGTGTAGCCGGCGCCGACGATAGCTACGTCATAGCGCTGATCGCCGCCCAGGGGGGTAAACTCCGGCAACAGGCGTGCTGCCGATGCGTGGTGTGAGGGGGGATAAGTTGCCATAGATCAGCCCGCGGAGGGTTCCGTCAGCAAAACTTTCGCCGACCCCTCCAGCAGTCGACCCCGGATGTCGTGTTCCAGCCACACCTCACAGTGCGCAATTCCCGCCTGAATGTTGGTTACAATCCCTTTCGCTGTAACCTTGTCGTTATCCAGTACTACCTGTGGAAAGGTCATATGGAGGTGGCACAATGTCCCCGGACCCGCCCAGGCATGTAGCATATTAACGATGTAGGACAAGCCGAGGGGCCCCTGGTTAATGGTATGCCTTCCCAGATCCATGGGCAGTGCCGCGACAGCGTCTTTATCCCAGTGCAGGGGGTTGGGATCCCGCAACAAAGCGGCCATGGTCTTCATCTTTTCGGCGGAGACAGCCGACATTTCCCACACTGGAATGGTATCGCCCACACTGATGTTCACAGCAGATTTCTCGTGTAATGCCAGATTATTTCACTGCTGGCTACCATAACCTCGTCATGCCTGACCTCGAACAGGAATTGAATGCGATCATAGAGAGAACCGTCCGGATTGGTGCAACGCTCAGCTGAGACTATTTCGCCGCTGACTTGATACATCGTTTTCTCGTACATTGGACGATACAGATTCCAGTCGTAACTCTCTATCATGATCGAGAGATCCGATTCGGCCTGGCCGAGAGCGAACATTTCGGCGATGCTGGTGCCCGCGCCCTGGATGGGTAGGTGAAATAGGACAACCGGGTGAAGCAGCCCATCCGGTAGTAAATCAGTGCCTGTGCAATCAGTCAGGAGAAAATTTTCCCAATGTTCGACCAATATGTCACCGCCGGGAAAACGGTGGCCGCACAGTGCGGTAATGGCGGCTTCGGTTGGCACAGGCTTCATCGCTACAGTCACCGGGTTTTTAGGACTCCTGAAAAGAGTCCAATGGACATTTCCTACATGATAGTCTAGCCCAACTTTCCGTCACAGAGGTGGTCCCGTCATTGAACTTTGAAATTGAAGAAGAATACCGCGCCTTGCATGAGCTGGTGGCAAATTTTGTGCGCGATCATGTTATGCCTCTGGAGCAGTCAGTCCTGGCCCGGGAAGCGGCAGGGGAGGGGTATGGAATAACGCCGGAGGAGCGGGCAGGTCTGGACCAGCGATCTCGGGAATTGGGCTTGTGGGGCATTGATGCGCCCAAGGATGTCGGAGGCATGGACCTGCCCGCAGTTGCGTTGGTCGGGGTCAATGAAGAGATTGGCAAAGTGATGGTGCCCTACGTATTGCCACCGGATTCCCCCAATCTGCGCATGCTGGCGGCAACCGTCAGTGAGGAGCAGCGTGATCGATATCTGGCACCCTATTTGGCTGGTGAAACCATCTCCGCTATTGTCATTTCTGAACCCGGAGCCGGCTCCGACCCCGCGGCGATGAAGACTATGGCCCGCCGCGAAGGGGATGAATGGGTGATCGATGGCCAAAAAATATGGATATCACGCGCCGCCGAGGCGGACTTCGGCATAGTTATGGCGGTCACTGATCGAGAGTTGGGGAGCCGCGGCGGGATGTCTGCTTTTCTGGTTGATCGGGGCACCCCGGGTATGACTATTGCCCGTAAAATTCCCATGCTCGGCGGAAATGCCACCTATGAGGTGGTTTTTCAGGACTGTCGAGTACCGGCTGGCGCATTGCTGGGTGCAGAGGGGCAGGGTTTTGCGCCCATGCAGCTGCGGCTATCCACGCGACGGCTGGAAATGTCCTGTTGGTGCATCGGTATTGCCCAGCGCGCCCTCGACATGCTGGTTGAGTACGCCCCCCAGCGTTCCACCTTTGGCAGTAATCTGGCGGAAAAACAGACCGTACAAAACTGGATCGCCCAGGCCGAGATGGATATCCACGCTACCCGGCTCGTGGCTTATCAGGCAGCCTGGAAACTCGATCAGGGAGACCGGGCCAGACGTGAAGTGTCCATGCTAAAGGCGATGGCCACCGAGATGGCCTGGCGCACGGTTGATCGCGCCATGCAGGGTTTTGGCGCTATGGGCATGACCAAGGAATTGCCGCTACAGCAAATGGCCAATGAGGTACGACTTATGCGTATCTACGATGGGCCAACGGAAATTCATCACTGGGTGATTGCCAGAGATGTCCTCGCCGCTGGTGGCATTTAAATATTGGGGTTGGCGATACGCAGGCCCCGATTGTCTGCTGCACTGCGGTCCATCTCAATCAGCGACCGCTCAAAAGCCCCCAGGGTTTTCATGCCGACCATGTAAGCCAGTGCTGGCACTAGCGTCGCTGCTACCGACGGGTTCACATAATAAAAAAGCTCGTGGGTAGCACCTGTGCCAGGGTTGTACAGGACGATGTAGGTTATCTGCCCAGCTATCAATGATGCGATGGCAATCCAGTTTATGCCGCGAGTGTAGTGATAGGAACTGCCTGGAGTGTCATCAAAAATGGCCCACAGGTTGTACTTTTGCTTGCGCAGGAAAAAATAGTCGGCGATAAGAATGCCGGATATCGGCCCGTACAGGGTGCCATTGAAGGCGAGAAAGGCATCACCGAGGTCATACAACTGGTGCGGCCAGAAAATAAAAGGCACGCAGGGCAGGATGACGATCAGGATCAGCACCCGCCAGCTAGTGGAGCGGAAAATGGGCAGATGTCGCATGGCGAGACCGCTGGCGAACAGCGAGACCGCCGTAGACGTTATGTTGGCCAGTGCAATGAAAACCAGTGCAGCCAAGCCCCAGTAGATTCCTGCCAGAGGAATCATCCATTCGGTGGGGTCGTCCGATTGAATGACCAGCGCTGAGAACAGTGCAATAGTGCAGACCACCCCCATCATAAAACCAAGTTGCAATAGCTCTGGATAGACTGCGTTGCGGCGCCTTCTTGTATTGCGCGCCAGAAAGCCGATCCCTCCGAACCAGGATATGCCACCAGCGATACCCAATTCGACGCAGATCAGGTAATCCGTGAGGGGATCGGGGCCGGGGTCCAGGGGTTTGGCAGCGCTGATCTCGGCCCAGCCGTAATCACGGAACAACAGATAAAACATATAAAATATGACGATGGCCATGCAGGGCGTAATGATGGATGTCGCGATATTCAGCCAGCGCATGCCGCGGGTAACCAGCAGATAAGAAAGCCACAAGCCCAGCGCCACACCGGCTCCTACAATCCAGTCGCCAACCTGATACCCCAGTGCTTCGATGATGTTGCTCAGGCCGTTACCGAACATCACCAGAATCAGACCGGACCAGCCGAGCATATTGATCAGGAAAAACAGCAGTATGATTTTAATGCCCTTGGTGCCAAACGCCGGGGCACAGCAATCCATCTGTTCCAGACCATACCGGTGGCTGGCCAGTGAGAGTGGCATGGTAGTGATGAAAACACCGATGATGCTGCCAGCGATGATGCAGATCATGCCGTCGATGGCGTTGGCCAATTGTGCAACGTAGCTGCCGGTCAAAAAACACCAGGTGGCGATGGCGTAGGCAAAGCTGGCGGTGTGGGCGCCGAAAAATCCGAATTCACGCTCCTCAGGAAGCAGGGGAAGTCGACCAAAAGCCGGGCTCTGTTCAGAGTGATCCATGTTGCGAGCTCTCGTTGGTTTCGATTATATCGTGCCAGATGTTGTACTTTTTATCGACCTTCTGCTACGCGTAACGACTGTGTAGGTGATCAGAATGCCAAGGGTTGCGAAGCCCGCCAACAGGGCAAAATAGTAGTGGTGACCCTGGATGCCGGGCCCCATATCCAGCAATCTTCCTGCGATCGGGTAAAAGAATATCTCGGGTGTGAACCCCAGAGTGGAGACTACACCCGCCGTCGCGCCGGTGAGCCGGGACGGTGCCTGTGTTTCCTCCAGTAGCGCGAAATAGACGCCTCGCAACGCGTACACCAATAGAAATGTCATCAATAAATTAGCGTAGATAAATGAAAGCGGATAGGCACCCGGAGCAGCAAACGATAGAAACAGGTAACTAGCAGTCACCAGTGCGAAGCAGGCCAGAATTATTTTACTGGGGGAAAACCGGTCTGCCAGAAACCCGGCACCAATAGCCCCGACCACCCTGAGGTAGGCGGCGTTGGAGGTAAACTGGGCCGCTTCCAATTCATTTTTACCCAGCACCTCGACGGCGTACAAGCCGTAGTTATCCAGCGCCTTGTAGCCGCAGTAGGCACAGATCACCACCCCGGCCATGGCCCAGGTGTAGGGGCGGAGCAAGACCTCCCGTATATCACCCATCGCTGACACGTGCGGACCCTCGCCCTCAGGCAGCTCTCGGGGGAGACAAAACCAGGTGATGGCGGCGGCTCCGAGCGTGAGGCCGGTGTAGAGATAAACCACGGCGCGCAAGCCGTCCGCCCTTTGTTGTTCACTGGTACCAGCGATATCAGTTGGCAGGAACCAGCTGAAGTAGACGACGGCGATACTGGCGCTGCCCGCCGCTACCAGTCCACGGCCGCCATCCAACAGGCCGAATGCGCGACCCTGTGCAAGGTGCCCACCCCAGCGGCGAGTTGCGCGAATCAGAGGTGCCCAGAACAGAAAAATAGTGGTGAATCCCCAGAAAGCGTAAAGCACTGTCATGCCCATGGCCCCGGGAAAGGTAGCCATATAGAGTCCCCCCAACGCCGTCGCCGCGAGCGAGAGGCTGATCAGCACCCGTGGCGTAAAACGGTCGGCTATTGGGCCGCCAGGAAAGTAACTTAGCATGGCGACCAGCCCGTAGATGGCGAACACGTCACCCAGTTGCGTATTGCTGAAATTGAGAACATCCAGCATGGTTGGACGGAAAAAACGCGGCAGATGAAACGGCAGCGAGAATACAGCTTCTCCCGCGAAAACCAGGCTGAAAATAATAAGAAAGCGCGAGAGTCGCGTTGGGTTGTTTCCTGTCGATGAATCTGGATGATTCATCGTGGCCTCATTATTTCGTTGAATACGCCTGACAATGGGAACTACTCAGCGCTCAGGTAGTGAACACTGAATAGACTCTCCGTATCCAGCCAGGTGTGCACGACTTTCAGGCCAGCCTGTGACGCAATGTTGGCAAATCCATCGAGGGTGTACTTGTAGGAATTCTCAGTGTGTATGGATTCTCCCTTATTGAAATGAATGATGGAGCCATCGCATCGAACCTGTTGGGTTTCCAGACTGATGAGATGCATTTCGATACGCTTTTTCCCCTCGTCGTAATGGGCCTGGTGTGCAAATTGATTCGTTGCGAAATCAGCATCCATTATTGTATTGAGGCGTTCCAGAACGTTGAGATTGAACGCCGCCGTCACGCCCTGCTCATCATTATAGGCGGCTTCCAGGCAAGCTTTGTCCTTATGTAAATCAACGCCAACCACAATGCCACCCTCGTTCCCCACCCATCTCTGCATGGTGGTGAGAAACGCCACTGCAGCGCTGGGGTCGAGATTACCGATGGTGGAGCCGGGATAGAAAACCACACGTCGACCAGATGGGAACTCGTCCAGTAGTTTGTGGTCCTGGCTGAGATCTGCGCAGACGGCATGTACTTTCAGCCAGGGATATTGCTGACCGATTTCCCGCGCCGACGCTTCCAGAAATGCGGCGGAGATGTCGATGGGAATGTAGGCCGATGGCTGCAGATCTTCCAAGAGAATTCGCACCTTTGCACTACTGCCGCTACCGGGCTCGATCAGGATGCAGTCTGAACCGCATTGAGCGGCGATATCGAGGCTGTGCTGATGGAGGATATTGATCTCGGTGCGAGTGGGATAGTACTCCGGTAGCGCGGTTATCTGGTCGAATAACACAGAGCCCCGCTCATCATAAAAGTATTTCGGATCCACGGTTTTCTGGGGTTGTGTCAGGCCCTGCATGATCTCCTCCCGGACATTGCCATGCGCCGGATGCAGATCGCTGAATGTTACGTTATCGACAGCCTTGTTCATGCGTGTGATTTCCTTGTCAGCGAGCCAGGCGCAGGCCAGTGAACTGCCAGCGATCCTGTGGATAGAAAAAATTTCTGTAGCTGGGTCGGGTATGGCCTGGTTGCGTTACGCAGGATCCTCCGCGCAACACCCATTGACTGCTCATAAACTTGCCGTTGTACTCGCCGATTGCCCCGGCAGCGGCCCGATAACCCGGGTAGGGTGTGTAGGCGCTGCGGGTCCACTGCCAGCATTCACCAAACATCTGCTCCAACCCGGGGGAAACTGACGGACGAGGGTGCAGGTTGGTTGCGCTGGATACGGATGATATGCCGGATGTTGTAGCCGCAAATTCCCACTCCTGCTCTGTGGGCAACCTCGCGTCAGCCCAGGCGGCATAGGCGTCTGCTTCGTAGGCACTGAGGTGACAGACTGGATTGTCCGGATGTCGTGGCTGTAGGCCATAAAGGGTAAATTCACGCGGCCCACTGTCATCATCGCGCCAATACAGAGGGCGGGTCCAGAGATTGGTTTGAGCAATTTCCCAACCATCCGCCAACCACAACTCCGGCCTCTGATAACCACCATCTTCGATAAAACATTGATAGTCTGCATTGGTGACCAGTCGACTCGAAAGCTGAAACGGTTCCAGATAGATCTTGTGATGAGGTAGTTCATTGTCGAAACAGAATTGCCTACCCCTGTATCCGATCTCTGTCAGTCCGCCGTCGAAACTGAGCCACTGCTGGTCGCTGACGGGTGCCTGCTTCTGATCGTCTGAAGAGCAGTAGGCAGGGTATAGAGGGTTGACGAAGAAAGAGTATTTGATGTCGGTGAAAAAAAGCTCCTGATGTTGCTGCTCGTGATTCAGGCCCAATATGCACCGGTCCAGGATGTCCTGGCCTCGGCGTGATGGGTCGGATTCGAGCAAGTCGATCATGGCCTCGTCGACGCGCGCCCGGTACTCAAATACCTCATCAATTGTGGGTCGGGACAGGAGTCCACGTTGTGGTCGGGGGAAGCGCTCACCCACCCCCTGATAATAGGAATTGAACAATATGCGATAGCGCGAATCCACTGCGCTGTAGCCAGCAACGTACTCAGCTAACAGAAAGGTCTCGAAAAACCAGCTGGTATGGGCCAGGTGCCATTTGGGAGGGCTGGTAAAAGCCTCTGCCTGCAATCCGTAGTCTTCCGGTAGCAACAGGGAGGTTTGCTCGACGGATCGATTGCGTGTTTCGCAATATTCAGTGACCAGGGCACTCAAGGTGGCTGACATGCTTATGGTGAACCACCTGCGGCGTCATTGGGTGCAGCAAACCGCTCTCTGAAGGTGAAAGCCTCAGGTGTTGCGCCTTGGGATCGGAGTAACTCCAGTTTTTCACCTGCCTCCTTTTCATCAGGCGTGTGCCCTTGGGGTATCCACCACAATACCGTGTGCGCCATCTGCAATTTTTCAAACCACTCGCGTCGTCTTTTGACGAAGTCGACATGAATGGACTGGTAAACAAAATACTCCAGATCTTCCACGTTCTCCCATACCGACAGGTTCACCAGGGTGTCGTCTCCAAAAGGCCGCAGCGCGGTGGCGTTGCCACTCTCGTCCTGCAAACGCCATAGATAGCCGGGCGACTGCTCTGCCAGTACATTCACTCGGTCAAGGTTGTCTACAAAATCCTTGAGCTGGGGAGACTCGACTGGTGCAGACATAACAGCAATGTTGAGCTGTGCAAGGTGGTAATTGCTCATGACATGGCTCCTGGGTGAGTTTGTGAAATGTACTCAGTTATACTGGCATTCCAGTGGCCGTTAGAGGGGGGAAACCCTCGGCCCGCACCAGAAGTCTACAAGAGGGCAGCATATATGGAAACGCCAGTCTTGCTGGGATTCGATCATGTGCATATTTATGTGAAGGATAGAATAGCAGCTGAGAGTTGGTATCGCGACGTGCTCGGGCTTCACCGGGTCGCCGAGTTGGAGGAGTGGGCGGCTGATGGAGGTCCACTGACTCTTGCGGACGGCGCACATTTGGTGCACCTGGCGGTATTCGAAAGAGCAGATCATGAGGGATCCTCAGTGGTGGCGTTCAATGCCAGTGCGGATGGGTTTTTATTATGGAAAACTTATCTGGAGGCACATGATCTCACCTTGAGGATTGCGGACCACGGCAAGGCATTCTCGATGTATTTCCATGATCCTGATGCCAATATGTACGAGATCACCTGCTATGACCACGACATTATTAGATCGTCTCTGAGTGTTGCCTGAAGCAGGACGAGACAGGATAGAGGTGGTAACACCCAAAGAAATGGAACTTCGATATGACAATTTTTCGTTCACGCCTCCTGCCAGCACTGTGCTGTTGTGTGGCACTACTTGCCGCTTGCAGTGATCAGGGCAGTGAACCTGCGGCCCCCAGTGCCACTGAGCGCGTTGTGCTAGGGACGACTGGCGAGGAGGAGGCCTGCGCCGATGGCAGCCTTGCAGCTTCCACAACCATACTGACGCAGGGTTTTACTCTGAATCATGCCAGTACCCGCCACCAGCCAGCTTTCTTCAGCCACATTACACGGGAAAATATTGGTCGCCTGAAACTGGTGTGGTCTTATGTATTCGATGGCGAGGAGGAGCGACGAGGACATCCGTCTGTTACCTCTGATGCTGTAATTCTTGGCTCCGTGGCTGGCACGGTTCGGGCGCTGGGACGGACCACGGGCTGTGAAATCTGGTCCTTCGATGCCAGGGAGCAGGTCAGAACCGCGGCTATTCTGCACCAGCCCGACACCCGGCAGTTACAGGTTTTCTTCGGTGATACGGGTACTTTTGTCTATGCCCTGGATGCGCGTTCCGGTTCCCTTCTATGGGAAACACAGGTCGACACCCACTCGGATGCCATTCTTACCGGATCACCACAGCTGGTTCAGGATATGTTGCTGGTACCCGTATCTTCGCTGGAAGTGAGAACGGCTGCTAACCCCGCGCACCCCTGCTGCACCTTTGGTGGAAGTCTGGTCGCACTCTCCATCGAGGACGGTACCGAGGGATGGCGATACAGCACGATGCCGGGCCCGGCCGTACTTAATCTTGTGACCGGAAAGATGGGTCCTTCCGGCGCCCCGATCTGGTCGGTTCCCACCATTGATGAAGAACGTGGCCTGGTGTTTATCGGAACAGGCGAAAACTATTCCAGACCCGACACGCGCACATCTGATGCCATCATCGCCCTTGATTTGGCGTCCGGTGTGGAGCGCTGGCATTTTCAGGGTACCGTGAATGATGTCTGGAATATCGCCTGTCTGCTGCCGGCACCCCTCAATGCCAATTGCCCCGACGATCCAGGTCCAGATCTGGATTTTGGTGCGGCGCCTGTGCTGATCAACCGTACCGGAGAAGAGGACCTGCTGATCGCGGCGCAGAAGTCCGGCGACGTGTATGCGCTGCGCCCGGCAGATGGCACCCTGGTGTGGCACAGGACTCTGGGCAGCGGCGGTAATCTTGGAGGAATTCACTGGGGTGTGGCGGCTGATGAGGAAAGGTTGTACGTCCCGGTCGCCGACATACAGTCGCGCAATTTGAGCTTTGCCGACCTCGCTGATCTGGACAATGCGGCGACGATAGAGCAACCCGATGGTGCAGCACCGGGGCTGTATGCGCTGAACCTGGAGAGCGGTGTAACCGAGTGGTTCACCGGGCCAGAGAGAATTACCCCGCTGGGTGAACAACGCCCGGCCATACTATCTGCGGCGGTCACTGTTTCCAATGAGCTGGTGTATGCCGCTGGATTGGATGGGGTAGTGCGCGTCTATGACAGCCTTGATGGACAATTTATATGGGAGGTAGATACGACGGGGCAGGTCACTGGAAGCAATGGTCTGATCGGCCATGGCGGCACGATAGATTCAGGGGGTGTAGTTATTGCAGGCGATACGATCTACGTCAATTCCGGTTACACATTATTCGGTCGCGAATCCACCTGGTTCGGCGGCCCGGGTAACGTGTTGCTCGCCTATCGGCTGCAGCCTTGAGATCAAACCTGCCTGTGAGGTCAGGGCTTTGGAATCGCCTTGGCCATCTCCAGTGTGTACTCCCCGACACTGGTGGAGCCTCCCTGTTGCCAGGCATCAATTTGGGCCTGTGCATCACTGATGAAATATACCTGCACAGTGGTTAACTTGCCATTTAGCAGCACAGAGGTGCTCTTGCGATCATAAAAGTTATCGGGATGACCGGGGCCTTTGTAGCCTTCCAATTGATCCAGTTCCAGTAAGCCGGATTCCGTTACCCGGTACACTTCTCCGTGTACCTGCTGCCCCATGCCCTTGCGGTCCACCAGGGCGGCCAGGCGATGCAGGAAAGGACAATCCGGGTTTTCGCAATTGGGTTCATTGGGAACGATGAGTGGAAATGCCTGCCGGGTGATCGCCGTACCGACCTTGTCATTGAGTACATGGGCAAAATCGGGATGATTGGGGAACCCATGCTTCAAGCTGCCATAGGTGAAATACAGAATCTCTGTTTCGGGTTCGGTGCTCAGCGGATTTTCTGTGGCACCGGTTTCTTCGACCACGCCATGATCCATTGCCCAGTTCTCTATCAGTGCAATGACCTCAGGATCTTCACCGTGTTGATGCACAAATCCCAGACAGTCGCTGGCATCAGCACCGGCATCCAGCAGTAGTTTCACCATCCCTGCCGAGTCATTCATTATGGCGACATGCAGAGCGGTGAAGTTGTAGTCGTTGAGGATATTGAGATCGATGCCACGCTCAATAAGATCCCGGGCAGCCTCGATGTCCGGGATGCCTTTTTCTATGCCACTCTCACTCACTGCGCCCTCGCCACCGGCGGCATAGTGCAGCAGGGTGTCGCCGGTTTCGTCGGAGCGTATGTTCACACCGACCACGTCCTCGTCGATGGATCGGTAAACCCGCAGCCACTCTCTGTGATCATTGGCGGCGGCGGCCTGTGCGCCCCAGCGCATCACGCGGGCGGCCTGGTTTTCCAGGTCGCCCAATGCTGCCTGTACGATGGACAAGATTTCTTCCGGTAGCGCCATCATGCCGGTGCCAATTGTACCGTTGGACAACAAGCCAGAGCGGGGGCCCTCGAAATGTGCCCCCAGGCGCTTGAGCTTGGCAACATTGTGCTGGGTGGTGATGTTATTCCACATGTGGGTGTTACAGGCGGGGCACAGAATGACTGGCTTGCGCTGGTACTGCCACGCCACGAACACCGAGGTGAGCATGCTGTCGGCCACGCCATTGGCAATTTTCCCCATGGTATTGCAGGTTACCGGCGCGACCACTATGCAATCCGCCCAGTCACAAAGCGCCAGGTGCGCGGCGCGTACCGGCATGCCGAATTCCTCGTAGCGGAAGTTCCATTCGTCATCGTCCCGGTATATATCGCTGGGCTTGATGGTGCCGAGGATTTGCTCCATGCCGAAATCTTTAAAGAAGTGTTCAGCGGAGGCCGAGGGCACCAGTTTTACGTCGTGGCCGCTGGCCACCAACATGTCTATCAACTGTGGAATCTTGTCTGCAGCTGAGGACCCGCACGCGCAAAGCAGCACATTTTTACGGTCATCTGCCGGTTCCGTCAGGCCGCCCTTGGGGTAGCCGAAAATATTGTTATCCAGGCTGGGGGTCTGCACCTTTGAGAGAGCGTGAAACCCTTCTCGTTGCAGCATTTCCTGGAGGGCACCGGAGCGAATCATCTGTACAATTATTTCGGTTTCCCCGAGACAGCGACCCTGGAAATACAGGTAGGGCAGGCTGTCTTTGCCGCTTTCCGATATCAGCTGCTGGCGCAGGCGCAGGCTGGAGTGACCCAAACCACCGATATCCACGATGTGGAGATCGGTGACGCCAATATTCGACAGCATGGACTTCAACATATAGGACCAGGAGTCATCGTCGCTGTGAAACAGCACCAGTGGGTGTGCGTGAACCAAGGCATCGAGATCAGCGGCCGCCACAGATTGCTCGTGCACCATGGAGACAAAGGTGGGGTTTTCCCGGCCCTCCAGCGCATCGTATAGGTTGCAGAAAGGTGTCTGCCATACCTGGGAAGTCGATGAGCTTACGTCCGTAATGGTGACAATCTGGGTTTTTGGATTGAAATCTGTACACACGCACCAGAAATCCTTCAGCGGCACAGACTCGTTGTGTTTGGCTTGGGGCTGTGAAATCGCCGAGCAACCCAGCAGCTTGTTGATATCCACATTGATGATGGCGTGGACCTGTTGATCACCTTTGAGACGACCCAGTTCCTTGAGCAACCATTCCTCGGCGGATTGATTGCCCCGCTCATCATCTTCCATATAGGTCAGAGCGCGACTCATCAGCGCTTCTGATTCGACGTGGGAAAGATAGTTTTGGGCAACCCGGGCCAGTTTCTGGGTGCTGGGAATATAAGACAAGGCTTCACTGTGGGGCAGGTTGGCAGCGCGCATCAATTCGTCGGGGTCGACGTCCATCCGTCCCATCAATCTGATGCTGAGAGACAGTGCACCAAGGCCGCGCAAATTGGTGGTTGAGCGCTGGAAGAAGGCGGCGATGCGCTTTTTGGATACATCGACATGGCGCGTCATATCAACCGCCGTGACGTCCCGCTGAAACTCGGACAAACGGGTTGCGGCCGCGTCTCTGGCGGAAAAGCGCATAATGCCGCGTGCCCGCAGCGAACTGGAATCCTTGTCCACCATGGCGTGGTAAAGCCGCTGTACGGTGGTTACCCAGAGTTTTCCATATTTCTCCGGATGCACATCCATCATGTGGACCAGGCCGGTGCTGGTATTGCATTTGGCAATGAGGGCGAAGTGTCCGCCGCCCATTTGAGGGTCTCCATGTGCTATACCCACTCCGAAATTGGCCACCAGAATATCGTGTTCACCGCCGACCCGATCAGATTCCTGGATGGCTTTGAGCAGGTGGTGCTCGGTGGTCAGTTCCTCGTCGAAATAGTGGCATTGCACCTCAATCTGTTCCCGTAAACCACGGCGATAAATATAGGTGCAGGCCACATCGTACATTTCGCCCAGGGTAAGCCCGGTGTTTACAACGTATGCTGCGGGCAGATTACAATCCCGAAAAATATCATCTACATGGGTGGGGTAACCCAGCGCTGTCAGGCTTAGTGCCGCCGCCGTTATGTTGCAGCAGTTGATGGGCTGCTGGAAGTGATGCATGTGTATGTTGACCAGGTCGCCAAACAGAAATGCCATCACATCTTCCCGGCATTCTGTAGGCAGCGTTGCCCAGCTCTTTTGCGGCAGGGTAGCCAGCAGAGACCCTGCACAGGACTGGGCCTGTATGCTGACGCCTATATCATCGAGCGTCAGGTATTCCTCGTAAAAATAGTCTCCGGCGGCGGCGCGGGCCACCTCCTGGCCATTGAGCTGAATGGAGACAATACCCCCAAGGACTACATACATGCCGTCCGTGGGTACGATCTCTTCATCGCTGTACTCCAGCAGGTGGAACAGCGACCGTATAAGATCTATGTCGCGAACATTGGCCAGCCCGGGAAGGGCATCCTGTACGGCAAGCCAATGATTATCGGATAGTTCAACATTTTTATGCGTCATACAGGTGTCCCACCGCGAACAATTAGAATTGCCATGAAATAGTGTAGCCCATGTCAGTGAACAGAATCTGCGGTTTTTCCAGGCAGCAGTGATCCGGAATGTCGATCGACCCATGATGAGAAAATGTTGCGCTTGCGGAGGGTGCTGCTACAGTGTCGGCCTGACAGCTGAGTATCGGTAAAACATAAGGAACGGCTGAACCACCGACCCAGTACCATGAACTCCGAGACTCCGACCGAGAACCACTCATTCCTTCTGAATGACTTGTTGGGCGTTTACCGCCATGAATATGCGGCGGTGGCGTGGTCTTTTGCGTATTTTTTCTGTGTTCTGTCGTCCTACTATATTTTACGCCCGGTGCGCGATGCCATGGCGGTGAGTAGTGGCCCCGCGACCATTCCCTATCTATTTATGGGGACCTTTGTGGTGATGATGCTGGCGACACCCATCTTCGGTTGGGTTGTTTCGCGCTTTCCCCGGCGAATTTTTCTGCCCTGGGTATATGCGTTTTTCGCCTCACATCTGCTTATCTTTTGGGTGATATTTTCCATACTGGGAGCCAACGTCCAGGAACAGATCTGGCTGGGGCGTATATTTTTCGTTTGGCTCAGTGTCTTCAACCTTTTTGTGGTGTCGGTGTTCTGGAGCTTTATGGCCGATATCTACACGCGCGAAGAGGGACGCCGGTTGTTTGGGCTTATCACGGCAGGGGGTAGTCTGGGCGCCCTGTTAGGCGGTGCTGTAACCAGCCTTGTTGTAGTGCACGTAGGCTTCAAAAACCTGCTTCCCCTGGCAGCGCTGATACTGTTGACGGCGATCTTCTGTATTCGGCAGTTGCGTCAGTGGGTGTTGGATGAACACGAAAATGATCTGGCCACGACTGTGGAAAGTGAGCGGGCACTTGGCGGCAGTGCGTTGAGCGGTGTCCTGCATGTGATGAAATCGCCCTATTTTATGTGTATTGCTCTGACGTCAGTATTGGCCAGTTTGTTGGGCACCGCACTGTACATGTTTGTGGCCGATCTGATTCAGACCAGTATTCCGAATCCGGATGAGCGCACACGATTCTTTTCCAACATGAACATTGCACAAAATTTTTTCGCCCTGTTTGCGCAGATGTTTTTGGTGAAGCAGGTCGTTGAACGCTTTGGTATTGGAGTGGCGCTGGCGCTGATGCCAGTGGTTTCTGTTGCCGGATTTATACTCCTGGCACTGGACCCGGTGCTGATTGTGGCTGCCGTTTTGACGGTGGTGCGCAGAGCGCTGGGTTTCGGGTTTACCAAGCCCTCCACCGATATGTTGTATTCGGTGGTATCGCCTGAGGACAAGTATAAAACCAAAAATTTTATAGACACAGCCGTGTATCGTGGCGGCGACGTAGTCGGGACCTGGTCGGTGAAGTTAATGATGGGTTTGGGGGTGGCCGGGGTTTCTGTGGTGATGCTTCCCTTTGCCATTCTGTGGGTATTCACCGCCGTCTGGATGGGGCGTGAGTATCGACGTCGAGCCAGCGAATTGAAACGACAGGGCGTGTCCTGACTCGAACACCCCGAACCCACGTTGGTTCAATGTCAGCATACAACCTATAATGAAGCGCACTCAGTAACAGTCTGGAGTCTTATGTATATTTTTTTTCAAATGTTGTTTCTGCTGTTTACCCTCACCCTGTGGGGTTGTGGCAGCAGTGACTCCGATCGCCCGGAGCCCGCAGAAGATGAGGCGACAGAACAATCTGACGTGACCGGGACGACGGTGGAACCACCGCTGGAAACCCGCATTGCTCTGGGTGAAGCCTTGTCCTGGGATTTTCAGTCAGCACGCGTTGATGCTTTTCCCGGACACAGACCGGGGCGAGTCGAGTGTGATCGGGGAACCGGTTGGTTGGTCGAAGACGACACCCTTGAAATCCGTACCGACTCCTGTAATTACGCTTCATTGACCCAGGAAAGCCTGCTCAATATTCCCGCCGGGACCACACTGGAGTTCGCCCTCAGTCACAGCGATCTGGTGTTCCGCGAAGATGCCACTGCGCACGTGGCGCTGACCATTGCCGGTGTCACGGTTTGGGAAAAGGAAATAGCCATACCAGCAGAGTCCGCCGTGTTCCGCGAGGATCTGGTGCTTGATTTCGACATTGAGCAGCGTGACAGTATTGAACTGCATTTGCACAATCATGGCGCTAACGCCTGGACCATTCACGGCCTCGATGCCGTGCTACCCGGGGATGTTGATCCCGAGGCATTTTGTCCGCGTTATGACAGTACTTTTGAAGCCATTCAGGCCACGGTTTTCGAGCAAAATAACTGTACGGATTCCCTCTGTCACAGCGGTGAAAGCTCTGCGGGAGGTCTGGACCTGAGCGCTGATGTGGCCCACGCCAATCTGGTGGACGCTGCTTCCCTTGCAAGCCCACTGCTGCTGGTGGAACCGCGTTCACCCTCGGCAAGTTTCCTGTATCACAAGCTGTCAGCCAAAACCTTCCCCGGGAGTTTTGATATCGCTGGTAGTCCCATGCCAGCCGCTGGAGAGGGGATTTCAGCGGGCCAACTCGAAGCCTTACGGTTGTGGATAGAGGCGGGAGCACCGGCTGATGGTTCAGTGGGAGACACGCTGGGACGAGGTGAGGACGAAATTGAACGACTGTTGGGCGTCTGTCTGCCAGAAGCCCGGGCCATCAATGTGGCGCCCTTGGCCCCGCCGGAACCCGAACAGGGCTTGCAGTTCACAATGCCGCCACACGAAATCAATGCCGAGAGCGAGCGAGAAATATGTTTCGCCGTCTACGAGGATTTTCGTGATGACATCCCGGCGCAGTATATGGATGCTTCGCAGACGGTGTTCTATGCCTACAACCAGGAGGTTCGGGAAGACCCCTTTACCCACCATAATGTATTGTTTTATGCCGGTATCACCGAGGACCTGATTCACGATCCCAGCTTTGGCGAATGGACCTGCGCCGGCGGAGAGCAGGCTGGTATGAGTTGTGAACCCACTGATACCAGCAGCTGTGGCGCAGGGCGGTGCCGAAGCCAGATCAGTAACAGTGTCGCCTGCAGGGGCTATGGCCCCGCCAGTGGTCGAGTAGCGCAGGACTCCATCACCGGTGTGAATCGGTTTTCGGTGGGGCTCACCGAGTACGGCCCTGGCTTCTATGAACAGATTCCCACCCATGGAATTTTCTACTGGAATTCACACGCCTTCAATCTGACCACCGACGACGCCATGCACGGCGTGTGGCGCAATCTCTACTTTGCGGATGATCGCCGATTCAATGCGCAGCGGGTTACCGATTCCAGGCACATTTTCGCTGGAGCTGGAACACCGCCCTTCACACGCCAGGAAGTCTGTCGGGAGCATGTTCTGGACCAGGGCGATGCACTGGTGCAGATAGCATCCCATACCCACAAGCGCGGCGAGCGGTTCACCATCGCATTAAAGGGATCTGACCCGTTTTATGAAACGTTGACATATGACGAGCCGTTGATCATGAATTTCTCGCCGCCCTGGGAATTTCCCGATGAGGACGCAGACTCCCGGACCCTGGTCTACTGTGCGGTGTATAACAACGGCCTGAATCCAGACGACAGTTTTAACGTCGATACCGTAACGCGGAAATCGCGCAAGCCCTCCCGCAGTTTCTGTCAGCCCACGCATTGCGCCGAGGGTATGGTCGGGCAGCCCTGTAGTGACGAAGATCATGCTTCCTGTGACAGCAGTCCCGGTGCCGGCGACGGCATGTGTGATGCCTGTCCGATTTCTGCCGGCATCACCAGTGATGACGAGATGTTTGTGCTGATCGCAGGCAAGGTAGCCAATTATGCGGCTGTGCTGGCCAACCAGGGGCCGTCGTTGGGTATCAAGCACCCGCTTGAGGGACAGAGATTTGCGACGGGGGAAACCTTCAGTCTGTCCCTGGAAGTCATCAATTTTACGCTGGAGGAGCCGGAGGCGCATAGCCACGGCGGTGGCCATGCCAGCGATCACCCGGAGAGCAGTGAAGATCACTCCCAGGTTAACCGAGGTCACTACCACGTGTATCTGGATTCGGATAACGATGACGATGCCCATGTAACCGAATGGGCGAGTATTCTGGAGTACACGCTGCCGGCGGATATCGAGCCGGGTGAACATGTGCTGCGCGTGAGCCTGCGGGCACCCGATCACCACGCTGTGGGGGTTGAAGCCAGCGTCACCATTGTCATCACACCCTGAAGCCTCAGCCATGACAGCGAAGCACTTTCCGGATATCGACTTTGGTAGCTACCACGAGCAGGAACTACCCCAATTGCTGGCCGGCGGTCGGGGACAGCTGGCAGCCGGTGCGGCAAGGGGATTGAAGCCACTTGCCATTCGAATCGGGGATCGCGCCTTCACTTATCTGATATCCGCTGACCAGATTGATATCCGAGAGGGGCAAGAGCTGGCGGAAACAGTCATTGAGCTCCGCCCCGAACACTGGTCCGATCTGGTTAATGATCTGGAGAGCGCTCCCGGGTTGATTTATAACAATTTGCTGGTCTCCAGCGAAGGAGACAAATTTCAGTTTATGAGATGGGAGCCGGCCCTGCGTGCTCTGTACAGGGGTATTCCCCCGTATGAAGCGGCCATGGCTGAGCTGAGTGATCGCCATGGGAATGACCTTGCCCTGGACGCTGAGTTCCACCTGACGGACCGCGATGAGGACATGGCTGATTTTCTGGAGGCGGCCGGGTATTTACTGATCAAATCAGTGTTTTCCCCCGCTGAGCTGGAGGTTTTCCGGGAGCAGTCTGAGCTGCTGCGGGCGGATGCCAGGCCGGGAGATAATATTTCCTGGTGGGGTAAGGACCGTGAGGGTGAAACGGTAGTGACTCGAGTGCTGAAGGCCGCCAATCAACCCGCTTTCCGCGGTTTGTATGAGGACGAGCGCATCGCTCGTCTGGGGGCTTTGCCACCCTATGATCTGCACCCCTGGGGCGAAGGCCGTGTCGATGGCGTCACAGTAGTCTTCAAAAATTCGGGTATGGTCGAGGGATTGTCAGATTTACCCTGGCATCGGGATTGCGGCATGGGAGGGCACGCGATCACCTGTCCGCAGACCGTTCTTAGTATTTATCTCTATGACGCGTCGCCTGAACTTGGTCCGCTGTTGTTTCTGCCGGGTTCTCATCGAGCTTGCATAGGCTTTTTTGATCCGGATGAAGCGGGGGCACCCCAGGGTGTCACCGTGGCGGCCAAGGCCGGTGATGTGACCTTGCATTACAGCGATGTGATGCATGCCGCTCCTTCACCCACCGCTGCACAGGGGCCCTATCGCCAGAGCGTCTTGCTTAATTTCGCGCCGCAATACGAGCAACATCGCGGTGGTCGCCATTACAATGATGTGCTGCTCGAGAACAGCGAAGACGGGCAGGTGGAGCATATGCGCAAGAAAGCGCGCTGAAAAAATCGAGCAAGAATACTAGCCCGTTTTTTTTGCCGCAGCGTACGCTGCATATCGTGCAGAAAACGTTTTGTTCGCCATATCGTACAACGCGATATCAGCGCTGGTACGTTGCCGCACCTCATTTTCTGTAGCTGGATCCAGCGAGAAATCGCGTGGTTTATTGCGCGCCGCATTGGTGGAAATCTGACGCAGTCCCTGTTTCATTTGCATCACATCCGCAAGTATCTCCAATGACTCACTGAAGCGTTCAGTAAGGCCAAAAAATGGCAGTTCCATCAGCATCTGCTGCGCTACCGGTAACAGTTGCTTATCTGCAACACCCTGGTAGTCACTGGACATACCTTTGACCAGATATCGGGTCTGAAAATTGTCGAACAATGGACTGTGCTCATAGTGCACAAAATCTGCCAATTCCATTGACTGCACTGCCGCGTGAATGGTGTGTGACAGATCGCGATCCTGGGTGATGCGCGTGGTATAGGTAAAATCAGGATCAACCCGTAGATGGAAAAAAGTGGAAACGTAGTGTCTTAGCGGACCGCGCAGAAAAGTGAGGATAAAATTGGGCTGCTTGGGTAGTCGTTTACTGTAAACGTCGTGGGTGAAATGACCGCACAGCAGCTCTGCATTTTCAAATATTTCGATCGGGTGGTGCCGAACATTATTTATTTGGGTCGGGCTGAGAGTTGTCGTCTCCGGAAATGTTGATTGCAATGCCTGGGTGATTGATGTGCCCGCCGTCTTTGGTATATGCAGGAAGAAAACAAAATCTGAAGCCTGGTATTTTTGCGGATAGGATTTCATGGGCTGGACTGCGGGACCTGAATAGACAAGCGCATCCTATTCGGCGGCGGCCGGATATTCAACGATGGCATTGATGAAAACGTGTATTGGTATGGTACTCGCAGGTAGCAATAGACCTGAACTCTGGCATTAAGCTACCCTGTAGTCTGACTATCAAATACCAGTGAGACCATTACCTATGTCTAACTCAGCTAAGGGACGTTGCCTGTGTGGCAATGTTGACTATTCCTTTGACCGCGGCCAGGTGATCTCGGCCCATCACTGTCACTGCAAGGATTGCCAGAAGATGACGGGCAGTGGCAAGGCGACGATTGTCCTGATCCCCACCGATGCCCTGCAGCAATCCGGTGAAGTCCGCTACT
Organism: uncultured Halieaceae bacterium; assembly: GCA_938074045.1. GTDB lineage: Bacteria > Pseudomonadota > Gammaproteobacteria > Pseudomonadales > Halieaceae > CALJGI01. The sequence continues at coordinate 80,737 of CALJGI010000006.1, forward strand.
ACACGGTGACTGGCAGCGCGGGCTCACACGTGACGCGGGGGTTCTGCCCCAACTGTGGGTCGCAACTGATAAGTTATGTCGAGGAAATGCCTGATATGCGGTTTATAAAGGCAGGCTCACTCGACGATGGCAGTTGGGTGACGATCGATTCCAGTTTTTGGAGCTGTACTGCGGAACCCTGGTCCCCGGTAGACCCCGATATTCCCGCGTTTGATAAAAACCCGTCTTGAAGGGGATCTTCTGTTCTTGATTGGCCCTTTACAACACCGGACCGTTTGATCCGGGCAGACCCGGAGAAACCGCCATGACGATTCAATTGACTTACTTCGCCAGGTTGGCCCTCGGTGTATTACTGATGGGCTCCCTGGGTGCGGCATCTGCTGACTCATCCAGTTCAAAAGCACTCGAATTTCTGGAACAACGCTACGATAAAACTGCCACCATGGCGCGAACGCTGTGGGAATACGCCGAGGTCGGTTATCAGGAAACCCGAAGCTCCGCGTTGATGCAATCCACGTTGAAGGAGGCAGGTTTTTCTATTGAGGCGGGAGTGGCTGACATTCCGACGGCATTTGTCGCCAGCTACGGTAGTGGCACACCGGTGATAGCCATTATGGCGGAATACGACGCGCTACCGGGTATCAGTCAGGATGCCAGCCCGGTCCGCAGCCCTGTTGTTGATCGACCTGCGGGTCACGCCTGTGGCCACAATCTGTTCGGCGCAGGTTCGGTGGCCGCAGCACTGGCGGTGCGCGAGTATCTTGAGGCACACCCGGGAGGCACGGTGCGTCTGTATGGAACCCCGGCGGAGGAGGGCGGTAGCGGCAAAGTATATATGGTTCGCGCGGGACTGTTTGACGATGTCGATATTGCGCTGCATTGGCATGCGGGGGACAAAAATACAGCCAAAGCGCGAACGACTCTGGCAAACCGCTCAGCAAAGTTTCGTTACCACGGCGTATCGGCGCATGCGGCGGGGGCTCCACACAAAGCCAGGTCAGCCCTCGATGGTGTGGAGGCATTCAACTACATGACCAATCTTATGCGCGAGCACATGCCACAGCAGACCCGCATGCATTACGTGATTACCCAAGGGGGGAATGCGCCGAATGTGGTGCCGGACTACGCCGAGGTTTTTTATTACCTGCGTCATCCTGAGGCTGAGCAGGTCAAAACGCTTTGGAAACGTCTGGAGGCCGCGGCACTGGGTGCCGCCCAGGGAACCGGCACTGAGGTTTCCTGGGAGATTATTCATGGCAACCACCCTGTTCTGATCAATGAAACATTGGCGCGCATGGTGCAGGAAAAACTTGAACGGGTCGGTGGTGTGCACTATAGCCAGGAGGAACAGGCCTTCGCTGAAGCGCTGTACCAAACCTTGAATCAGCCGGGGAGTCAGTTGGGTAGTGAGCAGGAAATACGTCCATTCTCCGTTGGCTTGGGCTATGGATCAACTGATGTTGGTGACGTCTCCAGGACGGTGCCCACGGTTGGCTTGCGCACGGCGACCTGGGTGCCCGGTACGGCGGCGCACAGTTGGCAGTCCACTGCAGCCAGCGGCATGAGTATTGGTTTCAAGGGAGCCCACAATGCGGCGGCTACGCTAACGCTGGCCGCCATTGAGTTATTTGAAAATGATGCTTTAAGGGCCGCCGCCAGGGCCGAGTTTGATGAGCGACGGGGACCGGATTTTGTCTATGAGTCATTACTGGGTGATCGTGCTCCGCCCCTCGACTTCCGCCGCTAGGTTCTCAATGCCGTGGTGGTCGGTGGCTACTTCTTCACTGCCTGCTTCAGCTCGTAGATATTATCAGTCAGGCAACTAGCACTGTAGCCTGTTGTCGTCAGTGTGCCGTAGGTGCGCACTAAAAACTTGTCGTGTGGGGTGAGCGCTGATCCCAGTTTCTGCGCTACGATGGCCTGGACTTCACTCAACGCCCGACAGGGAGCATTAAAGGGGACCATGCAGGAATCACTGTCATGGGTGTTGAGCACTATGGCCTTGTCATTGATGTAGCGCCAGCTGTGGGTACGGTAGTCGGTGACACGAGTGACTCGTGCATGATCGGTATAGCCCATACCCGCAATCATTTTCTCGTAATCAACAGGGTCTTTGGTGGGTTGGGTGCTGTTGCAGGCGCAGGCGCTGAATAGCGCAAGTAGTGTCGGAGCAACGAAAGTCGTTGGTTACATGCTGTGTTACTCCAGGGAGATTGGCGCTTTATGCTCAAGACACGAATGACAACAGGATACCCTCATGAATGAGCCGTCGACCAGTCCAACTGCGAACGGGTAAACCTGTAACCTCTACAAGCCAGCCTCGTTCTCCGGCAGATATTCCTCAAACAGATCGCCTATAGCCTCGTCCTTGTGTGTTGGTACCCGGTAGTAGGTGCGGATTTCCAGGGCGGGATCGTCGTGAAAACGATAGGTTTCGATGCTGTACTGAACCGTTCGGCCGTCCGGTCCCTCAAAATGGTTTTCCAGGCACCAGGCGACTTCGTTCCCACACACAAACAGGGTTCCCGGCTGTATCTGAAATCTAACCCGTGGTTGAAACAGATCCCAGGAATCCGCACAACAGTGCTTGAACCCTTCCTTTTGAGGAGTACCCACGGGGTCCAGCATGGTGACATTGTCGTGGGGGCAGACAAGGCGATAATTATCAATCCAGTCCTGCTTGTTTCCTGCATTCCATAACAGCGTGTAATTGTTTGCCCAGTGCAGCAGTGCTTTTTTATCGGGGATGCTCATTTTTGCCTTTCCTCTATTTCGCGAGAATCTAGACCCCGCCGTCGACATACAGGCATTGACCCGTGATCCAGGACGCGGCGGGGGAGGCCATGAACACGACGGCGGCACCGATATCCTCTACCGTTCCAATACGCCCCAGGGGCACACCCAGAGCGCCTTCATCAGGGGAGACCTGTTCCTGGGTAAGTCCGGTCGATTCTTCGAAGTTTTGCGTCCACACAGGTCCGGGAGCGATTGCGTTGACCCGTATGTTCGGGGCGAGTTCAACGGAGAGGGTCTGCGTTAAACTGTTAGTAGCTGCCTTTGATGCGGCGTAGGGACCGTTCCGTTTCTGCGGGCCTATTGCTGTGCGGGAGGAAATGTTAACGATGGCACCGCCCTCAGTCATGAGGCCAGCTGCCGTGATCGATCCCGACCAGACCGATTTCAGGTTCAGGTCAATCTGTGCATCCCAGCGATCCTCCGGCGTTCGGGTCAGATAGCGGGCGGTTGCATCGGGTAATCCCCCCGCATTGTTCACCCAGATGGTGGGGGTGCCCAGCTCGTCCGCGCAGCGTTTCCCAAGAGCGGTCATGTCAGCCATATTCGTGACGTCGGTTCGAACCGCGATCGCCCGCTGACCCAGCGCGCGGATCTCATCGACGACGGACTCCAGGTCCGCGATGCTGCGGGCAGCGACCGCAACGTCTGCACCAGCTTCTGCCAGACAGAGCGCGATGCCCCTGCCAATGCCTTTTCCGCCCCCGGTGACGACTGCAATCTGATTGTCCAGGCGGAAGGATGCGAGATGATTCATAGTATTTCCTCATGGTGAGACGAGAAGGTTGGCTAAGACAATCTGCGGGTAAATGCGACCCGGTGAACATATCTGTGTGCAGTTATCCTCTGGTAAAGATAGTATTATCACTCCAAGCGCTGGGGAATGCGATGGAGAAACAGACGATTACCTGGCTATCTGCCATATCCCGGAGTGAGGGCGAGAAGGATTGCATAAACAGATTGTGTTGACGGCGACCCTGCTGATGCTTGGGTCCCAAGTTGCCATCAGTGCTGGTCCCTCCCCGTGTGAAGGGAGGAGGTACGAGCATCTGGAAACCGAGGTAGCGCTATCGGTTATTGGCCGGGAGACCCTACGCCGGGAAAAACAATGTGTTTTCACAGCCAGCTATGTTCTGGGGAGGAATGGCGCCGTCAGTGATATCCAGGTAAAAGCCGAAGAACTCGGGTGCAGTTATCTGGAAGTGGTGGTGGCCAACTCAGTGGCGGATAATATTTATTCACCCGCGAGCAGCAGCGTGCAGTGTGATGAGAAATACACGCTCACCTACCATCAGGTATTCGAATAGACTCCGGGTACAACTAGCGCGCGAACAGCCAGTCGGCGGGTTCTATGAACTCCGGGCGGAAGAAGCAAATCATTCTGCCATCACTCCCCGCTACTGCATTCTCATGCCAGGGTGCCGTACCGTGCAGCATCAGCCGATGAACCAAAAACGCCTCACCCGGTCGCGCCCAAATTGTTCGACGGTTACTGTGCTCGAAAATATACATGCGAGCCTGATGGTAAACATCGGTGATGTCTTCCTGTCCCCAGTCCGCGGGCGCCACGCCGCTCAATCGTTGTTGCAGTGCGTCTCGAACGATTTCATGTGAACCCTCCCATACCACAAAGGGAGAGGCATCCTGGCTGAAGTCCACCAGCGGAATGCCCAAAATAAACTGATGCCACTCGCGAAGATGTCGACGCCGATTGGGACCCTCGGGCAGAAGACCGTCGACATGGGCGGCGTCCCGGCTGATGCGGTATCGAAACGCCGCCTCGGATTCCTCCTCCATCCGTTGAGGGTAGCCCGGATAGCATATCGATATCTGCCCTGCGTCCCAGGCAATCTCCCCGAAATGGGTCAGACTTTTTGCGAGCTCGACGGCCTCACCCTGCAAAGGGCTGGACTCACGGGTGGCACCTGCTTCGTTATTCGGTAATGCATTAACACCCACAAACCACGTCCCGCCGCAGCGCAGCCAGTGGGACAGGCTATCGGAAACGGCTGCCGCCCTGGCAGCGGGTAGTACTGATTTCCCCCAGGCTGACAGCACCGGATCGAAGGGAAGCTGACACCATCCCCGAGTGTAGAAATCGTCCGGGCTCACGCCATCCGCCCCCTATCTTGCAGGTGGCTAGAAATGGCAGCTACAGGTGCTATGCTCCATTGTCGAAGCAGTTGGCGGCCAGCGGGCTTTCGCACGGTCTGCCAACTCCCCACTATCAGATCAGGAGTCACCGACATGTCACACCAATTGCTAAAAAACCGCCGGGAGCACCCGGCGCGAACCGCCGCCATGCGCTCCATCGAAGCCGTCCAGAGCGGCGACCGCGAGGCCTGGTTGGGGATGTGGCATCCCGAGGGCTGCCTTGAAGACCCAGTGGGTGTTTCGCCGATGGACCCATCCGGGGAAGGGCATCGCGGGATTGAGGCGATCACAGCTTTTTGGGATACCTTCATTGGACCGGCCAGTATCAGATTTCACATCCGGGAGAGTTTCGCATGTGGCGCTGAGTGTGCCAACGTTGGCACTATCACCACGCGTTCAGCAGACGGCTCTGTTGCCCGCTGTGAATTGGTCATGGTGTATCGCTTGGCCGACGATGGCCGGGTCGCATCACTCAGGGCGTTTTGGGAGATCGATGAAATGATGGAGGATTTCTTCTAAAACCGGGAGCCGTAAATAAAAGCGGGGGATGAAATCGTGAGACTTCACCCCCCTTGTTCAGTCCGCCCTGCTGGCATTCCCGGTGATTTGACCCACCATGGTCATCCTGTCTGGCTGACTCGGTCTTCGCTGAATCTTCGGCGTGCGAACACACCCATAGTCCAACTTATGCCGGCCTGAGGCCTGAGCCCCATTATTTTTTGACGCTTGGCAACGTCCACCCGCATCGGCCCCTCCGGTTGGTGCCTCTACGCGTTCGAACAGTTTCCGACCGACTCACCCGAATTGCCCGAAGGCTATCCTGGTTTGCCATTGGTCCCCGGGGGGTCCTCCGACTGCAGTCTTTGCTGCCCGTTGGTCACTTCTGGCGTGTGACCCTCGCCCCGGCCAATCGGGGCCTGGCTATGTCGGAATGCGCTATCCCTAAGCCATGATTGAAGTATAGCGATACCTCGCAGGCGGTAAAGCGAACAACCTGTGGATAAAATGTGTGCATTCTGTGGTAATCACACTTTTTTTGAAAAAACTCGAAATTTTTGTGCTTTTCCCGGATTTACGGCCGGTCAAATCACCAAAGCCAATTGAAATGAGCCAGGCCAACGCTGCCATTGATACGCACCGCGGATGGCGCAAGAAGCTGGAACAGGGCACCCAATACGCCGTGAGCCAGTGCCAGAGGCAGTATGGTTCGGTGTTTGATGTAAATATTGGCCCATAATGGCCCCAGCCCCAGGGTGATCAACATGAGGGTGAGATTCGGTGTGTGCATCAGGGCGAAATAAATACCCGCTGCCCACGCCGCCAACCACCGCTTGCCTGCACCCGGTGCAGAATTGTTTTCCCCCAGCGCCATCAGAATCAGTCCGGTGAGAATGGAGCACAAGATAAACTGCTGGACGGCGCCCCATGCGATATACGCCATCAGGGTGCGCCCCAGCAGTGACCAACTGAAAGTCGCCTCGCCAAAGATCCACCTCAGCAGCAGGACTGCAAACAACACCGGCAGGGTGCAATAGAGGGTGTCCAGCCACGCCGCCTTTGAGCCCAGCTGGATGCCGGCTTTCGACAGGCCTGGTCCATCGTTCAGCGTAATGGCGTAGCCGCCGACCAGTAGAAGCACGGCGGCGGGCACACTGAAAGAGATGGAGGGCACATCGTCGGCGGTAAGCCAGAGGAACAGCGACAATACCGCCATAACGACCAATAGAGCCCTTGCTTCTTTGCCAGAATTCGGACGACCTTTGCGGTAGGTAACAGCAATGACAAGAAAGGTCAGCAGCAGTGCGGCGGCACTTAGTCCCGCTTCATAAGCGGCAAGGGGGTTGCCAACCTCCTCGGCTGACTGCAACTGCGCGGCGGTGGGTGGTTCCATGAGGTAAGGCAGAAAAACAGTCTGAGGGTTTTCCTCCAGCAACTGTTGTCGCCGCGCCGCCACTGACTGTGGCCAGCGCCAGAAGTCCTGATCTGCCACGATCTTCGGCGGCTGTGGCGATGTCGAATGTCGCTCAAGTTTTATCCAGTCGATACCAAGACTCACCCCGCTTTGCTGGGTTGGATCCACACGCAATCCGGTGACAATTTGCCGGGTACCTCCCCAGCGGATCGTATGTAGGGCATCGGGAGGGTTGTTACGGTCCCGGGAGAGCAGATGGGGTTCTGCGGCCATATCGATTTGCACTATCTGCCAACCGGGTGAGAGCTGGAAAAGATTTTTCGTTCCATGTGCGTTCAGGCCGCCATTGAGATAGCGATGTACCACCTGCAACTCAGCGTTGTCGGAGGAAAATATCCGCATGCTGAGCTTGGTGTAAGCGCTGGCATCAATCAGGCGCCCGCGCGGGTTCAGCGAAAAGTAGGTATCGTCCTCGCCGGTGACAAATCGCGCGACACCGTCTGCAAACACGATCTGTTCAATCCCGTTACGGTTGTCACGGGTGATATCTCGCTCGTCATCCATAGACCAGACAAAGGGCGTGCCGCCATTGTCTGTCAGGCTGAGGTCATAGAGTGCACGCTTGGTCAGGAAATAGTCCTGTAATGAAAGCGCCGACAGCCACATCAGGAATGCGGTGATCACAAAAACAGCCGCAGAAGTCATGGCGACTACCGTGGCTGATGGATGTTGGGTTGCTGGGCTCATTTTTATTGTTCGACGCTATCTCTGGTGTGCGAAGATATCGTCGTGGAATGACTACTCCCAGTAAAGAAGAATTTTTAAGGCGACAACGACATCGATATTTTCAGCATCACAATTATTGTTAGCATTTTGCTGTTTGTCTGCATCGGTGGTTATGCGGGCCGCGGCATTGTGCAACTGGATGACTATTTCGTTGCTGGCAGGCGTGCGCCCACACTGCTGATTGTCGGCACACTGGTGGCAAGCGTATTCAGTTCCTCGATTTTTTTGGGTGAAGCCGGATTTACCTACGACGGCCAACTGGGGCCGTATATTCTGTTTCCCGGTATTGCGGTTGTCGGGTATGTTTACGGCGCTTTGCTTTTTGGCACATTTTTGCGGCGCAGTCGGGCACCGACAGTGGCGGATTTTCTGGGCCAGCGCTTCAATAGCCACAAGGTTCAACAAGCCGCGGGAATAACCATCATTGTCGGTCTGGGGGGCTATCTTCTGGTGGTGACCCAGGGCGCTGCAATACTCCTCTCTGATCTGACCGAGCTGAGTTATGCACAGGGAATTGTGGTGGCTTGGTTGAGTTACACGCTGTTCACCATGTATTCCGGGTCCAGGGGCGTGATCCTCAACGATACCCTGATGTTCCTGCTGTTTACCTTTGCCACCGTGATGTTCGTACTGGTTGTGGTGGGTGATATGGGCGGCGTGTCCGGCGCGGTGGAGAAGCTGGCTCAACTGGAGAGCAAGCCCGACCTTGCCTCCTGGCACGGTACGGTGGGCGACGGTACGGACTGGCCCACCGCCTGGGATTATCTGATCTGGATGGTCATCATGGACCTGGCGTGGGGTGTTGTATACGCAGTCAGCCCCTGGCAGGCCAGTAGACACCTTATGGCAAGGAATGAGCATGTGGTGCTGCGCGCAGCCGTCTATGCCTGCTTTATCGTTATTGTCATGCAGATTTTAATTTACGGTATTGGCGGGTTTATCAATCTCGCCAAGTCGGATATTTCCCCTTCGGAAACCGTTATCCTCTGGGGCGCCAAAAACCTGGTTCCCGATATTCTCGGTGCGCTGTTACTGGCCGGGATTGTTGCGGCGGCTCTGTCATCCGCTTCCACCTTTCTCTCCCTGATCGGTTTTAGTGTTAGCAATGATATCGTCACCCTTGAGCAACCTCTGTCTCTGAATCTGACCAGGCTGGTTATGCTGGTTACCGGCATCGTTGTTCTCGGCGCCAGTTTTCTGTTTCCTCCCAATGTGTTCTGGCTGATGCTGTTTATAGGCACCGTGTTTGCGTCGTCCTGGGGGCCGGTGGGTTTTATGAGTATCTGGAGCTCCAAAATTACTGCCGACGCCGCCTACTGGGGCATTGTTACCGGCTTCCTGTGTAATGTGATTCCCGCCGCGCTGCAGTATCTGGATATCATTTCACTGCCGAGTTACCTCAACCCGGTCGTCATTGGCGCTACCGCGAGTGTTGTCACTATTGTCTGTGTTTCCCGTGTCACTCGGGTTACCCGCCGGGAAAAATGGTATCGCTTGCGTTTACATCGAACGCCGGAGGCGGATCGCGATCCGTCGAAAACCAGGGTTACTCTGTTGGCTCCGGGGCTACTGGTCATATATGGCTGCATCATGCCTTGGCTGCTGCTCACCCACTATGTGGTTCCCTATCAGCGTGGTGCGGGCGAGCTATTGGCAGACGGTTCCATCAATTGGTGGACAGGGGAGGCCATGCTCGCTTTGAGTTCAGCGCTGCTCTACATCCCGCTGGGATTGATTTGCATAGGGGTCATTCGGCGTCGGTACCGACCGCGAACCTGATTGCTCAGGCTATCTCTTCCTTTCCCCTCCACACCGCGACCCTCGGAATGGTAGTGGCTTTAGGTCATATTTGGCCGTCAAGCTACTAAATTACAGATCTATTTAATAAATTGCGCATTGTTTGGATTAACAAAGCAGTTTTAAGTACTATTATTGTGGGTCGTAAAGACGTTCGTTCTTTAGGCCCTGATTAGAGGTCTGGCTACTGAAGTGCGCATTCAACTGGTGCTGGCAGAATCGAGGTAGACGATTCCTCTTTTTCGAAGGGTTGGGATTTGATAACTGTGAAGGCCTGCTGATGCGGGCCCAGAGAGAAGCGTCCTATGAATGAATCTCGCAGCTACACTACCACGGTGGTTTTTGCCGATGTTGCCGGCAGCTCCAGACTCTACAAAGAACTTGGTGATGACATCGCCAACGCACAGGTAGGTGCGGTTGTTGACAGTCTGTCCCGTGCGACAGAGCATAGCGGTGGTGTGGTCATTAAGACCATAGGCGACGAGGTGATGTGTCACTTTCCCGATGCCAATGACGCGTGCATGGCCACTATCATTTTTCAGGACATATGTGTCCTTCCGATAAGAGTCGGGATGGCATGTGGCTCGGTCATCGAGAAGGAAGGAGATCTGTTCGGACAGGCTGTGAATGATGCGGCTGCGGTGGCCAAAATTGCCCGTGGTGGCCAGATTATAACCACTGAAGGGTTCAGGTCACTTTTGAATGCGGAAAATTCAGAGAAACTTGTCAGCTATGATGAGGTCAGGCTCAAGGGTGGCGCGGAGCCCACCAAACTATACCGCATAGACTGGCACACTGCAGGCGGTGGCGCTGATCATACCGTGATTATGTCAACCGTTGGCCATAAAAGAGAAAAGTTGGTCCTCAGCATATGCAGCAGTGGCTCCGAAGACCAGCAGCTGACACTTACGCCCAGCGACGTTCCCTTCCATGTTGGCCGCAGCCCGTCGAGTCAATTGCCTGTTGAAACCTCTTTGGCTTCCCGCGATCACTGTCATATTGAGCATCGCTATGGGAAATTCATTCTGATAGATCACAGTACAAATGGGACTTACGTAAATAGCTCTGTGGGGGGAGACATTTATTTACGCCGGGAAGAAATGCCTTTACAGGGTTCCGGTGCGATCAGTCTCGGCGAGAAGTTTTCCGAGGACAGCCAGCTTGTAATCAAATTTTCTCACGCATGACATTATGGCTTAGTTTGCGCACATCCCGAAATCCTGCTGCCAGTATCCCTCTCCCGAACGTCATTAAATAGACCAACATTCCTCTTTGGTTGAAACCGTAAGCCCGTTTTTGCGAGAAGCCGCGTGGATTATATTGGACAGACCATTGTCCGGTACGAGGTAACCGGACTAACAGGAAGCGGGGCTATGGCCCAAGTTTAAAATGCCTATGACCCAGATTCGGTGGCTCAGTTGCGATCAAGATTCTCAATTAGAAGTACTGTCACGACGAATAGGTAACGTCGTGATTCTGCAGCGAAGGCAAGGCACCCGGCGTCCCGGTTATTAAGTCACCGGCACGAACTTCACTCGGCACACCCGTCCTGATTTTTTTGCCATTGTCAGTCAGGGGAATTTTGGTGACATCGCCCAGGCTGGTACTGGGTCTACAGAAGTTCTGCACAGAAAAGTCGACAAAACCGGAAAAAACGTCTCTATTGCTAGAATTTTCCTAATAAGGAACCGAAATCATGCTGTCTAAAAGCATATTGGTTAGTCATGCACGTGCTATCATGTGCCAGTTGAAAGGGAAGGTTGAGAATAGACGGCAAACAAGGTAGAGACCGGTGAAACGTTGCATAATGGCAGCGAATACTGATGCGTAGCATAATATGCCAAGATTAAGATATGTTGGTGTCAAAGAAGTATCCGGCTGGATGTTCCCAATGTGGTTCAGAGGAGGACTGAATGAATCTAACGTATGCGCAGTATGAGCCACGAGTAGCGAAATCTATTCGCCACCAGAGCTACTCGCCCAGGTCAGTCATTTAGCAGCTGTCTTGAATGTAGACCATTAGCTCATGATTACCTATTTCGCAAAAACCGACACAGGTCTGGTCAGGGATCTGAACGAAGATTGCTTTGGGGCTGACGAGCAAAGTGGTTTGTGGTTGGTTGCCGACGGAGTGGGTGGCCACAATTGTGGTGACGTTGCCAGTGACATTGTGAGGACAACTATCCTGCAGGAGTATGCCAAGGGTGCAACGTTGCGTCGGAGTGTAGAGGCCGCACACGAGGCCGTCCTGGCTGAAATGAGGAAAACCCACATTGAATCCGGCATGGGCTCCACCGTGGTAGCCAGTTCTATCCAGGATCACAGCTATGAAATCGCCTGGGTAGGAGACAGCCGCGCATACCTCTGGAATGGTGAGCTTACCCGGCTCACAACCGACCACACCTATGTCGGGGACCTTGTCAAGAAAGGGCTGCTGTCCCTCGAAGCAGCAGAAGTTCATCCCAAACGTCACGTCATTACCCAGTCTTTGGGCATATCTGAGCTCATGCAACTTGATGTGGAGCTGGTGTCAGGGACTATTCAGGACGGCGAGCAGGTCCTGTTATGTTCTGATGGCTTAACTTCGGGCGTTCTCGATGCCGTCATCGCTGTGATCATGGAGCGTGAACAAACCCCGGAAGCACAGGTGGACAGCCTGATGGCCGCAGCTATGGCAGCTGGCGCCCGCGACAATATCACCATACTGTCGCTGAAATTGGGCCCTGACGCCTAGCGCGCACGTCCGGCAATCCGCGGTGCCAGAAAGAAACTGAGCAATCGGACTATCCATTGTCCATCCCGCGACAACTCTCCATCCATGCCTCTACGGCGGGAATCGGGGCCCGCTGTTTGGGTAGCGCAAAGTAAAAAGTTCGACTCATGTTACGGCGGGGTAGTCTCAGAGGGACGAGATCGCCATTGGCAAAGTTCCGCTTGAGTACAATACTGGACAAACAGCCGATACCCAGCCCGGACTCCACAGCGTTTTTGATCGCTTCGTTGTGCTTGAATTCGAGGTAGATATTGATATCCGGCAGCAGGTCCGCCAGCGCTCTTTCGAAGGTGTGTCGCGCCCCTGAATCCGGTTCCCGCAGGATCCATCTGGCGGCCTTGATATCTGATGTGGTCAGATACTGTTTGGTTGCCAGTGGATGGTTGGCGGCGCAGAAAACCATCAGGTCGTCGTTACGCCAGGGTATCAGCTGCAACCGCGGGTGCTGTACTTCGTTTTCGATCATGCCCACATCGACTTCGTAGTTCAGTACCCTCGCCGCCACGTCAGGCGTGTTGGCGATATCCAAATCCACGTCGGCTTCGGGATTTTTCTCCAGATACCCAGCCATATAGCGAGTAGCCAGATGGTTGCCGATGGTAAAACTGGCACCTACCTTGATATGCCCAACCTCCCGGTGAGTGCGCAGCAAGTCCTCAAAGTTGTCGCAATGGGTCAGTAGATTCTCAGCGCCGTCGCGCACCGTGCGACCAATGGCATTCAGTTCGAGCTTGTTGCTGACCCGGTCGAACAGCTTGACGTCGAAGCTGTGCTCAAGATTCAGTAGGGCCTCACTGACGGCTGACTGAGACATGTGCAGGTTTTCGCCCGCCCGCGACAGGTTCTGGTGTCGCGCCACCGCGAGAAAAATTTCGATTTGCCGCAGCGTGAAGTGCATGTCTGCCCCTATCGGATGAAGTCTTTCTAATATCCGGAAATGCCGGACGTATCATCCATAATATCCTGTTTTACATGTGAGTGGTATGCGCGTATTCTGCGCCAACTCTGAATCCCGGCTCTATGTTTGCCGGCAGTGAATTAGATCAATGTAAAAACGAGGAATGATGACATGACAGAACAGAAGGCAACTAATGTCCACTGGCACGAAGGCGATATTACCCGTAAACACAGGGAGACTATCCTGGGGCACCGCGGTGCAACGCTCTGGTTCACCGGTTTGTCAGGTAGCGGCAAGAGTACGGTGGCGGTAGAGCTCGAGGGTACGCTTAACGAAATGGGTGTGCTCAGCTATCGCCTCGACGGCGACAACGTGCGTTTGGGAATCAACCGGAACCTTGGCTTCAGCGCGGAAGACCGCACGGAGAATATTCGCCGAATCGGCGAGATCTCCAAGCTGTTCGTGGACACCGGCGTCATTTCACTGAGCAGCTTTATCAGCCCCTATGCCGCGGACCGCGATCAGGTGCGCGCCCTGCACGACGCAGCCGGCATGGATTTCATCGAAATTTTTGTTGATTGTTCACTGGAAGAGGCGGAGAACAGGGACCCCAAGGGTTTGTATAAAAAAGCCCGCGCCGGTGAAATCAAGAACTTCACCGGTATTGATGATCCCTACGAAGCACCGTCAAATCCTGAGATTCACTTGCACTCGGATAAGCAGACTCTGTCCGAGGAAGTTGAAGCCATTCTCGTCGTCCTGCGCGAGCGTCAGATAATTAAATAAACAGAGGACTATTACGATGATCAAGCCACACGGATCTGATGAGCTCAATCCACTTTACGTTGCCGACGACGCGCAACGAGAGGCGCTATCACAAGAAGCGGAGGGATTGCCCTCCATACTGTTGAACTCCGCAGCAGCGGCCAATGCCGTGATGCTGGCGGGCGGTTACTTCAACCCGCTCACCGGTTATATGAATCTGGCTGACGCACTCAGCACCTCAGACAATATGCACACCAACGACGGTCTGTTTTTCCCCGTGCCCATCTTGAACATGACTGACGAAACCGGTGTGGAGGCGGGCACTCGTATTGCCCTGCGGGATCCCAATGTCGATGGTAATCCGATTCTGGCTGTGATGGATGTAGAGGCTGTGGAATCTGTATCCGACGACCAGATTAATCAAATGGTGGAGAAAATTTTTCGCACCACGGATCCGGCGCATCCCGGTGTGTCAACCTTTTGTAACCTTGGGCGTACCCTGCTTTCCGGCCCCATTCAGGTATTGAATTTTTCATACTTCCAAGCCGATTTCCCAGAGACATTCCGCACCGCTGTTGAAATACGCGAAGAAATTGCAGCCCACGGCTGGGACAAGGTAGTTGCCTTCCAGACCAGAAATCCTATGCACCGTGCCCACGAGGAATTGTGCCGCATGGCGATGGAGCAGATTGGAACCGACGGTATTCTGATCCATATGTTGTTGGGCAAACTGAAGCCGGGTGATATTCCCGCCGATGTTCGTGACGCTTCGATTCGCAAGATGGTTGACGTCTATTTTCCACCGAGCACCGTTATGGTGACCGGCTATGGCTTTGACATGCTTTATGCGGGACCACGCGAAGCGGTATTGCATGCGGTATTCCGTCAGAACTGTGGTTGTACCCATCTGATTGTTGGACGTGACCACGCAGGCGTGGGTGATTATTACAGCGGCTTTGATGCACAGATAATCTTCGAAGAAGAGGTGCCAGAGGGATCACTGGAGCTGGAAATATTCAACGCTGACCACACTGCCTACAGTAAGAAACTTAATCGCGTGGTCATGATGCGGGATGTTCCTGATCACACCAAGGAAGACTTTGTGTTGTTGTCGGGCACCGCTGTGCGTGAGATGTTGGGTAAGGGTATTGCGCCACCGCCTGAGTTCTCCAGACCTGAAGTGGCGAAGATCCTGTCCGATTATTATCAGACAATAGATGGCTGAGATGACGTTTCACCCCGAAAGCTTACTGCCGTACTCTGGTCGGCAGTGATACCCGGTATTCTCAAGAGGTTGGCATGTACGGAAATCGTGACTTTAACCGCTGGCGGCGTCACCCCTGGCATGGATTGCAGGCCATTCCGAACCCGGCTAAGCCTGACGTTGTGCGGGCGTATATTGAGATCACACCCAGTGATGTGGTCAAGTATGAAGTAGATAAACAGTCAGGTTTCCTTATGGTGGATCGCCCACAGCGAACCACTTCCAGCCCGCCGGCGCTGTATGGCTTTATTCCCCAGACCTATTGCGGTGACAGGGTGGCTGCGCGTTGTGCCGACGCGGAGTGTGCCGACGGCGACCCGCTGGATATCTGTGTTTTTTCTGAACGGCTCATCACGCGTGCGGATATTCTGCTCAAAGCCAGAGTGGTGGGAGGCATCCAGATGATTGACGAGGGGGAGGCTGATGACAAGATCATCGCCGTGCTAGAGGGCGATAATATCTGGGGCGATGTACAGGATATTGCTGACCTTCCCGCCATCAAGACCGAACGGCTGCAACATTATTTTGCCACCTATAAAATGGTGCCGGGAAAGGATAGCGACATCCTTGTAGATTCAGTGTACGGACGTGATGAGGCACTGGCTGTTATCGCCGCGTCCATGCAGGATTACGAGACCGAGTTCGGTCACCTGCACGATTAACCGTCCCCTAGTCAGGATCTAAGAACTATGACTCATTACGACGTATTCAACGGCGACGCCGACGGTATCTGTGCGCTGCTGCAGTTGAGAAAGGTTGAGCCCCAGGAGACCAGACTTGTTACGGGTGTTAAGCGCGACATAAATCTGTTATCCCGGGTGGAAGTTGTACCCGGTGACCGGGTCACTGTGCTGGATGTCTCCATGGACAAAAACAAGGCAGATCTGGACCGCGTACTGGCAGATGGAGCCAGGGTTTTCTACGTGGATCATCACTTTCCAGGAGAACTTCCCGATCACGCCCGGCTGACCTCCATGATTAATGAAGCGCCGGATGTTTGTACTGCGGCGCTGGTCAACGGCTACCTGCAGGGTGCGCAAGTAGAGTGGGCGGTAGTGGGCGCTTTCGGCGACAATCTTAAAGAGACCGCCCGCCGACTGGCACAGCCAATGTATTTGAGCAATACAGATTTGTCTTCTCTGGAAGCGCTGGGCACTTACATAAATTACAACGGCTACGGTCCTGCGATCGACGACCTGCACTTTGATCCAGAGGATCTTTATCGCAAGCTTTATGCCGCCGATGGCGCGCTGAGTTTTGTCCTGGAATCAGCCGACTATGCCACGTTGAGCGAGGGATATCGCGCGGATATGGAGCAGGCTGAATCCCTGCAACCGGTATCCAATGATGCCAACACCGCGACCTTTATCATGCCGAACGCCGCTTGGGCCAGACGGGTCAGTGGCGTATACAGCAATGATCTGGCCACCGCCAATCCCGACCGCGCACATGCGGTGCTCACGGAAAAAGAAAACGGTAATTACCTGGTCAGCGTGCGAGCACCGCAGACCAACAAACAGGGCGCTGCGGAATTGTGCATGCAATTTCCGACAGGTGGCGGCAGAGCCGGCGCTGCTGGCATCAATGACCTGCCCCGTGACAGCTATGATGCTTTTGTGAGTGCCTTTACCGCCGCTTACAGTCGTTGAGGGGCTGGTCAGACATCCCTCACTGTTTACTTACTTGTTAGTACCTGATGACTATCTGAGTTCAGTGGTTTTTACCCTGATAGCTCCTACTTGCCCGAACGGCAAATATCTGGCTTGCAACAGTCTCTCAAACATTGCTATCCGGGCAGGTTGATCCGGTAAATTAGTGCCAATGCCGGACACCCGTCAGTAAAAACTATGTAAAGCAGTCTCCCCGTTGAACTCTACCCTCTCTCGACAGCTAGAAAATTTGGATTGCTTTTTAGCAACTATGATCATTCAATCTGTGCTGAATAAAATCAATAAGATTAGCAAGGAGCCAGCAAATGTCCGAAATGGAAATCTTGATGATTGGGCTCAGTATGATTCTGGCAGCCGGGATCGTTCGTTGCCTGGAGGGACTTTATCATGCATCGACTAGTCGAAAACGTTATTGGATACCCCAGGTCTTGCTGTGGAGCACTTTCATTTATGGTGTCAACTTTTTATGGGCGTACAAGAATAACTTGGCGGATGACTCTCCCACCTACATTTTTTACGCATGCTCCATTTTGACAGCATCCTCGTTCGTCTTACGCGCTCATATTCTAGCGACCAAAGATGCCGCAAACGTCGAAGATTGGGCCCTCCATTTCCAGGAATCGGCTCGGCCGTACTTCATCTTCGCGACACTGACTTCGCTATCTACCCTTGGAGCTGCTTGGTCTGGAGGTGAGAGCTCTGGATTCGACCTTCAGAGCATTCCTTTCTGGGTGGGTGCGGGACTTAACTTGACTGGCGCGATCTTTAATAATGTTTGGATCCGAGGTGCTGTCGCCGCTATTCATCTCTCATTAGTTGTAATCGCGAGCTATCTGCTTTTCGCCAACGACATGATCTAGGTAATTATTGAGCACGCATATCAGGTGAAATTATGGTTAAGTGACCGTCAATTTCGAGTTGGAAATAGCCCCTCGCGCTTCTTTAATCAGACCGTTCGGCTTCGACCAACCGGGCGGCCGTTGAGTTCGCCGCAGCCTTACCATCGTTAAGGCACGGGCTATGGCCAGCGCCTTATGGTTCCCCTTGTTAGCCGACCTCGTTGACGCGTTCAATGATGGTGCCGTTGGCGGTACCACCTCCTTCGCAAATTGCCAACAGTCCATAGCGCTTGTCACTGCGATGTAACTCGTTGACCAGGGTGGTCATCAATTTCGCGCCGGTGCCACCCAGGGGGTGCCCCAGTGCCTGAGCGCCACCATTGACGTTCAGTTTGTCGAGATCTCCACCCAGCGCCTTTGCCCAGGCCAGCGGTACCGAACCAAAGGCTTCGTTAACTTCCACCAGGTCGATATCAGATAGGGTCAGGCCAGCTTTTTCCAGTACCACTGCCGTGGCCTTGATCGGCCCCTCCAGCATAATGACCGGGTCGGTACCTACTACCGACATCGCGACGATTTTTGCTACGGGCTTCAAGCCCAGCCGTTTACAGGCCTCGCCGCTGGCGATCAATACAGCGGAAGAGCCGTCACAAATTTGCGACGCATTGGCGGCGGTGATAACGCCTCCCTCTGCCAGCGGTTGCAGTCCGGAGATGGCCCCCAACGTGGCATCCATACGAATGCCTTCGTCAGCGTCGTGGATAGCCAGGGAGCCATCTTCCAGCTCAACCTCAATGGGCACAATTTCCTGGTCGAAGCGGCCTTCTTCCACTGCGGTCTTAGCCTTCAGGTGGCTGTCCAGCGCGAACTGGTTCAGTTCCTCGCTGGTGAGCTCGTATTTTTTGGCCAACATTTCAGCGCCGTCAAACTGGCTGAAGCGAACTCCGGGATAACGCTCTGTGATGTTTTTACCGTAGGGCAGACCGTGCCCGGCCTTGTGCCCGTCGATGATATTCGACCCGATGGGTACCTGGCTCATGCTTTCAACGCCACCGGCGATGACCACATCCTGCGTGCCGGACATAACCGCCTGCGCGGCAAAATGAATGGCTTGCTGACCAGAGCCGCATTGCCGATCAACGCTGGTGCCGGGTACCTGTTCACCCAACACAGAGGCGAGACATATTTGTCGTGCCACGTTTGAAGACTGGGCACCCACCTGCGACACACAGCCGAAAATCAAATCATCGATTTCATTCACCTCAATGCCGGCCCTTTCCACCAGCGCGTCGACAACAGCCGCGCCCAGATCGATGGGGTGCATGCGGGACAAGCGGCCATTTTTCTTGCCACCGGCGCTGCGCACGGTTGCTACGATATAAGCGTCAGTCATCTTGGTTCTACTCCCTCAGGAATCAGTTGATAGGTATTTGAAAGGTCATCGGTTACCACTTCTGCAATAGCGTCGATGGTGTGCAGGTCAAAACTCTCGGTCAGAATAAAGGATTTGAAAGACCAGCCATCCGGCAACGACAGGCGACTGCTCAGCGTGACCAGTTCTTCCAGTTGCAAGTCACTGTCAACGATGCGGCTGAAGGACTGCATCATATATCGGCGACCATCGGCATCGGTCAACATATACACGCGCCGCCCGGCATAGTACTGGAACACTGTGTCCCGGGAAACTCGATTCACCTGATACACGCCTTCCCCCGGCGCAGCGGCGGGTATGATGACACTTGCAGCCAGCCGCATTTCGATGTCGCCAAACAGTGCAGTGACGTTTCCCCCGCCACTGGCGGGGAGGGAATTTGCCACTATCCAGTCCAGTACCCAAAATCGCGGTCCGTTCAGAAAGGCGGCATCGCGTTCAAACTCCATGGCTATCTGGTCGGTGTCCAGGGCATCCCACTGCTCCTGCGGGCAGAAATTCAGTCCCATGCTGTTGTAGACGTCCGCGATGATCTCGTCCACGCCAGTCGACACCAGTAATACTTCGCAGTAGCGAAAATTGAAGAGTGGCCCGGACTCAGCGGTTTCCATGGGCTCCTCGCGAGCCATCATTTCATCCCACTGCTGAGGCGCCCACTCGATGATTTGTGCGCCGTCGGCGGGCAGCAGGAAACGTTCTTCTACCGCGGCATTGGTAGCCGTGGTTACCGCATCGACATACCCGGCCTGATCGACATAGAGGCTGGCCAGTTGGTTATTGCTATACAGCGCTGTTACTCCGAATAGCCCACAAAAAGATTCTCCGCTCTGTCCCAATCCGGAAAGGACGGCCACCGGGGCATCGACATAGGGTGTGCGAATACCGCCCGTTACGTTGCCATTGTCATCCAGCACAAAGCTCATCAAATCGTCGCTGACATCCAGGGGTGCGCCCAAGGGTGGTGGCGTACCCCCGATAATCCACTCATTCATGCCGTGTAGCGCGGCGTTAAATACATAGTGCATGGGCCCGGAATTCATCGGCAGATCGCACTGGATAAAGCCCTGAATATTATCCAGCTCTCGTACGGCTGCAGCGCTGGGGTCATCCCCGGCGTCGGTCCAGCCGACGCCGCTGGAGTAGCGGTCGCTGTGGGAAGTGCCGGTGACTTCCCAAAGACGAAGATTATCAGTGTCATCCTGTCGCGACAGAACGCTATTCAAAGTGCCGCGCAATACATCTGTTTCGGACTGCAGTGTCAGCACCGGAACATTCAGATCAGTGCGGATCAGCACCTCGGCGGGGGTTTCGATTTGTGTCTGGGGCTCCATCGACAGGGGAGCAGAATAGGCACCACGACTGTGAATGATGTAGCCGTCGTAGGGGTTGTACAGGGGATGGACGGCGTTCACGTAGGTGGTCAAAAAGAAGGCTGACTGGGAAAGCCCGGAACCAATCAGTCGCTCTGGCACCATACCGTTCAGCGGGTCAATGGCCCCCGGATTGCGCAATGATTGGGCGACCTGGGAGAACATGTCATAGGAAAAGCTGTCCCCCGGGTGCAGCAGTTCCGCGTAGCGCTCCGGATTGATGCCCTTGAGGTGGAAGGGTACAAAACTGTTTTCGCGACCCTCGATGCCAACCAGTTGTGCACTAACGCCCACCCAGATGTAACCACTGCGGATCATCTCCACGTGCCCGTTATCCCACTCCGGGGTGGTATCAAAGCCGCTGCTGACATTCATCCATTCGACTACCACGGTACCATTGAAATGATTGGCATCGATCGGGCGGCGGACCAACACCCGGGTGGCATAATCAGCTTCTTCCGCTGGTTCAGCTTCCCATAAACCGTCGCGATCAAATTCGTTGACGTTGCCGAAAGACGTGGCTGTGCCGGCGACAAAGTATTCCTGCTGTTCGTAACCCACACTGGCCAGATTGACGATACCGAAATCCAACGGCGCGCCTATATCAGGTGGCAGGCTGACTTCCGGGTTGGCAATGGCCAGAAAAGCGGGTTCCTCCGGCAGTGGTTCCTGCGCTGGCGGTGGGCTGGAACTATTGTCACTGCATGCAGCCAGCAGCAACAGACTGCCGAACAAAGCGTATCTTGTCAGTGACCAGGGACTGAATCTGAGCATCGGTATGCACCTCAATTTCCTGTCAAGATCATATAGGCAAAGCAGCGTGAGCGTAAGCCCGCCGCTGCATCCTATGGCATACCGCAGGGGTGAAAATAGCCGTTGATGGCTCTACAATGCTGGGTTCAACGCACACTTTGGCACACAGCATGGACCTCCCCCTGTTTGAAACGCTGGAACTGGAACTTGACCAACACGTAGCCACCATCTGGCTGAACCGGCCCGACAAAGCCAACTCCCTGAACCCGGCAATGTGGGAAAACCTGCAGTCGGCGTTTGAATGGTGCGACGACACCGATGCCGTGCGGGCCGTGGTATTGGCCGCCCGTGGCAAGCACTTTTGCGCTGGTCTCGATCTCACTATGTTCGCCGGTGATGATCTGCACTCCGGCGTATCCGACCCGGCCCGGGAAGCGGAGGCCTTCCGGCGCAACCTGCTGCGCTTGCAGGAGAACCTCACTTCCATGGAGCGCTGTCGCAAGCCGGTTCTCGCCTGTGTGCATTACACCTGTATTGGCGGGGGCATAGACATGGTTTGCTGCGCCGATATGCGCTATTGCACCGAGGACGCCTATTTCTCGGTCAAGGAGATCGAGATTGGCATGGTGGCTGACGTGGGTACCCTACAACGCCTACCGGGCTTGATCGGAGAAGGGGCCGTGCGCGAGCTGGCGTATACCGGGCGTCGTATGGACGCCGCCGAAGCGCGGGAGTTGGGTTTTGTGAACCGTGTCTTTGCCGATCATGATGCCATGATGGCAGGGGTGATGGAGATAGCGCGAACCATAGCCGGTCGCTCACCGCTGGCTATTCGCGGTACCAAGGAAATGTTGTTGTATTCACGGGACCACAGCGTGGCCGACGGCTTGAATTACATCGCCGCCTGGAACGCCGGAATGCTCAGCAAAATTGATCTACAGGCTGGTCTGATGGCACCGCGTGGGGAAGACCCGGAATACGCTGACTAATGGAAGGGCGAAGCCAGTTCGACCGGGATTTAGTTATCGTGAAAAACGGGGTCTCGTTTCTCAAAAAACGCCATCTGTGCTTCGCGGCAATCATTGGTCAGAGCCGTCAACGTCTGCTGGCGGTCCTCCATGGCCATGGCAGCTTCCAGGCCGGGCGCGTCAATACTATGATTCAGTCCTTCTTTGGTCAGGCGCAGGCCCATGGGCGTGGTACGCAGCATTTCTTCAAGATAAGGGTTTACTGCAGCTTCCAGTTCCAGATCGGGTACCACCTCTGAGACCAGGTTAACCCTGAGTGCCTGGTCCGCGTGGATAAAGCGTCCGGTCATCATTAGTTCCGACGCCACGGAAACACCCACCATGCGAGGCAGAAAGTAGCTGCATCCCATATCACAGGCGCTGAATCCGGCCCGAATGTAAGCGGCATTCATTTTTGTGGATTCGCCGGCAATACGGATGTCCGCCGCCAGGGCAAGGCTGAAGCCGCCGCCGCAGGCTGCGCCATGTACCAGCGCTATTATTGGCTGCGGGCAGGCGCGCATGGCTCGATAAATATTACCAATCCGTTTTTGCGTGCGGTAGACATTCTGTGCCGTCCATGCCGGGTCCATGCCCTCGCCGGTCAGGTCAGCACCGGCGCAGAAAGCGCGACCATTGGCCTTCAGGACCACGATACGGACTGCATGATTATTCGCCAGGCTCTCAAAATAGTTGGTTAGCTCGTCCACCAGAACAAGAGACAGGGTATTCAGGGCGTTGGGGCGATTCAGCGTAAGCCAGTCGACCTGGCCTCGTTGTTCGAGCAATAGGGTTTCAAACGTAGCCATCTGGATTCCCGGGTGTTGAGTTGCAGCGCCGGGGCGCCGGCGCTGCGGGGTAGCCTTACTTGGGCTGCATGCGGATGCCGCCGTCCATACGGATACATTCAGCGTTGATGTAGTCGTTTTCGATCAACATCTGGGCAACATGAGCGATTTCGTCAGACGCGCCCAAACGCTTGGGAAACAGTACCTGGCTGCCCAGAGGCTTCAGGAACTCCCAGATTTCAGGGCTCATTTCCTCAGCACCACCCATCATCAGCGGAGTAGCAATAAGACCGGGCACGATGGTGTTGACGCGAATACCCAGTACCGCGAGATCGCGGGCAATAGGCAGGGTCATACCGACTACGCCACCTTTGGAAGCAGAGTAGGCGGCCTGACCAATCTGACCTTCATAGGCAGCGACTGATGCGGTGTTGATGATAGTGCCGCGGCCGCCGTCGTCATTGAAAGGCTCGTTCTTTTCCATCTGCTCGGCGCAGAGCCGCAACACGTTAAAGGTGCCCACAAGATTGACGTTGATCACCATCTGGAAGGCATCCAGAGGGAAAGGGCCGTTCCTGCCCATGGTGCGTATGGCATTGCCGATACCCGCAAAGTTACAGTCGATATGGATGGCACCGAAGGTTTCCATGGTCTTGGCAATACCTGCTTTGACCGAGTCCTCATCGACCACGTTGACGTTGCAAAAAATGGCGCTGTCGCCCAGTTCTGCGGCGAGAGCATTACCTTTTTCTTCATTCATGTCGAAGAGGGCAACCTTACCACCAGCGGCAACCACACGCCTGGCGGTTGCCCGGCCCAAACCTGATGCGCCACCGGTGATAACCGCTACTTTGTCTTGAATATCCATGTTTCTCTCCTGGGTTGGTTTATAGTCAGTTTTGATCAGAAATTTCTGGTACTGATTGATTCGAAGTCTTCGCCCAGGCAATCGCGGGAAATAATGATCTTCATTACCTCGGAGGAGCCTGCATATATGGTGGAAATTTTGGCGTCCGTGTATTGCCTTGATATCGGATATTCGTCCATGTAGCCGTTACCGCCGTGCAATTGCACACCGATATTTGCGGCTTTGACCTGCAATTCCGAGGCATACAGCTTGGCCTTGGCGGCATCAACCGGGGTCAACATACCAGCGTTCTGTGCGGCCACACACTGATCCACATAGCACTGGGCGATATCCAGTTCTGTCCGCAGGTCAGCCAGGGTGAACTGGGTGTTTTGAAAGGCGGCCACGGGCTTGCCAAAGGCTTTGCGCTCTTTTACATAGTCAGCGGTCAGGTCATAGCTCAATTGGGCTGCTGCTATATAACCGCATGCACCGATCAGACGCTCCTCAGCCAGACCTTCCATCAGACAGTAAAACCCTCTTCCAGGCTCGTCCAGTACGTTGCTCTTGGGCACCTTGACGTCGTTAAAGAAGAGTTCGGCGGTGTCCTGAGCCTTCAGGCCCATTTTTTTCAAGTTAGCTCCGCGCTCGAAGCCCTCCATGCCCCGTTCCACCAGGAACAAGGTCATGGCATGTGGGTTGTTGTCCGGATCGGTCTTGGCGGCCACGATCACCAGATCGGCATTGATACCGTTGGAGATAAACACCTTTGAGCCATTCAGTACCCAGTGGTCATTCTGCTCCACTGCGGTGGTGCGCATGCCGGCGAGGTCGGAGCCGGCGTCTGGTTCGGTCATGGCAATGGCGAGAATAGTCTCGCCGCTCACACATTTAGCCAGAAAACGGTTACATTGTTCCTCGTTGCCGAAACGTGTGAGGTAAGGGCCAACCAGGCGGCTGTGCAGGGTGTTGTACCAGTCTGCTACTCGGGCGTAGGCGGTTTCCTCAATGATTATTTGCTCGAAACGAAAGTCGTTGTCGCCGATACCGCCGTACTTTTCTTCTGGCCAGACCATCAGTACGCCATTCTGCCCGGCCTTTTCAAAGGCGCTGCGATCCACAATGCCCGCCTCGCGCCAGTCCTCCATATGCGGGACAATTTCGGTGGCGAGAAATTTTCGATAGGCATCGCGAAACATGTGTTGTTCTTCGGTGAAATCCCTGGGGAGCATTGCTGATTTCCATAGCTTGAGGCTGTGAGAGGGGCGATAGTATGCCGCCGAGATCGCATCCCATCAAGGATGATCTGCAACCGCGCTGCCAGTCGGCAGAGTCTCTGCGCCGCGGCTTAACTGATGATACCGCCAGCGGTTTGGCTATTCCTGTGTGCCCAGTGTGGTCAGTGCCTGATAGGTGGCCACCTTCATCCGGTATCGCGTGTTATCGGCGTGTGGTGCCCGCAACAACTGGGTCATAAGGATAGCCACCAGGTCTTCCTCGGGATCAATCCAGAATTTGGTATCGGCCAGGCCGCCCCAGGAGTAGGCGCCACGGGAGGAGGTAACTTGACTGAGCCCGGGGTTTTCCACGATGGCCACACCCAGGCCAAAGCCCTGACCCGGGTAGAGCAGGGAGTCGGGCACATGGGATGGTGCGCCGTGTTGAACGCCCGGTGGCAGGTGATTAATCGTCATGTATTGCACCGTTTTCGGCCCCAGGATGCGGATGTCGTTATAGCTGCCGCCGCCGCGCAACATGTCGCAGAAAATCATATAGTCCATAGCGGTAGATACCAGACCGCCGCCACCGGAAAAACGCCTTACATCACGATAGTCAAAATTGACGTCGTCAGGGGCCGGAGCCATCTGGTAGGTTTTATAGTCCCAGACGTGGAGATCGGCAAAGCGATGCCGTTGGTCTTCTGGTACTGAGAAATACGTGTTTTCCATGCCCAGCGGTGCAAATATCCGCTGCTTGAAAAAGGCTTCCAGAGACTGGCCGCTGATTGTTTCGACCAGTGCACCCAATACATCCGTGGCGATGCTGTAAAAATAGGCCGTTCCCGGCTCGTATCTGAGCGGTAGTTTGGACGCTTCGGTGATAAAAGCTTCCGTGCTGGAGAGGTCATTGATAGCGGCCTCGCGATATAAGTCATCTACCGGGTCTTTTGGAATCCAGCCGTAGCTGAAACCCGCCGAATGGGTAAACAGATGCTCAACCAAAATGGGCGATGTTGCTGGCTGTGGCACACCGTCCAACATTACCTGCATCTCAGCGAATTCAGGCAGGTATTTTGCCACCGGGTCGTTTAGCTGAAATTTGCCTTCCTCATACAGCATTAACGCGGCGACGGCGGTGATAGGTTTGGTCATGGAAAAGATACGAAACAGCGTATCTCGCTCCATGGGGGCGGAGTTGTTCATGCCCATGGTTCCCGCTGCTTCAAAATGCACCACCTTGCCGTGGCGTGCCACAATTGTGACGATGCCAGCGTGCTTGCCAGATTCGATATTCTCCCGGGCGAAGGCGTTGATTTGCTGCAAACGCTCACTGGAGAAGCCCACAGATTCGGGTTTCACCATCGGCAGGGGCTGCGCGACGCTGTAGAAACTGATCAGGCAGGTAAGGCAAATAGGTAACGAGCGCATGGTTAATATCCAATTGGAGTTGGTTTCGCGGACGAAAGTCTCAGGTCTTGTAGCTTGTATCTATCCGGTCCAGCTTGCGCAGCAGCGCGGGCCAGGCAATTTGTCCGCCCATGCCCTTGAGTACAGCATTGACCACTGCCTTGGTGTCGCCCTGAATATTGGGGTCGATCAAACGCAAATTACCGCCAGCCTGCGCTGATATTTGAATCTGACAGGTCGATTCAAAGTTGTAGTGCAGCAAAAAGGCATCGGCAATGGTGGGTGCTGCGGTCAGCAGGCCGTGATTTCTCAGCATAAGGTGGGGGTTGTTCCCTAGGTTGGCCTGCAGGCGGGGCTGTTCATCGTCCCGCAGGGCTATACCCTCATAATCGTGGTACGACAGACCCGCCAGTATCAGGGTTGATTGTTGTGAAATCGGCAGCACGCCTTCCTCCTGCGCGCTTACTGCAACACCCGCGCGACTGTGGGTATGCATAACACAATCCACATCGGGTCGCCCTGCGTGAATACAACTGTGAATGGTGAAGCCCGCCGGATTCACTGGGAAGGGCGTGTCGTGTTGCTTGTTGCACTCTGCGTCCACCTTGACCAGGGATGAGGCGGTGATTTCGTCGAACAACATGCCGTAAGGGTTAATCAGAAAGTGATGCTCCGGCCCCGGGACTCGTGCGCTGATATGGGTGAATACCAGATCGCTCCAGCCATACAGTGCGGTCAGGCGATACAGTGCGGCGAGGTCAACCCGATGTTGCCATTCTTCTTCACTCACACTGTTTTGCATGCTGGGAATATCCATATTTTACCGTCCTGTGTATGCCAATGTCTGAGGAGCAGCGTATCGAAACTCGCGGCCTGGCTCCACCCTACATAACAATTTATTTGAGAATAGGTGGATTGTGGCGTTTACTGAACCAACACGCGGAAATGAGTGAGGGTGGGTAGTTGTGGCCAATGAAATTCTTGAAGGCGGCTGTCACTGCGGGTCGATCCGCTACCAGATTCACGGTGATCCCATAGCGTGTGGCTACTGCCATTGCCGGGATTGCCAGCAGACCTCGGGCGGACCCGCTCAGGTCTGGATGGCTGTGGCGTCAGCCAATTTCGAAATCACCGCTGGTAAACCGACTGTATATGAATCCTCAGAATACGGGCGACGTTATTTTTGCCCGGGTTGCGGTTCGCAGCTTCTGTTCGCCGATGCGCGGGATTCCAGCCTGATGTTTCCCAACGCCGGAACCCTGTATGACCCGGAGGGGATTGCACCGGCCATGCATATCTGGGTCGACCGGCGTTTAAGCTGGTTTGACCCCAGTCAGCATTTACCCAGTTACGCCAGAAATGCCCCGCAAGACAGAGACAGCTGAGAGTTGGTGCGTTAAGCCGTCGCGCTATTGTCCGGCGACACCATGCAGCCGGGCCGCTCGCCGGTGGCCCCGTTAGTGTCGTAGGTAGCGACGCCATTCACCAGGGTTAGTCGAACTGGAGCCGCCGCCCGGGTCCAGCGCCAGGTGTAGCCGCCCTGGCCATCAGGTACGTCAGTAGTTTTGAATTTGTTACGGTGCTCTATCTCATCGAGATTGAATACGGCGATATCAGCTCGTTTGCCGATTTCCAATGTACCCCGATCTGAAAATCCGAAGTGCTCCGCCAGTTTACCGGTCTGGCTGTAAACAGCTTCCTCTATGGACAATTTGCCGGTGCGCACATAATCCGTGTAGAGCCGCAGGTTATCTCCAGCGCCGCAGAACAACTGCCCGTGCGCGCCTGCGTCGGTGATATTGCCCGCGGCTTTCGGGTCCCGTGTCAGGCTTACCACCATGTCGTCGTCCTGATCCCAGGGCGGCATGGTGACCGAAGAGGACAAGCCGTTTCGAATCAGCCATTCAGCGAGCGCATCGGAGTGGGGTAGATTCATTTTTTCGGCAAATTCCCCCAGCGTCATAATGGGGTCAGACCCCTTTTCTGAGTTATCCAAGAGTATCGGTGCGGGATTGCGGAAGAAGCCGGTTTCCAGAGACTCCTCCGCCCAAGAGCGCCGCGCCCGAGCCCGCCATTCCGGATCCGCCAGCAGACACAGCTTATCTTCATCGCTCTCGGCAGTGACGACTTCGTGCCATACAAAATCATTAGATTGGGCAAACAGCAGTGATTGGCGCACGCTGGCGGTAACCGTGATGGGCACGTGGGAATAGCCCGTCCAGAAATCCAGCCCGTCGGCCTTAAAGCGTTCATGCAGATCAGCCAGAGGCTGTTGCAGCCCATATTCCTTCTGCCATTGCAGTGTGGGCACGCCGCCCCACTGTACCCGCACAGGCATATTACCCACCAGGCGTGCCAGTCGCTCCATGCTATCCACCGCGGTAAACCGCATCAGACTGTCGACAACCACTTGTAAGGTGACCGAAGGATACTTGGCCATGACCTCCAACAGGGCGACAAACTCCGCATCGTCGGCCACCAGAGACGGCACGGGACGATCGCTGCCATCGTGATCCATCAGATTGGTGGACATGCCGAGTGCACCCGCGGCAAGGGCATCTTCCAGCAGCTCGGCAATACGGCTGATCTCTTCTGGGGTCGCGGGTCGTTCCCACGCTTCCAGACCCATGACCGCAAGCCGGAGCGCGATATGGCCGACAAAGGCCCCGTAGTTGGTGGGTACCTTGGTCTTTGCCGTCATCGAAGCTTTGTATTCAGACCAGCGTTCCCAATCCCAGGGCAGATTTTGCAAAAAGGGCTCTTCCGGGATGTCTTCAAAAAATGAAAATATCTTGACGATTTCCCGCCGCACCGCCTCCTCTGGATGCAGAGGGGCTAGGGCAAAACCGCAATTGCCCATTACCACGGTAGACACACCGCAGCCGGGCAGGGGGTCGAGGTCCGGCTGCCACCACATGGTGCCGTCGAAGTGGGTGTGGCTTTCGATCAAACCTGGTGTCACATAGCACCCCGTCGCATCAATCACGGCCTCATCAGCTGCGGGTGTCAGAGCCGGTGCTATTGCGGCTATCAGGCCGTTGCTGACGCGCACATCATGCTCGCGTCCTTCAGCGCCCGTGCCGTCGACAAGGGTACCGCCGCGGATCAGATAGTTGCCATTCGAGTTGGTCATTTTATTCTCCGTTTTTCTGTCAGGTGTCCCAGGAAAACACCTGGGTTTCCTTGCCGTCGTCCTCCAGCACCAATTCTCTCTTTTGCATGCCGGCCTTGGCGAGCACCCGTTGGGAGACGGCGTGTTCTGGATGAACCGTCGCGATAAAGTGCTTCAATCCCAATTCGCTCGAACCATATTTGAGCGTTCCCGCTACCGCTTCCGTGGCATACCCGCGACCCCAGTGCGCCTTTTGGAAGGAATACTTGATCTCGGGCGCTGGCTGATTACCAGGATGGACTATGCCGATAAAACCAATGGTTTCGCCGGATTCAGTTAGTTCAATGGCGAACATGCCATAGCCCCTGGTCTCGTAATTGTTGAGTGTAATATCCAGCCAGCGCTCGCAGTCCGGGCGTGAAATGGGTTCCCCGTCATCCACCCAGCGCGCGCCTTCCGGGTCGCTGTAAACGGTGTAGAGGGTCTCGAGGTCATCAGATGTTATGCGCCTAACTGAGAGCCTTACTGTGTGGAACAGTTCCATCAAAAACCTGATGCATAAGTGATGAGGCAAAATTTCACAAATTGCTGGCGTTGTCCAGCGCATTGCACTGCGGATGCCGCCGTGTCACATTTAGTAAAACCATCTGGAGTTTTAGTTATGAATTCACTGGGAAAAACCGCACCGGCGGTTCTTGAGATGGCTCACAGCATTATCTGGGCGACCGTCGCCACAGTGGATGCGCAAAATCGACCCTGGTCCCGGGTGTTGCACCCGTTTTGGAAATGCAAGGATGGCCACCTGGCACCACGACGCCGAAACCCGGCACCGCGTCTGGAACCGATACCTGGAGCTACCGTCACCGCTCGGCTACGATCCGGCGATGATTCCCGGTTGGGATAGCCCAGATACCCAGGGGTATACCGTGCACCGGTTTGACCCCTGGCGGCTCAGAGTCTTCCCCCGCACCGTGCTGATGGGGCAGGCTGGTGAGGTATTGAACTGGCGCGGCGAGTAAACAACTCAGAATGAAACCGTTTGTTCCAGCCGGATCTCAGGCACCTGCCACGTTGGAGACCGCTCGTTTTCGGGCGCGTAAATTGTGCGTCAATGATTTGATCAAGGACTACGACGCCGTCATGAGCAGCGTAGAGCGGTTGCAGGGGGTGTTTGGTCCGGGAGATGACTGGCCCGTCGGTCTCACACTCGAGGAGAACCTGGTGGATCTTGGCTGGCATCAAAAGGAATTTGAGATTGCCCGTTCCTTCGCCTACACCGTGATGAATCCGGAAGAGTCTCAATGTTTGGGTTGTGTTTACGTCAACCCATCGGAGAAAACTTCATACGACGCCGTGGTCATTCTCTGGGTACGCGCGAGCGAAGCAGATACCGGCTTGGACGAACACTTGTACGAAGCGGTGAAGGACTGGATACAGCAGCGCTGGTGGTTTGAGCGAGTGGCCTATCCCGGCCGGGATATTGGCTGGGATGAATGGCTGGCATTGCCCGGAGCCCAGTTGTGAACTGTAACCTCTAGCTGCTGTTAGCCGAGAACTTTGCTGACACGACGTTGCAGATAGTTGACGCTTGCCAGTGGCAACACGCGATAAAACCACCAGACCAACCGCCATAAACCGGGAACGATAATAATCGCGCGATTGCGCTTAAGCTGATGCCAGGCCTTTACCACAAACTCATTCACGTCCATGGCATCCCCGCCTTGTTCCTGCATTTGTTCGCGCTGTTGCTCGTCCAGCTTCATGCGCCCGAAGGCACCGCCGTCAAGAATAGGGGTGTTGATAAATCCCGGACACAAGGTGTTTACCTGAACACCGAATTCGCTGGCCTCTGCCCGCAGTACCCGCGACATGGCATACACGGCGTGCTTGCTGGCCGAGTAGGCGATCATGGCCGGGATGGGCACCAAACCCGCCATCGATGAGGTGTTGATGATCTGGCCGAAGCCCTGTTCTTTCATGATGGGGTAGACGGCTTGAATGCCGAGCACGACACCGCGAATGTTGACGTCGATGATGTCGTCCCAATCGGACATGTCATGTCTGAGCGCTGACCCGCCAATACCAATACCCGCGTTGTTAAACATAAAATCGATGCGTTGTTCTTCCGTGTGTACTTGTGTTACCACGGCAGCAACCGCGGTAGCATCCGTGACATTCAGTTCGACAGCCTGTGCGTGGCCGCCAGCCGCCAGGATGTCGTCGACTACCGATTGCGCCAGCTCCATTTGCCGGTCTGCAATAATCACCTTGATGCCCTCGCTCGCTAGCAGCCGGGAGAAAGCGGCGCCTATGCCAGAAGCGCCGCCGGTGATAATAGCTACTCGAGTGTTTGTCATGCTCTCTTCCCTATTTGCAAATGCAGCCTTTCCACCCGCTGCCAAATTATGAATACTGTACACCAAAGACTGTGACCGTTGGGGTGATAATAATGTCGACAGAAGATGCAGCCAGCCAACTGATGACCGACCCGGCGGGGTTGTTCGATCAATCCATTACTCGCATGCACACCATATCCCGGAGCGCGTTGGAAACCCTGCAGCGCACCGCAATGGACAGGCGCTTTCAGGAGCATCGCCAGAGCATTGAAATGCTGCGCAACCTGGCGGAACGACTCAATATCACCCGCCTTGAAGATTTTAATGACGTCGTGCCCCTGCTGTTCGCTCACACCGCTTTCAAAAGTTATCCATCGGCGCTGCTGGATAAAAAGCGGTTTGATCTGATGACCAAATGGCTGGATAAGTTGACCAGCTACGATTTGTCGAAACTGGACGTCAGCGACTGTACATCAATCGATGCCTGGATCGATCGACTGGATGAAGAAACACCCCTGGAAGTAATCACCTCGTCGGGCACCACTGGCACCATCTCCATCATCCCGAAATCCAAGCAGGGTGCTGCACGCACCATGCGGATATGGCGTTTGTTTCTGTTTCAGCGTTTTGGCACAGAACCGACCGAGGAGGATCACCAAATCGATGTCGATGTGATCTGGCCGAATCACGCCAAGGGCAAGCTTGGCCACCTGCGTATGGCGCAGATGCTTAAAACCGAATTCACCGGTGGCGACGAGAGCAAGTTTCATGCTCTGTACAACGACGCCATCGACACCGACCTGATGTTTCTGGCCAGCAAAATGCAGGCGGCGGCTTCCCGGGGTGAATTGGATCGGCTCGAGATCGATCCCGAACTACTTAAACGCAAGGATGAATTTTTTGCCATGCAGGAGCGGCGGCCCCAGGAAATGGCGGACTTTTTCGATAAATGTACCAGGGAGCTGCGGGGCAAACGCGTGTTTATGACCAGCGCCTACCCGTTGATGTACCAGCTCGCCGTGGATGGTTTAGAGCGGGGAGTTAAAAACGTATTCGCGCCGAATTCAGCCATTCTTACTGGCGGTGGTAGCAAGGGCTTTGAACTGCCGGACAATTTTATGGACGTTATCCAGGAGTTTCTGGGGGTGGATCGCATCCAGGAGGGTTACGGGATGTCAGAGATCAGCGCCTTCCACTGGGCCTGCGATGAGGGCCACTACCACGTGCAGCCCTGGGTGATTCCCTTCCTGCTGGACCCGAATTCGGGGGAACCGCTGCCACGCACGGGCAGGGTGACCGGTCGCGCGGCATTCTACGACCTGTTTAACGAATCACACTGGGGTGGCGTGATCTCCGGCGACGAAATTACCATTGACTGGGATGAGCGTTGCAAGTGTGGTTTGGAGAGTGTGCATATCCACCACGATATTATGCGCTACAGCGAAAAGGCAGATGTTGAGGAAGACCGCATCAGCTGTTCGGCGACCACACAGGTCAACGATGAAGCCGTTAACTTTATGCGGGAATTTTCCGGGTGAATCAGTTTGACGTGCCGCTGTTTTTACGCGGAGAACTGATCGCCACCGACTGGGTGGAATATCCCCTGAGGCGCGGCGTTGAGGAAAGTTTTCGTGCCCCCGATATGCGCAAGTACCTGGATCGGTTGCCGCTGGGTAATCCTCGTGATATGGCGGACCTGTACAGCATCAGTTTTGAGGACATTCTGGATGTACTCGAAGAGGTGGGGCGCGCGCTGGCTATAGACAGCAATCCCTATATTCAGGAAGCCTGTGAAGCGACGGTGCTGGCCGCGAATTACCCCGCGTCCATGATTGCCGCCAGTTACGTCAACCTGCCCGCGGTATTCGCCCGGGAGTACGTCAGGGAAATCGCCGAATGCCGCATCGGGGTCGACTACCTAGAGGGTTGGGTTGACCAGACCCTGGCCGACGGGCGTGATATCAGTATCCGCGCCTTTGGTGCCAGGAGCGTGCATATACCGGCTGGCAACGGCGGGCTGGTGTCTGCCATCACTATTATTCGCAATGCCATCACCCGCAGCGATGCCATCATCAAAATCCCCTCCAACGATCCGTTGACCGCGCTGGCTATTGCCCGCACATTGCGCGATGTGGCGCCTGATCATCCGCTGACCAGGCATCTCTCTGTAGGCTATTGGAAGGGGGGTGACACCGCTATGGAACAAGCGCTGTTCCGCCCAGAGCACGTGGAGAAAATTGTAGCCTGGGGTGGCTACGCCTCGGTAAAACACGTGAATCAGTATGTGCAGCCCGGGCTGGAAATGATCGCGCTGGACCCAAAGCGCAGCGCGACGATTATCGGCCCCGAGGCGTTTGAGAATGAGGATACCCTGGTCGAGGTGGCCAAAAGAGCCGCCTGCGATATCGGTATGGCCAATCAGGAAGCCTGCGCCAGCGCGCGGGTCATATACGTGTTGTGTGGCAGCGATGCGCAGGGACTTGAGAAGATCAACCGACTGGGCGAGCACATCTACCGGGAATTGATCGCGTTGCCGGATTACCTGAGCACAGCGCCGGTTACGGTATCCCGGGAATTGATGGACAACCTCGATGCCCTGCGCCTGGATGACACCTTTTACCGGCTGATTGGTGGTGAGGAGCGCGAGGGGGCTATCATTGTTTCGCAACTCGATGAGCCGGTGGACTTTACTCCGCTGCTCAGTGGCCGCGTGGCCAACCTCGTACCGGTGGACAGCGTCGCGCAGGTAACCCGCGCGGTGACTGCGTACACCCAGACGATCGGGGTCTATCCGGAAAGTCTGAAAAAACAACTGCGCGATGAGCTGCCTCTCTACGGGGCTCAGCGACTGACCTCGTTGGGCTATGCGTGTAACGTCGCCACCGCCACCCCGCAGGATGCCATCGAGCCATTGCGGCGTATGTGCAAATGGGTATTCGAGGAGAGTTGTGACCCGGACAAGGTCATGCCGCTTTGGCGCTTCTAGCGGATTGGTGCGCCATTCTACAGTGACCTGTAGTGCGCATATGCGTAGTACTTCGGCTGGCTATCAAGCCGAATGTGCAGCCAGGCAACGCCACCACCGGCGGTGCTGATCCAGACTGATTGTTGTGACAACGACGAAGCTACCACTTGGCCCAGCACCCGCCACATTGAATCTATTTGAGCCTCTGGTGCCGCACGCACAAATGATGCAAGGTGGCCGTAGCTGTCATCCCCTGTTCGTGGCGACGGCACAACCAGCGTGGCGTCGCCGCCGATATTGACGAAGCTCACCACGCCGTCATCGTTATCTGAGTTGGTGAAATAGTCCGTAAAGGTGTAACGGTCGCTGGCGCGGTGAACAAAGGCTGGCGTATCCACCAATACGAATTCAAAGTTTCGATCCACCGTGCCGATGGTTATGGGCGGGGTTTCCCAGCGAAACGCCTCGAAGGTAGAGGCCCCCAGCAGTGATGTGAAGAAGTCCCGGAAGTCGCTATCAACCTGCCACAGGTTTATGACCGCTCTGTATGACAACTCGTGACCGTCGTGTGAGATTACGTATTTGACGACGCCGTCTTGTTGGCAATTCTCTGTTTCGGCCTCGAACAATGTAGCCGCAGTTTTTCTATTGTTTATGACTGCCATCACACAACGGTTGATTGCCAGTCACTTTACAGCCACAGAAATATTCCGTTTTGGATTCTGTTGCTTCAAATTTCACGGGTGTAAAGTCTGAACCCTTGTGAGAACCGTCGCAGAAAGGCTGATTTTGGCTCTGGCCGCACGAACACCAGTAATAGGATTCACCGGATTCTACGTCGACGGCATAAGGGGTATCGGATGCTCTTTTTGGATCGCTCATCTTAATTTTCCTTGAGTAGTGTAACCATTCTGATTGCCGCTGCTAATTCACGCGTGTACTGCCTTGCCTGGCCTCCCCGAAGGAGAAAAAGAAATCCACAGCAAACAGCACCAAACCTAAAGTCACTATAAACGAGACAAAGGAGAAAAACACATCCCGACGGTGCTTGGGATCAGAGAAATTCCAGGCCATGCCGAGGCGAATGACGAAGCGGCGGCCATGCACTTTGAGGCTGATTCGCTGAAATATCGGTAAGGTTACGCCGAAATAGACCAAACCGAAAACAGCCAGTATCGCCAAAAACTCCATGACATCCTTCTACCAATTGGCTCTTGCTAGTTATTGGATGATAAACATCGGTTGTCAATTTCATCGCGAATTTGACTGGCATAGGTCGTATAGGATTCGACATACTGATGAAAAAAATCGTGTTCGTAGAATTGCGTATACAGGCGCATAGCGCTGCACCAATCCTGCTGATTCATGAAATCCGAATCCCTCATGAAATAATAGCTGATAAGAGGCTCCAAATGTGCTCCGGCGTAAGATCTGAGTCGAGCCTCCTCGCCCAGAGAAAACTCTTCGTCGGTGGTCCACGCCTGCGCTACCAGCAGGGCAAGCTCAGCATCACCCGCAATTGCCATCTGGTTCTGGCTATGCAGCCCTGCGAGTGTCAATTCCCTGTCAATCAAAATGGCTTCGTTGTTTTGACGCAGCTCGACAAACACCAGACCCAACCCGAAAAGTAGGGCGATGTTGACCAACAGTGCAACGTAGCTCTCAATTCTGGACATCTCAGTGACCTCTTGCAGCAGCTATGGGTGGTGTCGTTTTCATGGTCTCGGCGACCGAAGCACCGATTGCTATCAGGATTTGTGCCATAGCATCACACCAAAGCCAATTATTGGAAGGAACTCAAATGCGGCATCTATCGCTTCCGCGATCGGTCCATATCCTTCATCAGCGCATTGAACCTGGCACTGTAATGGCTTTGCGTTGCGAGCCACTGAGTTCTTAACCCTACGTCTTCTCTGAGTACCAGAGTAAAGTACTCTCGCTGTCCACGCCACATGTCCTCATCAAGGGCATCAGAGAAGTACTGATAATGAACGTTCTGCCATTGGCGAAGGACATTTGTGTAAAAAACCGCTAATCGAAGTTGCTCTTGATCAGACAGCTCTTCACCACTTCGCCCCTTGAGCAAAAGCGCTGAGAATTCAGAATCACCAGCGATCAGTAACTCTATTTCGGAAAAGCTGCTTTGATAATTACTCGCTACTTCCAGGTCGGTGGATATGGTGTTTTGTCGTAACTCGTAGGCCAGAAATACAATGCCGATAACAACACCGAGATTGGCGATGACCGAAAGCCACTTGTTGGTTTTATCAATACTCA
The DNA here is from genome assembly GCA_938074045.1 of uncultured Halieaceae bacterium. GTDB lineage: Bacteria > Pseudomonadota > Gammaproteobacteria > Pseudomonadales > Halieaceae > CALJGI01. The sequence goes on from CALJGI010000006.1 coordinate 117,902, forward strand.
CGAAAACACCTCGGTGACGGCTGGCGCCGCTCGCAACTGGTTGAGTCTGCTAGCGCCCGGCAGCCGAAGGCGACACAACTTCTGGGCATAGTTATAACTCATCATCCTTCATTGCCTTTGCTAACCTGGCGCTACACTGATTAGCTAGTTGTGTTATCACTGACGCCCGATCTTGAGCTGATCGATTTTGGCTGAGTTTATATTTACATTGAATTTCCAGGATGTCGATTTCAATGCCGATAATAGCGCCTAGCATTGTCTCGTTAAATTCTAGCCGGCAGGGGTGTGGCTGAACCGACTCGTACTCATTAGTGAGATTGACGAGAAGGGATTCAAGTTTTTCGGGTGAGCTGAATGTTGTGCACTGACCATAGTTATGAACCGCCTGATAATTCCAGGTTGGGACGCCGGGTGATTGGTACCACTGCGGAGATACGTAATCAGGGGTAGCCATGAAGATGGCCAACACCTCCTGGTCGGCGATTTGTTCCCATTGCGGGTTTTTCTTTGCGAAATGCCCAATTAATCTGGATTTATTTTCATTCAAGATAAATGGCATATGCGTAGAGAATAAGCGGCCATTGACCGTTGATATCAGTTCACCAAATGCATTTTCCTCTACATACGGGAGCGCTTCATTTTTGTCAGACTCTAAGTCTATATAACGCGGCACCACTAAACTCGAAAAGTATTTCATTATCCTGATTAAAGAGCTCACTACAGCCCACTCTTCTTTAGAAGAGCGGCTTAGCTTCGTTGCTATGGCAAACAAGTGCACAGTAGATGCAACAATATCACCAAAAATCGTCTCCCTGGCCGCATCTTTTTCAGTGTGAATAGGGATTGGGTCCCACTCCCTTCCCATCTCGAGAATATTTTCTTCAGTAAGCGTATATCTGTCAGGAAAGACAAGAGTCTTTCAGATTTCTGCGTCTTCGAAGTACTTCACTGAGTCGCCAAGCCGCTTCGCGGGCAAAACAGTTGCGCGTTAGCGCGACCAGCACTAAAGACGATACTGCTTATGCCTGCTCTGTGGATTAATTTACCAGTACTTCTTATCACTTAGCGCCTCAACGCATTGCGTGGAACCAAGCATTGCTTTAACGGGCTTGCCATCAAATGATTGTCCCAGCCAACCTTCTGGCTGAGATAATTCAAAGGGTGCTTTTACAATGCTTTCATTGATGGGCACAAAGCCTGTCTTGGAATAATAGTTTGGGTCGCCATAAGTGAAAGCCAAATCAACACTCAGAGACTTCAAATGCTCAAGCCCATAGCTAATTAGCTGCTGTCCTATACCAGTACCCTGTTCGCTCGTGGCAATAGCAACGGGTGACAAGATAAATGCCACTTGAGTAGTAGGTACAACGAAACGGCTAAAGAATATGCACCCGACAATGCGTTCATCAGAGGTTGCGACAAAGCCAATTAGATCCTTTGGCTTGGTGGTAGTGACCAGGTTGCTAACGAAATTACCGATTACCTGGCCCTCCGATTCATTTTCTGATGCAGAGAATACGTCAGTAAAAAGTTTGATGACTTCCTGAGTGTATGACGACTCAAAGAGTAGTATCTTGGTTTTTGTCATACGACCGATAACGCCTCAAACAGCGACGCAGTTCGTAGCATTGCGCCCGGTGGCCAGCGGCCACGAACTGTTTTGTCTTGTTATGAATGTGTGTGCACAGAATACTGACGTTACTCATTATAGAATTACACCGCTATTGAGGAATTAGTATGTTGAGTTAGGTGTATGCTCTGGGTGTATCTCACCATAAACCTCATCAGGATCAACGTCATTAATCAATAGTGTTTCTCTGACCGTTTGAATGTGATCCAGTACTTTCTGGTAGCTATCACCATACTCATATTTAGTTACTTCAATTGATTTTGGCATATAAGTAAAAGCAATTTTCAATGCATTTAAAGAAGATTGATTAATTTTTTCATTCATCTCAATACTCATTTTCTAGTTGCAGTCATAACTACTAATTTTACGAAGGTCTTTCATATATCACCTAGCCGCAATATCCCAGTTTTTGCTTTAAAGCTACTCTTCAACATAAGCTCGCTCTCCAAACCTCACAAAACCGAACCCTTCAATTCCACATCCGCCCTGGCCCAAATATTTTCAAACTTCGCTTTCGTTGTTGCTGCATCCTCATCTTTGCCCTGTGCTTCAAGACTACGAGACAAACCGTACAACGACCAGCCATTGCGCGGGTACTGTTTCAGATCCTGTCGGTAGACGGCTTCGGCTTCTTGGTATTCTTTCATTACCATGAGTAACTGCCCCAGGGATTGGCGGGTGGGGTAATACCAGAAGGGAGGCTCCGTGTAGGGGAGGGTATCCTGAATGGCGACAGCTTCGGTGTATGCCTTATGTGCCGATTCGTGCTCGCCCTGTGCTTGTGCCTGTTCGCCCTGGGCCAGTAGTTCGGCAATGGCGAGAATTTGGCTGGCGGGGTAGTCATTGCCGTCAAGCGTCCATATGGATTGGTTTTTTAGCAGGGGCGCCATGGCTGCCAACTCGGCTGCAGCACCACCTTCATTACCGTTCCGCACCATGGCTACGCTGCGGGCGTAGCGCCAGATGGCTTGTGAGAACGCCAGTTCTTCTGGTGGCATGGGCTCGCTGAGAATCTCGTCCCACTGGCCAAACCGCACCAGCGATAGCAGGGGGACGGTTTTAAAGAATTCAATGGTAGGGAAGGCCTTGATTTGTTCCAGATGAACATTGGCAGCAACCTTGCGACCGGCTTCAATGGCTACCTGGCTGCGGCCTTCCATGCTGGCTGAGGCCCACAGGAAGTGAATGTTATGAGGATAGTACAGGGCTGGGTAAAAACCCTGTGCATTGCACTGGGCGATGTAGTCTTCATCCACTTTGGCGGCGCGTACATTAGCCTCTGATGCGTCGTAGTAGCGGCCCACGCGCCAGTAGATATGGGAGGGCATATGCACCAGGTGTCCGGAGCCGGGCACCAGGTTGGCCAAGTTGTCTGCGGCCTGTTCTGCGCGACCCGGGTTGGAGGAGGCTTCAACCGCATGGATGTACAGGTGCAGCGCCAGTGGGTGTGCCGGGTTGCGAGCCATCACGGTTTCCAGTGCGGTAATAACCTCGGCGGTTTCGGGCTTAGGGTTGTCACCGTCCAGCCAGTAGTTCCAGGGCATGGTATTCATCATGGCCTCGGCGAACATGGCCTGGATGTTGTCATCCTCGGGGTACTTGGACGCTACCTTGCGCATGGTGTTGGCATAGGCAGCGTCCAGTGGTTCCCGGGATGTATCTGCATCGCCGTTGTAGCGTGCGGTTTGGGCGACGATCAGATCGCGTTCGCGCTCGCTGACGTTGTCGGCCAGACTCAAGGCGGTCTGTGCCGCGGCGTGGGCGTTAAGACGATCATCCGGTGACATGACGGCTTTGCCCTTGCTGGTGACATTGATATTGGGTCCGGTGGCGAGCGCCTCACCCCAAAAACACATGGCACAGTCGGGGTCCAGTTGCTGTGATGCCTTGAAGGCCCTTATGGATTCGGCGTGATTGAAGCCAGCCGCCATGATCATGCCCTGGTTGAAATACCGTTGTACCCAGGGGTCATCAGTACTGATGGGGTGGTTGAAATCGCCCAATCCATCGAGGAAGGGGGCACCAGCCTGCTTGGCGATAGACTGGCGCAGCTCTGCTGCTGAGGGCTCTGCATTGGCTGTTTGACCGCTTGCTTGAACCCCTCCAGCGCCATTGTCCTGGCCACAGGACAGTAATAGAAAAACGGATAGTAGTGCGGTGATGATGGCAGGTTTCATTCATGGCTCCCGAGTATTGCTATTTTTTTATCGAACCCGTTGTCGCAGACTAGTTGAGAGCGTGGGCTCAAGCAAATCTGCATCGACCGCCGGCTGGCGTGCACAGGACAAATAGTTTAGGCTTAAAGTATTATTAGATGACGCCTTGTTTGAAGCGAACTGGTATGTGGAAACCCGCCGAGCGAATTAAGTACACCGTGGTAGAAGACAGCTGGCCGAGTCGACAGGAGGCGGCGACGAGCCGGCTTTTTTCACCGCTATCGGTTGGACCCATGCAGTTGGAACAGCGAACCTGGGTGCCGGCGATGGTGCCCTGGCGTTCCAACGAGCAGGGCGATGTCACCGAGGATGTACTGGAATGGTATGAACGTTTCGCCCGCGGTCGTCCCGGTGCCATTGTGGTGGAAGCCACCGGTATTGGGGGCATCCCCAGTGGGCCGTTGCTGCGCATCGGCGATGACCGTTACGTTCCAGGCTTGAAATAATTCGCTGACGTTGTGCGCAAGGCCAGCGGTGGTCACACGCGGCTGCTGATTCAGCTTATCGACTTTCTCTCCATTCGGCGGCGACCTGATCGGGAAAAATACCTGCGCCAGTTTTTACCGCTGACAGACGTGCATCGCCAGCGGTTGAAGCTGGGCGATGCCGCTGACGGCACCGTCAGGGATGCCCTGTGCGACCTTTCCGGCCCCGAACTGGAGGCAACGCTGTCGACCAAAGAGTGGGAAGATATGCAGTACGGGTATCGCGAACGGGTGACAGATACCCATCTCGATCATATCGAGGAGTTACCCCAGCGCCTGCCTGATTTGTTTGCCAGTGCGGCTTGCCGGGCAGAGAAGGCCGGGTTTGACGGCGTGGAATTGCACTACGCGCATGCCTACACCATGGCCTCGTTTCTGTCGGCTACCAATACCCGCAAGGACGGTTATGGTGGCAGCCGCGAAAATCGAGTGCGACTGCCGCTGGAGGTTTATCAGACGGTGCGATCGGCCACCTCCGCCCAGTTTGCCGTGGGTTGTAGATACCTCAGCGATGAGATCATCGAAGCCGGCAACCGGGTGGAAGATGCCTGCTATTTTGCCCGCTGCTTCGCTGATGCCGGTATGGATTTTTTATCACACTCCCGTGGTGGCAAGTTCGATGACGCCAAACAACCCAAAGTGGGCTGGGCAGCCTACCCCTATACCGGGCGGAGTGGTTATGGGTGTATGCCCGGGTATATCTCAGACGCGCAAGGTCCTTTTGGCCGGAATATTGAGCCAGTCTCTTGTATTCGCGCGGCCTTACGCGAGGCGGGACTGATGACGCCGGTGGTGATGGCCGGGGGGATATACAGCTTTCATCAGGCCGAGGCTTGTTTGGCCAATGAGAACGCGGATATCGTCGGCTTTGCCCGTCAGGCGTTGGCTGATCCGGATTGGTTCCGCAAGGTTGAGCTGGGGTATGGCGGGGAGGTGATGCTATGCCGCTACAGCAATTACCGTGAAGGGCTGGACCAGAAACACAAACAGGTTACCTGTGAACTGTGGGATCGCCAGCAACTGGATGAGCCGGGTGTGCGCAAGAGTATAGATGGGCGCCGTCGATTGCTGGCCCCTGACTGGGAGCCAGGAGACGGGTCATAGTTTGTCCCGGATTTCTTTCAGTGGCAGATAGGTTTGTTAACGCAGAATCAGGTTTTGATGATCAGCCCGGTCATCTGCGTCCCAAAGACCCGGGACATTATCCAGGCTCAGTTATCGTGCGTGTAAAGCCAACAGGTACGGTATAGCATGCCACCGTTACCGCCCCAGAAGAAAAATTACAGCGCGGCAAGGGTGACGATTTTTGGAAACAGCAGGTAATCCTTGCGCTCATTCTCGGCTAAAAACTATGGCCAGCTCTTGTCAAATAGGTCGAGACAATCATCTCGATATTTTTCCTGGTAGCTTTCGAACATCAGCTGTCTCTTACTTTGGCCGATTTGCCTAAACACGTTGTCTTATTAACTGAGTGCTATACCCTTGAGCAACATTCTCGTTTTGTCATTTATCTATCCCCGATAGCTGGCTCAGCGCCCACAAATCGAGGTTACCCAATTACAAACCTGCGCCTGTGTTACCAAACGGTTGAATTTGGCGAAATAGATATTCATCTGTGTACGTTACGCGATAGGCAAGAATTTTATGACCCTGTCGGCGCCGCTGAAAAGCTAGGAATTTGTGACGCGTCCTGGCCTCTGTTCGGTGTCCTGTGGCCATCCAGTCTGGTGCTGGCACACTTTATTCAGGATTTCGACACGGGTTCAAAGAGAGTGTTGGAGATCGGTTGTGGCATGGCGTTAACGAGTTTGTTGCTGAACAAGCAGCACGCTGACATCACAGCTACCGATTACCACCCCGAAGCGCAGACATTCCTCGACCGCAATACTTTGCTCAACGAGGATAGGGATATTGCCTTTGAGCTGGTCGATTGGGCAGGAGAAAGCGATACCCTCGGTCTTTTTGACCTCATTATTGGGAGCGACATCCTGTACGAGGATGGACATGTTAAGCTGCTGGCGAGCTTTATAGATGAGCACGCCAATCCCGCCTGTGAAGTGGTGATTGTTGACCCAGGGCGTGGCCGCAAGAACAAACTCAGTACTGCGCTGGTGGAATACGGTTTTACGTCATCCCACCACAAGCCCGAGCACACCGATTATCTGAATGAGGACTTCAAAGGGTACATACTTCAGTTTGAGCGTTGAATCCAGCTTATTCACTCAGATGAAAATACGTCCATACTGCCGATGGTTGCGCGATTGTCTTTTACCCGCCGTGCTAGTAGCCAGGTCCCGTCAGTGCACACCCATTCGTCATGGTACTCACCCAGGGTTTTGAAGGTGAGATGGGACTTGTCTCCCTTGCCAAGGTGCAGGTCGCTGACATAGGCCTGGCTGGTTGCCGTGTCACCGTCAACATCCACCACGACATTGCCAATCAGGTGCTGGGTAGTGCCGCAGCGGTCGAGGAATGACTGAATAAACGCGACAATGTTGTTACGGCTGGTGATATCGCCCATACCGAGGTCGGCACTGGCGTCGTCTGTTAGCAAAGCTTCCAGTGCTGGCCAGTCCCGAGCGTCCATCGCTCGAGCGAAGGTCATGATGTTGCGGTGAATAGCGCGTTCTGCCAGCAGAGTTTCAAGGTTCAATGTATCCATTAGCTGCGTCAACCCGGACCCATTCAGGCTGATTCCAGTTCGTGGTATATCGGGCCAAGCATACGACGAATGGTTTGATCGCCGGCGTAAACGATTTCGCCACCCAGCTTGTCTCCCTCAACAAACAGCACACCCAGAATGCGATGTGTTTCCTCCACTCCGTCGAATGTCAGCGTGATATCGTATTCCTGTGCGACGCTAGTGTCATTGACCCATTCTCGGATCAACTGGCCGCCGACGACATTCGGGGTGAAGTTTTCAAAAAAGTACTCATAGAATCGTTGTGATTTTTCCCGGCCTCTGAACTGCTTGCCAATGGCTGGGTAGTAGTAGAGAGGGTTGTCGCTCAACGTTTCCATTACCGCAGGCAAGTCACAAGCCGCTTCTCTTTCTGCGTGATGAGCGCCCAGTGCGTGTATCTGCGCTCGCGTTAGTGTGATGGTGTCTATTGCCATATGAATGCCGTATCAGTGCGATGCGTCTCCAGACATTCTACTTAATCAAAGTCCTTTTGTGATCACACTTATTCAAATGCGTCGGGCATAAAAAAGGCAAGCCATGACAGCTTGCCTTCTTTGGTGGAGCATTGAGCTGTTACACAGCTACAATGTTCTCCGCCTGTGGGCCTTTCTGGCCCTGAGTTACATTGAACTCGACCTTTTGGCCTTCGGCCAATGTTTTGAATCCATCGCTCTGGATTGCACTGAAATGTGCGAAAACGTCTGGGCCATCTTTCTGCTCGATAAAACCAAAGCCTTTAGATTCGTTGAACCATTTTACTGTTCCGGTAGTTGCTGTAGACATAATAGAAAATCCTGTAAATAAAATATAAAAGTGCCTTCATAAGGCATGAATAGCGGGAAAAATAGACAAAAATTTAAAAACTACAGGACGAAGAACTACAAGAATGCAACGAAATGGAGAATGTAAAAAGATACTTAATTTCTAGCTGGGCGCAGACTATACGCTACAGGGTCGAGAGTCAATCTATTTCTGTTAATTAGACAAATCAGCTGCGACCCTGTAAATCATGAATAGCGATATCAGTCCGTAGGGCCTCCCTTGTATACCGGTAGATCATCGGTGATGTCGTACCACTTCGCTTTATAGTCTGTGTAGATATGTCTGCACGGTTTTACATTGGGCTCATCATCCAGTCCACCGAAGGGTACCTCTGCAATACCTCTGTCGGGGTCGATACGCGGCATTTTTGATCCGCAGGTTTGGCAAAAAACCTGTGTGAAATACTTGGCACAGGCTACTTTGTAAACCACCAGATTATCTTCTCCCAGTACAAACGAGACACCACTCAGCGAGGTAAAACCGTTGGTGGCATGAGCCGCTGCGCGGGCTTTGCGGCATCGGTGGCAGTGGCAGTTCTGTACCAGACTAAATGGTTCGCTTACCCGGAACTCAACAGCTCCGCACAAACAGCTTCCGCGTACCAGCCCTTCAGGTCCCTGTTCCAGGGGTTCCTCTTGGACGTGTTGTAGCGTGGTGTAATCAGGGTAGTGGTCATGTTGGGGAAGATCACCGGTGATGTCGTACCAAGGTGCGCAATGGGCTGCGAAGACATGACAATCCGATGTCTTTCCATCGTCGTGACAGCCGCCCGGGACAACCCAGTGATCCGACTGTCCACCCTGGTAAGGAACCACCGATCCGCAGGTGCCACAAAAACTACGGGTTAAGAAATGGGAAGAAACATACTTTACAATTGTATCGGTGCGGCCAAGCCAATTGACTTCTCCCGCAATGAAGAACCAGTAGGTGGCAAAAGCCGAACCGTGAGCCTTGCGGCACATATTGCAGTGACAGTTGAACGCCTGAAACGGCTCCGCCGTAATTTCCCACTGCACGCTTCCACATAGGCAGCTGGATTCATGGTTGCTCATATCAATTTTTATTTTTGGTTTTCAGTGTGTGAAACAGCACAATGCCGGTAAGTGTGATAGGCAACAAAGAGAACGTTGCAAAGGCTATATCGCCTGCAATAAACAGTAGTACAGAGGAGAGTAGGAAGCCGAGTATCACCACAATAGCGCCCACGACGGATGATCTGGGCACAGCAAATAGAATGCCGCCAAGCATTTGCACAGTGCCGTACATCACCACAGCAGTTTCCGAAAAGCCAAAACCTGAGAGAAACGCCAGTTCATCAGGCACCAACGTGAACTTGGCGATACCTGCGGCGATGCTGAGCAAGATCATCGCGACTGTTAATACAATCATGGCGATTGTCATATCAGATGATCTTCAATGCTTTAATCGAAGCGCGGGTGTACCCCTGCTGACGAGTATCCGATCACAAACATGTGATTTATGCATTGTGCAAAGTAAAGAGGCCAATAAAGATGAAGCCAACTCCGGCGATGTAGTGCAGATATTTTTCGTTTATATACTCTGCCAAAAATGTGCCAGCTAACACACCCAATGCTGAAGCCACAATCAATGCTCCTGATGCAGCAAGAAACACTGTGTATTTACTAACATCCTTGTCGGTAGCAAACAGCATGGTCGCCAGCTGAGTCTTGTCACCAAGTTCAGCAATGAAGACTGCACCAAAGATAGTTAAAAATACTTTCCAATCCATATTATAAATCACAGTATCTTATTTTTTTGCTTACAACCGAAAGTAAAGCACCAGCGACATTGTCACAATAAAACGCGTAATTGACCCAGGGCGCCACTCTGCGGGGTCAGAGTGACCCTAGCATTCTATACCGGCAGCCGTGTCAAACCAACGCCAGAATGGATGTATGATCATCGTTGTAACGAAGGCGATCGGCAAGGACACCAACAGCATTAGCATGATTTTGAAAACGTGTTTTACGATTTTCATCACGCGAATGTGCCGCTACATCTCATCCAGAAATTGATTCACTATTTCGGCGACAGTTGCTGCCTCACAGGTCGTACCCATATGGCCGCAGTCGCTGTCGATGCTAACGTATTTCGCGTCCATGTCTATGGCCAGTAGCTTTGCGGGTGTCGGGTTAACCATTTGATCGCTGGGCACGCCTATCACCAGCGTTTTTGCGGATACGCCTGTGGCATAACTTTCTGCTGAGTTGCCCTGCTTGGCGAATGCGTTCTGGTGAATCATGGCGCGGAGCTGGCTTAGATAGTTGTAGGCATCGATGCGTGTATAGCGCTTTTGCTCTGCGGCGATGTATTCATCGATATCTGCAGGTTCAACCGTGCGCACAAAGTAGGACGGGGTCCACAGAGTCAAAAGATTTAATCTCGCCAGAAAATCGCTGATGTCCTTATCGGTGGCACCCAGATTTTGTAGCCTGACGATAGCCGCCTCATGGGTTGTCCACTGCAGCAAGTCATAGGAGGTGGGATGAGGGTAGCCATCGATAGGGATGGCCGCATCCATAAATTCTGGAAACTGACCCATCCACTGGAACACCTGCATGCCGCCCATGGATTCGCCCATAACGGCTGTTGCATGGTCTACGCCCAGGTGCTTGGTCAGTAATATGTGCTGAGCTAGGACCATATCGGCAATGCTGATTGCCGGAAAGTCGCCGCCGCCTTGCTCTTTATGGTTGGAGGGGGAACTGGATACCCCGTTACCCAGTGCGTCGATGGCGATCACGAAGTACTTGTCCGTGTCCGCCAATAATTCGGGTCCGATCAGCCCACCGCTATAGAGCCCCGCCGTGGTGCCGGTAAACCAGGTTGGGAATACGATCACATTGGATAGGTCGGCATTGAGCTGCCCTGAGGTGCGATAACCGACCGATGTGTCGTACAGTATTTCCCCTGAGAGCAAACGCAGATCGCCGATATTTGCGAATTGTAGCGGCGGGATCTCTGCTGCCTGAAGGGAGTATATCGGAAGCAGCCATGTCACGATGATTAACGTGCGGCGCGCGTAATTCGATAAGTTATCCGCTATCATTTGGCCGGACCCGTTGAGGGTGTATTGTTCATCAATTCATTCTAGCTGAGAACGGTACAGCAACGTCACAGTTTTAAAAGGAAACCCAATGTCACACAAATTAACGACCTTTATCGGTGCTTTTGCCATAGTGCTATTTACCACGGCCTGTTCAACGGGTGGTCATGTCAAACCGCAGGTCAGTGCTGTTGAAGTGCCGCAGCGTATTCTGTTTGTGGGTAATAGTTTTACTTACTACAACGATAGTCTGCATAAACACGTCGGTGCGCTGTTGCGGGCTGCCGGGCGCCACGAAGCAGGCAAGACCAGTTTGCGCGCGATGACGATATCGGGTGCCAGGTTGGCTGAGCACCTGCCGGGTTTGGCGGGCATCGTCACGCCGGGTCGCTGGGACATGGTGATTATGCACGGCTACAGCAACGGGCCGATTCAGGCCGATACCGCACCAGCATTTCAGGACGCCGCGAGCCAGGCCAGTGCACTGGTGGCCAAAAGCGGGGCCACACCGGCGTTTTTGATGACCTGGGCCTATAAAGACCAGCCCGAGATGACCGCGGCCCTGAATCAGGCCTATACCCGGGCCGGTAATGATAATGACGCGCTGGTCATACCGGTGGGGCAAGCATTTGCCCGCGCTATGTCAAAGGCACCGGAGATTGAATTGTATTCTCCCGATATCCTCGGCTTTGATGCACGGGACGATGCCGTCAACATCCGCTACAAGAAAGTGCTTAAGCATCCCAGTCTAGCGGGTACTTATCTTGCCGCCTGCGTGGTATATGCATCGATATATGGGGAGTCGCCGGTTGGGCTGGTATACGGGGCCGGCCTGCCCGCCGCGGACGCCAGAAAGCTGCAGGAGATAGCCAGCAAGGTGGTAAATAACTACTACGATCGATGAATTCACTGGCGACAGTGTTTGAGTGGCAGCATCAGCTGTCGCGCACAACCCGACCTCCTTCACGGGAAGAGCGCGAAGCATCGCTGGCTGCGCTACAGTGCTTATTGGAGGAAAACTTCGAGGAATTGGTAGCCGCCATTGAGCGTGACTTTGGCTCGCGCTCCCGCGGCGTGAGCCTGATGTATGACGTGCATGGCTCCATCGGTTCCATCAAATATGCGCGCAAGCATTTAAGAGAATGGATGCGAGCAGAGCGTCGCAAAACACCGTTCCCCTATAACCTCAGTGGGGCAAAGGTCAGGGTCGAGTATCAACCCAAAGGTGTGGTTGGCATTTTAGGTACCTGGAATGTACCCCTGTTTACAGTGTTCAGCCCATTGGCACAGGTTATCGCTGCGGGCAATCGTGCCTTGATCAAGCCCTCTGACCTGGTGCCAGAAACATCCGTCTGTATTGAAAGATTGATGCCCACCTATCTGAGTCCTGATACGGTTGCTGTGATTACCGGTGATAAAGCGGTGTCGGAATCACTTTCGCAATTGCCTCTGGATCACATTGTAGTGACCGGGGGAACAATGGTGGGTAAGGCAGTAATGACCGCCGCAGCGCAGCATCTTGCCGGCGTCACCCTGGAGCTGGGCGGCAAGTCCCCCGTCATACTCGGGCGCTCGGCTGATATCCGGCAAGCAGCTGAGAAAATTATCTTTGCCAAAGTGACCAATGCGGGTCAGCTCTGTGTTGCGGCGGACTATGTGTTGGTGCCTACCGAGCTGTTGCAGGCGTTTCTTGCCAGCCTCGGGGAGCTCTACCAACAAACCTTTGAAACTAGCCCGATCGAGGCTGGGGGTATTATCAATCAGCGACATACAGCGCGTTTGCATTCGTATCTGGAAGATGCGCGGGCGCGAGATTGTCAGGTGCTGTCCCTGGCTGAGATCGAACAAGGTCCGGAAAACTGTATACCGCTGCATCTGGTGGTGAATCCACCCGCGGATAGCCTGCTCAGTCAGGAAGAAATCTTCGGGCCAATTCTCATTGTGCGGACTTACGATGTTATCGAGGACGCCATTGATTTTATTAACGCTGGTGAGCGGCCACTGGCATTGTACTATTTTGGTCGTGACAAACATGAACAGAATCAGGTGTTACAGCACACCGTCTCCGGCGGCGTAACCATTAATCAGATCGCCCTTCACCCGGCGGCTGATGACGCGCCATTCGGCGGAATTGGCGCGAGCGGTGTCGGTAAATATCACGGTAGGGAAGGATTTCTTGAATTCAGTCATGCCCGTACCGTTTTTACGCAGGGGTGGTTTGACGTCAATAAATTGATGGGTACCCGGGCACCCTTCGGTGCCAAATTGCAGCGACAATTGGAATCCGTATTGGGTGACAGAAAAAAATGAAGGGGGGCCATTGCGATTACATCGGGGCTGACGGCGGCTCCGCAGGTCCATCCACCCAGGATAGAGGGTGAAACTCAATACCGGAGTGCCCGATGGCGTTGTGCACAATCATGATGGCTAGGAACGTGAACATAATGACAGTGTGCACCGGCAGCAGCAGGGTGATAGCTGGCACAAACAGGGCCATTATCAAAGCCTCGCCCGTAGCGAAGGCTTAGGCTGCCCATGGTGTCGGAGTTCTTGATCGGTGATGGATCAGATGGAACAGATAAACCAGCCCAGCACCTACAAAGTATTGAGCGGTATCAAAGCCGTACATGGTCATCCAGAGTTCAGCACCTCCACCCACATTGTAATGTCTTGACCCCCGTACATAGTTTCCACGATAACCACGCCCCCGATGTTGGCGGCGATGAGAATGGTCAGCGCGGTGCGGTTTCCGAAATCGCCGCCGACAGATAAAAAAGACCGGTCCTGCCATGCAAGGTGGGTGCTAGAACGTAGCCGCCAACGCTTACTGCAAAAGCAATCTGCATTTTGACCGCATAGGATTTTCCGTGCGTGATTGCCAGGGCGATGGCAAGGGCGAAAATCGGGCTGATTTCCAGGTCCTGCAAAAAGATAAACCAGTCTTGCATGGTGCTACAGTGGCTTGCATCATGGTTGCTGTCAAATAGTCATCATAGTGAAAAAGGTATTTATGAATAAAGCAGTTTTGGAACAGGCGGGTATTGAACTGGATTTCGATGCGGCTAGAACTTTGCCGAATTTACTGGCGGGATTTCTGGCAGATCAGCCTGACCATATCGCCCTTGTTGAGGGTGACAAGGAGCGCAGCTATGCAGAGATGGTTCGGCGCATATACCAGATCGCCAACGGGTTAATCGCGCTGGGTGTGGGCAAAGGTGATCGCGTTGCGGCCTTGTCGCGTAACAGCATGGCGTACTCCGAACTGTTCGCTGCCACCCTGTGTGCTGGTGCCTGTATGGTTCCTCTACAGACCATGATCGCGGACGGAAGCTTTGACCTGATGCTGAAGGATTGTGCCGCCAAGGTGCTGGTGGTATCTGAAGAGTTTTCGTCCTGTGCTGATTTGTTTCTGTCGAATCAGACGCAATTAGTAGCAGGTGGGTTGCTGGGTTTTGATTTCGCCAATACGAAATTTGCCGATTTTGAGCAGTGGTTGTCCAGTCAGGACAGCCATGCACCAGGCGTAGTTATCGGGCCCACGGACGAGTTCAATATCATCTACAGTTCCGGGACGACCGGGGTGCCCAAAGGTATTGTTCATAGCCACAAGACCCGACAGGGCCTGGCCCGCGGCATGATCCCGCTGGGTTTCTCCCCGGCGTCGGTCAATCTGATTGCCACGCCTTTGTATTCCAATACAACGTTTACCACATGGTGGCCTTCGCTGTGCGTCGGAGCAACGCAGGTCGTCATGAGTAAATTCAGCGCCGAGGGCGCGCTTGCCTTGATCGAGCGGCACAATGTTTCCCACGCGATGCTGGTCCCGGTGCAGTACGATCGCATTATGCGCTCGGTCAAGTTTGATGACCATAAGCTTGATTCCCTGGAGGTCAAATTCAGTACCAGCGCGCCGCTGCGAGCCGCGCTCAAGGCGGATGTGATAGACCGCTTCCCCGGTGAACTGTTCGAGTTTTATGGCATGACAGAGGGTGGTGCTGGAACCCTGTTCGTCGGCAGCGTTGCACGTGAACTTGATAAGCTGGGTTCGGTGGGCACGCCTCTGCCCGGGACCACCATGAAAATTCTGGCCGAGGATGGCACTGAGCTATCTGCTGGAGAAACAGGAGAGATCGTAGGCCGTGGCGCCAATATGAGTAATGGTTATCTCAATCGCAAAGATGCCAATACCGACATGTCCTGGTTTGATAAAGATGGCTTGTTGTATTTCAAGACTGGCGATGTGGGCTATCTGGACGAGGATGGGTGGCTGTTCCTGTCCGATCGCAAGAAAGACATGATCATTTCCGGAGGGTTCAATATTTATGCAACAGATCTCGAACTGGTGTTGCTGCAGCACGAGGCGGTGCATGAGGTGGCCGTCGTCGCACTGCCCAGTGCGAATTGGGGTGAGACGCCTCTTGCTATAGTGGTGCGCGAACCGGAAACCGCCGTCGCCGAGGATGAGGTGCGTGAATGGGCCAATGAGAGATTGGGCAAGCTACAGGAAATTTCACAGCTGGTTTATATCGATGATCTGCCGAAAAGCTCTATTGGCAAAGTGCTGAAACGTGAACTACGCGAGCGTTACAAATCGTTGGGAGATGCGTAATGCCGATCTATGGATTGCTTCGAGTGCCGACTGCAGTCTTGATTTTTGGATTCGAGGGGGGTGGCATGATTACACCTATGGCCAGAGCATCGGGCCGTCTGGAATTGGAGGATCCGAAGTATTTTCCATCACGGTAGAGAATCGATTGTGTGCTGCCCATGGTTTGCTCGTAGACAACCTCGTGTCCCATATTTTTCAGCAGCGCAATCGTGTCTGGACTGAAACCTTGTTCCAGGCGCAGGGTTTGTGAATTCCAGCCCTGTTGAATGCGGGGTCTATGTGTTGCCTCGGCGATGTTCATATCAAAGTCTATTATGTTGATCAGCAACTGCAGCACGGTGTTTATGATGCGGCTGCCGCCGGGCGTACCGGTTGTCAGAAAAACTTCATCGTTTGCGTCGAGGACGATGGTGGGCGTCATGGTTGAAAGCATGCGCTTGCCTGGTGCGAAGGCATTGGGACCGAACTCGCTATTGCTGATGTAGAAGTTGCGCATCTGATTGTCCAACAGAATACCCGTTCCTTCAGCCACCCAGCCAGATCCGAAGGAATAGCCCAGGGTGTAAGTGTTGGACACGGCATTGCCCGCGCTGTCCATAACGGAAAAGTGAGTGGTGTCGCGACTCTCGTACTGCTCAACGGGAGAAGGCTTAATATTCTTTACTTTGGCGGCGCGCTTCAGGTCAATTTCTCGAGCCAGGTCGGCTGCAAGTTTGTTGCCGATGTAGCCGTCTATGGCGAGGTCATTAAAATCCGGGTCCCCGATATGCGTGCGACGATTGGCTGCGGCGAGCTTCATGGTTTCTGACAAGAAGTGCAGATGTTTGGCGGAGCCAGCGCCGGTGTCCTCCACATCAAACCGGTTTAGCACGTTTAACATTTGCAATAGGGTGATACCACCGGCGCTGGGCGGCGGCATGGAGAAGACCTTATAGCCCCGGTAGTTGGTTGATACCACTGGTCGTTCCTTCGCTTGGTAGGCTTTCAAATCCTCCAGTGAAACGTTGCGCCCTGCGTTCTGCAGCGCCGCCACGATGCGCTTGCCCAGCTCACCCTCGTAAAATGCGTTTGCGCCACCCTCCTGAATCTGGCGCAGCGACCATGCCAGGTCCTTCTGCACCAGTATTTGCCCTGGCTGCCAGGCGTAGCCATCTGACCGCAGATAAATGGCACTGCTGGCTGGGTTGGCGGCAAGAACGCGGCCCGCTGCCTCCAGCGCAAAACTTAAATCCGATGTTACGCGAATACCATTTTCGGCGAGGTCTATGGCGGGTTGTACCAACTCCGGCCAGGGCAGGCTGCCATAGCGCTGCCAGGCTCTATGTAAGCCGGCAAGCGTACCTGGAATGGCCGATGCGTGGGCACCGAAGGTCAGCTTGTCCCAGAGAATTTCTCCGACGGGGCTGCGATGGTCCGCATCGTTGCTACTCAGCGGTGCCATGGATCGGTAGTCCAACGCAATAGTTTCATCGCTGTCTGCCAGGTGAATCAGCATAAAGCCACCGCCACCCAGATTGCCGGCGCGGGGCAGGGTGACTGACAACGCGAAACCCATGGCGACGGCCGCGTCGACCGCGTTACCTCCCTGTTTCAATACATTGTGTCCCACCAGCGTCGCGATGGAGTTTTGCGATACCGCCATGCCGTGATAACCGATGATCGGATTGTGGACCGTGTCATAGCGGATGATTGGCTGAGCCAACTGGGCACTGACGCTGACGCTCGCCAGCAGTGTGATCAGTAGCGTTGCTATGCCATTTCTCTCGTCCGTCCTCATCAGTGCTCATCAGCCTGCGTGAGGCACGCCCGCAGAGTATCCAGATCGCGATAGCGGCTCGGAATGTCGTCACGTTCAGCGGCGGATCGCAAATCAGCCAGTTTCCGCAGTGATTTCAGTAGTACAGGGAGTGGCGGTCCACTGGCGGTCAGTCCTTTTTGCTCCATCATATTGTTGGTGACGGCCGGATTCTCTATAAATTTAGCGACCAGCTTTTCATGATGTTGCAGGGCGGTTTTTCCGTGGGCCAGGCAGGCCTCAAGAAACAGCTCCGCGTTTTGCTGGAACCAGGGTTGATCTGCATGTGATTGGGCTTCGCCCAGAAATTGATCCAATAGGCTCTCCCGGCGCATACAGTCGCGCAGAATCAACTGATCCGATGGCGTCATAAACAAAAATTTGTCGACCAGTAGCTGTGAGTAATAGGCGTCGTCCGCCCGACACAAACCCAGCAGCAGGTCTATAACGTTTATGCCGGCAAAATCTCCCGCATTGGCACCTCTATACTCGTGAAGACCGACTCGATGCGGTTTGTAGTAGGGCCGGACGCAGTAGAAAAAGCGGTTGATATCCAGCTCGTCAAACAACTGGTCATTGGAGGCCACCACATCGTCCAGGGCGGCGACGGCTGCCTTCAGCAGATCCGCCGCGATAGGATGTGACACGCCCAGTGGCAGGATTCTCAGCAGCGCTTCCGAGGCGCGGATGTACGCCAGGGCCGCCCGCGTGTTGTAAGTAATAAATAGTGCTTCGTCGGGCAGCGAAGTAAAGGTTTTGTACACGCCATTGATTGCCCGATTGTGTGTCTCAAGATGTGCTGAGGCGAAACGCGGCACCACACCCAGGCCGGCGCCCAGTTGCATGGCCAGGGCGGATGCGTCGTGAAGGGGTGATTTGGTTTCCCGAGATGGCTCGGTAATTTCGTGCCGGCGACACGCTGCCATAAAGCACCCGACGTTTCCCAGCAGGTCGAAGGCGGCATCGAAACCTTCGTCGGTATTTCCCTCTTTCAGCAACTCTACAATCAAGGCGTTGCCCTCGGCTTCCAGTTGTCGCTTCACGTGGTCGCCGACCCCTGCTACAACCTCCCGGTTGTCACTGGCAAAGTAGAGCTCCTCGAGTTCGCTGTTCAGCGCAATGAAACCCCCTCTGATCCATGCATCAAACTTTTCTGTATTTGTTGTCACTATTCACTCCCGATACGCGTATGCAAGGATCATTCAGACCTGGGGAAAGCGGGCCCGCTTCTCCAATTCATAAATCGGCATATTGTTGCGCACGTATGCCGTGCTGGCATCCTCTTGCGGATGATAGTCCCAACAGACATTCATATCACGCATGATACCCTTTAGAAAATTGCGTCTGCGTTGGCTCTCGCACACCCGCTGCGTCAATTCCTCTTCGTTGTACTTCCGTTTGAGCTGGGCAAGCAATCCCTCAATTTCAGCTGTGTACTGTGCCCTGCTCGCAAGATTGTCTATTTCGTCGGGGTCATCCGTGATATCAAAATATTGAAGGGGATCGCGTTGGGAGTAGATGAGTTTCTTCGACCCTTTGCGCAGCATGAAAATGGGGCAATCGGTTCCCTCGGCAAAGTACTCGCCTACCACCTCATCATGACCGCCAGCCCCGGACAAATGGGGCAGAAGCGATCGGCCCTCAATGGGTGTTACATATTCGCGGGGTTGGCCGTCCCTGGCAAACTCAACCAGGGTTGGGAGTATATCGACCAGCGACACAGCCTCTGCAACACGGTGTGCCTGGAAACTCTCGGGGGCGTGAATGATCAGGGGTACCCGGGCTGAGTGCTCAAAGAAGTTCATTTTGAACCACATACCCCGCTCACCCAGCATGTCCCCGTGATCGGCGGTGAAGACGACGATGGTGTTATCGCTGTGCCCGGCTTCGTCAAGTGCTTTTAGCAGTTCTGCTACTTTGCTGTCGATGTCGGAGACAGAGCCGTAGTAGGCACGGCGTGCGTTGCGAACCGTGTCGTCATTCAAGGTGATATCCGATGCGCCGTAGCCACGACGCAGGCGGGAGGAGTGTGGATCTTCCCTGATTGATCCCAGCGGGACACGGGGCAGATCAATATCATCCTGCCGGTAGCGGTTCCAGTCTTCCTCGCGACACAGGTAGGGGTCATGGGGCTGAATCAGTGAGACCGTTAGGGCAAAGGGCTGGCCAGCGTCCTTGCGGGCTTCGTCGAACATAAATCGTTTCGCCTTGAACACCACCTCATCGTCGTAATCCATGTACATGGATCGGGTACACACTCCGGCCTTGGTAACAACCTCCATAGTGTGAAACCAGTCCAGTCTGTCCTCCGGCCGATCCCACTCCGGGTGCCAGGTGAAGTCGGCGGGGTAAACGTCTGTGGTCAGCCGGTGACGGAAGCCATGCAACTGGTCCGGGCCAACAAAATGCATTTTTCCGCTGAGGCAGGTGTTGTAACCTTCGGCCGCGAGATAATGAGCAAAGGTTGGAACCTCGGAGGAAAATTCCACCGCATTGTCCCAGGCTGCAATTTTTGATGGCAGCCTGCCGCTCATCATGACAAATCGGGAGGGCGCACAAAGAGGGGAGTTAGTATAAGCCGCGTCAAAGACCACCCCCTCATCGGCCAGCTTTTGCAGCGTGGGGGCCTGCACCACAGAGTGGCCGTAGCAGGGCAGAAATTGGGGAGCCAACTGATCTGCCATGATAAACAATATGTTGGGGGCTTTGGTTGCACTCATGACTGGTTTGGTTCTCGCTTGGTGTTGTCTTCTGGCATCAGCGTCAGAAAAATCTGTGTTTGAGAGGCTAAGCCGCCGTCAGCCCGACATCCAGTATCCAGAGTCAGGATATTGCATAACAATCTTCGTCGCCGGTCACCAGACGCCACCGAGGGCAACCTTTATTGCTTCGCCACTGACGCCACTGGATTCCTCTGCTGCCAGAAACCCGATTACGGTGGCGACTTCCTCTGGCGTGACAACTCTGCCAGCGGGATAGAGTGTAGCTCTATCCCGCCATACCTCATCCCTTGTAATACCGCGTTCCTGTGCTTCCGCGATGGCTGATTTTTCCGCCATCTCGGTATGTACCCAGCCGGGTAGTACGGCATTCGAGGTAACGCCATGGGGACCGCAATCCAACGCCACAGAGCGCATGAGACCCAGTAGCCCATGCTTGGAGCTGTTGTAGGCAGCGCAGTGCGGCTCCGCCAACTCTCCCGCCGTGGAACTGGTGTATACAACGCGCCCATATTTTTGTTTGACCATGTCGGCGGTGATCAACCTGCTCAGATGAAAGGGTCCGTTCAGATTGATATCCAGAGTTTTCTCCCACAGTGTCGGATCCTGTTCCCAGATTACTTTCTCCTCGGCCGAACCAATCCCGTGGTTGCATATAAACACTTCGATGCTCCCCAGTCGCTGTCGGGTTTCGAGAACAACTTTTTCACAGCCCTCGATGGTACCCAGGTCAGCCGCGATATAGTCTGTACCGAGGGATGCCAGTTCCGATTCACTGCGTGCCGTCGCCATCACCCTGGCGCCGCGCTCGGATAGTAGCTGGGTTGTTACGCGACCAATGCCTCTGCCAGCTCCGGTAACGAGTGTGACGCGACCCTCGACTCCAGCCATATATTTCCCCTGGGTTTTTATCCCTGATTCAAATTATTGATCACGGCACACATTACCGCGCCTATGGCCTCATTGAGAACCAAATCGGCTATATGATCAAGGGGTGTGGATTGCTGGTTGATTATGACCAGTTTCGCGCCGTTGGCCTGTGCTACCTGCGGAAATGCCGCTGCCGGGAACACGGTCAGCGAAGAACCGAGAACAATAAACAAGTCGCTGTTCATGGTTGCCACTTCAGCCAGCGTCATCGGTGTCTCGGGCATGGCCTGACCGAATGAGATAGTGGCGTTCTTGATGATGCCACCACAGCTCCCGCAGGGAGCGATCATTCCGTTGGTTCGGTATTCTTTTTCCATGTCCACATGTTCATAGCGAGATTCACAGGTGAGGCATTTAGCATAGGTTGCATTACCGTGTAACTCCACCACCCGGTCGGCTGGAACGCCGGACTCCTGATGCAGGTTGTCAACGTTCTGAGTAATTATTGTTTGCAGACGAGAGATATTGACGAGATGTGTCAAAGCGTCATGGCCGGTATTAGGTCTGGCCTGTGTGATATCTTTCCCGCGCTCAAACCATTGTTTCCATGATTCCTGTCTGACCTCTTCTGAAGCCACGAAATCCTGAAACTGAATAGGCTTGATTTTGCTCCATAGACCTCCGGGACCCCTAAAGTCGGGAATGCCTGATTCCGTGCTGATACCGGCTCCTGTAAAAGCGACGGCGTGGGCGCTCTCCCGCAACAGGCGAGTCAAACTGTTTATTGATTGGGTATATGTAGTCATAGAAAAACCTCACGCGGCCGCGGCTTTTGTGCGGTAGGACCGGCCGCTGGCAGTAGTTTTCAGGGCGAGTGAAACTCCCCGTAATCCAAAATGCAAAAGCGCCCGTACAAAGGAGCATCTGTGTAAGGAGTAAAGTAATGATTGAACGCAATCTGGGGAATTTTGAAAGAATTATACGCCTGCTGACAGGTCTGGTGTTAGTCGGGTGGGTTGTAAAACAACCTCATCTCAATGGCATCGAGTGGTTCGTGCTGCTGATATCGGTGGCCCTGATCCTCAATGGCGTATTTCAGCGCTGTTACCTCTGGTATGTGCTGGATATCAACACCCGCGTCGGTCAGCGCAGGGAGACCACGGCGGACTTGAGTTGCCGATAGGCTAAGGGTGTTTTTATCTGATTGATCGCTTTATGGCCATCAGTGATATATAACTGGCTTACAGTAGTTCAGAGGAGGGCAGAGGCATGGGCGAAATATTGAATGGACCATGGTCGCACAGTCAGATAGATGATTTTCTAATTAGAGGACGTTTCCCGTTGCGCCTTGCCTGTACGGCCGCCGATGGCTATCCCAGGGTGGTCTCGCTATGGTACCGGTACGAAGGCGGGGAGTTGCTGTGTGTCACTCATCAGGCTTCTCATGTTGCTAAACTGTGTGGAGATGATCCGCGGGTTGGGTTCGAGGTATCACCAAACGAACCTCCCTACCACGGCGTCCGTGGGCAGGGGGATGTATCGATCGAGCCGCTGGGAGACAAAGATACGCTGGAAACCCTGTTGGGAAGATATTTGGGGGGTGCCCGTTCGAGTCTCGCGGATTGGTTGTTGTCTCGCAGTGATGAAGAGTTGTTGCTGACTATCAAACCACGCAGGATGTTCAGCTGGGATTACCGTGAGCGAATGGCCGATGCCGTTTAGCCCCTCGCTTCATGGAGTAGAGTGCAGGCACTGAACGCAGTGAGGCATATTTGCTCTGCAGCATGGCACTTTCCTAATAGGTAATGGCACATCCATGGCGAAAGCTAAGTAAAATAAGCATTTGACCATGGTATGGTTGTGTTCACGAACATGTAGAAGGTTGGAGGCAGTCGTGAGTGAATACAATAGCTAGGTCGAGTCTACCGGTAGTGGTTCCCTTGTGCGTCTCACGGCGCTAGTACCCGTGAGCTCGAATCTGTACTTCAAGATAAAATCTTTCAACCCCGGTTGCATGGGATCAGATCGTATGGCCGATGCAGATTTACACCAGCGAAACGCGGCGCAGAAGATACTCGACGAATTTATCGATGAGCCTATGAACTAATGGCTGACCGGGTTTGGTACCGGGGGTCGCTTGAAAGCTCAGTCAGCAACTCGCCCAACGCCAAGGCGTTCTGGTTGGAAGTGCGGCGGGTGCGGCATTGTTCGCGGCCCTGGAAATGATTGAATATCGTAGCAGCAGCCTGGATTCTGTAGCACTGCAGGAAAACGATCTCGATAATAAGTTGCGAACAGTGTTGGGCGTAAAGCCCGGGGTGCCGACGGTACCCCAGATAGTTCTCCGAGGTGAGCATAGCGGTGGTGCATCGGAATTATTTGAGCTCGGTGGTGACGGCAACCTGCAGGAATGCTTACTCAAACTCGGGTTCCCTTATGACTTTGGCGCAAGCCCCAATCTGAACAAATTGATGCCGCAATATCTGCAAACACACAAACGAGCCTGACACGGGAGTAAAGCGTGCCTTTTATTGAGACAGTAGCTCCTTCGGAAGCCGAGGGTGACATAAGAAATCTTTACCTTCAGCAAAGTGAGCCAACAGGGTATTTGCCTAATTATGCCAAGGTGTATTGCCACAATCCGGCCCTGATGGATGCCTGGTCTGATATGTTGAAGGCATTGCGCAGCGGCCTGGACAAGCGTACTGCTCAGCTGGTTAATCTTGCTGTGGCGCAAGCGGTCGGCAGTTCCTACTGCTCTTTGGCGTTCGCCAAAAAATTGATGGATTCAGGAACCAGCGGCGCTCAGTTGATCGGAATATTGAACGGGGATGATGCCGAGCCTTCACTGCTGACGGAAACGGAGGCCGCGTTAATCAAACTTGCTGTAAAGGCGGCACTGGATTCAGCTAATGTGACCGAGGAAGATTATCGACCGCTTCGCGAATTGGGAGTTGAAGAAAGTCGTATTTTCAATGTGGTGGCTACAGCCACAGCGCGTTGTTTTTTTGCGCGGCTGGGCGATGCCCTCGGTGTCGAAGCTGATGCCAACTTTCTGGAAATGGATGAAGCGCTGCGGTCAAGACTCGTGGTGGGCAGGCCGATTGATACTGGTGCGGCCGTGACCGTGGAGTGACAACACACTAGATTGGAGCACAGGGTGGAAGATATTCATGTAGTGACCGGGGCAAGCAGCGGCGTTGGGGCTGCCCTCAGTCAATATTTGGCTGGGCAGAGTCTAAACGTGCTGGCGTTGGCGCGAAGGCTGCCGCAACTGGAGTCGGTGCAATCCGGTCACGAGCAGCACATGCAGGTACTGGCTGTGGACCTGGGCACAACTGAGGGCAGGCAGGCGGTAGTCAGGCATATCGAGGGGCGCTACCGGGTACGCAGTCTGGTGCACAGTGCGGCGTTGGCCACTCGCGGGTATTTGAAAGAACTCGAATACGACACTTACCGTGAACTGATGTCGATCAATCTTGAAGCGCCGCTTTTTTTGACCCAGGCCCTGATTTCCAGTATCGCACCCGCCGGTCGGGTGTTGAATTTGTCCTCTGGCTCTGCCTATCGCAGTATGGAATATCACGGGCTGTATTCAGTTTCCAAAGCGGCGCTACTGATGCTTTATCAGGCCTGGAATGCCGACTTTCCCACTGGTGAAATAGTATTTGGCAGTGCCATGCCCGGCGTTGTTGTGGGTCCCATGCAGGATGCGGCCAGGCAGGGTAACAATCCGGGTGCGGATACATTCAGGCAGTACAAGGCGGATGGCCGCCTGATACAACCCATTCGAGTAGCTGAGTTTCTTGGCTGGCTGTTGTTACAGACCGACGACGACGCATTCCGCTCACAAGATTGGAATATTTTTGATAAATCCCATCACGCAAACTGGCTGGATGGTCCTCTGACAGGCCAGTATTAGCGGCTGATCGGATTAGTTGATCAAGCGTCTCCGAGATAGCGTCTAATTTCGGCACTGTTCGCCATTTCTTCGGTCCAGAAGAAGGACCCCTGTTCCAGCATTTCTTTGCCTGCTCGTATAAGTGGCGCTATGGCTATGGAGCTGAGAGCGCTGCCTACGCTGATTCGTTTGGCACCGGCTGTGGCAAAGTCATCGACTGTGACCTCAGCAAATGCGGGTGCCAAAACATTTAATGGTCGATCAATTTCCTCGGTCACCCGCCGCAGATCCTGTAGTGATCGAATGCCCGGGGCATACAGCACGTTGGCCCCTGCTTTTGAGTAGGCCTGTAGCCTTTTTATGGTGTCATCCAGATCGTCGACGCCGCGCAACAGATTTTCTGCTCTGGCGGTGAGTTGAAAAGGCATGGCGAAGCTGGCCACCATCTCCACCGCCGCGTGAATACGCTCAACGGCATGATTGAAGTCATACAGGTGGTGCCCTTCCCGGCTGTAATCCTCAATAGAGCATCCCGCTGCACCAGTATGAATGACGCTTTTGACATTGAGTGCCATCACAGCTGGATCCTCTGCATATCCATTCTCAAAATCTACATGGATGGGAACAGATGTGGCCGCTGCCAATGTCCTGCAGTGGACCAGCTTTTCGTCGAGACTCACCTCTCCATTGTAGCGACCCATGGTCTGGGCAAAGCCGGAACTTGTTGTGGCCAGTGCCTGATAGCCGATGCTCTGGAGAATGCGCGCTGAGCCCACATCCCAGGGATTGGGTAGCAGAAAAATGTCGTCCTGCTGGTGCAATTGTTCAAAGCGCCGACACTTTTCCAGCTGGCTTGGCGTGTTGTTTTCAATCATGGCAGTTCTCCAGAACGGGGTTGCATGCCTGCCTAATTGTAGTCTATCGCCGCCTTCCTCTGCGTTTGGCTCGGTGCTGGATACCCTTGCGGGCGATCAATATGATATTTCCACTTTGTTCGGTTAAGAAAAATTCCTCGGCACAGGCCGCTTTTAGTTCAGGCGTGATGCCGGCAGAGGCAAGACAAATCAGTAATCCAAAGTCACTCATCAGCGACAACCAGTTTTCTACATCTTGTACCTCGGCTGTCCAGTCCAGTAACACCATATCGACTTTGTGATGGGCTATATCAGTGGTAAAGGCATCCACCTCCTGGAAATGGGCCGCCAATCTGATATCAATCGCCAATTGCGCTCCCAGACTGGGCTCATATTGCTTGTACTCAGGGGTTTGGTGGATGATCAGACGGTTGTTCATACTCATACCATCCCTTAGCCAGGGAACATAATTCAGAGTTCCCGGACCGCTGGCAACCATGACGGCGTAATCCTTCTGGCTCGCCAGAATTCGAATCAAGGCAGCCTGCTCCTCGCAAAATGGTAGTTTAGGATTTATCTCTGCCAGTGCGCTCAGCCAGTCATTGGCACCGCTCGGGAATGTCATGGCATTTTCTCCTCACGCGCCCGTAAAAAAGCCGCCATATGAAAACCGGCATGCTCAGATTCGTATTGCCAGGTTTGCGCGGTCGGGCAGGCCTTTCTCGCTATACATCCATGCTGGTGGCAGGGTGCGTTACTGTTAGATACCAGATAGGTGTAGCAGGTTTCAACATCATAACCGTCCACTGAAAATGCCTCCACTGGACAATGGGTCAGGCATGGCTTTTCTACGCAGGCCACGCATATTCCCTGTGGTTCGGCTCGCTCAGCATTAATCTTGAGCGCGTAGGGTAGGGCCAATGCCAACCGGTAGGCGTGCCACAGTCCATAATCGGGATGCATTGCCACACCTATAGGTGAAGATTCCAGTGGGGCTGAGATCGCGGCCCATTGCAGAAACGGCCAGTAGGGAGGCCCCTCAAAAGGATACAGGCTTACGCCAGATAGTAACTGCGCCAGGTCATCGCCGATGCGTTGGCTCCACCGATCCAGGGGATTAGGGTTCCCGTCTGCGTACTCGGCTGATGACCTGAAAATCTTCCAGAAACTGGATCCCGCACTGCCGATAAGCAGTAATGATTTCATCTCCGGGTGACCGGTCAGGCTATCCGTCAGGTTCAGTGCGCCGTGCACAATCAAGCCTTTGCCACCGATTATTCGGGCGACCTTTTGCTCTATATGCTCTACGCTCATGACATTATAACGCTGCTCCATGGTTGATAATACGGCGGGGTCAGGCTCTACCAAATAGGCGTCGCAGGAGGTATCTGATCCTGCCAGCCAGTCTGCTTGCGGGATTAATCTGCGGTGGAGAGGTCGCCTGGTGAGTGTTCATGGCGGAGAACCGCAGCACTTCGTTCTGGTAAAAGGTTATCCAGTGATCACGCCTTATGATGTGCCCCTGTAGTTCCCGCATGTCCTGCTCGGAGAGGGTGTGACCTTCGCGAAATTTGGGCGCAAGAGGACGCTGGACGTAGAACGTGGAGTGGCGAGGTGCTATTTCTTCTTCCGGTCTGGTGGCCGAAAAAAGATAGATAGATATCGATTTTCTGGAATTGTCTGAGGACTCTGGCAATCGAATGGGGTCATAGCCGTGCCAGGAACGCTCACTGGTCTCCATAATAATGCAGCGATTGAAGTCGGGCTGATACGAGAAGAAGGTATTTTCTGACGGCTTGCGCGGATTGGAGTGGACTTCAAAGTTGCCACCCCACTCCTGTTGCCAGTCTTTGTTCAGATAGAACAGAACATTCAGACGTCGGTGTAATACGTGCCCTTTATAATCAATGTAGTTGTAGTCGATGTGGGGTGAGAGGTCGGCCCCGGTGCGGCTTTCATGGGTACCACCTGCGCCACCGGGAAGCGCAACCAGGTCTTCTATACCTGTAATTTTCTCAATGGCGGCTATAAACTCCGGCGACACAATCAGCTTTCCTAGCTCCCTGTAGGTCTTTCCCATGCTGTCGAAATCAGGGTTGACACTCTTCTTACCCTGTTTGCCTACCTCGTTTGTTGCATTACCGGCGGCAAAGGGCGGAAAGTCTGCAAGCAGACCCTCCGCAAAATCAGTGGCAAAGAAGTTGTCCACAACTACGTGTGGGAATGGCTGCGCTTCTGCGTACTTTTGGTTTAGCTTGTCCAGTTGACCAGCTATGGCACCATCAATCACGTCAGGTGGTTTCTGGTTCGAAGGTTATCTGCATCTCTTTGATGCCATTGACAAAATAATCGCGCATGTATTTCACCGGTTCAGCGAACTGTGGGTTTTTCAATCTGGGCAGCAGTTCCTCAAACATGATGCGCAGCTCGAGTCTCGCCAGGTGAGCTCCCAGACAAAAATGGGTGCCTATGCCAAAGGCGCGGTGTTCACGGGACAGGTCAGGCATGCGTTGGGCTCTGGTGATATCAAAGGTCATGGGGTTATCGAACACGGTTTCATCCTGATTAAGCAGATGCCAGTGCAGCAGCAATTTGTCACCTTCCTTCAGCTGTATGCCGGCGACTTCCGTGTCCTCCATCACCGTGCGGCGCATGGTGACGAAAGCGGGGTTGTAGCGCAGCATCTCTTCGCAGGCATCCGGTATCAGGTCGGGATTGTCCACCAACATTTGCAGCTGATCCGGCCGCTCCATCAATAAGCGCATACCATGAGCTGTGACGGAACGTGTACTCTCATTGCCAGCGGCAATGAGCATCAGGAAAAATAACTGGAATTCCTCGGGGGTGAGTTTTTCGTCCTCGACTTCACCGTCCAGCAAAGCGCCCACAATGTTGGTCAGGGGCTTTTCAAGGTGCTGCTGTGCCAACTCCCCTGCATACAGGTAAATATTGGCAGCAGCTTCCTGAGCGAGGGCTGCGGGGTCTGTGCCAGCGATATCCTCGTCCTCCTGAAACATCATCTGATTGGTCCAGGTAAAAAACCGGTCGCGATGATCGATGGGTACACCGCAAAGGTCTAGAATCGCCATAAGCGGCAGCTCCGCTGCAACTTCAGTTACAAATTCGCAATGTCCTTTGGACGCCACGTTGTCGATGATTTGGCGCGCGTATTTCCTGAAGGTTTCCTCATAGCTTTCCACTGCCTTGGGTGTAAAAGCGTTCCGCGCGATGCGCCTGAATTTTCCATGCTTGGGTGGGTCCATGTTTACCAGCATACTGGCCTGCAGAGCGATGGTGTCATCGTCATACTCGGTAGGCACCGTCAATCGCTTTTCGCTGGAAAAAATGGCCGGGTTCTTGGCAATGTAATCAGCGTGCTCGCGGTACAACACGGCCCAGTAGGGTATCCCCGACAAGGGATCGTCAATCTTTATAATAGGTGCATCGGCCTGACTGCGTAGCTTGTCGATGGTTTGCAGGTGGTTACCGGCCCCATAGAGATCAGGGTCCAGCAGATTGGCATAGGGGCATGTTGACATATTGTAATCCAGAGGTGTGTCGAACCGGTTAGTGGAGTGACAGATTGCCAGCATATTCTCCTGCTGTCACCTGTGTCGTCAAGGGCTGTGCTGCCTCTCCCGGACGACAGGCGAAAGAGCTGAAAATCCGTTCCCTGACCGTTGCTATTCATTCATCATAGACTCCATTAACATGCCGTCATGTCATCAAAACACAGAAGCCGCCAGTTTTGGCTGGGTGTGCTGGAAACTGTGCCTCTGGTTGTGGCTGCGTTTCCATTTGGCGTTGTCTTTGGCGCGTTGGCGCAGAGTCATGGCATGGACTTTCTGGTTACCCTGGGCATGTCGGCGATAGTTTTTGCCGGAGCCTCGCAGTTTATCGCCATCACGCTATTGGCCAGTGCCACGGCTATTCCGGTGATTGTCGCGACGGTCTTTGTGGTGAATCTACGGCAAATGCTTTACTCGGCCAATTTGATGCAGCACGCCGGAAATTGGCCACAGCCTACCCGTGTGCTGCTAGCGTTCTTCCTCACCGATGAAACCTTCGCTGCAGTGACGGATCGCGTCAATCGCCACCCCGGGGAAGCGGGATTACGTTGGTTTTATCTCGGCTCAGCGCTGTTTATGTATTCCTTCTGGCAAATATCCACGGTGGTGGGGTTCAGTCTTGGCCGCCGGTTTCCGGGCCTGGCAGATTGGGGGCTTGATGTCGCCATGATTGTCGCCTTTGTGGGAATAGTCACCCCGATGTTGAGGGCTAGGGCTGATTGGGTCTGTGCCGCGGTTGCATTTGCAGCCAGCATACTGACCTATGAGTGGCCCCACCAAACTGGACTTTTGTTCTCCTCAATCGTGGCCATTTGCGTCGGGTTGCTGTTGAACACCGGGGGACCCTCAACGTGAATGAATGGCTCCTGATCGGACTGATGGCGACGGTGACATTCATACCTCGCTATCTCCCGTTTGCTCTGGCGGGAAAGGTTCGTATGTCACCCACATTGGCCCGGGGGTTGGACTTTGTGCCCATTGCGGTATTGACCGCAATTATTGCGCAGGCATCACTGATACGTGGGGGTGATTTGCATTTGGGTCTGGACAATTATCATGCATTGGCGGCGCTGACTTCGTTTCTTGCGGCACTGATATGGCGTCGATTATTTGTCAGCATCGTGGTGGGGTTGGGCTGCTTTGTGATACTGCGCTTGTTGACTATAGCGGCCAGTGTCTGACGAGTAACCTCACCCGCACTGACTTTCTTCTTGTTGACGATCTGCGGACTATTTCTCTTTTGGAAGGCAGCTTAGTCGCTCGCCCCAGACTTCACTCAGCTGGTTGGTTTCTGGCGCGCGATATCCATACTGTACGCGGGTACGGGCCTCTATGCTTTGGAGCAGGGCATTACCCAGTCTGAGGCCTTCCTCTGCACGTTCCTGGCTGTACCCGGTCAAATAGCGGCGCGCGAGATCTTGCCGTTTGGAGTGATACAGGGTCGTAGCTGTCTCCTCTACCTGTACCTGTTCTCGTATCATATTGTCCTCAAAGGCGGTGAATGCGCGAGTCACCTCAGGGAGAAATTCCCGCGGTCTGTCACAGGTAAAATACATCAGGCGTTTGAAAGTTCTGTAGGCGAATTCTGTGCCCTCGTGAATCTGCCAGTCGCTGGTCAGCAGGCTTTTTGCCTCCCCCTTTGACAGGTATCTGTGTCTGCCAAATTGTGGGGCGATGTTTTCTACACCAATGCGGTAGGGAATAAATGGTGCCGTGACAGATTGTGTTGCCGCCACCCATAGTAGGTGCATATCGGGATTGGTTTGTGGGCGCAGTTGGGCTACCTGACCGTAGCCGGTTGAGTCTTTTGAGATGCGGGGATCCCGCACGGCATCCATCATCCGGCGCAGTGTGATCGGAGCGGCGTTACGCAGTTCCTCTTCCATTTCACTGCGCGGATAGCGTTCTTCCGCTATTCCATATATGTCGGTGACATTGAATTGTTGTCCCTGCTCAGGTTTGTACCACCCCTGTTCTGAGGCGAAGCTGACAAAATTTATAGATCCCAGAAAATCTTCGTGATTTTCAAAATCTACAGGAATCTCGTGGATATACCCGGGATACAGCATGCGCACATCTGCCGGACCCAGGCGCTCGGCGATCCACAGTCCCTGTCCCCCGGCAAAGTTCAAAAATACCCAACCTTCGTTGCTGTCTGCAAAAAGGTGAGAGTTGCCGCCGTACGTGGAAAAGCCGTACTTATCGATCAGTGCACCCAGAATCTCTACCGCTTCCCGCGCCGTTTTTGCACGTTCCATCACAATTCTTGAGAGGTCTGAATATTGCGGCCCCCTTTGAGGATTGGGAGTCATTGCCACCAATTCAGGACGGGAGGGGGACCAGACATCACGTGCCGCAAGTCCGTGTTCATTGATTCCGCCGTTGGTGAGAGGAGGGGGGAAGCCTTCGTACTCGGAGTAGTTCATGGTCAAGTAGCGGTAGGTGTGCGCAGCCTGTGGAATCTGCATCAACTCGCCCGGCATATTGGCGGCGCCGGTGACTCCCACGAAAATTGTACTGTCGGGTTTGTGATCGCGGGCCGGTACTACCTCCAGCCAGTGACTGCTGGGCTCATCCCCGGAGCCGCCAAGCATTACGCTGCCATCGCTACTGAGTGATTTACCTATGTAGATGGCATAGCTCGACCATGCATGAGAGCTGAATTGCATTAGAGTCAAAGCTAATACCAGGGTGAATGCTCTCATGCGATTTATGCCTCGATCCAATATGAAGTGCTGAGGTAGTGTTATACCAAGAATTGGGTTTGTCTACCGAATGCGCAGCATCGCGCCGGTTAATCAGGATTATTTGGAAACAGAGCAGCAGTTACTGGTGGACAGCCAACACTATTTCGATGTGGCGAAAAGGGCTGTTGGACAGCGAAACTACATTGCCGGCCATGCTGAGGGGTGTTTGCAGACCCGGAAGGGATTGTTGGAGGTGGCCCCCCAAGGACAAAGACCTCCAGGTGCGCATTGACCGGACCAGGATGGTGCTCAACAGGATAAAAACCCGGACTGAGTGATCCCTATTCGATGCTGCCCGATTGATCAGGCAGCAGCTTCTTCCCGAGTCTCCTCTTGAGTCTCTTCCTCGGGCTCCATCTCAGCGATTTTTGCTTCCAGCTCTGCTATCTTTTGCTGTAGTTCCGCGTTTTCGTTCTTGGACTTGCTCAGTGATTTTTGCAGCAGGTCGGCACCCTTGGTTTTCTCAGCCAGCTTCTTCTTGTTGGCTTCGAGGTTTTTCTTCATCTTGAGCGGGTCGTACTGTGTCAGCACTTTATTTTCCGCACGCACTTCAGCCAGGTCTTTTTGTAGCCCTTTGACCCGCTTCTTGAGCTCTGCGATTTCGTCCTGCTGCTTGTCAGCACGATTGGTAAGCTCTCGATTGAGCTGTTCCAGCCGCTGTCCGTTCGAGGTTTTGCTGGAGAGATCTGTAATAGTCTCCAGTTGTTGCTTGATCGTGGCGTCCTGAGCTTCGACTGTACCCTGAAGCTCAGCCTTGTGCTTGCTTAGGTTTTGAATCTCGGCCGCCTTTTCGTCCAATTGGGTCTGGTATTCTCCACGGAGCTTTTCTTCGAGCTCCATGACTTTCTCAAGTTTGTTGAGCGTTAGCATTCATCCTGTCCTGCATGTTTATCCCCGGCGGCATCCGGATCGTCGGGAGGGTTTTTGATACTGTGTCGTGGTTCCGGGCTTTGTGTGGGCTATGGACACATTGGGTGGACATCTATAGAAAATCTATGAAAATCAAATAGACAAGTTTTTCCACCAGGGTGACTCAAAAGACGCATTTCGGTATGTAGCGTACCTTGACCGACCGATTCCTCCGGTTTTCTGAAGGGATTGGAGCAGGCTGGTCTGAAAGCCGCGCGCAGTATACCTGAAACTGACAGCAAACGGCTAACGCGGAAGGGCATCATGACCAAATATTCACGACATCAGCCGTTATCCGGGGCTCTGTCCCTGCATGGGAGGTAGGTCATGTGTCGATTACCTGGGCTGCCAATATTCGTGCTTCACCCAGTCCACTTCCATTGCCCAGGTTTGGCGCATGGCTGAATTGTTGATTTTGGCAAAATTCAGTACCGCAAAAAACGGCTCTGCGAGCTCGTCACCAGCACCAGCACTGCGATAGATTTGTCTGCCATCAAGTAGAAAGACGAGGTCCGAACCAGACCACTGAACTGCATATTCGTGATAATCGGCGAGTGTCGCTTCCTGCACCAGCATCAGCTGCTGCCAGTCTCCACCACCGCAATAGCCGAGGTTCTTGATAGCCCGGGCCGCGTAGTGATCCGGGCCACCATCGCTGTGATGTTCGAAGATATCTATTTCGCCAGAGCCAGGCATTGGCCAGCAAATATTTTCGTTCTCTTCCTCCACCGGCGGTTCGTTATTATTGGCACCCAACAACCACCAGGCGGGAAACATTCCGGCCTGACCGCTGTTCTCGACCCTTAGTCGCGCCGTCCACCGGCCGCCCACAAATTCCTGGCGGTTTTTGCTGGTAATGCGGCCAGCGATGTATTGAGTGTCCTGGTGCTGCTTGCCAAACTTATTGCGGTTGTCGCACGGGCGTTTTTCGCCCAGGTCAATGACACGCAGCTTGATAGTCCCGTTACTCACCTCACGCGTATTCAGTTCATTATTGCGTACGTAGCATTGGTCCTCGTCGTTTACCCAAAGAATCTGGTCCTGCCAGTTGTTTGGGTTGAAATGGTCAAAGTCATCCCTGAAATCTACAATCCAGGTGCCTTCGTCCCCCGCCGCACTGGACTCTGCTCCCTGCAGGGACGCAGCAAACAGGTACGCTGAAAAAATTATGAGCAGGTATTTCATTTTCCGGATATCCACTCGCTGCGATCTTGATCTGTATGTTAGGGGTGAAAAGGGTGGGACAACCAGCTATCTGTTCATTAGATTCGACGAAAGCGGACAGCCACACGATGAGCCGTCCATTTGAGCCTATTAAGCCTTGCTTGTAACCCATTTCCGGGTTGGTTAGGCTGGCCGTTTTATCGGGAGGCAATAGCTGTGCGCAAATGGCAGGTGGGTGATGTGACCATCACCAAGATAGTTGAAATGGAAACGGTGGGCGGCGCAGCCTGGATTTTGCCTGATGCTCTGCCCGAGGCAGTGCGGGGTATCGAGTGGCTGAAACCCAATTTCATGGATGATGATGGTGAGCTGAAGTTCAGCGTACACGCCCTGGTCATCGACACGCCGGACAGGCGCATAGTGGTTGATACCTGCGTTGGCAATGAAAAAGAGCGGATGCCCTATCGTGATTGGCACCAATTGCAGACTAGCTTCTTGCAGGACTTTATCGCCGGCGGTTTCTCAAGATCCTCCGTCGATAATGTTTTGTGTACGCACCTGCATGTTGATCACGTGGGGTGGAACACCATGCTGGTGGATGGCGAGTGGGTGCCTACTTTCCCGGAAGCGCGTTATCTCATCGCCCGGGATGAGTATGAATACTGGCGTGATCAGGGCGAGACCAAAATACAACAGACAGTATTTGCCGACTCCGTCGCACCAGTTTTTGCCGCCGGACTTATGGATTTGGTGGAATGCGACCATCAGATCTGCGCTGAGGTTGATCTGGTGCCGACGCTGGGTCACACACCCGGGCACGTCAGTGTTCGCATTCGCTCAGGTGGTGAGCAAGCGCTTATTACCGGAGATTTTATTCACCACCCCTGTCAGATGGCCCAGCTGGATTGGGGGAGCGCCGCGGACCTCAATTCAGTAGAGGCGGATGCCACGCGCCGCCGTGTTTTTGCTGAGTATGCAGATTCACCAACCCTGATTATTGGCACGCACTTTGCTGGCTGCACGGCTGGACGAATCGTTCGTGATGGCAATGCTTATCGCTTGCAAGTATGAGCTGGTGACAAGCTATAGGTGGTTCATGCGAGGATCATTGGGATAAATCCACTCATCGCCGATCACCTGGGCGACGCGTAATTCCGGCGGGATATTGTCAATACCTATCATGCGGTCGGCGGCCTCGTTCCAGTGGTAAATACGTGCTTCCTGATAACTGAGCGGCACCCCAGTAAAGGCATAGGACTCCATTGATTTTTGTATCTTGAGACCGAATTGTGTGTCTTCCCGCAATACCTGGCAGAGTTTTCCACCGCGATTTTCCGTCCACATATCCGGCCCCTCACCAGCGCCCCAGTCGGGCGCCATGGTCCAGGTTTCCAGGCGACATTTATTGATGCCGTTGGGCCAGAATACTATGGGTGGAATGGCATACTGGCTGAGCGGTGCTACCAGATTTGGGAACAGTCCGTAGGATTGCGTGCAGGTGCGTGCGATCTCGCCCACTGTTTCAATCTCCGGCAAATTGGTGGACATTGCAACCGCTTCCAGATTTGATCGCCCCGCAGGCGCCGGTGCTATCATCCGACCGTGGCCATTCTGATACAGGGTGTTTACATTGCGCCTGTCATCGAGAATGGGTGCGACAGTTTTTGGGTGGATACTGCGCACGTGGTAGACCTCTGTGTTGGCTTCCATAGCAATTTTCCAATTGCAGTCGAGGTCGAAGATTGCGCGGGCAGCTAGACGACAGCGATCGAATTGAAATTCCTGCCACTCCTCCGCAATGGGTCCAAGCCAATCCAGCAGGGTCGGTGCATCAGGGTCAAAATTTAGGAAAATCAAATTGCCAAAGCGTTCACAGCGAACCGGCTTTAGCCCCCGAGTCGATTTATCCAGAGTCCGAAAATCCTCGGGGTCGCGAAGTCCCATCAATTCCCCTTCGTGGCTGTAGCTCCAACCATGGTAAGAACAGGTCAGACGACGCCCACGACCGAATTCCTCGGTCACCACAGGCGCCCCCCGGTGCGAACAGGTATTGAAAAATGCCCTTATTTCCCCTAGCTCGGTGTGAGTGATGACCACGGGTTGCCCTGTGTTGTCCCAGAGTCGGTAGCAGCCGGGGTCGGGGATTTCGTCGATGTGCGACGCGAGTAACCAGGACCTGCGCCAGATGTGCTCAATTTCCAAATCGTAAAAGCGGGAATCTACATAGCGTCCCGCCGGGATGTCTGGTGTTTCCGGCCACTCAGTTGGGGGTTCAGTTCGCGCTGCCTCGTATTCCATGAGCTGGCGCAGGGTTTGCACATAGTCGGGGCTCATCATGGCGATTTCACCTCTCCACCTGTCACAGCATTATCGGTCGCTGCCGTGAAATCCAGCCAGAGGTGGTGAAAGCCACGCAACATATTGGAATGAGTACGTTCATTGATCGCGCCGGGCGTATGCGCAACACCGCTGAAGCGTTGCAGCAGACCAGCGAGACCATGACGTGCCTCCAGTCTGCCCAGCGGCGCGCCGATACAGAAATGAATGCCATGTCCAAAGGAGTGATGGTCAGCAGGTTTCTCTCGATTCAACCTGAAGCTATCTGCATCGGGGTAATGGTCATCATCCCGATTGGCTGAGCCGAGAATGGCGTACACGTGATCACCCGCCTTTATGGTTTGCCCCTGTATCTTCGTGTCCCGGGTGGCCTTGCGGTTTACCCAATGCACGGGGGAATCGTAGCGAAGAATTTCTTCTATGGCCCGGTCAAGGTGCTGGGGATTGTTGCGCAGTGCCGTCCATTCATCGGGGCGGTCTGCCATGTAGAACAAAAGATTACTCAATAGATTGGTGGTCGTCTCATTGCCGGCAATTAGCAGCAATAGCGTAAAGCCAACGATATCGGCATCTTCCAGGCCCTCGCCGTCGACCTCAGCGTGCACTACCTGACTGATCAAGTCATCCCCTGGATTTTTCCTCCGGTCAGGAATCAGGGCGTGAAAATATGCGACCATTTCTGTGATATCCGGCAGACGTTCTTCCAGGGTTGTGGCTGTTCCTGTCCCGGTAAGTGCGTCAGACCAGCGTTTGAAATCATCTTTTCTGTCGGCGGGTATGCCCATCAGTCGGGCAATGATCAGGACCGGTAGAGGAATTGTAAATTCGGTAGAAATATCGATGGATCCGCCACTCTCCAGCTCGCTCAACAGCTCATCCACCAGGGTTTCAACCTGTTTTTCCATATCTTTCAGTGCGCGCGTTGTGAAGGCCTTGTTGACGATAGCGCGGAGCTGGGTGTGGCGGGGTGGATCGTCGACCAACAGCGGTAACGCCATGGCCTGCTGATCCATTTCGCCCATGGACTTGGATGAGAACAGGGCGGCGTTCTTGAGGATTGCGCGCACATCATCATAGCGGCTCACGATCCAGCCTCCGGCATCTTCCGCCCACCAGATTGGGTGCGCTTTGCGCCAGAAAGCATAGTCGGGGTAGGGGTCTGTTATGCGCTCAGAGCTAAAAAAATCCATGCTTTGGTATCTCCTCACGATCAACGCCTGTGATTGTATTGGCATTATCTTAGCTTTTGCCACCACTCCTGCACGGTCGCCGCAAAAAGCTGGTGATATTGTGTGGTCAGCTCGTTGGCATCGGTTGGCAGGGCCTGCATATTGGTCGGTGGTAAATCTGACGCACCCTGTACCGGGTCCACCCACTCCAGATTCATGTCCGCTATAAGTTGCCCGAGAAGCGGGGAGGCCGCCTCGTGATGTGCGCTTGTCTGATGGGTTAGAAAGGCGTGGAAATCATCAAAGGCCAGCAGGCAGTAGTACATTCCCGCCGTGGCGGAACGCCAGTATTCATAGTGCCGCTTGCCCTCTTCCGTGGTAGTGGCCTCGTACAGTTCTCTGATCAGACGCTCAAACTCCGTTTCTTTGCCCGGATGAATCTGTATATGTGCCAGGATTGTTGCCATCGCTGTATTTCCCTGAGTGTTCTAGTTGGCGCGTGTAAACCGAAGATCAAGTTTCAAGGTGCCGAGCATGATGCCGGGCTGATGTAAAAAAGTGTTACCGGGTGCATATGACAGACTATCCAGTCGATCCAGTAATCGACTCCAGGCGATCTGCTGTTCAAGTCTGGAAATATGGGCGCCGGGGCAAACGCGAGGGCCTGCTGAAAATGTCAGGTGCCGGGTCACTGCTTTCCTGTCCAGGTCCAGCTCAAAGGGGCAGGTAAACGCGCTCTCGTCGACGTTGGCGGCGCCAAAACGCAGGTGGAGCAGGGTACCTGCGGGAATGGTGACGCCCTGGAAGCACTCCTCCTGTTGTGTGATACGGGTCGATAGTCCCTGCGTTGGCGCGCGCAGTCTCATCGCCTCTTCCAGAAATGGTCGCAGTTTGGAGCGATCCTGGCGGATGAGATTGAACAGATCGGGATCATCACAGAGTAACTGGGCCTGCTCCTCCAATGCGTATTGCGTAGTTTCCAGGCCTCCTAATATCATCGCATACACTATCCCGGCAATCTCTACATCGGTCAGTTTGCGATCCAGTGCTTGGTATTCTACGTCGGTCAGAAAACTGATCATATCATCGGTCGGTGCGCGACGCTTTGTCACTATCTGGTCCTGTACGTACTCGGCAAAGCCACTGAGCTGTTGGCGCTGGGTGGCCGCTTGTTTCGCGCTTAATATGTTGCGGTGTCCCTTACCGTGCACAAAAGCGGTGACCTGGGCGTTTCCCCAGGCTTCCAGCTGCGGAATATCCTCAGCCGGAAAGCCCAACACGTGTGCGGTCACCATTTGCGGCAGCGGCCGCGCAAATTCGGCGATAAAGTCAATTTCAGATTTATCTATCCAGTTGTCGATGAGTTGATCGACAAAGCGGGTGATGGCTTCAGTGTGCCGGGCAGCGCCCTTGCCAACCCACGGGTCGGTCAGCTCCTGACGGTGCGCCCGGTACAGCTTATTGCTGGGACGCAGCGTGGACATGGATAATTCCATCGCGTTGGCGTTTTGTTTGAGTTCCCCGGCGTCGTCCTCCAGCAGTCGATTGACGATGATCGAAATAACGGGGGGAAACCGCACTGGGTCTTTTACCACGAGATCAATATCTTCATAGCAGGTCAGTACGTAGGCATCTTCCCCGGGTCGTAAACCTTCCCCGGGAATGGGGTGCACAGGGGATTCTCTGTGCAGAATTGAATAGGCCTCGTACCAGTGCTCCTGGGCACCGGGGGAGAACAAATCCACGTCTTCCAGTGACACCGGGCAGCGCATTTCACTGAGGGAATGATTAGGTGTTTTCTCGTTCATCTCGCTGTGTTCGTGTCGAAAGTGCTAAGTACGCTGACAAAAGTCGTTCTCGGTTGCCGATGTGAATGTTTACAGTTTGGCTTGCCGCTGAGCATTTTTAAAGGATACCTTAAATGGTAGCGGGGTTGGTGTCGAAAGCGGTCAGGATTCGCCGGAGATGCGGCTAAGAGAATTTTTTCGGAGTAGAGTATGACGATACGTGTGATTCAGTGGTCCAGCGGCAATGTGGGAGCGGCTATTATCCGTGCCATCGCCCGCCGCGATGAGACCGAACTGGTGGGCCTTTATGTAAGTTCCGCGAGTAAGGCGGGGCAAGACGCCGGTGAAATAGCCGGTATTGCAGCCATGGGCGTTGCAGCCACCCATGACCGGGAGCGTATCCTCGCCATGGACGCCGATGTCGTCATTCATACGCCACTGCCATCGCTTGTTTATGGGGACAACCCGGGTACAGACATCGATGACTTTGTTGCACTGCTGGCCTCCGGTAAGAGTGTCATTACAACGGTGGGCTATATGTATCCAAAGGTTTACGGTCCTGAACTGGTGACCAGACTGGAGGATGCCTGCCAGGAGGGCAGGTCTACGTTTCATTCCACCGGCTTGAATCCTGGTTGGCTGGGTGACGTGATTCCGCTGACGATGACGGCATTGTCGAGCCGGATTGACCAGATTGTAGTTCGCGAGATCACCAATTTCGAATTCTACCCATCCCCTGAGATCCTGTTCGACATGATGGGTTTCGGCAAGAGTGACGAGGAATTTGAAAAAACAGCGAAGCGGCACCGCCACTGGTTGACCCATCTTTTTCGCGAGAATATTCAGATGATAGCGGATGGCATTGGTATGGAACTCGATGAGATTTCGGATTGCACTGAACGAGCTTATGCGCCCTCGGATCTGAAAACCGCCGCCGGTCGGGTTCCCGCGGGTACTATTGCGGGCCAGCATTGGGAATGGGCCGGCATAGGGAAGGGTAAAAAATTGATTATTCATGAGACGGTCTGGCGCATGCACCACAGTGTTGCACCGGAGTGGCCCGACGGTGATCACTCCGTGGTTATCGAGGGTAAGCCGCGCATGGCGCTGAATTTTGCAGCCAACTGGATTGACGACGGCTTGCTGGCCACGGGAATGCATGCACTCAACGCTGTGCCCTATGTGGTTAACGCGGATGCGGGCATCAAGACCTTGCTCGATTTACCGTGGATACTAGGTCGAGGTGCGGCCTGAGATATAGTTCGGGGGATACTGCCTTGGATCGCTCTACTGGTTTCTGATAATGGCCAGAGCGCGGTCATAGCTCTCTGCAATCACATCCTAGCTGTTCCCGCCAACGCAGGCGTTGAGGAGCAATGTCAGACAAAAAATCTGAAGAAAAAGAAGGCGCATGTTAACAGCCTGTCCCTAACCAGTCCTGAATGTATGACGAATGTCGGGGCAGTTAACTCAGTTCTTTATATCGCGCAGACGCTCCCGATATTTATTTCTGGCAAGTTGCTGCATGTCCTCAATGGTGTCACTTTCGTCCATGATTTCGCGGCCGAGCAAAGTCTCTACTGCATCTTCCAGCGTGACTATGCCCGCGGTTTGTCCGTACTCATCCTGCACCAGGAACATGTGTTCCCGTCTTTTGATAAATGTATCAAGCAGGTGCAATACCGGGAGCTCCTCGGATACCGCATGCAGAGGCACGATAAAGCTCTCAAGGGTCTCATCACTCGCCCCTTCGCGTTCCGCTTCGAACAATCGGGGTTTGATCACGAGGCCGTTTATAGTGTCCAGATCACCCTCGTAAACGGGAAGGCGCGTAAACGGATCACCATCCAGTTCCGCCAACGCCTCCCCCAATTTTTGTGATACTTCCAGCGCTTTCACGACGGTACGTGGTGTCAGGATTTCTCCCGTACGCGTGCCGCGTAGCTGCAGAATATTCTCCATCAACTCGCTTTCCTGCGGCCCCAATGCGCCCTCTCTGGCTCCCAGGCGCGCAAGGGAGGTCAGTTCTTCGCGACTGATGCTGGCAGCGTCGTCATGGGAGAAGGTTTTGGTCAGCTGTGCAGATAACCACACAAAGGGGAACAGCACCTTGATGAGAATCTGGATGATAATGGCCGCAGGTATGGCTAATTGCTTCCAGAACGTGGCACCGAGGGTTTTGGGGATGATTTCAGAAAAATACAGAATGGCCAGCGTTAGCAGGAATGCAATCAGCGATTCCCATTCCGCGCCAAATACGCGAACTGCCTGCGCTCCCACACCAGCCGCACCCATGGTGTGGGCGAAGGTGTTGAGAATCAGTATGCTGGAAATCGACTGGTCGAGGTTATCGCGAACGGTTTTCAGCGCCTTTGCGCGTACCGGTTTATGCTGCAGTTGGCTTTCAACATATCCCGGGGTAATCGACAATAACACCGCCTCCAGCACGGAGCACAGAAAGGAAATGCCGATGGCGATGAACAGATAAGTGAGTAGTAGGGTCATTTGGGTGATAGGTGAGTGCTTTGAGTGGATTCTGGGCCGCCTAATTGACTCCGAAAATAGGCGTATTGTAGCGTTACGCTCTCAGCTGCCTGTGCCAGATTGCCCCCCGCCAAATGGCCACCCTCTATGCGTTCATAATAGTACATATCATGACCTTGCTCCTGTAATCGAGCAACAAATTTTTGCGCGTGGCCGGGATGACGGCGATCGTCCCGGGTGGAGGTGCAAATGTAGGCCCTGGGGTAGGTGGCTTCGGGGGTCAGGGCCTGGTAGGGGGAGTTCAACTGGCGTTAGCGACCAGCCCTCCGCTGCAAAGGTAGCGCGATAGATTGTACTGGCAACATTTTCTGAGGCGGCTATGTACGCTGCATGTGCTGAAGTTGCGACATCCTGCAACGCGCTATTGGGATCCGGCGCATAAACCGTGTGAATTCTGCTCGGGGTCTCTCCGGCATGGGCTTCGCTGAGCGAGTAGGAAATCAGGCTGCCGCTGGGAAAGGATTGTTCCCCTGCTTTGGTGGTTATACTCCATGGTTCAGTCAGCGCGATCAGTGCCTCGCTATCGTGAAAACTTTTTAGCGCCGACATTAGCGGCGCGGGTAACCTGGTCAGTTCGCCATCGCGGCTGACATGGTATCTCTCCTGCTTAAAAAAAGACCGGGCCTGGACCAACGTGAGTTGTGTGCCGTCGAGGCTTCAAAGCGCTCAACAAACACCCCGGTTTCTTCGGTGTCTATTTCAAGCGAGACTTTAGATTCCGCAAAAGGGGTATCGCGTACCGGCAGCGAGGTGGTGCGCGGGTAGCCTGGTTACGCTGCCTTCACCTCTAGGGCGACTAAGCAGCAGGGTGTTTTCGTCCAGCGACGCAACCTCCTGCTTTGCCTCAGGGAGGTTAAACCGATAGTCCACGAATTGCTTCGTTGCCAGGTCATATTCCCTGTCGATGTCTTTCAGCCAGAGGTAGGGGACTGTCAATTGCGTTACCTTGTCGATGGCTAGTGTATCTTCCTTGGTGGTCGTCGAGCAGCCGAGGAAGTTCATGATGAGCAGTGTTGCCATGCAGCATTTTGCCGGCCCAGCCAAATGATAACCTCCCATCTGCCTATTCACAGTCCTCTTCCTCAGGCACGTTGGTCGCAGTCTGGTCATTTACTCTCTGGTAATCTCAGCGGTGAATCAAGTTATTTGTTGGTTTGGTTTGAGGGTTTATTGCATCATGAGACCCACCATGGCTACCGATGATGAATTGCACATTTTCGGAGTCTTTGAAAAGATGCCGTATCTCTCCTGGATCAGATCATTGACATACAGATCCCTATGAATCGATATCTGCGATTAGTTCTGGTTGTAGTTGGCATATTACTGCTGCTCAGCCTGTGGCCTGCCTGTCAGGTCTACGACGAGATGGAAAAGGCACAGTCCGATGATCCCACGGTCTGGGAGGATGATATCCGGGCTTTGGAGGCCAGTACCGCTGGCCCCGTGGGATCGGTGATCTTTACCGGAAGCTCCAGTATCCGACTGTGGCGCTCCCTGGCTGATGATATGGCGCCCCTGCCAGTTATCAGAAGAGGATTTGGCGGGGCAAAAATGGGAGATGCCGTGCATTATGCAAGCCGCCTGGTTGCCGCCGAAGCACCAGCGGCGATTGTGGTTTTTGTCGGTACCAACGACATTGTGCCGGGTAAGGTTAAGCCCTCTTCTGAACTGCTGCAGGATTATCGCAAACTGGTGTCTAATATCTGGCAAGTGCACAGCTCAGTGCCCATTTACTACATAGCGATCACACCCTCGCCGTCTCGTTGGTCGGTATGGGAACACGCTCAATCCACCAATGCCATGATCGCGGAGTACATAGCGTCGGAGTCCGGTTTGCATTACATAGACACCGGTCCCTTGCTACTGCATAACGGCGAGCCGAACCCGGACAATTATGTCTTTGATGGGCTTCACTTGAACGTCAATGGTTACGCCGTATGGACCAATGTGATCAGGAAGCGCCTGTTGGCAGATCTGCAGCGGCATGTAACTCCATAAAGTATTCCTGCAGGGTCATCTTTCCCCGGGGTGGCCCGACCCCATCGATTTCCCCGGCGGTGACGATAAATTCTGCCAGGTCGCCAAACTGAGTCGATAGCAGGCCTATCAGCTGCACCAGACCGCGGGCCAGCCATATCGGAATAACAGTGATTTTGGCGGGTTTCCCCACCACATCGAAGGCCAGCAAGGCCGCTTC
The DNA here is from genome assembly GCA_938074045.1 of uncultured Halieaceae bacterium. Lineage (GTDB taxonomy): Bacteria > Pseudomonadota > Gammaproteobacteria > Pseudomonadales > Halieaceae > CALJGI01. Next base: position 161,977 of record CALJGI010000006.1, read on the forward strand.
GCGCTGCGTCATTATGTCGGGTCCGCCGGCCTCCACCTCCAGCTTCTCTCCCTCAGTTGTTTCAACGCAGACACGGGCCAGGTCAGCGCCGTGGATGGGACTCATTTTGTTGCTGCCATCCCCGACCAGGTAGGCCCTGCCGCTCTTTGCCATATCGTACAAGGCACCCATGTCCGAAAAATAGCCGCAGGGTCGCACGATGCGAACCTGCAACCCGGATTGCTGTAGCTCGGCGACAACCTTTTCGTGAGCCTGGGTGATGGCCAGCTGCATGATGTTCTCGGCTCCCTGCATGGAAACGTAAGTAAAACCCTTTACCTCTGCAGCCGTGGCAAGATCGATGAGGTTTCTGTTGCACTGGTAGTCGACCTGTTCGAAGGTCAGCCCATCCCGCTGCCGGGAAATGCCAACGCTGGAGAACACCCAGTCAATATCGACCATCAATCCTTTCAGCGTCTCGGGCTCGGCCACTTTACCCACGAAGACTTCATCCATGTCCTCCCGGGATAGCGCAGGAGCAGTAAATGGGCCGGGCAGGTAGAGGCGGTCCTCATCCCGGGTAAGTACGCGGACGTGATAGCCCGCTCTCTTGAATGCCAAAACGGCAAATTTGCCGAGGTATCCGGTAGCGCCTGCTATCAGAACGCGCTGTGGTCCATTTTCCGTCATTCCGTCTCTCTGCGCTCCGGCTTTTATAGAGCTTATCACGCCTGTTTTACGGCGTGGCTATCAGGCAACCCAAAGGGCTATGATAGCCATGGGATTACGTGGCTGGAACAGCGGCCAGTGCGGTGCATTCGGGACTGAAAACAGGAGCTGACCGAAGTGGAATTGCGAGGGAAGGTAGCGGTGGTGACCGGGGCGGCCAGCGGGATTGGTCTGGCGACGGCAACCCGATTTTGCCAAGAGGGGATGAAGGTCGTTCTGGCCGATATTCAGGCCGATGCCCTTGATGCAACGGTGGATTCGCTGCAGCGGGCTGGGCACGATGTGGTGGGTGTCAAAACGGATGTCAGCCAGCGCGAACAGGTACAGCAGCTGGCGGACCAAAGCATGGCCGCTTATGGTCAGGTGAATATCGTGCACAACAATGCCGGGGTGGTTCGCGCCGGCAAGTTGGAGGAACTGACCGACGCTGACTGGCAGTGGGTTCTGGGAGTTGATTTGTGGAGTGTTATTTATGGCGTCAGTATATTTTTACCGCTGGTGAAACAGGCCGGAGAAGGACACTTCATTAACACGGCATCGACTAATGGGTTGCAGGCATCCGGCCATATTGCACCCTACAGCGTGGCTAAATTTGGCGTGGTGGCGTTGACAGAAACTCTGCGCATGGAACTGGATGAGGAAAACCTGGCTATCGGTGCGTCGGTGTTATGCCCGGGTGCGGTTCAGACTCGCATCTGCGAGAGTGATCGCAACCGATTGGCCACCGGTGTACAAGATGCTGCGCCCTCGGAAACGGATGAAGCTTTTAAGGAAATGGCGGGGGCGATAGTTGGAGCCGGAATCGAACCTGCGCGTGTGGCGGGGATGATTGTAGACGCTATACACAGCAATGATTTCTGGATACTCACCCATCCCGAATGGAAGAATGTGATGCGGGGACGCATCGATGGTTTGCTAAACAATCAACTTGTCACGGGTTTTGGTGGCTAAGGTGATCAATGAAAAGAATCTAGGGATAAATTGAGATGAAGGAGTTAGCCCTATGAACGAGCAGTTACAGGAACTGTTGGATCGCAAGGCCTGCGAAGACGTGCTGTTGCGTTACGGGCGGACGCTGGATTGGCTGGATGCAGAGGGGCAGCAGACGTGCTTCTGGCCGGATGCAGAAATCGACTACGGGTTTTTCAAAGGCAGCGGCGAGGACTGGGTACCGTTGGTGATGCAGGTAGAGGGAGCCTCTGCGCGACGCTGGCATATCTGCACAGGTATCCTGGTAGAAGTCAGTGGCGATAGCGCAAAAAGTGAGTGCTACGGACTGACGGTAGGCAGTACTGAATCTGAAGCGGGGGAAATCCATGACACGTTGTTCGGTGGACGTTACCTCGACGAGTTTTCGAAACGCGGGGGCGAATGGCGAATCTCGAAAAGAGCCTATATTGCTGATTGGGCACACGGATTTCCCGACGGCTTGCAAGGCCTGGCGGACAGTGGCTTTGTGCTGAACACCTTACAGATCGATAACGCTGGTCACCCGGCCTATAGACCCATGTAACGTGACAATCAATACAGCCTGAACACAGGGGAATCCACTTGGTCTATCAACACCTGTTTACACCTCACACGATCAGGAATCTGGAGATTCGGAATCGCATTTATTCCACCGGGCACCAGACCATTATGGCTGAGGGTGGCTCCCCGGGAGCTCGGATGGCTGCCTATCACGAGGCGCGAGCGCGGGGCGGCGCGGGGTTGATCATTATGGAGTCATCCCGTCCTTACAGCGATGATGTATCAGCAAGCTATTACATCGATGCGAGTACGGATGATTGTATCCCCGGTTACCGAATGGTGGCGGAGGCGGTTCACAGGCATGGGTGCAAGGTATTCGCCCAGGTCAACCACGGCGGTCGGATCGCATACTCCCACGAAGGCAGATTGCAGGTACCCCATGGACCCTCCCTGGTACCTGATCATCGGTTTCACTGCATGCCACGGGTGATGAGTACGGATTATGTTCAGATTATTGTGCAGGCCTTCGCGCAAGCTGCCCGACGTATCGTGGAAGCCGGGGTTGATGGTGTAGAACTGGTCGCCAGCCACGGCATGCTGATGGCACAGTTTTTGAATCCAGAGACTAATTTTCGCGACGACCAGTATGGCGGTACTGATGAGAACCGCTTTCGGTTTGTCGCTGAATGCATCGCGGCTACGCGAGTGGCTATTGGGCCCGACAAGGTACTGGGAATGCGTATTTCGGCCGATGAGCACGAACCCGACGGGCTGGATACCGCCGCCTGGCTGAAAATCTGTCAGCGTATGGATCAGGAGCCTGAACTCGATTTTATCAACGTGACAGTAGGGTCAATGATGGGGCCCGGGGGATCCATTCATGTGGTTCCCCCGATGGAGATTGAACACGGCTATACCGCGCCCTCGGCGGGAAGTATCCGACAAGTGACCGACAAGACGGTGATGGTTGCCGGCCGTATCAATCAACCCCAATTAGCCGAACAAATTCTCGCCAATGGTCAAGCGGATATGTGTGGTATGACCCGGGCGATGATTTCTGATCCGGAGATGCCGAACAAGGCGCGCACCAATCGTGGGGAAGATATTCGGGCCTGTATCGGCTGCAATCAGGCCTGTATTGGTCACTATCATATGGGGGAGCCCATCACCTGCATACAGAATCCGCTCAGTGGTCGGGAGTTGCAGCTGGGTACACACCCCCAAGCGCAAACTACAAGGCGAGTTCTGGTGATCGGTGCCGGCCCTGCCGGTATGAAAGCAGCCAGCGTCGCGGCGGAACGCGGCCACAGCGTCGTGTTGTGCGAAGCTACATCGCAACCGGGTGGTCAGGCCTTGCTGGCACAATTGATTCCGAATCGCTCTGAGTTCGGTGGAATCGTAGATAATCTGCGGCGGGAGCTGGAGAGGGCGGGTGTTGAGCTGCGTTTGAAAACCACCGTTACAGCATCCGTGATCGATGAGATCGATCCTGAGGTTGTGATACTCGCCACCGGAGCCATTCCTTTTCGGCCGGATGCAGATTTGCACATGGAAATGTCCGATGACGTATCTGTGGTTGATGCCTGGCAGGTGCTGCGTGGCGAGGTTACGCCGGGTAAAAACGTGGTGATCGCCGATTGGCGCTGTGACTGGGTCGGTGTTGGATGCGCTGAAAAACTTGCCCGCGATGGCTGTGCGGTGAGGCTGTGTATAAACGGCGAAAATATCGGTCAGAATCTACAATTGTATTTACGTACCTACTGGGCCGGACGAATGCACAAATTGGGTATCGAGGTCATTCCCTATGCGCGATTGTTCGGCGCAGCGGGGGAGGATGTCTACTTTCATCACAACGGTAGCGGTGAACCCATTGTCTGTGAACAGGTCGATACACTGGTGATGGCCCAGGGTCACAAGCCCAGAGTTGAGCTGGAAGCGGTGTTGTTGGAGAAAGGGATTGAAACGCACCTGATCGGCGATTGCCTCAGTCCGCGGTCGGCGGAGGAAGCCGTCTACGAGGGCATGATGACGGCCCGGGAAGTTTGAACGTGGAGTGTCAGATGCAAGCGAATCACAGCGCCAGAGTTGGCTGCTCGACCAGAGGCAGGGTGCTTGCCCAGGTGCTGACGTTTTTCATCGCGTTGCTGGCGAATTTTGTTCAAGCCGCATCAGACACTCGTCCCAATATTGTCGTCATTCTCACTGATGATATGGGCTATGGCGATATAGGAGCATACGGCGCGACTCAGATACTCACCCCTCGTATTGACGCTCTGGCCAAATCCGGTGTTGTGTTTTCCAATGGTTATGCCAGTGCCAATGTGTGTACGCCATCGCGCGCGGGTTTACTGACCGGGCGCTACCCCATGCGGTCGGGGCTGGGTTGGAAAGTTATTGGGGCGCGGGATCAACGCAGTCTGCCCATGGTGGAGGAAACCCTGGCTGAGTTGGTCAAACGCGCTGGCTATCAGACGGGCATGGTGGGCAAGTGGCATCTGGGTAGATTCCCGGAGCATTTACCTCTCAAGCACGGTTTCGACTACTTTTACGGTGTCCCCCATAGCAACGACATGAATGACTTCGCGCTGTACGACGGCGAGCGGAAAATCGAACAACCCGTACAGCAGCGATCGCTGACCCGGCGATACACCAGGGCCGCCACAGACTTCATTACCAGGAACGCGGGACAACCGTTCTTTCTATACCTCGCCCATACCTTTCCTCATATTCCTCTGTTCGCGTCTGAGGATTTTGCGGGAAAATCCAATGCGGGCGTTTACGGTGACGTGGTGGAGGAAATTGACTGGAGCACCGGGAAAATTCTCGAAACGCTGGAAACCCACGGACTACTGGCTAACACACTGGTAGTTTTCACCAGTGACAACGGACCGTTTTTTGAAGGCAGTACTCGAGGCTTGAAGGGTGGGAAAGGCAATTCCTGGGAAGGGGGTTACCGGGTGCCTTTTGTGGCGAGCTGGCCGGCGGTTATAGAGCCAGCCCAACATAGCGACAAACTGGTGGTTGGACTTGATCTGGTGCCCACAGTCGCTGATTTTCTAGGCATCCTGCCCCGGGCCGACATTCTTGATGGCGTGAGTTTGATGCCTTTGTTTGAGGATAAAGCCGAGGTGTGGGAGCGCTATTTTTACTATTTCAATAACGAAGCGGTAGTCGGTGTACGAGATCAACACTGGAAGTTTCTGACCAATAGTTATTACACCGGCAGCATAGGCGCGTTCGAAAAATTTGATCAGCTGCCGGGATTTGCCGCCTCTTATGATTTGTTGTTCAGCGCGCAGGGCGTGGATGGAGAATCCTATAGCTTGGCGGACCGACATCCAAAGGTTCTGCAACAAATGAAGGTGGAGCTAAAAAAGGTCAGGCGGGAATTCGATTCACTTCGAACACGGCCGCCTGAGCCTACCTACCCAGAATAATGTGGCCGCGAAACAAGCGGCTGGCTAGCCTTGGCGGCTGTGATGTGCGTGATCAGCGCACTCGGTGCAGTGCACATATCTTGTTACCTGCGGGATCCCGCAGGTACGCCAGGTACAAAACGCCCGCCGCCCCTTCGCGCTCGCCGGGCGGATCTTCACAGGTAGTTCCGCCATTGGCGAGGCCTGCGGCGTGCCAGGCATTGGCTTCCTCTGGACCGGCGACGGCAAAACCTACGGTACTGCCATTGCCTGCACTGGCTGGTTCTCCATTAATGGGAACACTGATGGAAAAGATGCCGGTTTCGGTGAAGTAAAAACACCGTCCCTTGTCATCAATCACTCCGGGTTCATGTCCCAACGTGCCCAGAACTTCGTCGTAGAACTTTTTTGATTCTTCGATGCTGTTGGCACCTACCATGATATGGCTGAACATTGTTACTTCCTCCAGTTACGCACCACCGGTGCAATGAAACAGACCTTTGTCTGCCCTTTGAAATACAAATCTGTGTGTTTAGTTACGACGCAAATTTGAGAATTAAATCCAGCCCTGAATTCTGGCTGCGTCTTCCCGAGCGCGCTCTGGTGAACCCAATATCTGGCGATTAAAGCCGATACGTTTGAACCAGTAGTGTAAACCCATCAGGTCTGTGAAGCCCATGCCGCCATGGACCTCTGTCGCAGTGCGAGCGACAAATCGTCCCACTTCAGCCAGGTGAGCTTTGGCGTGGCATGCGAGTAAACGGCTTTCATCCGGGATATCATCGAAGGCGTGTGCGCTGTACCAGACCAGCGATCGACAGGGTTCCAGCTCAGCAGCCATTTCAGCACACATATGTTTTACCGCCTGAAAACTGCCAATAACACGATTGAACTGCTTGCGATCCTTGGCGTAGTCCACCGCTTTTTCAATCATATGCTGGGCTGCGCCCAGAGTGTCTGCCGCGAGCATCACTCTGCCTGCGTCCACCAGTTGGTCCAGCAATGCCTGGTCTGCCTGCAGTTGCGTAGCTGGTGTTTCGGAGAAGCTGAATTCCGCGATCACCTGGGTGTCATCAATAGAGCGCAGTGCCTGGCGTTCGACGCCGGGGGCGTCTGCCTGCACCGCAAACAGGGAGTGATCGGGGCCGTTGACCAGGATGACTTGTGCTTCTGGTGCGCCCAGTGCAAACAGCACATGCCCGGAAAGGGTGCCATCTTCAAAGACAAGACCGGCATTGTCCCGGGCGCCGGATTGCTCGCTGAGAGCGACGGCGATTTGCAGACTGCCATCGGCAATGCCGGGTAGCCAGCTAGCTTTTTGTTCCTCGGTACCGGCTCGGCTGATGGCCAGCGCGGCCAATACGCTGGTCGCGGTAAATGCCACCGGCGTGACGTGACGCCCCAGCATTTCCTGCACCAGCATGGCATCCAACAGAGACATTCCAAGTCCGCCATACTGCTCTGGAGCGATCAAACCGGTCACCCCGAGATCGGTAAGCCCCTGCCAGGTTTCTGTGTCATGTACTGCCCCATCTTCCGTCAATTCACGTACCCGATCCAGAGGGCAGTTCGTCTGCAGAAAACGGTCAATGCTCTGCTGCAGCATGGTTTGTTCTTCGGTCAGTCCAAATTCCATGTCAGGAGCCCGCCATGCTTTTTACAGCGGGGGATGCCGGTTTTGGTTCGCGTGGCATGCCCAGGCCGCGCTCGGAAATAATGTTTTTCTGAATCTGTGCGGTGCCGCCACCAATGATGAGACCCAGGTCAAACATGTATTGGCGTTGCCAGTTTCCCCTGGCCCGCAGGCGCGGGCTGCCATGATACAGAATACCGAGTTCGCCGTAACAGTCGATGGCGAGTGCGGCGAGTTGGTGGTTGAGCTCACAGCCCTGAAGTTTGACGATCAGTCTTGCAATTCCTGCACTTTCGCCTTTGATTGAGGAGGACAACAGGCGCAGGCCGTTGAATTGCATGGCCAGCACCTGGCTTTGTAGCCGCAGCAGACGATCCCGCAAGACCGGGTTTTCCATCAGCGAGGAGCCGTCTACGGTTTCTTCCTGCATCAACTTGATTATCAGACTGAGTCTGGTGCCAGCAGTGTTTGGATCTCCGAGCATGCCGCGCTCGTGCTTTAAGGTGGCATTGGCGACCAGCCAGCCCTGGCCTCGTTCACCGACGATACTGGATTTGGGTACCCGGACGTCGGTAAAAAACACCTCGTTGAATTCCGCCAGTCCGGTCATGGTGTTGAGTGGCCGGACCTCAATCCCCGGCGTGTCCATGGGGAACAAAAGATAGGATATGCCCTGGTGTTTGGGTGCATCGGGCTCGGTGCGCACCAGGCAGAAGATCATATCGGCTTCATGGGCCGTACTGGTCCAGATTTTTTGGCCGTTGATGATGAAGTCATCGCCGTCTTCTGTTGCCCTGGTTTGCAAGCTGGCCAGGTCTGATCCCGCACCCGGCTCGGAGTAGCCCTGGCACCACAACACTTCGCCGCTCAACGTTTTGGGAATCCACTGCTGTTTTTGCTCATCGGTGCCCATGTCCAGAAGTGTGGGCACCAGCATTGATACACCTTGTCCTGCCAGGCCACCGGGTGCACCGGCCCGGGTGAATTCCTCGGCTGTGATCCTGGATTTGAGTATGTCCGGCTCGCCGCCGTAGCCTCCATATTCCTTGGGAATGGTCCTGGCGGTATACCCGCGCTCTATGAGCATGGATTGCCAGCGCCTTAACTCAGCGTTGGGCTTGCCCAGTCCGGACCGCAGCGGCCAGTGCTCTTTGCTGGATTCAAGAAAGTCGCGCACTTGTTGGCGATATGCCTGATATTCAGGTCCGTAGGCCAGATCCAATGGTTGTCTCCTCAGATTTGGGCCGCGAGCCCGGGAATTTCACAGAAAAAGTCAGCTTCTACTACCACGCTGGAAGGTGAATTGGCATGGGTACCTGCGCACCAGGAGGGCATGACCATGGAGTAAAGCCCACTGCCGCCGGCCATCAAAACGAGAATTTGCGAGGGGTCTTTAAAGGCGTGGCGGGGTTTGGGGTTCTCTCCAGCAAATCCGGGCATCAGGCGCGCCATCTCTGCACCATCCATCACACAGCGGTCGCAGAGTTCCCGGGCGATGTCCTGCCGGGTCAAACCAGCTTTATGCAAAATGTCGGCGTGTTCGGGGTTGAGCACCACAGTTGCCGTACCGCCGGTGAGAATCGCATTGTTTGTGGCCGGGTTTGCCAGGCCGATGGCCAACATGGCCAGTAAAGACTTGTAGTGCTCGGGATCGTCGGCGTCTCCGGAATAGATAACCGAGTGCGGAGCCTCCGCCCCGATTACGGTTACTACGCTGTCCTCGACGTTGAACCCCAGATCCTGATGCAGGGGAGGGAAAGGGCTGTTCTCTTCGTCTTCTGCCAGGCAATAGGTGAATTTCCCCGGGTGCCCGTGGAGCGCCATATCAGAAGACCCGGGGCGGCCCTTGCCTATATTGATCATGGCTAACCTGAGTGCACGACCAATTGATGCATTCGCCCGATGACCTGGTCCCAACACACCGTACCCGCTGGCGATGGGTCCGCAGCTGTGGCGCGCTGGACCGTTCACGATGATCAGCGGCGCAGTGCAGTGAGTGGTGGCTTGCATTTCCGTAAGATCAAACACCGGATCTATGACCGCTTTGACCGCTGCCAGTACCACGGGCATGTAATCAGGTTTACAACCCGCCATAACCGCGGCGACTGCCACCTTTTCAATGGTTGCTATGCCATGCCCCGGTCCCATGGTACCCAGTGTCATATCACCATCCTGGCCGGATGCCAGAATCATGCGTTGTACACGCTCTGGAGTGGGAATGATCACCGGTAGCCCATCGGTGCAGCCCCGCTGGTGGAGTTCCTCCAGGGCGGACTCTTCGTCCACCGCTGACAACAGATCAGCCATTGCCGGACTCCAACGCATCTATCACGTGTGAGGCAATCCCACGGGCGACCCGACGCATGTTCTCCGTGCCACTGCCAGCAACCGGATGAGGTAACTCGATGCGGGGAATATCCGGCATGCCCAGGGATTCCGCCACGAAATCACCCTGGGCCCAGAACGCCTCGGTCACCAGTGCTACCGCGGGTATGCCCAGTTTGGCGAGATTGATACCGTCACGCACGGTGCCGGTGGTGCAGGATCCTCAGTGACCGTAGGCGGAGATCGCCGCCGAACACTCCTTGCTTATTTCATTGAGCAGGGGTTTACCTGCTGGGACCGAGGCATTGCTCTTGTTATAGGGCAGGGCGGTTATGCCCGGAGCCTCCTCCTGCAGGACCGTTGCCAGCTCGGCCAGAAACTTCTCTGAATCCGGAAATCCGTTGGCGAGTAACGCGATGTTGATGCCTGTGGCGTCTCTGACGGGGGTAGACAGGGTGTATGGGGTCGTGTCTACACCGACCTGTCCCTCGGGGTCATGGTATTCGATCATGCGGAGTGCTCCGTGATAATACTTTGCGGTGGTATTCTACATTCCCTGACGAGGTACGAGCATGGCGAAGGCCCAGCCCCGGCCCACAAATCGTTTCAGTATATTGGCCAAAGGCCCAAACAGCGCGCCCAGATTCCAGTCGTTCAGGTTGTCGAAATCCGGCGCTACAACGATCGCCTCTGCCTCTTGCCGAGTACCGCCTATCATATAGGACACACCAGGTATCGCGTACAGGTTTTTTATCCAGAATGATTGATCTCCTCTGGCTGTACCAATGAGCCGGGTGGAACCTAGTCGCAGGCTCCAGACCGGTGTTCTGCGTTGCTGTCCGGACTTGTAGCCCGTGGTCTCCAGTAGAACCAGACTTACAGGGGATGTCCCGGAGGCTGCGCTTCCGTTCAGCAGTAATGGTTCTACCCTTTTGTTCAGCGCCCGGAAAAACCGTTGCTCAAGATTGGTGTTGTTCACGTCAGCCCTCGTGTTTGTTCTGCGGCGGGAACGGCAATGCCGATGATTGAAACTGTCCCAAGTATATACGCGGCCTTTAGAGCCCTGGACCTAATTTATTTAGACGAATTTGAACGCTGTACTAATCTGCAAACTGCACCCGCACCAGGGGACTGTTCAGAGCACTCCAGAGAATGCGGAGATTGCTCCCCAGGCTGCTGGCCTGGGTCTCAGCGAAGGCCAATAGACTGTCCAGGTAATTGCGATTCAGATGGTGCCCGTTGTAGAAAACGGCTGAGATGGCCCGGGTATGATTTATATCGATCAGTGGGTTGGCGTCGAGCATGACCAGATCAGCTGCTTTGCCGATCTCCACAGTTCCAAAACGGGATGCTACCCCCATGAATTGCGCTGCCGTCAGGGTGGCCGCCCGCAGCGTGTCCGCCGGGGTCAGGCCGGCGTGCACCAGTGCTTCCATTTCATCTTGGAGACTGAATCCGGGATAGACAAAGGAGTCAAAGGCGTCGGTGCCCACCAATATTGTTGCGCCGGCGCGGTGTGCCTGCCCTACCTGCTGTAACGCCAGGTTGTACAACCGCTGGTGCACGTTTCCCTGCCGGGCGGCTCGTATTTCATTCGCTTTACGATCGGCATCGGGATTCCAGAAGAGGGTCTTGAACAGCACTGGAATGTATTTTAATCGATCGTCCTGGCGTAGCTCCGGGCTGTCAGCGAGGGCACCCATCCGCATGGTTTGCAGTGTTGGCGTCCATGCGGTCTCCGAAGCTGCCAACGCCTTGATCAGCCGTCCACACAGCTCAGGGTCATACTCTGCAATCAGCCGTTGCTGTAACTCGGGGGTGTAGGCGGCCACCGGGTCCCGGGATGCCCTGAAATCCGCCGCACCAGCGAAGCACTCAAATAGAAAGGGGCGGCCATGCTCAATACTTCGCTGTCCCGCCGCAATCAATTCCAGAAGCGAAACCGCCAGCGGCCTGTGCCCCTGCATTGTCATTCCCCGGGCTGCTGCCTCCTCCGCCAGAGCGCGGTAGACCTCGGGTGAAAGGCGGGCATAGGGCTTGATGAAATCAGCACCGGCATCGGCGTAATAGGCAACCAGTGAGCGAGCCTTTTCGACTGTATCGGCGCGAAACCTGTCTGGGTAGCCCGAGGGAACCTCGGTACCCCCATTCACCTGGAAGCTGCTCACGCCGAAGTAGCGGGGCGGTATTGCAGTGTGACTTTCCAATGCTGTGCGCCAGCTGTTTCTAACGTCTGCGCAGGCAATAAAACTGTCCGGCTCCGACATACACCCCCACATGTCCCTGACTGCCAATACTCCATTGGCAACAAATAACGGGTGCTGGTAGCGCGGCGAGAAAGTATTGGAGTGGGTGTGCATATCCCAGAGACCCGGTATCAGGTATTTTCCCGAGCCATCAATCTCCAGCAAATCTCGCCTTTCCACAGTGATGCGATGGGGGCTGATTTCGGTGATTTCTCCCTCTCTGATAAGTACATCGTGGTCTGCCACGAAGTTGCCGGTTGCGACATCAATGATGCCGACCTCTCGTATGAGGATATCGGTGGGTGCTTCGAGGACGGGGGGCGCTGTCAGGGGCCAGCTGAACGCTATCAAAAGCAGTAACGTAATGCTGCCGAAAGCGGCGATAAGTAAGGTCGTCAGCTGTTTCATGGTTGTGATTTCACCGAATTGATTGCCCACAGTGTACAGAGGGTTTTGTGAAAAGAACGTGAATTCGCCACGGTGTCGTGATCAGCGACCTGGGGGCTACCTTGATCGGGTTGCTGTGCAGAGCTTGACCGCGTGCTATCTTTGGCTGGGGTACATGTTGGCGATATTACCCGAAACCCTTAATAGTCATGTACATGATGTTGCGGAGAATGTTTTATGTCCTTTGTCCATAGGTTGCTGTTTGTGATCGTATTGGGGTTGGTGGGTTGCAGTGACAGTAAGGACGACACCGCTGAACCAGTTGATATGGTTCAGCCGGTTGAGATGACACCAGTTCCGGCGGATGAAGCGTCGGTATTTGCTGCGGCCAACGGTTGCTATGCTCTTTCTCTGCAGGCGTCCGGACAGTATCTGGCGGCGAACAGTGCGGGCGCATCCTTCGAGTGGATAGACACGGGGGTGGAAGGCGCCACTCAGTTCCGCTTTCGCCCCACCGACCTCGGTACCTACCTTTTATACGCTGAAGACGGACACTATTTGACGGCTGCAGAACAGGTGTTGGGTCGCCAGGAAACGCTGGCTTCCGATACCCGGGAGATTGATGGGCAGGTTGTGATCGAGGATCGCATGCAGTCTGAGGGAGAGTGGTTACTGCAGGCGGCAGAGAATGGTCTGTTCAAACTGCAACATATCCAATCCGATTTATGGCTCTCCGCCAGCAGCCAACTTGCGCCGGAAGAAGAGACCGCGCTGATTGAACTGTCAGCGCAGACTGCGTGTGCAGAATTTCCGGAGCTGTCATTGGATGCTCGCGGTGAAGTTACCTTTACTGAGTTTGAGGACGGGTCGGTATTCGGGTTTGTGGACTCCCACTCCCATCTATTTACTAATCTCGCTTTTGGTGGCGGGGGTGTTTTTCATGGCGCACCGTTTCACCCCCTCGGTGTAGAGCACGCCTTACCCGATTGTGATCTGGTCCATGGTGAGGATGGACGCAAAGATTTTATGGGGGGGTCGCTGGGTGGATCCGAGGGTTCGATTACGGCCCTGGTGCCGGCACTGGTCTCCGGGGAGTTACCGGAAAAAACTCACGATACAGAGGGTTATCCGGTATTTACCTCCTGGCCCAATGCTGTCAGCAGCTCTACCCATCAGGTGCAGTATTACAAATGGATAGAACGTGCCTACCTGGGTGGCTTGCGGTTGCTGGTGCAACATGCCACGACCAACGAGGTGCTGTGCCAACTGGTAGTTGGAATTGGCGCGCAACCCCAGCGTTTTGATTGTAACGATATGGTCGCGGTTGATCGCATCCTTGAGGAAACCTACGCGTTGGAACGCTATATAGATGCGCTGTCTGGTGGTCCGGGAGAAGGATGGTTCCGCATAGTATTCAGCCCCGAGGAAGCCAGAGAACAGATAAAAGCAGGAAACATGGCTGTGGTGCTGGGCATTGAAACCTCAGACCTGTTCGACTGTTATCTGGTTCCCTTTGGTGAGTTTCAGGCCTGTACGGAGGAGGACGTAGTCGCCAAACTGGATCAATACCACGAACGCGGTGTTCGTGTATTGTTCCCCGTACACAAATACGATAATGCATTTTCGGCGGGCGACGGACATCGGGGTATTATTGAAATAGGTAATTTCCTGCACACCGGCCACCTGGGTAATCTCGTTGAATGTGAGCCGGATCTGCTCACGTTCAGAGGCGGATTCGATAGTGGTGGCATAAGCTTTTCCACTTTCAATCAGCCGCGACAAGAGTTTGCGTCACAACCGCCAATCGACGTGAGTCAGTTCGGAGCGGAACCCATCAATGTCATGTTGGCCAATTTGGGTCTCTTTGTGGGTGGACCCGTCGATGGCGAGTATTGCCAGAATCATGGGCTTACTCTCCTGGGAGAGTTTCTGATCGGGGAGATAATGAAACGGGGAATGGTGCTGGAAGTGGATCACTTTCCCCGCAAGAGCTATCAGCAGGCCTACGAGATAATGGTCAAAAACGACTATCCCGCAATGGGTACCCACGGGCGTAACAACAACGGTCTGCTCTACGAACTGGGTGGTATGTCCAAATTCAATTTCGGCCGCTGTCACTCCGCCACCGAGCCCTCGACTACCGATAACGGCTTTCAGGCGCGACTGCAACTGATGCGAGACGTGGGCGCATTTCCATCCGAAGGTTTCGGCTTTGACCTAAACGGGTTTGCCGGATCCCCCGGTAGTCCGAGGTTTGGCGAAAATAGCGTATGCAGTGAACCCCAGACCGATGAGGGCATTACTTATCCGTTTACCTCATTTGCAGGGGATGTAACCTTTGATCAACCGCGGTTGGGCGACGGGCTGCTGGATTTCAATACCGAGGGCATGCGACATCTGGGGCAGGTGGCAGAACTCATAGAGGATGTGCGCCGCGACGGGGTTACCGATGAGGATCTGGAGCCACTATTCAAGTCAGCCGAGGCCTATCTGCGCGTGTGGGAAAAATCTGAAGCACGGGGGACACAGCTTACGAGCCAGGCCCCGTAACGGTTTCCGTCAGTCAGCGATAGCTTCCGGCCAGGTACCTCCAAAGTACTCAATAAAGCCCTCGCTCAGACGCTCCTCCCGAAGATGGTCCCGGGAAACCGGTATGGTGACGGCCTCAAAACGGGGGTTTTCCGCATAGCGGGCGGGGAAATCGTGATTCAGTATCCCGGCTCGACCGAGCATGATCCAGTCCACGTTTTCCGCCAGCACCTGCTCTGCCTGCTCCGGGGTGCGGATATTGCCCGCGACGCCCAGGCGTACGCCTTCTCGATCAAGAGTGGCGAAATGCTGGATGAGTGACTTGCCGGCGTAGGCCTCCTCGACGGGCTCCTTGAAGCCATCCCACAGGGACATGTCCAGAAAATCCAGACGGTCATCCAGTAGAAGTTGCTGGGCTACCGTGAGGATTTCTGCCATTTGGAGACCAAAACGTTCCGGGGATAATCTGACACCGAGAATGAAATCACGTGAGCAGCGAGCGCGGACCCCTTCGATTATCTCAAATAGGATGCGAAAGCGATTCTCCATGCTGCCGCCGTATTCGTCCTCTCGCTGGTTGATGGAGGCGCTGAAGTACTGGCACAGGATGTAGCCGTGAGCGCCATGCAGCTCAACGCCATCGAAGCCGGCCTGTTCAGATCTCACAGCAGCCTGAACAAAATCTTCTATGAGCTGCCGGGTTTCCTCCAGGCTGAGCCCGCGGGCGCCGGCGCGCTCATTGTTCGAGGGGCAGGCGGGGGTCTCGCCAATCAGGTCAGCCGGCGATCGCATCCCTGCGTGGTGTAGTTGACAGATCGCGAGGCTGTCATGGTTCTTGATGGCGCCAGCCAGCCGCGACAGACCAGGCAGGTGATCGTCGCTCCACACGCCCAATTGCCCCGGGAATCCCTGACCTGTGCGCTGTACATGAGCGGCGCAGGTCATGGTCAGTCCAAACCCGCCCTCTGCTCGGTAGGTTAACCAGCGGAATTCGTCTTCGGACAAGCTGCCATCTGCGTGACTCTGACAGTTGGTCAGCGGTGCCAGCATGAACCGATTCTTCATCGGCGATCCATGGTTGAAGGTGAGCGGTGAGAGTAGATTGGTCATACAGTTTGTCCTGTGGTGCAGTTATAGGGTTTTGCACTGAGTCCGATGAGAAGCGGAAATGCTACCCATGCTATTGTGCAAAAGGAAGTCTGGCGGCGCTAGTGGGGCCTGTTGCCGCCGCAAATTTCAATCAATTGATCTGTAATGTCGAACTATCGCCCGAGAACGCGTAAAATATCCGGCTCTTTATTACTAGCAGACGAGCCAACATGCCAACCAGCCAGACCATATACTACACATTGACCGACGAAGCTCCCTCCCTAGCAACCTGTTCATTACTACCGATAGTCAGAACCTTTACCTCAGCAGCGGGTATAGATGTAAGAATTACAGATATATCCCTCGCTGGTCGGATTCTTTCCTCCTTTGGAGAATATCTGCAGGAGTCGCAGCGAATAGAGGATGGTCTGGTCTTTCTGGGGGAGCTCACGCAGGATCCCAATGCGAACATTATCAAACTACCCAATATCAGCGCTTCCATCCCCCAGCTCATCGCCTGCGTCAACGAATTGCAAGACCAGGGCTACGCTGTTCCGGATTACCCGGAGGACCCTCAGACAGACGAGGACAAGAGCGTGCAGGAGAGATACGGAAAGGTTCTCGGCAGCGCTGTAAACCCGGTTCTCAGAGAGGGCAATTCTGATCGTCGCGCCCCCGCTGCTGTTAAGCAGTTTGCCCGCAAGTTTCCCCACAGCATGGGAGCCTGGAGCAAGGCATCCCGCACCCACGCCGATTACATGAGGGGCGGTGATTTTTACTCCCGGGAACAGTCGGTCACGATGGAGAACGCATCCAACCTGCGCATTGAGCACGTGGCACAGGATGGCACGGTTACCGTGAAGAAAGAGTTGAGTGTCGAGGCAGGCGAAATCATAGACGCGATGTTTATGAGCGCAAAGGCGTTGCGAGCGTTTCTGGAGGAAACGCTGGAGGATGCCAAGAGTTCCGGCGTGATGTGGTCGCTGCATGTAAAAGCTACCATGATGAAAATTTCCCACCCCATTGTATTTGGTCACGCGGTAACGGTTTTCTACAAATCTGTTTTTGACAAGCATGGCGCGTTGTTTGAGCATCTGGGTGTCAATCCGAACAATGGTCTGAGCAGCGTCTACGAGAAGATTGAATCTCTGCCGCGGTCGCAGCGTGAGGAAATTGAAGAAGATATTCACGCCTGTTATGAAATGCGGCCTGAACTCGCCATGGTGGATTCAGTGAAGGGGATTACTAATCTGCACGTCCCCAGCGATGTTATTGTCGACGCCTCCATGCCCGCCATGATTCGCAATGGTGGCAAGATGTGGGGTCCTGATGGCAAGGCCAAGGACACCAAGGCTGTCATGCCCGAGAGTACCTACTCCACCATTTATCAGGAGATGATAAATTTCTGCAAAACTCATGGTGCCTTTGATCCTGCAACCATCGGCACGGTGCCCAATGTTGGTCTGATGGCGAAAAAGGCGGAGGAATACGGGTCCCACGACAAAACCTTTGAGCAGCAAGAAGACGGCATCATGCGCGTGGTCGATAGCGACGGTACGGTGCTGATTGAGCATGACGTTGAAGAAGGTGATATCTGGCGCGCCTGTCAGACCAAGGACGAACCCATCCGCGACTGGGTGAGGCTGGCCGTGTCCCGGGCACGTCAGTCTGACACGCCGGCTATTTTCTGGTTAGACAGGAACCGGCCACACGATATCCAGCTGATCAAAAAAGTGGAAGCCTACCTGCCCGAGCACGACACGTCCGGACTGGATATTCGCATCATGACCTACGATGAAGCCATCCGACGCAGTATGGAAAGAATGATCCGGGGACGAGATACCATTTCCGTCACCGGCAATGTACTGCGTGACTATCTGACCGATCTCTTTCCCATTCTGGAGTTGGGAACCTCCGCCAAAATGCTCTCAGTTGTGCCAATGCTCAAGGGCGGTGGTATGTACGAAACCGGCGCTGGCGGTTCTGCCCCCAAGCATGTGCAACAGGTTGAGGAGGAGAACCACTTGCGTTGGGATTCCCTGGGAGAGTTTCTGGCGCTGGCGGTTTCACTGGAAGATGTGGGCATCAAGACCGGTAACAAACGTGCGGCCATTCTGGCCACAGCGTTGGATGAAGCGACTGGGAAACTGCTGGAAAACAACAAATCCCCCTCGAGAAAAACCGGAGAACTGGACAATCGCGGCAGTCATTTTTATCTGGGGCTGTACTGGGCGGAAGCGGTTGTGGCGCAGTCGGAAGATCCTGAATTAAGCGCGCAGTTTGCCCCTCTGGCGGCGGCTCTCCAAGAGAACGAAGAGGCCATCATTAAAGAGTTGGCGGCGGTACAGGGACAACCCGCACAGCTGGACGGCTACTACCACGCCAAGCGTGACACGGTAAAAAAGGTGATGCGTCCAAGCCCAACCCTGAACGCCACCCTGGCGGCGGCGAACCCAGCCTAGGACCTGTTCACCCCCTCCCTCAACCGTCTGATGCAGCCGGAATGGGAGGGGGACCCTCCGGGATATATGCGCGGTAGCGAAAGTCTTTGGTAGCCTCAGTGAACTCTGCCTTAATAGCGGTTACGCTCTCCGGCGAAGTGAACAGATCAATGGCCGTTGAAGCCAGTACCTTCGCCGCATAATGCATGCCTTTGTGGGCGAAGTTCGAGCGGCTGGCGGCGACTACACCCCAGGAATGCCAGGGAATACCCACCGGCGCTGTCGCGATATTCACGTCCACCGTGGGCACCACCCAACTCACGTCGGCCACATCGGTTGACCCCCCTGTGAGGTCAGTCGGATTCAGGTTCAGGGGCGCTGCGCGGCCATTCAGACCTGCTTCTTCTACGCCGATTGCCCGCTGCAACTTATGGGCAAAATCCAGATCCTCCTGGTTGAAATCGATATCGCCGATTGTTTGCATGTTCGCGTGCACCAGCTTGGCTGCCGTCTTGTTTTGCAACATGTCGTAGGTTCCGGCAATCAATATGACCTCCGCGGTTACTGAAGCCGCCTGCGCCGTTCCCTCAGCCATACTTTTCATCCTTTCATACAGCGGCAATACGCCGCTCAACTGCGTATCCCTGATCCATACCGCCGCGCTGGCAGTTGCTGGCACTACGTTGGGGGCACCGCCGCCGTCCACTATCGAGTAGTGAATCCTCACCGACGGTCTGACGTGCTCGCGCAACAGGTTTAATGAGTGCGTAAACAGCTCCAGGCCATCCAGGGCGCTGTTTCCCATCCAGGGATCGAATGCAGCATGTGATGACCGCCCGCGAAATTCCACCATTGTCTCGACCATCGCCTGGGAGCCAGAGACATCCATTTTACTGATGTCATTGGGGTGCCAGGACAGTACGACATCCAGGTCGTCAAAAATTCCGTCCCTTGCCATATAGGTTTTACCGCCAATGGATTCCTCTGCGGGAGTGGCGTAGTAGCGGATGGTGCCCTGAAGTTTCCCGGATTCGATCAATTGTTTGATCGCAATAGCCGCCCCCAGGCTGCCCGGACCAAACAGGTTGTGACCGCAGCCGTGGCCAGGTTCATTGGGCTCCAGTACATCCCGATAGGGCTGTGCCGACTGGGAGAGTCTTGGCAGTGCGTCGTACTCACCCAGAATTCCGATCACCGGCTGTCCGCTACCGTAACTGGCGATAAAGGCGGTAGGTAGTCCGGCGACATTGCTTTCTATGTCAAAGCCTGCTGCCGCGGCGTGGTCATGCAGCACTCTCACGGACTGTGTTTCGTTGAGGGCTGTCTCGGCAAATGACCAGATCTGGTCACTCAGATTGGACAGGCTGCCGGCCTGTTGTTCAATGGACTGTGACGCTTCAGCTTTCAGTGCATGTAGATCATCAGCGCTGGCGGTGCTGTGGCAGGTAAACAGGGTGAAGATGGCGAGCATCCATGGCAGAGCGAATGAGTTCCCTTCGTTATTCATGTGTCTGATTCCTCGCGGCCGTTTTTGTCTTCTTGTCGATTGTAAATGAGTCGAAAGTGTTCGACACCCGGGAAGGTGAATTTCATTCACGATAGTTAGCCTGCCACAGGGTCTGTAACTGTTCGCGTCCCATGTCATTCATCAATTGAATGTTGCGCTCAGGAATGTCTGCTGTATTCGGGTGGCTGTCTATCGCACGTTCCAGGCTATTTTCCCGCAGCAAATGCAGCACGGGGTATGGGGCACGGTTGGTGTAGTTCTCACAATCATCGGGTTCGCATCCCGCAAATTGGTATTGCGGGTGAAAGCTGGCGATCTGGTAGACGCCTTTCCACCCATTGGACTTGATCACGCGATTGGTTCGCGGCAGGAACAGCGTGTAGTCGTGAAAATCCTGTAACACGTGGGGATGAATTAGCAGGGTCGTTTCTATTGCCGGGGTGGAATCCAGTAGCAACAGTTCCTGCAGCAGCGTGTCCAGCAAATCCTGATCCGTATTGGCGTCTGATACGCTGAAGCGTACCTTGTCATTGTCCAGTTCCCGTCGCGCGAATGGGCAAAGATTCAGGCCTACTACCATGCTGTCCAACCAGTTTTCGATGGCTTTCAGGTATTTTGCGTCAGTGTCATTCGATGTCGTTGTTTCCTGCATACGCGTTGCCGCACACTGTGGATGTAATCCATCGTTGGCGCCACATTGTCATAAATTCCAGGTGAGCACCATTATTTACATTTGGCGCATTCAATGACAGGATCAGCGCCCCGGTGACTCTCCCATCTCAGCCTGTAATGTGGGGCTGGTAAGTGTCACTGCAGGAACCACTATCCACCCCTATGGAGCTTCAGCATGACTTTTTCATCCTCGGTTATTACATTGGAAGTTAACAACCATATTGCGACGCTGTGGTTAGACAGACCGGAAAAACGCAATGCGATGTCGCGTGAATTTGTGGCGGATCTGCCTCTGGCAATGGCCGCCATCGCTGAAAACGATGCTATCAGGGTAGTGGTGCTGGCGGGGCGGGGGAAAAGTTTCTGCGTGGGGATCGACCTGGGCAGTTTGATTGGTGGAGCGCCCAAGGAAGGGAGTGAAAAGCTGTCCGGCGCGGCATCGAACCTGAAACAAATTAAAGTAACGCGTAACTTCCAGGCGGCGATCAGCGCCGTAGCAGATTGCCCCGTGCCCGTGATTGCAGCCATTCACTCTCATTGCATCGGAGCAGGGATGGATCTGGTGACAGCCTGTGATGTTCGCCTGGCTTCAGAAGACGCCATTTTCAGCGTCCGGGAAACCAAAATTGCGATCGTGGCTGACGTGGGTACGCTGCAGCGACTACCCGGTATTGTGGGCGATGGGCACGTTGCGGAGCTCGCCTACACCGGCAAGGATATCGACGCAGCGCGGGCTGAAAAAATTGGACTGGTGAATGATGTGTATCCCGATCGTGACAGCGTTTACAAGGCTGCCATGGACATGGCCGAGGAGATTGCAGCCAATTCGCCGCTGGCGGTGCGCGGTACGAAATTTATGCTGCAACAGAGTGAAGATTTGACTACAGAGCAAAGCCTGCTTCTCAATGGTCTCTGGACCATGACCACCACGCTTAACTCCAACGATATGAATGAGGCCATGATGGCGTTTATGGAAAAGAGAACCCCTCAATTTTCTGGCTCCTGAATACGGATTTTCGGCATAAAAGAGATCAGCATGGTTGTCTGGAACGATCTGATAAAAGCGGTGATGGGTATTCCGCCTTCGCCGGTTCGATTATTTCTCTGAACTCAGGAACCAGCGGGTGGGCACACGCCAGGTACAAACTCGACGGCGTAACTGTTGGCCTTGTATCTGGGCGAGTAGGGAAATCCCACCGGTGGACTGGCTACCATTCAGCATGCTTGAATTAATACTGCCCGTAATCCAATGTTTCCCTGTATCACGCTTTATGGTGCCGGTATGGCCCTCTCGCTAATTGCGTGTGCTATCTGGACCTTGGTATGTCCCCGCAGACTGACTAGCCGCTTCAGGCGCAGAGGCGCCAGGATGAGTCGCTCATGGTAGCTGACGCTGCGATTGGTTCGACCGTCGCTACCATTGAGGGACAGCGGTGGATAGTACCAGAGCTGTAACAACCGGATGAGCGTATGCCGCCGGAACAGTTGGGAAAATGATTTTACAACTGGCGGCCTCAGCCTGTGTCGGGAATCCTGCTGTCTGTGTTTGGTAGCCTGTCCCGGTTGCGTCGAGCCACCAGCACCAGCGCCTCAGCATCAACGACAATATTTGTCAGGTCTATGACCTGTGCCCCAGTGATCTGGGATGGCAGTTTGCTTGCTATAATCAGTCGTTATCAGTGAGTCCGGCACCTGCTCCGGCGCGGGATTCTTCGGTTGCCGGGGCGTAGATAGCCTGGGCCGACTCATCGATGATCTGCCACACGGCTTGCTCAATATTGTAGGCCCGAGACGAAGCACAGTGTACTGGCGGCGTGTCGGGGGTGTGAAAGCAGGTGAGGGCATCGGTCTGCTGAATATTCAGCGCTACTGTATTTCCCTCGACCGCATAGGCCTCACCGAAAACCGTCAAGCTGACGTCATCCCAGTGACAGGTAAATGCTGTTTGGTGGTGGTAGGCCGCCTGGGACAGGGTAGCCGCCAGCAGTAGTGGCATACTGGTGCGACTTAATCGAATCTGCTGGCCCTCCAGTAACAGCAGGCTGCGGTCGGATAGGGCCGTACCGGCGTATAACGGACACAGGCTGTTGCCTGTGGCATGCCAATCGAACCCCTCACAGATTGGTCTGAAACCGCCGTATTCCTGATCACGCAAGCTATCGAGATAAGTGATCATTAGATCTGGTCCCGGTAATCCCAATGCCGCCAGCCAACGGGCGCTCCTGCCAGCCTCCTCAGCCAGACCCCAGTCCAGACCGACAGCGCGAGCGGCCTTGCGCAGTTGCGAATCCACCTCAGCCAGGGTCACTGACACAGTCACAGTATGTGCTTCCCCTCGGCGGATATCGTTTGCAGCCACTCGGGAGGATGGGGCGCATCCTGATACATACATATCCTTACCCAGCGATCTGAGCGAGGGTCGAAGCGAGTGGCGCCGAAAAATGAGAGTTTGCAGCGCAGCAGGTCGATGGGAAGCATGTTCTCAGCAATCAGATTGTCGCGGATTTCTGCGTATTGACATGTTTCCAAACGCTGAAGGCGACGCACGGTGTGGCGGTGTTCGGGATGCCACAGCAAGAATTCCGCGATCGATGCGGTGGGATCAGCGCGACCCAGCTCGATATAGAGTTGCTTGATATGCAGACCAATACACAGGGGTTGCTCGTATTCGGCACCTGCTTCCTGGTATCGTTCCCCCAAGCGCGGCTCCAGCTTTTCTGCAGATATATACCAGAAACGAGCGCTGTTTTCGGGGTCGCTATAGTCCACTCCGATCGCCCACTGGCAGTGGGTTTCTATAATAGTCAGGAGACTTTCTACGGGCATTGCCCCATCGATGAACCATGTTTTTTGCTCATCGGCGTTCATATCTGCGGTCAGATCGTCTACCAGCTCACCGTAGGGTTCGAGTATCAATGCCGCCAGTTGCTCCTGGCCTTCCACCGACAATTTGCTCTCCGACCAGCGATAGAACCTATCCCAGGGGTGGTCGGACTCGAGAGATTCCGTGGCGATGTAAGCTGCCATTTTATCGAAATCCTGCTCCAGTGCCGCGAGTTTTTCCTGCTGAACCGGATGGGCCGATTGCCAGTTCGCTAGATTCTCCCGGGCGCGATCAAAGTGAAAAATAAAGGTCCGCACTTGCTCAGAACTGGCGCTATCCTGCGCGCGCACACGAGCGATGGCTTGTTCTCGGGCCATCATCCAGTTGTTGATCAATGCCGGATGATTGACCAGAAATGGCGCCATACCCAACCCTGTCGAGTTTCCCACCCCGATCTTCTCTCTCAGAGCGGGTTCTATGGCTACAGCTGTGTCAGGTCGCATGGCTTTAGCTACATGCTCTACCAGCTCTACCGAAAACAGTCTGGTCAGCCAGACAGACAGCAACTCTGCCTGGAAAGGTCCGGACATTTCAGGGCGTGTACAAACCGAGAGCCGGTCTGCAGCACCAAATTTTCCAGACCCATAGACGGCGGTTGTTCGCATTAGATATCCGGTTTGCGCTACCAGTTGGTGATCGGGTTGTTCCCCCGCTGCGAGCTTTTCCACCACGTATTGCCAGAGACGAACGGACTTGTTGGCACGTGAGAGACTAAGTTCCGAATCAGAGATTCTACCGGCTTCCTGTAGCGGCACGTTCTGTTCCAGCCGGACCAGGTCATCCTCGCTGGGAACGCCATCATACAAGGTGAAGGTGGCGTCCCAGGCGGTGGCTATCACGCGATCTGAGCGATTCTCATCGGCAAGGTAATGTGAAAAGGCGACCAGAGAATAGGCTCGCTCAGTTCCTCGCACGGTATATACCGCGCGCCCGTAGCCGTACTCATCCATGTCCCACAGTGTTCTCGTGAAACGCCATTGCTCCAGTTTCATTCGGCGCAACAGACTGCGCATAAAGGACAGGCGCGTTTGATGGAAACTGCCCATGCGCTCAAGGCGCATGACAACCTCTGGTGCACGACGAAACGGCGACAAATTGGGTGGGTTTGTTGTCATAGTGATATGGGTTAGTCTTCTGGACCGAAATTCTGGTCAAAAAAACGCAGCCAATTATTGCCCATCACCTTGGCTGTGTCTTCTGCTGTGAAACCAACTTCCCTCAGTCCCTGCTCGACATTGCCGAAATGGTGGTTCCCCTGAAACCAGTCTGGCATGGGAGGGAATCCGGCATTGTTTGCGCTTCCTTCGCCAAAGTCAATTTTCTTCGTCCATCGACCTACGCGCATCCATTCGACTACGGAATCCGGCTGATCCTGGCACAGGTCTGAGCCCAGGCCAATATTGTCGACCCCCATAAGTCCGGCGCATTCAGCCACCATTTCGCAAAAGCTTTGCAAGGTGCATGCGCCTTTGTCCTTCAGATGATGAGGATACAGACTGAAGCCCATCATGCCACCGGTCTGAGCGAGAGCCTCCAGCACAGTATTGGACTTGTTTCTGAGAGCAGGAGCCCAGAAGGCCGGATTTGCATGCGTTATGACAATGGGTCTGGCGCTGATCTGAATCGCTTCCAGCGTTGATCGTTCGGCGGAATGGCTCATGTCGACCACCAGGCCGACACGGTTCATCTCCTCGATAACCTCGCGGCCCATGCGCGTTATTCCCGGGTCCTCGGCCTCGTAACACCCGGTAGCCAACATTGACTGGTTGTTGTACGACAGTTGCATAAATCGTACACCCAGCGAATGTAATATCTCGACCAGTCTAATGTCGTCTTCTATAGGAGAGGGGTTTTGAAAGCCGTAGAATATAGCGGTTCGATTGGTGTCCCGGGCGAGGCGAACATCATCTCCGGTGATACCGTGAAATATCAGGTGAGGGAATTGTTCAAAATACTCGTTCCATTGCTCGATATTTGCCACGGTCTCACGAAAATTTTCATGGTAGGCGATAGTGACATGCACCGCGTCAACGCTGCCGTCTCGCATTTGTCTAAAGATTTTCTCAGACCAGTTGCAGTACTGCAGGGCGTCTACTCTGTAGGATGTCGGACTCAATTAGGCAGTCTCCTTTTCAATAGCGAGAGATTATACAGGTTGGAGGGTCTCTTGTGTTCTGCGCAGGTGTTTTTCGAATTCATCGGCTGCTACTGGCTTGCCGAACAAATACCCCTGGATACGGTCGCATGACTGGGCTCGCAGAAACTCCAGCTGGCTCTGTGTTTCAACGCCCTCGGCGATCGTTTCAATGCCGAGGTCCTTGGCCAGCGAAATAATGGCCCTAACCAGCTGTTCATCTGCAGGCTCTTTGCCAATGTCCCAGATGAAAGACCTGTCGATTTTCAGAAAATTGAATTTGAAGCGGCGCAGATGGCTTAGTGAGGAATACCCCGTGCCGAAGTCATCCAATGCCAGGGCAATTCCCATTTCAGAGAGACAATTTATCGCTCTTTCCGTCAAGGGATTTTCTGAGAGAATACAACTCTCGGTTATTTCGAACACTACTGATCGACCGTCAATATCCCCCTGGTTCATAATCGCCTCAACATCCGCGATAAAGGATTGATCAAAAAGTTGCCTGGCTGAAATATTCACCGCCACACAGGGCAGTTTGTAACCGGCGGCTCGCCACTGTTTCATTTGCGCGCAGGCTGAGTTCATAACCCAATTCCCAATATCGACAATCAGACCCGTTTCATCCGCAATGGGCACAAACTCATCCGGACTCACGTTGCCCAGTTCAACGTTGCTCTATCTCAGCAGTACCTCTGTTGATAGGAGGTACTCAGTATCAGCTTTGCGAATCGGTTGGAAAAACAGCTGCATTTCATCCCTCGCAATGGCATGACGCAGGCGTAACCCGATGTTGTCGCGGCGGCGGGCGCGTTCACTCATTTCCCTACTGAAAAATTCACAGCGTCCGCGACCACTTTGTTTAGCACTGGCCAATGCGTGATCGCAGTTAAGGATCAATTCGTCGGTTGCGGTGCCATCCTGGGGAAACATGGCAATACCTATACTGGCACCAACCGTCGCCTCTGTGGTATCCAGCTGAAATGGGCGGGACAGTTCGTCGTTTAGACGTCGTGCCATCAGGGCTGCATCATCGGGATGCGCCAGGCGCGTCAGAATTATCATAAATTCATCGCCACCGAGCCGTGAAACCATCACGTCACCCGTGTCATCGGCGCCAGTGACGCGATCGCCCAGGCGGATACAACTGAGAATGCGACTGGCTACCTGTCGCAGGAGTTCATCGCCAGCTTGAACGCCGAATCCGATGTCAGCGACACCTACCGCCAGACCAGCCCGTGAAAATCTTTGGTGAATACCAAACCTATGATGGAGAGGGTAAATAGCACCATGACTGGCAGTAGTTTATTCAGCCAGTCAATTTTTCCTATTGCATGGAGCACGATTGATAATGCTGAGGGTGGTAGGGTGGTAGGGAGGCTACTCTCAGGTACTGAATCTGTGTGGCGAGGATTTCACCGTCCGAGGAGCCCGGCAGATGCTCGGCCGCCGCACCGAAAGCCCATATCGCTGACCCCACCAATAAAGCAGGTAGACCTGACCCTGACTGGTCGGTGCGCCGTTGCCACGTGAGAAGCGACAGCGTGCACAAAACGATGCCGCCGGTAATCAACAGGCCAATTAGTAGCTGAATCTCTTGATTCAAGGATATGGTCCCCAGTGGGTCAACTATGTACTGTGCTGCAAGCAGCTGTAATGTTTAGCGGCCGCTTAACAATCCCCGATTTGCAGGATTATTCATCCGGCTGTGTATAAATGGCGCAGATTGGCGCAATGTAGGCATTGCATGCCTTCGACGCTCTGTTCTATGAACAATCTATGTTTGTAGTATGCTCAACAATCATCATATATTTCAGCTCATGCTCGCGTCTAAAGGCCGCAGACGTGTCGTACTATTGCTGACGCATTTTGGCGATTCCTCGTTCAATAAAATGAAGAAATGCCAGCCACAGACAGATATATGCCGCGGTAAAACCCCAGGCCTCGAAGAAATAGCCTATAAATATTCCAATTACAGGGAATATGGCCAGCCAGTGACCTAAAACCCAGGAGTTATGTGCAGCGGAAATCCAAACAGCACTGACGGCGGAGATGATCATCAACACAGAGAAGAGCAGTTGAGCCCAATCATAAACGTACATCAGGCCGCCTAATGCCATTGCAGTTAATCCGGCGATGGAATGAATTATTGCACCAACGTCCAACATGGTGGAATGGGCGTCAGAGGGTGTATCGTCAGTCATCTTCGGTTTACTCCAGGGAACATGAGTGCAGCCAGATTATCGGCTACACTCGACAAAATGGCGAGTTCTTCAGACCAGGATGTATTGATGTCGGTGTATTCACGCCGCCACAAATCAGCGGGAGTTAATTAATGTTTCAAGATAAAACGGTAATCGTGACCGGCGCTTCGGCGGGCGTAGGTGCCGCCTGTGCGCGTACCTTTGCCTCGCTGGGCGCCAACCTTGTGCTGGTAGCCCGGGGCAGGGAGGCTCTTCATGCGATAGCTGATGAACTTCAGGTGCAGACCGAGGTACTGGCGGTGGCCATGGATGTCGCAGATGTAGTGGCATGCCAGTCGTTGATCAGCAAGGCTGTTGCGAGGTTTGGCCGAATAGATGTGCTGGTCAATAACGCTGGAGTTCATCATCGCGGAGCGGTTGAAAATGTTCAACCTATGGAAGTGGCGGCTATGGTTGACGTGAACCTGAGAGCGCCCCTGCAACTTACGGTCGAGGCTCTGTCCCATATCCGGGCTGCGGGTGGCGGTGCGATCGTGATGGTTGGATCGCTGGCGGGCAGGGCTCCTCTCCAGGGTGCCGCCACGTATGCCGCAACTAAAGCCGGGCTGCGAGCCTTTACCTATGCGCTGGCGGACGAACTGGTCGACAGTGATGTCAATGTCGGCGTGGTTTCTCCTGGCCCGATTGATACGGGTTTTATCATGGACGAAATCGACCGGGTTGAGGACATCGTGTTTTCCCAGCCCATGAGCAGCGGCCAGGAGGTGGCTGATGCCGTGGTTCGTATAGCCCGGGGCGAGGCGCTTGAGATTTCCATGCCCTGGATCAGTGGCAAGTTGACCACCGTGGGCTATTTATTCCCCCGATTCCGGCGTTGGACTCGCCCCATGCTGTATAAAAAGGGCCGACAAAATAAGGAAAAGTACCGCCGTGTCGAACAGAATGTCGCGGATTGAGTCCGTGAGACTTTTTTGCGTTGTGCTACTGCTGGTTTCTCGCCACAAACTCGAGTAACGGCGCCACTATGTTATTGCTGTCGTCGTCTTCCGCCGTCAGCACATCCAGGTGTGCGTACCCCTCGGCGATATAAACCTCAAATCCACCCGAGACATCGCCAAAGGAGGGGAAGGCCTCGCTCGGCATAGTGGCACTGACCAGTCTGTTGGTCACGCCATCACAGGAGGGCGCCCCGCAGGGCGCAATCGCCGCGGCGAACCCCAGCCATGAAGATGGTGTCGGCGTTAGACCATTGCTGCCACCGAAGGCGATAACGGGCAGGTCAATTTTATGAGCCTGGGTGCGATTTTCTATGTCGTGGCGACCACGACCTAGCGGTGGTGGCGCTGACAGCGCCGTGGTGTCAAGGCTCAGACCCTGAGTAACGCTCAGGCCCGATGATGGGTAGTACCAATCGCTGAAATTGGTTTTCCCGCGATAAAACATGGGCAGCATATGTGCCAGGTCCGAGGGCTCAGCCTCCTGCCCCCATCTGCCGCGTGTGGCAATCGTTTCCGGGGCGGGGCCGTTATCCGGGGTTGCCTCGATGGGCAGTTCCTCACCGTAACCTGACCAGGTCTTTACACCATCAACTTCGGGCCCGGCAAATCCTACGGAGGTGGCAACAAAGGAAGCAATCTGCGCGATCAGTCCATCGTCGTCGAGGAATTGTCCCAGCAGGTTTAATGACGAAGCCGGTGCGGTACCGAGAAACACACCGAGAGCGGCGAGCTGGGGTACGCGCTGAAACGCATTGTTGCCGGCCTCATTATTGTGATCGAATTGCAGGATTGAAGGCTGACCATCACCGTGTAATTCAATGTCGAGGGCAGAGATTTCCGAGACGGCCAGCAGTTGGGGACTGAGCAGGCCGCCACCATCGGCATAGGCTTTTACAGGTGTCACGCATACCGGATTGCTGAAAGCAGCACAGTCTGTTGTCGCTGTGGATTCCTTGCATGCAGTTACCCCATCCACGCATCTTGGGGCCTGATCCCTGACCGCACCGTGCAAGCCGCCATCAAATTTGGCTTCAATCATATCCAGGGTTGCCTCATCGACGGGTAGACCGGAGACAGATCCGCCGCCGCCCTCGAACAGAATCAGCCCACGCAGGTTTTTATAGCCCGGCATCTCCGCCTCGCTGTCCAGATCGAAGTCGGTCGCCGCATAACGTGCAGCGTAACCCGTGCCAGCAGAGTGTCCGCCCATAAATACATTGCCGTTATGCGCCGTTGCTCGCGCCGCCTGCACGATGGCGTCTATATCCTGAGAGTGGACGAGGGTGGTCCACTGCGCCATAAACGCCGTGTCCTCATCTGTGTTATAGAACACCGCTCGTCGTCCAGGGCCATCCATTGCTGCTTCGATCAGGGAAAGTCCTAGCTGTTCACCGAACAGAAAGTCCAGCCCCAGTGTCAGGTCGCCAGTGTCCTCGGCTATATCAAGACCCACGGTATCCTCGAGCTGATTGCTGCGTCGGTCGATCGCCCAGACTTCCAGTGACAATGATTTTTCCTGCTGGGCTCTGCGCAAAAGATTATCTGCCAGTACCAGGTAGTTTGACGCACCACCTTCAAAGCCGGGGATAAGAACCAAAATGGCATCGGGCTGCATGGTTGCCTGATTGGATAAAAAATAACGCGTGTACAGAGCGTTATTCAGGTTGACGTCTGGACTGCCGAAGTGATTGATCAAACGCTCATTGGTGACGACGACAGAAGGAGAGCCTGGGGTGTGAGCCGGCTGTGCTGCGCTGGGTAGAGCAATAGATTCCTGCTGCAACAGAATAATCTCTGGTTCAGGCGGCTGACTTTCTGTGACGACTACGGTTTCATCTGCGTTATCTTCACAGGCCCATAGCAGACTGCAGCAAAGCACAAGGGCCAGTGGGCGGCAAGATCTGTTGGCTTGGTTATTTGTCAAAACGGCTGTTTCCTCAATATGATGGCCCGACTGTTTCGATGCGATTTCACGCTTGATATACTACGCATCGCCGGCAGCCTGTGCCAGCCGGTATCCACATTATCATTGGAGAAAACTGATGCCATTTATCGGACTTTTTCGGTATCTGAAAATATGTGTGCTGTGCTTCTTGGCAGCCATTAGCCCTTATATCGCGGCGACTGCTGAAGAAGCTGAAAAGCCGGAGGAACTCAAATCACTGACGGAAACCGTAGCTGGATACGAAAAACAACAGGGATTATTCAATATCTATCGGGACCCCAAGACCGGTTCAGTATTTATGGAGCTTGGTTCGGAACAGCTGGACCGGGAATACATTTATTTTAACTATGCCGAGAATGGCGTGGTGGATGGCAATAATTTTCGTGGTGCCTACCGGAATGAAGGTATCCTGCGACTGGAGCGGTATTATGACCGGATAGAGTTCATCAAGGTCAACACCCTCTTTTACTTTGATCCACACAGCGCTCTGTCACGGGCAGCCGATGCCAATATCAGCGAAGCCCGTCTGGCCGCTACGAAGATTGTTGCCACCAGCGATGACGGTAAGCGCTTTTTGATAAATATGGACGGGGTGTTATTGAAAGAAGCCCTGCACCCGGTCAATTTCCTACCGAATCCCGAGAAAAAACCTCACGAGCAATTTGCCCTGGGGCAGCTGTCAGAAGACCGATCGCGTTACGCTGAAATCCGCTCCTATCCCGACAATATAGATTTTGTTGTGGACTACGTTTACGACAACAAGGCTCCCTATGTGGCTGGTGGTGATGACATAACAGATGCCCGCTCTGTCACGGTGAGGTATCAGCACACCTTTATCAAAATGCCGGAAAATAACTACGTACCACGGCGCGATGACGCGCGGGTGGGATATTTTTCTGATCGGATTACAGATTTGACCAGTCATTCCAGCGTGCCTTATCGAGATCTGATACAACGCTGGCACCTGGAGAAAAAGAACCCGGAAGCGGCACTGTCTGAGCCGGTGACGCCCATCGTATGGTGGTTGGAAAACACCACACCCCTTCCATACAGAGAACATATTGCCAATGGGGTTTTGGCCTGGAATCAGGCATTTGAAAAAGCCGGTTTCAAAAACGCTATCGAAGTGAGACAGCAACCTGACGATGCGGATTGGAAGGCAGGGGATATCCGCCATAATGTGATACGTTGGACATCATCGCCCAATCCACCTTTTGGGGGATATGGTCCACGGTTCACCAACCCGAGAACGGGTCAGATTATCGGCGCTGACATTATGATGGAGGATGTTTACGCCAAAAATATCGCGAGACGCCCGCCTATCTATGCGCCGGGACCGGAACAACCAGTCCTTGAATCCGAACTGGGCAATTTGAGCGTCTGCAGTGCGGGTTTCAGCATGGCCGACGGGGCTGCCCTGGCCCGTATCGGCCTGACAGCAGCCGCTGCTGATACAGAATTGGAGAAGTTGTTGGAGCAAAGCCTTGTTAGGCTGGCGCTGCACGAAGTGGGTCATACGTTGGGCTTGTTGCACAACATGAAAGGTACGCAGTTACATGGCCGTGATCAGGTTTATGATGCCTCCGTGACACAGGGTGTTTTGTCAGCATCTGTGATGGACTATCCCGCCATCAACTTTGCGCCGCCGGGTATTGAACAAGGAGATTATTACGACACCAGGCCGGGCCCTTACGATGTCTGGGCGATACAGTTTGGCTACGCCCCTGATCTGGAAGGTGATCGCAGGGTGGCGCATCTGGCCCGTTCCTCGGAAAGGGAATTGGGTTTTGGTAACGACGCCGACGATATGCGAGCACCGGGGTCGGCCATTGATCCCAGGATAAATGTCAATGATATGTCCGCGGATGCCATAACCTACGCCACTGACCGCTTTACATTGGTGCGCTCTCTTCTGGCCGACCTGCGGGAAAAAATGACTATCCCTGGCGAAAGCTGGGCTGAGCTTCGCAATGCGTTCGCAGTGGTGTCCCGGGATTACCATAGACAGGCCGTTGTCGTGTCGCGCTATATTGGTGGGGTGTATGTCGAACGCGCATGGGCGGGGGAAGGACCGCCCGGATCACAGCCCTACACGCCGGTTCCCGAAGAACGGCAGCGGGAAGCCATGCGGGTTTTGGGGGACGCAGTATTTGCGCCAAATGCCTTTGAGGTGCCGGAAGATTTGGTCACACACCTGGGGGAACAGCGTCGTGGGTTTGATTTGTATGGCAAAACAGAGGATCCCAAGCTTCACGCCCGGGCTTTAGTCACCCAGAAAGATGTGCTGGACCATTTGCTGCATCCGGTGGTCATGACGCGAATTTCTGACACCATGCTGTACGGCAATACCTATTCGTTGAATGAGGTCTTATCTGATCTTACCGATGCCATTTTTGCCTCGGATCTGAAGGGAGAGATGAACTCCTTTCGTCAGAATCTGCAGGTAGAGTACGTCACCCGGATGCTTGCGATTGCAAGCGATAAAGAGGGTAGTCCCTACGATTATAGCGCCCGCGCGGTGGCGTTGTTTGAGCTGGAGCGAATAGAATCCTGGATGAAGCGCTATGGAAAATCCAAGTCCGGTTCAGCTGCCCACGCCGCTCGCAATTATGTTCTGCATTTGATCGAAAAAGGCCTCGATAGAAAAGCCTGAAGATGATTTGAATTTGGGCTCGATGACGTTAAAAAAAGGGAAAACCATGACCGAGCCTATGCCTGACAATACTGAGCAATCCGATGTGGCGTTGATTGTTGGTGGTGGACCAGGGGTCAGCGCCAGCTGTGCGAGGCTGTTTGCCGAAGCCGGTATGCGTGTAGCGATAGCGGCCAGAAGCCCAGACAAGGCCGAACTACTGGAACTGGAAACCTCACACGGCGTCATTCGTTTCGCCTGTGATGCCAGCAGTCAGCAGGATGTCGAAGATCTTTTTACCGAGGTGGTGGGCAAGGTTGGTCGCCCGACTCTGGTGGTGCATAACATCGATGGCAGGTTCAGCGGAATTTTCCGTAACCCCATTGCTGAGGTAGATCCGGATCTGGCCATGCAAGTGTTGAACAATTCAGCGTTCAGCGCGCTGTTGGTAGGTCGTCAGGCAGTGCGGTGTATGCTAGGGAATCCCGACTCGGGGCCCAGTGGACGTGGCACCGTCATATTTACCAATGCCAGCGGTGCGTTCAAAGGCTTTGCCCAGAGTGCGGCTTTTGCTATGGCCTGTCACGCGAAAGCGGGACTGGCTCAGAGTATGGCGCGGGAGTTGATGCCCCAGGGTATCCACGTTGTCAATGTGCCCATTGATGGCGCTGTGGGTCGTACCCGGAAAGACGGCACCCGGGGACACTGGCTGGCGGGTGACGTCGTTGATGACAACATGTTGGACCCGGATCGCATTGCGGAAGCCTATCTACAACTTCACCGCCAACACCGGTCCACCTGGGCCTCTGAGGTTGTGTTGAGACCCTGGACAGAAAACTGGTAAGACCGCTGCTGATCCGGTTAGGGTGTGTACCAGACCGGTGAGCTGTATGCGCGCTCCTGAATAGTGGATGGACCCTCCTCGGGCGGGTCTATTTGCAGTGCGATCGCATCCAGCAGCGAATGCCGGGGTGTCGGTATTTGGAGTACACGCACGTAGTAAAAGGCTCGTTGATCGGGATCAAAATCCGGATCACTCCAGACGACAACGAGTGACTCAGCACCGATGTCATTGGTATAGCTGCCGTCCTCGAGGTTTACGGTATTGCCTACGGCTGATAACTCGCCCGTGCTATCCAGTGCGCGGTTATCTGACCAGCTAACGTTATACACTTTTTCAGTTTCCCGACCGGCGGCATCTACCCAGCCTTTGATGACCTGCACCCGATCCAGGTTACCGCCCACCGGATCTTTTTCGGTTCGAATCAAAAATTGGGGGGCGGTGGCATTTTCATTTCTGGTCAGTTCACCCCCCATGGGCACGCCATCGGCATAACCCCGCGCTGAAAAATCGGCGGCGTGTAAATCCTCCTCGGTCAGGCTCCAGCCAGCGAAAAGTCGCAACTTGATACGGGGACCGGTGGTAGCGTATACCTCCCGGCGTTGAAACGCGGCGTAGATGTCTTCCCGGGTATTGTCCTGCGCCCATACCGCGGCCACCCCTGACGCTGACATATCCCAACCCGTGCTGCCACTGCCGCCGAGTTGCTCCTTGCCGCGCTTGGTTTCCGGGGTCGAATCCCGGGCAAACTTGCCCCAGAAATTGTTTTCGTCCGGCGACGACAAGCCGGAGTGTGAGTCTGTCGAGCCAACGACACCAAACTTGAAGGGGTTGTGTCCGAGCTTGGCATCCAGCCGCAGCCCCGATTTTAGCGCCCCGCGCATGTAGTCAGCAGGTGTGGCGACAAATTCCTCGTTGAAAGCCTGAAGGTAAAAGGGAAAGGTTTCAAAATCGGCAAAGGGATCATCCGGAGATAGCGTCGGGTGGGTTTCTGAATCGCCTTTTATTTGTGTCATTTCCGATACCGGCTCCCACTTCATTCTTTGCATCGCGGCCTCGAGGGTCATGTCCTCGCCCTTGAGATTTTTATCCGCATACATGTATCCCTTGGAGAGATTGGAATTGTGGGGTAGCGCGATAAAGCGTGTTCCCGTGCTGTCTTCGGTCTGCTGCAGCCAGGACCAGAGGTCTTCCGGGTACTGGCTTTGATCGGAGCCATAGGGCACAAATTTTTTGGCCTTCTCGGCACCGTCCGGGGTCCAGACTATGCGATGAAGATTGGCTCCTGTGGGAATGGAGCTCCACTCCCAGCCTATCAGTGAGGTAAATGTGCCCGGGACATTGTACCGCTCCGCCGCATCAACTATTTCGTGCCAGGCGGTGGTCTCCGTTGCCGTGGTGTCGCCAAAGGGGTTTTCGCCACTGCTAACAAGTTTATTGCTGGGGTCAGTTACCGGGTTAATGACGGGCCCTTCCGGCTTGGGTGGCAAAAAGGCGTTGAAGGCAGCGACGGCATCTTTGTTTTCGATAGAGCGCACCAGCAGTTCTACGGTTATCCAGCGCTTGAAATTTCCCCACAATCCCAGGTCATCGTTTTCTGCCGTGCCTTTGTGCAATGCCCGCATTACACCCATCAACTCGGCGTGATCGGACACAACAAGGAAGTCCAGCGGCGTCTCCAGCTGCACTCGGGCGCGGTTGTGGGGATGTATCACGGGCATACCCCTGGCCCAGCGGTAGGCTGTGTCGGGGTCGGCGGTCTCGTTTTTGTTCAGATAAGCGTCGAAGGAATAGGACGAATGCAGATGGGTGTCACCAAATAGCAAGCGCTCGGCGGAACCGTTGGCCATGGTGTTGCCGGAGATAACAGCGACCAGCAGAATTGTCAGGCAATATTTCATGGAAGAGTTTCACCGCCGCGTTGTTGTTCTGGCGATTGTAGAACACCGGTACCAATGGCGCATTCGCCGTTGTGATATTTGCGGCTGCCACTCTAATACCGCCGCGTGGGGTCTAACTATTCAATCTAGGTGACGGTGCACTAATCATAATTTCATCACATTGTCGTCACTATTGCGGTCAATCAACTTGTTGTAGGGATCAATTCCCACATGGCTGGGTTTCTCATCCACCACAAAAACCAATGATTGATTACCGTTGCTGATGGACTGCTTTTCGAACAGCAATACATGTTCGTCGCCCCTGGTCACGTCATCGGGGTCAGTGGAAAACAGGCCGAAATCGACCGCCATGCTGAATGGAGCTTCGGTCTGCCTGCCATCGCCATCAGCCTCGTATTTGGTGGTAGATACCTGTACTTCTACATCGAAGCGTCCGTCTTCACGCTCGGTCACTGTCGCGTCTTCCACCTTCATATCCCATAGCACGATTTTCTCGAACAGGTCAGTGATCAGATCCTGCTGCGCCTGGGTCGTCGCCTCGGCACGCAAATGCCTGATCAGATCGCGGGAGGTGGGGTAGGGCGAGTACTGGTAGGCTTGTTCGCTGACCAGGTTGGCCAGAGCACGGTTCACCGCGTCTTCTCCCAGGGCGTCTTTGATAGCATACATCACCACAGAACCTTTTCTATAGTGGATGTACGCCTGGTTTTCGACTCGATAGAGCGGCAGTTCTTCCATAGCTTCGCCGCCACGACCCGATAGATAACGATCCAGTTCGAATTTCAGAAAGCGGCGCATTACGTGTGGGCCATATTCCTGCTCCATCACCATCAGGGCGGAGTATTGTGACAGTGTCTCAATAAGTGACGTCTGACCTTGTACATTCGCGCCGGAAACCTGGTGACCCCACCATTGATGAGCCACTTCGTGCGCGCCGACGTAGAATACGTAGTCAATCGTTTCAGGGTCGCGTAGATCGGCGATAAAGCCAAGTCCCTCAGACCAAGGGACGGTATTTGGGAAAGACTGGGCGAAGGGCGAATAAGCCGGGAATTCCAATACCCGCATCTGGCGATATTGGTAGGGGCTGAAGTTGTTGGAAAAATATTCCAGCGACGATTGCAAGCTGTACATCATGCGTTCCACATTCTTGCTATGGTCGCCGTGGTAGTACACGGATAATTCAATGCCATTCCAGTCTTCGCGCAGGGTCTCGTATCGCGCCGACAATACCGAATAAAAATTCTGCATGGGAGCATCCATGCGATAGTGAAAATGCCGACGATCACCCTCAGTTCGCTCTTCAATCAGGTACCCGGGGGCAATGGCGATTTGATCGGCGTCGGTGGTAATCCTTATTTCGAAATTAATCCAGTCGGCATCCTGGGCGAAACCATTGCCCCATTTGCTCTGGTCATCGAGGTCAGGCGCACGCCGCACGGGCTCCAGGTCCTCCCTTGCTCGATCGGCCCGGTCGGTCAGCAATACACCACGCGGGAAGCCCAGGTAGGGTGCCATGGCAAAATTATTCAGAAACGTTCCATTACCAAAAACACCGCCACCGGAGAGCAGGTCGGGCAGATTATTGCTGTGGACAAAGCCTTCCGGAAAGCGACTAATCTCAAAGGTCAGGCGCCTGCGTTCACCGGGTTGCAGAGCGGGCTCGAACTGAAATTGATACAGATTGAATTCCTTATTACTCTCGATGATGACCGCTCCCTCGAGTTCAAGCGCCTCAACATCCAGATGCCAGGCTGTGCCCACAGGTACATCGACTATGGGCTCGCCCGATTTGTTTTCAACCAGGTACTCGCCTTTGACGAGATAGGCCTTCTCGGTGGGATATAAAGCAACATCTACTGTCACATCGGTGATACGGGGTACCACCTGTTGCTCCAAATGGACATAACGACGCTCAAAATCCGCAAGCTGTCCGCGCTGATCATCCGCGGTGACGTATTCGTTGAGCACGTGTGTGTTGTAGAAAATCCAGCTACCCAAAGAGACAAAAGACAGCAGCGCAACAGCGGTTATCATGGCGGTCTGGCTGCTACCGTTAGCCGTGAGGTTGCGCAAGCGCAGGCGCAGGCTTTCTTCAGGCCCTCGCGTCCATAGCAAGAAACCCACTACACCTAATAGCACCGCGAAAGCACTCCAGTACAGGTTGTACCACAGGGAAATGATCAGCTGACCATCCCAGCCATTCATATCAGAATAGGTGACCGGGTTGTTGTTGCCATAGATATAGAGTGGGTCCTCGAATCCTGCACCGGGAAGCGCGATCAAGCCCACGATGTATAAAACCATCAGCAGCATGCCAAAATATTTGCTCGGGGATACGATCTGAATCACCACTGAAAGTATGACGGCCAGATAAAACGATATGCCGTAGTCGTACAAAAATCCGACCAGGTAGAGTGCCGGTTCGACATTGGTGTAGCCGTTGAACAGTTGAAAGGCGATGGCGGTCAATACGCAGACCAGCAGAAAGATCACCACAACCAGAATCGCCGCCAGAATTTTGGATAGGACGAATGCCCAGTTGGGTGTTGGGGTGCTGCCGAGAATGTCCTGAAAGCGCACTTCGCGGTCGCGCCATACCAGCTCAGCCCCGTAGAACACGATCAGAATAAATAACGAGAGTGTTACTGTGCCCCTCATCATGTTTATCAATACGCGTGTGACTGGATACAACTCTGTGCCGAAAATGGCTGAAAGACCAAAAAAACTGCCCATAGAATTGGCAATCGCCAGTGCCAACAAGATCCAGAAAAATGCGCTGCGCACGATGGCCCGCACTTCGAATACCATGCGTGAAAAAAATTGAAACCAGGCATCCCCTGGTCCTGGTTTGGCTCTGACCCTGGGAAACTCGGCGATGGCAACAAACGAGCCCGAGGCGGGAGCTGCTTCTGCGGCGTTCTTTTTGCGCGACCGCTTGTCATCGCTGCTGAATTGAAACCGCACATAGGTTACGGCCAGCATGATCAGACCGATGGCTGTCCACATTATTCTGTTCTGCAGCAGGGTGCCTTCCAATGGCACAAGCTCGGTATTTCGTTCAAAAATGGTCCAGTACTGGATGGCATCCCCCAGCGCCCCGCCGCTAGTGGGGTCAACCAGCGCGGCCAGGTAGCGGTACTCCATTTGGCCGAGTATCGCCGAGGCGACCTGATACAGTACCAGCAGAGCAATGATTACCGCATAAGCTATGCGTTGGTCCCGACTCGCGACGGCCACGGCGTAGACAATGGCTGAGTTGGCGAACAGCGTGGGCAAACCAATGGCCATTGACGCGTAGATATAATGAGATAAAACAAAGGGTCCAATCAGTTCCTGATCCAACCAGGGCGCCGCTGCTCCGGCCATAAATCCCAATGTTGTGGCGAGGTAAGCCAGGTAGGTGGCCAGAAATGCACCGAGAAAGCGTGCAAAAATATAGGCGCTGCGCGTTATGTTGGTGGAGTACACGATGCCGCTCATGCGAAACTCATCGTCTCTCAAGGCTGCTGAACTGAGGAATGCCGTTCCCAGCAGCACAGCGAAAATGCCCATGATCAGATGAGTTTGTATCAGGGCCAGTGGTGAATTGAAATTGGCACCACCCAGGCTACCAACGCTCACGTTGGGACTGGCAACACTCAGGAGCGTGAGTAAAAAGAATATGATTGCGCCGAACAGAAACAGGCGGCTCTTGAGGTGGTAGCCGAGCTCAAAGAAAAAGACCTTGGCAAACATGGATGTGCTCCTGGCCCGCCTAGGCGGCTTCCTGGTGGCGGTCACCGTGTGCCTGAAGAGTGGCGAAGTAGACATCCTCGAGATCGGGTTCATGCAGGCTGAATCCATCATGCGGAGGCTCATCGGCGAGCACGTGAATGATACAACTGCCCGCGTAGAGGTGGCTGGAGATAACGTTCAGATCGCTGCGGTAGGAGTCGACCTCCCTGCGCCCCACCGCCTTGCTCCAGACCCGGCCCACGAGCTCACTGATGAGTTGTGTCGGACTACCCTGGGAGACAATTTCCCCGTCTGCGATAATGGCCATTTGAGGGCAGAGATTGGTCACGTCCTCCACGATATGCGTAGACAGTATGACGACCTTGTTCTCTCCGATGTCTGAGAGGAGATTGAGAAAGCGATTGCGTTCCTCAGGATCGAGCCCCGCCGTTGGTTCGTCAACGATGATGAGCTGTGGATCCCCGATTAGCGCCTGGGCAATACCAAAGCGCTGGCGCATACCCCCAGAAAATCCGGCAATAGCCTTCTTGCGATGATCCATCAGATTGGTTTGCAACAGCAGTGACTCGACGATATCGCGGCGTTGCTGCTTGTCGTGAAATCCCTTCAGGCTGGCAAGGTGATCCAGCATATCCTGGGCGCTTATTCGTGGATAAACACCAAAATCCTGGGGAAGGTAGCCCAGTTGCTTGCGAATTTCCTCAGGCTGGTCCTGCACGTCAATGCCATTTAGCGTTACTAAGCCGGAGTCTGGCTGTTGCAGTGTGGCAATGGTGCGCATGAGCGAAGATTTTCCGGCCCCGTTGGGGCCCAGTAGACCGAACATGCCAGTAGGGATATCAAGACTGACATCGCAGAGCGCTCTGACCCCATTAGGATAAGTTTTTGACAGGTTGCAAATGGTGAGCATTATTCATACTCCAGTGTATTGTGGGCATTTAGTGCGCTCTACAGTGACTTCTGCAGAGGCTTTTCGCAAGGTTTTCGGGACCAGCTGAGACGGCGACGCGATAAACGGTTGCAGTTCAGGCTGAGCGCAATTGCTCGATGATTTGCCGGCATTCATCCCGTCCAAAATATCTGGGTGT
This sequence comes from uncultured Halieaceae bacterium, assembly GCA_938074045.1. GTDB lineage: Bacteria > Pseudomonadota > Gammaproteobacteria > Pseudomonadales > Halieaceae > CALJGI01. Next base: position 202,762 of record CALJGI010000006.1, read on the forward strand.
CGGGTAGCTGGATCCTTCAGACAGCGCCGCGTCCACCAGTTCCTCAATGTCTTCCGATTTTATGACATCTGTCGTAGCCGGTATACCGATCTGCTCGTTCAACTGCCAGATTCGATCGATGAGTTTTTGTGCCAAAAGGTCGGGATTCTCTTCCCATGTGCCGATGCCGGCGTGTATGGCGATCCTGGCCATACTTTCCTGGGCATCATCCTTCAGCCGCTCGAGCACGTGGGGCAGCACCATGGCATTGCCAAGACCGTGGGGAACGCCATAGCGGGCACCGAGGTTATGGGAAATGGCATGCACGTAACCGACCAGCGCCTGTGTTATCGCCATACCGCCGTAATACGATGCCATGGCCATGGCTTCCCTCGCTGCCAGATTGTCGCCATTGGAGCAGGCCTCAGGCAGATGTTCAAACACCAGTTTTGCCGCAGCGAGACCAAAAAAATCTGTGTCCTCATTTCCCAGTGTACCGATATAGGATTCGATGGCGTGCGTGAGGGCGTCCATGCCGGTGGCGGCGGTAATGTGAGGGGGCAGGCCCTGCATAATGAGTGGATCGAGTGCGGTTGCTCTGGGGATGATCTTGTTGTCGATCACCGCACCTTTGGCGTGGGTGTCGTTGTCGGATATCACGGCAATGCAAGTCGCCTCGGAGCCGGTGCCAGCTGTGGTTGGAATGCTAAAGAAAGGTAACGTGGGAAGTTTGCATTTGTTCACACCGATACACTCGGCCACGGAATAGTTGTTGGCAGCAGCCAGGGCGATCACCTTGGCACAGTCGATGGAAGAGCCACCGCCGATGGCGAGCACTGCATCACAGCTCTCGGCTTTGACCTGGGCGATTCCAGCGTCGACAATCTGCGCGGTCGGATCCGGAAGCACGCCATCGTAAATCACCGCAGCAACACCGTGGGATTGGAGTGCCACAATTGTGGGTTCCAGTGCTCCCAGCTCGCGCAGTGGCTTGTCCGTAACGATCAGTAACTTCCTGATACCGAACTCGCCTATCGCCCGACTGAGTTTCTCCGCTGATCGCGGGCCGACGAAGGTTAGCGGTCTGGGTTGTGGTTTCATGAGTAGTTGCCCGACCAGTTTTAGTTTTGCCCGGTAAAACCAAATTTTGTAAAAGGGTGGCACGTTATTTTCCTCGTCGGTTGTTACTATCGGATGTTGTCTGTAGTGTAATTGATATTAGAGGATGGGGCTGGTGAAAATACAGTCTCTTACCGGGTCTTGATCGAGAGAGGGGAGAAGGGATATATGAAGTTTGGGCTAGCATTTGCAAGCAGCGTGTCATTCGAAGCGGATACGGCATTGGAGATGGCCCGCTGTGCGGAAGAAGTGGGTTTTGAATCCATTTGGGGCGGCGAACATGTTATCGTTCCCAGTGTCATCGAATCGCCCTATCCCTACACAGAAGATGGCAAGATTCCGATTCCGGTGGATGCCCCCATCCCGGATCCTCTGATCTGGTTGGCTTACGTGGCGACCGCAGCGCCGACTCTGCGCCTGGGAACCTGTATCCTCATCCTGCCGCAGCGAAATCCGTTAACGCTGGCCAAGGAATTGGCTACGCTTGATGTGCTGTCTGGCGGGCGGGTGGAATTGGGAATCGGGGTTGGTTGGATGCGCGAGGAATTTGATGCACTTGGTATTCCCTGGGAGCGCCGCGGTCGCAGAAATGATGAGTATGTTGAAGCAATGCGCGTTCTCTGGTCGGGTACAGAGGTCGAGTTTCACGGCGAATTTGTCGACTTCGACAAGGTGACCTGTTCGCCCAGGCCGCCCGGTGCAAATATCCCGATTGTTGTTGGTGGGGATACCGAGATCGCGACCAGTCGTGCGGCGAGACTCGCTGATGGCTATTTCCCGGGTTCGACCGATGTGGAAAAGTTGACTCAGTTGATTGCATCGCTGCAGGAAAAAACGCAGGCACAGGGCAGAGAAGCATCGGCGATTGAGGTCAGCGCCATCTATGGTGAGCAGATGGCAGATCCAGCTAAGGGTCTGGCACAAATGGCGGCCGCGGGGGTCGATAGAATGATGGTACCCGCATTTTTCTTTGGCGGCGAAGGTGGCCTGGATAGACTGCGGGAATTTGGCGAGAAGGTGATACAACAGAACTGACAGGGTTACAGGTTAACCAAAGTCCGCTCAGTATTTGTTGCCGGGGTCCATGACGAGATCTCGCATGTCAGCGGGTACATCGGGGGGGTCGACTATGAACAAACCCTCTTCAACCGCGGCGGGGACATCAAAAACATTGTTGAATTTGTGGATGGAATCCCAGATGCCGATGGCCACGGTCAATTCTACCACCTCGGCCTCACTGTAGTGTTCACGCAATCGGCCCATGAACTCGTCATTGACGCCGCGGGCATGATTGGAGACAAAGTCCTCGGTCAGGTCCAGCGCGACTTTAAGACGCTCGTCCATATCTGAATTCCGATGATCCAGCATCTGCAGAACCATCTCTTCAGTTAAACCGTTCTGCTGCGCCGCAGCAGATCTGGCGGGAATTCAGTAATGGCAGCCATTGATGTTGGCGGATTTCAGTCTAACCAGGTCTTTCAGAACCGGGTCCAGGCGACTGTGTGACCAGAGCAGGCCGTAGCGGTACATAAACCCCTTGAATAGATCAGGGCAGTGCGCGTACACCCCCATAAAACCTTCCATACCACCGACTTCAGATACTCTTGGCACGACTCAAACCTCGATTTAAGTGGTCATACTCTAGCTGCTCACTCTCTTTGGCTCAAGCTGATCTGGTGGCAATCCGGTTGATGATACCCCTATACTCGGACAGGTCCTTGCAGAGTGGCATTACGTGGTAGTCGAAACACCATTGAACTCCAGGCGCTTCAATCGTCGAGTATTTCTGCGCGGTACGACGCTGGCAGGTTTGTCCCTCGCCGGGGCAATTCCTGGAATCTCCTGGGCGGTGCGCAACAATCAGCTGCATATCCGCAATTACACCGATGTTTCCTCGCTGGATCCGCCCTTTATGATATCCGGTGCTGAGGGTGTGATCGCTAACGCCATATACCAGTCATTGCTGCAGTTTCGTTCCGATGGCACCTGGAACACCCAGCTGGACGCCGCCGAGTATTTTGCGGAAATTGATGCTACGCATTACGCGTTTCGACTGAGGCCCGGTCAGATGTTCAGCAATGGCTTTGGTGAGCTCACCGCTGATGATGTCAAATTTTCACTGGAGCGAGCTATCGACCCGACATTGAACGCGCTTAATGCTGAAGACATGGGCCCATTCAGTCACGTAGAAGTCCAGGATAGATATTCCGGCACGATTGTTCTGCACTCACCCTATGCCGCATTTGTTCCCGTGGCCATTGCCGGAGGTACTGCCGCGATCATGTCGCGCAAGGCAGTGAGCGCGGCAGGCGGACGGTTCGGTACAGAACCGCCATGCTGTTCAGGTCCCTATTTGTTCCGCGAGTGGCGGGCCCAGAGAAAGACGGTACTGGAACGAAATCCAGATTGGAGCGGACCCGCGGTCGCATTTGATGAAATACACGTGTACGCCATGAGCGACGTGAAGGCTTCCGAAACGGCCTTTGAGGCAGGCCAGCTGGATTGCGCGGAGATATCCGTGGAGTCCACAGCCCACTTTAGAAAGAATATGCCCCCTGACAGCAAACTGAAAATTTACCCGTCTGGAAGAAACTACTGGTTGGGTATGAACCAGAGTAATCCCGCGCTGCAGGATATTCGCGTGCGACAGGCGATCCAGTGGGGTGTCGATGTTAACGCCGTGGTAGAGGCGGCGTGGTTCGGTCTGGCACAGCCATCCACCGGTCCAGTACCTGCAGGTATGTTGGGGCATCGACCGAGCTCGCATGTTCCGCCCGCGGGTGACCCTGCCAGGGCGAAGGCGCTGCTCGTCGAGGCGGGCATCTCGCTGCCGCTGCGATTGCGACTGGACGTGAACAACGATGCGCTCGAGTTGACCGCGGTACAGGTCATTCAATGGTCGCTGAAAAAAATAGGCATTGAGGTGGACATACGTGCCCAGGACAACGGCACTTTTCTTTCCATCGGGCGCGAGGATGCCGGTGATCAGTGGCAAGACATCCAGTTGTTTTTTCAGAGCTTTGTGGGTGGAGCCGACCCCTATTATTCGCTGGTCTGGTTTGTCAGCGAACAAATGGGCCGCTGGAATTGGGAACGCTTCAGCAATGAAGAATTTGATCTATTGAATGACAAGGCTATCGCTACCACGGTTCAGGTTGAGAGAGACACATTCTATCGCCGTATGCAGGACATCATGGAAGACTCGGGTTGCTATCGTTTTGTCACCAATGGTGTGATGCCGCAGATCATCAGAAACACCATCCAGCCAGCGTTTCAACCGGACGGCTATGCACTGCTGCGGGACTTCCAGCCGACCAAGGGTGAAGTCTGATGCTTGAGTATGTGATCCGGCGCAGCGGTTTGGCTCTGGTGATTCTGTTGCTGGCAGTCACCCTTTTGTTCGCCATGATTCATATGATGCCCGGTGATCCCGCCAGCATTCTGCTCGGCCCCAAAGCGTCGCCGGAACTCAAGGCGGCACTGAATCAACGCATGGGTCTTGATCAACCATTGCTGGTTCAACTTGCCCGCTTTTATGCGGATCTGGCCCAGGGTGATCTCGGAACCGATGTGTTTTCCAACCGTCCGGTGCTCGAGATGGTGCTGGAACAACTGCCATATACGATTGTATTAGTGCTTGCTGCTATCGGTGGCGCCTCTCTGGTGGGTATTCCGCTGGGCTGTTACTCCGCGATAAGGCATAACTCGCTGCTGGATCGGCTGGTTGGCGTTATGTCAGTTGCGTTCATCGCCATCCCATCCTTTGTTATCGCCCTCTATCTCTTGCTTTTGTTATCGGTGAAGTGGCGTTGGTTTCCAGCCATGGGTGCCGGTGACAGCGGTGATATAGTCGATCAGGCGCGTCACCTGGTGCTGCCTGCACTTGCTCTGGGGTTGGGCTGGGTGGGGTATATCGCGCGCCTGGTTCGCACTTCCATGCTTGAAGTCATGGAAGAAAACCATATTCGCACCGCCCGGGCCTTTGGCTTGTCCGAAAGAACTATCATTGTGCACTACGCGCTGCGAATCGCCGTGCTTCCCACGGTGACCATCCTCGGTCTTGGTATAGGCACAATGTTATCGGGAGCGCTCTTTGCGGAGATAGTATTTTCACGACCGGGGATTGGCAAACTTCTGCATGAAGGGGTGCTCACCCGAAATTATCCGGTCGTGATGGGATCAGTCTTGATGACAACGGCCTTTTTTGTTCTCTGTACGCTTATCTCAGATGTAATCAATGCAATGCTCGATCCGCGCGTGCGCGACGGTGAATCATCGTGATTGCTGAGGTCTACTCCCGGTGAAAAATTTTCTACGTGAATTAAGTCGCGACACACCGGGCATGATCGGTTTTGTGATCGTGATAATCGTTCTCGCTCTGAGCGTGTTTGCCTCTGTAATCGCGCCGGCTGACCCTCTGGAAATTGATGTTTACAATCGCCTGGCCAGCCCCAGCTGGCAGCACTGGCTTGGTACAGATCAGTTGGGCAGGGATATTTTTTCGCGGGTTTTGTACGGAGGTCGCGTCGCGCTTAAAGTGGCATTGATCTCGATTTCCGTAGCGCTGCTCTGCGGCTTGTTACTTGGCATGATCGCAGGCTTTGGTCCCAGTTGGCTCGATCGCATACTGGTGGTCTGTTTTGACACCATGCGCTCCTTTCCTACGGTGATGTTTGCCCTGGCCATCATGACACTGACGGGGCCATCGCTTAACACGGTTATCGCCGTTATTATCATTACGTCCATCCCGGTTTACGCGCGGGTTGTGCGCACCCAGACCCTCGCGGTTCGTAATCTCGATTTCATTTTGGCGGAACGTGCCATGGGAGCATCGACCCTCCGTATTTTGCGCGATCACATTTTGCCGAATATATCGGCACCCCTGTTAATTCTCGCATCCATGGATGTACCGGCTGTGGTTGGTATGGAAGCTGGCTTGAGTTTTCTGGGTCTGGGAGTCGGCCCTCCGACGGCAAGCTGGGGGAGCATTCTCAATGACGGGTACTCCTATCTGCGAAATTCCCCCTGGCCCATTATTGCCGGCGGTATCCCGCTGATTCTGGTCACCCTCGGTTTTACCTTTCTGGGTGAATCCATGCGCGATATTCTTGATCCCAAACTGCGCGGCAAGGGCGCACTAAACCAGTGAGCGCACCCGTACTCAACATCAGTAATCTTTCGGTGAATTACAGTACTGATCGAGGCACGTTACATGCGCTTCGTGATGTTGACCTTCATATCCAGGCGGGCCGTATTGTCGGTATCGTGGGCGAGAGCGGCTGCGGCAAGTCCACACTGATATCGACAATTATCCGACTGCTGTCTGCTAACGCCTGCGTTGAAGAAGGCGAAGTATTGTTTCAAGGGGAGGATTTGTTGGCACTGGATGCGAAGGCCATGCGTAAGCTGCGTGGAAACGAGTTGGCCATGGTGTTTCAGGATCCAATGACCAGCCTCAATCCTGTCCTGAGCATCGGACGCCAGATGTTGGATATTCAGTATCGCGATGATGGATCGAAGGCAGAAAAAAAATCTCGCTCTCTGCACATGTTGGAGCGCGTTGGCATACCAGATGCGGCCACCCAGTTGGATCGCTACCCGCATCATCTGTCAGGTGGAATGCGTCAACGCGTTGCCATCGCCATGGCGTTGATGACCGAGCCTTCTTTGTTGATTGCCGATGAACCGACCACGGCGCTGGACGCGACTCTGGAGATTCAGATTATTCAGCGTCTGCGCCAGCTACAGCGCGATGTGGGCTGTGCCGTTCTGTTTATTTCACACCATCTTGGGGTTATCTCTGAACTTTGCGATGAAGTAGTGGTTATGTACGCGGGGGAGGTGGTGGAGAGTGGCGGCACGCGGCAGGTTTTCGATGCACCGAAGCACCCTTACACGCGAGGGTTACTGGAGTGTGATCCGGCCAGCATTCAGGCGAGTGATAATATTCTCCCGGTGATACCGGGTCAGCTTCCCGATCTGACGGACCCTCCACCCGGATGTATTTTCCAGCCCAGATGTGACCGATCCGTCGCTCAATGTTCAAGTCAGCGACCGCGTCTGGATGGTCAGGGGCATCGTGCAGCTTGCTTTGTGGCCACCTCATGAAAGAAGTGCTCGCTGTCAGGGATATGCAGGTTCGATACCCAACCAGTGGCGGTCTGGCAGCACTCATGGCGGGTAAACGGGCGACCAGCATTGATGTAGTCTGCGGCGTATCCTTTGCCGTGGCTCCGGGGGATACGCTGGCCATTGTTGGAGAAAGTGGTTCCGGCAAGACGACGCTGGCCATGGGGCTCAGCGGATTGGTCCCGGTGAGTGGCGGAGATGTAGTCCTGGATGGCAACGCGGTAGCCATGAACAGCAAGGGTTTTTTGCAGCCTGATCGTCGCCGAATTTCAGTGATGCTGCAGGACCCTGTCGGTTCCCTGAGCCCAAGGATGACGGTTCAACGACTATTGGCTGAGCCGTTTCGTATTGACCCTGAACTCGCCGATGATCCCGACGCCGCCGCGTTGCGATTGCTGGACCGGGTAGGACTGAGCCGCGAATTCGCCGGGCGATACCCGCACCAACTCAGTGGTGGACAGGCCCGGCGTGTGGGTTTGGCCAGGGCACTGGCACAAAAACCTGGATTACTGATTGCAGATGAACCAACCGCCGGACTTGATGTATCCATCCAGGGCGAAATGCTTAACCTGCTGGCCGAGGTACAACGAGACATGGGTTTGGGGATTATCATGATTACCCACAATCTCAATATTGTTCGCCACGCGGCCACCGATATGGCCATCATGTATCTCGGTCGATTTATCGAGCAGGGATTGCCGCAGCGTATATTCGAGCGTCCCCGTCACCCCTATACTGCGGCACTGCTCGCCGCCAATCCCAGCGTTAATCCCGCTACTGCAATAGATAGAATCCAACTCCTGGGAGAGGTCCCAAGCCTGTTTGAGCGACCACGTGGTTGCGAGTTTCACACCCGTTGTCCCCGGGCACAGGACGTATGCCTGGAGCGTTTTCCCCAGCGCCAAGGTGTGGCCAATACACAAGTCTGGAACTGCGTAAATCCCGTCGACTAGAGTATGTCAGATTCCGTCACGGGGAATACGTGAATGCCAATCGCGAGCGAATACCTCGTCTTCGCCATTTTTGACCTGCAGTCTGGCCTCGATAATAAAATGTGTTTCATCACTGGTCATTTTCTGCTGCGCCGAAATGCGTGCATCAAGTTCGCCTTCTCTGCTGTAGGCTTCCTCTGTTGACAGGTCAACACAAGCGGAGGTTGGATCATCCGGGTGAATGTTGTACCGGTAATCAACTTTTACGCTGGTGGTCCATCCATGACGGTCATAACGATTGGTGCCAGTGTCGGTCTGGTAGATAAAGGAGTGGATGCCACTCGAACGATCCGTCTCGAACCGCACGCGGTCCGGCTCGGCTGCTACCAGTGCGGAAACAGGGTGCGGTTTTGCGTGGCGGGGTGGTGCCAGCTGCAGCAATTGCTTGTCTGAAGGCAGCTTATTGCGAATAGGCAGACTCAGTGTACTGGTGCCGTAGAAAATCGTGACCGTGGCTGATTGTGGCGACGGCCATACGATCGGCCAAAAGGCGGTAGAGATGGCGATCCGAATCTGACTACCAGCGGCAAATGTATGCGCGATATCGTTGAGTTGAATGCATACGGAATACTGTTTATTCGGCTCGAGGTCCTCGGGGGACTCGTGGCCGTTTCTGTGGGTCAGATTTAGAATACCGTAAGTTACTTGCAGGGATTCTCCAGAGGCCAGAACCTCATTCAGTCTTACACAGACAAAGGCCTGCTTCTGGTCCGCCGCCACATCCAGATTCACCCGCGGCGCACCGATGATGGTGAGGGAGTCCTCCAGTACCTCCCCGTCGAAGCAGGCAGACATGGCATCATCCGGGCGCTGATCAACGGGGTCTTCCGGTCCGCCATAGCCATTGCTGCCCAGAAACGGGGTACACATACCCGTCGTTTGGGGCGAGCATACCGATACCGAATCTACGGGATTTGCTGCGGCTGCCAGTCCGCTGTTGTTCAGATGGAGAACCAGTTCCTGCACATTGGGCGAAGGCCACTCGGATTCCGCTGCCCAGAATCCGGGTCGATTCGCATGACAGGCGCTGGGTTGCACACTCTCCTGCACCCACACGCGATAGGCAGGTTCCTCCATGATGCCTGTGTATTCACCCTTCAACCAATGGTCCCACCAACGTAGCGCCTCGTCCATAAATCCCATTTTCGGACCAGGTACGGCCTGATGCATGTACTGATGTCCCCATGGACCTATTAACCCCTTGCGCGGAGCCGTGAGCCCCGACAACATGCGTGGAATAGGATTGGAGTAGGGATCGGCCCAGCCACCGATGGCGTAGACGGGGATCTTTATCAGGGAGAAATCCTCGCACACGGAACCGTGCTTCCAGTAATTGTCGCGACGTTGGTGTTCAACCCAGGGAATAATCCATGGCTTGATGGCGGTGAGTCGTTCCTGCCATAGCTCATTCCATTTATCACCGACGAGTTGGGGGTCTGGCGGTCTGGCCAGCGCAGGAAACATGACGAATGCCCACTCCGGATTCTGGGTGGTCATGCAGCCGCCTATATAGTGGACGTCGTCTGCGTAGCGGTCGTCAGTGGAAAAGACGGTTACTATGCACTTCAGGGCCGGGGGTTGCAGCGCGGCGACCTGGAGTCCGTTGAAGCCACCCCAGGATTTTCCCATCATGCCAACGTCGCCATTGCACCAGCGCTGGGTCGAGATCCAGTGGATAACTTCCAGTGCATCCTCCTGCTCCAGCTTGAGGTATTCGTCCAGCAATACCCCCTCGGATTCTCCACTTCCACGTATGTCCACACGCACCGCAGCATAGCCGTGACCGGCAAAATACGGGTGCATAGCCTCGTCTCTGGCCGCCGTGCCATCTCGGGTACAATAGGGGATATATTCAAGAATGGCGGGTACCGGATTGTTCAGTGCGTCTACCGGTCGCCAGTAGCGGCAGGAAAGCAGCACACCATCGCTCAGCGGGATCTGCTCAAATTCGATCTCTTCTATCGCCAGTGGGAAGCTGTCGATAACCTCTACGACCATGTTGACTCCTGATTGAAAGCGACATACTGAGTCGCAATTGCAGCACCTGTGCCGGGTTAGTAAACCACAGATTGATTGCGAACCAAATCGCTGCTTCAATGCGGAAATTTCCGCGGCGCACAGGAGATAAGTCCTATGTCTGTCTCTGGAAGTAATAATAATACGGTGGAGGCAGGGCGCGAATCCCGACGGGCCTGGCACTTCACACCTGAACTGCCAATTCAGCAGGCGCCGCTGTTTGAACTGCCCCTCAGTGCAAAGGCAAGTGCACGCTACTTCATAACCATCTGGCGGCCTTTCGGTTTTCGTTTTCTTCTGCTGCTGGCGGCTATCGTCGTCTGGACCTGGTTTACCCCCTCGCTTGCGAGGGCCCGGACTTTCGACTGGGCCTGGGTGCTGGAGATCGGCTTGCGTAACCTGATTATCATGGTGTTTGTCGCCGGGGGACTTCACTTGTTGCTATATGTATGGCATAGACAGGGGGATGAGCAGCGCTACCACGATCGACCAATGGAGGTTGACTCACCAACGTTTTTTTTCAGAGATCAGGTCTGGGACAACATGTTCTGGACATTGGTGGGATCAGTACCTATTGGCACATTGTGGGAATCTGGCCTGCTGTGGGCCTATGCCAATGGCTATGCCACCCTGATCACATTCGAGCAGAACCCGGTTTGGTTTGTGTCACTGATCATCATTATTCCGATTTACAGCGGCTTTCATTTTTATTGGTATCACCGACTTTTTCACGTGGGTTTGTTGTATCGCTGGTTTCACAGTTGGCATCACAAGAACATTAATACCGGACCCTGGTCGGGACACGCGATGCACCCCGTTGAACATGTGTTCGTGTATTCAGACCTGCTGCTCTACCTTTTTGTCGCCAGTCATCCCATCCATGTTATTTTTAATCATATGTTGCATAGTATTGCCGGACCCACCTCCCACTGCGGTTATCACACGGTGAGGATAAATCGGTTTTTCAGTCTGCAACTGGGCGATTTTATGCACCAATTGCATCACCGTTATTTTGACTGCAACTACGGGGCTTATGAATCCCCCTGGGACAAAGTGTTCGACAGTTTTCACGACGGAACCCCGGAAGGAGATGAGTGGATGGCTGCCCGCCGTAAGCGAATCCGGGCAAGCAGGAAGAACTGACTTAACAAGAGATAAATGACGTCATTGATGGAGATCGCCCTATGAATCAACAAAACCGCGCTGCGTGGACTTCGTTTGAGGAGACCACTCCAGCGGACTGGGAAGCGGTGATGGATTACGAAGCCCAGTTTAATGCCGGCCTGGTCGATCGACTGCTGGCAGATCTGAAACTCCTGGATGAACCCTGGACCGCCTATCCAGTTAATCGATTTCAGCATTCCCTGCAGTCGGCGACGCTGGCATTCGAAGACGGGGCTGATGAGGAAACGGTTGTGGCCGCTTTGCTACATGATATTGGCGATGTTGTTGCGCCCTACAACCATTGTGAGGTAGCCGCTGCGATTTTGAAGCCCTATGTGTCAGAAAAAACCTGGTGGATTGTTAAACACCACGGCGTATTTCAGGGCTATTACTACAACCATCATCTGGGAGGGGACCGACACGCCCGGGAGAACTACAGGGATAGCCCCTACTTTGAAGCGGCGGAGTACTTCTGCCACCACTACGACCAGAATGCCTTCGACCCGGAGTTTGTCAATAAGCCGCTGGATTTTTTCGAGCCCATGATGCGCCGAGTTTTCGGACAGCCGGTTGGCCACGCAGAGCAGGCCGAGCGTCGAGAAGATGCGCAGGAATGATATCCCGCATGTGAACCGGCCTTACAGACCGATTACATCTACCGTCGTATCGTTATAGCAGGCTCCCCCCGCTATATCGGCAACGTGCCCGGGCACCAAAGCGTTCAGGCTTTGGCCAGTGGGACATGATCGCAGCCAGGCGCCCTTGGGCACACAGAGGGTGCCCGTTCGAATTTTGTCCGATAGTCGAAGCGGCAGTTCGACTTCACCCTGCGCATTGTACAGGCGAATATTCTGCCCGCCGCTAAGCGATAGCGAGTGTGCATCTTGAGGATGCATTTCCACTTGCAGGTCTTTTTCGTGGCCGGCTACGCCACCGAAAGTTGAGTTGGTACGGTTCTCAGAGGCAGGACTGACCACGATAAAGCGATGGCTGGAGGGAAGCGGGCGGAAACGGGGTAGCCCTTCCCCACATTCCTCGTGCAGCGCGGTACTGTAGAGTTCTATTTTGCCGCTGGGCGTATCCAGTTTTGCGCCCCGCAAAACCGACTCAGAATTTTCCACCGTCATATCCACAGCTTCCATGATCTTTACAGCAAGTGCGCTGCGCCCTCCAAGCGCCGGCGTGTCGCTGCTTACCGCTTGCTCAATCAACTGCTCGTCGGAATCAGAAAAACACGCCTCATCAAAACCAAAGCGCCGGGCCAGGCGACGAAACAGTTCAGTGTTTGCAACCGACTCCCCCACGGGCGGAATCACCGCTTCCGTGCGCTGGAGATATTGGTGTCCATAGGCTTTATAGATATCACTGTACTCAAGATGGGTTGAGGCGGGCAGTATAATGTCGGCGTAGGCCATGGAGTCTGTCATGCTTACTTCTGAGCCCACCACAAAAAGGTCTTCCCGTAGCAATGCTTCCTGCATGCGCCGGGCACGGGGATGGACGGCGACGGGATTGTGATTAAAAATAAAAACGGACTTTATCGGCGTTGCTGAGCCGGGGTCGAGTATGTGTTCAGGCAGGTCGAGAACGCTGAATTTACGTAGCCCCGGTGGGGCCAGGTCTGATCTTTCCAGGGCTTCATGTTGTATCGGAAAGAATCCGGAGACGTCACAGACACCTGCACCCGGCGGGCCGATGTTTCCGGTCAGCACGGGTAATGCGAATGCCGCACGAATACCGCCACCGCCATTGCGATTGCGCTCGGGGGCAACGCCCATGGATATCGCCGCCGGCGACAGCTCGCGCCACATATCTACAAACTTATGCAATTGATCGAGGGATAAACCGCATATATCAGCTGCCCCATCCAGGGTGTATTTTTTGGCCTCAGCGAGAAACTCTTCTGACCCAACAACGTATTCAGCGATAAATTTGTGATCCAGGGCCCCCTGGCGGTCAAGTTCTGCTGCCACGGCGTATGCCAAAACAACATCCGTTCCAGGAATTATCGGGAGGAACAAATCCGCTTCCTCGGCTATGCGTATCCGCTTGGGGTCAATGACCACCAGCTTGGCACCACGTTTCCGCGCCTCGCGCAGTATCTTCACCAGGTGAAGGTGGGTGACGGTGATGTTGTTACCCCACACGACGATGAGCTTTGACTCGGACAGCTCGGTGTAGGGAATACCACCAGCACTGCCAAAAACGCTTTCCCAGGCGGCGCCGGCAACACCAGCGCACAGAGGTGAGGCATCGACCACACTGGCCCCGAGTTTATTGAAAAATCGGGTGGCCATGCTGCCGTGGTTCAATATACCCATGGGGCCGCCATAGGTGAGTGGTGCAATTGCTTCTGTTCCGTGTTGCGCGATGATCTGCTGGTAGCGTTGATAGATTTCGTCCAGCGCTTCGTCCCAGCTAATTCTCGCAAAGCGTCCTGAACCTTTGGCTCCTGTTCGCCTCAGTGGATGAGTAACACGGTCAGACCCATGTACCTGCTCCGCCAGACCGGTGGCAACCTTGGCGCATATTTTTCCTCGGGTGAAGGGATTGACGTCGCTGCCACGTACTTCCAATACCTTACCGGCCTTCACTCCGATGGACATGCTGCAGGTGTCAGCGCAGTCGAGTGGGCATACGGTGGGGTGATATGAAACTTGCGGATCAACGCTTCTCATCGCTGTGGGTCTCTCGTTTATGCCAGCAGGCTATTCGACACCGTCAACGTCTTTGCGGAGCCATTTGTAGAAAGTGTAGCTCATCATAAAAAATACGGGAATGAGGGGTATTGAGGAGATGACGGTAATGGACTTTACTGTCTCTTCTATGTCATTGCTCACGGTCCCGGCGACCATCAGACCGATGGCTACCAGACCCAGAACGCAGGCCCACAGCAATCGATTTTTGCGGCCAGGTTCTTCGTTACTGGGTAGGTTTTTTGAGCAGATGCTCGCCAGAACAAAAGCGGCCGAATCAAATGTCGTAGCATAAAAAATAACTGACAGCAGTGTTACCACGGCCAGGATAAAACCTCTTGCTGGCAGGTGGCTGATTACCACTGCTACCAGGCCTCCCATGCCGCGATCATTGAGAACCGCAGCAGTATCCAGAATGCCGTTCAATTCCAGGTGGAGTACATAGGCCCCGGCAATCGACATAAAACTGATGGCGCCGAAACTGCCGATGCCAATGACGCCGCAGATGTACTGCTTGATGGTTCTGCCCCTGGAAATGCGTCCGAAGAACAGTCCCATCATGGGTACATAGGCCAGCCACCAAGCCCAGTAAAAGATTGTCCAGCTTTCTGGAAAGCCGCTTTTGGCAATGGGGTCGGTCCAGAAACTCATGCGCAACATATTATCCAGCATCAAGCCGATGCTGTTGGTGGTAATGGACATGATGAAAGAGGTGGGACCGATAAACAGCACGAATACCATAACGAAGATCATCAACACCAGGTTTATGTCTGAAAGGACTTTGATGCCGCGTTTCAGTCCAAGATAGGCGCTGGTCCCAAATATCGCAGTCCAGAGTATGATGACAAAAATCTTTGTCATCAGGGTGTCGGGTGCACCTGTCAGTTCGACAAGCAGAGACGAGACCAGGGGTACGCCAAAACCCAGTGACGTAGCTGCCCCGGCGACAACACTAAGTAGGACAAAGATATCCAGCGCATTGCGGGATTTTATGTTCTGTTCCGGGATAAATTCATCACAAGATGAACTGATGCGCATTTCCTGCTTGTTTTTTACAAACAACATGTAAGCAATGGGTAGGCCCGGAAGGCAGTATATCGCCCAGGGGATAACGCTCCAGTGATACAGGGGGTACATATGAGCCCACTCAAAAGCTTCATTGCTGTGTGGCTCAATACCGAAGGGTGGCGTCTGCAGATAGAATATGGGTTCGGCAAATCCCCAGGCGATCAGACTCGCTCCCATGCTGGCCGTGAACATCATCGCCGCCCAGCTGAATGTTGAGTATTCGGGGGGTTCGTCCGCCGCTCCCAGCTTTACATCTCCATAGCGGCCGAATGCCAGCCATCCGCAGAATGCAACAGGCATGATTCCAGCCAACAAATAAAACCATCCGACCTTGTCAGTCAATAAATCCCGCAGTGCTCTTGTACTGGTTGCGGCGTCCTCAGGGTCTGCAATCAGAAACAAGGCAAACATCAGGACCAGGGCGAGTGAGATTGAAAATACGGTCTTGTCGAGAATGGGTTTGTAGTTTGGGTCAGATGAATCTGCGTTGCTGTCCTGTTCCATTTTTTGTTTTTCTATTTCTGTTGGCTGGGTAGAGCGCACACAATAACACCAATGTGAGTAAGCGGTAACGTGATGGGCTGTTCTAGAGTGTAAAAGGATTCCCCGGGCTACCTGTTATTCCAGGGGAAGAGCACAGGCGTTCTCTCCAGGTATGCCTGATATTCGGCTGATTCTCCCCAGCGCTTTTTGGCCATGTATTCCAGTAGGGGTACACCGCTGATACGGGTCAGCAGTAGATAGACAAAGCAGGGGGAAAGCAGCGTCATCAATTGCCAACCCTGGAGTTGCGGCAGCGCGGCCAACGCAATACCCAGCCACAGAAGTATCTCACCCACATAGTTTGGATGCCGGGAGTAACTCCAAAGGCCGGTTTGAATGAATGGAGATGATTTGTCTGGATCGGCGCGAAAGCGGCGCTTCTGGCTGTCAGCAACGACTTCAGCCGTAAACCCAAAAAGCCATAGCGTAACTCCTGCAAGCGTAACTGCAGTCACGGGAAACGGTTCGGCGCTGGTCAGTGCCGCCAGTCCAGCAGAAAAGGTGAAAAACACCCACAGGCCCTGTAGTGTCCAGGTTCGCAGAAAGAGCGGAAAACTGGGTTTTATTTTGTCAAAGCGTACATCCTTGCCATCGGCTCTTATGCGCAAGAATAGAAAACCCCCCAATCTTGTCGCCCATACGATGACCATGCCGGCGACAAGAACTCGTCCCAGATCGATTTGACTCGCGTGGTACAACGATGACAGGGCCAGGCCTATGTAGGTTAAACTGCCCACGAGGTCGTAGTACTTTTCGGTTTGGTAAATGTAGGCTGGAATAAAGCACATCCATTGCACCGCGAATGCGAGCGCGGCGCACCACCAGAACAGCGGCAAACCATAAAGCACCGAGCCGTGTGTGCCGCCAGCCACGGCCAGAGCGGCGGCAATAGCAACCGCCGCCAATGTACCCAGGGTCGCAGATAGTGTAGTTTTCATAGGCCCATGCTAATGACAGATTCAGCTACACGCAAACAGTATGTACCCGAAGTGAAGTAACGAGATGACCAAAAACTCTGAACCCAGAACCGCCGCCACTGTGGTGCTATTGCGGGATGGTAAAAACGGCCCTGAAACCTTGCTGTTACAGCGCAACAAGGCGGTGAAATTTGCCGGTGGTATGTGGGTTTTCCCCGGCGGTTCGCTGGATCCTGAGGACTGGGAACAGGGTGACAATGAGGAATCAAAAGCCGCTCGCATAGGTGCTGCCCGGGAGGCTGGTGAAGAATCAGGGTTGGATGTGGACCCTGATCTCATGGTTCAGATAAGCCACTGGACCACGCCGGAAGCCGAGCCGAAACGATTTTATACCTGGTTTTTTCTGGCATTGGTGGCAGATGAGCCAGACGTTGCCATCGATCACAGTGAGATAACTGACCATCTATGGATTAACGTTGACGAGGCGGTGCAACGCCATGAGAGCAATGACCTGGGTTTGTTTCCGCCAACGATTATGACCTTGCGGCGGCTACAGGGATTTCTCAGCGCTGAAGACGCCATGATAGATGTGGCCGCCCGTGAACCGGTCGATGTTTTTCCGGTGTTCGCCGGGACTGAAGATGGTATTGCGGTCATGTTCCGAGGTGATGCGGGTTATGACACGTCTGATCCCTCCACGCCAGGAGCGCGACACCGGGCTGTGATAGCTGATGGCATCTGGCGCTACCAATACGAGGGGCTCGATCCCGCCGATGAGCCGCGTCTCGATGGGGCTTGAGGCGCTTCGAACCGGTTTTCAATTT
Organism: uncultured Halieaceae bacterium; assembly: GCA_938074045.1. Lineage (GTDB taxonomy): Bacteria > Pseudomonadota > Gammaproteobacteria > Pseudomonadales > Halieaceae > CALJGI01. The sequence continues at coordinate 220,209 of CALJGI010000006.1, forward strand.
GACGTCGTCAGCTTTCTGGTCGCTGGCCACCACAAATGACATCGGTGACTGTTTCGGTGTCCATATATTCCTTTAGTTGTAACAACTTGCCATCCCGCCACACAAACAGAAAATGATAGTGGTTGGTGTAGTACTTGCCGGAGACATGCGTTCCCTCACCGGTGGCCTCAACCGCTACCCGGTCATCTTCGGCTGTCATATGGTGAATGGTGTAGCTTAAGCCCTCGGGAAATGACTCGAGCACGCTGCCTGCAAACTGGCGTATGGTCGGCTTGTCATAGGTGCCAGAAATCATTGTTTTGCCCATGGTGAAAAGCTGTCCATCATCGGCGTAGCTGTCGGCGATAAAATTGGCATCACCTGATCCTATCGCACCTACAAACTCCCGTGTCAGTGCTTTGTTTTTCTCGACGTCACTCACCTTTATCTCCTTGATATCAATATCGCAGTATTGCTTTTCTGTATTGGCTACTCAGGCGCGCAAAATATTCATTTGCTGCTCCAGCACCTCGGTGCTGAAGTTTGGTGTAAGAATAGTTCTGTCGATAATGCCACCAAATCGTTCCTTCAGTTGATGAGCAATCTCCAGCGGGGCGCCCACAACCGCGAAGGCCTCCAGCATCTCGTCGGTAATCTCATTGGGCAACTGATCCCACTGTCCTTCTTTTGTCATACGGTTGAGACGGGGTTGCAGATCCCCCCAGCCGTGAGTGTCCAGTACGGTTTTGTAAGCTGGTGTGGAGGCATAGAAACCAATCCGGTACTTGATCGAAGCCTTTTCTTTCTCCAGCTGCTCTTCTGTTTCTCCGCTGACCACAAAAACGGGAAACTGGATCTGAAAGTCTTCCAGACTCCTGCCATGCGCGGCCAGATCTGCCTCCAGTTTGGGCAACATGACTTCCTTAAAATGCTTCTCGGTGCAGAACGAATGAATGATGATGCCGTCTGCGACAGCGGTGGCCGTTTCCATCATCAACGGCCCCACTGCTGCCATCAGCACCGGGGGTGCGCCGAATTCAGTATTGGTCGGTGTAAACTCCGGAGTCATCAATCGGTGTTGATAACTTTCGCCCACATAATTGAGTGGCTCACCTTCATACCAACACGCCCAGATAGCCCGCATCGCCTCGATGTATTCGCGCATCTGTTTGGCGGGTCCATTCCAGGGCATGCCGAATCTCTTGGTAACGTGGGGTTTGATCTGTGAGCCCAGTCCCAGGGTAAAGCGCCCACGGGAGTAGGCGTTCAGGTCATGGCCTATATTCGCCATGTTCATGGGATTGCGAGCCAGGGCGACGGCAATCGACGTCCGCAGCTCGATGCTTTTTGTCTGAGCGGCAGCGATAGCCAGTGGCATAAAAGGTTCGTGGGCAATTTCGGCAACCAGCAGGCCGTCGTAACCCAGTTCTTCCAGCTCCTGGGCCCGTCTCACCAGCTTGTCGGTGTCGTGAAACTCGCCGGCGAAGCCGAAGCCGCCGTCAATCTTGATGGTCTTTGCCATTTTATCTGTCCCTGTTTGTAATCAGTCGGTGTCCTGGCGGCAGTTTAAACAACTCTATGGGGGATAGGCAGTGATTCGACCCCTTATGCATTGATGGTCAGGGCCGCATAACCCCGGGCCCAGTGCGATAAGCGCCAGCGGGACTCTGCTATCTCGTAGTCTGGGTAGGCTGACAACAGGCGTGGGAAGTAGGCCTTTGCTTCCAGTCGTGCCAGGTGTTGACCTATGCACTTGTGTAAGCCAAAACCCAGGGCCAGGTGATCCTTGTTGGGTCGCTCAATATCAAAGCTGTCCGGATCAGAGTAATGCTGGGGATCATGATTGGCGGCAGCAAAAACCAGACTGATTTCAGCGCCGTTGGGAATGACGGTGCCGTCTATGTCCAGATCCTGGGTCAGGCGTCGGGGCAGTCCCTGGGCGGGTGGATCAAAGCGCAACATTTCTTCGATGGCTCCATCCAGCATTTGCGGGTTCTCAATTAATTTTTGTCTCTGCTCCGGAAAACGAGCAAGTAGCGCCGTGCCATTGCCGAGCAGATTAATGGTGGTGTCTACGCTGGCAAAACCCAGGCAATTGGCAAAAATACTGGTCTCCTCCGACGTCAATACGCCGGCCGACTCCTGGCTCACCAGCCAACTGAGGTGATCATCGTCGGGTTGGTGACGCTTTTCCTCCAGCACTTGGTCGATAAGTGCCGCGAAATCATCCAGCGTCTTAACCGCGAGTTCAGGTGTGGCGTTTTCGTTGGACAAGGGGTCGGCCCCCATCAGTATGTTGCCGATATCGTGCCATTGATCGACGGCGGAGGCGGGAAAGCCCAGAAACCGTGTCATAAACTGCTGGGGCAGCATTCTAACCACGTCATTGTAGATATCGATGGTGCCGGAGGCGGGGAGCGAGGCGAACAGGCCCTCGACAATGTCGTTAACGAGGGGCTCCAGCTGCGCGATAACACCCCGGGAAAATTCCGGGATGATGGCTTTGCGAACGGTGTTGTGCAAATCGCCATCCGTGGTGGCCAAAGAGGGTATATAACTATGGCCAGTCTCTCCGTTCAGCGTACCCTCGGAGTGACGTAGCAGTCTGCGCACGTCCTCATAGCGGGTGATCATCCATATATTGCGACTGGCATCAAAGTACGCCGGGTGGTTTTCCCGCAACACGGCGTAGCGCTCATAGATATTGTCGTGGTAGTCAGAGGAGAGGACGTCAACGAGGGCGTTCATTGGGGGAGTGCTCCTGTATTCCCTGTCAGATGAGCTAACACTACAGATACGAGAGGCTGACCGCCATCGCGTCTAGTTTGAAATGCTCGACTCCGTGGGTCTGTGTGTCTCCGACGCCGATCGGCTTGCCAAGCTACTACAGAACTTGCCAGCAATTCTTTATTGGGTGATGGGTATTATTAAGGCTGCCAATGCAGCACCCGCACTGGATAAGGGGTAGCGTTTGCGGGTAACCAGGCCCACGCGGCGGGAGGTTGTCGGTGCTACCAGGGGGCGGCATACAGCCCCCATTTCCTGCATTTGCAGTTTACATAGATCCGGCACAATGCTGACCCCCAGGCCATTGGCGACCAGGCGGCCGATGGTGGATAGCTGATGTGCTTCCACCTCTACTGACATGTTCAATTGGCGTTCTTCTATGACTTTGTCTATCTGCCTGCGGATACTGGAGGGAAGTTGCAGCAGAATAAGTGGGTGTTGCTCCAGGTGTTGCCACCTCACGGTACTCTGATTTGTCAGTGTGTTATCAGGCGGGAGAGCTACCTGAAAGCGGTCGTCAAACAGTGGGGTGAATTCAAGGTCCTTATCGTCTCCTGGCCAGAAGGTCAGACCAATTTCCACCTGCCCGTTCCTGACCATATCAACCACCGATTCCGCGACCACGTCGTGCAGTACAATCTTGACATTGGGGTGAGCGGATCGAAATTTCACCAGTTCGGCAGCCAACAGGTTGGACGCGTATGAAGGCATAGCAGCTATACTGAGTTTGCCCCGGCGCAGTGCGAATAGTTCGCCCAGGTCATCGAAGGCTTCGTCCCAGTCGGCCAGGATTTGCCTGGCGGCCGGGAGAAAGGATTCACCTTCAGGCGTCAATGACAGGGTTCTGGTTGTGCGGGCGAGAAGCTTGCCGCCGACCTGTTCTTCGAGGTTTTTGATAGCAGCGCTTAGTGCGGGTTGCGACAAATGCAGCACGGCGCAGGCGTCGACGAAGCTCTTCGCCTCTGTGGTCGCGACGAAGGCGCGTAATTGCTTGATGGTGATACTGTTTGATTGCATTCTATTATTCTGTTTTATGGAATAGTTAATAGATAATATCCAATTGTTAGAATTATTGGCACCCACCATAATAGCGTTTTGCAGGTGCGTGCGGAGAACACATCACTATGGCTGGATTTGATAAGGTAGTGCCGGACTATGCGGCGGCAATGGCTGGTCTGGAGGACGGGATGAGCGTTATCGCGGGTGGCTTTGGCCTCTGCGGTATTCCAGAGGGCCTGATCGCGCAGATCAAACGAATGGGAACCACGGGTTTGACGGTGTACTCGAACAATTGCGGGGTCGACGGGTTTGGCCTGGGTATTCTGCTGGAGGACAGACAGGTCAAAAAAATGGTGTCCTCCTACGTCGGCGAGAACAAGTTGTTCGAACAGCAGTTGCTGGCCGGGGAACTGGAGGTTGAGTTGACCCCCCAGGGTACGCTGGCGGAAAAAATGCGCGCCGGTGGTGCTGGAATCCCCGCCTTTTTCACGGCAACCGGATACGGAACGCCGGTGGGTGAGGGCAAGGAATCCCGTTGCTTTAATGGCGTGAACTGTATTCTGGAGGATGCCATCACCGCCGATTTTTCTATCGTCAAGGCATGGAAGGCCGATCGCTATGGCAACGCCATCTACCGCCATACGGCACAAAATTTCAATCCGATGGCGGCCACCGCGGGTAAGATCACGGTGATGGAAGTCGAAGAAATCGTCGAGCCCGGAGAGCTGGATCCCACTGGAATTCACACCCCTGGCATCTATGTGGATCGATTGATTCAGGGGACGTTCGAAAAACGAATTGAACAGCGCACCATCAGCGCCAGCGGAGGTGCCTGATATGTCATTGAGCAGAGAACAAATGGCCAGCCGGGTAGCCCGGGAGTTGAAGGATGGTTACTACGTGAATCTTGGGATAGGCATTCCCACGCTGGTCGCCAATTACATACCCCAAGGTGTAGAGGTGATGTTGCAGTCGGAAAATGGCTTGCTTGGCATGGGGCCTTTTCCCACGGAAGAGACCATCGATGCAGATATGATCAACGCCGGCAAACAAACTGTCACGGCAATTACCGGCGCTTCCATTTTCTCATCAGCTGAGTCATTCGCCATGATCCGCGGTGGTCATGTCGACCTTACCGTGCTGGGTGCCTTTGAGGTCGACGTCAATGGCGACATTGCCTCCTGGATGATTCCCGGTAAGTTGATCAAGGGCATGGGGGGGGCCATGGATCTGGTGGCCTCCGCGGAGAACATCATTGTGATCATGACCCATGCAGACAAGCATGGAAACTCGAAGCTGCTGGAAAAATGCACCCTGCCGCTCACAGGCGCGGGTTGTATCAAGCAGATCATGACAGACCTCGCCTGGCTGACTGTTGAGGACGGTGCATTTGTGTTGCGCGAGACAGCACCCGGCATCAGCATCGACGAGATCAGGGCCAAGACCGCAGGAAAATTGATCGTGCCGGACGACGTGCGAGAAATGACCTTCTCGTAAATCACTGGCTCTGAAACATCAGGAGGAAGAGTTTTGACAGATTCAAGCACATCAGTATATGTAACCGGCGCCGCGCGAACGGCTATTGGCACCTTTGGAGGTTCTCTTAAAGGTGTGTCACCGGCGGATCTGGGAGCACACGTCACCGCAGCGGCGATAGCGCGCGCGGGTATCGACCCCGAGCTGGTGGGATCTAACGTGGTGGGGCATGTAACCCGCTCTGAATCACGGGATAGTTATATTTCCAGACGTATCGCACTGCAGGGTGGGCTGCCGGTATCTACCCAGTCGCTGACAGTTAACCGCCTATGTGGCAGTGGTCTGGAGGCCATTGTGCTGGCAACCCAGCAGTTGCTTCTGAACGAAATTGACGTCGCCGTGGCAGGCGGTGCGGAATCGATGAGTCGCGCGGGTCATCTGATGACCACCAACCGCTGGGGGCAACCCCTGGGTGATGGCAAGATACAGGACGAACTGATGGGTGCGTTGACCTGTCCCTTCGGCGACCACCACATGGGTATCACGGCGGAAAATCTGGCCGCGAAGTATTGCATCAGTCGGGAAGAACAGGACGAATTTGCAGCGGAGAGTCAGAGACGGGCGGCTCACGCCATCGCCGAAGGTTATTTCAAAGAGCAGATAGCACCCTATGAATTGAAATCACGAAAGGGTGTGCAACTGTTCGATACCGATGAACACGTGCGGGGAGAGACGACAACGGATGCCTTGAGTGGATTGCGTCCGGCATTCAAGCCCGATGGAGGAACGGTTACCGCGGGTAACGCCTCGGGGATTAACGACGGCGCTGCCATGGTCGTGCTGATCAATGGACAGAAAATGGCGGAGCTGGGAGCGACACCCCTGGCTCGCATTGTTTCCTATGGTCGCTGCGGTGTACAACCGGACATCATGGGTATCGGTCCGGTGGGTGCCAGTAGCACAGCGCTGGAAAGAGCAGGTCTGACGGTAGCCGATATGGATGTGATCGAATCCAATGAAGCCTTTGCTGCTCAGGCGCTTTCCGTATCCCGAGAATTGGGTTTGCCGGCTGATCGGACCAACCCCAATGGCGGTGCCATCGCACTGGGTCATCCCATTGGCGCCAGTGGAGCCATCATTTTTATCAAGGCTATTTATGAACTGCAGCGCACCGATGGCCGCTATGGCCTGGTGACCTTGTGTATTGGCGGTGGTCAGGGAATCGCCGCTGTTATCGAGCGGATGTAGCAGGGACTACGAGGGTGTCTGCCAGACGACCTACAGGTGCACCGGCGCTGTGTTGGGGCACCTTGCAGGATGCTGATTTTGTCAGCTTTGTGGAAACCGCTGCGCGCGCCGGCTATGGCGCAGTTACCCTGAATAATATCCTCTGTGATGATGCCCGCAGCCGGGGTGTGGATATCGCCGGTGCGCTGGCGAACCACGGTCTGCTCGTCAGCAATATTGATCCATTGCCGGGGTGGGTCCCGCAACCGCTGCCCTTGCCCGGGGATGATTTTTTTTCCCGACTCTCGCGGTCCAGCGTGGAGGCGACCTTCGAACTCGCCCATTCAGTTGGCACAGACCTTATCAATGCCCCTGCCATATTTTCCGAGGCCACAGCGGAAGCCGAGTTTGTCGACGCTTTTGGTTCTCTTTGCAGTCGCGCCGCCGATGAGGGTTTGCGTGTCTGTCTGGAGTTTATGCCCATCACGCCCATAGTGGATCTTCCCACAGCAGCGCGGATCATAAAACAGGTAAATGCCAGCAATGGCGGTGTCATGCTCGATTGCTGGCATTTTCGACGTACCGGGGGAACACTGGCGGATCTCCGACTGTTACCCGCGGAGTCCTTTTATGGTGTGCAGCTGGATGATGTTCGCGCAGAACCCATGGATGATGTTGTTGAAGAAACCATGAACCACCGCCTATTACCGGGGCAGGGGGTAGGCGAAGTTGCGGATCTTGTGCGTGCGCTGAAGGAAATGGGTGTCGAAGTCGTATACGATGTTGAAATCTTCAATGTCGATATACGCAAGCTCAGCTTGTTGGAACAAGCCGAGAAAAGCCTTTCGGCGGCACAATTCGTGCTCCAGGGCTGACAAGCCACAACTGGAAAACCTATGAAACACTATGATCTGATCATCAGAAACGGTGAGGTATACGACGGAACCGGCGGTCAATCCCGTGTTTGTGATGTCGCGGTAGCCGCGGGAAAGATCGCTGAGGTAGGCCCTGCCATTGAAGCCACAGCGGATCAGACGCTGGATGCCAGCGGTAAAATCGTTACTCCCGGCTTTGTTGATGTTCACACCCACTACGACGGCCAGGCTACCTGGGACGTCCATATGAAACCGTCTTCCAATCTCGGCACTACCACGGTAATCATGGGTAATTGCGGCGTGGGGTTCGCGCCCTGTCGAAAAGAGGATCACGCAGAGCTGGTCAAGTTGATGGAGGGTGTGGAGGAAATTCCAGGGTCTATCATGGATGCCGGTTTGCCCTGGAACTGGGAGAGCTTTCCCGAATATCTGGATGCGCTTGATGAGCGGGAACGGGACATAGATATTGCCGCCTTGTTTCCCCATGCACCGCTCAGAGTTTTCGTCATGGGCGAGCGTGCATTGAATCGCGAGACGGCAAATGAAGACGATATCCAGGCCATGCAGGCGCTGCTTAAAGAAGGAATTGAGGCTGGAGCCATGGGTCTCTCTACCTCCAGAACCCTGGTTCATCGCAGTGCCAGCGGCCACTTTATTCCAACCTATCAGGCGGCGACAGCGGAGCTTAAGCGGCTGGGAGAATCCTTGTCCGGTGAGCGGGGCAGCGTATTGCAATTTATTTCGGACTGGGAGGATGCCGACGACGAGTTCGGTATTCTTGCAGAAACCAGCGCCAAGACCGGTGCCAAAGGTACTTTTACTCTGGTTGATGTGGGAGGCGCCCTGGATGGTCAGAGCGCTGCCGGTCAACCCGGGCAGTGGAAAAAGCAGCTGGATCGTCTGGAAAAGGCCCAGGCTGAAGGACTGGATATCAGGGGTCAGGTGCTATCCCGTCCCATCGGTATTCTGATGGGTTTTCCCGGCTCCATGCACAGTTTCTATCGCCGTCCCACATTCGCAGCTCTCGCGGATCTGCCCTGGGAGGAGCGCAAATCTGAGCTGAGTAAGCCAGAGGTGAAGGCCAAAATTCTGGCGGAAGAAAACGTGAACCCCCACGTTTTTGTGGAGATCTTCAATAAGCGTTTTCGCAATATGTACCCCCTGGAAGACCCTATTAACTATCTTCCCGACAGGAGTGGGTCGGTAAAGGCCTGCGCCGAAAAAGAGGGACGGGATCCTGAGGAATGGTTATACGATTTTTTCCTGGGGAACGATGGCAATAACCTGGTGTACATTCCAGCTGTAAATTTCACCGAGAATATTCCGGCCTTACTGAGACATCCCCATACCGTATCGGCACTGGGCGACGGTGGCGCGCATGTGGGGTCAATATGCGACACCAGCGCGAACGTATATTTGCTCACGGAATGGGTGAAGACAAAGAAAGAAATTGAGTTAGCCGATGCGATTCACATGCTCTGCCGCCAACCGGCGGAATTGTACTCTCTACTGGATCGGGGAGTGATCGCAGAAGGCATGCTGGCTGATCTCAATATTATCGACTTTGACGCCTTGCAACTGCATACACCGCACGTGGAGTATGATTTACCGGGTGGCGGAAAACGATTTTTACAGCACGCCGATGGTATATGCTCGACCATTAAATCCGGTGAGGTGATTTTTGCCCACAATGAGCCTACCGGGGCTTTGCCGGGAAGGCTGTTGCGCGGCAATCAGGCGGATCCACGTTAAACACGCTGGACCGTGTTTTCACGGATTGAAGCGACTCTAAAACTACCCGCGCTACGGTTCTAACTCAGGTGGCCTTTTCAGCGCTGACTTCCAGTTAATCCCCCGCGCCAGAATCAGGGTACTGAACAACAGCGTGTCCATCAGGAAAATCAAACCGTGTAGTGCAATCGCAGCGGTCAGCGCCGCATTTTTGTCTATGCCGTACCAGCTGGTGGCAAAAACGATACTGGCGTGAAATGTGCCGATCCCGCCGGGCGTCAGTGGAATTGACAGGGCCACCGTTGATAACACAAATACCGTGACGATCTGCAAAAAATTCAGTTCGAAGTCGGTGGCCACAGCGAAAAAGCTGCAGTGAATAGCCAGATAAAAAAACCAGAGAAACGCGGTGCTACTGATGTATTTGGTAGCCAGGCCAAGGGTCAGGATATTCTGTGTCGCCTGCAGTGCATTGATTACAAAATCACGCATCCCTTGAATGGGAATTTTTTCAATGAAAGGGTGAAGATAGGAGGATTTCACCAGCAGCAGAACGGCTGTGCTCAATAACAGAAATACGATTGATGCCGTTATCAGGTTATCGCTATCCAGGATGAAAACAGAGGTCAGTACCAACAGCATGCTCAACACGACAATGTCAGCGAACCGCTCGGCAAACAGAATGGCGACGCCAAGGTTCAGGTCCAGAGAGTAAGCGGCCTTTAGATAGGCGATCTTGGAAAGCTCACCGGTTTTTGCGGGAAGCATCATATTGAGAAAACTTCCCAGTATGGTCGCCTCCAGCGACGCCTGATAAGTGCAGCTTCCGTTGGCCATCAGCTGCCAGCGTAATGCCATGGCAAAGTAACTCAGCAGCATCAACAGAGCGGTGAGAAACAAACCAAAAAGCGAATAGCCTTGCAGAGAATACAGCAGTTCGTCGTACTGTACGCCCAACAAAAGATAGGCGAATACGCCAAGAATGGCGACCGCCTTCAGACCGGTTGTGGCGGTGCTACGATTCATTGCGTATACAGGGACACCGCAGCTGAATGGTTATTTTGGCTCAGCGAGAAAAACAGGAATCCTGCGTGAGGTTTTTGCCTGGTACTCCTCATAGGGTGGGTAGGCTTCCACTGCGGCGGCCCATAAGCGAGCGCGTTCCTCTTCGTCGGAGACCTCTCTGGCCCGCATGGCAAAAACCTCGGTTTTGTCGCGGATCTCGACATCGGGATTGGCCTGCAGGTTGTACACCCACACCGGGTTGTTGGGTTGTCCGCCCATTGAGCCGATCAATACATAGCAACCATTCGTCTCCACCCGCATCAGCGGAATTTTGCGTACGCCACCGGTCTTGTTGCCGGTATGGGTCACGAGAATGCAGGGCATACCGGTGTCCAGTAGTGTTGTGCCCTCGGTTCCGCCACTGCTTTCGTACAGCTCCACCTGTTCGCGTACCCAGTCCAGGGCGGGGGGTATATATTCAGCCATGTCTACTTGCTCCTGCTTGAAAAGCTATGATTATGGTTTGCGAAACTTCAGGGTCCAGCGATCGGTATTACCCGTTACTGATTTGCGGCCCACTTCATAAACCAATTCGTCGTCAGCCCGGTAGTGCAATTCCGAGTAGTCAACAAACTCGAAGCCGGCAGCCTGTATTTCCTTGATGGCCAATACCGGGTCAAACCGGCGTCGGTTCTCGTGATTCAGGGCTTGCATATGCCGGCGTGTATGATCAACCACAGCGTAGACTCCGCCTGACTTCAGTGCCTTGTACGCCGACTCATTGATAGCCGCGCGTGAGGCATCATCGAAATTATGATAGTTGCGGAACGTGAAGATCATATCCGCATTGGATATCCCGAGATCAGTATTACTGGCTTCGTAGAATCGCGCGCCTTCGGGGCGGCCCATTTTAGCGTCCTGGCCCGTCACCTTCATTTTTTCGAAACCGGGCACATCTTTGAGTTTTTTCTCCGCACGAGAGGTGCCATAGGCGATATGGAACTCGCCGTTTTCAGCGAGCACTGGTGCCAGCAAACGGGTGTACCATCCACCTCCCGGAATCAGCTCTACCACTTTCATATTGTCGCGCAACCCGAAAAATTGCAGTGTTTCGATGGGCTTTCTGTTTTTGTCGCGTGCCTTGTCAGCCTCGGGTCGGCTGTCGGCCGTCATGGCGGCTTCGATTTTGGATTTGACGGTATCAAAGTCTGCGGACAGTGCGGCATTTGCTGAGGCAATCAGCAGAGAAATCGCCATAAATTTCAGTAATTTGAGTTTTGCTTTCATGGGTATTCGACCATTCCTGTATATAGTGAAATCGCGTAGCTGCTCACTTTGCTCGTTTTCGCTGCGGGCTGCAAACGCTTTTCCCGTACCTCCACATGTTTGCTGATATGAGAGCGTCCAAATACTGATTTCACCGGGTTATACTCCTGTTATGGCCAAGAACATTGTCATTTGTGCGGACGGAACCTGGAACCGCCCGGAGAAGAATCCGAAACAGGAATATCCGAGCAACGTACTGCGCCTGGCCCGGGCGATCCGACCTGTGACGCCAGACAATACCCAGGTTGTGTTCTATGACTGGGGGCTGGGCTCTTATCACGATAAAGTCGCCGCAGGCATCACCGGGGAGGGTATCCAGAAGAATATTCAGGATGGGTATCGGTTTATCATTCAGAACTATTCACCTGGAGATAAGATTTTTTTGTTCGGGTTCAGCCGGGGTGCGTACACGGTGCGTGCGCTGAGCGGTCTGATTTACAACTGTGGCATTTTAAAGCGCGAGTTTGCGAATCAGGTTGCGCAGGCATGGAAGATCTACCGCACCGATGGCGGGGCCAACGCACCCGGCGGTGACAACGCGGTCCAATTCCGGAAAGACCACAGTTACCGGGATCGTACCGTTCATTTTGTCGGTGTCTGGGATACCGTTGGCGCCCTGGGCATCCCAGTCAGCTTTCTCGGTTTGTTCCAGCGGGACGACGAATTCTATGATACGCGTATGGGAGCCAATCTCCGGTTTGCACGGCATGCGCTGGCCCTTGACGAGAAACGGGCCGACTTTAAACCGACCATCTGGCAACCCAGGGATGAGGTGGACCTGAAGCAGGTCTGGTTTGCCGGGGCCCATGCCGACGTGGGTGGCACATACAAGCCGGATGCAAAGAGGAATAATTCCTTTGCCAGTGATATTCCGCTGGCCTGGCTGCTGCGCGAGGCGAAGGCGGCGGGCTTGTCGGTGGAGTCACACCTGAAGACCAGTAACGATCCGCTATCCAGAATTCACCGCAGTCGAAAGTCCTACTATCGCTTAAAACGTGAAGCGCTGCGGAATATGGTTCCGCTGGACAGAAAAAAGCAGCCCATTCCAACTAGAGTGCACGATTCTGTGAAGACGCGATGGGATAACGATCCCGATTATCGCCCTGAAAACCTGCGTGATTTTTTGGCCACCCGACGCTGGTCAGAGGTGCTGGAAAAGTAGGGGCACGGTGAGTGCATGCTGCCTTCGGCAATTCTTCGCTGACATCGATACTTCAGTTCGTGGGAAGCGTTTTGATCAACTCCTCGATGATGGGCATCACCTGCTCGCGCGTCATCCCTGCCTTAACACGCGGATCGTAGAGTAAGCGCAACAATTGCGTGTCGTGGTGACTGAGTTGTTGATCGATACTTTTGTCATTAAAGATGGACGGGAACACCTTGTCCGAGTCATTTACCAGGCCGAGGATTTGCGTCAGCTCTTCAACGATACAGGTAGGTAGCTTGGCCTTTCCCCTGGCTCTATCCACCGGAATGATGATCACCGACTTTTTAATGGAGTAGTCCGGGTTAAGGTAGAAGGTGGCAAAGCAGACGCTATTGTTGAGAAACTCGTCGCTAAGTCGTGCCTCGGGCACCAGTGTGTCCGCCAGGGAGCGCAGATTATTCTCGGTGTCGAATACCAGTAGCGTATTGGCGCTGTTACTGTCCGTGGTAGTGGCGATATCGTGGCCCGTGTAGCGCACCAGATCAGCCAGATGCATTGCCACCAGTTCTTCCTGTATGTGGGTATAGCCAACACGGGAATCCAGATAAATTCTGACCGGCTCTACCCATTTTCGTACCGGCATCCATCCCTTGTTGCCATATTCATTCTGTAGTGCGATCAGCTCGAAGCTTTCCGCAAGGCCGGCACCAAAGGGTATTTTTAGGGGGTCAGTTTGTGCCTGTGCGACAACCACTGGGTTAAACATGCAATCAGTGAGGTGCAGCGTCAACAACAAGCCAGTGGCCGCAGCCGCTCTCATCCAGCGTGGTCGTGTGGGAATGGCACCGGACATTGTGGCAGTTTGGCAGGCTTGGTTGGGCATGGGAGCTAAAGCGCACGCACCTTGAACTTGCGACCCTTGATGGTCCCCTGTCGCAGCTGCTGTAGCGCCTGCCCAGCCTGGTCCCGTTCCACCGCGACATAGGCTGCAAACTCGGTTATCTCGATCTTCCCCACGGCTTTGCCACTGATCCCACCGGCGCTGGTGAGTGCCCCCAGAATGTCACCCGGGCGCACTTTGTTTTTACGCCCGCCGCTGATACACAGGGATGTAAATGGACTGGGAGCCAGGGTGTCCTTATTGCCTGGCAGGGAGTCGATAGAGCTCAGCTCTAGGGTTTCGTTTTTGTAGTCGCCAATAATGTCGAGTCGGAAGCGCTCGGATTCGCCAACCACGCTAACGCTGAGACCACGGCGGCCGGCCCGTCCGGTTCTGCCAATACGATGCACGTACTGTTCTGGTTGCCGTGGGAGGTCATAGTTTATAACCGCGGGCAGATCATCGATGTCCAGTCCACGGGCTGCTACGTCGGTGGCGACCAGTATGCGACAACTTTGCTGTCGGAACTGAATCAGTACCTGATCGCGGTCTCGCTGCTCCATATCACCGTGCAGGCTGAGCGCTTCGACGTTGCGGTTTTGCAGGTAGGCCCCCAACTCTCTGGTGGCCTCTTTGGTATTGCAAAAAATTACCACCGAGGAGGGCGCATGGTGGGTCAGGATTTTCCACAGCGCTTCGCGTTTTCTTCCCCCCTGGCAGAGATAGAATTTTTCTTCTATGAGCGGTTTGTTCTCGGTGGTAGCCTCGCGGACCTCCTGAGCATTGCGGGTGAAGCGGGCGCTCAGTCGTTGTATATCTTCTGGATAGGTGGCTGAAAACAGCAGCGTTTGTCGACTATTCGGCGTGGCGTCGGCTATGGCAACGATGTCATCCATAAATCCCATTTCCAGCATCCGGTCGGCTTCGTCGAAAACAAGTGTTTCGACCCTGGCGAGGGACAAGGTCTGCTTGCGCAGATGATCTTTGATGCGGCCCGGTGTTCCCACGACAATATGAGCGCCGTGTTCCAGTGATCCTATCTGCGGGCCGATAGATTGGCCGCCGACCAGAGTCACCACTTTTATATTCTGCAGATGACGGGTCAGTCTTCGGATTTCGGCAGCGACCTGGGCAGCCAGTTCTCTTGTCGGACATAAAATGAGCGCCTGGGTGCCAAAGTCCCGGGGGTTGATCTTGCTCAGCATGGGCAGGGCAAATGTGGCGGTCTTGCCGCTGCCCGTTTTTGCCTGTGCAATCAGGTCGGTGCCCGTCAGTGCCAGCGGTAACGCCGCCTGTTGGATAGCTGTCATCGCCAGGTATCCCAGCGACTCCAGGTTTTGCAGCTGTGCCGGTGATAACGGGAGCTGGGAAAATGCCGTGCCGCTCATTCTCCCGACTCCAGCTCTTCCGCGGCTGCCCGCAGAGCCTGGCGCTTTTCTTCCTCGGCGATAACCGCTTTGATTTCCAGCATCAGGCTGTCGACATCCGCCTCCTCGGTGCTGGCCTCGTATAACCCTGTAAGTTTCACGTCGGGGTGAAGTTCGCCTTCTTCATAGAGCTCCCATATTTCACCGGCGTAGAGTTTGCCCTCTAGCTCTGGCGCGAACTGGGCATAGTAGTTGGTCATATTGTCCACGTCTCTTTCCAGCATGGACTGCGCATGGGTGTTTGCCGCTGCATCGACAGCCTGGGGCAGGTCGATGACGATGGGCCCGTCTTCATCCACCAGCACATTAAATTCTGAGAGATCGCCGTGAACCAGGCCAGCACAGAGCATGCGCACCACGTTCAGCATCATTTCCGCGTGGTCTTCCAGGGCTTGTTCCCGGGTCAGGGTTACGTCACTGAGACGCGGTGCAGCATTGCCAGATTCGTCCGTGATCAGCTCCATCAGCAGAACCCCGTCAAAACAGCCGTAGGGCTGGGGCACACGCACCCCGGCTGAGGCCAATCGGTACAGTGCATCAACCTCGGCATTATGCCAGGTCTCTTCGAGCTGTTTGCGACCGTACTTTGAACGCTTTTCCATTGCCCTGGCGCGGCGGGTGTTGCGCACCTTGCGGCCTTCGCGGTACTGCACGGCCTGCTTAAAGCTGCGTTTGTCTATCTCTTTGTAAACCTTGGCACAGCGCACCTCCGCGCCGCAGCGTACGACATACACCGTGGCTTCTTTACCACTCATCAGTTGTCGCAAAACCGCGTCGACCAGGCCGTCATCGATCAGGGGTTGAATGCGCTTGGGGGTTTTCATGGCGCCCTTATACAGGACTCCGTTGTTTGTGGCTAATTGAATTGCGGTGTTGTTCCGCTGCGGGGGGGTGTAAAAGGTCACTGCATCAACGCTTACTCGACGGATGCAATCTCGAATTTAGGGTAGCTGCCCAGCCGGTATTGACAGGCATAACTGGATGCGGGTGTTGGCGGTGTTAAATCCTCGCAGCAAAGCGGCAGTGTTATTTCTGCATCGCCGCTGTTGAGCCGATGTTGTCCGAAGACATCGATCCGGGTTTGCAACACAGCTTGGTAATCTCCCGGCTTTTCCAGTTGCGGTATAGTGACAATGGTTCCGGGTAGCGCCGGTGAGCTGCCGTGATCAGCGGCGCGTGCTGTAGCTGCCTGCTCTGCTGCCAGACGGGGTGTCAGCTCAAATACAGTGCCCAGCGCGATCTTCTCGCAGGCGCTACTCAGATGTAAAGACACCTCAATTCGCTCAGGCAGGAACAGGCCCTCCGGGAGCAACTGGGAGGCGAGATTAGCCGTCACGGCGAATTGGGGTTCCTGCTCCAGGGATTTCTGCATGGTTTCGGCGACGATCAAATGCCAAGGCCGGGGGTGTTGATACCTACAGGCGTCGTCGCAGATCAGGTGAATGCTGTGATAGTTCAGTTCGAGTCCAGCGACAAGCCGAGCCACACTGTCGATAGATTCCTGATGAATATCAATCAGATAGAACTCGAAACGTGGTGCCGGCAAGTTTGCCAGAAGGGGTAGCAGCAAAGTCCCGTAGGGGCCACAGCCGGCATACATTACGCGAATAGGTTCATCAGGGAATCGCTGCTGACAGACGGTGAGGGCGGCTTTCAGACCACGAATAAATACCACACTGCGCTGATAATCCTGTACACAGTGCGCAGCTGCGCCTGGATTTATGGCGACGCCCGATGGCAGAAGCGTGTCTCCCGACCAGGCGCTAAAGCTGCGGTCTGGCCGCACACCGCTGAACTGAGAACAGGTTTGGGTAAATTCGTCCAGCGCGCCGTGCAGTGCCTTGGTAGAACTGGATTCATCCAGAATGACAGCGGCAATACGGGCGATGCTTTGGGCGACTGCGTTGTCCTTAATCGGTGAAGTCGTCCGCGCTGGCCTTCATCATTTCCTCCAGGAACCAGTCGGGAAACTGGCCGACAAATTTTTGCATATCCCAGAAGTCACTCCAGCGGTAGACCAGACCATCTTTCATCTCATGCATGGTGACAAAGCGGTGCGCGGCGGTTTCTCCGGAGGTGAAGGTCCATTTTTCCGTGTGATCCAGAAACACCACATCACCTTCTGCGGCGAGGTGGTGAGTGATCTGCTCCTGCTTCTGCAGGTGATCAAAGGCGATTTTGAGGCGCTTCACACAATTTTCTGGACCGTCTGCACCGGGGTCGTCACTGGGTACATCCTCGTAGTGAATGTCGGGGTGCATGCAGGACTTCATGACTTCCCAGTCCATTGCACTTAGCGCTGCCCACATTTTTTCTACGACAGACTTATTCAGATTTTCGGTCATCAGATTTACAGAGCTCCTTGAGCGTCAGTGATAGTTCAGGCCAGCTCGCGTTCGAACAGCGCCAGCAGTCTTGCCCATGCGCGCTCCGCCTGCTCTTCGTGATAGACAACTGAGTCCGGCGGACACCAGCCGTGCTGGGCTGGGTAGACCTCGATTTCGGCGGCGACGTCGGCCGCTTTAAAGGACTCGCGCAAAATATCCTTTGCATCTGGTTGCTTGGCGTCGTCGTTCTCGGCGATGGCGATCAACAAGCCGGCTTTAATCTTGCCCGCCAGCAGATGCGGGCTGGAGGGACGCTCGGTGGCAAGCCCGCCGCCGTGGAATGAGCCACCGGCACCGATACGATCAGGCATGTCCGCGGCGAGGCGGATGACATATGAGCCGGTCATACAGTAGCCCGCGGTGCCTATTTTTCTGGCGGTGTCGACGGAAGACTGTTGGTCGAGATACTTCACATAATCCCGCCCGTCCAACACGCAGGTTTCAGGAGACAGGGAACGCGCATGGGGCATGAGCACCTCACGCAGGTTGGCGTTGCTGAAGCCCATGCCCTCCGGCGTGATACGGCCGTTTACAGTTCGGTAGTAGGGATTGACCACCAGAACGGTGTAGCCGGATTGGGCCAACCGTTTCCCCATGGCACGAAAGGACGGCCGTATACTCATGATGTCCGGCCACAGGATGACAGCCGCGTGTTTGCCGGCTGCCGGGTGCACGAAATAGCAGTCCGACATCTCACCACCGGTCATTGGAACATTGATGTCCTGTTCGACAACATCCATGGGATTGGCGACCGCAGGGAGTGCCATCAACAGAGAGGCCCCCGCGCCCAGCTGGGCAAATTCACGACGTGTGACCCCCGCCTTTTCCGCCAGATATGCCTCGTTGCTGTCATTGGTTGATTCATCACACATGTAATTACCTCGCGCTTGGCTTTCAGCAGATTGACGATGAGTTTCGTACAGTCTTTGAGGTATTACAAGTGAGACGCGGCGGGGTGCTGTGAAATCGGTATTGCGTCGGAGTGCAAGCAGCAAAAAAGTATCAGGCCAGCGCGATGTGCCGCGTAGAGCTTGGAATCAATCATCGGTACCTTGTCAGTACAATGTTGCCCTGACCTCATCTAATTGGGTCGTCATTTGGAGTACGCGCTATGAAACGCCCTCTGCTTATAACAGTCGTCAATGCCTTGTTGTTGCCAATCTATCCTGCCTTTGGACAGGGTATGCTCGAAGAGGTGATTGTTACCGCGCAAAAGCGGGAACAGAACCTGCAGGATATTCCGCTGGCTATTTCCGCATTTGGCGCTGAAGACCTCAAGAATATGAATGCGGTCGATTTTCGCGATTTGAGCACACGGCTCAGCAACGTGAATATTTCCAACGATCAGTCTAATCTGGACATCGCCATCCGGGGCGTATCCAACAACCGCGGGTTTGCTCCGGCCACGGCATTCCACATCGACGGCATCTATTCGGGTCAGGGCCAGACTGGTATGGCGGCATTTCTCGATGTGGCCAGAGTCGAGGTGTTGCGCGGCCCACAGGGTACCCTGTATGGGCGCAATGCCACGGCTGGGGCTGTTAATGTTATTACCACCCGGCCCAATTTTGATGAGATGGCAGCATCCATTGAAATTACGGCGGGCAATTACGATCGCACACGGCTGGAAGCCATTGGCAATCTACCATTGATTGAAAATCAACTTGCCGCTCGGGTAGCACTGATGCAGGAGGAGCGCGATGGCTACAGCGAGCACGGTGGCCTGGGTATCGAGGGACCGGATTCCGACGACGCCGATAACAGCGGCGGTAAGATCCGGCTGCAGTGGATGCCTAATGACAAGATTGACTGGATGCTGGGCTACGACTTCGTTGATCAGCAGGGCGCTGGACCGCGGCTGTTACCCGACGCCGACAGGATCATCCCGCTGGATGATCTGTATGCGCAAACGGATGATTTTCTGGCCACCTTCCTGCTTCCCCGTCTCCAGCCTGGCACCGCCTTGTCGAATCTTCCCGCAGATATTCAGCGCAAGATCAAAAGCGATCCCCGCTTCGTTCCAGTGACCTATGATGGCGCTGACGATCCCGCAATTGTTGCCGCCAATCGAATTGACGATGATACAGAACAGACGGCATTTTTGACCGAGCTGAATGTTGATCTTGACGTGGTACAACTGACTTTTCTGGCAGGTGTCCGCGAGCTGGAACAAGAGCGATTAGGTGATAACGACTATTGGGCAGGAAACCGCATCTCCTCCAGTATGGTAGACGCCAAAGAAACGTCGTACGAACTGCGCATCGCCCAGACCAAAGATAATTTCGACTGGTTGTTGGGTCTCTATTACTACACTAATGACCGAAAAAGTTACTTCGATGCTGGAGCTGCAGTGGGCTACGGTACCGAGTCGACGTCGAGGGGGGTTTTTACCCACGGCAGCTATTCGGTGTCTGATACGGTTCGTCTGACTGCCGGCGTGCGTTACAGTGAAGACGAATCAGACGATTCTGATTTATTGAATCCAGGCTCACCGGAAACACATGTTGACTTTGACCACACCAGTTGGAAGTTGGCGGTTGAATGGGATGCGGGAGACAACTCCCTGATTTATGGGTCGGTATCGACGGGTTACAAAACCGGGGGTCTCAACAGCGGTAGTCAAACAATGCCTGAGTTCGATAAGGAAACATTGCTGGCCTATGAGATTGGTTCCAAAAACCGCTTTATGGACGGCAGATTGCAGCTGAATGGTTCACTATTTTACTACGAATACAGCGATCTGCAGGTGAGTGGCTTCGAAGTTATTTTCGCAAAGGATGAAAACGGGGATCTCATCCCCGATCCGTCCACGCCGGGCAACTTTGTGACGGAGTCTGTTAATTCCGCAAACGCCAATATTGAAGACACAGTGATGTATGGCGCCGAGTTGGAGTGGGTTGCCCTGGTGACCGATAATTTTCAAATTGACGGCGGCATAGGACTGTTGGAAACAGAGGTTGATGAAGGCCTGGTGGACAACGGCGCCATCTTCGGCGCCGCACCGGTCGACGTCAGTGGTAACGAACTCAGAAAGGCACCACCCGTCAGCTTTAATCTGGGATTGCAGTACAGTTATACCTTTGCGGGTAATGGTGCGACGTTGACGACGCGGCTCGATTTCCACTATGAGGATGAGCAATACCATGACGTGCTCAACCGGAATGAAGATCGTGAGCCATCATATACGCGGACGGATCTCAGCGTACTGTACAGAGACGCCGGTGACCGCTATTTCGTGCAATTTTTTGGACGCAATCTGGAAGATGAAGATGTGCGCACACTAACCTTCCAGTCGACGGCAGGTCCGCTCTCCGCTTTTGCACCGCCGCGTACTTACGGCGTTCGCTTCGGATTCAATTTCTAGGCGTTTACACTGCTGGAATCCCAATCAGTCCCATCTTGTGCCTCGCGATGGACAGGTATCTTTCTTTCTCTTCCCGGGAGCCAAGCAGTCTCTTCAGGAATTGCTTTTCATGATCATTAGGGGTGAACACGATGGCTTGGGACTTTTGCTCGGATTCTGATTTTCAGACTCAATTGGATTGGATGGAGCAGTTCGTTGCCGAGGAACTGATCCCGCTGGAACCCATACTGGGAGAACTCAATGCCTCACAGTGGGCGGCCATCATGAACCCGTTGAAAGAGAAGGTTAAAGCGCGGGGGTTGTGGGCATGTCATCTGGAAAAGGAGCTGGGTGGCCAGGGCATGGGTCAGCTGGCTCTTGCACAGATGAACCTCATAACCGGTCGCTGTGCCTTTGCGCAGGAAATATTTGGCAATATGGCGCCAGATTCCGGCAACGCCGAGCTACTCGCTGAGGGCGGCACGGAGGAGCAAAAGGAGCGCTGGTTGTGGCCGAATCTGCGTGGCGACCTGCGTTCAGCTTTTGCCATCACAGAGCCCTGGGTTGCCGGCACCGACCCAACCCAGATTCAGACCCACGCCCATCTCGACGGTGATGAGTGGGTGATCAATGGCCGGAAATGGATGATCACGAATGCCTCTATCGCGGACTTTATCATTTTCATGGTGGTCACCGATCCCGATGCTGCGCCCCATCGTCGCTGTTCCATGCTGGTGGTGGAAAAGGGGACACCGGGTATGAGTATTACTCGGGATATACCCACCATGCATCACCCGACCTGTGAATTTGGGCAGATAGGCAACCATGCGGAAATCATGCTGGACAATGTGCGTATTCCCGCCGCCAACGTGATTGGTGAGCCTGGCGGGGGCTTCGTATTGTCCCAGGTGCGACTGGGTCCTGGCAGGATCCATCACGCCACACGTTGGCTGGCTGAGGCAGAGCGCGCATTTGATATGATGTGTGAGCGAACCCTGTCTCGGTCTTCCTTTGGCAAGAGTTACGCCAAACACGGCATGGTTCAGGAATATATTGCTGATTCGCGGATTGAACTGGAATCAGCAAGGCTCCTGACCTTGAGAACGGCCTGGCAGATGGACCGGATCGGCCATCGGGCAGCGCGCGCGGAGATAGCCATGGTCAAGGTCAATAATGCGAAGGTTCTATACAACGTTGTGGATCGTTCGCTGCAGGTGCACGGATCACTGGGCTACAGCGCTGATATGCCTCTTGAGCATATGTACCGCGCTGCCCGTATGGCACCCCTGGTCGATGGCGCAAATGAAGTTCATAAAATATCCATCGCCAAAGAACAGCTCAAGGGATACCAGGCGGTGGAGGGGTGGCCCAGTGAACATATTCCAACTCGCCGTCAACTGGCCCTTGAGCGCTTCTCAACGCTGCTTGAATCTGTCTGATGTCAGAGTTTGATTTCGAAGTAGAAGTTCTCACTAACTGGCTGGTTTCTCATTGTGATGCAAGTGGGCCGCCAGTGCTGACGCCGCTGCAGGGCGGTGGCTCCTGCGACATGTACGCACTGGATCTGGATGGGTGTCGCTGGGTGATCAAGCGTGCCCCCCTCAGTGGCGTTGCCGACTCGGCCCATGATGTCGCTCGGGAGTACCGGATTATTGACGCATTGCAGCGCTCCGATGTGCGGGTTCCTGAGTTACTGGCCAGCTGTGACGATCCTGATGTCTTGGGTGCGCCCTTTTACATCATGAAATATGTGGAAGGGGAAGTGATTCGACGCCGGCTACCTGACAGCTACGTCAGTCATCCCGAATTGCAAATCACGATTGGAGAAGAACTGATTGATGCGCTGGTGGAATTACATGGCTTCGAATGGCGGGGCACTTCCTTTGAAACCATCGCGCACCCGGAGAATTTTCTTCACCGCCAGGTGAACCGGTGGATGTCCCAACTCGAGGGTTATAGAAACAGGGATTTGCCGGGTGTGGATGAAGTGGCCGATTGGCTTGATCGTAACCGCCCGGGAGAGGGCCGTCTCACGGTTATGCATGGAGATTATAAGGTGGACAACACGATTTTCAGTTGTGACCTACCGCCTCGTATCCTCACGATTGTCGACTTTGAAATGACCACGGTTGGTGACCCACTGATTGATTTGGCCTGGGCGATGATATTTTGGCCGGAAGAGGACAACCTGATAGCCATTGCCGGATTTGATGCCGAAGGCGGCATGCATAGAGGTTATTGCCAGAGTGCCGACGAGTTAATTGCCCGCTATGTGACCAATACCGGCTTTGATCTTGGCAAATTTGGCTGGTATCAGGCTTTTGCAGCCTGGAAACTGGCGATTGTACTGGAGGCGTCCTATGCCAAATTTCGCAAGGGAGAATCCAGAAACCCCAACCATGAATTTTTCGGTTTTCTGGTTGATCAGTTATTACAGCGTGCCCGGCGGTTTGCGCAGTGAGTGGTGACGCAGTGGATGATCTTTTTGACGTAACAGGTAAGACTGTGTTGATCACCGGTGGCAGCCGCGGCCTGGGTAAGGAAATGGCGCTGGAATTTGCCCGCCGCGGTGCCAGGGTCGCGGTTGCAAGTCGCAAACTGGAACAGTGCGAAAAAGTAGCGGCAGAAATTCAATCACTTGGGGGCGAAGCGCTGGCTCTTGTCTGCCACGTCGGCCACTGGGACAAACTGGGTGAGGTAGTAGATGCAGTCGTCGCCAGATTCGGGCAACTGAATGTGCTGGTGAATAATGCCGGGATGTCACCTATCGCGCCCAGTCTATTGGATACCAGCGAGCAATTGTTTGACAAAATTATTGATGTGAACCTCAAGGGTCCGACCCGCCTCACGGCATTGGCAGCGACCCGAATGGCGGATAGCGGTGGCGGCAGCATTATTAATATCAGCTCCCTGGCGTCATATCGACCCTCTCCCATCACTACCGTATATAGCGCGGCCAAAGCTGGCCTGAACGCTCTGACGGCGGCGGCAGCTCAGGAATATGCCGCGGTTGGCGTGCGCGTAAACTGCGTGGTGTGCGGTACTTTTGATACCGATGCAGCGGCGGGGATGGTGCGAAACCCCGAGATTCTCCCACATATACTGGAACCGATCGCGCAACAACGAATCGGTCATCCCAGCGAGGTTGTTGGTGCCGTGCTGTACTTTGCATCAGCGGCTTCCAGCTATACGACCGGGACCTGCTTGACGGTAGATGGTGGTGTAAGGCCCTGATTCTGCCGCACTGCAGGTTCCAGTACATCAGCCAATAGAGTACACGCTGCTTGTTAAGCCGGCATTGGATAGCGATGACCGCATCAGGTGTAATGACATCATGAGTAGGGAGGTGTTGTGATGAATCGCAGAGAACTCTTGTTCGGACTGGGTATGGTGATGGGCGCTGCTATATCTGCCAGCGTGAGCAGGGCGGTGCTGGCCGGTGTCACTGTGCCCGGGGAAAATTCTGCTGGCCGGATGGGTGACACTCGGCTTGCCCTTATTTCACGTCTCACGGATTTAATTATTCCCGCTACTGACACCCCCGGCGCGCTGGCTGCTGGGGTGCCAGCGTTTGTCGATCTGATTTATAACGATTGGTATCGCGAGCAGGAGCGAAAAGAATTCGATGATGGCATGTCGGCCCTGGCGCAGTATGTCGCGGCGATTTATAGCTGTACATTCCTGGAGTGCGATGCTGACACTCAGATCAGTATGTTGGTCGCCGCAGATGTGGGCCAGGCAGCCCCCCCTATTGCCAGGTTTGTGCATACCATCAAGGAACTGACAACGGTGGGCTATTACACCTCCGAAATCGGCGCTCGACAGGAAATGATCTATCAGCCCGTTCCCATCCATTACAAAGGGGACTATCTGTATGCAGACGCTGGCCGGCAGTGGAGTCGATAGTTATGGAACAAACGGGTACAGCTACCTTTGATGCGATTGTTGTCGGGTCGGGCATAACCGGTGGCTGGGCGGCCAAGGAGCTGACCGAGAAAGGACTCAGGGTTCTGATGCTGGAGCGAGGGCGGAAGCTGGAGCATGGCAGGGACTACCTCGGTGAACACCAGGCTTCCTGGGATATACCGTTTGGTGGAAAGCCGCTTCGTGATCTCTACGAAGAGGACTATGCGGTGCAGAGTCGCTGTTACGCGTTTGACGAGACGACTCGACACTTCTGGAACAATGACCGCCTGAATCCCTATGTTGTAAATGAGGATAAGCCGTTTTATTGGCAGCGCTCGGATATCGTCGGTGGTCGATCAATTTTGTGGGGACGTCAATCTTATCGATTCAGCGAGCAGGACTTCCTGGCCAATAAAATGGATGGCCACGGAGTGGATTGGCCTATTCGCTATGCTGATCTTGCTCCCTGGTATAGCTATGTTGAATCCTTTATCGGTGTCAGTGGTCAGGCAGAAGGGCTTGCCACCTTGCCTGATGGCGATTTTCTTCCGCCCATGGAACTGAACGTTGTTGAGCAGATGGCTCGCCGCGCTATTGCCGCCAACTATCCGGAACGACGTTTGACCATCGGGCGTACCGCTACACTTACTGAACCTAAAGAGGGTCGGGGCAGTTGCCATTACTGCGGCCCCTGCCAGCGTGGTTGCTCAGTAGGCGCTTATTTCAGTACACAGAGCTCAACACTTCCAGCGGCGCAAAAGACCGGGCGATTAACCTTGCTTGCCGATAGCGTTGTAGAAAGTATCGATTACTGTGCCGGTACTGGTCACGCGACGGGAGTACAGGTTATTGATACGAGGACACGGGAGCGCAAGACGTTTCAATCCAGAATTGTTTTTCTCTGTGCATCCACGGTAGCCAGTGCTCAGATTCTCCTCAATTCCAGGTCGGCAGAATTTCCGACCGGACTCGCCAATCACAGTGGCGTGATCGGGCACTATTTAATGGACCATGTGCTTGGCCCGGGTGCCATGGGAGTGATACCCGGATTCGAAGAGTATGTAGAGCATGGAAGCCGTCCCACTGGGAGTTATCTACCTCGTTTCCGCAACGTGGGGCGACAGGAAGACAGCGTGAATTACGTGCGGGGATACGGTTACCAGGTTTATATGGGTCGTGCGGGCTGGAAAACCATGTCGGGTATCACGCCGGGTATCGGGGTGGAATACAAAGAAGCGCTACGCCGGCCCGGCCCCTGGACTGCCCTGTTCCTCGGTTACTCAGAGTGTCTGCCGCGGCATGAGAATTACATGGCGCTGGACAAGCGCAAGGTCGACCGTTTCGGTGTTCCTCAGGTGCGTTTTAATTTCAGTTTTGGTGCCAATGAAGAGGCGATGATCGATGACATGGTGGACGATGCTGCTGCCATGATTGAGAGCATGGGTGGAGTGAAGATTGACAGACGACGAAATCGCGGCAAACCTGGCGAAGCGATTCACGAGATGGGTACTGTGCGAATGGGACGTGACCCAAAAACATCAGTTCTGAATGCTCATAATCAGGCGCATGATGTGCCTAATTTATTTGTCACGGATGGGTCTTGTATGACCTCTTCCTCCTGCGTTAATCCCTCATTGACGTATATGGCTTTGACGGCACGGGCCGTCGACTACGCCGTAGCGCAAATCAATTCAGGGAATCTTTAGCGCCCTGATATTCCCTGCAGATCGGATTCAGATTATGCGGTGTGGGAAGGGTTAAATTTCAGAGAAGTGAGTGCTGATTGCACTGCCTCCAGTGAGGAGTACCGCGATTGAAACCCCAGCAATAATCTGGCCTTTGCGTTGCTGCAATTCGAGCTGTGCGCTAAATGATCAACTGTTGCTGCGTAGTCCGCTTCGTTGTAGTGCCCTCGCAGTTGCTCCATATCCACATAGTCAATATCAGGAGCAGTATTGAAATAGCTTGCCATACCTTCAGCGTATTCACGCAGTGACAGGGAAGCATTGGAGACAATGTTGAAACTTTCACCCGCCGCTTTTTCCGGCATGGCTATCGCCAACTCGAATGCCTGGGCCACGTCATCCGTATGCACGTGATGTAGCATGGCACTTCCGTCGTCGGGCAAAAAAGTTTTTCCCCCGGTAGCCAGCTGGGTGAAAACAGTCGAGTTGAAGTTGGCTGCGGGATTCAGCGGGACCCAACTGTCACCAACCAGATGTCCGGGATGAATAACGGTGGAGGGAAGATCGCCTGCAGTCTGCTGCTCGAATAACCAGGATTCTATGGCGGACTTGTCACGTCCGTACTGGCAGATGGGCGCTCTGGGCGTAGATTCCGTAGCGGGTATTCTTCCTCCGGGTGGATAGACCCAGATAGTGCCACAATGGAGAAAGTGTTGGACTTCCCCGCGCAGCGCTTGGGCTAACTGCTGAGTGCTCGCCAGCGTGAAGCCAATTAAATCGATCACTGCATCACAATCTAGTGCAGCGATCTCCACGCCAAACCGCTGTTCTTGTTCAAGGGCGGTGCGATTCAGTTGGACATGTTGTACCTGATCCCAGGCGGAATCTTTGACATAGGGCAGGGCACTACCACGGCTGACCGCATAGATCTCGTGACCTGCAAGCACAAGGCGGGGGATGAGATAGCTTCCGATATGTCCGGTTGCTCCTATTACCGCTATCCGCATTTCGGCTTACTCCGCAGCTGCCGTGTTTGCTCGTAGGCCGGAAATGGGTACAAAAGGTTCGTTATTGTTAAGTCGATCTTGTACTTCGATCAGCGTCGCGTCATCCAGTTTGTATCGGGTAACAAGTATGGCACCCAGCGTCGCGGTGATCGCGGGTACCGCGGTGAAGAGAATAATAATGCCACGCTGGGCGGATTCTGATTGCTCGGCCAGGTTGCCGTCATAGCCGTATCCAGCGAGCATCCAGCCGGTCATGGCTCCCGCCAGGGCCATACCCAGTTTGAGGGCAAACAGGGTGGCAGAAAACGTGAGTCCTGTCGTGCGAACGCCGCTCTTCCATTCCCCGTAATCCACGGTGTCCGCAAGCATTGCCCAAAGAATAGGGGTCGTCATCTGTTGGAGCAGGCCAATGGCAAAGTGCAGTCCGAAGGCGAGCGCAATAGCGTGTTGATCCTGGAAGTAAAACACCACACTCAGTATGGCGATAGCAACATTACAGATACTGTAGGCCTTGACCTTGCTTATGCGCCGAGTCACGGCAGGTGCCATGGCGCTGCCGATGAGCATACCGAGCATACCCAGGGTCATGAATGCCGTGGCTGACGATTCGCTCATCAGAATGTATTTTATATAGTACAGCGCTACCGCCCCCCTGATCATCACGCCGATAACAATGAGAAACGTTAGTCCTGAAAGCAGCAGCCACTGATCATTTCGCAGCAGGCCCCGCACATCCTTTATGAGACTGCCAGAGGACTCCACTACGGCTGTCACGCGCTCACGGGTATTGATGAAACAAATGATGAACATGACGATGCCCATGGCGCTCATAAGGGCGATGGCCAACTGATACCCGCGTGCCTGATCTCCTTCTCCCAACAGCTCAACCAGTGGCAGTGTCAGTCCCGTCACCATGAGCCCACCGGCAGAGGCAAGCACGAAGCGCCATGACTGCAGGGATACGCGTTCCGAAGGGTCACTGGTCAAAACACCCCCCAGTGCGCAATAGGGAATATTGATTGCTGTGTACATCACCATGAGCAGGGCATAGGTAATATAGGCGTAAATCAACTTGCCGCTCTCGCTGAAGTCGGGTGTGCTGAAGGTGAGCACACAGATTGCCGCGTAGGGCAGAGCCAGCCATATCAGGTAGGGTCGAAATTTACCCCAGCGGGTTTGGGTGCGGTCAGCGAGCGCACCCATCAAGGGATCGGTGACGGCATCCAAAACCCTGACGGCCAGAAACATAGTTCCCACGGCTGCGGCTGAAAGCCCGAAGATGTCCGTGTAAAAGAAGGTCAAAAACATCATCACAGACTGGAATACAATATTGCTGGCGGTATCACCCAGCCCGTAGGAAAATTTTTCCTTGACCGACAATTGCGCTGCCATCGTGGTGACCTCGTTCAGTTCAGTTTTTCAAGGGTGTATAAGACTACGGCATAGGACGACATTGTCCCATGCAGTACAAATTCATCTGCATCGATCGTTGTAACATCATCTATGCAAACGGCGGGTTCAGCCGCGGCATGTAATACCTCCAATTGATCAGTGGAGGGATATTGTGGAGACCCCAATCGTTGCCACGCCCGATACGCATTGCCAGCAACGGCGTCAGTGCGCTTCCCGGTTATGCGGTAGCGACCCTTGACGCCCGCCAGATGCAGCTGTCTTTGAACCGACTCCGTTGTATGGGTGTAATCGCCTCCATTGAAATCAGTTGCAGTTGGGTCATGGAACTGCCATATCAAGATCTTGAAATTATCGCCGTCTCGTGTGACCCGGATGTTGTCATAGGCTGTGGGAACCTCTTCGTCGTAGAGCTGATTCAGCCACGTAAAGGCGTGATACACCGGCTTTTTAACGCCATGGATATTCAATAGGCCGTATTTGCCCGAAAACGGGTACAACCCCGGTCCCGATTCCTCGAAAATATCTGAGATACACCAGTAGGAGTAGACGTCCACGAGACCATCCAGATCCGTCAGCGTCTGCAGTACGAAGGCAGGATTAAATTCAGAGTCTTTGCCAAATCGGTCCTCGTGGCAGGGTGAGACATTCCACTCGGTGTAGTGAACCTCCGCAGCGGCATAGGGTGAAGCTCTAACGATATCCACCGTGCGCTGTACATCATCTCGCATCGCCTGTTGTCCGCGGTAGGAGATGTCGTAGATGTCACTGCCCAGTTCCAGAGAGGCGTCGGCACAATAGTGATGTGTGGAAACAAAATCCAGGGGCAGTTTGTGCGCGTGACAGTAGTCCAGTGTATCCTGAATCCACTGGTTTTTTGATGTCGAGGGGCCGCCGACACGCAGTTGTTCATCTATGCTCTTGATTGCCAGAGCCGTGTGCCGATACAGCTCCAGGTAGTCCTCCTTGTTGCCGGACCAGAATACATCGGTTAGATCGGGTTCGTTCCAAACTTCGAAGTACCATTGCCGGATTTCATCCAGCCCGTAGCGTTCAATCAGATGATTTACAAATGCATCGATCATATCTATCCAGCGCGCCATATCGGCGGGTGGGCTGATGTTTGCCTGGTAGCGAAAAATTGTTTTGGATAAGTCAGAGGCGAGCGCTTCTGGCATAAAGCTCAGTTCGACATAGGGACGCAGGCCGTTATCGAGAAAGAAGTCGTAAATCTTATTTACGTTTTGGAAATTGTAGTGCAGTTTTCCGTCCAACTCGTGACAAACTCCTACCCAGTCATGAAAGATGCCATGGCAGCGGATGTTGCGAAACCCCGCTTCCGGTTGTATTGCTTTGACGTGCTGACGAAAGTCCTCCCTTAGTGTCAGGTAGGCATGGCAGGACCCTATGCATTGCTGGAAAAATCGATCGAAATCCCGGGTGGGTGTATCCAGGACTATTGATTGAACACAGGTTGTTGTTTGTGACATGGTGTTTACTGGCATTAGCGTGTAGATGAATAGATTAGACTGTACCCACTACTATTCTGATGCACTACACGAGCTTTCGTCCTGCAGTAGTACGCATTTTCATGGACTCCGAGGCAGGACGCCAAGGAAGTATCAGACAATTGTTAAGTGACCGGTGGAGTGTCGCTGGGTTCGTCACTAGTGTGTATCACTATATTCCGCTCGTTTCGAAGACTGAGGTCAGTTCATGTCGCACCTAATCTACACTCTATCAAAGCTTGGTCTTGCCACAATGCTATTGGCAGCCGCTGCGTGTCTCCCGGTTCAGAAAACGGAAAGGGGGCTGAGCTTCAGCGATTTTGTTCCCATTGGGTGTGGCTTGAAACAGATTGAAGCCGATAGAGTGCAAGTGGCTATCGGGGTGAATCAACCCTGCATGCTTGTGCTCAAGGATGATCGTTTACGCGAGATGCCAGAATCGGGTTGGCTGTCCTTTTATGCCGAGGCCAGCGGTTGGGATGCACCGGCGCTGAACATGATGTTCTGGTCGGAGGAGAACAACGGGCAAAGACCGGATTTGATTAACAGCACCGGCTTGTTTCCCGGCCTCAGGGGGCGCTTGTCGTTTCCGTTAAAGGTGTTGAAGGAAGGGCGTGGCGTACCTAAAACGCCGGGCACGCTGATTCCTTTCTCCTTTGGCAAGGGACTTGAAATTAATGAGTGGAGCCAGTTCGCTCTTGCCATCCTGAAACTGTCAGGTGATAACGCCACCGTTGAATTGTCTGGATTCCAGTTCTCAGCGCAACAACCTGACTATCCGGTGCCAGACCAACGCGTGGTAGATGCGCTGGGTCAATGGGAAACAAAGGATTGGAAGGACAAACTCGATTCCGTCGAGGAATTGGAGAACTATCTGCGTGCTGAGTCAAAGGTGACGTTCTCTGGCGCCGTCTCAGATGAGCGCAGCCAGTATGGCGGTAACAAATCCATCCAATTTGAGGCGAGTGGTTATTTTCGTACACACCATGATGGCAAAAGATGGTGGTTGGTAGATCCCGAGGGTTTCGCTTTCTACAGTATGGGTATCGATATTATCGGCCCAGGAATCCCCGGAAACGTCGATGGTATTGCATCGCTGCATGAATGGATGCCGCCATTCGATGGGGAATATGCAGACGCCTGGGTGGAGCAGGTCGTCTATGACATAACCACTCCGCAGGGGAAATCACTCAATCTGCTCAGCTTCCACAACGCCAATCTGATTCGGGCCTTTGGTGAGCAGTGGCACGATAAGTGGACAGAGATTACCCGCCGTCGCCTGATTGAGTGGAACGCGAACACTATTGGCAACTGGTCTGATCCGGAGTTTATTCGCAAAGCCATGGTTCCCTACGTTATTCCGCTGCAGGATTTTCCGGTGACGGATAAGCTTATTTTTCGGGATTTTCCCGATGTATTCAGCGCGGAATATGAAGAGCGTGCGCAACGTTTTGCACAACAGTTATTGCCATTGGTGGATGACAAATTTTTGATCGGCTATTTTATGAACAATGAACCGGGTTGGGCTTATGTGGCCAGCCTTAACCTGGCCGAAACCATGTTGGAGAAGGAAGAGTCATACGCTAGCAGGAATCGACTGATCAGCTTTCTCCGGGAGCGCTATCAGGATGATATGACCGCATTCAACGCTGCATGGAATTCCGAATTTCAATCCTTTGATGATTTACAAAAACCGGTGAAATCGGCGGCCTCCCTGTCGACAGCGGCCGCTGTGGATCTGGAGGATTTTTCCAGAGTGATGCTGGATCGCTATGTTGAGGTACCCGTCGCTGCTACCCGAGCGGTATCACCTCATCATCTGAACATGGGTATGCGCTGGGCGTCGGCTGCGCTGCAGGAGGAGTGGCGCTTCGCGGGCACCCAACATCTTGATGTTTTTTCCATGAATGCCTACACAGATAATCCGTTTCCGCGTATTGAGCGAGCTGCGTCAATGACAAATAAGCCGGTGTTGATCGGTGAATTTCACCACGGCTCCATGGAGGCTGGGCATCCCGCTTACGGTGCCCGCTGGACTCGCACTGAAGCAGATCGAGCGGTGGCCTATCGCTACTACGCGGAGAACGCGGCCAGCCATCCCAGCAGCATTGGCATACATTACTTCAGCTACAACGATGATCCTGTATTGGGCCGCTTTGACGGTCAGAACTTTCATCAGGGATTTGTCAGCGTCGCGCATAAGCCCTACACCGATTTTGTTGAGGGCTATGCTGAAGTGAACGAAGCGATCTACGAGGTGATCAGTGGCGAGCGCGAGCCCCTGGCGGAGTTGCCCGAAGGTATGGTTTATTCAATCCCCATGACATTCTTCTAATCGGTGTGGCGGAGAACTTCCTTACTGTAGCTTCGAGTGCTGGGTGCGGTAGTCCCGCGGCGTAGTGTGCTTAAGCTCAGAGAATCGCCGATTGAAGTTTGACAGGTTGGCGTAACCGCACTGAAAAGCGATATCGATGATGTCCTCATCAGTATTCACCAATAGCCGGCAAGCCTCCATAATGCGCATTACGTTGACGAATGAAACAAATGTCCGCCCTGTTGTCGCGCGGAAAAAACGACTGAATCCCTGTGGCGTCATTGCCACCAGTTCCGCCACTTCGCTCTGCTTGATGTCGTCGCGTAAGTTGGTTTTGACGTACTCCATGACCTTTCCGATTCGCCCGCCATGGAAATCCCGGGTGTCATTGACAAACAGCTCACTGGTAAGGACTTCGACCTCAGCGCTTTTGGTCAACATGTCCAGTAGACGCACAAAGGTGCTCAATCGCTCCAGTCCCGATTGCTGCTGAAGGCCGAGCATTTCCTCTGCAACGCATTCAGCACTGTCGCCGAAAAATCGCAAACCACGCTTACCGCGTTCTATTAATTCGACTAGTGCCTTGGCGTCCGGCGATATCAAAAATTCCGGTCCCAGACAGTCTTCCTTGAATTGAAGTACATGCAGATGGTTGCGCTGTTGATCGCTGTTGTTCTCATCTTCATTGGTCCAGCAGTGGGGGAGTCTTGGGCCTGCGAAAACCAGATCTCCGGGTCCAAATTGCTGCACGCTGTCGCCGATAAAACGCATACCCTCTCCGCGGGCTACGTAAGTCAGTTCGCATTCCGGATGGTAATGCCAGACGTGATCTTTTTGTAAAATAGGGCAGGTGACCTCGAAAGCCTTGATGACCGAGTCGCCTTCGAGCTCCACAGCTTCAAATTGGGGATCCATAGCGTTCCAGTTTAGTCCGCTGATCGGGTCAGAACAATGCGCTTGTCAGCTGTAGTCGGGCCAGCTCGGTTGCGTGAACACACCGCCGTCCACATAGAGGGTTTGCCCCGTGACGTAGCTTGCCCCCGCTGAGCCAAGATACTCGACGGCCTGGGCAACGTCCTCGGCGTAGCCGACCCGCCCCAGTGGTGCCATGGCTCCCCAGATGTCAGCATAGTCCGGTGTTTCACGGCGGGTACGTTCAATCTCTATAGCGCCGGGAGCGACGCAATTGACTCTTATCCCATACTTTCCAAGCTCCACTGCGGCTACCTTGGTCAGGTTCTCAATACCTCCCTTTGAGGCTGAGTAGTCGACAAGGTTGGGAAACGGTAATTTATTGCTTCCAGAACCGATCATAACGACGTTTCCGGGGGCTGCATGGGCTACACACAGGCGCGCATATTTCTGTGTACATAGGAAGTAGCCCTTCAGGTTTGTTCTGATTGTGCGATCCCAGTCCGCTTCCTCCAGTTCCAGAAACGGTGCCCAGGTCTGTATGCCTGCGTTGTTGACCATTAGCCGGGGAAGCCCAAGGTTCTCGACCACTGCATCGAGAAAGGTGTCTACCTGATCCTTGTAACCTACATCGCATTTCATCATAAATGCTCTGCGGCCTTTTGATTCGATATAGGCTGCAACGGATGCAGCTCCCTCACTGTTCTCGACGAAAGTAATGGCCAGATCCCAGCCCTTGTCAGCGAAATAGTGTGCCATCTCTGCGCCGATGCCGGAGCTGCCACCGGTGATAACTGCAATGGGATTACTCATGTTCTTTTCTCCCATGTCTATACTTGTCATTGACGACCTCATAGCGGATTGTGTGACTCATGGTTTGACCCTGCCGTAACAGGGGGGATGGGAAATCTGGTCGGTTGGGGCTGTCGGGGTAGTACTGGGGTTCCAGGCATAGCCCTTCGTGGCAGCCGTGAATGCCGTTCGCCTGTAGGTGATTGCCAGAGTAGCACTGCAGCCCCGGCAATGTGCTTTTGACGGTGAGTCTCAGACCGCTGCGATGGGAGCGTAGCTGAGCCATGGTTTTCAGTTGGCCATCACACGCAAAGGCCCAGTTATGGTCGAGGCCACCATAGCTGAGAATTTCGGGATCTTCGCTGGATACAATATCTCCGAGCCTATGGAAATTCCGCAAGTCGAGAATCGAGCCTGTTACATCAGATATCGCTCCCGTGGGAATAAGTGAGGCGTCCTGGGGAGTATACTGATCAGCGCAAATCTGTAGGTCGTGATCGCAGATATCACCACACCCTGCCAGATTGAAATAAGCATGGCTGGTGAGGCTTACGTAAGTATCCTGGTCTGATTCTGCCTGCCATTGAATGTCCAGATGGCCGTTGTCATCCAGCGTGTAACAGATTTGAATCTGTAGATTGCCAGGATGGCCCTGATCCCCTTCTTCAGAAAACAGTGACAAGGTCAGGCTTTGCTTGGTACGTTCCTTTATGGTCCAGAGCCGTTTGCTGAATCCGATGGGTCCGCCATGGAGTTGATGTGGCCCCTCATTGGATGTCAAGTGATGGCTGGCTCCATTCAGCGAATACTGGCTGTTGGCAATACGATTACAGTAGCGCCCGGTGATAGCACCATGATATGCCGTATCGTGCAGGTAGCTGGTATTGTGTGGATAGCCCAGCACGATATTTACCGGCTCATTCTTGCTCATAGCCACGTGCCATTCTCGAATTATGCCACCCAGGGTCAGGATCTGAATGCTGTCCCCACGGCTATTACTGAGTTCGACACATTCAATGTTGACTGGGGCTGTGTTTTGCAATGCTGCAGGCATACTTCGGGTCCTTGGCTATTCTGTTGCATAGACTAAGCGGGTAGGATCTTTTCCACTACCGCGGTGTTAACAAAAGGCCTGTATTTATTTGCATAGACAGGTGGTGGGGTCGCGGCTCGGGATCGGCAAAAAAGTATTCGTGCGTCGATAAGGGTCTGGTGGAGGTATTAATTGCCGGGCGATATAGTTTGTCTGCAAGTGGCGTACAGTTGATGTCACGATAAATATGTGGGAGTAGGCTGCGGTGGGACAACGTCTTGAGGGTAAATTTGCACTGGTGACCGGCGCCGGACAGGGAATTGGGCGGGCCATAGTTGAATCCTACTGTCGCGACGGTGCGCGGGTGGTTGCCACCGATATCAATGCTGTTGCCCTGGAAGAATTGAAATCTAACCTGGCAGTTGAGACCGCAGTATTGGATGTGACTGATCCCGAAGCGATTGCCCGTTGTGCCAAGACATTTGGTGGTATCAATGTGTTAGTGAATTGTTCGGGGGTGGTAGCCAACGGTACCGTTCTCGATTGCTCGGAGGAAGATTGGGGTAGAAGTATGGCGGTTAACGCCACCGCTGTTTATCACATGATCGCCGCGTTTTTACCAGGCATGAGAGAGCAGTCCAATGGCTGCATCATCAATATTGCCTCGATTGTGTCCAGCTTGCGGGGAGCGGTGAATCGCTTCGCCTATGGTGCCAGCAAAGGCGCGGTGCTTGGCATTACCAAATCGATAGCGATCGATTTTGTAGAAGAAGGTATTAGATGTAACGCTATTTGTCCCGGCACCATCGATTCCCCCTCGCTGCAGCAACGATTGCACGCAACCGGCGATTATGAAGCTGCCCGGAAAGCATTTGTCGGGCGTCAGCCCATGGGTCGTCTGGGGAAAATAGAAGAAGTTGCCGCGGCAGCCAACATGTTGGCCTCGGACGAGAGCGCGTTTATGACGGGCACTGAAATAATTATTGATGGCGGTTGGAGTCTGTAGAGGAAACTGATGAAGTTGTTACGTGTAGGGCCACAGGGAAGAGAGGTGCCCGCTGTACTGGACGCCGCCGGAAAATATAGAGACGTCAGTAACCATGTGCGGGATATTGCAGATGATGCGCTGTTGCCTGAAAACCTTGCAAAGCTTGCAGCCCTGTCTATTGAGGCACTGCCGGAAGTGCCGGGAGATACACGAATTGGTGCCTGTGTGGGCAACATCGGCAAGTTCGTCTGTATCGGCCTAAACTACGCCGATCACGCTCGAGAGTCGGGCATGCCTATCCCCGAGGAACCGGTTGTTTTCAACAAGTGGACCAGTGCCGTGTGTGGACCCGATGATGATGTGATCATGCCTCGGGACAGCAGCAAGTTGGATTGGGAGATAGAACTGGGCATTGTCATAGGCAGGCCCGCTGCCTATGTAACCGAGGAAGAAGCAGAGGAACATATCGCTGGCTACTGCGTTATCAACGATGTGTCCGAACGCCATTTTCAGCTTGAGCGAGGAGGCCAGTGGGACAAGGGCAAGGGTTGCGATACCTTCGGTCCTATTGGGCCCTATCTGGTGACCAGAGATGAAATCAGTAATGTACTCGATTTATCCATGACCCTGGAGGTCAACGGCAAACGCTATCAGAATGGCAGCACACGCACGATGATATTCAATCCGGCTTACATCGTCAGTTATCTGAGTCGTTTCATGAGTCTGCAATCCGGTGATGTGATCTCCACCGGTACCCCGCCTGGAGTTGGTATGGGACAGGAACCCCCCGTTTACCTCGAGATTGGCGATGTAATGACGCTGGAGATTGCCGGACTGGGTCGCCAGAGCCAAACTGTGGTTGCCTTGGAGCGATGATTACCGGGCGAGGAAAGCAGAAGAAAAGAGTGGTGGGTGCCCGTAGATTTGGCGTAGTTAGCACCATTACACTGCTGCTCTTATCCTCGATAATGGGCTGCGCGGCTACCCCGGCGGCGGATGCTAACGCTAGTCCTGTTGTAGACCCCGCTCCATATTATGGGGCCCGCTTCGAACCTCCTGCAGGTCGTACCCTGCATGGATGGGGCCAAATTTCCCACGGATGGAATACCGACGTTCCCGGCGCCAGCGGTGACATGCAGGATTATCTGGATTACGCCGATGCTACACGGCATTTCTCCCCGGCCGTGGTGTCCTTTTATATTCATCCGCAACGCGATGATGGGCAGGCACAACTGGAGGGCTTTCTGGAAAAATACAGAAAATTTGCAGATCACGGCAGCTGGCATATGGCGCAGATCGCCTATGATTTTGATCCACAGCACACCTTGTCCGGTGCGGGTGATGCACAGCTTGAAGAATTTTTTTCTGCTATTGCCGAGGTCGGTAGACCGGTATTTCTGCGCATAGGTTGGGAATTTAATAATCGGGGACACTTTGATGCGATCGGGTATCGCGATGGTTTTCGCTATATCGTTGATTATATGCGTGGGATGGACGTGGAGAATGTCGCCACGCTATGGCATGCGTCGGTCCCCGACCTGAATGAGCTCACTGGAATGCCCATTCTCTCTACCGATCCCTATATGAAGTTTTATCCGGGAGATGACTACGTAGACTGGTGGAGTATCAGCAGTTTTGATCCCCGGGGTTTTCGTTCCCCGGGCAGCCTGGAATTTTATGCCAATGCAGCGAGCCGGGAGAAGCCGGTATTTATCGGTGAATCGGCACCATGGTTTGGTGATCCAGAAATCCTGATGCGCTTTCGTGATCCGCACTCCCTGAAGGAATCAATGGGCTGGTTTAAGGCCTATTTTTCGGTATTCGAGGAGTATCCACATATAAAAGGCTTCAACGTGATCGTGCTTGACTGGCAGAGATGGAACTGGATATGGCCGCAGATCGTGGGGGGCTTTAATAATACCCGGCTCGATCTATGGCCGGAGCTGCCAGCGCTTTATCGGGAATTGCTTTCAGCGCCGCGCTATATTCACAATGAGGAAGCCCGAGAGCTTTTCCCCTGTTGCACCCAGGACAAATAAGGAGCAAACATTGAAATACTGGATATCGTTGGTAAACACGACCGAAGTTGACCAATTTATTCCGCTGGCCCGCAAGGCTGAGGAGTTGGGCTACGAGGGCATCACTGTGCCCGACCATTTGGCCTATCCCGCCAAGATCGAAACGCCTTATCCCTATACCGAAGACGGTGAAGTCTGGTGGCCGAACACCAATCCATGGACCGATCCCTGGATAACGTTGACCGCCATGGGGGTGGCGACCAGCAAATTGCGCATGGCCACCAATATTTATCTGGCAGCCCTGCGTGATCCGTTTACCGTTTCACGGGCGATTAGCGCCGCCGCTATTTATACGGACAACCGGGTTGCCTGCGGCGTATCCGCTGGCTGGCTGAGGGAGGAGTTCGATCTGCTGGGAATTGATTTCTCGTCTCGTGGCAGGCGGCTGGATGAAATGCTTGCCTGTGTGCGTGGGCTGAATACTGGAAATGAGGTCAGTCACCATGGTGAGTTTTATCGTTATGATGATGTCGTTATGTCTCCAGCGCCAACCAGAGCGATACCCGTATGGGTCGGCGGTATGAGTCGCGCGGCTATCCGTCGCGCTGCGGAAAATGATGGCTGGTTGGGTGTGCCGCTGAAGAATGATGAAATGAAAGGCGTTATAGATTCCATCTTCGAAAAGCGTCGCGAGATGGGCAAGTATGAAGAACCCTTTGACGTACTGATCAGCGCCATGGAACTTTACACACCAGAGTTTATTGAATCTCTGGACCCGGCGGGCACCTACCATGCCAGTGTTTTGCCCTGGACACCGTCACCCTGGGGACGCGCCTTTTGGGTCGAGGAGGGTGAGGACCATACCGAATTGGAAACCAAGGTCCGGTCGATGGAACGCTTTAAGGCCATGATGACGCAGTTTGGCCTGTGGGAAGATGCCTGATGACTTATGACGCGCTGTTCACTCCTATCAATATTGGGAGTATGCAGCTGGCCAATCGGATCGTTATGTCCCCCATGACGACCGACTATGGAACGCTGGAACAGGCGCCAACCGACAGACTACTCGCCTATCTGGAAGCCAGAGCCAAAGGTGGTGTAGGGCTGATAACGCTGGAAGTGTGCTCGGTGGCACTCGATCATCGCTATCAAATGAAATCGCTGTCACTGTCTGAAGATTCCTTTATTGATCAGCACCGACGCATAACGGATATGGCCCACAGTCACGGAGTGAAGATACAGCCGCAGATAACCCATCCTGGACCTGAATCCCTGGCGCCCTTTTTTGAATCCAAGCCGGGAGTCGGTCCCAGCGTATGCGTCAACCCGGGAGGGATGCAGTCCTGCCGTCCGCTGGAACTGGATGAAATTCCAGCCGTCATCGAGCAGTATGCTGCTGCCGCAGTGCGCGCGCGGGAGGCAGGCTATGACGGGATGGAATTACACGCCGCACACGCCTATATGCTATTGGGTTCATTTCTGTCACCGCTGCGTAATGCGAGGCAGGATGAGTACGGTGGCAAGAGCCCCCGGGCGCGAGCGCGACTGCTGATCGAGACACTGACCGCTATTCGCAGTGCGGTGGGGCCAGATTTTCCGATTACAGTCAGCCTGTCGGGATACGAGAGATTTCCCGGCGGACGGGCGATGAACGAAAGCCAGCGGCTCGCCCAGTGGCTGGTCGAAGCCGGGGCCGATGCCTTTCGTGTGAGCGGCGGTACCACAGATCGTCTGGTCACCTCCATGATCATGAGTAGCGATCATCCCGATGGGCTCAACGTAACCCAGGCCCAGGCCATTCGGCAGGTGGTTGATGTGCCGGTGATGGTTGTTGGACGTATTCACACACCGGAATACGCCAACCAGATAATCGCCGAGGGACAGGCGGATTTGATAGGGATGGGAAGGCCCTTTCTCGCCGACCCCGAGTGGCCTAGAAAGGCACGAGAGGGCCGCGCGCATCAAATCAGACGGTGTATTTCATGTGAAAACTGTATTGATTCGATGATCGACTACCAGAATCTGAACTGTGCGGTAAATGCCGCGATGGGTCGGGAAGAAACACATGTAATCACGCCTGCAGTCACGCCACAGAAAGTGGTTGTCATCGGGAGCGGCCCCGCTGGTCTCGAAACGGCGAGGGTCGCAGCCCTGCGCGGTCATGAGGTCATTTTACTAGAGCGGCAAAAGCGTCTGGGTGGTGCCATGCTGTTAGCTGCCACCGTACACTCAGACAATGAATTGTTTTATCAGTGGTTGACGGCTGAGGTGCTCGATTCCTCGGTTGATGTGCGACTGGGTCAGGAGGCTACGCCTGATCTGTTAAAAGGTCTGGCTGCAGACGTTATTGTTGTAGCGACCGGTGCTGAAGTGCACACACCCATGCTGCCCGGGTCTGATGGACGTCAAGTATTCAGTGGCGCGCAGCTGCGACGAATCGTTGAGGGTCGCGCGGCCAGTGGCGATTTCGGGATGTTGCCAGGGATATTGCGATTGCCCGCCCGCTTGTTTATGAATGCTGTCTCCGGACTACTTACGCCTGATCTGCTGCGAAAGATGACGCGTTACTGGCTGCCACTGGGCAAACGCGTCGCGATAGTGGGCGCTGATCTGGCGGCCATCGAATTAGCGGAATTTCTCTGCAAGCGCGGTAGAAAGGTCAGCGTGTTTGATGCACAGAAACGCATTGCCCCGGAGATAGGCCCCAAACGCCTGGCCGAGCATATGGATCGGCTGGACAGACTGGGTGTAACCATCAACACAGAAACCGAGTGTGTAGCGATTGAAAACGGCGGACTCAAGTACCGCACCGCCCTGGGCGAGGAGCGCCATATTCAGACTGACTCCATTGTTCTGGCGGGCGAGCCAAAAGCGGATACTCGATTGTTCGACAGCGTGCATGACCTGGCACCTGAAGTGCACGCCATCGGCGACTGCACGGGACTGGGGCTGATTCGGAAAGCTACGGATGAGGGTATGGCCCTTGCCTGCAAGCTCTGAACCCATTCACTGTTAATTCCAGGAACTGCCCATGCCTTCTTTCTTATTGTCTCCCCTGCATCAGATCGAGTATGCGGTGGCGGATCTGGATTACTGCCAGCGGTTTTTCAAGGATGTGTTTGGAGAACATGACGTGGAGACAGAGTTTTCTCGCGAGCTGTCAAATCCGGCACTGGAAATCCGGCACGTGGGGTTTGGAGAGACAGTACAACAATTGTGCCAGCCGCTGATGCCACATCTTCCACACCACGACGCTATGCAGGCACTTGGAAACTGTGTTCATAATCTGTGTTTTCTGGTTGATTCGATCGACAATATTCGCGCTAATTGTGCGGCAGCGGGGATTGAGGCTTTAATCGAGTTTCCCATGGACGACATATGGGGTGGAGCACTGGCCCCGGAGAATATCGAAGGCAACCTGGTGGCGTGCATTATGAATTCCCGCGCCGTGCTTGGCTATCAGCTGGAATTGGCAGAAACGCCCTGGGTTGCCGAACCGGAACCCCCCTTGATGCTGCCGGCATTTGGACCGCAATGGCAGGCCACGGGGGTTACCAGTCAGAATACGCTGCGCGGAATCATTGTTGTGGTACGCGACCTCGACGAGACAAAGACCGCCCTGGAGACTATTTTTGTCGACAATCTTGATTTGATAGCAGCGCCAGTGGAGCTGGAAGAGCAGAATTTGAAGTGTATGGTCGTGAAGCTTGGGCTGGTGCCATTGGTTTACGTACAGCCGTTGAGTGACGAGGGAACCTTTGGGCGATTTCTGGCGGAAAAGGGGCCTGCTGTCCACAGTCTTGTGGCGGCGACTGCAGACAATCGTATCAGTGACGAGTCACTGGCAGAGTTCGAGTTGAGTAGTGAAACCGCCAGTATGGAATTTGTTGAGGTACTTGGAGTCTTGCTGGATGATCGACCGGAGAATGTGCGGTGCCTAATGGGGCTAGAAAAGGTGGGGGTAGATTTCCTGCTGATTTAGTACTGTTCAGGAATCAGTACTTCCCGGTTTTTACCATCCGTCTATCGCTGGCATCGCTGTGCCACTGAAATCGACACGGGTGGCGAACAGACCGCCAGCGAGAGGATAGCTTTCGATCGCTTTATCACTCATACCAACCCGTGCTGTGGTCATATACAAGGTCTGCATATCATCACCG
Organism: uncultured Halieaceae bacterium; assembly: GCA_938074045.1. GTDB lineage: Bacteria > Pseudomonadota > Gammaproteobacteria > Pseudomonadales > Halieaceae > CALJGI01. The sequence continues at coordinate 262,531 of CALJGI010000006.1, forward strand.
CCAAAGGCGCACTTGGTGATGTTGGGTACGGGTAGTTCTATGTGAAAGTCCGGGCTGCCATCGGGTCGAAAACGCGTTACTCGATGACCATCAAAGTGGCATATCCAAAGCCCCCCTGCGGTATCACAGCACATGCCATCTGGATGTCCCGGCTGGTCGTCAAAGTCAATGTGAAGCGCAATCGCCTCTGGTTCTCCACTGGCATTGATGGCTGCCCTATAGATTTTTCCGGCGGTGGTGTCGGTGAAGTAAATCGTATCATCGTCGCAACTTATCGCTGGTCCATTGCTGATAATACAAGTTCCGAAGCTTTCAATTTTTGCGCACTCACCGGTGGCACTCATGCGGTAAAAACTGCCACTTGCCTGTAGCTGATTGTCATCCATTGAGCCGAACCAGAATTGCCCGCGCTGGTCGCTGCTGGCGTCGTTAAAGCGGTTGTCGGTGAGGTCGCTCTCCAATTCTCTGATTAGCGTGGCGACACCGCTTTCGGTATCCAGATGATGTATTCCACTTTGCAATGTTGCGATCAGGCCACCGCGGTTGCAGGGCACAGCGGCGGACAATAAACCAGCGAAATGCAGTGTCTTCCGCTCGCCATCGGCGGTAATCCGATGCAGGTTTGACTGGTAGATATCAACCCAGTAAACCGCTTGATCCAGCGCGTGCCAGAACACCCCTTCGCCCAAATCGGCCCTGGCATCCCAAATACAATCCACTCGATTCATGCTTGTTAGTTTCCCTCAGTGCGAATTTCTTGGTATACCGTGGGTGGCATGTAGACGGTGAAATTCACCGCGGGTTTCTAATACGGCACCGTCCTGTAGTTGATTGACACGCTCTCGATAGATTTCCTGCCAGGGCGTTTGATCGCTTGCCACGACGGTAACCAAGTCATTGCGTCGTTGCGCAAACTCCTCGTCGCTGATCAGCAGGTTTACCTGATTAGTATTCAAATCGATTTCGATCACATCGCCGCTGTTGATCAGCGCGATATTGCCTCCCACCGCCGCTTCGGGAGATATGTTCAATATCGACGGACTGGCCGAGGTGCCACTCTGGCGTCCGTCTCCCATAGTGGGGAGACAGTTAATTCCGCGAGCAAGCAGATAATCAGGCGGCTGCATATTGACCACCTCGGCTGATCCGGGATATCCCACGGGGCCGCAATTCCGAATGATAAGTATGCAGTTTTCTTCGATATTTAAAGCCGGGTCATCAATATTGCTGTGATAATCCTCTGGGCCCTCAAACACTACTGCCCGGGCACGGAATACATTGGGATGGTCGGGGTTGCTGAGGTAGGTTTCGGTAAAGTCCTGATCGATGACAGACTTTTTCATGATGGCGGATTCGAACAGGTTGCCACTCATAACGGCAAAGCCGGCGCGTTCCTTAAACGGTTGCTGGAAAGTGCTGATCACAACATCGTTCACTGTCTGCGAGTTGGCGTAGCACTCGGCTATGGTCCTGCCAGTGACAGTTTTAGCGCTGCCGCCGATTTCACCTGCACGCAGCAACTCGCCCATCACGGCTGGTACACCGCCGGCCCTGTGGAATTCTTCGCCGAGATATTCTCCAGCGGGTTGGCAATTCACCATCAGTGGTATGTGTTCACCGTACTGTTGCCAATCTGATACAGACAACTCCACGCCCTGGACGTAATGACAAATGGCCTGCAGATGGGGTGGTGCATTGGTGGAGCCACCGATAGCGGCGCAGAGAGCGATGGCATTTTGAAAAGCTTCCCTGGTGAGAATATCCGATGGCTTGAGGTCTTCCTCAGCCATTTCGACAATACGCAGACCTGTGAGATAGGCCATTTGGCCGCGCTCGCGATAAGGTGCAGGAATGGCCGCGCAGCCCGGCAGCGACATGCCCAGCGCCTCAGCTATTGAATTCATAGTGAGGGCGGTGCCCATGGTATTGCAGTGACCGGTGCTGGGCGCTGAGGCGGATACCCGGCGCATAAATTCAGCGTAGTCGATTTCACCCTTGGAGAACAGTTGCCGACATTGCCACACTACATTACCAGAGCCCAATCGCTGTTCGGGAGGCATCGCCGGATTGTCGGGGTCGTTTGACCAGCCGTTGAGCATGGGGCCACCGGAGAGGACGATGGCGGGAAGGTCTACACTGGCAGCAGCCATCAGACTTGCCGGCGTCGTTTTGTCGCAGCCCGTGGTCAAAACGACGGCGTCGATGGGGTAACCGTACAAAACTTCAATCAGACCCAGGGTGGCCAGGTTTCTGTCCAGTGCGGCGGTAGGGCGTTTACCTGTTTCAGAAATAGGATGTACAGGAAACTCCAACGGCACACCGCCGGCGTCGCGAATACCGTCCCTGACCCGTGATGCCAGTTCCATATGATGGCGATTGCAAGGGGTTAGATCACTACCGGTTTGGGCGATACCGATGATGGGTTTGCCTGATTGCAGCTCCTGTGGGGTCAATCCAAAATTCAGATAGCGCTCAAGGTGCAAGGCGGTCTGGTCGGGATTTTTGGCGTCGTTAAACCAGGCCTCGCTTCGCCATTTTCGCTTGTTTTCCATGGTTGATTCACGATTTGCTCATATTGGAGCCAATGTAGATTTGTAGAGGCATAAAAGCTACCAGAAGTTTATTGCCTGGGCGGTACTGAATTAACGGTAGTTTTAGACAGGCTGGTATCCCTTAAGCCAGCAGCTGTTAGAATGACTCGAGACTGGGTCGGAACGACGGAGAGGAGAGCTTGGTGGATACCTACAAACTGTACACCACCATCGTGGAACTGGGCAGCTTCAGTAAGGCGGCTGAGAAACTCGGAATAACGCAGCCCACAGTCAGTAAACAAATAGATCGCCTGGAGGAGCGGCTTGGCAGTCAGCTATTCAAGCGCAGCACCCGCAAGCTCATTCTGACCGCGGCGGGGGAGCGCTACTACGAGCGCGCCAAGGAAATTGATACGTTGGTGCGGTCCACTGAACATGAAATTCGCCAGATTTCTGCCAAGGACGAGTCCGTCCTGCGGCTGGCAACGTCTCCGGCACTGGCCGCCAACGTACTTCCGACAGTGGTAGAACGCTTGTACGCGGCGCACCCTGAGGCCCGGTTTCAATTGATTGTTGAGGATACGACCCCGACGGGTTACTACCAGCGTCACTTTGAACTGGAGTATGACCTGTTTATTCGGGAAGGCGAGGGCGCCGAAAGCAATATGTCCGCACGTCCCCTGGGTGAGATACCGCTGGGGTTTTATGCAGCGCCTGACTATCTGGAGAAGCACGGTACGCCCACTACGATCGAAGAATTGACCTCCCAGCACCGCTGTCTTGGCGCCCGGTTGGATCAGACCAACCCCTGGATTGAAAAAATGGTTGGCGATATGCCTCTGCAGACCTGGAAGTGGGAAATGACCAGTAATGATGGCATGTGCCTGGTAGCCTATGCGGAAGCCAGTCTGGGTGTTTTGTTTCTTTCACATCACCTTGTTGACGCGGCATTGAAACGTGGGACGTTATTAGAAATTCATCTGGATATTGAACTTCACGCCATGCCAGTGACGGCCTTATATCGCCGCGAATATCTCACCCCGCTGGCACGTGAGTGCCTTGATTTACTTATAGAATATATGGAAGAAAAGTATCCTCGCGATATAGCCCACCCCGGAGTCAACTAGTGGTGTGTTCGAGGTTGTTCGTTTGCTTAATTGGAGTGAGGTAACGATTCTATGTCGAATCTGGATTCTGCTGAGTATGTACTGACCACCACGCGTTCCGTGCGAAAAAGGCTGGATTTACAACGCCGCGTCGATAGAAGCTTGGTAGAGGATTGTCTGGATATCGCTTTGCAAGCACCAAATGGATCCAATATGAACACCTGGAAATGGGTGTTGGTAGACGATCCCGCGTCCATCCGCAGGATCGCTGAGTTGTATGAGTTGGCTCTGAATGACTTTGTCGTATCGTTGGGTGACGCGACGGGAGACAACTATCAGGGGGCACATATACCGGGCTTTGAGCGGATAGATGCGTCGGTAGATTATCTGCGCCAACATCTGGCAGAAGTGCCGGTGATTGTGTTTCCGCTTATGGCTGGTCGTCCCGAAGGAGCGTCTGTGTTCTACCAAGCCTCCATGTGGGGATCGGTATTGCAGGCGGCCTGGAGTTTTTTCCTCGCGCTCAGAACCCGGGGGCTTGGCAGCGCCTGGACCACCGCCCACTTAATGCGTGAAGCTGAGTTCGCCGATTTACTGGGGATACCGCCTCAATATACACAGACGGGCCTGTTTCCCGTCGCTTACACCATTGGCACGGACTTCAAGCGCGCCTGGCGGGCGCCGGTGAGTGATGTTGCCTCCTGGAATCAATTTCAATCCTGAACGCCTGGGTGCTGATATGCCGAAATACACAGACCACGAAAAACGTCACATGGAAACCGTTCGATTGATATTCGAGGGCCCTGCGGAATTTGATCGGCTATCGGCGTTTGCCGAGGACGCCGTGTGGTGGAACGGACTGCCCCATATTGGAAATCCACCTGGCACTACCGAGCATCGTGGTAAGGAAGCCATAGGCCGCTTGATGGCGGGCTCACAGGACGCAGGAAATCTGAATCGAGGGATAGATGCCTACGATTTGACCACCACTTACTTCGAAGATGTGTTGGTGCTAGCGGATGGTAACTTTGTGATGCGCCAGCATACCCAGCGCAGCAAGACGCTGCGGGGGCGGGACTATTGCAATGTGTACTGCTTCGTATTTCGATTCAACGAAGAGCATCTCATAGAGACCCTGACCGAGCATTGGAATACCTGGTACGCACACAAGTTTCTGCTGGAGAACTGGACCCTGGAACCCGCCCATCCCTGACCTCTAGATCGGCGGTGTTGGCACCCAGATAGCCGGAGCGGTGACACCACCGTCGATCTGGAAGACCTTGCCGGTTACCCAGGAAGCGGCAGGTGATGCGAGATAGAGGGCTGCCGCCGCAATATCTTCTACTTCACCGGGTCTGCTCATGGGCGTGTTCTTGTTGAACTCTTCCGCGGCCGCCTCATTTTTTAATACCACTTTCAAAGAGTCTGTGGCGACGCCACCAACGGAGATGGCATTCACGCGTATTTTTGGTGCGAACTCCGGTGCCATATTGCGGGTCATCATATTCATCGCCGCCTTGGCAGCTCCGTAGGCGACGAAGGCGGTCTGCACCATATCGGAAGACCTGCTCGATATATTGACAATGGCGCCCATCTCACCGGTTTCCAGCATTTTCCTCGCGACCTTTTGGCTTAACAGAAACGCCGTCGTCACGTTAAAGCGCAGTGCTTCCTCGAAGAATTCCTCGGAGGTATTCATGGCCGGACAGGGCATGGTTCCGCCGGTGTTATTCACCAGTATGTGTATCTTCCCGAAGTGGTTCATGGCTTCCTCGACCAGATTGTCGAGGTCAGCGGTCTGCATGACGTCACACTGCACAGGCAGGGCCCGCCTGCCCAGCTGTTCGATCTCTCGTGCGGTTGCTTCGATATCCGCCCTGGTTCGGGCAGCACAGACGACATCTGCCCCTGCTTCTGCAAAAGCGATGGCAATGCCCTTGCCAATGCCTTTTCCGGCCCCCGTTACTATCGCGACTTTGTCCGTTAACCTGAATCGATCTAGAATCATAATTGTCTACTTCTGAAATTCAGGAGCGGCGCGACCACTGATGAGCGGAAGGTCGAGATAGGTCTTGACGCCCGGGCCAGCTTCACACAAATAGGGGATGGCACTGACGCAGTGCAACGCGGTGACAACTATCCCTTCGTTTCTTTCCAGACCTGCTTCGACGCTGTGGGGGTGACAGCCGTGAATAATCATTTGCATATCCGGGTCTCCAGATACTGCAATTTCGTAGCGCGGTCCCTCAGGTCCAAACGCCCAGCCGGGCTCAAGATTCTCCTCCCCCATTAACCAACTCACGGTGGCGGTGATCACAGGTTCATCGTTTACCAGCCCCTGCCAGGTGAATTTTTGCGCGGCGACATGGCCGGCGGGAATTATACCGATCGGGGAATCAATCGGGGCCGTCGCTACAGACAAATCGTGTATGGTTCTTTTCTTCGGATCCAGGTTGAATCCGAGTTCATCCGCCACCATGTCGATGGACTGCATAAAACCGTGACTCATAAACTGGACCATAGGGCTTTTTCGCGCGTCTTCCGGGGTGTGGCCGAACAGCATCATGTCTCGCACCACATTGGGTGCACCGTAGGTGCGTATATCGGAGTATTCGTCAATTTGTACATGGGTGATTGCACGGGATAGGGCAGATAGCGTGAGCGGAAAGCGCTCCGTCATGCCGCCGGGGTGTATGCCAGTGCCATGCAACGCCGAATTACCCTGTTGACAGGCTTCGTTGATCGCCGTCAGATCCATTGTCTTGAAGGGATACACCCAGCCCACAGAAGTCACCACGTTTTTTCCCGAAGCCAGTAGGTCCAGCACCTCCTGTTCCGTTGGAAAAAGTGGCGTGTAAACCACGCAGTCGGCCTCCATCGCCAGTATGTCGTGCATATCGTTGGTAGCTGTTACGCCAACTCTGTCGATGCCAAGAATCTCGCCCACGTCCTTGCCACTCTTGGCTTCGCTGTGTACCCAGCAGCCCACTAATTCAAGATCGGGGTGATCCAGTACCGCCTCAATAGCAGCTCTGCCTACACCGCCGGTTGCCCATTGAATAACTTTGTAGCTCATATCGGTGCCGCTCCATTTGTCAGTACGTGGAATTGGGTGTCTGGATTTCCAATCGGTGTTTCTATGCGCTCACCCTTATCGTTGAGCGATACAGAGACGCAGTCATCGGGACAGAACTGAACAATGTAGGTTTTGCGAACACTGTCAGTCAGGTTTGGTCCCGTAGCGTGTGGCGTCAGCGATGAGAAAACAACAATGTCTCCTGCCATCGCTGGCACTGCTACAACGCCTTCGGGCGCACCATCGAAGCAATTGAATCCCAGGTCTGTAAATTCGTGGTGCAGGGTGCCTTCCCTGTGCAGCCCCGGGACCACGTGAGGGCAACCGTTCTCCTCCGTCGCGTCTACCAACGGAATCCAACAGGTCAGGTATTGCTGTGGCTCGATGAAGGTGTAGCCGTTGTCCTGATGCCAGGGAAAGGGACTGGGATTACCCGGCTTCTTGTATACCGCCTGGTCCCAGTACAGTCGAACATCAGGGCCTATAAGATCATGTACAAGATCCTGCAATATTGGATGTCGACAAAAATCAGCCAGCACTGGCGATTGCTTGACCAACTGCGCGCTAAAGGTGATTTCGTCGGCTCTATTGATGAACATTACGCCACCTTCGAAATTGTCCTTGAGCATCTGTGTGGTCTCAGCTTCAAGCCTGTCCAACTCCCCTGTCACTGATTTGAGTACATCGGCGGAAAAGGCGTTTTTGAGAAGAAAAAATCCTTGTTCATCATATGCATCGATCAGAGCTTCACTGAGGTAGCGGGGTATGGATTGCGGACGCTTCCAGGTAAATTCGCTTCGCAGTTCGTGATGTCGGTACGGCATGCGGATCCTCCAGCACAGGTTTTGATCAGAGTTACAGTACATCACATATCCATATTCTGGTATTCCACAATAATACTATAGGTGTTATACCTCGGCAGGCGTAGGCAAGGTCACTTCGCGGCTTTAGCATTTCAATGCAGAAATAAAAATTGGAACAGGTTGTATTTATGGAAAATCTGGTGAACAAATATGGTGGCTGGGCACTAATTACCGGGTCTTCACAAGGTATCGGCAAGGGTTTCGCCCGGCGGCTGGCCGCCGAGGGCTTCAACCTGGTACTGACAGCTCGGCGAGTCGATATTCTGGAAGGGACCGCGGCGGAACTGCGCGATGAATTCAACATTAAGACGCGTACGCTGTCTCTGGACATGACGCAACCAGGTTCAATTGAACAGATTATTGAATTCGTCGCTGATATTGAAATTGGTTTTCTGATTAATAATGTAGCTTTCAGCAAGCCCGCACCCTTTCTCGATTTGAGCGAAAACAATCTCAGCAAGCAGATCTATGTAAACGTGGAAACGGTGACCAGATTGACCAGTCATTTTGGTCGCCTGATGCGGGATCGGGACCGTGGTGCGATTATCAATGTATCCTCGCGCACCGGTGAAATTGCCATGCCTTACTTCGCTATGTACTGCGCGACCAAGTCGTTTATCAATCTCATGACTGAGTCACTCTGGTTTGAACTGAAGGACACCAATGTCGATGTGGTGGTGGTGAAACCCGATCAAACGGCTACTGAGGGATACTTGTCCAAAAATCCGACGATCTGGGGTGACGCTGGTATTCAGACTGTTGAGGATTGTGTGGAAGAGTCGATGAATGCTCTCGGCAAGTATGCCGGCTGGCTTACCTGGCCAAAAAGCCGGGACGATGTTAAAGCCCTGCGGGATATGCCGCTGGAAGATGCTATTTCTGTTAATGGCGCCGGCATGTTAAGCGTATTTTCCGGGCAGCTGAAAAGCACCTCCTGAACCGCACTAACCCGACGCCTTTGCCGTTGTGTACCAAATCGGCGATGTCCAGGCTCGTTCCTGAATGGTTTTGGGCAATAGTGGGTCGGAACAACTGGGCAGGCGATCTTCGGGGCTCAATTGATTACAGTGATAGGTAGACCAACGACAGCTGGGATTTTCCACCACACGCGCGTAGTACACTGCATCACGCTTGGCGTTGAAATCCGGATCGCGCCAAACACCACATAACCTGGCATGCCCGCTACCGCGGCGTTCACAGGTTTTAATATCTACGGACGCGCCGTTGTCACCGCTTCCCGCGACATCCACTACCTGTTGATGCATGCGTCCCGCTTCGTCAGTCCAGCCTTTGATTATCTGGATGCGCTGTAGCGGGGCGCCATCATCGCTGGGATCGCGCACTGCGCTGACGGCAAACACAGGGGCGGATCCGGCCTTGTTCGTCATGGGTAGATCGCCACCCATGGGTACGCCGGTGCTGTAACCGGTTCTGGCGAATTCGGCGTGGGCACACATATCCTCAGGGAGATCCCAGCCAGCGAACAAGCGCGGTGTAATCCGAGGGCCGCTGGTGCCGAATGTTTCCCGACGTTGCATGGCCATAAATAGCGCCTCCCGGCTATTTTCTTCTGCCCAGATACCAGCGATGCCTCCCGGGTTGGTGCGCACCGGCGAACTGGTTGCCACGTTGGCGATGCTGATCTCTCCCTGCAGTCGATCCTGGATTGTTGCATCCTGACCGGCAGCGCCCTCGAACCGACTCTCGGCGACGGCTCCACCGGTGGCGTTGTGATTGTCCGAGGCGGCGATGATGCCAAACTTGAGTGGATTCACGCCCAGCCGCTGTTGTTCTTTAAGACCTTCGATCAGGCCGTAGCGGGCAAAACTCAGCCGCGACATACAGCTACTGAGCTGCATACCACCGACGCCGGTTCCCAGTTCGCAGTCCTCTACCGGTTTTGCGGGAGCTCTGAGTTTTTCAAAGTCACACAGTTCGTCTGCGCCTCCCAGCACTTCGTACAGCCCGTTCCTGCACTCGGAATCGCCCTTCACCTGCATGATCTCTACCAGCGGTTCCAGGTCCTGTCGCAGTTGCGCCAGTTCCGCTTGCTCCGCCAGGTTGGCAGCCCCGGGGTACTCGGAGTAAAACATGTTGCCGCCGCTCCAGTTGGCATTGTGTGGTATGGCCAACACGTCGCAGCCGGTATCGGTTTGCAGACAATTCTTTGACAGGCTGCGCCATAAATCCTGTGGCAGCGCGGCGTCTCGCGCACTCACAGGTAACGGCGGTACCACGGCATTGCGAAAGATCACATTGCGATGAAGATTATTGGCGTTTGTTGCCAGTGAATACTCATAGGCGACAAAGGTCGTGAATTCACAGTCGCTGCTGCTGTCATCCCACCGTTCCGCAGCCTGTTGAATCTCCGCCCAGGGTTTGTTCATCGCCTCGAGACAACCGGCGCCATTCTCGCCACAAACGGTTTCATCTCGCGGCTCGGCCTTGCCCTTCATTACCAGGGCAAACAGTCGGGCGAGATGTGCCATGTCCTGTGGCCAACCCCCGAGTTCTTCGCCACGGAACATCTTGCAGGCTCTGCTGCCGTAACCGGGATTACCCGGCGTGGTGCAGCGTACTACCTCACCCATATACTCTGCGTGATCTGTAATCGCTGCAAAATCCAGTGGGCGTGATAATTGCTGTGTGCGGATTTTGGCGCCCGGGCTGTCACCCGCGGGTAGTTCTATTGGTTCGCCCCGGGTGAAGGCATAGGCTTCATCCGGCCCTGCCGTTACTCCAAAGGCATTTGCGTCACCGGATAATGCGGTGTGAATGTGCGTGGCGCCAAAATAGGCGTTCCGCAGAGGGTTGGTGTCGGAGCAGGGTTGCTGAGTCGCTACTGGAAAATCCGGCGCGACGGCTGGACCAAAATAGCCCGGCGTTTCATTGGCCTGGCCTTGGCTGTACACAAGAAAACAGGTGCTTGCCACCATCCACGTGAGGCTTCTCATCCCAGGTTTCTTCATGTTCCGACAAATCCTCCGTTCACTACCAGGCTGTGCCCCGTTACCCAGCTTGCCTCTTCTGAGGCGAGATAGACTGCCGCAGCACCGATATCATCGGGTGTGCCAATCCGGCCGGTCGAGAAATATTTTTCAGCGCCGGTGGAAAATTCCTCGGGTACGGTGTCAATCAATCCCAGCACAATGGAATTGGCGGTCACACCTTTGCGGCCCAATTCCTTGGCGAGCGTTCGCATCAGGCCTTCCATCGCCGCTTTCGCAGCGCCATAAACGGTGGAACCATAGTGGCCCACACGACCTGCATCTGAAGAAATGGCAATGATGCGACCCCAGCCGCGATCGCTCATGCTCTCGGCCACGCATCGACAGCAATTCAATGTGCCATACAGATTGTTGTCCACGTGTTTGGGCCAGTCCTCTATCGGGGTATCCAGAAACGGGGTGGGCCTCATACCATGGGGTAGGGTGCCCACGTTGTTGACCAGAATATCGATGCTACCCAGATTTTGTTCGATGTGTTCTACACCCGCTTTGACGGCTTCGATATCGGTGACATCAAAGGGTGCACTCAGTGCGGTAGCGCCCTCTGCCTGCAGCAGATTGACCTGGTCGTCAGCTCGATCAGGAAAATAGTCATTAATGGCGACCTTGGCCCCTTGGGAAACCAGTGCGCGTGCGATGCCCGCACCCACGCCCCGGCCCGAGCCTGTAATCAATGCGGTTTTACCGGTCAGATCAAACATGTTGGTTCCCTTTGTTAGGCAGTACCCAGCGAATTTAAGTTTTGTGTAGGCACGCCGGGTCGTTTAACGATATTAGGGTTTGGCGATTTCGATGTATAGGTGTTGGCTGTTATAGCTGTCATAGCAAAACCATACTCCATCTATTTGAGGGAATTGCACATAGTTCATAGTCTGGCGATCAACTAATTCTATCCGGCGAAGAAATTTATACTGTGTAATTCTGAAGAGGGAGTGAGTATGCAATTACGTGATCAAAAGATTCTGGTAACAGGAGCCACGGGTCAATTGGCCTATTACATTGTGAGTCAGTTGGCTCCCGACAATCAGGTGCACACCATGGCTCGATTCGGCGCGCCCGGAAGCACGGAAAAACTTGAGGCCCTGGGTGCAACCTGTATCCTAGCGGACTATGCCACGGATGATCTCGGTCACCTGGATGACGATTATGATTATGTGTTGCATTTCGCGACCTACCAGGTACCGGGAGGCGTGGACTTTGACGAGGCCATCCGGGTCAACGCTGTGGGTACCGGCAAGCTGATGTATCGCTTCCGTCACGTCAAAGCATTCTTTTTCAGTTCGACCTGTTCGGTGTACCAACCCCAGGGGGACCATAAGCTCAAGGAAAGTGATCCGCTGGGTGACAGCATGCGCGGTCACTGTCCCACCTACGCCTTTTCCAAGGTGGCCGCGGAAGCTGTGGTGAAGTTCACCGCGGAACAGTTTGCGATACCTTCTGTGATAGCGCGGATGAACGTTTCCTACGGACAAAATGGCGGCTTGCCGGTTATCCATCTCGATGCACTACGTAAGGGTGAGCCTATTTATCTTTATTCCGACAAACCCAATTTCTACAACCCCATTCACGAAGAAGATTACTACGAAAAAATGCTGGCGCTGTTGGAGCACGCAGCCTCGCCGCCACCGGTAGTAAACTGGTGCGGCAGCCAGACGGTCAGCGCCGAACAATGGTGTGAATACATGGCTGAGCTACTCGGTGTTGAACCGAAATTTGTGTACTCTGATCAACTGATTCCAGGGTCGCCCTGCGATACCACACTAATGCACGAACTGGTGGGAGAAACCCGCGTCGATTGGCGTGAAGGCATGCGCCGATTAGTGGAAGAGGGCGCCAGGGATGAGCGTGTGGGTTAACCGGTAACGTTATATTGAGGGCGAGATAAACCCATGAAAATTTTTATTGTTACAGTCGCGCCGGTTCCACCGGATTACAACGGGCCAATGAGTGAGCAGTTTCAGCAGCGCTATGCCGGGATGATTCGGCCGGACACGGAATTGGTCGGGCGCGGATTGGCCACGGGCCCCGCGCCGCAACCAGAGAACCTGCCTGATTACCGAAATCACTATTACGCGATGTTGATGTCCCACGAAGTCGTCAAAGCCGTGTTGGCCGCCGAGGCGGAGGGCGCTGACGCCGTGGTGGTGAATTGTTTTGATGATCCCGGGGTAAAAGCGGCCAGGGCCGTGGCAACGATTCCCGTATTTGGTATCTGCGAGCCATCCCTGCATTACACCTGCCAGTTGGGGCGTGATTTCGGTGCCCTGGTACCCGACCTGCCAGGACAGGTGAGTTATGTGAACTGGCAGATCCGCGATCATGGGTTGCATGGACGGTTGCTGCCCAATGGCGTCCGGAAGGAGAACAGGCCATTTATTGAATCGCAGCCTGAGTCAGATACCGATCCGCAGGCCATGGCCGATCGCCTGGCGGCAGAGGCGAGACAACTGGTTGAGGAAGGGGCTGACGTAATTCTGGTTGCCTGCGGTGGCCTGGGAACGGTATGCGATCGTGTGGGTCTGCATCACATCACGGTAAATGATCGCTTGGTCCCCATGGTCACGCCACTGCCCGTCGCGCTTAAACACGCTGAGATGATGCTGGATCTGCAGCGTTCCCAGGGGATACCGATCCCCGCACAGGCACAGGACGGGTTCCGTTTGTCTGCCGCTAACCGGGAACGCATCGACCTCGGATTCGGCAAGGAAACCAGCTCGTGAGCGAGACCATGCCCGCATTCCGACTGACGGAATGGGGGAAGCAGCCACAAATGGTGGAAACCGAAGTGCCGAAGCCGGGCCCGGGTCAGGTATTGGTCAAGGTGGCGGGTGTGGGCGTCTGCGGCTCCGACCCCAAGATGAGCCAAATTCCCGCGGCCATTGGTGACATGCTCGATTGGCATCTTCCCTTTACGCTGGGCCATGAAGTAGGAGGTTGGATTGAGGAGCTGGGGGAGGACGTGAACGGATTTCAACCCGGCGAAGCTGTGGTGCTGATGAGCACCCATTCCTGTGGCGGCTGTTCCTACTGTCTGGATGGCGCCGATATCAATTGTCTGGAAGGACACCACGGTCGCGGTTACGGTCGCGACGGGGGTCTGGCGCCATATGTGATTGTGGAGCACACCCGGGAGATCCTGAAGATCAATGGTCTGGACCCTCTTACCGCCGGACCGCTGACGGATGCCGGGGTAGTGTCGTATCACGGGGTCAAACGGGTCTTACACAAACTCGGTAAGCAGTCTACGGCGGTCGTTATCGGCGTAGGTGGGTTGGGTAGTTTTGCCCTGCAGTTTTTCAAGGTGTTAAGTGATGCTCGGGTGGTGGCGGTGGATACCAATCCAGCGCGCTTGGACTATGCGGGTACGCTGGGTGCCGACAAATTGATCAATAGCGCTGATGGCACTGCGGCGCAACAACTGCAGCAGCTGTTGGATGGCGACGGCGCGGCGGCGGTGCTGGATTTTGTGGGCACGGATGAAACCATTGAACTGGGCGTAGGGTGTTTACGCAAGGGAGGCAGTTACGGAGTGGTTGGTTCCAGTGGTGGGACACTCAAGCAATCCTGGTACCACGCCTTACCCAAGGACGGAGAGGTGTTTTCTTATCAGGGTGCGACTTTGGAGGATATGCGCGAGGTTATCGCCCTGGCTGAAGCCGGCAAGATCCGCAATGATGTAGATGTTTATCCATTCAGTGACGTAGAAGAGGCCTATGCGAAACTCGTGCGTGGCGAGTTGACCGGTCGCGCGGTGGTGCAAATGGTCGGCTAGTTTCCTTTGATCCAAGTTTCTGGATAGACCCAAATAGGCGAGGTCCAGGCCCGTTCCTGTATGGTCTTTGGATATTCCGGGTCGTCACATATTTCAGGTTTTTCTCCAATCGGAAATTCCGCACACTGGTAGGTGCTCCAGCGACAACTGGGGTTTTCCAGTGCACGACTGTAGTACACCGCCGTCTGTCCCGGTGTATAGCTGGGATCACTCCACACTGTGCACAGTTGTATATAGCCAGGGCCCTGTGGCTGGCAGGTATTCAGATCCACTGTCGCACCGTTGGCAGGATTGCCGGCAACATCAAACACCTGTTGTTGCAACGCCCCACTCTCATCAACCCAGCCCTTTACTACCTGTAAACGTTGCAGCAAACCCCCCGGGTGTTCCGGCGTACCATTGTCCGCTGTGGCCGTAACCAAAAATTCGATGGCGGATTTGTCTGCAGCTCCATGGACTGTACCACCCATGGGCACACCCTGCTCGTATGCCTGCGCAATCATATTCGCGGATTCGCAAAGATCGTCTGGCAAGTCATCAGCGGCAAAAAAGCGTGGTGCAATACGAGGACCTGATGTGCCGAAGGTTTCTCGCTGCTGCAGCGCATCAAATATATCCTCTCGCGCATTTTGTACGGCGTACACGCCGGCCAGGCCACCGGTACCAAAACGCGCCTGACGAACCGAGGCAATACCGCCGGGTAAAACGAGTTCCGGCTGCAGTCGCTTTTCGGTGGTGTTGCTCAGGGCCAGTCCGGAACGATTGTCATATTCATCAACATCGCCGCCGTTGGAATCATGGGTGTCCGCCGCCGCGATGATGCCAAGCTGAAACGGATTAACGCCCAGGCGTTGTTTTTCCGCCAGTCCTTCAGTGAGGGCGTAGCGAACAAAGCTGCGCCTGGAAACACAACCGGTCATGGCCATGCCGCGATCACCGATCTCATCCCGGCAATCTTCAAACTCTTCGTTCTTCCGGCGCACCTTTTCGAAATCGCAAAATTCATCAGGCAGGCCGCCAACGCCGTAGAGATTATTACGACATTCGGAGTCGCCCTTGGCCTGGTAAATCTCTGCCAACGGTTCGGTGCGGTTGCGCAATCCGGCGATGTCTGCTTCTTCCTCAATAGTGTTAGCGCCGGAGTAGACCGGTGCGAACATCTCTCCCGCTGAGAGATTACTGTTGTGCGGTATGGCCAGCACGCGACAATCGTTCTCCACACCGTTGCAGCTATCATCAAGGTAGCGCCACAGATCCACCGGGCGCTCAGCCAGGCGGGAGCTGACCGGCAGATTGAGTGCGGTGGCATTGCGAAACAATACATTGCGGTGCAGGTTGTTACCTGCACCGGCTGTGGTGAGTGAATACTCGTATCCCACCAGAGTGGAGAACTCGCAGTTTTCCGAGCGATCGTAGGCCTTTTCTGCCGCTGCCTGAATGCGCTGCCAGACGGGCGCTGACTGGCTGGTGCAGGTGGGGTCACCCGGGCATATATCTTCCATGTAAACAGCGCCGGGTCCCACGCCGCCGGTTGAGAACACACGTCCCAATCTTGAGAGAGAGTCCGGTAGTAGTTTCGCCCACCAGACTTCGCCCCGCATCGTTCGGCACATGGAGTGCCCGTAATCCGACTGTAGGGGGTCTGTACATATGCCAATGGGGGCGAATTGTTCAGCGTGATCGGTGACCGCCGCAAAATCCAACGGCCTGTCGATTTGCAGGCGTACGCGCTCAGGTCCGGAAAAAATCGGTTGGCCCTGGGCATATTCATAGGCTTTTTCCGGCCCGTTTGTGTTGCCGAATACCCATGCATCGAAGGATAAACTGGTGTGAATATGCAGAGCGCCGAACAAAGCCTTCTTGTCGGGATATTGTGCCTGACAGGGTTGTCGCAGATCGTGGGTTACAGTATCCGGCAGGGTGGCATAGATCTCAGGTGGCGTATGACTGGCGACGTCATCGCTATCATTCCCACAGTTCGAGAGGAACAGGATGAGTGGAAGCAATAGCAACGGTCTGATCAGCATGGATTCACAATAGTATTCGCTCGTCGAATAACCATACTAGGCGGCGGTACAGGAAACTGTAAAGACGGAGCTGACTATAGCTACTATGCAGAAGTTGACTAATTGCCGCGCGGAAGTCCACTTATACTGCTTGCTGTATTACTCGTGCTACAGGCGTAGCTGATTGAGGAACAAATGAACCAGCACAAGACATCTGCCAAGCAACCTTTAAAAGCTGACGCGATTGAGCAGTGGCACGCCGAAACAGATGTTTTGATTGTGGGTTTCGGCGCTGCTGGTGCCAGTGCGGCCATTGAGGCAGCTGATGCTGGAGCTCAGGTTTTGGTGCTTGAGGCTGCCAGTGCCGGGGGCGGGACAACGGCGATGGCCGGGGGTCAGATCTATTTTGGCGGGGGTACACCTACACAGATTGACTGCGGTATTGAGGATTCCCTGGAAGACATGTACCGGTTTCTTATCGCGACCGGGGGCCCCGACGTCGATGAGGCCCGGGTGCGTCTGTATGTGGATAGTAATCTGGCGCATTTCGATTGGCTGGTGGCTCAGGGGCTGGAGTTCAAATCCGAATACGTCGCTGAAAAGCTGAACAATACCCACGGCGATGAAGGCCTCATTTATTCGGGTATGGAAACCTGCTATCCCTATGATGAAATTGCCAGACCTGCACCGCGGGGGCACAAGGGGCGCGCCGTGGGTGAGGGCGGCGGTGCCCTGTTGATGGAAACGCTGATTGCCGCTGCCCAGCGCAAAGGTGTGAAGGTCGAATACGACGCCCGGGCCTTGACCGCTATTGTTGATGAATCTAATCGGGTTGTTGGCCTGGTAGCCCGCATCGACGGCGAGGAGCGCTGCATTGCCGCTCACCGGGGCGTCATTTTGTGCGCCGGTGGTTTTATCATGAATCGAGACATGGTGGCGGAGCATGCGCCGCGGCTGCTCGCCAGCAATTTTCCACTGGGTAATCCCAACGATACCGGCGCCGGCATCCTGATAGGACAAGGCGTTGGTGGTGCAGCCATCAATATGCACGAGGGCTTTATATCGCTGCCGTTTTACCCGCCCTCCAGCATGGTGGAGGGTATTGTGATCAACGGCTCCGGTCAGCGGGTGGTGGCAGAAGATTGTTACCATGGTCGCATGGGTGAGGAAATGTTCGCGTCCCCGGAAGAAAAATTCTATCTGATAATCGACAGCACCAATTTTGAGACCCTGCAAAAGCCGCCACTGGGTGGATACAGCGTTGCCGACGTCGGGGAAACCGCGGAAGAGCTGGAGCAAGCGCTGAATCTGCCCGAGGGCTCGCTGTGCCAGACCCTCGAATTTTTTAATCGCCACGCACAACAGGGGGAAGATCCCTTATTCCATAAACGCCCGCCCTATCTCAAACCTCTTGATCAGCCTCCCTACGCTGCCTTCGACTTTTCAATGGGCGGTGGTGCCTGGTTTCCGGCGTTTACCTTTGGTGGTTTACACACCGGGCTGGACGGCGAAGTGTTGAACAGCAAGGGCGAGACTATCCCGGGCTTATATGCCGCGGGACGTACCAGCTGCGGATTGCCGCGCTGTGGTGCGCTATACAGTTCGGGGCTGTCCATTGGCGATGCCACCTTTTTTGGCCGTCGCGCAGGTGTGGCAGCGGCCGCCGAAGTTTGAGTGGAAACACAGAATTCATGACCGGCTGATCCGCTTTAGAACACAGGAGCACACATGCATCGTTTGAAACAGTGTGAGAAGTTTGTCGACTGGGAACAGCCCTTGCATGAAATTGCGATGGAAAATACCGGTCTGTCAGACTTTGGCGAGGACAAATCCTATTTGCTGGGATTGCGGAAATTGCTGGAACAGCAGGATGATTTTTGTGATCTCAAAATTCCCATCGGTTACAGCCTGAAACTGATATTTATGCTGGAGCAGCGCTTGAAGGCGGAGCAGCGTTTCAAGGACAACCCGTCTATTCTGGATATCGAAATCAAGCAGCCACTGGTGATCACCGGCATGGTCCGTACCGGCAGTACGGCCATGCAACATTTGGCGGCGGGAGACCCCAACAGGCAGCACCTGCAATACTGGATGAGTGAATATCCGCAACCCCGTCCACCCCGCGAAACCTGGGACGACCACCCCGACTTTCAGGGGTGTCGCGATCGGCTTGAGGGTATGTATGAGAGGGTGCCGGAGACCCGCGCGATGCACTACAACGCTGCGCATATTCCGGATGAGTGTGGTCATCTGCTGGCCCAGACCTTTACCGATGAGTACTGGCAGATATGTTCCCGGGTCCCCCTGTACAACGAGTGGTACGAACGCTGTGATATGGTGCCGACCTACAAGCAACACAAAAAGTTGCTGCAATTGATTGGCTCCGCCCAACCCGACACGCCCTGGACCATAAAATATCCGGTGCATCTCAAACATCTGAAGTCATTTTTAAAAGTCTACCCGGACGCACGCATTATCTGGACCCACCGCGATCCCGCCTCGGTGCTGTCGTCCTATACCAATATGAATGCGACAAACCGCGCCATGTCAGTGCGGGAGGAAACCCTGGATCGCGCCGATTTGCTGCATGAGCAGATGGAGGTTTGGGCGGATGCGACCGCGCGTGCGGTAGAGATTCGCAAGCAGTATCCCGACAATCAGTTTGCCGATGTCTACTTCGAGGATTATGTGGCGGATCCGGTCGCCGAGATGGAGAAGGCCTACGGCCAGCTGGGAATCGAGTGGACCTGCGAGGCAGAGCATGGCATGTCGGAGTGGTACCGTGACCATCCGCGGGATAAGCATGGCACACACAAGCCGCCGGCTCTCGCCTATACGCGGGATCAGATTCACGAGCGTTTCGCCGCGTATATCAGCGCCTCAAACGTCAATATCAAGAACGGCTGAATAGATGAGTAATAACAGCTTTGTGCGGAAAGAATCCTCGGAGCATGAGCGTGCTCTGCTCGCCCGTTCCGACAGACATCTGGCCTGTGGAATTCGTTCCGCCTCCATCAATCCCGCATACAGCATGGTGATAACCGGCGGTAAGGGCGCTCGCGTCACAGATGCCAGCGGTAATGAATACCTGGACTATTTGTTGGGCTCGGGTCCGATGTTTCTCGGTCATGCCCATCCGGCGATGGTGGCGGCGGTGCAGCAGAGGGTCGCCGAGGGAAATTCCTTTCTACTGACCAATGATGCTGCTATAGACCTGGCGGAGACCCTGAGTGAAACCGTCCCCTGTGCCGAGAAAATCAGTTTTCACAATTCTGGCTCCGAGGCGACTTATTTTGCGCTGCGGCTGGCGCGTGCTTATCGCAAGCGGGACAAGATGCTGAAGTTTGAGGGCGCCTACCACGGCATGCACGACCACGCGCTTATGAGTGCCCAATGGACGATGAAACCGGCGGATTTCCCACACGCTGTGCCTAATTCAGCCGGTATTCCAGTGCAAACCCGGGAAGACGTAGTTATCGCACCCTTTAATGATTTGGAAACGACCATTGAGATCATTCGCACCCACGCCGATGAACTGGGCTGTGTGATGGTTGAACCGCTGTGCCGAACCTTTGTTCCCCGACCCGGTTTTCTGCAAGGCCTGCGGGATGTTACCCGTGCGCTCGATATTCCGCTGGTATTTGATGAGGTAGTGACGGGTTTTCGCCTGGCGCTGGGGGGGGCTCAGGAGTTTTACGGAGTCGTTCCCGATCTCTGCGCCGGTGCCAAGGCTATATCCGGGGGCCTGCCCTTCGGCTTCGTCGGCGGTCGGGCGGATATTATGGACCTTGCCGGCCGAGCGGGTGTCGAAGCCGGTAACCATGTGCGGCTGACGGGTACCTATAGCGGGAATGTGCTGGCGGCCTCTGTTGCCAGTGCGCTTATCCAGGAACTGAAAGCTCCGGGTCTTTACGAGCAGGTCAACTCCCGCGGTCAGCGGCTGAAGAATGCACTGACTGACCTGCTGCGCAGCGCCGACATTCCCGCCCAGGTTATTGGCGAGGCCACCGCATTTCAGCCCTGGTTCATCGACCACGAGGTCTACGATCACCGCAGTTCGCTGGGGTTGCACTGGAAACGGCACTTCAAGTTACAGGATTTACTGCTGGATCGGGGAATTCTCAAGGGTCAGGAAAAGTTTTTTGTGTCCACGGTTCATTCCGACGCAGACATTGACCTGACCATTGCCGCTCTGGCGGATTCAATGGATGAATTGAAAGCCGTCTGACGGCGCGGTTTGATCTCTTCAAGCGACCATATCCCACAAAACCCCGCCCTATTCGCTGAGCGTATAGCACCTCAAAGCTAATACACTATATCTGGTCAACAGCAGGCACTATAGTCGGTTAGATAATATAACTATGATCGAGCTGGCGGGCTGGTCCTCTCCCTCGCTGACTCTTCTGACTGAAGGTGACGCTACTATGATGTTTAAGAAACGTTCTATTTCAGCGGCAATTCTGACCGGTGCGAGCCTGCTTTCACTTCCCATACCGGCGGCATTGGCGCAGGAAGGGTTGGTGCTGGAAGAAGTGTTGGTGACGGCCAGGCGACGCGTGGAGTCGATTCAAGACGCGCCACTGGCGATAACGGCAATCGGCAGCGATATGCTGCGGGATGCCGGCATCGATAATCTGGCGGATGTCACCGAACTGGTACCCAATCTGCAGATTTCACGGCCGGCGCGGGACGCATCCATTTATATCCGCGGGGTTGGACCAACCCGGGGTGCCACCAATGTCACCGAACTCAGCGTCGGCGTATATATTGACGATGTCTTTTTGCTGAAGCCCCATGGTCAGTTAATGGATCTGGCTGAGGTTGAGTCAGTGCAGGTACTCAGGGGGCCACAGGGAACCTTGTTTGGCAAGAACACCACTGGCGGAGCCATGGTGGTAACCACCGTCAAGCCCGCGGAGGAGTTCGGCGGATATGCCAAGGCTACAATCGGCAATGATGGTCGGCGCAATATCCAGGCATCCATCGATGTGCCAGTCAGTGACTCGTTTCTGACCAAACTGACGATCACCGACGTAGAGGCAGACGGTATTGGGCAGGACCCGGTGCACGGCACAGAATTGTCCGACGAAAATCGACAGGGTATTTTGTTGCAGACGCGATGGTTGGCATCGGAAAACGCCACGGTAGATTTTTCCTACTTTCATAACAGAATTCGCGAGAATATGTTGGCCATGGGAGATTGCGTAGTGACAAACCTGGGTGCGCAGATTCCATTCAACGTACTTATTACTCCGGTATCTGAATTTCAGGAAATGCCTGATTTTTGTGAGAGGGCGGCGGATGGTATTGCGACCTATCACGACCCCAATCGGAAGTTCGAGCTGGACGCCAGTCAGGTTGCTCTCAATGTAACCTGGGATCTAACTGAAAATCACACATTTAAAAGCATTACAGCGTGGCGTAATCAGGAAACTCCCAATATCGAGTACACCAATACTTACGCGGGTTTTCCGGCGGGACAGGAAGCACTCTCGGATGGTGATTCAACCCAGATCAGTCAGGAGTTTCAGTTTAGCGGCGAACTCAGTGACGGCGCTTTAACGTATACCACCGGTTTGTATTATATGCGGGATGATTCGGATACCGGGCTGCGGGCTACCTGGAACGGCGAGCGCGGTATTTGGGGATCGGTTACGGCCGAGGTGCCAGCCGGGTTGGTTGCAGCGCTGACGAATTACAATGAAATAGGGCAGGAAAACGAAAATACTACGCTGGCTTTTTACACGCAGTGGAGCTGGAATGTCACAGACAATCTGGAATTGACCGCTGGCCTGCGTTACGGAAAGGAAGAGCGAGACCTGGAAACTCAGCGGACCACGGCGCTGCCGGGCGATGAAGCCTACTTCGGAATACCGGGTGCTATTGTGATTCCCGGTGTGGTGGCCCTGGTGCCGTACTCGCTGTTTTTTGACGGACTACTGGATTCAATTCCACTGCCTTTGGGGCCGACTGACGTATTGAAAACCGACAAGGATTTCAGCAGTACGACCCCCATGTTCAGCGCGGCCTACTCATTCAGCGAGGATATGCTGGGTGACAGTATTGATAGCCTGATGTTTTACGCGAGTTTCACCGAGGGTTACAAAGCTGGGGGCTTTTCCGATTTCGCATTGGGTGAGTTGATCCCCTTCGATGAAGAAACTATTGAAAACGTGGAAATCGGATTCAAGATGGACGCCCTGGATAATCGTCTGCGGGTGAATGCCGCCCTGTTCAGCATGGATTATCGGAATATGCAATTGTTTGTTGCTCGCCCGGATCCCGATCCAAATAGTATCGGCTCGCTGCAGGGTGTCACCAACGCCGGTGAGGCCAGCATCGACGGTGCTGAACTGGAAGTGATTTACCTACCAGCTGACGGATGGATGATTAACCTAGCGGCCAGCGTTGCCGATGGCAATTTCGATAAATTCGAGGATTTTTTCACCGATCCGACCACGGGGATTGCACAGCCGCTTGAGCGCTCTGATGAGGATTTGCCGTCACTGCCGGAAAGCTCTTACAGCGTGGGCGTGCAGTACGACTGGGAAACCAGCATGGGTAGCTGGATGGCTCGAGTCGACGTCTTTTTCCGCGATGAGATTTACTGGGGTTTTGATGCGCTTACCTGGGACCTGCCGGTGGCTCGACAGAATTCCACCACCGACAGTTACACCGTGTTTAATGCGCGACTCAATTGGCAGGTCAATGATCAATTATCCGTGTCGCTGTGGGGTAAGAACCTGGGTGATGAGACCTACTATGATGGTGGTGTAGGGGAAACGGCCAACCTCGGGCACGTCGTCAAGGCCTTCTCGCCACCACGGCGCTACGGTCTGGATGTGCGCTGGGATTTCTAGTCACTTTTGATCCTGATACAAAAAAGGTCTGCTGAAGCAGACCTTTTTTTTTGCGGGGCTTTTTTTACGGGGCTTTTTTTACGGTGCTTTTTATGCGGTGCTTTTTATGCGGTGCCTTTTATGGAGAGGTCTGTTCTATTGCGGCTTGGGCCACCCGTATTCCTCGTAGAAGTCAGCCAGCGCACTGGTCAGGCGAGTAACATCCATGCCAAATTCTTCTGCGCTGTAGCTATGGGCGGTTTTATGCGCACGGGCCTTACCGTCCTGCTCGTCCAGTATTTGTTCGTACTCAGCAGACATGGGTAGATCCATTACCTCGTAGAGGTGCGTTACGCTGTTTTTCGGTTCCGCCACCAACGTGCGGTAATCGACGGCCAGCGATGGCGTTTCGGGATGAGCATTCAAGGCCTCCCGGGGCATGATATAGCAGTCGATGGACATATCCTCCAACACCTGTAACGAGTCAGCGTAGTCAGCTTCTGACCAACCCCGCGCCTGATAGTTGCCCTCCATCAGCTTCAGGTTGCTGGGTACACACTCCAGCGGGTCGCGTATGTTCACCACAATTCTGGCATCGGGGAAGGCTTCCAGCAGGCTGGCAACGCGTCCGGAGTACATCGGATTCTTGGACAGATGAATTTTGTCGCCGCCATTCAGGTAAAGCTGTCTGCGCACGCACTCCTTGTAGGTATTCATAACACGCCTGCGTTGGGCCGCCGATTTTCGATCCAAATAGAACACATCATTGGTATCCATCAACGGGGCGGGGAGGTGCCAGTAAGCACCATAAAAAGTGACGTTCATTACGAAATCATCTTCTTCAGGTACCCACAGACCCATGTTGTGAATATGGCGCATGGGCCCGAAAGCTTTGTCGTCCCAGGCCTTCAGTTTGTTATAAAAAAAACTGCCTAGTAACTTGTTGTCGAGCACACCCAGGCCACGAATCAATTTCTTTTCGATAAGCGACGGGAAGAACATCTCCCAGTAGAGAAAATAGCTGAATCGATCGCTGTCGCTGGCCAATAGCCGCGAGAGGAGGGTGGTACCGCTGCGGGCATGCCCCACGATAAAAATGGGTTTCTCGATTTTCTGGGACCAGAGTCCGGGGAATAGAATTTTATCCAGAAAAAAGAAAACTGAATGCAGCAGATACAGAAGTGGCACCAAAACCAGCAAGCGGAACAGCATTTTATAGCGTCCTGGCCAGCCTTTTTTGTTCCATATGCGTTTGAGGAAATTGAGGTAATAGTCGAATTTGAAATACAGAAACACGAGTCCGATTCTCCGTTCAGGCCGACAGTCTGACCTGCAGGGCGTTTGCTCCACCGGTCCAGTTATACAGCGCAAATTTTTCTTCAGAATCCAGCCATTCACCCACAATTGCAGCGCCAGCTGGCGGCTCGCCCATGATCGGTCCACCCGCGTGCATCAGTCCATGGTCGCCGCGTTGCAAGTGGTTGTAGTATGGATTCTGTTGGTCATGGCCAGGTTCTATCATCTCGATGTCCAACTGCCCGGCGCGGACGATGGTGCGCTTCGCGGACATCTCACTCGCGCCTATACGCAGCCTGGAGTTAATCACCTTCGGGGGTTCCCATTCGAACGCTGCGGTATAAAATTGCAGAGCTGTCTCAATATCTGGCGTTACGATAGAGGCTCTGTCGATAGGAAACGCAATGGCCTGCTCCGCATCGGCCTTACTGGAACCGGAGATACCATCGTTGTTTGCCATCTCTGCCGTTGTCTCCAGAATCTCAAACATACCGGGACCGGTAGGAACATCGACAAAACCAAAGCGTACACCAGGGTATTCATTCAACTCATTCACGGTGGCACCCAGCGATTCCAGATGCGCCAGCGCACTGTCGCGCGACTTACATTGAATACCGATATGCTGAAAGCCCACACCGTATTCAGCCTGATAGTCCGCGGTGGTGTCGGAGCCTGTGTGTACATGGAGAAATTCGACCTGAACATTTCCCGCCATGCCCAGAGCGACACTGACCAGTTTTCTCCCTCGCCAGTTTTTGTAGGACGCGTCCTCAACCGGCGCGTCGAAAGCAAAGAACGGTCCCCAGCCAAACCTCTGCTCGCACTCCGCTACCGCTGCGGCAACATCGGCCACCACGAAGCATACTTGCTGTGGGTATAGTGCTGTTTGCCCGTTATCCAATGGCAAGAGATCCTCCATTAAGAACCAGAGTCTGGCCGGTAACCCAGGAGGCGCCATCGGAAATAAGGTACTCAACCGCCGATCCCACATCATCTCCGCTACCGAGGCGACGGGTGGGGATAGTTTTTACGATGGGAGCAGTAAATTCTTCTGGCACATTGTCCATCAGGCCCAGGGACACAACATTGGCGGTAACACCGTCGGGACCTACTTCCCGCGCTATATGGCGCATCAGGTGCGCTGCTCCTGCCTTGGCGGCGCCGTAGACTGATACATTGATATCCAGCCCCTGGCGGCCTGCTTCCGAGGATATCGTGATTACTCGGCCCCAACCCCGGTCGCACATGCCGCTCAGTACAGCTTTGGTGCAGTTCATCACGCCGTACAGGTTGACCTTCAGATACATATCCCACTCTTCCGTGGGCATATCCTTGAAGGAAATCTGGTGAGTCGCCCTGGTACCGGCGTTACCGGCGTTATTGACCAGGATATCGATGCCACCCAGCTCGGCTTCCAGCGCCCCCACAGCCTTCAACACGGTTGCCGTATCGGTGATATCAAAAGGGGCGGAGGAGGCCTTGTGTCCCCGTTCTCGGATGGATGAGGCGGCCGCCTCGGCCTTGTCGGCGTCGATGTCGTTGATCAAAACGTGTATGCCGATGGCGGCGAGTCTGCGGGCCACGCCCAGTCCCATGTTCTGTCCCGCACCGGTAACAAGTGCGATTTTCTCCTGTTGGCTCATATTTGGCTCCTCATTGTTTATAGCGATGGTAACAGGGTGATTATGCATGACTGACAGTTTGTCCTGCGCGAGGCTGTTCTGGAACAGCGAAATACGATTAGCAGCTATAACAGTGATGCTCTCACATCACGCCTCAGTTTGGACATAGGTGTTATAAGGCAGAACACCTAGTGGGATCATGTAGAGATTATCTATGATTCCATCATCAGTATTGGAACTCGATGAGGATTATCTACCACCATGCCGGATGAACAAATGTATCCTGACGCTCTGCTGAGGGAGGCCATCGATGCGGCAGGCCAGGATGACTTCGGCGGGGATGATTTTCTTCCCGGGCTGGATAGTTTGCTGGCGACCTACAGTCATAATCATTTTACCGCGAGTGCCAGAAAGAGCTTGCGACGTCGTATGCTCGATTTGCTGGTGTCCAGACTGAATGTGGAAGCCGCCTGGAAAAGACACCCCGAGGTATTGGAACTGCAAATCACCAGACCCCTGTTTCTCACAGGATTGCCTCGCACCGGTACCTCGGCGCTACTCAATGTCTTGGCCAATGACCCCGCCACCAGGGAGCTGAAATTGTGGGAGGCGCACAATCCGTCACCGCTGGAGGGGTTGGCGCCAGGGGAAGAAGATCCTCGTTATCTGCAGACCAAGGCCTACTACGACCATATGAACGCCACCTCGGATTTCAAAAAAATCCATTACATGACCGCAGATTCAGCTGAAGAGTGTATTTTTCTTACCAATCATACCTTTCAGGATGCGGCCTATGGCTTTGAGGTTTTTCTTGAGCCTTATGCCACCTACTACAAGTCGGTGGATAGACGGCCGCAGTATGAGTATCACGCCAATCTGTTGCGCCTGTTGCAGTGGCAGCGCCCAGCGGATCGATGGCTGTTGAAAACTCCCTCACATATTTGTCATCTGGATATCATTGCCCACCTGCATCCGGAGTGCGGAATAATCGTTACCCACCGGAACCCGCTGGAGGTTATCGGCTCCTACAGTAGTATGATGATGGCTGTGATGCCGGAACAGTCGCAGACAGACCCAGAGGATATGGGGCGCCGTGTGTTGGAGCATCTGGGATTGCAGATGGATCAGTGTATGGCCGCCCGGGAGTATATGGATGACAGCCGTGTTGTCGATATCCGCTACACGGATTTTGTCGCTCACACCATGGCCGTGGTTGACGAGATTTACGATCGATTGGCGCTCCCTTATAGCGATGCCGTGCGAGGGGCGATCGCAAACTATGTGGAGCAGCATCCGCGTGGCAAGCACGGTAGCCACGATTACCAACTGGAACAATTCGGACTGACCCGTGAACAGGTGTTGGAAAGATTTTCCGATTATATTCAAACCTACCAAATTGAGGTCTCATAAACGTGGATACAGCAGCAGACATTGAACAAATCAAAAAGCTCAAACACCGTTATTTTCGACATCTCGATTGCAAGCAATTTGCCGCATTGGTGGAACTGTTTGCTGAAGATGCATCGACATCCTATGACAGCGGGCGGCACTCCTATGTAGGGCACGAAGCCATCAAGGGATTCTTTGATTCATCTCTGTCTGATCCAAACATTCTGACCCAGCATCAGGGGCATCATCCGGAAATCGAAGTACTCTCTGAAAACCGCGCTACGGGTGTCTGGTACATGGATGACACGGTACATATTTGTGAACACAACATGAAGGTACGCGGTAATGGCGTGTACTGGGATGAGTACATCAAGGTGGACGGGGAATGGAAGTTTCAGCACACGGGTTATGAACGGCTGTGGGAATATACCGAGATGCTGCGGGATCGTTCCCTGACCTTCAAAAGTATGTTTGATGATAGCGAGTTGGAACGACGCGCTCAGCGAACGCCGCGAGCGGGCGAGCCACCGCTGGTTTACTGGGAACAAGGTCAAGAGGCATAACAGTATGTTACTGCAAGGAAAGGTAGGGTTGGTTACAGGGGGTGGCGACGGTATCGGCCGTGCCACGGCTTTGACGTTTGCCAATGATGGCGCAAAAGTGGCCGTCGCTGATATTCGCCTGGACGCGGCGGAAGAAACCGTGGCCATCATTCGAGACGTTGGCGGCGAGGCTATTGCTATAGAAGCCGACGTGTCTGAGGAGTCAGCAGTGAAGTCGATGGTTGAGGCAACCGTAGCCCATTTTGGCAGGTTGGATTGTGCCTGCAATAACGCCGCTGGAGGTGGTGGATTCAGAGCGATTCCAGAGGTAGAGGAGGAACACTGGGATCACTGCCACAACATTACGCTAAAGGGCGTGTGGCTTTGCCTGAAGTATGAGATTCCGGCCATGCTGGAGACTGGAGCCGGCGCCATCGTGAATATCGCGTCGCTGTCCGGTGTGCGAGGGGAGGCTTTACAAAGCCCTTATAGCGCCGCCAAGGGCGGAGTTATTGCACTTACAAGAACAGCAGCTGCAGAAAATGCGCAGCAGGGCATCCGGGTCAACGCGGTAAACCCCGGGGGCATTCTTACCAATGCACTGGCTAACTACTTTGAAAAAGTACCCGGGGCGAAGGAGCACACTGCCGGCGTCCATGCGATGCGCCGACTTGGCAAGCCCGAGGAGATTGCTGACGCCGTGGCCTATCTCTGTTCAGACCGGGCATCATTTATCACGGGTCATTCGCTTAACGTGGACGGCGGCGTGATGGTTAACCCGCATACTCTATAGATATAGCACAGGGATAAATTTTTAGGAGTAATGTTGGTGTCAATGAGATTTGAGAACAGTCGTGTATTTGTTACCGGGGCGGCGTCGGGTATGGGCAGGGCGACGGCGCTCAAGTTTGGCGCCGAGGGTGCCGCGGTTTTTTGTGTCGATCTGGACGCAGAAGGAGCGGCAAAAACGGCCAACAAAATCACCACCGATGGTGGTGTTGCTCATGCCGAAGCGCTGAATGTGACAGATGGCAACGCCTGTCGGGCTGCCATTGACCTGGCGGCGGAGACCCTCGGTGGACTGGATATTTTGTGCAATATCGCCGGTGTAGGTGGTATTGCACCGCTGGCCGATGAAACGGATGAGGGCTGGTGCCTGGCCATGGCAGTCAATGCCAATGGTCCTTTCTTTTTGTCTCAGGCCGCTCTGCCACATCTGCTGGCCAGCAAGGGTGTAATTGTTAATGTGGCATCCACGGCCGGTTTGCAAGGCCAGGCCTACATGAGTAGCTACGTCGCCTCCAAACATGCTTTGATTGGCCTGACCAAAACCCTCGCCCTTGAATTTGGGCGCGAGGGCTTGCGCGTAAATGCGGTCTGCCCCGGTGGCACCAAAACGGCCTTTCTTGGCGGGTTTCAGATAGATGATCGTATTGATATGAGTTTGTTGTCCCGTACCGCATTGTTGGAAGAGATGGCAGAGGCCGAAGATATGGCCAACAGCATCTGTTTTCTGGCATCGCAGGAAGCACGCTTCGCCAACGGAGCAATTTTATCAATCGATGGTGGTTCGGTTGCAGGGTAGCCGCCGCGAAGCGCAGAGAGAGGAACAGGTATGAACGACGCCACACAAATTGAAACGGATCGGCTGGAACTACGCGCGGCCTGGGATGACTTGATTGCGCAGCTCGAGGAAGCCAGGGATGTGATTGACAGCCCCGATCATTACGCACCTGAACCGACCAGCCGGGTACTGGCAGAAGGGTACCGGTATCTGGCTGGCTTTATTCATCACGGTCTCGAGCGGACCTTTCATGCAGACCCACAGTTTCCCTCGATACGAAACGCCCTCTCCATATTCAACAAATCCACCATCGAGAACGCCGATGCCATCTACTTTTACGCTGATATCGATGGCCGGAATCGTTACCTGATCAAGGGTAAGGCGGCGGATTTCAGCCACTGGCGTGGTGAGCCCCGATCTGCCGCGGGCCCCTACGCCCCGCAGTACCTTATTTTTGAGACCGCCAACGGCCCCATGTCCGGTGACACCGGCAGTCTGAGCGAACTGGTGCCTGGTTTTAGAACCGGTTTCGGCACGCTGGATACGGCCAGTTTGATTGTCGAAGACAATGGTGAATTCGAATTGCTGCTGGGGCCGGAAAAGCCGGAGGGCTACCAGGGAAATTTCATCTGCACCCGCAAAGGACCGAACAAGCGCAACCCGGAAGGTGAGGATCGCTACGCCACCTTTATCAGTGGGCGACAACTGTTTTACGACTGGGAAAATGAAGAGGCCATTCATCTTTCCATTACCAATCTTGATACGGTGGGCGATCATCCACCGGCCCTGACGCCCCAGCAGTGTGCTAGCGAACTGCGAAAAATGGGCTCTATCGTAAAAGGCCATATGACCTTCTGGCTGGATTTTTACGACAAGGTACTAAATGTATTTGGCAGTCACGGCGGACCGGAAGACGGCCGCTATTTTTACCAGGAGAACGGGTACAACAAGCCCAATGTCGCCTCCAGCGATACCGGTGGTGGCATGAGCACCAATATTTATGCAGGTGGGCTCTTCGATCTGCAGGACGACGAGGCGCTGTACATTGAGGCCACGTACACCGGGGACCCTGTCTACGTCAGCGTACATCTGGGTAATTTGTGGGGAGAGTCCCCTGATTATGCCAACCACCAGAGCAGCCTGAATCTTCACCAGATGTATATGGGGGAAGACCGCGTGCAGCGTTGGGTGGTCTCGCACCGGGATCCGGGCGTGCAGAACTGGTTGGACACCACGGGATTGCCACGGGGTTTTCTATCCCATCGCTGGGCCTACTCGGCGCTACCCGCTGCGGAAGACTTTCCCACCATACGCGCAGAGAAAATCAAATTCGATGACGTCGACCGCTATATGCCGGC
Source organism: uncultured Halieaceae bacterium (assembly GCA_938074045.1). Classification (GTDB taxonomy): domain Bacteria; phylum Pseudomonadota; class Gammaproteobacteria; order Pseudomonadales; family Halieaceae; genus CALJGI01. Next base: position 293,503 of record CALJGI010000006.1, read on the forward strand.
GGATATGCCCAGGCTGGATGCTGAACAGCGGGCCAGGGAAGTGGGGATACGACAGGCGCATGTACAGCGCCGCTACCGGGTTTTCTAAGTCTCAGGCAGGTTCTGCCCGCAACCCCTGCCGAATGGCAACAGGGACCACAATGCCCGCCAGTATACCGGCCCAGGTACCTTTGATAATGGCGTAGGCCAGCGGCGACAGAGCGTCAATACCGAGCAGGGCCAACACGCCCAACAGTGCGGGCGCTGCCAATAGTGCGCCCAGAACTCCAATCCAGGGTGCCGCCAGCCAGGGGTTGTAGGGCAGTAGCCAAGCCAGGGCGCTACCTTCGTTACCCTGGGTCACTACTTCTCCGCGTTTTCTCCGGCGTCGAAACAGTCCGATAAATATCCCACCCAGGATGGTGGACAAGATAAAGCCGGTGATGAACAAATCTTTGCCGTAGCCATCCTCACCCCAGGTCGTTACCTGCTCGAGACCGCGCAGCGTCGCGTAGGCGATTATTCCATTCAGAATCAGGTTAATGATGATGTTGTTGCGGGTTTCGCCGTGGATATGTTCAGCTACCGTTTTGTCTTTGCTCATCCGGGTAGGTATCCCAGGGTTCTTGTGTGATGTAGATCATAGTGTCGCTTTGCCCCGGCAGCCAGCGTATTCGAGCATAGTAGCTATAACAGCGACTGAGCGAATATTTAATAGGTGTTATAGCTCACCGTCGCCTAGTCGACGGGCCGCACTCCCGCTACCGTATTAACGATAAAAATATGTGGGTGTTGTGTCTGGTGGAACGCGTATTCAGTGAGCAGGAACTGGCCGAGGCCGGTGAATTGACGGTTGATCGGATTGCAGCCTGTCTGCATGAAAAGGATGTTGATCAGGCCATTGGCCTGGTGCAGCGATTTCAGCTCGAGTTGATGACCATGTTTTACAGTTACACCGGCTGGGAATCCTCCATTCTGGATTGTATGGCTGAACTGGACGTCGACTTCTGTCGGGCGGAGACGCTCAGCACAATAGAAAACTATAAAAACGCACCTGAGCGAGAAGTCGTGACCGATGGGGTGGCCCAACTGTGGGTTAATGAACTGACTGCGATTGAGAAGCTGATAGTGGCGGAGGAGGAAGACGAGGCGGTCACTCGATCCCGTCGCCTGAGGACAGAGGCGCTGGCGCTGCACGATGGCTTGATGTCGCGGGTGACGGCCCTGTTTTCAATACTGTACGAACGACATGATGGCGACGCTCTGAACTGGGTGTTGTCCCGGGTGATGCGTCCGGAGGCAATGGATCCAGATGGCACACTGCCGTTTCGGGAAAAAGTCGAGAACATCATGATGTTTACCCGTAGTCATCTACTGCCCTTTACCGTGGTAGAGGATGAGGAAAAGGTGACGTTTATGCCCGACCCCTGTCCCAGCGGGGCGCGTCTTATCAGGGCTGGTCACTATGAAAGTCCCAGGAACAACGCAATCGTGAAGGAGCGGGGAGCGCTGACCTATGGCAGGAAGGAACTGCCGATTTATTGTTGTCACGAACCAGCGATGGAGTTGAGCTCGGCCCAGCGGACGGGGATACCACTGTTTATTGTCGATCCCCCGGAAGACGTGGGTATCTCGCCGTGCAAGGTCTATGTCTATAAACGTCCCGCTGAAATTCCGGAAGAATATTATCAGCGCCTGGGGCTCGACAAGCCGGAAGACCTTATTGCGGTGTCGCAATAGCAAGCGACTTTGGTTCAAGCCGCTTCTTACTGTGCTCACTGATAATCTAGTAGTTTTCCAGTGTCGCATTAAGCCGTTCTACAGCGGCGATATAGTCATTGATCATGTCGTATACGACTGTTGTGCCTTTCCGTTCGTCATTACTCATGCCTGCGCCCTGACCGGTAGGATAAAAGGCCAGGTCCTTCTCGTTTTCGCGGGCGATGCGCAGGTTGGCTTCTTGTGCCAGCATGCCCTGCAGTGGCAGGGGTAAGAATTCAGGAAAGCTCTCGTTGTTCCAATCCTCAGTCCACCGGGATTGCAACAGGGGGTCGGGTTTGCCCGATAGCATGCGGGTGCTTAAGGTGTCTTCCGCGGTGGCATGCAGTAGTTTATTTTTCGGTAGGGGCGCCACCGCATCAATAACCTGCGGAAGTAATACCATGGTGGTGACTTCACCGGTATGACCGCCACCCTCGTGGCCCAGCGCGTTCACCAACACCTTGAGAGCGGGGGGTGCGACGGTAATATCAATCAATTCACGGCAAATTTTGTGTGTCCAGCCGATATCTTCGGCGCTCACATGCTCACTTCCCTTGGCGAAATAGTCATCCAGCAGTTTGTGGATGTCGTACTTCGCCATTATGGATTGACTCCATCACAGTTTTTCGTTTAGAGGCCGGGATTCTTGCAGATCATTGGATACTTTTGGGCTGGGCATGTGAGCTATGCACAATTGGGCTAAATCGCGTTAAGTGAACCCCCTATACTTGGTAATATCCCGGAGACGGGTACGTCCGCAATACTGAAGGTGCAGGGAGAGTCATGAGTCAATCCACCGAGAATGGTTTTACCCGGGTGCAGCTCAATACCGCTGATGCCGGTGCGGTTATCAACAAGAATATTTATGGTCAGTTTGCAGAACATCTGGGGCGTCTTTTTTATGACGGTCTGTGGGTGGGGCATGACTCTGATATTCCCAATACCCGTGGCTGGCGGACCGACGTGCTGGAGGCGTTGCAGAAGCTCGCGGTGCCAGTGCTGCGCTGGCCGGGGGGGTGCTTTTCCGATGAGTACAGGTGGCGGGATGGAATCGGAGCCGCCGAGGACCGTCCCGTACGGGTGAACACCTTGTGGGGCGGTGTGGAAGAAAGCAATCAGGTGGGCACCCACGAGTACTTTGATCTGGTCGAGTTGTTGGGCGCAGAGGCTTACGTGAATTGCAATATGGGCACCGGTAGCCCTCGGGAGATGGCGGAGTGGCTGGAGTATATGACCAGCCATTCAAAATCCGATCTCGCCGAGTTACGGCGTAGCAACGGCCGCGATCAACCCTTTCGACTGCACCATTTTGGTATTGGCAATGAGACCTGGGGGGCCGGTGGTTTTATGCGTCCCGAGTACTACTGTGATCGCTACAAACACTGGTCGACCATGGCCCGGGTGCCCTGGGATGTGCCGACTAAATTTGTAGCCAGCGGCGGTCACGGCGCCGATGGCGAGGCGGTCACGGAGTGGACTGACTATCTGACAAAAAACATTCAACCGAATTTTCTGTGCAAGCTTGATGCGATCAGCTTTCACTACTACTCACATCCGAAAAAGAAAGACAACAGTTTGACGCTGGAAGATCTGGGTAAGGCCACCGCCTTTCCGGAGGATGAATGGATATCAACGCTGCAAGCCGCATTGAAAATGGAGGAATTTCTGGCGGCCAACCGGGCTGTTCTTGAAGAGAATGATCCGGAAGGGCACGTCGGCTTGTATGTCGATGAGTGGGGTACCTGGTACGACTCGGAGGAAGGTAGTCAACCAGGATTTCTCTACCAACAAAATTCGCTCAGAGATGCGCTGGTGGCCGCGGTCACTTTCAATATTTTCCATCGCTACGCCGACCGGGTTCAAATGGCCAACATCGCCCAGCTGGTCAACGTGCTGCAGGCGATGATTCTGACCGAGGGTGACCGGATGTTACTGACACCCACCTATCATGCTTTCAGAATGTATGTGCCGTTTCAGGGAGCTACGCACGTGCCTCTGTTTGTAGTTGGCTCGACAGATTACGTGTGCGAGGACAGGGCAATTCCAGCCATCTCTGCTTCCGCGGCAAGAACCGAAACGGGTGAGCTCTTTGTTTCACTGGTAAACACCCATCCCCACCTTGAACAAGCAATAGAGGTCGCTGGGCCCGATAGTCCTTTAACCAGTGCGCGAGGAGAGCTGCTTACCGCCGAGCAGATGGATGCACACAATACCTTTGATCAACCTGCCAACGTGGTGCCCGTATCTTATGAGGCTGATGCGACGGATGCCGGTCTGCTGTTAACTGTGCCGGCTAAGTCGGTGCTTGTAGTGAAGGTGGATTAGATGAATCGGATTCAAGCTGGCCGCCATCTCATAGCAATCATGCTGGCGACGCTTTTCGTCAGTGTTGCCTATGGCGGCGTGTACTCGCCCCCGGTGGCCTTTGAACACCCAACCAGAGTGTTGTGGGGCGACACGCATTTGCATACCAATCTCTCCGCCGATGCCTTCACCATGGGCAATCAGGAACTGGGGCCCGAGCAGGCCTATCGTTTTGCGCGGGGGGAGGTGGTAACAGCACAAAATGGTGTCAAAGGGCGGCTGGCGCGCCCACTGGATTTTTTGATGGTTTCCGATCACGCCGAGTTTCTCGGAGCATTTCCCCTTATTTTTGGACGGTCAGCGGATATGGCGGCCACAAAGCTGGGGAAACGCTGGACGGGATATCTGGAGGCAGACACGGCTTACCGAATTATCATGGAGTTCTCCATGCTGGCCATGGGAATAGGCCGGGCCGAGGAACTTGGACAGTATGTTGACGAAGAGCACGGCGTCGATATGGAGCTTCTCCGTTCGCTTAACGGTCTTGAAATGGATGCTGAAATCTCACGCCAGGTTTGGAGCAAGGTAGGGGAGGTCGCTGACAAATACAATGACCCTGGGGTTTTCACTGCCTTTGTGGGCTACGAATGGTCCTCAACGCCGGATGCCAACAATCTGCACCGCAACGTGCTGTTTCGTGAAGGCGCGGATTTCACCTCACAAATACTTCCCTTCTCAGCCGTCGATAGTAATGATCCGGAAGATTTGTGGCGCTTTCTCGCAGACTACGAGGAGCTGACTGGTGGCCGGGTGTTGGCCATCCCTCACAACGGAAATCTGAGTAACGGCTTGATGTTTGCCGAGAGGACCTTGTCTGGCGACGCGCTGGATGCTGATTACGCCGTGAAACGTGCCCGTTGGGAACCAGTCATTGAGATAACCCAGGCCAAGGGAGATAGTGAGACTCACCCCTTTCTATCACCGCAGGACGAGTTCGCGGATTACGAAACCTGGGATAAAGCCAACCTGTTTGCAACGGCATTGAAAAGCAACGACATGCTGCAGTACGAGTACGCCCGCAGCGCGCTGAAAAATGGACTTGGTTTACAGGAAGCGCTGGGAGTTAATCCCTTCCAGTTTGGTTTTATTGGCAGCACCGATTCGCACAACGCGCTGGCCACAGCCGATGAGGATAATTTTTTTGGCAAGGCCGGCCGGTCACAACCGGCCCCCGGGCGTTCGGCGCTCAGCTTTACGCCCAGTGAATACGGTACCAATATTGAGCTGCTGAATTGGGAACTGGCCGGGTCGGGCTATGCGGCGGTATGGGCGAAGGAGAATACCCGGGCAGCCATTTTTGATGCGATTAAACGACGAGAAACTTACGCGACCACTGGTCCGCGTATGACGTTGCGATTTTTTGGCGGCTGGCAGTTTGCGGCAGCGGATGTCTTGCGCTCGGACTTCACCGAGCACGGTTATAAGCGCGGTGTTCCTATGGGAGGTGTGTTGCCGGTCAGAGCCGCGACCAAGTTCAATGGTGAGCCTCCTGCCTTTATGGTTGCGGTGCAGAAAGATCCTCTCGGTGCTCATCTGGACCGCGTGCAAATAGTAAAGGGCTGGACAGGCACTGAAGGGCAATTGAAGGAAAGAGTCTATGATGTAGCGGTGTCAGAGGGTCGTCTGCTCTCCGATGGTAGCGTCGCGCCCGTGGGTAATACGGTTGACCTTCAAACCGCAACCTACCGCAACTCAATCGGCGCGCTGGAGCTGGCCACTGTATGGTACGACCCAGAATTCAATCCTGATCAGGCGGCGTTTTATTACGTGCGTGTACTGGAGATTCCCACGCCGCGTTGGACCACCTACGATGAGGTGGTGTTTGAAGAGCAAGCGCCGGATGGGGCACCCGAATACACCCAGGAAAGAGCTTATTCCTCGCCGATTTGGTATAACCCCCCATCAAAATGATGATTGGATGCTAACGCGCTCGTATCCAATGCAGTATTTTTCGGGAGTATTCATATGATTCTGGGCGTTCATCATGCCGCGATAGCGGTGCAGGATATTGATTCGGCGCTAGCCTTTTATTGTGATGTGCTGGGGTTTGCCGTGGCAATGGAAGCAGAGATTCCGTCCGAAATTGATGTGATGAGCGAGGCTCTGGGCATCGAAGATTCAGGATTCAAGGTACGCATGATTAAAAAGGGCAACTCCTGCCTGGAGTTGTTTGAGTTTTCGACTGCCCATGATGGTGAAGCGCAGCGACCCGTCAATAAATTGGGTATTACCCATATCGCACTGGCTTCGGATGATATCGAGCAGGACTATTCGGTACTCCAACAAAATGGCGTTGTGTTCAATGCAGCACTCCTGGGCGGACCACCGTCCCGATTCGCCTACGGTCGTGATCCTTTCGGTAACGTCATAGAGTTGCTGGAACAAAACCCCGAGGCGGCGGAGGCGTTGTCATTCGAGGGTTGAGTATCAGCGTTTGGCTTTGCGCCAGGTCTTTTCAGCGTGAGCCTTCAGATCGTAGGCGCAGCGATTAAAGCCAGCTTCCACCGTGCTGGCAAAATGTTCCATCATGGTTTTTGCTTCTGGCCCGGAAAAATCATCGACGGTCTGATAGGTGCAACGCTCGTCATCCAGTTTCTTCAGGTTCTGGCTGCGAACGGCCTTTACAGGGTCATCTGGCTTATTTTCCATCGCCCAGGCAATGACCTTGTGATGTTCCACGCGACTGATGTATTCGACCTGCCGGGACAAACCCTGGCCGAGATCTACCATCATATCGATGGGTGAACCTATTTCGAGGGAGGAATTTATTGCTGTCGGGCAAAAGCCGTTCCACTCAGCATAGTTGTCGAAATCCAGCAGTATGTCCCACACCCATTCGACGGGTGCCTGAATTTCTACTTCGTCTGAATATACCGCGCTGTCTGTAATCATCTAATTTTCCAGAGCCAGTTTTTGCGTGCTGGCCATTTTGTGGTCGCCTACATGTGACCAACCCGGCGGACAGAATGTGTAACCCAGCTTACTTTTAAGATCAGGGGCGTTCTTGATGTCCTGCCACAGTAGCGACATCTCCCCAAACTGAACGTCCCGCCAGCTCTCGACGTTTACATCACGGGTGATTCCATACTCAACAGGTTCATCATCCCTCAGCGGTTGCAGCGTGCCCAGGGCCCAGTCCCAGAATAACGTTGTCGCATTGTAATTGGTGTCCATGTAGCGCGGGTTTTTTGCGTGATGGGCGCGATGATAAGAGGGCGTCTGCATGAAATATTCCAGTATGCCGTAGCGGCGCTTTATCACCCGGGGACTTGCATGCAGCATGCTGCCCCAGATCATATCAAAACCATTGATGACGATGACCATCTCCACTGGCACCCCACACAGTGTTGGGACAAAGCCCATGAAAAACGCCATGTAGGGAACTTCCAGCATGTGGTGGTTATAACCAACCACCATATTGATGGTGTCCGGAGCGTGGTGAGGGGAGTGCAGGCACCACAGCAGGCGGACTTTGTGTGCCAGAAAATGCTGCACCCAATACCAGAACTCGTAGATCAATAGGCCCAGGGGCCAGTAATACCACTCCATCCCGAGTTGCAGGGGTGCCAGTTCCTGGCCGAGCAGGCCAAAACCTGCGGTGCTGAACAGGGGGATGGAAGACAGTGAAACGACGATCACCACATTGCGCGCAGACTGCCAGAAATCATGCTTGAAGCTGACCTGTTTGGATATGAGGGCAAGCCAAAGCATCTCCAACATGCCATACAAAAACATGATGCTGAGACCGAGGCCTATAATGGCACCTGGTTGGGTATCTTCCATAGTCATTGCACGTATCGAGTGAATTTATATGCTATGCACTGTGGAGCTGACGTTCAATACGCTATTTGACCAATCTATAACTAGAACCTATAACCTATAACCGGAAGCGCTCTCAGTTCAGTACCAGTTTGCGCCTGCTTACGTAGTCCTCCAGAGCTTCGTTGACTGCAGGATCCAACTCGGGTTGCTCGTATTCGCGCAGTAGCGTTTTCCAGATGGTGTTGGCGCGCGTTGCGGCATCAATGCTGCCGGCTTCTTCCCAGGCTTCAAAGTTTTGCCGGTTCGAGAGCATGGGAGCGTAGAACGCGGTTTCGAACCTTTCCAGGGTGTGCTGGGTTCCGAAGTGATGTCCTCCCGGGCCGACCTCAGCAATGGCGTCCAGCGCCAATTGGTCGTCGTCGGTAGCGATGGATTGGCAGGTTTCCGCCATCATCTGGAGCATTTCTGCGTCGATGATGAGTTTTTCAAAGGACGCGGTAAGACCACTCTCCATCCATCCGGCGGCGTGATTGACCAGATTGGCGTGTCCCATGACGGCTCCCCACAGTGACATAGCGCTTTCGTAGGCAGCCTGGGCGTCGACGCAGTTGGCGGAGTTGGTATTGCTGGATCGCAACGGCAAACCCAGTTTACGTGCGATTTGACCACTGGCAAACGCCGCCTTGGTGTATTCAGGTGTTCCCAGCGCAGGTGCACCGCTCTGCATATCGACATTGGAGGCGAAGGATCCGTACAGAATGGGTGCTCCGGGTCGCACGCACTGGGTCAGGGTGGCCACGGCCAGAACCTCGGCGGTTTGTTGCACCAGGGTGCCTGCCAGGGTAGCCGGACTCATCGATCCCGCCAGGGTGAAAGGCGTGATACAACATGCCTGTCCATTTGCTGCCAGCTCAAAAACCGCTTCGGTCATGGGTATATCCAGCTGTAGCGGAGAGTTGGTGTTGATTATGGCGAGTATGGCTGGATCCCTTGCCAGTTCCTCCCGGTTTATGCCGAGCGCAATGCAGGCCATTTCTACACAGTCGTAAGTCCGTTCATGGCCCAACGCGTAGGCCTGACAGTTCTTGTCGAGCAGCTGCCATTGGGCGAGATACAAATCGAGGTGGCGGGTTTCCGCCGGTAAATCCATGGGTTCAAAACAGCCACCGCCCTCCTGGTGAATGATGTTCAAGCTCTGAACCAATTTGAGGTAGTCGCGCATATCCTCCAGGGTCCCTGGTCGGCGCCCTCGATCCAGGTCGCTGCAAAATGCGGGTCCGCCGACGCTGTTGAACACAATATGACTGCCACCTATATGTAGATTCCGCTCTGGGTTTCTGGCGCGTAGCGCAAAGGTTGATGGGGCGTGAGAGAGCTTTTCCCGAACCAGATCCCGGTCTATTTTCACCATCATGTCGTCTTCGGAACACTCGGCGCCCTCCCGACGCATGAGGTCGCGGCTACCGGGTTCGAGAAACCGCATACCGTTGGATTCCAATACGAACAGAGCGCTCTGTATGATCGCCTCAACCTGGTCCGCACTGAGTATTTCGATCGGCGAATAGGGGTTGATCACAGGCTGCCATGGCAGTTGCTTAACCGCCGCCAGGGTGCGCTTGCTTCTTCCACTGCGTCGAGTCATGTTCGTGTTTCCAGCTTGCTACCGGTAATGTCTTGGAGTCGTGGGCGACTATTCGTATAGAATGATCGCACTAGTATGGAGAGGATGCTATGACCCAATCTAAGTCAATGGATTCGCCCGGTAAGGCCGCGCCACACTGGATTCTCAAATTGATGTCCCGTTTGCATCCGGCCCTGAACAGTCTCACGGGTGGGCGGGCATTTAATACCCTGGCCGGATCAGAGACCTGCTTTGTGACAATGATCGGTGCTAAGACTGGTAAAAAGCGCATTGTCCCCCTGTTGCATCTGCCCCATGAGGATGGCGTTATTTTGGTCGCGTCCCAGACCGGTAGAGATGAGCATCCTGCCTGGTATGCCAATCTTCGGAAAAACCCTGATGTTGAGATCAAGCATCGGGGGACCTCTGTGATGATGCACGCACGGGAAGTGGGGGATGAGGAGAGAGCTGCGCTGTGGCCGGTGTGTGAGGCTCTGTATCCAGATTTTGTGCAGTATCGCGCCAGAACTGAGCGCGAAATTCCCATATTCTACTGTGAGCAGAATAGCACTTAGCGGACGCTATTCCTGTTATGAAGTAGATGGTTCGATACTCGAATTTGTTGGTGGGTGGAGGAGATTGATGTTTTCGTGTGCTAGCTGGATAAGGTGTCCGTTGCTGATCTTGACGGCTACGTTACCGCTGATTTATTCCTGTGCACAACTGGATCATGGGTCAGCGTCTAACCATTCGTTGATCAAAAGCTCGTCTTATCAGGCCACTCTTTATCGGACAGAGGGTGGCATCCCTCACGTGGTCGCCAGTGACTGGGCTGGATTGGGCTACGGCCAGGGCTACGCCTCGGCTCAGGATCATTACTGTGCGCTGGCCCGAAACATTCTGAAATTCAGAGCACAGCTTGCTGCCAATTTTGGACCACAGAATGGCAATCTGCAGTCGGATCTGTTCTACCAATTACAGATCGAAGAAGGTCTCTACGATGTGGCGGTTCAGCCCGAGTTCGAGGCTCTGTGGGCGGGGTTTGCCACCGGTTTCAATCGTTATCAGCGCGAACATCCGGCGAACAGTGTCAGTGACCCCGCCTGTGCTGGAGCATCCTGGATGGTATCCATGACCGCGGATGACGTGCGGCGATTCAACCTGACCCCGGCTTTTTTACAGGGCTTTGCGCCGCTGTTGGTCGCTGCCGCACCGCCGGATAAAGGTGAAGTCACCATCAATGACGCAGAGATTGATGCTGCAAACAGGCTGCTTGCTCATGTAGAGCAACTCCCAGAAAAGGGCAGTAACGGTGTTGCTATAGGCAGAGACCTTAGTACCGATGGCAGAGGCCTGTTGTACGCCAATCCGCATCTGCATTGGCACGAATTCGATTTTCGCATGTACGGCATGCACCATATTATTCCCGGCCACTACAACATGCTGGGGGCAAACCAGGCACAGCGGGCCAATGTGGGATTTGGTACCAATGGCCATGTGGCATGGACCAACACGGTATCGGTGGCGATGGACTTCACGTTCTACCAACTGGAGTTGGTGCCCAGTGATGCCATGGCCTATCGGTTTGATGATGAGGCGCGCAGAATATCCCCGGTCCCGGTGACGGTGCAGGTGCGACAAGAGGATGGTGCCACCGTCGCAGTGGAGCATGTCTTTTATCGTTCCCACCAGGGTTGGCTGGTCGGTGGGCGGATGAACTGGGATGATAAGCATGCCTACAGCCTGCGCATTGCAGACGAAGGTGCGCGAGGTTTTCAGGGTGGCGCACTGGCGTTTGCCCAGGCGAAATCGGTGCGGGATATCAAGGCGGCGAACAATTTCTACCAGCATACTGCCGGTGTAAACACCATTGCAGCGGATGCCAATGGCGAGGTGCTCTATGGCGATCTGGGCCCCGTGGTCAATCTCTCGGATGAGCAACTCGCTGCCTGTCGTTTGTTTGGGCAGGTGATGCGGGGCAATAGCAGCAGCTGTGACTGGAATGATGCGAAGGATGGCGCGGCCCCTGGTTTGCTTGGTGCTGGTGAACAGCCGTATTTATATAGAACTGATTTTGTAACCAATTCAAATGACAGTTATTGGCTGGCCAATCCGACTACGCCACTCACCGGATTTCCTGAGGTACATGGCGATACCCGCACCGAGAGACGGATGCGAACCCGATCGGGATTGCAGATGATAGCGGCACGACAGGCGGGTACCGACGGGTTACCGGGAAACCGTTTTGATCGACATTCACTTGCTGAACGCATGCTCAGCAATCAGAACCTGGCTGGCCAGTTGTTGCGGGACGATCTGGTTGTGCTGTGCGACCGTTATCCCCGGGTTACGTTTAATGATCAGAGTGTGGATTTGTCTGAGGCTTGTGAGGTGCTGCAAAATTGGGACTTGAAATCAAACCTGGAATCCGTTGGCGCTCATCTGTTTCGCGAATTTGTTGCCGCGGCGCGGCAACCATCAGATGGCCGTGGATTACTGCCAGGCTCCCTGGCTCTCGCCATTCCTTTTGATAGCAACGATCCGGTATACACGCCGGAAGGATTGAATATTGAGGACAGCGCCGCGGCGCTAGTTGCTCTCGGCACGGCGGTCGTCAAGTTGAAGGGGGCGGGCATTCCGCTGGAGGCAAAGCTGGGTGATATTCAGGGTGTAACCCGCAACGGCGCATGGATACCCTTGCACGGTGCCGATGATATGGAAGGCGTGTTCAATAAAATGTCCTTCGCCTTTGATGAGCAAAAGGGTTATCCGGAAGTCACCGGGTCGAGTGGTAGCTGGATACAGGTGTCTCATGTGGCTGGTGACGACACCCGTGTCATGGCACTGGCTACCTACTCCCAGTCTACCGACAGTACCTCACCACACTACGTGGACATGACTCGGCGTTTTTCACAGAAACAGCTGATCGATATACCGTTTTTACTGGATGACGTACAGGCGGCGGCGCTGAGTAAGGTGGAGCTGTTGGAAAGCCGTCAGTAAGTCAGCGACCCTGCCATTTGGGCTTACGCTTTTCCATAAAGGCGTTTAGTCCTTCGCTGATATCCGCGCTCTTCATCATCCTCTCCAGCGCTGGAAACTGATTGTCTTCCTGCGCCTGCATGGCCTGTTCTACATTGGGGTATCGCAGACCTTCCAGTGCGCACTGTTTGGTGGCGCGAATCGAGAGCGGAGAGCATTTCAGAATACGCTTGGCATAGGCGCGGGCTGTCGAAATAACATCGGCGGCGGGTACGACTTCATTAACCAGTCCAAGACTGTAAGCTTTGTCGGCGTCGATGAAGTCTGCGGTCAACAAAATTCCCATCGCTGGTTTCAGGCCGATTTCCCGCACCAGCCTGTGCATGCCGCTGGCGACGGCGGCAGCCCCTATTTTTGGTTCTGGCAGGCCGAACTGTGCGGTATCGGCGGCAATTATGATGTCGGAAGACAGCGCAATTTCAAATCCGCCACCCAAAGCTAACCCGTTGACCGCGGCAATGATCGGTTTTATACAGCTGAAGCGACTGGTCAAGCCGCCGTAGCCACTGGGTGGGACAAGATAGTCATCTCCGGTTTCGGCATCGACCATGGCGGAAATATCGCCGCCAGCGCAGAAGGCAGCGTCACCTGCCCCGGTAACGATAGCGACCCAAAGTTCGTCATCCTCCTCGAAAACGTCGAAGGCGTGTGCCATTTCGGCATGCGTGGCGGGATTTAGTGCATTCATCACGTCGGGGCGATTTATCGTCACCTGGTATAGACGGTCTTCGCGCTCGACGGTTATGTTTATGTATTTCATGCTGTACTCCATAACGGGATGATGACAATGATGAATGCCAGACCCTGAGAAGTATCAGCGAACGGCACCACCCCCGTCCACCGATAGCAATTGTCCCGTGATAAAGCTGGCGCGATCCGACAGTAAAAATACCACGGCTTCGGCTATTTCATCAGGTTCACCAAGGCGGTTCATCACGGCCTGTCTTTCCAGCCCCTTTCTTTTTTCGGGCTGCTCCTCAAAATAGTGCTCCAGTGCGGGGGTGCGAATCACTCCCGGTGAGACGGCATTGATTCTGATTGCCTGGCTGCCATATTCGGCAGCAGAACTCTTGGTCAATAGGTTCACGCCACCTTTTGCCGCAGCGTAAGCAGTGTTGAAGGGTTGCCCCCGTAGTGAGGCGTTGGAAGAAATATTTACGATAGCACCACCCCCGTGATTCAGCATGGTGGCTATTTCATACTTCATACACAACCAGGTGTTAGTCAGACACATTTCCAGGGTGTGATCAAAAATGTCTCTCTCGTACTCGTGTATGGGCCCGGAGCCCTTGCTCAATGCCGCAGCATTACAGGCCACATCCAATCTGCCATAGTGCTCCACCGCTATGGCCACTGTCTTTTCAACCGCAGTTTCATCACTGACATCACCCTTGACGAAGATGGCGTCGCCACCCTGCGCATTCACCAGGCCAGCAGTTTCCTCTCCGCTCTCGGGATTGAAATCGGCAACGACTACACTGGCACCCTCACGCGCACAGGCCAATGCGATGGCGCGGCCGATGCCACCTCCCGCACCGGTTATCAGAGCGATTTTGTTTTCCAGTAGCAGCATGTGATTGTCCTCGGTTAAATCTTCGTTGATTTCAATTTATGGTTTATAGCGCCAGAGCTGCCTGGCGCCCACTGCGAATGGCACCCTCGATATAGCCCACGTCCTGGCAATCACCCACTGCGGTAGCAGTAATCCCTGCTCTGGCTAACTGGTCACTCAAGCTGCTGTCCGGCTCCGCACCCATAGCAATAATCACCTGATCGGCTGCGGCGACAAGGTCTTCGCCGTTCGCTGTAAAGTGTACTCCCTCTGTGCCAATCATTTTGATATTGGCATCTTTGTGCATTGTAACGCCGTGCTCGCGCAGTTCGTGAATGATCCGGGCTCGCCTCACTATGGAGAGCTCTTCACCCAGCGTGCCCGAAGGCTCTATTACGGTAACCTCGCGGCCGCGTTCGTTCAGGTATTCCGCGAGCTCCAGCCCCACCAGGCCGCCGCCGATCAATACGATGCGACGCGATAGAGGCATCCATATACGACTGAGCAAGCGCAGTGCTGTGATACTGCGCAGTATTTGACTCAGCTGGCCGATTTTCACGACCAATCGCTGGAACAGATTCAGTTTGCGTGACGCATTGGAGTCGGTGCCAAACAGCAGTCCCCGCAATTCATTGCCGTCAAAAACATGACGCTGATCTTTACCGGGGATGGCTGGCGCGGCGCGGTTTGCCCCGGTGGCGATAATGACAGTATCTGGTTTGAACCTTTGTATCGATTCCACTGTCGCCCGGATGCCTGTCCGAATATCAATGGGCAGTCTTCGTACTTCATTGCACAGGTATTTCACGAGACGCTGGTTGGGTTCGTAGGGGAGGGCGGCGACCCGTGCGGTGCCGCCAAGATCCTTGTCCTGTTCCCACAGACTGACGCGAAAGCCCCGCTCAGACGCTGCGCGGGCTGCCTCCATACCTCCAGGACCACCCCCGATGACCAATACGCTCTTCGCGCTTGCCGAACTGGTGATTACATTCATGTCTTGTTCACGCCCACAGGCGGGATTGACGGCACAGCTCATGGCGTCGTTGACAAAAATCTTGCTGACGCAGACATAGCAGTAAATACAGGGGCGGATGGCATCTGCATCCCCAGCCATCAACTTATTGGGAAGGTAGGGGTCGGCGAGTAATTTGCGTCCCATTGCCACGAAGTCGAATTCTCCTGCCCGCAATCCTTTTTCTGCGACATCGACCTCAATGCGGCCTACAGCTATTACCGGTACGGATACCACTTGCTTGACGGCCCGGGCAAATGGCAGAAACCCCCCCGGTTGATGCACAAGAGGTGCTTCTGTAAAGGCTATGCCGATACCTGTATTGCCGTAGGCGCTAACATCAAAGGCATCAGCCCCTGCCTTCTCGCCCAATTGCACCGTCACCAGGCAGTCTCCAAGTTCGATACCACCTTGCACCCGAAACTCGTTGGCATCCAGCCTGACCAGAATTGGAAAGTCATCTCCCACGGCTGCCCGCACCGCGCGAATGACTTCGCACAGCAGTCTGGCGCGGTTTTCGCGGCTGCCCCCATAGGCGTCCTCGCGCTTATTGACTGCAGGGGACAGAAAACTGGAAATCACATAGCCGTGTCCCGCGTGCACTTCTACCGCATCAAATCCGGCCTGTTTGGCCAGCGCGGCCGATGCAGCAAATTGTTCCACCAGCGTATCGATGTCTTCCTGGGTCATTACCTGGTAGCGTGCGCCCTTGCCGTCCGGGCCGGCCGCCTTTATGAATTTACTGATTTCAACGGGGCTGAGTAGTGGGAACATATCGCTGCGGACCTTGTTCGGTATGGAGGGCACGAGGACCGGTCGTCCCGCCGCTACATCCTCTTGGGCGACTTTGCCCCCGTGATTGAGCTGGGCTGCTATCTTGCAGCCATGACGGTGGACCCTCTTGGCCAGATCGCTGAGTCCGGGGAGAAAGCGCTCATCCGAAAAGCCCACCATGCGTGGCATGGTTGCGCCTGCCGGCCAATTGATAGTGGATGTTTCCATAATAAGCATACCGGCTCCGCCGCGCGCACGCTCCTCATAGTAGTGCTTGATTCGATCACCACAGGTGCCGTCTTCTTCCGCATAATTTGAACCCATAGCGGCGAGCACAATACGATTTTTGATAGCCAAAGAGCCAATTGCTCCGGGAGACAGAATATTCCGGTATGGCGTTGTCATTCTTTGTTCCTTAACACAGTCGCTCCGAAACCGGATTATGTGACTGTGGTCAAGCTATGCACAGTACCAAATCCTTCCGATTCGTGAACATGTGCGCTCGTCTGTTGCCTGTGAATGTGTGTAATAAGACCACTTTTCACCATATTCGACGGTAAACGTCCTATAGACCGGGCGGCCCTGTGTTTGGGGCTGGTCCACAAAAAATGCTTGGGCTAGACTCTGTTGAAAAGGGGAGAAAGTCCATGGCTGACCGCATCCTGGTGCCGATTCGTAAGTTTGATCGCCTGCTCGACTACATGGAGCGGGTCGGTCTTGATGCTGATGCGATGGCCGCATCAGCACGCCTCAGCCGGAAAAAATTACGCTCTATGCCGGCGGGCGAAAGCCTTCCTGGGTCAGATTATTCCTGTATGTACAGGGAAGCCGTGCGGCAGTGGCAGTCGCTTAAGAGACCCATCCCCTGGGCTGCCGGCATGGGTAGCGAAGCGTTTGAGCTGATGTGTCACTGCATTATTGGCGCCAAAAATCTGGGTGCCGCGCTGTCTTTGGCGCAGCGATTCGATTCCCTTATTTACCCCATGGTCGGATACCGTGTGTCCATAACTGCAGATTATGATTTTTTCAAATTGGCCTACCATGTCAGAAAACAGCCGGAGGATTCTGTTTTTATTCCAGAGGACTGGGAGTGGGCTAAACACAATCAAACCGTATCACAGGCGTCGGGATTGACTCTCTGGTACAGCCTGTGTGGTTGGTTAATAGGACGATCTATCGATGTTGAGGCAGTGCATGTAGCCGGAGCGCCCGTTAGTGAAAGCTATGACAAAAGTTTGTCAAATATATTTCAATGCCCCATTCACTTCGAGGGAAGTGAGAGCTATCTACAGATTTCTACTGATTTTCTGGCGCATCGGCTCGTACAGAACTCACAAACCCTGGAGGACTTTCTACTCAATGCAGTGCATGAGCTGATTTCGATAAACTCCAAACCTACCAGTACAGCAGCAGCTATCAGGTCGCTAATCAGGTTGGAGTTTCAAAGTGGCATGCCGTCCTTTGAAAAAATAGCTGAGATGCTGCATATGTCTGAGTCCAGCTTGCGTCGCCGTCTGGTTAAAGAAGAAACCAGCTATCAACGCCTCAAGGATGAGGTGCGCTGTGAGATTGCGGTCGAGTACCTTCGTGAAGACAAGATGAAAATCAACGATATCTCTGAGATCCTGGGTTTTACTGAGCCCAGCTCCTTTGTGCGATCCTTCCGTGGCTGGATGGGGATGACACCTAAAGCCTATCGGGATAGTCAGGCAGCCTCTGCATAGTGTAGTAGCGCGATTAACTGTTCAAGAGAGCCCGTCTCGATACTGTTTTGGCGTCTGTCTGGTCCACTTCTTGAATGACCGATAAAAGGTTGAGTCGTCGGAAAAGCCCATTAGTTCTGCTACATCAGAAATGGAATAATCCGGGTTGCAGAGATGTGCGGCCGCCGCATCCCGACGGGCATCGTCTTTGATTTTTTGCCAGTTTTTCCCTTCAGATTTCAGGCGTCTGTGCAGGGTGGCGGTGGTGGTGTTCAAACGCCTGGCGATATCGGGCAGTGTGGGGAGCTCATTGCGGAAGTCAGTTCCCAGCAGCCCGAGAATCTGACTGCTGACGCTGTTGTCTAACTCATCCAGGTTGAGTAACTCCGCGGGAAAGCTGGCCAGCATATCGTTGAGAGATGATTCACTCTTTACGATGGGGAAGTCCAGATACCGTTTGCTGAAGGACAGCGCATTGCGCTCCCCGCCAAAATGTATTGCTGTTTTGAACAGGCTGTCGTAAGTTTTGTCGCCTTCAGATTGTGCTCGCACTTCCACCCGATCAATGTCGATGTAGTGACCGATATACCAGCTGGCGGTGCGGTGCCAGGTCGACAAGGCCAGAACGTTGCCACTGGTTCCGGGTAACCAGTTCAACTCGCCCATACAGAAGTTTGTGGTGCTTACCGTGTTGTCCGTTGAATCATCGGCCTGCCCAAGATCAAATGACCAGATCGCACTATCCGCCGATATGCTTACATGGAAGGTCGCGCCAGCCGGTTGGAATCGTTGGAAGTATATGGAGGCTCGTTCCAAGGCCTCTCCCAATGTTGCGGCGTTGAGCATGGCCTCGTACATCATTCGATACGTACTGAAGGACAATATCCCCTGCAGATTGTCGCCAGGTTTCTGCAGAGTCGGTTGCATGTTTTTGATGAGGTGGATAAAGACTCGACCATAGATGTCTGCCGGCACCGATGTCGCTTTCCCCGTGGGGTCGAGCAGACCTGGCTCGATTCCCAGAGAGACCAGTTCATCCTTGACGTCTGCCAGGGGCAACTCGGTAAGTTGGATCAGCGATCTAAAATGCTGTATTGGGACGGAGGCAGCCATGCTGGCATTGTAGGCTGACCCTCATGATCTGCAAACAACCTTACAGTTGACCCGGTTCGCCACACTGGAATGTGGTCTGTGTCAGGGGCTTCACATACTT